>DATGLD010000052.1:0-53765 GCA_035294305.1 Ktedonobacteraceae bacterium | reverse complement strand
TTTGTGGGGGCGGCCTATGGCATTTTTCATCTGGCCGAACTCGCTGTGCTGAGCGGTTTACGCCTCCAACGCCTTCCCTCTCCGCTCGGCTCTCGCCAGGACATTCTCCTGCGCTTTGGCATTAGTCCCTGATCCTTATATCAAAACGTCAGCAGTAGTAATTGTTTGTTTGACATATTCGTAGCCTTTCTGCTATAATCCATGGGCACTCATATGACGGAGCGGCCACGTGCCGGGTGAATCCGCACTCTGCATGGCGGTCGCCCCTGATATAGACGGTTTTTGGATTTCGCCCATGAGAGGGGCAGATGTTTCGGGAAGGATTAGTACTTACATGCCCAATAACCCGTCTGCGGAAAAGCGCATGCGCCAGGAGCAAAAGCGCCGCTTGCACAATCGCAGCATCAAATCACTTGTAAAGACACGTATTACAAAAGCTCGCCAGGCTATCAATGACGCAGATGCGAATGCCGAAGCTGCTGTACGGGCCGCCGTGAGCGAGTTGGACCGCGCCGCCAAAAAGGGCGTCATTCATCGTAATAACGCTGCTCGCCGCAAATCGCGCCTGATGAAGCAGCTCAATAGCATCAATTCATAGGTTTTTGCGCAGAAGGCTCCGCTTCACCACGGATCGAAGTGAACTTGCTACTTCTATCTATGCCCGCTGAGCATGACGCGCACAGGAGGTTGTGAAGGATGGCCGACAAACAAGCAGTAACGAAGTCTGCCGGACCCGCGCTGCTGGCCGCGGTTGAAAGCGCCCAGTTGCGTAAAGATATACCAGAGATTCAATCAGGCGATACGGTACGCCTGCAAGTGAAGGTCGTTGAAGGAAACCGCGAACGCTTGCAGCCGTTTGAGGGCGTTGTGATGCGCCTGCGGGGTGGCGGCGTGAACCGCAATTTTACCGTTCGTCGCATCACGCATGGCGTGGGTGTCGAACGCACGTTTCTCCTCAATTCTCCACGTATCGAGAAGATCGAGATAATTCGCCATGCCCGCGTGCGCCGCAAGCAGCTCTACTACCTGCGTGGCCTGACAGGTAAGGCTGCGCGCTTAAAGGAACTGCGCCCTAAGACGAGTAAAGAGATTGCAGCTAAAGAGGCAGCTCGCGCTTCCAAAACCGTCGCACCAGATACCAGCAGTGAGAATACCGAAGAATAGTCGACAAGAACCCACGCTCGATGAAGAAATGGCCCTGTTTGCTCAGGGCTGTTCTTTTATCGCCGGACTCGATGAAGCAGGCCGCGGTTGTCTTGCCGGACCTGTTGTAGCTGCCGCTGTTATTTTACCACTGGAGAAGGGTTGTCTTTCTCTCTTTGCCGGTACACGCGACTCCAAACAATTAACCGCTCCTGACCGTTCTCGACTATATGAAATTATTATGCAGCATGCCCTCACGGTCGGCATAGGCATCGGCTCTGTCGAGCTGATCGACGAGCACAATATTTTGCAGGCCACGAAGATCACCATGCGTACTGCGCTGGCACAATTATCTCCTGCACCCCAGGCGCTGCTCCTGGATGCGCTGCTCTTACCCGGCGTTCCGCTTCCGCAGCGGTCCATCATTCATGGTGACGCATTGTGCCTCTCCATCGCGGCAGCATCGGTGATCGCCAAGGTCACACGCGACAGGATCATGTGCCAGCTTCACGAACAATATCCTGAGTATGGCTTCGCTCAGCACAAAGGATATGGCACCAAGGCTCACCTGGCAGCGCTGCGCGAATATGGCGCTACTCCAATACACCGCAGAAGCTTCGCGCCGGTACGCGAACTGTTTGGATTGTTCGCTCCGATTGATGGTGAGTCGTAGTAGTCCACCCCCGTCAGCCCATCATTGTACTGCCCAATGAAGCCCTTGGCGATGTTGAGGTTGCCTACATAGTAGCGCCCGTTGCCATAGGGGCCAAAGAGCTGGTTGCCTTGCACCGAAGCTCCGCCTGCTGACCAGCTAATGTCGGAGAGGATACTGCCCAGCGCATCGGTGAGCAAAAAGGAGGTGTTGTTAGCGTCCAGATCGCCAATCAGACGGCTGCCCAGGAAATAATAAGAGGTGTTGGACTGGTTGGTACCGCTGCCGCTGTATTGGTGTTCTTCGAGGCCAAACGGGTAGACGATGATGGTGGTGCCGTTGCTGGTGGTCGAACAGCGCAGGATGCGATTGCCGGTCGCGTCGTAGAGGTACTGCTCAAAGACCTATGAGAGATCTCATCTCATTTGAGTTGGCTTCATAGAATTGCGTAAGATAGTTCGTACTTCCATTAAAATCTGTCCCAACCGGTTTTTTCCACTTCCATCCTTCCCACACCCCCAGTAATAATCTTTCGGTGCATTCTCGACGAGCAACTCATCCCCCGTTGATAACGACACTGCCCGTATATTGGCATGGGTCTCGAATTTTCGAAACACCGCCTGCTTCATCACTTCATCCTTTATCTGCTCCCAATCAGATTGGTGGCCCGGCCACGCTGCGCAAACGCCTGAGCGAGTTGGAGGAGGCTGGCATTCAGGAAATCATCCTCCGCTTCTCCGATGTCTTGAATCTGGATATGCTGCGCTTCTTTGCAAAAGAGTTGATTAATTAGCCGGTGAGAAACAAACGATAGCGATCCTGGATAAAGGCTAATTGCTCGATCTTCTCTTTATGTGACCGAGCCCGGAAGACGTTTCCATTTACCTGATAGAAAGGCAACTACGCTTATGAGTACTTCTATACCTTCTGCCCAACGCCATACATTTCAAGCACGCAGCAACGCCAGCGCCTCACTGACTGCTTTTCTGGCAATCGTCAGCCGCGACCTGCTCATAATGCTGCGAGAAATGCTCGTCTTTTTACTGCAAACATTGATCCAGCCGCTCTTTTTCCTGTTCGTATTCGGCAAAGTGCTCTCAACGATTGGAGCGGCCAACGCGAACTTTTCAATCGTCCTGCTTCCAGGTGTCGTAGCACTGACTGTATTCCTGACGGCCCTGCAAGGGCCAGCGGTTGACCTGCCCGCGACCTGAACGTCTTTCGCGAGATTGATGACCGCTTTGCTAGCGCTACTTCCAATTGAGCTGGTAGCCATCGAGAAGGTCTTGCTGGCCACGCTGCGCGCGCTCACAGGCGGAGCGTTCATCTTTCCTCTGGCCTACTTGATTCTGGGCAGCGCCTTCCAGGTACGCGCCGACCTGATAGGGGTCCTGATTGGTCTGATGGCGCTGGTCGCCCCGGTCGGAGCCGCCATCGGCCTGCTGTTTGGCACTTCAGTCCGGCTTTTTCATCGCCGTGTAATAAGCTAAAGGCCCTTGACTTTCTCTCCCGTTCATGGTATAAAATGAATGACGTTCATTCAGCATCTTTAAGAGGACTTATGCCGGAGACTACGAGAGAAGACACACGCACGAAGCGCCGCGCTATCCTTGATGCAGCAGCGGAGTTGTTCGCCAGGCAAGGATACGAGAATACCACGATTGCCGATATCGCACGAGCGGCAGGTATGGCCGTGGGTACGGTCTATCTCTATTTTCATAACAAACACGAAATTTATAATAGTGTCTCCATCGACTGGGTAGAAGCGATTGCCACGGTTCTGCAAGACCCTGCTATTCTTGCTTTACCAATCAGACAGGTGCCGCGCGCCGTCATTGAGGCCTCATTCCGCATTTGCCATGATAATAGGGAATTGATGCCGCTCTTCCAGGTCGATGTGCAGTCGGCTGAGGAAATCTGGCAGCATAAGCTCGCTGAGGGATCGATTACAAAGGCGCTCGATGCTTTCCTACGGCAGGCTATCGAGCAAGGTCAACTGGCGCCTTTCGATACAGAAATGTACGCCAAAATCCTGTTCGGAATGGTTCATTCCGTGCTTTACGAGTGCTACTGTATTGAGCACGGCGAAAACGAGGAACTCTACCGCGAACGTACCATCGAGGTTGTCGAGCGCCTTTTTTTTGGGCCATCCTTGATCGTCGAATCCGAGCAATCGAGCCAATAAAAATTTTTGCAACCCGAACCAATTTTTATCGTATTGTAAAATGTATGCGGCGTGATGAATGAACTTCATTCACTTGAAGCGAACAGAACGCCACTCTATACACCAGGAGCCAATTCAAAAACAAGTATGAATTTGTTCGTTTTTTAGTGTAATGAATGAACTTCATTCAGAAAGGTCAGGAACATGCTAACAAGACTTGGCGGCACATTTTATCGCGCGCGCTGGACCGTGCTCACTATCGCTCTGCTGCTTGTTGCGGCAGCGGCCATCTATGGTTTTGGCGTCTTCGGTTCCCTGAAAACCGGAGGATTCGTCGACCCGGCCAGTGAGTCGTCGAGAGCGCAGAATGTGCTGAACACGAAGTTTCCCAACTCGTCGGCTGATGTTATTATCCTCATGAGCAGTCCTACGCTGCGTGCAACTGACCCGGCTTTTACGGATGCCGCGACACAGTTGCTCGCGGCACTAAAAGCGAGGTCAGAGGTCACTTCG
Source organism: Ktedonobacteraceae bacterium (assembly GCA_035294305.1). Taxonomy (GTDB): domain Bacteria; phylum Chloroflexota; class Ktedonobacteria; order Ktedonobacterales; family Ktedonobacteraceae; genus DASRBN01. The sequence goes on along the minus strand of DATGLD010000052.1, from coordinate 49,293 downwards.
ATTACTTCTTACTATTCAACACATAATGCGAGTTTTCTCTCCCGCAATGGCCACGAGACGTTCGCCATTGTCCACCTGGCATCGCAGGACGAATCCACGAAGGAGAAAGAGTACAAGGCCATTGCGCCGCTGATTAGCTCGCCGGAGTTACAAACGCTGGTCGGCGGGAATGTTCCGGTCAGTGTGGCGATCAATACGCAGACGAGCGCTGATCTTGAGCGCGCCGAGATGATTACGTTGCCTATCGTGGTCATTTTGCTGCTCATCGTCTTTAGTGGGCTGGTCGCGGCTGCGCTGCCGCTTCTGATTGGGGGAGTAGCTATTCTAGGGGCATTCGCCGTCTTGCGTGTCCTGGCAGGCTTGACGGATGTCTCGATCTTTGCCATCCAGGTGGTCACGATGCTGGGCCTGGGACTGGCCATCGACTACTCGCTCTTCATTGTCACGCGCTTCCGAGAGGAGCTGCAAGCAGACGAAAACGATGTACGCGGCGCGATACAACGAACGATGGCGACTGCGGGACGTACTATCCTGTTTTCAGGTTTGACGGTCAGTACAAGCCTTTTGAGCCTGCTACTCTTCCCTGAATTCTTCCTGCGCAGCATGGCTATGGGTTCTATCGCGGCGACGCTGGTTGCGCTGTTGGCCGCGCTGACCATCTTACCCGCGGTGCTGGCGCTTCTTGGAAAGCGCGTCAATGGCCTCTCGATTCAGGGATTGTTTCGTCGCAGAACATCAAAGAGCTCCAGCAGTTCCGGTGAAGCTCATGGAGCCTGGTACCGGCTCTCGCAGGCTGTGATGCGCTGGCCCATTCCGGTCGCCCTGGTTGTCGTCGCTATCCTTGTGCTGCTTGGCACACCCTTTTTACATGCCTCGTTCGCGACTCCAGGTGTAACCGTACTCGCGCCCGACCAACCTGCTCGCATAGTCTCAGACCGGCTATCACAGGATTTTGCCCAGGAGGGATCATCGCAGCTTGAGATTGCCGTCAACACTCCTGGTAATGCTCTTTCTGCCACGAACCTGACAAGTCTGAACGCCTATGTGCACGCAATTGCAGGCATTCCGGGGGTGATTCACATACAGAGCCTTGTTAGCGTCGATCCATCTCTTTCGCTTGCCGATTACCAGCAACTCTATGCGCACACGGCAGCTAATCCGCAACTGGCGGCAGTGGCATCTCAACTGGCGAATGGAGATACGACGCAGCTCACCGTAGCTATGCAACCGGCTGAACGGTCCCAGGCAGCAGAAGATATCGTGAGCCAGGTGCGCGCCATCAAAACGCCGGCAGGATTTGTGCCGCTGGTCACCGGAGTCACTGCCCAACAGATGGATCAGATTGCCAGCCTGGGCGCAACGCTTCCCTATGCGCTGGCAGTAATCGCCATCGCTGTCTTTGTACTGCTCTTCTTAATGACCGGCTCTATACTGATGCCTATCAAGGCCATCATCTTGAATGTGTTGTCGCTTTCGGCCACTTTTGGCGCGCTGGTCTGGATTTTCCAGGATGGGCACCTGGAAAACCTGTTGCACTTCCAGTCACTCGGCAGCCTTGATTCGACACAGCCGATTCTGATCTTCGCCATCGCCTTTGGCCTCTCGATGGACTACGAAGTCTTTTTGCTCAGCCGCATTAAGGAGCGCTTCGACGCGACCGGCGACAATCGAGCCGCCATCGCCTCTGGCATGCAGCGCACCGGCTGGCTCATCACGAGCGCGGCGGCGCTCCTGGCGGTCGTCTTAGGGGCATTTGGAACTTCCAGGATCATCTTTGTGCAGGAGATCGGCATTGGACTGGCTATCGCGGTGATTATGGACGCGACACTGGTGCGTATGCTGCTGGTACCGGCGACGATGCGCCTGCTCGGACAATGGAACTGGTGGGCGCCTGCTCCCCTGCGCGCCGCCTGGCGATGGGTAGGATTAACTGAAAGCACGGGCCACTCGCAGGCAACAAAGATTGAAGACAGAGCCTCCTCTAAGGCTCGTGTCTAGATTTTAGGGATGGCATCCACGGGCGCGGCATATTGAAAACAGAGGGATACCTTGCTCTTGACTTGTTCGCTTCAGTGATAGATGCTATACGTATACACATCACTCAGGAACAAGAAGTTAGACGGTCAGACTTTCTCATGCGAACTCAAGGTATCAGAGCAGGGATAGGGTATTCCTTCACCGGATGCGCCTTATCCTTGCTCCCTTTATTCATGGCTGGAGCAATTTATCATTATTCTCGCGAATCGGATCAAATTTCGTCTTTTATCGCTCATCAACCGGGCCGGTCTGATTCGTTTCTATATACGGCTGCGAGGAGTAGACGCGGCGCTGGATTTCGCGCGAGGTTTGCCGGCGGCGCTGCAGCCAATGGTGGTGGCCGGAATCCTGCGTAAAACATTACTCGCGGCTGCCCAGGAGAGCAACTGGATGCATGAGAGCGTCAGAATGGCGGCGACAGCCGGCACGCGGTTCGACTTTCCGCTGGTGGTGCTTTCGCATGGCAAGCCCGATATGTTCGAGGGCATGATGCTGGAACGGGAGATAGAAAAGGCCGAGGAGTCGTGGCGGCAAATGCAGGCTGAGATGGCCAGACTCTCACCACAGGGGAAGCTGATTATCGCCGAAAATAGCGGCCATATAATCCATATCCAGCAGCCCGAACTGGTGATTGAGGCAATTCGTGAAGTGATTGAGCATATCAGGGAAAAGAGAAGGAGTGATGATGCCTGAATATGTATGGGGGCGCAACCCCGTTTTAGAGACACTGCATTCGTCGCGCCGGATCAAGCGCATTCTGCTGGCAGAGGGGCAGCGCGGAAGTTCTCCTATCGCTGCTATCCTGCAAGAGACTGAACGCAGGCATATCCCTGTCGAAATTGTGCCACGCCAGCGCCTCGATCAGTTGAGCCAGGGAGCTGTACACCAGGGTTGCCTGGCAATCGTCGAAGCGCGTAAGTATGTCGATCTGGATGAGATTCTGGCCTATGCTCGTAACAAAAATGAGGCCCCTTTCCTGCTCATCCTGGATGCGATTCAAGATGTCAACAACCTTGGCTCGCTCTTGCGCACAGCGGAGGCGGTTGGCGTGCATGGAGTCATTCTACCCGTACATCATGCCGCTGAAATCAATGCCACAGTAGTCAAAAGCTCGGCGGGTGCGACCGAACATCTCCTCATTGCCCAGGAGACCAACCTTACACGCACTATCGATTACCTGAAGAAACAGAATATCTGGGTCATCGGGCTGGTTGGAGAGGCCAAAACTGGGTATGACCAGGCCGATCTGACGGCTCCCGTCGCGCTCGTCGTTGGCAACGAGGGCAAAGGTATCAGCCGGCTGGTGCGCGAGCACTGCGACCTGCTGGTGAAGCTGCCGATGCGCGGGCGGATCAACTCGCTCAATGCGGCGGTAGCTGGCAGCATTGCTCTTTATGAGGCATTTCGACAGCGCAACAAGCAGGGACAATGAGCCACACGTTACAACTCTCCGCGACATAACGTTTGTAGTATAGAATCAAATTTTATGTGATGTGAGAGGTTGTTTATGTTGCCTAAAATATTTCGCTGTTTCTTTTTACTGGTATGCTGCAGCTTCTGCCTGCTGGCATTCGTTGGCATACTCATACCGCGCACCTATGCTAGTGGCTCTACCAGTTCTGACTCTTTTCAATATAAAAACAAGGAAGTCAGTTCACCAATTGTAGGCTCACCTACGCCTTCGCCGTCTCCCTCGCCATCTCCCTCTCCCTCGCCATCTCCTTCTCCCTCGCCATCTCCCTCGCCATCTCCCTCGCCATCCCCATCTCCCTCGCCATCCCCATCTCCATCTCCGTCTCCATCCCCGTCTCCCTCTCCCTCGCCATCGCCGGCGGCCACGCCTACAGCTACGCCAACTGCTACATCTACACCATCAAACGGGACAGGTGGTAATACGAACGGTGGTGGACCTAACACGGCCCTACTCTTCGCCATGGTAGGGTTAGGTATCATTCTGATAGTGACGGGTATCATCCTATTTGTTTTTTATTCCAGGGAAGTATGATAGATAAGCTCGTCGAGGGGGGCCGCCAGGGTACGCCCTGATTCCACTCTACCTATCATACCCTACCGTTTATGGCGGCTCTCGCGCGCCAGATTTCCTCCTTGATAGCGAGAATTGATTCTTGTAAGGAGACGATGCGAGTCTCATTACGCCAGCGCATTTTGATTTCGACGCCTCCGTTTTCCAGCGAGCGGCTGCTGGCGACTACTCGTACTGGTATACCGATCAGGTCGGCATCTTTAAGCTTGACGCCCGCGCTCTCCGATCGATCGTCATAGAGGATTTCGATGCCCGCCGCCAGCGCATAGTTATAGACATGCTCGGCGGCCATGAGATTTTCCTTTTTGTCGAGATCGAGACCGACCAGCATGACCTGGTAGGGCGCGATGGTAATTGGCCATATGATGCCTCTCTCGTCGTGAGATTGTTCGACTATGGCCGCCATGACGCGCCCGATGCCCATGTCGTAAGTTCCCATCACAATTGGATGCGCTACCCCCTCCGCGTCCAGGTAGGTGACATTGAACAGGTCACTGTACAACGTCCCTATCTTGAAGATATGTCCCACCTCGGTACCCCGAACGGTGCGCAGCGTCCCACCACAGCGCGCGCAGGTCGCACCCCCATAAGCGGAAGCGATATCTTCCCAGGCGTCGACGCGGAAATCTCGCGGATAGTTCACATTTTTGACGTGATAGTCAAGGCGATTAGCCCCCGCGACAAAGTTGTTGCCCATCTTCAGTGAGGGATCGGCGATGATGAATACGCGTTCGTTTTTCCCGACGGGCGAGGTATAGCCGGCGACGATTCCCGCTCTCTCAAGCTCTTCCGGCGTTGCCAGGTGTAAATCCGCGGCGTTGATGCCGGCCCGGTAGAGGACGTTGGTCAGTTTGACTTCATTAATCTCCAGGTCGCCGCGCACAATAGCAAGCACGAGCCTGCCACCTGCGGCGTAGCAGACAGCTTTGATGGTCTTCGCCTCTGGAATATGCAGGAAGTTTGCCAGGTCGCTGATTGTAGTAGCGCCCGGTGTATAAACCTCCTCCAATGCTGCCTCCGGCTCTCTGGGCAGCTCGATGCGTGCAAATTCGGCCTTCTCGCGGTTCGCGGCATATTGACACTTGTCGCATAGTATGGCGTCATCTTCACCAGCGGCGGTGACGGCAATGAATTCCTGCGAATCCTTGCCGCCAATCGCACCGCTGTCAGCCTCTATAACGATAAACTCTAATCCACAACGTGTAAAGGCGCGACGATATGCTTCGGACATAGCCTGATAGCTGAGTTCCAATCCCTCAAAATCGGCATCGAAGCTGTAGAGGTCCTTCATGATGAATTCTCGATTGCGGAGCAGGCCTCCACGAGGTCGGGGCTCGTCGCGAAATTTGGCGTTCACCTGGTAGATGAGTTGTGGCAGATCACGGTAGCTGCGTACAAACTCGGATACCAGGGATGTCGCAACCTCTTCGTGCGTCGGCGCCAGCACCATATCGCGCCCCTTGCGATCTTTCAACCTGAAGAGGACATCGCCCATCTTTTCAGCGCGCCCGGGGCGATCACTGGCAGGCCGCTTCTCCCAGAGATCCAGGGGTTGAATGATGGGCAAAATCACTTCCTGGGCGCCTACGCGGTCCATTTCTCCGCGCACAATCTCCATGATCTTGCGCAGGACGCGATAGCCGAGGGGCAGATAAGTATAGACGCCGGATGTGAGTTGGCGCACAAAACCTGCCCGCACGAGTAGCTCCTGGTTGCCACCTTCGCTGTCGCGTGGAGCTTCGCGCAGCGTTTTCGAGAGTAGTTCCGTTACTCGCATGATGGTTCCTCCTAAAACATTCGCCCACCCAGGGGAACATCTCTTGTCGGGCTTAAGAGAATGACGTTTCCATTGCCATCAGGAACTCCGAGCGTTAAGACTTCCGAGAAAAATGGGCCGATCTGACGGGGCGCGAAGTTAACGACGCCCATGACCAGTTTTCCCACTAATTCCTCTTTGCTATAGTTAGTGATCTGGGCCGATGAACGTTTGATACCGATTTCCGGCCCAAAATCGATGCTCAGTTTATAGGCAGGTTTGCGGGCCTGCGGAAAGTCCTCCACCTGCACTATCTTGCCGACGCGAATATCGACCTTTTCAAAATCGCTATAGGTAATCATGGTTGTTCTCGCTTAATAGGCCCGCGCAAAAATCGCTTCGCAGGTGGCGGGCTTGCCGGTGTAGATGGCTTGGCCCTTGACGCCGCCTTCGGGCTGATCGAATGGGATAACGCGCAGAGTGGCTTTGGTCTCTTCCTTGATAGCCAGTTCTGCCTCGCTGTCCTCGGCCCATTTCACACGCACGAAACCACGGTCCTCGGCGATGATGCGTTTGAACTCCTCATAGTCTTCTGTGTAATGCGTATTTTTGTCGCGGAATTCGGCGGCGCGTTGGAAGAGCGCGGTTTGCAGTTCCTCTAACAGCTCAGGCAGGCGCGTTTGCAGCGCTTCGACCTTTACCGATTCCTTGGCGCGATTGTCGCGGCGCACCAGCATGACGCTCTCATTTTTCACATCACGCGGCCCGACTTCCATGCGTACCGGCACACCGCGCAGTTCCCATTCGTTATACTTCCAGCCGGGCGTGTTCTCGCTTCTATCGATATGGAAACGGACTTTACCCTTGAGCAGTTTTTCCAGTCGCTCGACCATTTCGCTGACGGCTGACTTTTCGCTATCGCTGCGCCAGATGGGGACGATGACGACCTGGTAAGGCGCGAGGCGGGGCGGCAGAATGAGGCCGGATTTATCGCCATGCACCATGATGATGCCGCCGATCATGCGCGTGCTCATGCCCCAGCTGGTGGTGGCGCAGTGCCTGCGCTGCCCATCGGCATCCAGGAATTGAATGCCGAAGCTCCGGGCGAAGTTGTGGCCCAGGTTATGGCTGGTTCCCGCCTGCAAAGCCTTGCCATCTTCCATGAGGGCTTCGATGCTATAGGTGCGCAGCGCGCCGGCAAACTTCTCATTCTCGCTCTTGCGCCCGGCAATGACGGGCATGGCGGCGTCCTCCTCGGCAAAGGCCCGATAAACCTCCAACATTTGCAGCGTCCGTTCCTCGGCCTCTTCGAGGGTACGATGGGCGGTGTGACCCTCCTGCCAGAGAAATTCTGCCGTGCGCAGGAAGAGAATAGTGCGTTTCTCCCAGCGCATGACGTTATTCCATTGATTGATTAAGATGGGCAGATCGCGATAGCTTTGAACCCACCTGGCGTAGGTGTGGCCGATGATGGTTTCGCTGGTAGGACGTATCGCCAGCGGCTCTTCTAGTTCCTCGCCACCACCGCGTGTGACCCAGGCAACCTCCGGCGCGAAACCCTTGACATGCTCGGCCTCGCGCTCCAGAAAGCTGCGCGGGATGAGCAGGGGGAAGTAGGCGTTGACGACGCCGGTCTCTTTGAAACGGGCATCGAGCAATCGCTGCAAATTTTCCCAGATGGCGTAGCCATAGGGGCGGATAATCATGCAGCCGCGCACGGGTGAATAGTCGGCGAGTTCTGCCTTACGCACAACCTGGTTATACCAGAGAGAAAAATCATCTTCCTGGTCAACGATCTCTTCAACAAACTTTTCTGATTCTGCCATACGTGTTCTCCTTTACTGATTAGATGAACCATAGCACTGAAAAAATTGCCATAAAAAAACTCGTCCTTGATAAGGACGAGCCTGTGTATTGCCCGTGGTACCACCTCAATTGAGTTATGCCGCGAAGCACAACTCCTCTCATACGGTCGAATGTGATGCAACCGCGCCTCGAGATAACGGTGAGGTACCGGCCAGCTTGTGATTCGCCGGCGCTCTCAGGTGGGTTCGACGGGCGCTATATCTACCGGCTTGCACTTCCCCGGCTCGCTGCTTGACCGCGCTTTCGTCTACTGGTCCTGATCGATGCGTTTTTCGTCTTCGATTGGGTAAAGAATACATCATAATAGGATGGCTGTCAAGCCGGATTAGTCTGCCATCCACTCATAATTCTTTCAGCGGGCCTCCGGCCCGTCAGGACGGGAGGGGAAGCAAGCGGGGACACCCCGCACCCCGGCAGGGGTGAAACCCCTGCACCCCGAGTTATGAGTGGATGTCAGGGATTAGTTGGTGATTGGCCAGAAGTGGGCCAGAGATTCTTCCGCCTTTCTTTGCCTTATTGTCTATAAACAGTTGCAAAAAGCTGACCTACCTGGCATTTGAATCCAGGTAAAAGCGGTATTTGGAGAATATCTGACGCGTTTAGCAGTTCAATAAATTCAAGCTGGGACCCCTTACGTCGATAGACTTCAAGTTGCCGTTTTTGCCAGTCAACGATCCAGTATTCCTCGGCTCCACGACGCGCATATAGATTACGCTTGAGTTCGCGATCTCGATTTGCATTGACCGAACCTGGATAAAGTACCTCAACTACCAGCTCTGGAGAGATATACAACTTCCCATCGGTCCGTAAGGCGGTTATCAAACGTTCTTTACTCATCCAGGCAACATCAGGGCAACATCCTCGTCGTCAGCAAAGATTAATCCTGGGGCCCCAGTTGCTTCGCCCGCTCCAGTCTGCATACTCCAGATATTCAGGAACGTGAGGAGTCTAGCACACACTAACTGGTGATGATAGTGCGGTTGTTTGGACACGTACAATTCTCCATCAATAATCTCATAGCGTTTTGTGTTCTCTTCAGGAAAGAGATCAAGGTCGCGGGAAGTCCAGCGTAGTGTTTTCATAGGTTCTCTCTGCTTCTGATACGAATACTCCTCCGATCCAATCACGTGTTGAGTCTATTGTAGCATACTTCTTTAGTAGTGCACAGCCTTTTAAGATGGTTCTTGATCATGGTACCTCCAATATGTTCACTCCTGCGAAAAGAACACGCTCTTCACCTCGGTAAACAACTGGATAGCGTGCATGCCCATTTCGCGACCAATGCCGCTCTTTTTGTAGCCACCAAATGGCGCCTCCGTATGCACACTATGATTAGAATTGACGGAGAGAACTCCGGCGCGTATGCCTTTCGCCACGCGGATTGCGCGCCCAAGATTCTGCGTCCATATTGAACCTGCCAGGCCGTAGACCGTATCGTTGGCAATGCGCACTGCCTCCTCCTCGCTATCGAAAGGAATGATACTAACGACCGGCCCGAATATCTCTTCCTGGTTAACCCGCAGCCTGTTATCCGCGCTTGTGAGCACTGTTGGCCGCAGAAAATAGCCCGTTTCGCCAGCAGGGATGGTTCCTCCTGCTACCAGTTGCGCTCCTTCCTGCTGTCCGAGCTTGATATAATCCAGCGAACGCTGGCGCTGAGCTGCCGAGATGAGCGGGCCTATCTCGGTCTCTTCATTGAGAGGTTGACCAACTTTGAGCTTTTCCGCGCGGCGCGAGAAGCGTTCGACGAACTCCTCATAGATGGACCGCTCGGCCAGAATACGCGAGCGCGCGCAGCAGTCCTGCCCACAGTTGCCGAAGACGGCGAATACAGAAGATTCGATGCAGCGATCCAGGTTGGCATCGGCGAATACGACATTCGCGGCCTTGCCTCCGAGTTCGAGGGAGACGCGCGTGATATTGGCTGCGCACAGGCGCATGATGTGCGAGCCGACCTCTGTCGAGCCCGTAAACGAGACTTTCGCGACCCGGGGATGCCTGACCAGCGCATCCCCAACGACAGAGCCAGGGCCGGGCAGCACCGAAATGACACCGGGTGGCAATCCGGCCTCCATTAAAACGTCAGCCAGCGCCAGCACTGAAAGTGGCGTGTATTGCGCAGGCTTCACGACAACGGTATTGCCGCAAGCGAGGGCAGGCGCGATCTTCCACGATGCAATGACGAGTGGGAAGTTCCAGGGGGTAATGAGCGCGCACACGCCCACCGGCTCGCGCAGGGTCACTTCAAGGCCGGCATCCTGCACCGGAATGGTTTCACCGAAGATTTTGTTGGCGGCTCCTCCCCAATATTCGAGAACCGTCCCCACAAGGCCAATCTCATCGCGTGCATCGCGGATGGGCTTGCCAGCATTGCGCGCCTCAATCACGGCGAGATCTTCCAAACGTTCTCGCACGATGGTCGAAGCCTTTAGCAGTATTCGCCCACGCGCCGTCGCACTGAGACGCGGCCAGGAGCCGCTTTCAAAAGCCTTATGGGCTTCCTGAACCGCTCGCTCGACATCTTCAGGGCCCGCCTCAGCCACTTCAGCGAAAGGAGCGCCTATACCCGGCTCGATGACGGAAAAAGTTTTACCATCCACGGCGGAAACGCGCTCCCCGCCGATCACCAGTTGCTCGGTTATCATCAAAACATACTCCTTGAATAAAAGCTGGCCGCCAGAATGCCCTGTTAGACATTCTAGCGGCCAGCCTGCGCGAAATCAAGGTGCAGGACAACCAGCGGAACGACGCCGGCGGTGTACTGTTTGTCTCTTATGAGGCCGTAACTGCCACATCATCGACGAAGAAGGCGGTGGTGGCGTGTGAGTACGAGGTCTTACCCTCGAAGACGAGTGTGACGGTCTGCCCGGCATAGTTCGAGAGCAGGGAGGTGAGATCGGCCTGCACCTGCTGCCAGCTCTGGTCGGCGTCGGTGTTGCAGGATTGCTCCACCTTGCCAATGACGCTGCCACTACTATCGAGCAATGAGACGGTTAAGGTGTCTTTGCAACTGGATGAGGTACTATTGGTGTCGCCGTACCACCAGTAACTCAAACTGATGCTGGAGGCGTTGGTAGGAACGGTGAAACCCTGGCTGATGACATCATCGCAACCGCTGTAGCCGCACAGGTAGGCGCTGTACTGGCCACTGTGTGGGTTAGTAGAATCGATGAGTTCATAGCCGCCCGCCGAGGATTCTTGCCAGGCACCGGTACCATCCTCGAATCCACCATCCTGAATGAGCGAGTTAGAGGGACCCGGCGGGGTAGCTGTGGGCGGGGGTGTATTTGTCACTGTCGGACTCGGCGGTGGGGTTGAGGTTTCCGTTGGACTCGGCGAGGGTGTCGATGTATCCGTTGCCGTCGGGCTGGGCGGTGGAGTTGCTGTCGGACCCGGCGTTGGCGAAGGAGGCGGAGGATTCAGTCCACCGGCAATGTCCTGGGCGATGTTATAGATATCGGGCGAACCCCAGCCACTGGCTTCGTCGTAATTGGCCGTGGCCGGATAATAGAGGTTGTTGCCACTGGTGACATCATGGAACGGCGGTTTGGGCTGCTGCGCATTCTCCAGACCATAAAGGGCCGGATTGGCGTAGCCAATGCGCGATTTCTGATGCTGTTGCAGGTAATCGTTAATGCTTGCCGTGCTGCCAGCCCAGAGTGGGGCGGCGGCGCTGGTGCCACCAACGACGATCCAGCCCGCGCTTGAAGAGCAACCGGCAGCAGAAACGGTGCAATAGACAGCATAGCCAGTCTGGGGATCAGCATCGGCGGAGACATCAGGTACTTCGCGATTGCCGTTGCTGTACTGATTACTGACGCCGGGGCCGGTCTGCCAGCTGGGTTCGGGGAAGAAGCTACTGAGGCCGCCGCCGCCGCCGGAACCTTCTGGGCTGCGCTGCGTATCGGTGGGATCACTCCAGACCGATTCGCTACCATACGCGCCATTGTTGATTTGCAGGTTAGTGCCGCCAACGCCGGTGATGTACGGGTCGTCGGCGGGCGAATCTACGGCGAGATTGGTGTCATTGCAGTCATAGGCGCCGGAGTCGCCAGCGGCAGCGTACATGGAGATACCCTGAGCGGCGCCTTGCTTGAAGATGTTGTCGAGCGTTTGTAGCTCGGCATTGCCACTCTGCGCTTCACATTCGCCCCAGCTGACGGTCATGACCTGGGCTTTATTGTCGGTGACAATTTGATTATAGGTGTCATTGACGCCCTGGGTGGTATTTGGCCCTTCATAGACGATCTGAGAGGCTTTGGGCGCCATAGCAGCCACGACCTCGATATCCAGTTCGACCTCGATGGCACCCGCGCCAGCTGAGCCGTCGAAGCCATCAACGGTAACATTGGTGATACTGGGACTGCCGAGGTTGTAGTTCTGGAAGTAGGTCGTGACGTCACTGCTCTGGTAGCCGTCCAGTTCGAAGACAGCGACGGTCTGGCCATTACCCTGACCACCCGCCTGCTCCAGGGCGGTGCCATCATAAGCGCCGTTGAGGTCTGATGGGCCGTAGCCGCTTTGCGCGGCCTTTGGAGAGGTCTGCGTGTGCGGAAAGCGAGTATTCAGGCCAGGTGATGGTTTGCCCTGACTGATACGTTGATAGAGCGGATGCATTTTGACGCTGTTATCAAGCCCACCAATAGAGGCAATAAGCGATGAGAGCGAGGACGGGATGACAGGCGGATTGGCGTTGGCGAAAAAGGTGTTCGACCCCAGCGTATAGTTGTTGATCGTTACTGAGAAAGCCGCTTCGGCCTGGGCCACGGTGGCAGTAGCATCGATGAGCAACCCGTTCGAGGAAACATGGGTGATGGCTAACCCCTGCTGCTGGAGATAGTCCTTGACCTGCTGCACCTGGTCCGCTGTTGGGCCAAATTCGGCTGCAAACGCCTGGGGCGTGAGAAAGTGATGATACAGCGAGGAATGGGGATTATAGATAGCCGCGATCAGGTTGTCCAATTCCTGCGAATTGCGCAGCTGCAGGCCGACAGACAGGCTGAGTTGCTGCTGCGAACTTGCCGGCCCAACCAGGTGAGCGCGACTCACCAGAGGAGGAACCTGGCTTTTGAGAACAAAAGGCGCATCATTTTGGGCCCGTGCAATTAACGCAATACTAAGAATACTGACTCCTACAAAGATAAAGACTACGCAGGTGATTCCGAGCTTGCGTACAAGAGTGCGCTGCATGTAGCTCTTCTCCACATCTAAAATATACGAGACGATCAGTTTGATCTACAAAGATAAACGATGGTACAATCAACCTTCGTGGAAATGGTGCGGGAATGAGAGTTGCTTGACTAACCTCTACCCATTGTTTAAAATGTCACCATCATAGTTACATCATTAGCAAATTGAGAGAGCCACCAGGGGCTATAAGGATTATTTCTTGTTAGAAGGGGCCAGTTATGGACGATATCTTTGATCAGATCAGGGCAGGGCAGGGCGGCGAGATTGAAGATAGCATCGAAGCTGGCGAGATGATGCCGAAAACGGGTGATTTATTTGGTCATAAAGATGGTGAGTTGATTCGCATGATGTATGGCAATAGCCCATCTAGTTTGAAGCAGGAGATACTGGCAGGCGGTGGGGAGATGGGAGCGCTAAAGCGCTCGGTTGATTGGTCTACCACTGTACTCGGCCCTGTTGAAAGCTGGCCGCAGAGCCTGCGCACGGCGGTAAGTATCTGCCTGGCATCGTATTTTCCTATGCTGATCTGGTGGGGGCCGGAGCTTGTGATGCTTTACAATGATGCGTACAGGCCGATGCTGGGGGCTACTAAACATCCGAAGGCGATGGGGCAGAAAGGTCGTGAATGCTGGCCGGAGATATGGGATATCATTGGGCCCATGCTGGAGGGTGTTCTAACGAGGGGGCAGGCCACATGGTCAGAGAATCAGTTACTGCCTCTTGACCGCAACGGTTACGTTGAAGAATGCTACTTCACTTTCTCCTACAGCCCAATTCGCGATGAAACTGGTGGTATTGGCGGCGTTTTTACGGCAGTGACCGAGACGACACAACAGGTGCTGGGAGAAAGGCGCCTGCGGACGCTGCGCGAGCTTGCGGCGAGTACGGCGGGTGCAAAGACAGATGAAGAGGTTTGCTTGATTGCTGCTAGAACCTTATCTAGCAATCCGGCCGATGTTCCTTTCGCGCTGTTGTACTTGTTTGACGGCGGTGGAAAGCACGCCCGGCTGGTGTGTACGGCAGGTTTGGAATCAGACACATCCATCGTGCCTTCCACTATTGATATAACCGGCCTGCATAAGCATACTGAGCAATGGCGTACTATTTTTGAACAGGTGGCCCGGACAGGCAAAGCTGAATTGATAGACGGGCTGGATGAACGGTATGGCAAACTGGAATTGCTGGCCCAGGGATCTATACTGCCTGAGATGCGGCCCTATTCGGCGATGGTCCTGCCTGTGACCCGGCCAGGGCAGAATACCCCTTATGGATTGCTTGTTACGGGCATCAGTGCCATGCGAATGCTTGACGAGCAGTATCGCGGTTTTTTTGAACTGGTCGCCGGGCAGATTGCGACGGCTATAGCCAGCGCTCGCGCGTATCAGGAGGCGCGTGAACGGGCCGAGGCGCTGGCCGAATTAGATGCGGCCAAGACGGCTTTTTTCAGCAGCGTTAGCCACGAATTTCGCACGCCGCTGACGTTGCTACTCGGACCCGTTGAAGATGCGCTTGCGGATAACACTCACACACTCCCGGCAGAGCAAAAGGAACGTCTTGAGATTGTATGGCGCAATGCTTTACGCCTGCTCAAGCTGGTAAATACGCTGCTTGATTTTTCTCGCAGCGAGGCCAGGCGCGTCCAGGCCACCTATGAACCCGTTGACCTTGCTTCCTATACGCGTGAGCTGGCCAGTTCGTTTAGTTCGGCTATCGAGAAGGCGGGGTTGTACTACGAGGTAATCTGTCCGGCGCTGCCTGAGCTGGTTTACGTTGATCGCGAGATGTGGGAAAAGATCATTCTCAATCTGCTCTCAAACGCGTTTAAATTCACACTGGAAGGCGGCATTCGGGTGGAACTCCGTTCGCTCGATAAGCATGTGGAGCTTGAGGTAAGCGATACCGGAGTGGGTATTGCACCTGATGCTCTTCCGCATATTTTCGAGCGTTTTTACCGGGCGCGAGATATACGAGCTCGCACACACGAGGGGTCAGGGATCGGCCTGGCACTTGTGCAGGAGCTTGCGCAGTTGCATGGTGGGACAGTGCAGGTACGTAGCACTGTAGGCAAGGGAACGAGTTTTGTCGTGTCCATCCCACGAGGAAAGGCTCATCTGCCTGCTGAACGTATTGGAACTGAGCGCACATTACAATCTACGGCTGTTGGTGTGGCTCCCTATATCGAAGAGGCGATGAGATGGTTACCGGAGAGCACGGAGGCCGATCAAGCGGCGGTGGGCGCGAAGAAGCGGCCCCGACAGGTGGATAATACAGCGCGGCAGGAGACCAGCGGGAAAGGAGCAGAGCAACAGCGGGAAATGCACATTTTGCTCGCAGATGATAACGCCGATATGCGCGACTATTTACGGCGCATATTGGGTTCCCGCTGGGCGGTAGAGGCGGTGCCAGATGGCGCGGCTGCGCTGAAGGCTGCCCAGGAACATTTGCCCGATCTTGTGCTCAGTGACGTGATGATGCCAGGGCTGGATGGCTTCCAGTTGGTGCGGGCGTTACGCAGCAATCCGCGCACCAGTTCTATTCCCATCATCTTGCTTTCTGCCCGCGCAGGTGAGGAATCGACAGTGGAGGGATTGGAATCGGGTGCAGACGATTACCTGGTGAAGCCCTTTTCTGCCCGCGAGTTGTTAGCTCGCGTCAGTACGCATCTTGAGATGGCGCGCCTGCGCCAGGAGACCATTCGCGCTCGTGAAGAACTGTTCTCTATTGTCTCTCATGACCTCAAAAATCCCGTGGCAACGATCAAGGGATACGCGCAATTGCTGCGACGTAGCGCCCAGCGTTTAAAACCTGCGAACGTGGAGAGGGAAGCGCAGCAGCTTTTGAGTGGTTTAAGTCGAATCGACTCGACGGCGTCCAGAATGACAGCGCTCATAAATGAGCTACTTGACCTCGCATCCTTACATATAGGGAAACCGCTTGAACTCGACAAAAAAGAAACCGACCTGGTGGCCCTTACTCATCAGATAGTGACGACATTCGCGCAAACGACGGGAGAGCACAATTTTCGTATTTCCACTGGTGCCCCACAACTGGTCGGACACTGGGATGCATCACGCCTGGAACGAGTTATCAGTAATCTTATCTCGAACGCAGTCAAATACAGCCCTGACGGGAGTGAGATTGTTATCGAAATGATGCGAGAGGATGACGAAGCTACTTCCTGGGCAGTGTTAAAGGTTCGCGATCAGGGAATAGGCATTCCGGCAAAGGACTTGCCTTTTATCTTCGACCGTTTCCACCGTGGCAGCAATGTGGTCGGAAGAATAGAGGGCACCGGGCTCGGCCTGGCGAGCGCGCGCCAGATCATCGAACACCACGATGGCACCATTGAAGCTACAAGCCAGGAGGGCGCCGGATCCACATTTATTGTGCGACTTCCTCTCACATCCACTGATGCGGGCAACTAGACCCGTAGGGGACAGGCATACCGTACCCACCGCCGCTTGATCGGCCCGCATGGATTACCACAGACTTTCCTCATGATGCATGATCGCGCCCCCAGGTGGATCACCACTTCATATCTCCGATTTCCAGCCTGCCACAGGGAATTATACGGCAGGACAATTTGTTCTAATCCCAAGATGGTTGGTTGCTGTTTTTGCGAAATTGAACTGGAATGCAACGTAGTACGTATACATGAGGACGGAAAAGTAGGGACAGCGCCAGGCGCCTGGCGCTGTCCCTACAGGAAGCCTCAGTGTGATTCCCAAAGTTTTGTTTAACCCTGGCAATAACGAACCATATCTCATATAATCTCTTTATGTGTTTTGTAAGCAAAGCGTTATTTTTAATGGTTGAGTATCAAGGAGTTCAACGGCATGGCAAAGATCGTGTTCCGCGAAATCACCAAGCAGTTTAAGGGAACCAGTAAGCCTGCCGTCGATAAGGTAAGCTTTGAGGTGCCGGAAGGTAAGACATGTATGCTGGTTGGCACTTCGGGATCAGGCAAAACGACGCTGTTGCGGATGGTCAACCGCCTGATTGAACCCACTGCGGGTGAAATTATCATCGATGGTAAAAACGTGCTGGAGGAAAATCCTATCGAGCTGCGACGCCGCATCGGATATGTCATCCAGCAGGTCGGTCTATTTCCCCATATGAACATCGCGGAGAATATTCGGGTGACCGCTGAAATCGCGGGTGGCTGGACGAAGGGGCGCCTCAACAAGCGCGTTGATGAGTTGTTGGATCTGGTTGGTCTGCCACCGGCTGAATATCGCAGGCGTTTTCCGCGCCAGCTTTCAGGCGGCCAACAACAACGCGTTGGTCTGGCGCGTGCCCTGGCAACCGACCCCGGCATCTTGCTCATGGATGAACCCTTTGGAGCGCTCGATGCCATCACGCGCGAACGCATGCAGGATGAATTGTTGCGCATCCAGCGCGATGTGCGTAAAACAATCCTGTTCGTCTCGCACGATATTCAAGAGGCATTCAAACTGGGCAATATGATCGCTGTTCTTAATGAGGGTAATTTGATGCAGCTTGGCACACCCGTCGAACTACTTGCGCATCCCGCCAACGAATTTGTGCGCAAACTGGTAGGAGCGGATAGTATTCTGCGCCAGCTTGAGTACCTACCTGTTACAGATGCTTTGGATAATGAACCAGAGGCCGTGTCTTCGGCGCATTGGGGAGGCATTCCGACAAGTTCTTCAGATGCCACGCTTCTGCAAGCTATGTTGAAACTCCTCGAAACCAATGCCCCCGCCCTTACCGTTCAAGATAAAGACTCAGATATACCTCTCGGATACATCACCCTCGCCAGCATCAACCGGGAAATCACGAAGACGCAAACTAATCAAACGACTCTGGAAGAGACAACGATATAGGACAGCGCCTCTAGAGGCGCCTTGTGGACAGCCGCGTGGGGACCAGATTTATCGCGTCCCACGTCGCATAGAAATGAGAGATATTGCGCCTCACGAACGCGTTTAGAATACGAGGGATTGTATGAATTTTATCCTGCAGCCCGCCAACTACGATTTGAGCGATCCAGAAAGCATACCGAACCTGTTTCTTGCGCACCTTGAACTGGTTGTAATTGTCATGCTCATCTCGCTCATCATCGCTATTCCACTTGGCATAGTGGTAGCGCGCTATCGTCGGCTCTATCTTCCGGTAGTAACGACATCGGGCATATTGTATACCATCCCCAGCCTGGCAGCTTTTGCACTGCTCATCCCAATTACGAAATTGACACCCGCAACTGCTATTATTCCCCTGGTGCTCTATAACCAGCTTGCATTGATCCGTAACACCGCGGCTGGCGTAAACGGTGTTGATCCCCTGCTGCTTGAAGTAGGACGAGCAATGGGTATGAAGCCCTGGCAGGTACTTTTCCGCGTGACACTTCCATTAGCACTGCCTGTGATTGTGGCGGGAGTGCGCATCGCGACGGTGACCACCATAGGTATAGCGACATTGGCATCGCTGGTAGGACAGAGGAGCCTGGGGGATTTGATTTTTCAGAGCCTTGCTACAGGCGCAGCGGGCGACCTCAATACGGTTTTCGGAGGAGCTATTTTGATAGCTTTCTTCGCGATTGCTGCTGATCTGCTGTTGCTGGGCTTGCAAACGGCGCTTAATCGGGGGCGAGGCGCGCTGTCTGTTGCGTAGAAAGGAGAGCCAGGCAAGATGGATTATATCAACTTCATTACGAATCCACAGAATAACTACTTGGGAGAGACCATTGAATATATCAAACTGTGCGGCTTTTCCATTGCAGTGGCAATTCTCATAGGCGTGTTACTTGGAGCCGCTGTTTCCCGCAATCCTTTCCTCTCCTTCATTGCGGTCAACTTGAGCGGCCTGATGCGCGCAATTCCTATTATCGCGGTTCTGATAGCCTTTGTGCCACTATTTGGTCTTGGTTTTGAGCCCTCTGTCATCGCGTTGATCATACTGGGGATTCCACCCATCTTGCTCAACACCTATACCGGCATTCGTGGTGTCGATCCGGCGATGATTGATGCCGCCAGGGGAATGGGAATGACGAGATTGCAGATTGCCACTCGCATCCAGGCCCCCATCGTCCTGCCAGTTGTTGCGGCAGGCATCCGCACCTCGGCAGTCCAGATTGTCGCTACGGCAACGCTGGCAGCTTTCATTGGCGCAGGCGGCTATGGAGACTATATTGTCGAGGGCATAAACCTTTTCAACTACACCGAACTCATCGTTGGCGCAGTCTCGGTGGCTGTGCTGGCCATATTGATAGAGGTATTTATGAGTTGGCTGCAGCGCATCCTGACTCCTGAAGGCCTTAAAGTGCAGGCGCAGGCGGCAACAGCCGGAACATAAACAATAATTGTTTCTTGTATGTTTTTTCGTAACTTTAAGGAGGAAGAAATGGCTCTTCTCAGGCGTTCTTTACGAGCAAAGTCCCTGGTGCTGCTCGCGCTCGTGCTTATGTTCACACTGGCAGCGTGTGGAAACAGCTCAAATTCTGGATCTGGAAGTGGCAGTAGTAGCAATTCATCAGTCCCGATAACGGTTGGGAGCAAACTGGATACAGAAGCTCAACTGCTCGGTGAGATGTATATTCTGCTGCTTCAGAAAGCAGGTTATACTGTTAATTCCAAACTGGCCCTCGGGCAGACACCAACCGTGTTCGCCGCCATACAGAGCGGTGCGATTGATCTCTACCCGGAGTTTACCGCTACAGGACTGAACCTGCTGGGCGTCCAGTCATCGTTCAATCCAGATAAGGATTACCAGGCGGTGAAGCAGGGCTTCGAGCAGAAGTATCACATCACCTGGCTTGATTACGCCCCATTGAACGATGGGTACGCACTCTGCACCTCTCAGGCCCGATCTCAGCAGCTTGGGGTCACTACCCTTTCGCAACTAGCTCCCAAAGTACCGCAGTTGACCCTGGCAACGCAAAGCGATGGCATTCCATTCTTTGACGATCTCAAGGCTACCTATGGCTTCGGCTCAAGCAGCTTTAAAGCAGTGAAGAAAGTTGACTACTCAATTGGCTTCGCGGCCGTCAAAAGCGGGGCAGCCGATGTGACGGAATGCTATACAACTGATGGCTCGGTGACGTCACAAAACTTCATCTTCCTGCAAGATGATAAGCATGGATTCCCCGAATTCCATCCCGCGCCTATCGTGCGCGACTCGGTGTTGAAAGCCGATCCTAAAATCGCTACCGCGCTCAACCCGCTGGCACCCGACCTGACCACGGATGTGAGCATCATGTTGCAGCAGCAGGTTTCGACGAAGACTGCTTCTGGCATTTCCAAGAGCGAGGCCATCAAGCAGGTGGCAATGGCTTTCCTGCAAAGTAAGGGGTTGTTGTAGGCAGATGAAGCAGAGGGACCTCTTGTGGAGACTCGCCGCTCCAGTTCAACAATGAAGGCCTTGTGACGTGGAGGAGCGGGTTTCCATAAGAGGCGCCTCTCATTTCCCAGAGCCCTTGTTCCTGCGTAATTCGCTGCATGGTAGTCCCTGCCGTGTATTTACTACGGACGCCGGGCGCGTATTTCCGAGACACCTTACTCCTATCCTGATGCTTCAGTGAGCTGCGATGCCCAGGATAGGGGACGTGTCGATATCGTGCAATTTCCACGCCTGATTGTGGAAGTGTTATCCCCCAGCACAGAAGCGACAGATCGCAGGCGAAAACTGGCCTGTTACCGGCAATGTCCAATAGTACAGGAATACACGCTGATTAACTACCAGTATCCACCGGTAGAACTCTACAGGCGCGAGAAAAATACGCGCTGGACCTATCATGTCTTTGAAGACGACGATGAGGTCGAACTGGCAAGTGTAGGAGTCCGGTTTCCGGTTGCCTCAGTCTATGAGGATATCATATTCCCGCCGGAAGAGAATGATAACAAGCCAGCGTAAGGTCTCGCGTCATATGCCCTACGAAGAGACCATATTTCCTGCAAGTGCGGCCTCCATTGACCGCGCATCGTGTCCTTTCAGATGCTCGCGGATGGCAAGCGCAGCCGCGGCACCCTCGCCGGCCGCGCTGACAAGCTGCTTGGTGCTGCCCGAACGCACATCGCCGGCGGCAAAAATGCCCTCCGTACTGGTCTGGAAATCGATACCGGTCAGAATGAAACCCTGGCTATCGAGCCTGGCGACATCCTGAAATGGTTCGCTGTTCGGTGATAAGCCGATAAAGACGAAGGCGCCCGGAACATGTAGTTCCTGTATCTCACCCGTCTGCTTGTTTCTGGTCACGATGGTTGTCAGGTGATTATTTTCGCCCTTGAACTCGATCACCTCAGTATTAAAGCGCACCTCCATTTCAGGCGACGTGAGCGCTTTATCCACCGCGATCTTGTTGGCAGACAACTGGGAACCGCGTGCTAGAATGGTGACTTTCGGACAGAAGCGCGTCAGGAATGCGGCTTCTTCGACGGCGCTGTTGCCGCCACCAATCACGGCTACTTCGCGTCCTTTGTAAAATGGGCCGTCGCAGGTCGCGCAGAAATGTACGCCCGCGCCGATGTAGTCATCCTCACCCGGCACACCGAGACGCTTGTAGGTTGACCCCGTGGCGAGCAAGACAGCGTTGGCACGATAGGTGTGGCCGGATTCGGTGGTGACAAAATGCGCATCCATGTCGTTACCGACCTGCACCACGTTCTGCGCCGAAAGCAACTCCACGCCATAGCGCCTGGCCTGCTCAATGATGCGTTCGGCGAACTCGGCTCCCGTGACGCCCTCAGGAAAGCCGGGGTAATTATCCAGGCGTTCGGTGATGCCGGCCTGACCACCCAGGCCGCTGCGCTCGATAACCAGCACATCGAAACCGTCGCGCGCGGCATAGATAGCGGCAGTAAGCGCAGTGGGACCACCACCTACGGTAATCAAGTCATAGAATTCACATTTCGCACGTGTTTCAAGCCCCAATTTCGTTGCCAGTTCGGCATTGGTTGGCTCGATGAGAATCGAGCCATCGCCGAAAACAATGGTGGGAATGGTCAGGCCGCCGTTCTGCACCTGCTGCACAAAAGCCTGACCTTCTTTATCTTCCTCAATGTTGATAAAATCATAGTGGACGCGTTGTTCGCCCAGAAATTTTTTGCTGCGCTTGCAATCGCTGCACCAGTTGGTACCGTACAGTTTGATGTTGCTTTGAGACCTGGGAGACTCGGGAGACATAACCATCGTTTCCTTTCCTGAGCACGAAGTATTCAAGAGATATACTACCACATGTTTGCCGAGATGAAGTCTTTCAAAAGCACCCATCGTTACAAGGAAGTATCCTACCGAAGGAGATATCGTCATGCCCGGACGCACTACCCTGACAGAAGCTGAAACGGCTTTCGTGCAGGCGCACAAGGTCGCGCGGCTGGCCACCGCCGATGCCGGGGGCCATCCACATGTTGTACCCGTGTGCTATGCCTTTGACGGCAGGCGCTTTTACACGCCGCTGGATGAGAAACCCAAGCGCGTGGACGAGAGCAGGCTACGCCGCGTGCGCAACATCATCGCGCGGCACGAGGCCTCGCTGCTGATCGATCACTACGATGACGCGGATTGGACGCGGCTGGGCTATGTGCTCGTGCATGGACACGCGGAGTTGATTGCGCCGGAAGACATGGGTCACGCAGAGGCGGTGCGCCTCTTACGTGACCGCTACGTGCAATACAGGACAATGAAGCTGGAAGCGAGTACGGTGATCGCGATCACGCCGGAGAGCATCGTATCTTGGGGCAATATTTGAGAGTAGAATTAGCCAGAAATTTCGCTCATTAATTCTGCCACCTGCACGTTGGATATATCCTGACTTTCTCTCAAAGCAGCTATCACCCGTTGTTGCTCGCTGGCAGAGCGATTCTGGCTCATTTTGAATTTACCCTCCAGGCGCGTAATCTGGATTTCAAAGCCGGCGATACCCTGCATCATTTTTTGCAGGTAATCTTCCGGCAACTGGAAACCCCAGGGCTTCTCAAACCGGGCCTCGTGCCTCTGGATGAGGGCTTTCAAGAGATCATATAATGCCGCTCTGTCATCAATAATTCTTGGGATACCATAGGCATGTACGGCTGCATAGTTCCAGGTCGGTACGCTCAGTTCAACCTCATACCAGGAAGGCGAGATGTAGGCATGTGGCCCCTGAAAAATCACCAGCACTTCTTGCTCATTGGTGAACGTTCGCCATTGATCGTTGGCACGCGCCATATGCGCCATCAAGGCGCCCAAAGGACCGCGTTCTGTATCCAGCAGAAAAGGCAGGTGGGTTGCGACAGGCACACCATCCCGCTGCGTCACGAGGGCGGCAAAGCTGTTTTCTTGCATGAACTTGTGCAGCTTTTCAAGGTCATCTTCGCGGAAGGCTTTGGGGATATACATGGATTACTTTTTCCTCCTACTCCCCGCCCGCATCAGCTTTCGCCCGGCTGACCCAATCAGTGGTTCCAGCAATGGCGTGCTGCCCCAAAAATAGATTCAGCTGGGCCGCATGTTCCTGCACGTGGCGCATGGTGTACAACAGCAACTCTAAAAAACTCACCTGTTTTCCGCGCGCCCAGGGAAAGTTGACCTGCTGGCGCGCTTCGTCGTCTGACAGGCCAGCAATCGTTGCATGGCACTTCTTGCGGAGATGTAGCAGATAGGCGTGTAACTCATCCCTGGTATAGGGCCGTTCGGGATATTTACCTGCCGGGTCAAGCTCATCCAGCGTGAAAGGCCGGAGGGGAGCGAAATCTTCAATTGAGCCGGTCAGATATAAGTCGAGCCAGAAAAGAGTATGATACGTGATGTACCAGAATGCCGCGGATTCCGGCGGCAGACCGTGATCTGAGTAGTCGCTCCAGAGCTGCCCATTCCAAAGCTCGCCGGGACAGGCGAGTATTGCGTTTTCGAGCGTGTCAATTGCCGCGCCGAACTGCTGCCAGAGGGCACTCTTCCACAAAGGTTCCACCTGAAATTCTCTCATACTGCTCCCCTTAACAACTCAATAAATGTTATGCTTCAAGAAGGATAGCACAAATGTTCTGTTCTGTATACCCTGACTTCCTTCCCATCAGGGCGATTGAAACGTTGAGCAAACCAGAACAGCTGTCCCTACAGGATTTCTGAAAGGCTCTTAACGTAGCGATCATGCTGATGGCAGGTGTTTCGTAGCGCGCAGAGTTTCCACAAAGCGTTGGAAGCCCATTGTATCAGCCAGGCGGCGGATACGGCGGAAACCATCTCCATAGATAGGACTGGGGTTTTGCTCGATATTATGCGCGTGGTAGCGACTCTCCTGCGTGTCGAGATTCATGCAATAGCGATAAGAGAGCAGTTCGCAGAAGCCCTCTTCGGCCCAGAGTGGCAAGGGCCGGATATCATGAGCAGCAAGCCAGGCATGTCCCAGTTCATGGACGGTAACCCCCTGGAACAATGTGGATGGCATGCCGCGCAGCACAGCAATACCATCGACCCTTGTTTGTAAGACATAACCATTTTGTGAATAGCTTGAACTCAAGGTGACTCCCAGGGAATGCGGTTCGGCCCGGCTCTGCAGTAATGCTGACAGCCTGCTCCGGTCGCACAATTCCAGGCTGATATGAAGATTATTGTAGAACAACCCCTGGCTGTTGACCCATTGAATCAATTTTCTGAAAAGAGGCTGGGCCTGTTCGCTCGTTTCGATAGCAGTGGATCGACAAATTGGACAGCGCACATCCTGACTGCCAACCGGGCGATGCTCCTGCTGCTGTGGGGGTACTAATCGGCCGCAAAAAGAACACGAGGGATACTGGCGCTGGTGCTCTTCGCAATATTTAGTACCCCAGTGATCTATCAAGTATTTTCCCAGGAGCGGCTTGCCGCAGTACGCGCAGCGCGGCGCAACATTATTCCGGTAACATTCCTGGTGATAGGTCTTGCCGTCTGAAACCAGATATTGCCCCATAAGAGGCTTGCTGCAGTACGCGCAGCGCGGCGCTACCTGGTTGAGATAACAGGTATTATGATAGGGCGCACCCTCGTGTTCCTGGAAACTCGCGTCGGCGATAGGTCTGCCACAGCCGGCACAGACAAAATGCTCTGCATGCCAGATGGCTCCAAGAGCATTGAGATAGCCGCCATAAACAGGGCATCCACATCCTTTACAGATAAGTTGCGATGATCTATTGATACTCATTGTGAATATCATTCTATCACATCTATGAGGTTGCCGCTCTATACGGTCCGGTGAAGCAAATAGAGCATTCCCTTGCCGTCCTCTGATTCCTGCTCTCAGCAGCGCTCCAATTCATCTCGTAAAAAAGAGAATGCTGGCGTTATCTAAGCAAACAGTGAAATGCATCATGAGAAATAGGTGAGTAGACTAATAGACATGCTATTGACTCAGGTATACAATACGCTCAGGTAAACGAAGTTTAACCAATTGTGGTTGATTCATTTATCTTCAACAGGTCACCTAATAAGGAGGTAAGCCATGTCACAGATCCCAGGGCGTCCCTGTCCAACATGTGGTACTCATGTCCCTGCGGGGCAGCGTTTTTGTAGCAACTGTGGAACCGCTATGGAGGCTCAACAACCAGGCAGCCAGTACGGTGGGCCACCGCCACAGAATTTTCCACCGGCCCCACCCGTGCCACCCTATGCGCAAGCACCAGCCGGTCAGCAACAGCAGTACCAGCAATATCAGCAGCCACCGCAAAAGTCCAGTCTCATTGCAGAGGCGCTTGGCGCATTAGGGCTTTTATTCTTCCTGCGGCGTTTCCGACCAGGCTACCGGCCACGGAGGCAGAGCAGCGGCTGCTGCGGTTGCCTTGTCCTGCTGATCATCCTGCTAGTCTTTGTAGGTATTCCTGGATACTTCTACTATAAAGCCCATCCGACCGTCATCAACCAGATTCAGAACCAGACGCAGAGTTCAAGCAACAACGTTAGTAATGGCGGCAATAGCAGCACGCCAACGACTCAGCCGTCGATTAAGACCGTCAACATCAATCAGCAGGTAACGTACGCGGGCGTCAATATCACCATCGAATCGGTGCAACAATCAACCGCTTTTGCTGATGATAACAGCGCGACGAACGGCGTAATTCGCGTCAAGGTCAAGGAGGTGAACAACAGCGGGCAGGATGTTCTCTACTTCTTCCACGACTTCACCCAACTGATTTTGCCGGATAAGAGCAGCGTTGCTCCGACCAACGCGTTGCAGGGAGGTGGAATTCAAAACGGGATCACGCGCGAAAACTGGGTAGATTTTGCCGTGCCGACCAGCGACAAAATCGAGCAACTGACACTGATCTTAGGAACCAATCAAGAAGCCCAGATCGTCATTCCATTAACGGGCCACGCCAATCTGAGTGCGTTCCAGGCCAGAACGGTCACCCTCAATAAGCCCATCACCTATAACCATCTGAACTATACATTGCAGACAGTGACCGAGAGTTGGAGTATCGCCAACAAACAGGCCAGCGCGGGTATGCGTTACATCATTCTCGCGTTCAAAGTGGACAACCCCAACTCCAATACCCTTGACGATGGTTCGGTGAGTGACTATATGCGCCTGATGGCTGGCGGGATCACGAATTCGCCGGTGAGTACGACCCTACCACTCTTCGTAAACGCGAATACGACCGGCACAACCGGAACTGTCACCTTCCTGATGCCGGCGAACAACAGCGCGTATACATTGATTTTTCTTGCAACACAGGGCTATTCGAATGTGCAGGTGAATACAGATTTTACGATACAGTAGAACAGGCCAGGTGGATATTCACCCTCTGCCAGGCGTTGTTCATGTAGCCCTTGAAGTTCCAGACGGTTCTTACGTCCTCCGGCTGCGTTTGCTTCGAGGTATCCCAGGCTCGGACGACCAGCCGGTAATCGCCAGGCGCAAGGGTGATTGTCACCTCCCAAAAGCACCAGGCATAGGGATCAGCTCGCTCGACGATGCTGGTTGTCGTCCAGGTCTTTCCTCCATCGACCGAGAGTTCGACCCGTTCCACAGGAGTTCTTTCGTTACTTATGGCATAGCCCTGGATACGAATAGGACCTGCCACTCGTGTCTCGCCCTCTTGAGGCGTTGTGATTACGGCGTTGAGGTTCAGATCTTCGATGGGCTTTGTGCGGTTCCAATCAGCAGTTTGCGCCGTAATCTCAGAAGAGAAGAGCTTATAATCGCGAGCCAGGTACGGGTTGGTTGAAGGAGACTCCTGGAGGGTCATTTGGCGCAGCCACTTGACACTCCTGGCTCCAATATAGCCCGGTACGAGAAGGCGTAGGGGAAAGCCATGTTCTGGAGCCAGCGGCTTACCATTCATTTCATAAGCCAGCAGCACATCTGGAGAGAAAGCCTTCTCTAGCTTGATGGAGCTTCCAAAATGTCCCTTTTCTCCCTCGAATTGCGTCTCATCGAGACCGGTAAAAGCGACGTAGCGAGCATCTGCCTGCACTCCGATAGCCCGCAGGAGATTTCGTAAGGGAATGCCTCGCCAGTTTGCCGTGCCGATAACGCCCGCCCCCCAGAGAACTTCTCCGGCAATGGGCTTAACTGCCATGAACTCCTTCCTTCGATTGCCCGCACACTCAAGTGTTGCCATCACGGTGTGGGCAGGAGCCAGCAACCGGAGTTCGTCTAACGACAGTTCTCGTTCTCGCCGTACAAGGCCGGTAACCAGAAGACGATAGCTTGCCAGGTCCACAACTGGAATGGATCCATGGCAACGTACATAGAAAAGCTGCTGTGGCGTGAGGAATGATTGACGCAAGAGGTTACCCGCTGGTTCAGCGTTGAATGGGTATTCTTGATGGACAATCAACTGCGATTTTCTCATATGCATTGTCACCGTGTTCTTCTTATCCAGGTCCAGCCTTCAATATGCTGACCCTGCCTCTGCTTATCTTTCTGAAAATCGTGCTCCTGCTGCGCTGTAGTCGCGTTCACTTATACATGCATTGGTGTCTGCGTGGGTATTGGCTGCGCAAGGGCGGAGATGGCCAGCACCACGACAATTGCTTCAAGCACAAGCGAGAGGAAACCCATAGGCACCTGCCAGGACAGCCTGGGAATTCCAGGTAAGCCAACGGTTCGCGTCACGATATATCCTACAAACGGCCCTAAGGCGGCTAGCCCTCCAAGCAACCAGGCAAGGCGTACATCCTCTAAAGCCAACCACAAGGCGCCCACAAATGCAGCTACAACATCAATGATAAACAAAATGCCAAGGTACAACTGTATACGGAGTCCGGACTGAATGAGCATCAGGTGAATAACCCCGATAATGATCAGGCAAATGATACTCACAATACGACGGATCAGAGCGAAACTACTCATGGCTCTGTCTCCCCTTTCTATGCACCATCTGTTCGCGCATTTTCGTACCCCAGAAAGGGAATCCGGAGTACTATTCTCTTGTACTATTTTTTTAAGGGGAAAGCGTGATGAAAGCGCTAAGAGCGGCGCTATGAACCACATCTTACCTGGGTTGTGATGCTCACGCGGGGACAGCATTACCTGTACTAAGTACTTTCGACAAGAAGCTCTTGATCTCTTTCTACTCTGCGTCAGATACCTTGCTCTATTTTTCTTTGAGCAATATTTCTTCGTTACCATTTCTTTATTGGATGGATGGGCTTTGTCCAGAACGCCACTATGCTCCCAGATACTCTAAATTTTCAGGGTATCTGTTGCACTCCAACATCTCATACCCACGTGTAATCTCTAGAACGTCGGTCAAGTAATGCCATTTCAGATATGGCTTGCTCAAAACAGAGACTCATTGAGCACAAAATGCTAGAGCTTATAGTAGCATTTTCGAATTACTTGATCGGCGCTCTAGAGGAGGACTATATGCAGACATTTCTTCCGTATCCTGTGTATGAGGATGTGGCGCAGGTGCTTGACTATCGCCGGCTGGGCAAGCAGCGAGTCGAAGGCGTTCAGATCATCAATATCCTGTCTACGCCAGACTACGTGGGAGCCTGGGCGCGCCATCCTGCCGTGAAGATGTGGCGCGGCTATGAAAATGCCCTGAAGCAGTATGTGAATGTCATGATTCGCGCGTGGAAGGAACGCGGATTCCGCAATACTTTGCCCTATTATGAGGTGTCCTTAGATGAGATCGAATATCCGTGGTGGCTGGGGGATCGCCGCTTGCACGATTCGCACAAATCAAACCTTTTGCGAAAAGAACCCGCCTACTACCGCCAGTTTGGTTGGGATGTGCCCGATGACCTGCCCTATTTCTGGCCGGTGCAGTAGCGATCACCTTGAGTAGGTACAAATGAAAGGGAGAACAGGATACGCGTATTTGCACATGCATCCTGCTCTCCCTGTCCTCATTTATATCTTTAAGGCCATTGCTGTTGCTGGTACGGGGGCTGGTTATACGCGTAGCTGGGTTGGCCGAACATGACATGTGATCGCCTCTGGCCAAACAGCAGGTACAGGAAGGCGCCAAGGAACGGGATCAGCCAGATGGCGGCCAGCCAGAGAACAGTACCAGAAGGCGAATGGCCATCCTCAAGCACCATGATGGTGGCAATGATATGACCAAGCAGTGGCACAAAGACAATGATCAAAAACAATATCGAATTGAATAAGCAACCGCGATTTCCGGACATTGTACAGGTTTCTCCTTCTATTTCAATATACCTCAACACACTTCTCCTTTACCCATCATCATATATACGGGCCAGGAATGGATTGTGTTGCGTAGCGAAAGGGAAACCAGGCCCCGTCCCTACAACATTTGCCCATTCAATTGGAAACAGTCATCGGGCCGCTGTCCTACGCCAGGGTGGGCACATTCGCGTCGAGCAGGTTTTTTGCTGCTCGTCCTGCTTTGAGTACCAGCTTCACATTGGCAGGGTCGGCTATTCTGCTGATATCGTCCAGCACGTTTCCGTCCACTATGATTACATCGGCGAGCTTTCCTACTTCAAGCGTGCCAAGATGTTCGTCCAAGCGCAGCAGGCGCGCCGCGCTTGACGTGCTGGCCTGAATTGCCTGCATAGGAGTCATACCATTTTCAACCATCAGCTGGAGCTCGCGGCCATTTTCACCATGTCGCCCTACACCGGAATCGGTTCCCATCGCTATCTTTACCCCTGCCTCGACCGCGCGACGAAAACTGCGCTGGTGCGCCTCAACCACGGACGCCGCCTTGGCCGCCATCACCGGTGGAAGCAGGTCGGGATGCCCGCTGGCGTATTCTATAACGGCGAGCGGTGCTACGAGTGTAGGCACCAGGTAGGCATCTTTCTCCAGCATCAGATCGATCAGTTCATCGTCCAGGTAAACGCCGTGTTCGATGGAGGCAACCCCAGCCAGCAGCGCGTTTTTGATGCCCTGGGTTCCCTGCGCGTGCGCCATACAACGTTTTTCTTGCGCGGCCGCTTCATAAACTGCCGTCGCGATTTCCTCGACCGTCAGTTGCGAAGATGTAGGAGCGTCTGCGGTGGAAAGTACGCCGCCTGTGGTTGCCAGTTTAATCCAGTCGGCCCCTGCTCGCAGCACCTCGCGCACGGTTTTGCGCATTTCCTCGACTCCATCGGCTATGCCCCTGGGAATATCGGTGAAGCTTCCACCGAAGAAACCGATATCTACACAGCAAGGATAGAAACCGTCTCCATGCCCTCCGGTCTGTGAGATCAAGGTGATAGCAACCTGCATGCGTGGCCCCACGACGATGCCTCGCTCGACGGCCATCTTCAGGCCCGCGGGCGAACCTGCGGCGTCCCTTACAGTCGTGACGCCGGCCTCCAATGTAGCGCGCATGCGTGGGAGGGTCTGGAGCAGGCGCAGCGAAGGAGGCGTCAGAAGTCCGCGCAGCACATCAGGATACTCCATAGTAAAGTGAACATGCGTATCGATCAGGCCGGGCAAGATGCTTCCTCCATGAGCATCAATTACCGTCGCTTCGCGTGGAATTTTCACCTGCTCCTGGCGACCAAGCGCGGAAATATATTCTCCATCAATCACTATGGTCATTCCATTTTGGGGATCACCACCACGCCCATCGATAAGGGTGCCGTTTGTAATCGCAATTACCATTATCTACATGCTCCTATCTGTATAGATGCTTGTAATGTCTCAATCCTCATTATAGCTCATGACATGATGTCCTTTCGTTTTGAACAAAAGTACTATTTTGCTACGAAAAGCCCTTGATAATTTGTTCTAGAAGCGTGTATACTGAGCATATAGAACGTGCGTTCCTCTAACTGCGTATGATCTGTTATATGGCTGGATGTGAGGCTACTTTTGAATGACCTTTAGTCTTTGAAGCCCGGGTTATTAGAAACAACAGGAAGTTGGTGACACTATGGACCAGATGCGAATGCAACAGCGCAACAAGCGAATGCCTGCGCGGCAGGAACCGGTAACGGATGATGCCCTGGATTTTGAGGATGAGTTTGATGAGACCTGGCCGACGCGTTCGCCCAGCAGCGCGCGCCGCTACCTGACCCGACCGGATGTCTATAGTGAGACGGGGCATAGACTTGCCGATGTGCGGCCCTTTCCATCACAAAAGGGCTCCGGAAATAGCAGACCGGAGCGTTATACGGACATTCCGCCGCGCCGCAGCGCGACACAAACGAATATACCCGCGATTCAGGCTAACAGGCCGCGCGCGACACGTACCGGCGATGTACCCACGCGCCGCCAGAGCTACGATGACCGGGCCGAACGAGGGCGTCGTGTCCATTGGATACTGTTTGTAGGCCTGGCGATGCTCATCATGGTACTTGGATGGGTTGCATTCAACGCACTGGAAAACTGGTGGCAGGTAACCCAGGATGATTGGCACTACGGTCGCCCGCGCACCTTTCAGACCGACGCCGTAGTGGGGCATAATGACTCGCCGCAGAATCCCAGCCATTTTATCGCGATCAACCTGAACCGGCAGATCATTATTATCGAGATACCAGGTGGAGATGCGTCGAAAACCAGGATATTTTACGGTCCGACGTTGATGGGAAATGGGCAGAATCTAACGCCCGTCACACTTACTTTTAAGGATGTAAATGGCGACGGAAAGCCGGATATGATCGTCAACATTCAAGATACCCACATTGTCTTTATCAATACGAATGGCACCTTCCGTCCGGCGCCTGCCGGCGGAAATAGTTACCCATGAGAGGTTATGCCTCTCCCTGCAAGTATCCGCCCTCATGAGAGGTTTCGACCCCCGCCATTACGGGCGGAGCAAGCGCCGCCCGCACCGGTTTTGGTGATGTTTTCATCAACTTAAGCGTTGCGGGCGCGGATACCACCGGAAACGACCTGGATGGAGTTGGCATAGTGTCAGGTTCGATTTTTTCTTTTGGCGATGATCGGAAAGCCAGGACTGCAAAGACGATCAACCAGGTTAAAAGCAACCCAAGGAGTGTCCAGACCAGAAGTAGTTGTGTTTGCGTTAATATAGGCGTTCCATTCATGGGCACATCCTCATTTTATAAGAAATTCATGCTATCAATCTTACAATCAATATCCTATGGTTTTACCGGACAGGCCACACCACCTTGTACAACGTACAATGGTAGGAGTTATTCAAATGTGTCACAGGCATAACGCTCTGTTGTCCGCCAGAGCCATATGCATCCATCTCAATATTTGAAAGTTGTCGTCTTCATAAGAAGACGAAGAGAAGAGAGGAAATTAACGTATAACCTGCGCGCCTGCCATTACATCCTGACCATCCGATAACCCCTCCCGGACATTGAGGATTGCCAGGCAACTCCCTCTATCAAGAGGACGCAGTAGTAAGGAAAAAAGTTTCATGCCCGTGCTTTGAAAAGTCACTTGCGACACGTTCTCTTCTATTGATGTGAATGAGCTTTTGCGAACAAAAATCTTGTACTTTTGGATGAAACCTGACACAATAACAAGAGAGGTCAAACGTTGCTAAATACGAGGCAGAACCATATGGAACGTGTCAACTGGGAACGCGTACGCGATGTACTGATCAGCATTCTCTGCGTTGGTGTAATGCTATGGGCAGCATGGTCTTTATTAGGCCTGTTTGTGCATGCCATTGTCCTGCTCTTACTCGCTATGGCGGTCGCTTTTCTAGTGACGCCGTTAGTGGACCTCCTCAATCGTTATCTACCACGAATACTTGCCGCGCTGCTCGTCTATGCGCTCGTTCTAGCTATATTAGCTGGCCTCTGTTATGCCTTGATCTTCTCACTTATCCAGCAGGTGAATTACTTCTCCCAGAATCTGCCGGGCTATGTGCAAGACCTGCCAACTACCTACGCTAACATCCAAAAATGGCTGATCCAGCAGGGGATTCCCCAGCAGACGATTGACGCAACGATTAACTCGATCAACCAGCAGGCAAATGCACTCGCGGCATCGCTCGCCAACAATCTCGTTTCTATCATTTTCGTCGTCACCGACGCCATCATCAATGTTCTGGTGGTCGTTGTAGTAAGTTTTTACCTGGTCCTCGATGGCAAGCGCATACGCAATAGTATTATTAGTATTGTGCCCAAACCCTCAATGAATCACGTTCTCCTCTTCGAAGATGCGCTCAACCGCGTGGTGGGAAATTATATACGAGGCCAGCTTACCCTGGCTGCCATCATCGGTATCCTGGCAGGAGCAGGCTGCTATATGCTGGGCTTGAAAAACTTCGCGCTCATCATTGGGGTGCTGGCATTCTTATTTGAAACGATTCCAATGGTAGGGCCTGCGCTCGCCTCGATTCCCGCCATCTTGATCTCACTGCTCTTGCCAGGGCCATTCCCTCGCACCTATGAAATCTTGATTTACTTCGTGATCATTCAAATCTTCGAAAGCAACATCCTGGGTCCGCGCATCGTCGGGCACGCGGTTGGCCTGCATCCGGTAGCCTCCATACTCGCCCTGATAGCCGGCGCCCAATTATTCGGCGCCTTTGGCGCCCTGCTCGCGACTCCCATCGTCGCCGCCTTCTGGGTGGTGATCGTGAGCCTCTATCGCTCCATACGCGGCGAACCGGCGGATGTTATGCTGGCGCGCAGGCGTTCCTCCTGGATTAGACGCCGCCCGCATGAGGTCCATACGCGAACGAATACAGCCAAAGCCCATCTCAATAGTATTCCTGGCAATAACGGCGCCGCAGAACATATACAGGAGGTGCCGTTGCAGATCAAGGGCCTCGCCACGCCTGGTAAAATAGAACACCTGGATCTGCTGCGCCACGTCCACACACAGGACCAGTCGCCTCCTGAAAAAGAGGATTCGATAGAATAAGCAGGCAAACAGTTCCAGGCGCCTGGAACTGTTTGCCTGCTTATTCTATCGTTCCAAAGACTCGGCGGAGTTCTTCCTCGCCTTCGCGATTGACGAGCGCGAAAACATCGTCATTGGGCAAAATCTGTGTATCCGCTGTAGGCGTAATATTTTGCTTATTACGAATGATCAATACGAGATTGCCGCTACGCGGTAAATGGATTTCGCGCAATGCCTTTCC
This sequence comes from Ktedonobacteraceae bacterium, assembly GCA_035294305.1. Lineage (GTDB taxonomy): Bacteria > Chloroflexota > Ktedonobacteria > Ktedonobacterales > Ktedonobacteraceae > DASRBN01. The sequence goes on along the minus strand of DATGLD010000052.1, from coordinate 15,005 downwards.
CGCTACCGGGGATTCCGCCGGAACACGCAGTTCAACGATCTCAAGGCCCGCATTTTTGAGCGTCATCAACTGGATGAAGCGGAATGTGGGCAGTTCGGCTTCAATGAGCGAGAGGATCGACTTGGTCGGGCTGACGGTTATATCGATACCCAGCTTCTGGAAGATCTCGGCATGTTTCGGGTTATTTACGCGCGCAATTGTACGCCCAACCTTGAAACGCTTTTTGGCGACCTGGCAGATCACCAGGTTGTCTTCGTCTTCACCTGTCACGGCAATGACCACATCCGCGCGGCTAGCCCCAACTTCCTCCATTGTCCTGGCTTCGCAGGCATCGCCTCGTACCACTGCCTGGCCTAACTCTTCGTTCAGGGCTGAAAAACGGGTGGCGTTTTTCTCGAGCAGCAGCACTTCATGTCCGTGGTTGAGCAAACCTTTAGTGAGGTAGTAGCCAACGTCGCCACCGCCTCCAATAATAATATACATCGCTTCCCTCTATTTTTATCCGGTCGCGGCCTAAAACCGCGGGCTAAACTTATGAGAAGCCCCGGCTTTTGCCGTAGAGCATGGTTATTTTCTTTCGATGGCCTCAAAAATGAGCCGCGCCCCCACCTTCGTGGGACAGATCGTCTCAAGGCCCAGTTCTTGATAGATTTCCTCACGTAGTGGATCGTAGATACGGCAGACGACCTTCTTGACTTTGAAGATCTCCCTGGCAATCTGGCTGGCCATAATGTTACGATTATCGCCATTGGTGACTGCGGCAAAAGCATCGGCCTCCTTAATGCCGGCCCTGATCAGCACCTCCTCATCCACGCCGTTGCCCACATACGTCTCGCCGGAGAAATCGGGGCTTAAGCGTTGAAAAGAATCGCTACTATAATCAATCACCGATACGTCATGACCGGCCCTATCCATCATCGTCGCGAGGGCCGCGCCCACACGTCCACATCCCAATATCACAATTTTCACGGGTTGCCTCCATCTGGTTGAGAGCGAGCAGCTTACAATGTAGGAGCCACGGCGTGCTCGATCACTCCGCACACTCCAGTGATACCCATGCTGCTACACGATCAACCTGTTTGTTATGTCCAGTGGTATTGTATCATATGCGCCAATAGGGAATGTAGAGTTACGAGATATGTTGCCACGTTTTCGCTCTTTATACGATGTATAGTATGAAATCGAAATACTATCGAGGATATATATGCGACAATTGAATGCCGATGAGGGACAGGGAGCTTCCGAGCAGACAAGCATGGATTATCCTGTGCGAGCGCTCTATGATCGTCATGCCTCAATGCTGTTGTCGTATGTGTATTCGCAGGTCTTCAGCCAGCAGGACGCCGAAGACCTGCTACTTGAAGTCTTCGTTGCGGCGCTCAATGACGGGCGGCTCGCGCACCTCAACGATGAGCAACAACTGGCCTGGCTGCGGCGAGTGGCGAGAAATAAGGTGATAGACTACTACCGGCACGCGAGCGTGCTTTCCATGCTTCCTCTGGAACTGGCGCAGGAAATGGAGGACAATGACCCGGCGCCCGAACAACGCGCTATCCGGCGAGAGCAGTATGAGCATCTCTACCGCGCGCTTGAGCGGCTTTCTCCACTTGAGCAACAATTGATTCGCCTGCGTTACGGCAACGGCCTGCGCCTTGTCGAAATCGCGCAAATCCTCGAGAAGCCGGACGGTACTGTGCGGAAGCTCCTGGCGCGTACCCTGCTCAAGCTGCGCGCCGGTTATGAACAGCAGGAAAAAGGAGGTAAGCGATGAAACCTTTTGACGACAGCATCCCCGAAGAGGTGGCTCCTCAACAGCAAGAACTCCTGGCCCTGCTCCTACATGCCTTTGTCCAATCCGCACCACTGACAAGCGGTGAACAGGAGCAGCTTCTGGCGCGCGTGCGAGAACGCCTGTTAAGCGCACCCGCAAATCTTGTAGAAGTGAGTGTGGCAGATGAGGAACCCCTGGTAGAAGGGAATATATTACCGGCGCAGCCATCATTGCCAGCGATGGGGAAGGATACTCCTGGAGAGATACGCCCCCACCCCGGACGCAAGGGGATTGATAGGCGCTCCGCAAGTTCCGCTCCTGGTCCCTACGCCCCACCACCAAGAAATGGGAACGCCGGGGTTTTCAGGCTGCTCAATAGCCTGGCAGCTGTCCTCGTACTCGGGGCGCTTGTCGGCGCGGCCGTGCTGCTCTTCTCCCACCGGCCACAATCGGAATCAGGTGGCGATTCGGGTGGCAGCGTACTCGTCGCTCAATCCTCGGCAGGCGGTCTCGAGCTGTCGCTGTATCTTACTCCTGGCCCATACTTCCTCAGCGAAATGCTGGCCGTCGATGTCTCGCTGACCAACAATAGCAACAACCCTTATTATGTAGGCGAACCCTTTATGAACAGCGCATGTGGCTACTCATACAACGTCAACATGACCGGTGGCGAAGCTCCCTATTATAAAATCATGATTACAACTGATCATAGTTGTCCATACAATTCAAATGCAATTGAGTTGAAACCAGGACAGACATTGACTTCTAATAAATACCTGCCTCTTACAGCAAGTGGTGATGTGACGTTGACATCCTATACAGATTTCTATACAAAAAATGCCACTAACAGCTTTCCATTCTACACTTCCATCACTGGCCCTTTCGCCGGCCATTGGCCGTCAAAACCGATTAACGTGGATTCCAGGATACCATCGAACCTCAAGCTATCGTATAATATGCAGGGCACTCATGTAAACGTAAATGCGCCTCCAGCTGCCCGCTCACACCTGCTGTACCTGTACGATATAGGATGTCAGGATTTTAACGACTCAGGATCGACCGGCACCGGTAACTACGGCTGGGAATCGATCACCTCAAATCAGGTAAGTCTGCCGGGTTGTCCGGGGAAGAACCCGCAATGGGATTTCGCGTTCGCGGCTCCAGGCTATGCAATCGTGACCGGAAATTATCCTCCTACAGCGAACCACAGATGATTGCCGGGGCATGCGATAATGGATAATGAAAATGAAGAAACCCGGGAGTTCACAAGGTCTTGCATCGTTACACATTATCGGCCCTCTCAGGCAACCGGCAGGAGCAATGGGATAGCTTTATCGCCGGACAACCTGCGGGCAACCTGTTGCAAAGCTGGGGTTGGGGAGAACTGAAGGCAAGATTCGGCTGGCATCCCCTGCGCCTGGCACTTTTTGATAGCGAACAGCAAACTATAACAGCGGCGGCCCTGGTTCTGCGGCGTACAGCGCCCGGAGTTCCTTTGCGGGCCGGTCATCTCGCTTACATTCCCAGGGGACCCATAGGCGACCGGTCATCTCCCAGCTATCAAATCCTGCTCTCCGAACTGCATAGCTACCTGAAAGGACAGGGGGCAGTCGCGCTGCAAGTGGAACTGCCATTTGAGGTCGATGGAGAGCACACGGACGAATTTTTCCCACCGCAGCGGAGAATCCCTGACCCGGCCTGTAGGGACAGCGGCTTTCGTAAAGTGCCAGCGATACAGCCTGCCCGCACTATCCTGCTGGACATAACACCAGGCGAGGAGAGCCTGCTTGCGCACATGAAAGAGAAGTGGCGCTACAACCTGCGCCTGGCACAGCGCAAGGGTGTGCAGATAAGAGTCGCACAGGCAGACGAGGATGTACGCAACTGGTACCACTTATTAGAGCTTACAGGCCAGCGTGACGATTTCGGTATTCACACCCTTGACTATTACCTCACCGCCTGGAACATCTTCGCTCCGCGCAATCAGGGGCGCCTGCTGCTGGCCGAGTATGATGGACAACTGCTGGCGGGTATTTTCGTCGGATTGATGGGCAGGCAGGCTATCTACCTGTACGGCGCGTCGAGCAATGAGCAGCGCAATCTCATGCCCAACTACCTATTGCAATGGGAGGCCATTCGCTGGGCCAGAAGCCAGGGAGCAACCTGCTATGACTTCTGGGGCATCCCCGAAACCGACGATGAAAACGAGGCGATGGCGGGGGTCTATCGCTTCAAGAGTGGCTGGGGCGGCAGAGTTGTGCGCTTCCCCGGCAATTATGAGTACGTGTATCGCCCTCTTGCCATGAAGATTGCGAGAAAACTGCTATAGACAAGGGCTCGTAGCAGAAAAACAAGGGTGCGCCCTGTTCCTGTCTATCACCCCTCCATCCATATTGTGCCAGTATTATTCATTTTATTCCATCATTGACCGATAAACATATATGGATAGCTACAAATATCTACATACTCAGGTTGTGGAAAGAAGAAGGAGAGATATTATGCGACATGGGACTCCAGGGCAATGGAGGCAGAACCTGAATGTGGCGCTGCTCCTGTTGTTACTGGCAGCGGCAGCAGGAATATTTTATGCCGGTAGAAATCCGCATGCCACGCGGCCACAGGGACATCATGCCGTGGGATCAGACAGCAGCGTTTCGACGCGCGCAGCAAGTTCTGCTGCCACATCTTACGTATACTATACGCTCAAGGCAGCAAGTGGATTCGTGCTGGCGCGCGCGCCCAAAGGAACCAGCGGCCAGCCACTTGGCGAGCCGCGCCCGGTTGCGCAGTTCGGAAACGGCTTTGGACTCGCGGAAAGTGACAGCGTGTTGTCCATGCAGCTTTCGCCCGATGGTCGCTACCTGGCCATCGATGGCACACAAGACCATGGCGAGCAGGTATGGGTATTCGATACGCAGCGTATGACACTCAATCTGAACCCCAGATATGTTATGGGTAATTTCCTACACTGGATTCCCGGTGCCCACAGCCATATGTTCTTGTATCGTCCCATGCTGCCGCTCGGGCCGGATGCGCCCCTGGATGGCGGCAGTTGGAACCCCGGCCTGTGGATAGTAGATGCGGCGACGGGCGTCCATAGAAATATCGATATTCATATGCCATCCGCCTACCTGGTTGACGCTGCCGCCTCGCCCGATGGCAGTCACATTCTCTATTCGACCTCCAGCGGAATGGCTATGGGTAGCGACACCTGGATGATGCGCAGCGATGGCGGCCAGGTAACACACCTGTTCCATATTCCGGCAGGAGCGCAATCCATCGCCGGATTCTTCACCTGGTCGCCCGATGGCAAAACCATCGCCTATGAATTGCTCTCCGATAGCCCCACGCCATTCTTACCGGCGGGCCTCTGGATCATGAATAGTAGCAGTGGAGCGCGACGTTACCTGGCTGAAATCGATGGAGGGCACGGCTTCGCCCCCGTCTGGTCACCCGATAGTCGCGCGATAGCCTATGTACAGCGCACGAACTACGGCAGTCGCCAGGCCGATCTCTCCGCGCAGTCTCTGCAGAGCGCAATCGCGGTCGTTGATGTGGGCACCGGCCGCTCCTGGATCGTCGCCGCTCCCGCTCAGACCGGCATGCAGATAAACGCCAATCCGCAGTGGAGCGCGAATGGAGCAAGGATTACCTTTACCGCCTTCAATCCGCTCAACCGTGTTATTGGGGGTACGCCGCGCTACTGGTCGGCCAGCGTTGCCGTCTATGGCTCGCGGCCATCCGTAACGCCACTTTCCCCAGCAATTCCGCATGTCGTAGCCATGGCGTAGGCCCCGATTTATCGGCCCCCGGTCAACCACAAACAGGCCAGCAAGACCACTTTTTATCAGGAACAAAACACATGAGACATCGATTAGAACGTTTCGTAGCTATCTTACTACCATGCGAACATAAAGGGCGCCTCTTCGCGCATCTCCTCATCCTGCTCGTCATCGTAACGAGCATTCTGGGGGGAACCATCATCACCTTTGCCGCGGCAGAACACAGTCACGTAGGGGCGGCTCCTGCGGCCGCCCGTCAGACAAAAGCCATCCAGAAATACGATAATGTGCCCACGCCTTTCCTGCACCGGCCTTATTATGGGAGCCAGAGTATCGCGCAGCGCACCGTTTCGTTTGTCGACCACGATCAGCCGTGGTATTCCAATGACGGCATCTTTGTACGCTATGATGGGGCGAAATGGACACACGTGTCCATTGGTTCCTGTACAGGGGGCGTCAATTGCTATGATGGACATAACGGCTATGACCTGAATATGCGATTTGAGCCGGTGCTGAGCGCAGCGGCGGGCACGGTCATACGGGCGGGTTGGTATAACCCGCTCGATCATAATAGTTCGCTGGGCTTATGGGTAGCCATCGATCATGGTAATGGCTACTATACCGCCTATGGACACCTGAGCGCCATTCTGGTACACACTGGAGAACAGGTGGGGACACAGTGGCAGATCGGCACGAGTGGTACGACAGGCTCGTCCACAGGTCCGCACCTGCATATGGCGACCTACTATGCTGGCACCTGGAGCGCGACCGATCCCTTTGGCTGGAGCGGCAACTATCCCGACCCCAACGTCGTGCCGGACAACTACCTGTGGGTTAGCAATCCAGGCACGAACAATACCATCCCCGACCTCAGCGCCAACGGCAGTTCCGTCTATCCTGGCGCCACGCTAGTTGATGATGGCCAGGCGGGTTGGAGCAGCACAGGTACCTGGAATGTGGCAACATCTAACTCCGACATCGCGGGAGACCTGCATTGGACACCAACTACGAGCGGCTCCGCCACAGCCACGGCCACGTGGCAGCCCCAGCTGCCCGCCGGCGGCTACTACGAAGTGGGCGTGTTCGTCGATGATAACTACGCGAGCAGCAGCTGGGCGCCTTATACCATCTATAGCGCCGATCCTAACCATCCGGGGGCGCAGGTGACTGCGACAGTGTATGTCGATGAATCACACATCGGCTCGTTTCAAGGGCCATATAGCTGGGAGAATACGGGGCCGCAGTGGATCGGCCTGGGTACGTACTACTTCTCAACAGCCACGAATGGCCGGGTTGTCCTCAGCAACGCAACGGGTGAAAATGGCGCACAACTGGCCGCCGACGGTGTAGAATTCGTTCCCGTCTCGGTACAATCCCCTCCACCACCGGCGAAGACCTACGGTTTTTCCGTCACCAACGATGGCACGCCATCCGCTATGCTGCCCGGCGCTACGAATACGGTAAATATCACCCTCAAGAACACCAGCAACTTCACCTGGAGCGCGTCCGGCTCGGACGCGGTACAGGTGATCTATCGCTGGCTTAACGCACAGAACCAGGTGATCGCCACCGGGACTCCGGCGAGCTTGCCCCAGGATGTGGCTGCCAATGCCAGCGTGTCGTTAACTGTACCTGTGCAGGCTCCCGCGCAGGCCGCGACCTATACGCTGCAATGGGACATGATCCAGGATTCTATGCCCTTTTCGCAAAACGGTGCGCAGGTGAAGAATGATACGGTATCTGTGGCCCTCTATGGCGAGAAGTTCAGCCCGCTATCGCTTCCCTCGACCCTGACTCCTGGCGCGGCGATACAGGCGCAGGTCAGCGTCCAGAATACGGGCGCGTTGACCTGGCCCGCGTCCGGCAGCAATAGCGTGACGCTTGGCTACACATGGCTGGACAGTAACGGACACGTGGTAAGTCCCGCGCCGGGCGATGCTCTCTGGCAGGCAGGCATACTGCCCAACGATGTTTCCCCTGGCGAAACAGTCTCCATCCCGCTCATCCTGCACACGCCTGTGCTGGCCGGAAATTACTCGCTGGTGCTGGATTGCCAACAACAGGGCGTCTCGTTTGCTTCGCAAGGCGCCACACCGCTCAGGATGGAGGTCGCCATCGTACCCAGCCTGCCGAGGGTCTACTACTTCGCCGAGGGCTACACTGGCAGCGGCACAAGTGAATACTTGACGCTGACCAATCCGTCGGCCACGCAGGCCACCATTACGATCACCTACCTGTATTCAGATAGCGCCGGTCGGGTAAATACCTATAGCATCCCGGCGCAGTCTGTGCAGGTGCTGAATATCAACCAGCAGGCAGGCACGAATAAATCGGTAAGCATGATCGTGCAGGGCAGCATACCTTTCGTAGCCGAGCGCACGATGTATACACAGAAAGGGGGCTTTGTTGCGGCGACCGACAGCATGGGGTCATCCACCCTGTCTAGCAACTGGTACTTTGCCGAAGCCAACACAACCTACGGTTGGAATACGTTGCTCTCGGTCATGAATCCTTCAACGCAGCCCGCGAAACTTACGGTGACTACGCTGCCGAACGCGCATATACCCTCGCAGAGCAAGGTATATATGGTCCCGGCGCGCGCTCGATCCACCATTGTCCTCAACAGCGCTTTCAGCAATCAACAGTTCGGGATGATCATCAGCGCCAGCACGCCCCTGCTCGTTGAGCGAGACGAATACCTGGTTGCCAGCAAGATGCGCGGCGGCAGCGCAACCGTCGGGGCTAGCGCGCCACAAAAGAGTTGGTACTTCGGTGAGGGCGACACCAATCCAGGCTTTATCGAACGCCTGGTGCTGGCAAATCCGGCACGGAGTGTTGCCAGCGCGCAGATTCACTACCTGACAGCGGATGGGCGTGTGATTACTTCAAACGTCGTCGTGCCCGCTCAGAGCCGCATAGAGGTCAATGTCAATAGCGCTCTCGGCTCGCTACTGCATGCCACGACCATCACGGCAAATGTGCCTATCATTGCCGAGCGGCAAACTTTCTTCAACTACCTGGGCTCGCTCTCTGGCAGCACCACCTCCATGGGCAGCACAAATGCTCACACAAGCTGGTATATTGCGCGCGGCGATACCGGCAGCGGGCATATGGAAGCGCTCGCCATAGCCAATCCTAATGCGTCGGCGGCCATCATGCAGGTCGTCTATTACACGGCAGCGGGCCAGCCAATCGTAAAGACATATACGCTGGCCGCTCATTCAAGGATGACTATTACTCTGGCGAATGAGGTGGGAGTGAATACCATGGTCGGGATGGCAGTGTATGCAACGGCGCCGGTGGTGGTGGAGCAGGCAATGTTCTTCAATAACGGTGCTGGGATGACGGGAGGGTATGCCAGTATGGGGCTGGGGTCGTAGGGTATATGGATAATGGAGAGAGGCCAGGGCTATGGATGATCCTGGCCTCTTTTCGGTGGAATAGTCGGAAAGCGCCCTGTATTCTTATCGCTCCGGTTTGACCCAGATGCCACGTTCGTGCATCAGGTCAATCTGCCGTTGGATGACCTGTTCGCGGTACTCCGCATGCTTCATCGGCTCGCGATTGAGGTACAGGTTTTTGGGATAAATGGGCCGCTCGTAGAGCATCTGGTAGAGTTCGGTGCGCAAGTCTTTCATCCAGTTATCCCATTGAGCGCGAGCGCGGTGATCACGCAGGGCTTCGATATCAATAACCCCGCCGACGTAGGTTGAGCCGGCGCCATATTCCTGTTTGCCGACAATCTGCCCCTTGTAGTTGATGATGAACGAGCGGCCACCAAACGTATCAATGGGCGTATCCTCCTCGGGGAAGAGATAGTACGTACCCATGTTGGGGGCGACAATGTACATGTTATTATCCAGGGCACGTGCGCGGCTCTGGATTTCAAATATTTCGTTGCCGGTAGCAGGGTGAGGATAGGATGCGCGGTAGACCACTTCGGCCCCGTTCATAGCAAGCGCCCTGGCGTTTTCAGGATACGATCCCTCATTGGCCATCATGATGCCCAGGCGCCCGATTTCAGTATCCACCACCGGCCAGAACGCGTCCAGGTTCCTCCCGTAGCGCTCAACCCACCAGTCCCAGATATCATGCGGGCAGACTGAGTGTTCGACGGGGAACAGCGGGGAGACTTTGTAGTGCTTGAGGATGACCTCACCCCGCGGGTCGATGATGAAACCGACATTGAAAAAACGATCTGGTATTTCCGGGTGACGCGCTTTGGCCTGCGCCATGATGAACGCATTGTATTGTTTAGCAATACCGCCCAGGAAATCCGTCTCTTCGCCAGGAATATCTATAGCGCCCTCCCTGGCAAATTGGACATGATCGAGATCAAGTACCTCATCGTTAAACCCCTGTAGCGCTCCTTCGGGAAAAGCGATGAGACGCACAGGCAGGTCAAGGCTAGAGAGCCAGGAAGCCGCTTTGACCAGGTGCGAGAGGTGTTCCAGGTTACGTTTGATATCAGCGCGGGTGCGAATGCCGCGCACAGTGGGGATGAGTCCGACGGCAGTGTATGGCTTAATCATCCGGTACTCCTTTTGTAGCTGTGGAACTGCAATATAACAGAAACGGATAGCACGGCTCTCACTCTGTTATATCACAGTTTCCAGGGCACCATGCCATGAAGAACTAGCTCGCGCGATGTCCTTCTTCGCTGCGCTTAGAAGGACATCGCCCAGGCCGCTCGGATTGTTTTGTTGCTCTTGCTTGTTCAACTTGATGATTGTGCGAGTCTCACGCGATGGAGTTGAAAGGGCCCTTAGCGCCTCGATATCGATAGCTCGATACGGCGCAGCACCAGGTAGGCGAGAGCGGTAAAGATGACGCCAAGCTCGAAGCCAATGTCCATGCCGTATGGTGGATTGAATAACCTGGCAATAGGTCCGACATAATACAGCTGCGCCGCTCCAAGTAGCACTCCTCCTACGCCGATCAGGAAAGAGATCACCGCCGCCCAGCCAACCGGCAGCTTGCGGCGGTTATTCCAATCCTCGATATTGTAGTTTCCATGGCGGAAGACGAAGTGTTCCAGGATCAGGATGATCGACCAGGGACCCAGCCAGTAAGCGATGATATCCAGGAAGTTGGAAAGCGTCTCATTAAAGTTACCGCCCACGCCCACGGCAATGAGCACGTAAATGACGGCAGCAATCAAGGCCCAGACCGAGCGGTTGATACGCTGGAAAGGTTTCCCAAGCACCTGCATCGACAGGCTGAGGCTATAGTCGTTGGGGATATTGTTAGCGACAACACTGAGGGCCACCAACAAGACCAGGAAAGTACCAAAACCACCCAATGGTTTAGCGGCTGCAGCTAACAATCCTCCCCCCTGCTGATTCATGAAGGCGAAAGCAAGGGCCATACCGACGATTTCTAAGACAATGCAGGGCAGGACCACACCCAGATAGGTGAAGAGAAAAACACGGCGCGCAGGGGTATTTTCAGGCTGGTAGACGGAATAATCGGAAGCGTAGGAACTCCAGCCGACCGCAAAGCCAAAGATGGCACCGCCAAAAGAAACGAAGGAGGCAAGTTCGGCTACGCTCAATGCAGGAGTAGGTGGAATGATAAATTTGGGTGCGGATACTGCCACCAGGATGAAGAAAATGATGGCCATAGGAATCCAGGCATAGCGTTCGTAGCGGTGAATGTACTTATAGCCATAGATACTGGCTATCGTCGTCAGGATGCAAATGCCCAGCACACCCACCGGTTGTGGAATCGCCCCATTACTCAGGGCCTGGACCAGCTGGCCACCGACAATCACATTCACTGTGGACCAGCCGGTGCAGGCGGCGACATTAAAGATAACCATGATCATGGCACCAAGCCAGCCGAATGAGAAGCGGGAAATCGTCATCTGGCGCAGGCCGAGTTTGGGCCCTAGAGTCGACAGGAAGGCCACCGGCAGGGCACCGAGAAGGTTAAAAAGAATAATCGCTACGGCGCTGTCCCAAAAGCCAAGCGCAAATACACTATTAGCAATCGCGCCCAGCGCAACAGTAGAGATGACCAGGTTAGCTGAGAGCCACATCGTAAAGTTATCGAAGATACGAAAGTGGGCGCGCTCGCTCGCGGGTATGCGTACAATACCACGTGTCTCGATACCCGGCTCAAGTTGGCGTGTCTCAGTACCCGCCTCAATATCTGGCCTAAACCCCGGAACGGTAGAAATATTCGTCGTTGCCATCGCAATAGTACCTCCCCTAACGTGGTCCATCCAATTACAAATCAACCTCATAAGCGCATACGATACCCATTGCTGGGTAGTATACCGCTTTCTGTGTCACCTCGGTAATGCTCTAGTACGTTATTCCTATAAGTATTGATGAGACTCGTTTTGTCTGCTATTCTTTAAAAGGTTTAATACGTCGAGTAAGGAGTGCATACACCGGGCAGTTTATTTAAAGGAGGACTTCAGGATGATGGCAAGGGCTGACGAGACCTTCTTTCCACAGAATATTCGAGGGTACCGCCTGACCATCCTGACGCAACTGCGGCAGGTGATTGAAAACATGCACGCGCCTGAGCAAATGTTTCAATGGTTAGGTTCCGTAGTCACTCAAAGCTTCGACGTGTCAATTGCCCAGTTCTGGACATGCGAGAATCCACGATTCGCTCGATCTCCAGCTCAATTGCGAGCAATGGCCTACCGCGACCCTTCGCAACCGGTGCATATTATCGGCGAAAAGGTCGCTCCGACTGTCGAACAAATGGCGAGGGGAGCAGATGCCTCTTTCGCGCAGCCGGTGGAGCAGGTATTTCCTCAATACCTGGCATCATTATTGAAGCGCTATGGACTGCATTTTTGCGTTTGCTGCTTCAGTAGCAGGAATATGGACACGCGGCCTGGGCAGCAAGGGCATCCTCCCGGCATGCAGGCTGAAATGGTGGTGTTGGCGTTGTTATTTATGATGCACTATCCACAGCGCGAACTTGTCTCAACGATGAGCATTATTCTCGAACAAGCTATCGCGGTTGCCGAAGGACACGGCCTTCTCAGCGCCAGTACATACAATCCCGGGAACGTAACGCCGGCCCAGGAGTCGTCTTCATCAGGCACAATACCGGTGCTGGCCGATCTCATCCCGCATAAAAAACAGGATGCGCGCCTGATGCTTTCGAGCAATCCTTTTGCCAGCCCTGTCGTGATCTCAGATAGATTAGCCCGGCGTTTTTATGATGCAATAGATGGCCATAAATCCATTACCGAGATTTGCACTGATGCCGCCATAACGATGCAGGAAGCGTACAAGGCGCTACAGATATTATTGTCCTTGCAGTATATAGAACTATACACTCCCCAGGGCGCGCGCGTTGAGGGATTCTAGCATAGTGCCCGGCGGCCCCTATGCGGATAGTAAATCAGGAATGACATGTAGTGATATTCTTCGCTGCGCTAAGAATGATATGGCGAGGGCAGTTCATTCTCAGTGGAGCGAAGCACCTGGAAGGAGAAGCGGCTTTATTATGAATAACAATGTGATACCCAACCTGCTGGATGTCTCGCTGTGCCTGGTATCGTTGTTCATCTCGGTGCGTTCGTTTGATATTTACGCGCGCTTTCGCCAATACCGCCTGTTTATTCTAGGGTTGTCGATGCTGCTTGTGTGTATCTCCGCCGCGGCCGATTACACCGCCAACTATATTACGGTGGTACACTTGCAAACTGATTGGTTCTTATACATCGGGCAGACGATTGGTTTTTTATTTATTTTGCTCAGCCTGGCACAAAGTTCGGATAGCTACCTGCGCAGTCTGATGAATTTGAACATCGTGTCCTTCGCCCTACTTTTGATACTACTGCTGCTGTCCCCCACACTGCCGCCAATAGTGATTACGGCACGCGCATTGCTCGGCTTCGCACGGGTGAGCGTCTGTCTCCTGATTCTGTGTGGCTACTTCTGGGCGTATACCAGCCAGCCCACGCGCTTCAGCCTGTTGATGAGCGGCGCATTCTTCTTGTTCACTACCGACTACCTGATGTTCATGCTGCAAGATTACGTGTCCGCCGCCAATCAGTTGCTTTTCCGCGATACTGCCGATATCGCCGGCGTGCTTGCGCTGATCGTGCTGGTCGCCTCTGTTTCGTGGGATGAATCTAAAGGCCTGGCGTGAGGAAAGCCTGGGTGAAGAGTTCTCGGATTGCCGATTTTGCCCGGTAAAACTCCTCACCGGCTCTGGGCACAGTATGCCTGCCCCTCAGACGAACTGGGGAATTGGCCCCATGTGGCGCGTCCATATATCGCGTGCGAGTTCGTGCGCGTCGGACTTCAGACCGTAACGGGCAAAGTACTGGCAGGTGCGCTCCACATCTCGTGCGAGCAATGAATACACATCCGAGTTGTGATAGGGATCGACCTCAGAATGGCGTTACCGGCGTGCGCAAATGGCTGTGGAACATCTCCGCCATGCTCATAGATGAGGCGCTGGGTCAGGTACTCGTACTCGATCCAGGATGCCACCTGCGCAGCTCGCCCCCGTTCGGTCTTGCGCGTGGCAGCGCTTCCACGGCGACTGTTGCCGTGTTCGGCCTGCCCCTGCTCGTCGCGCTGGACACGGCTATAGCGGTAGACCGCATCGTTACGCAGGGCGCGGAACATACGCGGACGGTAAATTTTGGCAGCCAGAAATTCCTTGCTGGTATTGGGATGAGCTACACAGCAGAACACCGTCGCTTCCTTGCCGCTGCTGACTTCATGCACAATGTCCGTGATGAGTTTCTGGTCATACAGTGGCGTGAGTGACGAGAGTATCCAGGGGGCATCCCGCCGTCCGGCCAGAAATGCTGGTTGAAATGACGATTGCTGTTGCTGCTCAACTTCCGGCTCGAAGTCGTATGCCTGCTCCTTTAGCCAGCGTTGCACCTGTGAACTGCCTTCGTAACTGGTTTTCTTCGTTGGTTTGACGTGGCTGGCTTTACGTAAAAGGTAGCGTTCCCTGGCATCCGGCTTCATTTTTACAAAAGTGACGGTTTCTTCTTCAAAATCGTCTTCGAAAGGTCGCTTCAAGCTCTCTGCTCCTTTATGTTGAACCTGTTGAATTGGAACTGTTTTCGCATTGTTTCCCGCGGTAATTGCCGTTGCTGATTCACAGGCCACCTCCTTCCTTTGGCGAATCACATGAACGAAGTGTCTATTTAGAACTGATTGAAGACGTGATCGCGCCCGCAATAGTACAAAGTCAGAGCAAAAACGCCTCTTGTACGAACATGCCAATGGGCAAAAAATCACATCAAAAGGATTGGGTCTGGCAGAGTGGAAAATGTATCTTCAGAGGTGGTATTCCGGCAACCTGAAGGGATGCCATCCCGAATGTTGGCTCTTCCGCACTTTGCGTGCTGAGTTTGCAACCCGTCTTCGTAGAAAATAATAGAGGGAAAGATTTTCCCCCCAAAAACCATCTGCGAGGTACTTCTTCTGACATATGCTTCCATTCACCTTCAT
>DATGLD010000051.1:0-321051 GCA_035294305.1 Ktedonobacteraceae bacterium | reverse complement strand
CCGATCTGTTCCATCGCTTCTGCCAACGTGATATAGTTCATGCCAGTCATTCCTCGCTTTCTGAGTTGATGAGATTTCCCTCATTCTAGCAAGGAATGACCTACTTTTCTTCCTTTTAGGACTTTTAAATAGCCCTGTCTTGCTGAAAATTCCTATTGTCAAATCTTGCCTGCGTATGCTATACTAGGGATGAAACAGGGGAAGTGTCGCAGATGCGCTTAGAAACGCCTGAAGACTACGCTCATAGGCGAACTGAGCAAAACTGGGCACTCACACATGTTTGTAATGCGGTTCATTGTAGGATAGGGCGATAGAGTCCATTTGTACGGATCGTAAAAACCGGGGTGTAGCGCAGTCGGCTAGCGCGCAGCGTTCGGGACGCTGAGGTCGGAGGTTCAAGTCCTCTCACCCCGACCAGGATGGCACATACGCACTGACATTATTCACAGGTATTCAGAGGAGACATTGATGCGGGCACTTCAGCTACAGGCATCCGACTTAAGTGGATGCCGCAGTCTGACCACTCCCTGTCCAGATTCCCACTGGGAACAACCCGACCAATGGGCAGGCAGAGGACAACCCGCCGGGCCAAATCTACCTGGACGTGCAAGTCGCCTCCGTCCCTATCCGCCCAGTCGTCGTCGCAGGCGGCGGTAGAAGCTGAGGGATCGGGAGTCGCTCCCTTTCCCCTGTCCGCACCTCACGCTTCTTCCTCGCTGTCTGCTCTCGCTATCGGCTCTGACAGAGAGGAAGGGAAACCATTTCATGGCAGTTCTTGTATTGAATTCCTCACTCCAACCTCTATCCGTCATTCCTGAGCGCCGCCTGATCGTGCTGCTGTCGAAGCAGAAAGTCACGTTCGTCGATGATAGCGTGCGCCAGTTGATCGAGGAGAGCATTCAGGCCCGGCGTCTTGAGCTGGAACGACCCGTTATCGTGCAGTTGCTCGCCAATGTGCGCGTACCACGCGTTGCGCTGCAGCCCACACGGTCGAATATTCTGCTGCGTGATGACGAGACCTGCCAGTACTGTGGCAAGCGCAGCCGCGACCTGACGCTCGATCACATCATCCCGCGCTCGCGCGGCGGCCCAACGAGCTGGGAAAACCTGGTAGCCTGCTGCAAGGCCTGCAATGGCAAAAAAGGGAATCGCCTGCTCAAGGAAGTGAATATGCGCCTCCTGCGTCAACCTCGCCCGCTCACGCAGGAGTACGCCGGCTTCTTCCTATTGCGCTACCCCAAGCTGCGCGAAGCCTACGAGGAATTCCTGCTCAGCGCCCAGGCCGGCACAGGGACAAGACAGGAATTGAGCGCGTAATAGCTATAAGTACAAGTTGTGATAAAGCCCCCTCAGAGGGGGCTTTATCACAACTTGTACTTGATGAGATATAATGATTGTATGTGATGGTCGTGATTTAAATTACCTTGCGTTGGAACGGAATACTATGCTTAGACCGTTACAGTAAGTAGAGAGGAATTAGTGTGTCGTTCTGGTAGTGACAGTGCTGATTTTACTGTTTGCTTTGCCAGTAAAGGTGATTAGATTCTATGCTCGATCAAAAGAACACTGCTGATCCTGGCGAGGGATCAAAACCTGGCCCTGCATACCTGTGTCTGCATGGGCATTTTTATCAGCCTCCGCGCGAGGACCCATTTACCGAATTGCTTCCTGTCGAACCCGGGGCCACTCCTTACGCCAACTTCAACGAGAAGATTACCGCCGAATGTTATCGCCCCAATGCCGAGGCCGGCAATTTTGATGAAATCAACTATGACCTTGGCCCCACGCTGGCCGCGTGGCTGGAAGATGCCCATCCCGATGTGTACCGCCGCATCATCGATGCCGACCAGCATCACATAGCCCGTTATGGCGTCGGCAATGCCATGGCGCAGGCCTACAATCATACCATTTTACCACTGGCCAGCACGCGTGATAAGCGCACGCAAATCGCATGGGGCCTGAGTGACTTTCGTCATCGTTATGGGCATAATGCTAGCGGCATGTGGCTGGCGGAAACGGCCGTAGACATCGAAACGCTCGACCTGCTGGCGCAATACGGCGTCCGCTATACTGTGCTGGCCCCCTGGCAGGCTGCCGCGCCCATCGATCCCAGCGAGCCTTATATCGTGCGCCTGGCGGATGGGCGCAGCATCACCGTCTTCTTCTACAATGCGCCCCTGTCCGGCGGCGTCTCATTCGACTGGGATACCACCAGCAATGCCGACCTCTTCGCGGCCAGCTATCTTCCAGATAACCTGGTGCAGAGCAAACGCCAGAACGGAGAGGCGCAGTTGATTCTGATCGCCACGGATGGCGAGCTCTACGGACATCACAAACCCTGGCGCGATAAATTTCTGGAGCATCTTGTGCATACTGGCGCGCCATCCTATGGCTTCGAGGTCTGCACGCTGGAACGCTACATGCGTATGTACCCGGCGACAAAAGAGGTTGAGCTGCGCGTACCAAGCGCCTGGAGCTGCAGCCATGGTGTAGCGCGCTGGGATACAGGCTGCGAATGCACCGAGGGCGACAGCAGCTGGAAAGGGAAACTGCGCGCGGCCCTGAATCGCCTGGCAGGACGCACTGGCCGGCTTTTCGAGCAATACGCCTCCGAAACGCTTGCCGATCCCTGGGCGGCCCGCGACGCTTACCTGCCCGTGCGCAATGGCTGGGAAACGCCTGAGAGCTTCTGGGCGAGCCAGGGCAAGCATGCTGGCCCACCGGCCGATCCCTTGATGGAACAGCGTACACTGCTCCTGCTCGAGGCACAATACTATACACAGTGCAGCTTCACCAGCTGTGGATTCTTCTTTGAGGACCTGGATCGCATAGAGCCACGTAATAACATTGCTTTTGCTCGTCGCGCCATCAACCTCACCTGGCAGGCGCTAGGCATCGATCTACAGCCTGAATTCGTCAACGAACTGAACGCGGCCAGAAGCTGGCGTAGCTCACTTACAGGCGCGGACATCTACCGGCAATTGCCCATCGTGCGCCCCGACCTGCTGCCGCCATTATCCTTGCCGCCAACAGAAGAGGCTGGAGAAGAAGAGAATATCGCGTAAAGCAGAAATGGGGAAGTGAGAGGGCGACCGCCAGGGTACGCCCTCCGGGTTGCCAGATACACCCTCTACTTCGTGTCCTAGTAAGGGCGTACCCTGGCGGTCGCCCTCAGCTCCGGACTCGGTCAACCTTTTGATGTACAATTTACTTAATACACCGCGATCTGCGTGTTCCAATCGGTATGCGCGTATACCCAGGCCGCCTGATCTTCCTGCATATTAATGCAGCCGTGGCTGCCATTGCCGGCGAAGGCCTCATCGCCTCCAACATCATAGTGCGGGAACTGCGTGCCGGGGCCAAAATTCACACGCCACCAGGCGTCATGTACGAAGAAACCGCCCCAGTGATAGAGAATGGCATAATTGATATGCGTCGGCGGATACCAGAACGGAGAACCGGGCGGATCGTCGGACTTGAATTCCGTCGGCGACTTGCGGTCCTGTACCGACCAGACGCCGGGCAGCGCAGGGCGCTCGACGCGTCCTGTCGTCACCAGGAAAGCATTTATCAGCTTGCCATTATCGTAGACACGCATTGCCTGCTCGACGAACGAAACCATCAACACCGTGCCCTGCTTCAAACTCGGATAATGCTGGAACATTTCCAGGTCGGTCTGATGCACCTTATTGTAGGGTGTATGATCGTAGTAATCCTGCTCTAGCATCTGCAGATTGAAGAACTCGTCGTTCTCCTCATCCACTACGGCCTGGAAGTCATCAGGAGTGTAGGCCCAGCTGAGGTCTCGGCTGATCCAGTAGCCGATGCCATCGGAGGTGTAGCCGGCATCGAGAATATAGTTATTGCCATCGAACTTATCGTGATAGGCGTGCGCTTTGCCCCATGCCCGCGCCTCGCGGTCCAGTTCGCCGACCAGGTAGTTGGCCGCCCCCTGCACCAGGTCATCATGCATGGTGGCAATGTCCGCGTCGATCTTCGCGGACACAGACAAATATTCGCCGATATTGGAAACCTTCTTCATCGCCGCCTGGTCAGCCGCGTACAGCTTTTGATAAGGACTCGCATCCATCCCATAGGTCTTGAGCAGGTCGAGTTGCGTTTTGAACTCGCCCAACTTGGCGGCGCCGACGTAAGGCAGGGCCAGCATCGAGTTTGCTACCGCCAGCGAATATTGCGCGTCAACCAGGCTGCTGAGATTCTGGAAATCCGCCGGCCTCACCGCGGCGTTGAAAGTCACAAGGTCGCTCTGGTATTGAATCTGCATGGCAGAGACATCCAGATGGGCCTTCTGCATCGAATTGATAGTATTTTTGAATGTCGCGAGTTGCGTATACGTCGAGGCCAGCAGGTGCAAAGCCTGGATCGCGCTACCCGCATCGCGGCTGATGGCTATGTAATCCTTTGGCGTTACGGCAGCAGCTAAGAGCGCATTATCCTTGTTGTATTGCTCGCTAAAGGCCTGAATATTGCCGACCTTCCTGGCCGCCTGAACCGCGAGCGTCTGCTGGAAATCCTGCATATCCATCTGCGCCTGCGTCGAGTACTGATCGGTCACGGAACTGACAATTCCTTGCAGTTGGATATAAAGCTGGTGATACTGATTGGCTTGACTTAGATAATAGTCCGTAGCGGGTTGATCGTTGAAGAGGCTAAAGGGCGCGCCGGTGCTATCAAGTTGCTGCTCCTTCTTTACAATAGGAGCGAGTTGTGAAGCGGGAATACCGCTTGCTTCAGCATGTTGCAGCGCGGTATCGAGCTGCGATTTATTCTGGCTGGCCTGCTGCTGCGATTGGCTGGAGCCACCACAGCCGCTCGCCAGCAGCATAAAGCCGATCAGCATCGCCGCCAGTAGGGAGTGAGCCAGGTGAATAGAACGCTTTGTGCGCATAGAAGATCACCTCCGTCCACCTCGTGATTTCTGTTTTTGCTTACGTTTTTCTTTACGAGCGGCTTTGCCTGTCTTCTTCCCACCCGCGCCATTTGGCCTGGGCAAACGCGGTGCCGGCATTTCGGGCATAGCCTCCATTCCGGGTAGACCACCACTTCCGGCAAACTGCCGCGCCATCCTCGCCCACGGACCCTTGCCGCTGCTGACCTGCCGCATCATTGTGCGCATCTCACCGAATTGAGAAAGCAGCTGGTTGACATCCTGCGGTGTCATGCCACTACCACGAGCGATGCGCTTCCGCCGGCTGCCATTGATGATGTCGGGATTACGCCGTTCCTCTTTTGTCATCGAGAGGATAATTGCCTCGATATGCTTCAGGTGATCGCCTTCCAGCGCCTCTTCCATCTCAGGCATGCTGGTCAGCTTGTTGAAACCCGGCAGCATCTCCATTACCGACCGCAGGGGCCCCATACGTTTCAACTGGCGCATGGCGGTGAGAAAATCTTCCAGGTCAAACTTGCCTTGCTGCATCTTGGCCTGTGCCTTGAGCGCCTCTTCCTGGTCGATGGTCTCCTGGGCGCGTTCGATCAGCGAAAGCACATCGCCCATTCCCAGGATACGCGAGGCCAGACGATCAGGATAAAATGGCTCCAGGGCATCCGTTTTTTCGCCCACACCCATGAATTTGATCGGCACGCCCGTCACCGCGCGAATAGAAAGCGCCGCGCCACCCCGAGCATCGCCATCCATCTTGGTCAGGATCATGCCGGTCAATGAGACGGCCTTATTAAAATCATCGGCCACGCGCACGGCTTCCTGGCCGGTCATGGCATCTGCTACCAGCAGCACCTCTCGCGGACGCACGCGGTTGCGAATAGTAATGACCTCCTGCATCATGCGCTCGTCGATGTTCAGGCGGCCCGCCGTATCCAGGATCACCACCGTCGCGGCCTGCTCGCGCGCATAGTCAATCGCGTGCGCGCAGATATCGACCGGGTTTGCCCCCATCGGCTCGGAATAGACCGGTACCGAGATTTGCTTCCCCAGCGTTTGCAGCTGTTGAACGGCGGCGGGACGATACATGTCAGCCGCGACCATCAGAGGGCGCTGCCCTTGCTGCTTGCGCAGGTAGTTAGCGAGCTTGGCTGCCGCCGTCGTCTTACCTGACCCTTGCAGCCCGACCAGCATAATCACGTTGGGAGGTGGCCCGCTGAGGTCCAGCTTATTCTTGCTATCGCTTCCACCCAGCATCTCTATCAGTTCGTCATTGACGATTTGAAGCACCTGTTGCGCCGGCGAGAAACTGCCCAACACATCCGCACCCACCGCCTTTGCCTTGACCCGTTCAACAAATTGACGCACAAGCTTCAGACTGACATCCGCTTCGAGCAGCGCCAGTCGCACCTCGCGCATGGCCTCATCGACGTCTGCTTCGGTCAGCTTCCCCTTACCACTAAGATTTGTGAACACCCCTTCGAGACGTTTTGATAAGCTTTCAAACATTGCCATAATTGCGTTTCCTCTCTCGCCAGATAAAAAAATTTGCTCCCTATTATATCACGTCCAGGGGCTGAATCTGACCTCATACTTGCGGTGATTCAGGGCGACGTAAAAGTCGAGAATCGAACAATATATCACAAACCGGTCACATTTTCTGACAATTCATCACAATTACGCAATGAGAGAGAAAAATCCATAGAAAGAACTATATTTTTCCATTTGCATTATGATAAACTTGTGGGGGAGAGCAATAGCCTTTGATAAATCAGGTTGCCTGGCAAGGGCAAGACCCTGTGACGGTCTTGTAATAGAGAACGAAATTCGTCCACGTAGCATGCTTACTAACGGGGCCCGGGATTTAGCGTGTCCCCTACATTAATAATGAACAAGAGGGCGAGGAGCTATGCCCATTATTTTAGATCGCGGCATTTGTTGTGATTTCAACGAAACGATTTCGCGGGAATGGCTGGTCACGAACGGCCTGGGGGGTTACGCGGCAGGCACGGTCGCCGGCACGCTGGCGCGCATGCAACACGGCCTGCTGGTAGCACCTCTTCGCGATGAAGCTATACCCCATGTGTTACTGGCGAAGATCGACGAGGAGGTCATCTTCGATCAGCGCACCTACTATCTTGGCACCAATGAGTACCAGGATGGAACACTTAACCCGGCGGGTTTTGTCCATCTTGAAACATTCCATCTTGAAGAAGGCTTCCCTATTTTCACCTACCGTGTAGGCGGGATACATGGCATAACGCTGGAGAAACGCATCTGGATGCCCCAGGGTTTAAATACGACCTATATCCAGTATCGCGTACTACGCACCGAGAAGCCACAAGAGGGGGCCTACAATCAAAGAACTGGCGGAAATGGGCGGCTGCAAGGCAACGCCTTGCTACAAGATACATCGCCGTATGGGCATGGACGCAATAATGGGCGATCACAAGGGTTCGTTCCCACGGAGCCGAATGCGCTGGCGCTTACGCTGCTGCCATTCACCTCCTATCGCCCTTATGATAAGCCACAGTATGGCAACCTCGATTGGCAATTTTCGCTTGAAGTACATGCGCCGGAAGTCGATGATGATATGAAGGACATAGAGCGGGGCGCGATCAGTCTGGCCTCGACTATTGATCGGCAGGAAGGGGCCAATCAATCGGTGGTGGGCACGATCAATCGGCCCCTACAGCTTCCACGTGGCGTGATAGGCTGCACTATTCGCGCCTGGGAGGGGGCTGTACCCTATTCAATTTTTGTTGTTGGCCACCCGGAAAGCGAAACGACCTTTCTACCAACCGGAGTCTGGTACTGGCACTTCTTGCGCCGGCAGGAACAGGCCGCCGGTCTGACCGCGATAGACGACCTCTACCTTCCAGGGGTCATTAAGACAAAACTGTGGCCCGGCGCGGATGCCACGCTGACGATTATTGCGACTACCGAAGAGCTCTCGTCTTTGACGTTCGATGCCGGCCAGATTACGCGCTCGTACACTACCGCCATCGAGCGAGCGCGCAGTTTTTTACAACCTCAGCGCTACTTCGGCGAGGGTGGTGAAACAGTGCAAACTCTCCCGGTGCTGCCGCTCACCGCAGCAAACGAGGAACAGGTTGATGGTGAGGAGTTCTTACGACTGCTGCTCCAGGCCGGGGATCGTTTTATCGTGCAGCGCACGCTGCTCCGTAACAACGAATTTGGGAACGATTCTGCGTTCTTTAGTAATAAAGAGCGTGTTCCGGTTATTATATCCGGCTATCATAGCCTGCGGGATTCGACGCGAGAGGCTCTAATTGGGCTTCCAGGCCTGACCCTGGCTACCAGGCGTTATGGCGATGCGCAACGTATCCTGCGCAACCTGGCTCGCCATTTCCGGTATGGGTTGTTGCCTGATCGCTTGCCAACACGTGATGCTCCATTAATGGAGCAGGATTATGGCAGTGTAGATACCACGCTGTGGTACTTCTACGCTCTTGACTCCTACCTGCGGCTGGCACAGGATCATCAATTGCTAGATGATCTCTATTCCCGGCTCGTCGATTGTATCTCAGCGTATATGCAGGGTACTACCAATGATATCCGAGTCGATGGCAGGGATGGCCTGTTGCAGGCACACCGGCCCGGAAAGGCCTTGACATGGATGAATGCCATAGACAATGGCGAACCGGTCACGCCGCGCTACGGCAAACCCGTAGAAGTCAATGCTTTGTGGTACAATGCGCTACGCCTGATGGATGAGTGGACCCGGTGGCTTTTCTCGCTGGGCCGGCTCAGTCATACTACAGATATCTACATGGAGGAAAGCGCGCGCTGTAAACAGAGCTTTAATCAGCGTTTCCAGTACGCGTTTGGTGGTTACCTGTATGATGTAATCGATGGACCGGACGGTGATGATACGCGCTTCCGGCCAAATCAACTGCTGGCGTTCTCGCTACGCTATCCGGTACTGGATATATCGTTCGCGCGCCCAATGATGGGACTGGTGACGGAGCGATTGGTAACACCTTTCGGCTTGCGCACCCTGGCCCCTGGTGAAGCGGGGTATATAGCCCAGATTCCGGCGAACGCGCGTGAACAACAGCGAGCGCTGCACCAGGGAAGTGCCTGGCCCTGGCTGGTCGGGCCATATGTGGACGCCCTGCTTCACCTCGAACAATCGAGTGAGGACACGAGCTCGCGTAACCAGCAAGCCTGGCATAAAGGGCTGCGCGCGCTCCAGTCTTTCCAGCGGCAGCTTGACCACGGAATGTTAGGGATGATTGGAAATATCTATGACGGTGATGCGAAAGAGAATGCTGAATCTCATAGGACACAACTGGTGGCATCGGCCTTGAGCACGGGCGAACTCCTGCGTGTCTATAAGCTGTTAGCGCAAACAGGTATGCGGCATCTTGACACCGCTTTCTCGATTTAAGCCTGTAATAGAGTATCTTTTCGTGATACTTCTGCACAATTTTCCACCGAGTTATCCACATTAATTGTGGATAACTCGGTATTTTTGGCTGCCGATCTCACAGAAAGCTGATAGCTCACCAGATGAAGAGAGGACTGGAAGTGAACTTATCTTGATAAAACTCGAAGCGCGCTCAGTTACCCCTCACAGGCCGTTTATCCACATTTCCGGTGGATAAGTTTTCCACATCTTCCACAAAGCAGGCGCTCAGGTGGCCACTTATCCACAAAAATTGTGGATAAGTTTTCCACCTTCTCCACATCATAGTCAAACAATACCCGTTTATCCACATTTCCGGTGGATAAGTTTTCCACATCTTCCACAAAGCAGGCGCTCAGGTGGCCACTTATCCACAAAAATTGTGGATGAGTTTTCCACACACAGGAAAGCGCAAGATGATATTAAACCCACCCATATTCTAGAGTTAATTACGCAGAAGATTCGGAAAAGGTGGATAAGTAGGCCAAAAATGTGGACAACTTCACGAAAATGTGCAAAAGTGCCTGCTTTACCTTTTGCTTGTTTTACCTGTCCGAAAGGATGAGTCTCTTTCCACAAAAATTGTGGGCAAGTTATCCCCAAGTCGGTAAAGTGGTGGATAACCACAAATTGCTATCCACAACAGTTGGGGATAACTTATCCCCAACGCATGCTTCAGGCACGCCAAGCGATACAGGTTATCCCCAAAGCACAGGTTTTTATCCACCAGCCCCCTCGATTTATCCCCATTTAATACAACTCACCATGCCCGGTGGATAAGTTATCCACACCTGTTCGAGCGCCGCCGGAGGCTCACACACGTAAAATCCGGAGCGGAATAAATAGCGTTCCCTGACACTTATCCACATTTCCACGGACCCTACTACTGCTACGACATTATATTTTGTAATAAAGAGAAAAAAGAATCATAGTAGTTAGGGATTGTGGAAATGTGGATAAGTGTCTCGCGGAAATTTTTCAAAGGCTACTGGTAAGGCTTGTGGTTCGTATTTAAGAACGGATAGTACATTTGGCGTAATTTCACTTCTAACAGTGTAGAATTATGTAGAATAGCGCGACTTTCTGAGGTATGGTTCGTTATATGTGTTGTAAGATAAACAGAACAACCCTGTAGCACCACATTTTACGATTCGGCACCGGTCGTGTACCAGCTAAATGACCAGTTTCTCGATCAGAGGATTTGGAAATGGCATCTTTAATCGAGGAGATCAAAGCGAAAGTAGATGTGGTCGATGAAGTAGGGCTGGTTGTAGCCCTGCAGAAGTCGGGGAAATCCTTGAAAGGGCTGTGCCCCTTTCACAACGAGCGTACGCCGTCATTTTATGTGTTCCCAGAATCCCAGACCTGGCATTGTTTTGGATGTAACGAGGGTGGCGACGTCTTTTCATTCGTAGAAAAGCAGCAGGGGTTGGAGTTTCGCGATGCGCTGCTCTATCTTGCGGAGAAAGCCGGTATCCCGGTTGAGGGATATGAGGGTGATAGGGACCCGGAGCAGGAACGTGAGACACACGCGGCGAAGGAGCGGTTGCGCAAGCTGAATGAGGATGCGCAATTGTGGTTTCACCAGGTGCTATTGCGTTCAAGGGAAGCGGCGGAGGCGCGCGCTTATATAAGGAAGCGCGGCATCTCGCCCGAATCGGTGATCGCTTTTGGTCTGGGTTACGCGCCTGATCGCTGGGATGGTTTATGCAAATATCTGCTGGGTCTGGGCTATAGCGAACGAGAGCTGGTAAATGGTGGGCTGGCGCGGGCGCGCGGCAATACAAGCGTGTGGGAGCCCATGGGCGGGCGTAATGAGAGAGCCGGTGAGACTGAAAATGAATCAGGGCAGAGCGAGAGTGGGGAGAGTCGTGGAGTCTATGATTACTTTCGCAATCGTATCATCTTTCCAATCCGTGATATACGGGGGAGAGTGATCGGCTTTGGTGGTCGTGCCCTGGGTGACGAGTCGCCAAAGTATCTCAATTCGCCCCAAACGATGCTCTTTGAAAAAAATACGGTTTTGTATGCTCTGGATATGGCAAGGGAAGCCATCAAGCTTGAGAAGCAGGTGATTATCGTCGAGGGTTATGTCGATGCAGTGGTCGCCCATCAGTATGGCACGAAACAAACGGTCGCCTGTATCGGTAGCGCTATAACTGAGAAGCATATACAGCAGCTAAAAAAGCTAACGAAGCAGGTGACACTGGCGCTTGACCCGGATGCTGCCGGAGCAGCCGCTACTGAGCATGGCATCCAGGAGGCCATGAAAGGGTTTGATCGTAAGGTTGTACCTGTACCGCTGGCAGATGAAGGTTCCGGGGTGCCGGTGTCACGATGGCGCAGGCGCGCTGAGCCGCAGGGAATGATTCGGCTAGAAGAGCAGGTAGATGCGGAGATCAATGTGCTGCAACTGCCGGCGGGGGAGGACCCCGATGAGGTGATCCAGCGTGACTTCGCGGCCTGGTCCTACGCCGTGGCGCATCCACTGCCCCTGGTCGATTATTACTTCGTAGTGAGGACGGCGGACCTAAATTTACGCGAACCGGTTGGAAAAAGTGAGGCCGCGAAGCGTCTATTACCAGTAATAGGTATGATTTCTGACCGTATCAAGCGAGATGCGTACCTGAGAAAACTGGCGGGTATGATCAGTATCGACGAGCGCAGCCTCAACGACGAGTTGCAGCGTCTCTTGCGCAGGCAGCGATCATCCGGGGTGCGGGCGGAGTTTAAAGAGCGCAGCGGGCAGCGTGTGGGAAGTGGGAGCGAGCGGGCGCAGCAGGCGGAGAATGTAGCGGGCGATGAAGACGAGCTAGTGGCGAGGAAAGGGGAGCAGGGAGGGCAGGCGAAAGAACAGGCAAGGGGAGAGGAGCGAGAAAGAACAAGAACATTTGGACTTGACAGGTATAGTCGTAATAGGTTACAATGGGAAGACTACCTGATTGGGCTACTCTTGAAAAATCCTGGGCTAAGTAAGCATATTTGTGGTATAATAACAGATGGTGACTTTGCCGGGACAGACACGCGAGAGTTGTACCGCATAATCAACACGGTGTATCAACGTGGTTCTTCCCCCTTACATCAACCCTTTGAAGAATATGTGCCTTCTGTGCTGCTGGGAACCCTGGCGCGAGCAAAGAAGAACATTGAAGCGGGCTCGCCTTTAGATGGTGAGGGGTTGGTCAGAGATGCAGAGCAATGCGCTTTCCGCCTCAAACGAGCATCTCTGAGGAAAAAGATTACAGAGCTTGGGAACATTCTGAGAGAGGCGGAAAGCGCGCGCGATGCTGCCACGACACGGCAGTATCAAGAGCAGTTGCAGGAATGTTACCGGCAATTGCGTACGATTGACTCGGCAACACATTTACAGGGATGAGGAAGAGTAGGGAAGCAGAGCATCCCAGCAGTGCTGGATGGATCCGCGCTCTACATGGTGGCTAGCGGCGGGGACGCGGGGTTTTGCGGCCTGGGATGGTTCGGTCGAAGAGAATAGTGAACGGTATCATTTTTTTCTGTTAATTAAAAGATCAGGAACGGGCGAGTTACCAGGTTTATTTGGAAATATCGTCAGGGTACTGGCGTTCTTCCAAATGAGGAGGAAGTAGTTATACTTTGCTCGTCTGGATGGTCTGGGCGAGAGGAAATCATTGGAATTATCGTTATTATTATCGCCTGTTTTCTGAAGGGGGATGCCAGAATGGTGAATATGGAAGCCAATAAGAACGGCGCTGGTGCGGCGACGCTGCGTACCCGGCGCCAGAACAAAATCTCAGAAATGCGTGATCTGATTGAGAATGTGCAGCGTCCACAGACGGAGCCTTTGGGAGATATGTATGCGAATGAGGTTGACACCTATGCAGTGCAGAGTGTTCGGCAAAACGAGTTTGAAGCGCCATTCGAGGAATCTCTATTAGGCAAGGATGATAGCTTTATCGGCATTGGCGACATCGGGGATATGGGTGATATGCGGGAGACAGGCAATTTAGGCGATCTGGGTCATGATGTTCACGCGACAACGGGCGGGAGTCTGGTGACGCCTGTCGATACGCCTGAGTCATTTGACCTGTTTGCGAAGCTACAGGATGATGAAGGTATGGATGCGCTGGATCCAAGCAAGGAACCACCGGCTGACTGGGAACCTGGCCCAGAGGATGAGGTCGATGTGGAGGGGATAGAGCAGATGGGACACTCGCGGTGGGATGACTTGCACGAGGGTATGGGTATTATTGTTGCTGATCTGGAGAGTAGCCTGGACGATCCCGTCCGCATGTACCTGCGCGAGATTGGGCGCGTGCCCCTGCTTTCCGCGGAGGAGGAAGTTCGCCTGGCGCAACGTATGGAGCGCGGGCGCGCTGAGCTGCTCAAGCCGGTGACGAGCCGGAATTATCGTTTGATCGACGATGGTGAGGAGGCGCAGCGACGCCTGACGGAGGCGAATCTGCGCCTGGTAGTGAGCGTTGCTAAAAAGTATATCGGGCGCGGTATGAGCCTGCTGGACCTGATCCAGGAGGGGAATATCGGTCTGATCCGGGCCGTGGAGAAGTTCGATTATACGAAGGGCTACAAGTTCAGCACGTACGCGACGTGGTGGATTCGCCAGGCAATCACGCGCGCAATTGCTGACCAGGCGCGCACGATTCGCATTCCGGTGCATATGGTGGAAACCATCAACCGCCTGATTCGTATCAGCCGCCGCCTGCTGCAAGACCTGGGTCGGGAGCCTACGTCTGAGGAGATCGCTGCTCAGATGGAGATCAGCCCGGAGAAGGTGCGCGAGATCATCAAGGTCAGTCAGGAGCCTGTTAGCCTGGAGACGCCAATAGGCGAAGAGGAGGACAGCCACCTGGGTGACTTCATCGAGGACCACACCGCCCTGGCGCCTGCGGACGCGGCCAGCCACCAGCTGCTCAAGGAGCAGGTAGAGGATGTGCTGGATAGCCTGACGGAGCGAGAGCGCAAGGTGCTGCAACTGCGCTTCGGTCTGGACGATGGACGCAGTCGCACGCTTGAAGAAGTGGGTAAGGAGTTCCATGTCACACGCGAGCGCATCCGGCAGATCGAGGCCAAGGCCCTGCGCAAGCTGCGCCATCCGAGCCGCAGCCGCAAGCTGAAAGATTACCTGGATTAAGTCTTGCATTATAAAGGGACGCGATATCGACTATCGCGTCCTTTTTTTGGATTCATTCCTAGTATTGCCCACTCACTATACTGGACATAGGAAATCATTCAAACAGGCACAGTTCGAAAAGCGAGATACTATGGAACTTAATCAATTGAATGCTGAAGCTTCAGCTTCTTCCATGCCTTACAATGCACCGCGCACGCGAACGGCAATGCGTAGCGCTTTGCGGATCGATAGTAGAAGTACACTATCATCTCTTGCGCGTGATATTGATAAGGCTCATCTGCCTCTTCAGCTTGATGAAACGGATACTCAGCCGGAGAATCCTTCGTTTGGGGATATAGACGCGCAGCCCACTTCGCTACCAGAATCGCGGGTTTCCGAGCCCGGAGAGGAAGATGCATGGCTAAACGATGCTATGCCACCGCTTTCGGCATTGAAGCGTCCGCAGCGCGAAGCGCCACCACCACCATTTGAGAAGCGCCTGCAGCCTGAAAAAGAGATAGAAACTCCCCTATTCCGGGAGCAGAACTCCTATGTATCCGAGCATGAAGACCATCCGGGGCCTGCGCTGGGTATTCGCCCCGGACACGCGCTCTGGCCGGTCGTGCTGCAACTCAGCACGCGCATCTGGGAGGAGATCATGCGCGTGCAGGGCAAGGTGCCGGGTCAAAGGCGGGGTATGGTAGATTTTGTGCGCAGGCGCGCGCTCGCGCTGCTGCGTGGCGAACCGGCGCTGGCCGGCCATATGCGCACCATTGAGGAGGCGGAACAAGTTTTACACGGTGTGGTCGACGAAGTGTTGGGATATGGCCCGCTTGAAGAATTGCTGGTCGATGAATATATAACGGAGGTGATGGTCGTAGGGACTGGCCTGACCTTTATCGAGCGTATGGGCAAAATTCACGAGGTGGATTGTCACTTTGAAGATGAGCAGCACATGATGCGTGTAATCAGCAACATGTTGTGGAGAGCCGGTCGCTCTGTGGAACCTGGACGGACTATGCTGGATGCGCGCCTGCCGGATGGCACGCTGGTGAACATTGTGATGCCGCCGCCGGCCATCAAGGGGCCAACAATCACGATGCGCAAGCCCTCACGCGTACGGCATGGACTGGCCGAACTGGTGCGTCTGGAATCGATGTCGCAGGAGATGGCGGACTTCCTTGCCACCTGTGTAAGGGCGCGGCTGAACATTATCATTTGCGGCGAAAGACGATCCGGACGGACGACACTGTTGAATGCCCTGGCTGCGTGTATTCCGGCGAACGAACGTATTGTGACGGTTGAAGAAATGGCCGAACTGCGCTTGAGCCAGAAACACGTGGTGACGCTGGAGGCATACGCAGTTGAGGATGAAGAACAGCGTCAGCCGGCAATGCGAAACCTGGTAATGAATGCTTTGCATATGCAACCCGGGCGGTTGCTTGTAGGCGAGTGCCGCGGCGTTGAAACGGCGGACTTGCTTTCTGCCATGCATTCGGGATACGATGGTTCTATGACAACAATCTTCGCCAGGCACGCGCAGGATTGCGTCAGCCGGCTGGAAATGCTGTGGCTCATGGGAGAGCCACAACTACCATACACGACGATACGGAAACAGGTTGCCAGGTGCCTGAACTTGATCGTCCAGGTAGGATTTGCCAGCGACAGATCGCGTAAAGTGCTTGAAATTGTGGCCGTGCAGGGAGACGATAGAGAGATGGTGAAACTCCAGAGCATTTATCACTACGTCGATGCAGGAATTGATGAAAAGACAGGTAGGCTTCGGGGTGGCTTTGAGCCGCAGGGCGTTCATCCGGCCTGCTTCACTGTAGCGGCATCGGCAAGGTAGGATGTATCGCCAAAAATCGGAGACTGAGGTTCTGTTAGGACGAGGAGGGATAATCCGCAAAGTCCCCGATTTTTGGCGATATCATAGATGAGTGCTATACTACGCCTGTGGCTTGCGTGAACAGGATTGGAAAAAACATAGCGGACTCTGATGAAATATCCTGGTAATTGATACGGGGTCGATAATCAACATCCGCAACCCCCAAATTGTCATGTCGCATGTCATTCCGAGCGCAGCGAAGAATGGCACAGCCTGGGCCGTTTGAATTGCCGATCTTGATTGTTAAAACTCATGGTTGGTCCTGTGGGGATAACCATCCTGGTTCATTCAACCGTATGATCGTGCCGCCGGGCTGAGGCTTACTATCACACGAAAGGAACAAATGCATGACCGGGCAAATGGATATGCCTGCCATTTCCTGCGTCGATGTGACTAAAATCTACGAATCGGGCGCGGTTGCTCTACAAGGATTGACGCTGGCAATTGAGCGAGGCATGAGTTTTGGCCTGCTGGGCGAAAATGGCGCGGGCAAATCAACGCTGGTACGATTAGTGATGGGCTTTCTCTTTCCGACGAGTGGCACACTGCGCGTGCTTGGCGAGACCGAGGTGCAGCGCGCGCATGGACATGTGGGCTACCTGCACGAGCGCCCCTATACCGAGTTGCGCTTCACCGGTTTTCGCTATCTGACCTATATGGCGGAACTCGCCGGTTTATGGGGTGTGATGAAGCGCGAACGTGTTGCCGCGGTGCTTGAACTGGTCGATTTGAGCGAGGCTGCGCAGAAACGCATGGACACCCATTCCAAGGGCATGTTGCAGCGTTTGAGCATCGCGCAAGCTCTTTTGACCGACCCGGAGCTGCTGGTACTGGACGAGCCAACGAATGGACTCGACCCTTATAGCCAGTGGAAGATACGCCAGATTCTGGGCGAACTGCGCAGGCAAGGTAAGACGATGCTGATCTGCTCGCATTACCTGCCGGAGGTAGAGACGCTGTGCGATACGATAGGAATTTTGCAGTATGGGCGGCTGGTGCAATATGGAGCAGTGACAAAGCTGCTGCACGAACAAAATGCGGTCGAGATTGTACTGGCCGGGGAAATGCTGGCCGGAGAAGTCGTTACGCGTCTGGGAATTGCCGGGCTTGTGCTTTCGATGGAGAATAACACCCTGCGTATTCCCGCAAGCGCGCAGGACGAAGCGCTGGCCGCACTCGTCGGCGCTGAGATCCCCATTCAATCGCTCAATCCCGTAAGCCGCACGCTGGAAGATGTCTATATTTCGACGACCAGGCCTGAGAAAGTACCTATTCAATAAGGATGCCCTACTATGCAGATAACCGATTCAACCACAAACAGACCTGTAAATTTCCGCCAGCCCCTGAAGTCACTCCTGCATCTCCCGGAGGTGACGGTAGCGCGTTTGACGCTAGAGAGCTATTTTCGTAGCGGCTGGATGTGGCTGGAATTTGTGCTGGTACTGCTGTGTTTCGCGGCACTCTTCTTTCCATTTAAGGTATACGTTTCAGGCTTTTATGGCACCTCGAATCTGGCCCTCGGCGCAATAGCAATCCTGGGAACCGCTATCATGGTGCGGCAGGCGACGGGAGCCCGTACCTATGTGGTATTGTCTCGCTTATCCTCGCGCGCCTCATATAGTCGCGGGCTGATGCTGGCTACCGCCCTCTTGCGCCTGCCGTTGTTGGTGCTTATGCTGTTACTGGTACTGGTTACCGGGCAATTGATCAATCCACCGGCTGGACCGCTACTCATCGGAATAATCGGATTGCTGCCGAATTGTATCGTCGCGGCGGTCTTGACGGTAACGCTCTCTCCCCCGGTAGCAACACGTTTGAAGCGCATTATTTTCCTGGCATGGCTGGTAATCGTGCTATTTGCGCAAAGCCCGGTATCCTGGCTGCCGCAAGCGGTGTTATCCGTCCTGCGCCTCGCGAGTATACCATTGCAGCCCTTGATTGCCTGCTACAATATTAGTGTGACCGGCACGATTGGATGGACCGGTGCGGTTGGACTGCTTGTGGAAGTAGCATATGTGATTGCGCTTGCGCTACTCGCCGGTTACTGGCTCGAAAAACGCGAGTTATTATTGTATTAGAACAGGATGTAGAGGCATAGCTATGGATCTATCACAATGGTTCAGCGATCAGCTAACTAGCAGCGCTGAAGGCTACATCTGGAGCGTCGAGCAGTTCTCGCCAGAGCAACGATTCATCACTCCTCCCACAAAATTTGGCGAATGGAGTCCTGCCCGGCACGTTTTTCATATGTACTCGTATGAGCAGCATATTGCTTTGCCCAGCATGCGCATCTGGTTAGACGAGCCATTTCCTTATGAAGGACACGATTACAAAGCAGATATGCTGAAAGAAGAGAAGGCCTGGAACGAAGGCCAGCATACATTCGAGGAACTGCTCGAGAATTTTCGCACTGTGCGAGCCGAACAGGTCGTGTTGCTCCAGCAATTCAGTGAAGCCATCTGGGATGAAAAGCGCAAAACAATCTGGGGAGATGTATCCTTGAAGTGGATAGTGACGAAAACACTCCAACATACGGCTGAACACACGAACGATGTCCTGCGCATGGCCTTATTCTGGAAGCCAGAGAGCTAATCTCGTCAATTTTTTTTCATACAATTGCGAGGAGACAAACCACATAGCCCTGACGCTTAAATTGCTCTCGATCTCAGCCGCCCGGAACTACAACATCGATTACCTGTATACCAACAATGACTTGACCAACGCCCCTATGCTTGCCATCAACCGGCGGCTCGGCTATCAAGAGTATCCGGGTATCAGCATGCTGATACGGGCTTTACCACTACAACAGTAATGATGCGACGGTAATGATGTTACATCTCTACCGTTGCATCACCTCAATCGTCTTGCGCACAATCTCCACGAAGTCCGGTTTGATACTGGCCCCTCCCACTAGCGCCCCGTCGATATCAGGGTGTGCCATGAACTCGGCGATATTTTCTGAGGTAACACTACCACCGTAGAGGATGCGTATGGCCGAGGCTACCTCTACACCATACATGTTACCGTAGAGCTGTCGAATAAGCTGGATCACCTTGCCCGCCCCTTCGGGGGTGGCCGCTTTGCCGGTGCCGATGGCCCAGATGGGTTCGTAGGCAATCACAACCTCTTTCACATGCTGCTGCGGAAAATTTGCCAGGCTATGCTGCACCTGGTAGTGAATGACCTCTTCGGTTTTTCCGGCTTCGTGCTCATCTTCGCGCTCGCCGATGCAGATGATGGGCCGCAGGTGATGATTGAAGGCTGCGAGTGCTTTTTTGTTCACAGATTCGTCGGTTTCATAGAAGTAGGTGCGGCGCTCCGAGTGGCCGAGGATAACGGTGCTGCATAGCTGGCGTACCATAGTTGGAGAGGTTTCGCCGGTGAATGCGCCTTTCTCCTCATAATACATATTCTGCGCGCCCAGTTCCAGGCGTTCAAAGAGATGGGCATCCAGCACCTCTCGCACCGAGATAAGCGAGATAGTGGGCGGGCACAGAATAGAAAGGATGTGAGGGTGCTGCCGCAGCAGCATCCCAAGTGGCGGCACAATCTCGGACGCGAAACTGGAGGCCTGCCGCGGGCCGTAGTGCATTTTCCAGTTTCCGGCAATGATCGCGGTACGCGTTGGAGTAGTCATGGCGTTTTATCCTGTAAGGCTGCAACTCCGGGAAGGACGCGGCCCTCAAGAAATTCAAGTGACGCGCCTCCACCGGTCGAGACGTGGGTCATTTTTTCCGCTGCGTGTGCCTGTTCAACCGCTGCGGCTGAGTCACCGCCGCCGACAATGGTGGTGGTCCCCGCCGCGGTTCGCTGCGCCAGCATGTCGATGATGGCATCAGTACCTTTGGCGAAGGCGGGCATTTCCGCTACACCGAGCGTGCCGTTCCACACGATAGTTTGCGCATCCGCAAGCGCCTGGTCGAACGCCGAAATGGTTTCGGGGCCGATATCGAGGATGCGCCAGCCGGTGGGGACATCTTTGATCGAGACGACGCGAGAATTGGCATCGGCGGCGAAGCGGTCAGCTATTACCACGTCGACGGGCAGGATGAGCTTCAGGTCGCGCTGGCGAGCTTTGGCTATCAAATCGCGTGCCACATCGAGCTTACCCTCTTCGAAGAGCGAGTCGCCGACCTCATACCCCTCGGCTTTGAGGAAGGTGTTCGCCATGCCGCCACCGATGAGCAGGGTATCGACCATGCTGATGAGGCGCTCTAAAACGGCGATTTTGTCGGAGACTTTGGCCCCGCCGATAATGGAGGCGAAAGGTCGCTTTGGATTTTCGAGCGCCGAGCCGAGGAAGTTGATCTCCTTCTCCATCAGGAAGCCTGCCACGCCGGGTAAGTAATGAGTAACGCCCTCGGTCGAGGCATGGGCACGGTGCGCGGTGCCGAAGGCATCGTTGACGTAGACTTCACCTAATGAGGCAAGCTGGCGCGCGAATTCCGGATCGTTCTTTTCCTCTTCTTTATGGAAGCGCAGGTTTTCGAGCAGCAGTACCTGGCCGGGTCGCAAAGCTCTGGCCTGCGCCTCGATCTCTGGTCCGGCGCAATCGGTTGCCAGCAATACCGGTTTGCCCAATAACTGGCTCAAGCGATAGCCTGCCGGCTTAAGGCTCATTTCGGCGACCACTTTGCCATCCGGCCTGCCCAGGTGCGACATGAGGATGACAGCCGCGCCATGGTCGAGCAGGTATTGGATACTGGGTAGGGCTGCCCGAATGCGTGTATCATCCGCGATATGTTGCTCAGCGTCCAACGGCACATTGAAATCGACGCGCATCAGCACGCGCTTGCCCTTGACATCGATATCGCGAATCGTTTTCTTGTTCATTGCATCTCCTTTGTCGACGTGCGGGGCGTGATAAATCTGGCCCCTACACCCCTTTTTCGGCGATGAAATGGGTGAGATCGGCGACGCGGCAGGAATAGCCCCACTCGTTGTCGTACCACGCCAGTATCTTGATCATATTGCCCCCCTCCACCATGGTTGAGAGTCCATCGACGATTGACGAGTGCGAATCACCACGAAAATCCATCGAAACCAGCGGTTCCTCGGTAATATCAAGAATGCCCTTGAGCGAACCGGCTGCCGCCTGTTTGAAGGCGTCGTTGACGGCCTCTTTCGTCGTTTGCTGGCGCACGGTGGCTACAAAATCGACGACCGAGACAGTAATGGTGGGAACGCGCAGGGAGATGCCGTCGAACCGTCCCTTCAGTTCGGGAATGACGAGCGCCAGGGCGCGGGCGGCTCCCGTGGTGGTTGGGATGATATTGACTCCGGCACTGCGGGCGCGGCGCAGGTCTTTGTGAACCTGGTCGAGGATGCGCTGGTCATTCGTATACGAGTGGATGGTGTTCATCAAGCCATATTCGATGCCGAAGGTATCGTTGATGACCTTGGCCGCGGGCGCGAGGCAGTTGGTGGTGCAAGAGGCGTTAGAAATGATGTTGTGCCTGGCCGGGTCATACATATTATCATTGACGCCCAGCACCATGGTGAGGTCTTCGCCCTTAGCAGGCGCGGAGATGATCACCTTTTTTGCGCCGCCCTTAAGATGTGCCGCGGCTTTATCCGCATCGGTAAAAAATCCGGTTGATTCGATGACGATCTGAACTCCCAGGTCGCCCCATGGAATTTGCGCGGGATCGCGCTGGGCAAGGACTTTGATGCTGTGTCCGTTGACGATCAGCGAGTCGGGGGTTGTCTCTATTTCGCCCGGAAAACGTCCGTAGGTAGAGTCATATTTTAGCAGATGGGCGTTGGTTTTTGTGTCGGTCAGGTCATTGATGGCGACGACCTCGAGGTCACGAGGATAGCGTTCAAGCATGGCCTTCATAGATTGACGACCGATACGTCCAAAACCGTTGATGCCTACACGAGTAGTCATAGTTTGCAGTCTCCTTTTTTTGCTAAGATCAAATTGACCGGGTGAGGTGAGAAATATCTATGTTTCACGTGAAACATATGTTAGACGGATCGCCTCTGCCACAAGTAGTTGCTGGCGTGACAACTAGTCGTTAGTAGTGACTTGTTCCCGATCTTTTCTTTCTTCTCAGGGTAGTATTGTGAGATCACAAAACGCTCACAGAGATGAGAAGGAAGATCACAATGGATTTACAAAGAAAGAGTACCATCTCGTAAATGAGATGGTCAAGGTTATTGATCAATAACCGGAACAGGTATGACGCCGATTGAGAAGCGTACGTAGTCATCCGTATAGCCAAACCCGCTGCCGGGAACTCCGGCGATACCCGTTTTTTCGAAAGCCGAGAATGCATCCTCTCCTGGCCGCAACTGGCTCCAATTATAAACGGTCGCATCATCTCCGACATGTATCTGGTTGAAAATCTGAAATTCTTCGTCCAGGCGCTGCAGTTGTGCAATCAGCCGGTTGCGCCGCAGGCGATAGAAAGCGCGCAGCTTTTCAAGCAACCAGGGACGCGCCTGTATCAAACGAGTATATGCCATGTAGCGCAGTTGCCATTCGGCGGGAAGCGATGCCATGCTATTGGCCCAACAAACAATCACTTTCGATGCGGCCTGCGGACTGCCAATCGTAACCCAGCCGAAACGCTCGCCCGTCAGCGTATACGATTTGGAAAAACTGCTGATAAAAAATGTGTGCGCATAGACATCGGGAACGTTGAAGGTAGCCATGCGGGCCTGGTCCTCTTCCTGTATGCCGGTGCCGATATAGGCGAGGTCCGCGAGGATATAGATTTCGCGGCCTGATTCCCAGTACTTTCTCAGCACGGCAAAGATCTGGTTGAGTTCATCCGGTGTATAGGCAAAGGTGGTCGGATTGTTTGTCACGGTAAGGTAAAATGCGCGGATATCCGGCGCCTGCGCGAGTATGTCATCTAGTTGCTGCGCCGTAAGTTTGAAGTAATTGGCGGCATCTGTATGAAATTTGTGCAGGCGATACCCATACGATTGTGCCTGCCACTCCGGTACATTAAAGCCTGGAGCAGGGAACAGCACGGCGATATCGCTATGCCGTTGATCTTTGAAGAGGACAGCCAGCCCGCGCAAAACTTTGTCGATGATGTCCATCGCGCCTAACCCCAGGTACAGCTGCTCTGCTGTGGCAGCAATACCCCATTTTCGCATTTCCCCGGCGAGCCAGCCACGCAGGACGATATTGCCGTTGCCATATATATCGTAAATCCGCAGATCGATGCCCCGTTGCAGCAGTTCTCTTTCACATACCTGCATCTGTTCGCGCAGCCAGAGGTAGGTTTCACCACTGGACAGGTAGCCGTGCAGTGGTTCGCCTGGCAGAGCGACTCCCAGTTCGTCGGCGAGAAGCCGGTAATCGCGCGGGCCTCCTGGCTCTCCTTCGTATTCCGTAATGTTGCGCAGGTTCACGTCGCCTATTGTGCGGTTGACGATTTCAGACCGGATAACTTCCTCCGCAAGGTGAAGTTCGCGGCAACGCTGTTCCAATTCCTGCACCATGCGGGCCATCACGCGGATGGGACTGGAACCTTCCCGGACAAGTGGGCGGTAGTGAGAAACTGCCTGCTGGCGGAGCTGTCGGATGATCATGTGTTGTTCTTGCAATGAGGGTGATGATAGATCGAAAGAGTTGGGCGAATTGACAGGTGGTTGATCGTGGGTAATCACCAGTTCTACTCCCTTCAGTTACGCAACACCGGCGTAGCTTGCTAGATGCCGGTCTCCATTGATCGGCGACTACTAGAGAGTGTAGCATATCGGGAAGGGTAAAACAAGCTGAGGTAATGAGCGTGTTTCACGTGAAACAAAAGTGTCATCTCGGCTTGTTCATATGAAACCAAACCAAATCTTACCCTATACGCTCAAATGCTCCTACTTGAATCGCCTCGGTCAGGGCGGCGATATCGGGCGCCAGGGTGCGATCATGTTCCAGCTTTGGCACGTATGAACGCACAATCTCGAATGCCTGCTGCACGCCCTGGCCGGGTTTGAGCGGTTTGCGGAATTCCAGCATCTGAGCTGCGCACATTAATTCGATGGCGACAACCTGGCGTGCCTGTTCGATGAGGCGCTGGACCTTATGCGCCGCGGTTGCTCCCATGCTATTGAAGTCCTCCATTCCGGCGGAGGTTGGTATAGAGTCAATGCTGGCGGGATGCGCCAGTATTTTGATTTCATTGACCAGCGCTGCCGCGACATATTGCGCGATCATGAAGCCGGAATTCAGGCCAGGATTGGGCGTCAGGAAAAGCGGTGCGCCGCCCTCATCCCAATCGTGCGGGCCTAACAGATTGAAGATGCGGCGTTCCGAGAAACTTGCCAGTTGGGCAAGCGCGATAGCCAGCACGTCGAGCGCCATTGCCAGCGGTTGCCCGTGAAAATTGCCCCCGCTGAGCACAACGCCATCCTCTGGAAAAACGAGCGGGTTATCGGTCACGGCATCCAGTTCGCGCTCGAAAATATTGGAGCAGTACTCTATAGCGTCACGAATCGCTCCGAAAACTTGCGGTGCGCAGCGCATTGTATAAGGGTCTTGCACGCGCGGGCAATCTTGATGGCTAAGATTGATTTCGCTTTCGCGCAATAAATGGCGCAAACGCGCGGCGCTCTCCTGTTGCCCAATCTGGCCGCGACGCTTTGAAATGCGAGCGTCAAAAGGAACGTGACTGCCCATCAAACCCTCAATGCTCATGGCGGCGGCAATTTCCGCCGCTCGCAACAGCGCCTGCGCATCGGCAAGGGTCAGGACGGCAATCGCCTCCATCAGGTGTGTTCCATTGATCAGCGCGAGACCCTCTTTAGCATGCAGTTGCAACGGTTCGAGATCGGCGTACCGCAAAGCCTCCGCTCCCGTAACGAGGCGGCCATCATAGAAAGCCTCGCCCTCGCCTATGATGACCAGGCCGAGATGCGCGAGCGGGGCCAGGTCGCCGCTCGCGCCTACCGATCCACGCGATGGAATGCGCGGATAAATTCTGGTGTTGAGCATGCTTATGAGCAGTTGCACAACTTCCGGGCGCACGCCGGAATTGCCGCGTGCCAGGCTTGCCGCCAGCAGCAGCATGATGGCTCGCGTGATCTCCTCATTCAGTGGTTCTCCCACCCCTGACGCGTGACTGCGTAAAAGATTGTGTTGCAAGTCTACCAGTTGATCATGGGGAATGCGCACCCTGCTTAAGTGACCAAATCCAGTAGTCACACCATATACTTTTTGATCCTCGTTGGCCAACTTATCAATTACAGCCCTGGCCTCGCGAATTCCTTTGAGGGATTGTGTGCCCAATGCTACCGGCGCGTGGTGACGCGCTACAGCCAGCACTTCTGGCACTGTCAAAGCCTGCCCATCGAGAATGACGCCGGTTGGCAGCGTATCGTTTATAAATGTCTTCATCGGAGAAGCCGTCCTTTCTGGCTACGATGCCTATGTATGCATTGTAGCAGAAAGATGAGCGTCATGTAAAAGTATCTGAAACCCAATCTAGTG
Organism: Ktedonobacteraceae bacterium; assembly: GCA_035294305.1. GTDB lineage: Bacteria > Chloroflexota > Ktedonobacteria > Ktedonobacterales > Ktedonobacteraceae > DASRBN01. Next base: position 295,276 of record DATGLD010000051.1, on the reverse strand, counting down.
GGCATTAATTTGTTTCGCGCCAGATCGAGTTACAAACACATATTTAAGCTTGTCTTTTATCATGCAAGATTTGCTCAATCAGAGATTGTTCCGGCAGAAAATGGAATGTTTCACGTGAAACATTCGCATGTAAAACGGGAAATGTTTCACGTGAAACATCAGTATCAAGCGTGAGAAAGCAGCAGACTCACTCCGATACCAGCACCGATTGTACCAGGTTGACGCCGAAGTGATAGCCGATTTCGTGATAGTCGCGAATTGACCAGAAAGCGAGTTCGCAGCGTTTGCCCGGCTCGATGCTGCCAATCGCATCTTGTAATGCCAGCGCGCGCGCCCCATTGATAGTCGCGGCCGTCAGAGCTTCTTCCAGCGACATGCCCATAGCCGACATTGCTAATCCCAGCATCATCTGCATACTCTCGCAGTACGAAGTGCCAGGATTAAAATCGGTTGCGAGCGCTACATGCAGCCCCCGGTCAATGAAACGACGCGCCGGAGGATAGGGACTTCTCAATGTATAGGAGCAACCGGGTAACAGTGTTGCCACCACTCCGGCTTCGCGCATCGCGTCTAAAGCAGCATCGTCGGCGAAATCAAGATGATCTGCGGAAGTCGCTCCTAATTCCGCCGCCAGTCGCGCGCCACCGGATGGGCTTAGCTGGTCAGCATGGATTTTCAGCCCGTAGCCCAGTTCTTTAGCGCGTACAAGAATGCGCCGGCTTTCTTCTAAGGTGAAAGCGTCACGCTCGCAGAATACATCACAGAACCGCGCAAGGCCGACAAAGGAGGGCAGCATCTCTTCAATAATCAGATTTACGTAGACCTCTCTCTGCTCGCGATATTCGGGTGGAACGCTGTGCGCGCCGAGAAACGTGGGCACGACTCGCATACGGTCGTGCTCGTGAACCGGGTTGGTCTCGAAGGCGTTGAGATTATTGATGATACGCAGGCAGGTCTCTTCGGTAATTTTATCCAATCCGTAGCCCGTTTTGACCTCAACCGTAGTGGTGCCGTAGGCCCGCATTATATTCAAACGGGCCTGCGCCAGTTGCGTCAATGTTTCCGCATCCGCTCCCCGCGTCGCCTTCACAGTAGTGAGAATACCTCGTCCCTGGGCCAGTAGCTCGCCATAACTGGCCCCGGCATGCCGCAAATGAAATTCTTCGGCGCGATCTCCGGCAAATACCAGGTGCGTATGCGAATCGACAAGACCGGGGGTAATAACCGCACCTTGCGCATCTATAATAGTGATGCCATCTTTGTAAGCGCCTGTACTTTGTTGGAACAAAGGTTCTGCGCCGTGGTCAGTACCCACCCAGCTGATCATCCCATTATAGACGGCAAGGGCCGCATCTGGGATGACCTGCAGCGGGCCGGATGCCCCGGCTATAGGTTGTTGGGCAACGGTCACAAGTTGCCCTATATTGCGAATGACGGTACTGGCTTTGACTTGAGAAAGGGATGAATCGGGCATCATAACAATAGTTCTCCTTCAAAGAAAGGTTTCATCACCCACTTTATAGCACAGGAAAGCTCTATCGTCGAGGGGCAGATTTGCTACTTTGCTACCTGGTGATTGCCCAGCAATTACGGGACTAGAGGTGCTCACAGCATCTCCCGCCCAGCCTACTGTTAATCACCGGAGACTACAGGCTGCACAGTGCCAGGATTCGTGGTAGAATGCGATACAACACAATATTACTTTCGTTGCCCCATGTCGAGAAGTGAAGAGGAAGGACACAGATGCGAGCAATCGATGACAGCAGTCCCAAATATGCTGCCGTTTTGCGTACCCTCCTGATCTGGAAGCGGTTGCCGGAGAGTGACCTGTCACGCATGGTGCCTGGTTTCTTCCTGATTACAGATGACTTTCGCGAGATGGAGGACCAGGGTTATCTCACGATGACGTTTGCCGGCGATGAATATGTCCTCGCGCCGACGCTGGTGGGCCGACTCTGGTTGGAGCAATACGACGCAGAAAAGAAGGAGCAATAAGCATGGCATATGATGACCAGGAAGAGGCGTTTCCATACACAACCATTGGCACCGACGAAGCCAAACAGAAGATCGATGCCGGGGTGACCGTAATCGACGTCCGCCAGCAGGATGAATGGGATCGCGGCCATATTCCCCAGGCTGTTCTGGTTCCCCTGAATGGCATTTATTCATTTGCGAAGGCATTGAAAGATTTAAACCTGCCGGAAGACCAGGAGATCATTTTCACCTGTGCCATGGGGCAACGCAGCGCGTCCGCCTCTGAAATTGCCATGGTCGCCGGCTTCAAAAAGGTCTATAACCTGGCAAACGGCATGAACGGCTGGGTTGGCCGTCGTTATCCGGTCGAACGTTGAGATGAGAAGAAATCAAATTTGTGAACCCAGGCTGAGAGGAGTACAAGTATGGCTCTATTAGAAGGAAAAAAGGCCCTTATTTTTGGCATTGCCAACCATCGTTCTATTGGCTGGGCGATTGCCCAGGCACTTTCCAACGAAGGCGCAAAACTGGCATTTACCTACCAGGATCGCATGGAAAAATATGTACGCGACCTGGCCGAGAAAATTCCTGGTACCCCTGCCATTCCATGTGACGTACAGAGCGATGAGCAGCTCGATACCGCTTTTGCGCAGGCGAGCGAATTTTTCGGCGGCGAGCTTGACATACTCATTCATTCAGTTGCGTTTGCTCCCCCGCGCGAGTTGGAGAATCCGTTTTACGAGACGACCCGCGAGGGCTTCAAGACCGCCCTCGATATCAGCGCCTACTCGTTAATCGCCATGGCGAATCGCGCCAGGCCGCTGATGCAGGCGCGAGGAGGCGGCTCAATCCTTACTATGACGTACATGGCCAGCGAACGAGTGATGCCCAAATATAATGTGATGGCCGTCGCCAAAGCCGCCCTGGAGTGCAGCGTGCGCTATCTGGCCTTCGAGCTCGGAGAATGGAATATTCGCGTTAACGCTATTTCTGCCGGGCCGCTCAACACGCTGGCCGCGCGAGGCATCTCCGGCTTTACCAGTTTCCGCGAACATATGGGAGTCGCGGCACCCCTGCGCCGCAATATCGAACAGAGCGACGTCGGCGACGCGGCCCTGTTTCTCTGCGGCCCGCATGCCCGCTCCATCACCGGCGAAATCCTCTTCGTCGACGCCGGCTACAACATTATGGGAGCATGAAGATATCTACTGCTCATATTGACGAATGACCGGGCGCGCCGGGGCCGGTTCACCGCAAACGCTACAGAAGCGCGCAATAGGGCGATTCATGTGGCCGCAAGGCCATGCAACCAGCGGACCGGAGGTAGCGCCGTTGGCCGCATTAGCGGGAGCGAATGAGTTGCCCGGCACGTTTGGCGGGCTGCCGGCTTGCGGCGGTATCCAGGTCTGATTGCTTGGCAAGCCTTGAGACAGCGGAGGTGATGCAGGAGCAGGCTGAGACGGTACGGAGTTTGCCCAGGATGGCGCGGGCGGCGCGCCGAAAGCCGACAGCGTGCCCGGTGGAGGCGCGACATATCCACCCTGTACAGGCGCCTGTGGAGCGGCAGGCGTAACAGTAGAGGTGGGAGTGGAGATGTAAGGGGAGGAGGTGCTTGCACTGCCCGGGAGCAAAGACCCATTGGCCGTGTTTCCCCAGCTCCCGGGAGTTGCCGTACGAGCCGGAACGCCGCTTCCTCGCCTGCGCTGCATAACTACCACTACGATGAGTATCACCACGAGCAGTACAACGGCAATACCACCGATGATAATCCACCTGCTCAAGGATGCGCTACTCTGCCCGGAGTTCGTCGTAGTGGTAGGTGTCGATGTCGAAGAAGGTTTTTCGTTCTTCGCCTGCTGGGTAGCGTATGCCAGGTAGGGCCCAATGGCCTTGAAATTGGGGTACCGGTTGGTAATTTGCTGGAATTCTTGCTGTGCCTTGTGCCAATGACCTGCCGTGGTGGAGGCGTAATCGTTGAAGGCTTGTACCCAGGCTTTTTCAAACGGCCCGGGAGTTGTATCCACACCTGCCTGCTGTAAAAGCATCGCTGCGCTGGCGCTGGCCTGCAAGAAACTGGTGCTGCCATCAGTACCCGTGCCGAAACTGACAATACCAACAATCTGCCCGCTGCTATTCAAAGCCGGTCCGCCGCTATCGCCATGCTCCACATTGCCAGAGACCTGGAGAACCGGCGCTCCGGTATCCGTTGTCTTAATTGAACTGACGAAAATCTGGTTGATCGATGAGGTGAGCAACTGCGAAATGTTATTCATATTCACGTCGCCATTGCCGGGAAAACCAATAATGCGCAGTTCATCCTGTTCCTGAACCGTGGTTGAATCGCCAATGGGAACCATCGGCATATCGTCCATGTTACTGACATGAATGATCGCTGTATCTCTATCATTGAAGCTGCTTTGTGCCTCGATGCGATCGACCTGTGAATGAACGTAAGAAGGCAGGTCCTGCGCGCTGGTAGCATTCAAGGGACCAGTATAATCAGTACTGAGGTAAGCTTCGCTGCTGGGTGTGCCATAACTTGCAGTGGATGGCAGCTGGCCATCGGCCAGGTCTGTCGCAACCTGATCTGCTGAAAGGGGAGAGCCCGGATTGACACTCGTATCGTAGTAATTTGCCACATCCTGGGCTGCTGTCTGCTGCAGGTATTGATCCAGGCTGGCATCATGTGGTGGATTCACGACATGATCCGCCGTCAAGATATCGCCATGCGCCGAAATGAATGTACCGGTGCCCGATAAACCTAAAGGATACCCATTGGGGTCATTTTGTGGGAACGTCACTGCCTTGCCATTCGGAAAATCGACGGTGAGACGGCCACCTAGAATAGTAATGATGCGTACAACGGCTGGTTTCGCAATATCGACGAGCCTTACAAAAGGATCGGTTACATCGCCCCCTGGCGCATCGGCACGTGCCACGGGCGCAGCTCCCAGCGCGCCCATGAACAAGAGAGAGAGAATCCCTGCCACGCATACAAGCCGGGATAACCAGGTTGCATGATTTTTGTTCTTCGATGTGGCTACAGCTCTAATCATCTATCTTTTCCTATCCTGCTACAGAATAGCAACCCTCTAATCACTGCATTATACATCATAAGGTCTAAGAAGAGTAGACGATGAAACTACCAGTTTTTTACCCTACCCTTGCCAATCCCTCGCCAGCATCCCATAGACTGCCAGGTCAACATAGTGATCGTACAGCCATTCCGCATCACGTAAAACGCCCTCTTGTTGGAAACCCAATCTTTTCGGTATGGCGCAGCTGCGTCTATTTCCCGTGGCGCATTCGATAACAACCTTATTGAGTTCCAATTCGTCGAATGCATACGTTACCAGTGACTTGCACGCCTTCGTCATCAGGCCCTTACCTTCGAATGATTGAGCAAGCCAGTAGCCTATTTCAACTTTGCGGTTAGACCAGTTGATAGGATGATAGCCAATCACGCCTGCCAGTTGCCCTGTGTACCAGATACCCAGCTGGAATCCCTGGTTATGCGCGAACTGCCGCAAAGAGTTTTTGATGAACGCGCGGCTATCCTCAGCGCTTCGTTCGTAATCTACCCACGGCAGCCAGGCGCGTAAATGTGCCCGGTTATCATCGACCAGCTCGAAGAGTTCCTGCGCGTGTCTCTCCTCTAAAATGCACAGGTTCGTATCTTCATCAACTGATATACATAATTTCGGCGTCCTGCCCGGCATCATTTAATCCTCAACGTCCATACATTTTGGGCAATAGTAACCTCACCTAGTGCTAAAACGAGTATATTTTATCATAGGTTGCAAAGCTCGCGACCTGCCAGATACCTTCTATAGGGGGAGGCGTTGGGACCGGATGATGCAGGCTCGTCGTCCATGCTATAATGCTAGCAGGCGCAGCGACAAAGAAAGTAAAAGAATCAAAACCATGCCAGATCAAACGTCACTTTTTGAATCAGACGACAATTCAGCCTCACAACGGAAGGTGCAAACAGCTCCTACCGCTCTAGCTGCGGAACCCCTGGCCTCGCGTATGCGCCCGCGCACACTCGACGAGATCATCGGCCAGGAACACCTGCTGGCGCCCGGACGCGCGCTGCGCCGCAGCATCGAAGAGGATCGCCTCCCCTCGATCATCCTGTGGGGACCGCCGGGCAGCGGAAAGACCACCCTCGCCGAAGTAATTGCGCGCCAGACGCGCGCCCACTTTGTCTCCCTCAGCGCCGTCTCGGCAGGTGTGGCCGACCTGCGCAAGGTAGTGGAGGATGCGCGCAAGCTGCGCCAGTTCTCCAAACAGCGCACCATCCTGTTCATCGACGAGATTCACCGCTTCAACAAGGCGCAGCAGGATGCCGTTTTACCGCACGTCGAGCGTGGCGCTGTCACACTCATTGGCGCTACTACCGAAAACCCCAGCTTCGAGGTCAACGCCGCCCTTTTATCGCGCTGCCGTGTCTTCACGCTCAAAGCCCTGACCGAGGAACAGATTCTGACCATCCTGAAACGTGCCCTGCACGACAACGAACGCGGCCTCGGCCAACTCCATATTACCATTGACGAAAACGCCCTGCAGCAAATCGCCATCTTCGCTAACGGAGACGCCCGTACCGCCCTCAACGTCCTCGAACTCGCCGCAACCGGCGGCGGAAATGGTAGGGGTGGGAGTGGGAGTGGAGGTGGGGAGGGGACCCTTGTGGTCGCCCGTGCTGGGAGCAGTACACATATCACGCTCGCCACCGTCGAAGACATCATGCAGCACCGCGCCCTCCTCTACGATAAAGCCGGAGACCAGCACTACGACACCATCTCCGCGCTGCACAAATCTCTGCGCGGCTCCGACCCTGATGCCGCGTTATACTGGCTCGCACGAATGCTTGAGGCCGGAGAAGACCCTCTTTATATCGTGCGCCGCCTCATCCGTTTTGCCTCCGAAGATGTGGGCATGGCCGACCCCCAGGCATTACTCGTATGCGTTGCCGCGCAGCAGGCCGTGCATTTCGTCGGTCTGCCCGAAGCGAACCTGGCCCTCGCGCAGGCCGTCGTTCACCTCGCGACCGCGCCCAAAAGCAACGCCTTATACGAAGCCTACAGCTATGTGCAGGAGGATGTGCAGAAGACCCGCAACGATCCCGTGCCTTTACAGATACGCAATGCTCCTACGCAGTTGATGAAAGACCTCGATTACGGCAAAGACTACAAGTACGCTCATGACTACTATAAGGAAATGCAGATAGAAGACCCCGAAAGACCCCCGGCTGTACAGCTTCAAGAATATCTGCCCGAAAGCTTGAAAGGGAGGCGCTATTACGAGCCAGGGCATCAGGGAAAAGAGGCGAGCATTAAGGAGTGGTTGGAAAAACGACGGGCGAATAGCAAAGTAGTAGCCGTTAACCCCCAGGCAGGAGAGCAGTATGGATAACAAGCACACCCTACCCATTCACTCCCAGCCTCCTAAACGTCGCCCTTGCACTTTGTATCAGTTCCTCCCCGCGTTCCTGATCGCCCTCCTGCTGGCGCTCCAGGTAAAACAGCCCGTAGGCCTCCTCGGTACGCGCAAGCTCCACCACATCGTCGATTGCCAGCAGACCGGCCAGCGATTGCTCGAAATATGGCAGCGCCTCCTCGAAGTGGCCCTGTGCCTGCAAGATACGGCCCTGCAGTCGCTGTCCAATGCCGATGAGCTGCCGGTAATTGCGCTGCGCCGCGAGCTGCATGCCCTCATTCAGGCAGGCCTGCGCCTGCTCAGGTTTATTGGCGTAGAGATATGCTTTAGCGGCCTGCACCAGCAGGTGCGGATAAACCATCGAGGTTTCACCCTCCTCTTTTGCCACCTCCAGAGCTTTCAGCGCGTCGGCGATAGCCTGTTCCCAATCGCCCTGCCAGCCGGCGCACACACTATAGCTCCATAGCACACGCGATTGCAGATCGGCGTCGTGGATCATCGTAGCGATGGCGCTGGCCTTCTCTCCCATCAAACGCGCATCATCCCAGCGCCCGGCTTGAATGGCGAGGAAATCCAGTACGAGATCGGCCCAGCCTGCTGCTCCATAGACACCGTGCCGCTGCGCCTTCTCAAGCGCGTCACCAGCCGTTTGTTCGCCCTGGGGAATTTGCCCCAGCTGCATATAAGCCCACGCCGCCGAATAGGTCATCATCGGTTCCCAGTCTGGCTTATTATACTTCTGGCACATCTCCGCACCCTGCATAGCATAGGCCAGCATTTGCTGAGGTGTATCTGACAGGTACGCGCACCAGGACTTCGACCACAGCGATACCACGGCAATAAATGCAAGATGCTCTCTGCGTTCTGCCGCGCTGAAAGTAGAGGCATTAGCGGGGCTCTCGAGCGAATCATCAATTCGTGCGAGCAGTTCATCTGCCCGCTGCAGCATCTTCAGGGCCTGAGGGACATCACCCATGACGGTAGCCGCCAACCCCCACTGTGTGTAGGCTTTAACGAGCAGGGTTGTCTCTTCCGGCCGGCTTGCCAGGCACTTCAGCGCAGAAGAAATATACTTGAGCGCTTCCAGTTCGCGTCCCTGCCAGTGGCTGAAGAATGCCACATCCAGGTAGCCCGCGGCCTGCCGTGCCGGATCGCCAAGGTCGCGCCACAATGTACTTGATGCCAGTCCCGCCTGGATAGCATCATCGGTGCGGCCCAGGTACAGGTAGATATTGGCTAGCTGGTGCAGCAGACCGGCGCGGCGCACGCGTTCGCCATCGCCTACCAACAAATCCAGAGCTTTCTCCAGAGCCGATGCCGCGTCCGCGAAAGCATACACACTTACCGCCTGGTAGCTGGCCTTCAGCAGGAAGTCCACTGCTCGTGTGGCGTCCTCCGCCATCGAATAATGATAAGCGAGCGTACTGTAATACGGCTGCAAATGCGCCGCGTGACTGGATTCGATGGCCTGTGCCACCTGGCGATGCAACGAGCGCCGGCGCAGGGGATTGAGCCACTGGTAAAGAACCTCGCGAATTTTATCATGTGTAAACGTAAGATCGGCATCCTGCCTGGCAGGATAGGAGTTGCTGCCCTGTTGCGCATTGGAGAAGCCGGTCAGGGAGGCTACAAGCTGCAGTTGGATGGCAGTATCGATATGCTCCGCGACAGCATCCTCAGCTAAGTTGCGTGTCTGGCAGAGCAATGTCGAACTGAACTGCCGGCCTATAACTGCCGCAATGGTGAGCGTTGTGCGGCAATCAGCAGGGAGGTGCACCAGGCGGCGTTCAATCAGCATGCGAACACTGTGCGGTATCTCCAGCGCGCTGACTTCCACCGTACTTTGCCAGCGGTCTCCTATCCATTTGATCTTGCCCTCAAGTACCAGGGAGCGAATAGCCTCGCCGATAAAGAAAGGATTGCCCTCGGTCTGGCGAAACACTTCGCTGGCAAAGTTCAGGCCAACCGGGTGCCCTGCCATATTGACCAGAAGTTGATGTACCTCCTCTTCCGAGAGACGCTGCAGGCGCAATTCTTCGCCGGTGCCAACACGCAGGAGTGTAGCAATCAAAGCGCGTAGTGGGTGTGCCTCATGCACCTCGTCTGGCCGGTAAAGCAACAGATAAAGTGGAAGCCCGGTATTCTCTTGCTGCCCGCGCTCAAGATGCTGTAAGGTTAAGAAGTTGAGCAGGTGCAGCGTCGCGGCATCGGCCCACTGCAAATCGTCCAGGATCAGGATAAAGGGGCTTTCGGCTGCAAGCATGTTGAAATAGCGGGCGGCGGCGTTGTAAAGATTGCGGCGGTCAGCCTCGGCGCCCATTGGCTCCGGTTGTGGCAGATTCGGTAACTTATAGCCAATTTCCGGCGCTATTTTCGCCAGGTCGGCAGCGCTGTTGCCCAGTATAGCGCGCAGTTTTTCCGGGCTGCATATACGTACATGCGTGGTGATGGCATCAGCGATGGGCTGGTAGGGGAGTGAGCCACTCATCTCATAGCAATAGCCCCACAATACGGTGGCCTGCTGTGCCTGTTCGCCCCATGCCGTGAAATCGCGTGCCAGGCGCGACTTGCCTATCCCCGGCTCACCGGAGACGAAGATGACCTTGTGCTGCCCATTACATGCCTGTTGAAATGCGCGCTGCATGCGATTCAACTCTTCTTTGCGCCCAACCAGTTCAGCCTTCAAAATGCGCTCCGGGTCGAGCTGGCGAGCGCTCTCTACCTCCTCTGATTGCGTTGCCATACCCGTAGGAGCGGGAGCGGTGGGGGCATAGGAGGGGGGTCCTTGTAACCGCCCGCTGTGAGTGTCTGGATCTGATTTACGCTCCTCAGCAATGAAGGAGGGCGGCGACAAGGGTCCGTTCCCCGCCTTCCCTGGCCCCCCTGCCTCTGCGAGCGTGGAGACGGAATCAGCGGGTGTGACGATTGTTGCCGTGGTACTTGATGGCGTTCTATCATCGAGCCACGACTCGTGGAGATCAACAGGAATCTGGCCCATTTGAATGCGCCGGAAGAGTTCGTTGGTTTCAGGCAGGGGGGCAGTATGTAATTCTTCCTTCAAGGTCCGGCGCAAGAGCAGGTACTGATTAAGTGCGTCACTGCGCCGCCCCATACGCGCGTAGAGGAGCATCAGTTGACGATGAGTCTGCTCATCTGCTGAATTTCTTTCGAGGAGCTCCAGCAGATATTCGGAGGCGCGTAATCCTTTTCCGGTCGCCAGGGCCAGTTCTGCCGCACGTTCCAGTAGCGAGCTATGAATGCGGCGCAGGCGATCGCGCCGCCGCTGCGTCCAATCCTCATACAACTCTTCCGGCAAGAAATCACCTTGATAGAGGGCCAGTATGTTGTCAAAATCTTCTAAAAGCCGTGCATTTTCATCAGAGGGAGCAGCGCTGCGTATCCTGGACTGCAATTGTTTAGCGGAAGATTCAAAAATATCCGCGTCGATCTCCATGCTATCGGGAACAAGCATGAGCGTATCGTGATCGAGGAGAACATAGATAGAAGAACTACCCTTGCCGGCTGTCAGGCCTGGTTCAAGCGCCCGGCGCAATAAGTAAAGGGTCTTGCCGAAAGAATTCGTGGCCTGTTCAGCAAGAGAATTTGGCCACAGGATCTCCTGTACCTGCTCGCGATGAAGGCGGTGTTGCTCTGCCGCAAGCAGCAGTTTGAAAAGCTCGACGACTTTACGACGGCTCCAATTTCCACCTGCCTGTTGCTCGCCATTGCGGCGTATTTCAAATCGGCCAAGGGTTGAGACTGAAAGAGATGTAGAAACTCCTATCATCTCTCTACCTCCTTCTTCCCATCGCCTTGCCCATTAAAGCATCAATGGTAGTAAGGCGGAAAGTGTTCAATAGCCTCGTGGGGCGCTGCGGATCATATATTGTCGCCATATTTTTTCGACAAGGCAACCGCGATAGAGTAGCTCGGGTTACCTGGAAATTGAAATGCGCTTTGCAAGCTGCGCGGAAAGAAGCACAATCTACTAAAAGAAGCACAATCTACTAAAAAAATACATTTCAACTGCTTTCATCAAAGGTTTTTGCAGGTTGAACCTTATTATCATTCCACCGGGTAATGAAGTCAAGAGCCTAAGCATATTTGCGGTAATTCCCCGGTAATCCGCTGGCAAAGAGTGGGTAATACCCTGCCGGTACACTTACTTGCAACGAATGGATAAGGTGAAAATTCAAAAGAGGTAGACCATGACAACATTGACACTGCATGCACCGGTAGCCGTAATTAGCACGAATCAACTTGTTTTCTTCCCAGTCGTGACAAAAACTACAGGTTCGGCAAGAACCAGGATACCAAAGCCGGATACAACGGTACAGGCCCGGGCAGAACTGGCCGACGAAGCTCTTATTTCAGCGATGTGCAACCGCGAAGAATGGGCCTTAGAGCTGCTTTACGAGCGCTATCATCGCTATGCCTACTCCCTGGCCTATCGTGTCGTCCAGGATGCGAACATTGCCGAAGATATCGTGCAGGAAGCCTTCCTTGCCATCTGGCGCAAAGCCGGCTCCTATGAGGCCCGGCAAGGCAATGTGCGCAGCTGGCTTCAAGCCATCGTGCATCACCGCGCCATCGATAAAGTTCGTGAGGCTCGTCACCGCAGCCAGCAATGGGTGCCGTTGCAAACCGAAAACGAGCAGGACTCTCCAGGCGAGCAGCCAGATGTATGGGAAGAGGCCTGGCAAGATGAACAACATCGCATAATTCGCACCGTATTGGATCAGATTCCACCCGAACAGCGCCAGGTGATCGAACTCGCCTACTTCGGTGGCTATACCCATGCCGAAATCGCCGAGCAGTGGAACATTCCACTGGGCACTGTCAAGGGCCGCATGCGCCTGGGCCTGCAAAAGATGAAGTGCCTGCTGCAAGAATACGGGCTGGAAACCGCAAAGTAAAACCGTTGACAAAATGCCTATTTCGCTAGAAAATAGGGTCATGGCAAAGAAATCATCGGGGAAGCAGAATAAACCAGGGCAAGCATCCGCTGCACAGAGGCGCGAGAATATCCGCCAGCAGCGCCAGGAAAACTTGCAGCGCACCCAGCCGCAACAACGCAATCGACGCAAAGCCCAATCGGGTTCGAATCGTACATTGTGGATTGCGCTGGGAACCGCGGTCGTCGCCATCGCGGTCATCATCGGCGTTTTTGTCTATATCTCGTCGCAATCATCTACCGGCAACACATATCCCACAACGCCTGCCGACCCGGCAGTTGTACAGGAAGTTACATCCGTCAGCCAATCCACGCTGGCAGCGGTAGGCACAGGCTCAGGCAAAGTGGCGAATCCTCCCAAGCCGCTCAGTGGTTCACCTGCGCCTCTCACCGGCCCCAACGGCAAGCCGGAAGTGTTCTATTATGGTGGCGAATACTGCCCATTCTGCGCCGCGGAACGCTGGGGCATGATCGTAGCGCTCAGCCGCTTCGGCACATTCTCCAACCTGAAACAGACTTCATCCTCATCTAGCGACGTGTATCCGAACACGCCCACCTTCAGCTTCTACGGCAGTTCGTACACCAGCCAGTATATCGACTTTGTCCCCGTCGAAGGGCAGAGTTACCAGGGCGTCACCTTGCAACAACTTACATCCGCCCAACAGCAACTGGTAAATACCTATAACCCTGGCGGCTCCATACCTTTTATCGATATCGCCAATAAATACACGCTAACAGGCGCAAGCTACGACCCGCAGGTATTAAGCGGCCAGACCCCACAGGCTATCGCCGCTGCTCTCTCGAACCCGCAATCGCCTATCGCGCAGAGTATACTGGGCACCGCCAACTACTTCACTGCCGCCATCTGCGAGGCTACCAACCAGCAGCCTGCCAGCGTGTGTGCCGCTGCACCGGTCCCCCAGCTAGAGCAGTCTCTGAATAGTACATCGGGCTACAATGGCGTGCAGCAGAATCGCGCGTTATCGTTGGAAGCCGATATGCGCCGGTTGTTCCGGGGATAAAGTCGAGCACCAGTCGAGTCATTTGAGTTCAACTGATTGCCTTCGCCCCTCATGCCCCCGGACGGGGCGGGGACGAGCCGTTGTCCCTCCGGGATGACAAGATTCCCAGCTTCAGTTGTCAAAGTTCATAAGGGGCGCGCATTCTTGTCCACTCGCCTTTTTAATCGCCTTAATTTTCTCAGCCTTAACAAGACAGAGTTGATATACTGTGATATACTTGTGCCTGGCACAAATGGCTGAGAAGGGAAGGAAAGGAAAGGAAAGCAATGAGCAGCGCACCTGAGTCAAATGTTGTCGCTATCATCAACTCTAATGAAGATATCGTCGAGGCGATCCGTCTCATTTTAGGTGACGCGGGCTTCGTAACGGTTGGCGCTCACCTTGTCGATTTTAAAAAAGGTAGGCAGGATTTCGTAGCCTTTTTAGGCGAGTATAACCCCAAGGTGATCATACTCGATATTGCGCCTCCCTACGAGGAAAACTGGAATTTTTTCCAGTTGTTGAAAAATTCTGAGGCCGCCAAGGGACGCCAGTTCATCCTGACCACGACCAACAGGAAAGTCCTGGAAGGACTCGTAGGCGAGACGGTGAGCATCGAACTGGTGGGAAAACCTTTCGACCTTGAAGAAATCGTCAAAGCCGTGGAGAAAATGATGAAAGCCTGAGATGGGATGCCCTGAAAAAAAAACTCGTATCTCATTCTGAACGCATATTGACATGCCCTGAGACATCGGACATAATTAAACAAACAGCAGGGTAGCAAGTAGGGATTGTGCTAATTTCACCTTCCTCAGCGTTCATTTTATTTAGTGACCACAACAGAAAGGCAGAGCTAATGCCGGGCGAAAGAAGCGATAACAGGCAGTCTCAGCAGAAGCAGCCCACGGGACCAACAAGAAGAACTCAAATCAACCCATCTCCCTATACCACGGGCATGGTGCGGCGTGGAAGAGAGACACAATGGGAAGATGAGGATGACTTATTTCACGAAGAGGACTCCATCCCTTCCAATCCTCCTCGCCCTACCACCAGTACCATACGTTGGAGTGGTCAGGTTCCCGCCAGGCGTGCTACCCGTGAGATGGATACAGAAATGACCGGGCAAAACTATCCGGTTCCACCCCGTCGCACCGCCTCGCCATATGCGCAAACTCCTGGCTCGCCGCGTGTGCGTAATGTGCGCAGCACTACCATTCAGCAGGCTCCCGTCTACGCTAACAAAGGGCCGCATGATGCCAGAAGTATGCATTGGATGCTCTATGTGGGTGTTGGCATGATCGCCGCGCTTGCATTGTGGGTACTTGGTTCATCGCTGCTGGCCTGGGGAACCGCGAAATACGATGATATCGTCTATGGCTATCCACGCACCTTCCAGACGGATGCTGTTGTTGGTCACGGCGGAGACAGCAAGGCGCAGCCCAGTCACTTCATCGCCATGAACCTGCATGGCCAGGTCATCATCATCGAGCTCATGGCAGGCAACCCGGCGAAATCAATCAACTATACCGGGCCGGATCTCTTTGAATCCGGCGGAGATCGCATCCCTGTAACATTGGAGTTTCGTGATGTTACCGGCGACGGCAAGCCTGATATGCTGGTTCACATCCAGAACAAAGTATTCGTCTTTGTCAACGACGGCACAAAATTCCGGCCCGCCAACGCCAACGATAAGATACATCTATGAAGATCATTTGAGAATAAATTGCCCTGTTTGTTCAAATTGCTCAAGATCCGCAAGCGTCTTGTCCCAGTACGATTTCTCATAGGTGAGTTTAGCTTTTGCCATAAATTTAACGCGTGAATACCTGCCTGTAATGTTCCGCGACCAGATCAGCCGGGAAGAATCGTAACAGACTCACAACCACCAGCGCGAATCCGACCCAGTCGATTCCGGCGTCGAGAGGCAAACCAAATGCGGTTCCCACCAGCGGCAGGATCGTCGTCAACACAAACTCGTTGATCAGGTCGGGGAAAAGCAGGATCACCAGCAGGCCGATAATAGCACCAAAAAAGAAAGCCTTGCGCCATAAAGCAACGCGGCGGTCGGCCAGTAATGAACCAATCAATTTGAAGGTTTTAAAGCCATGGAGAAAGACATCGATGCGGCGGGGGCGAGCGCGGCCTGTTTGCCATGCCGGTGGCATCGTTTGCGCTGATCTCTCATAAACCCTATTTGCGGAACTGTCATACGCGGCACTACTTTGTTGAAATGGACTAGACGATTTCATATTGTTCCTCCTCTACTCTACATAACCTATTACGCACCGCATCATGGCCAGGTTGCATTTATTTGTGGGATTTACAATGTGTAGGGACAGCGGCTCGTCCCTGTCCGTCTGGGTGGGCAAGCAGGACAGGCGCCAGGCCCTGTCCCTACAGCATGCCCCGATTCGGTTGGAAACATTCATTAGGAGCTGCAAACGCATTTATTTATGCATAAGTGTAGGCAGGAGTAATTGGAGCGCATAGACAATATGCCAGATCGTCAGGCCGATTGTCAGCAGGGCAAGCGCTACGTGGAACTTGCGCCAGTAGCGAATGACGTAACGATAGAATTGTTCGCGCTTCATCGCTCGTTCAATCATACGCAAATCGGCGATCTGTTCCTGCGCGCCGGGCATCAGCGCGCCAGGGCGAGTCAGCTCGCTCTTCTTGTCCGGTACGAAGCGATAGTGACCTGACTGGCGATTGATCTCCTGCGGGGTCGCCTCAAGCGAGATATAGGCTAAGTCCCAGGGCGTGTGCAGGCGCTGCTCCTTAGATGTGAAAGGGAGAGCGTTCGATATGGGGCCGGATAAGGGAACCAGTGATGTGGGGGCAGGGCTTACATTCGCCCTCCTATCCCGTTCCGCCGGCTTATCAGCGGCAGAAAAGCTGCGCAACGACTGGTTATTATGGACGACGATGGATTGTAATTTCTGCGAAATGGCCTCAATACGATCATCGCCCTGCTCAGTCAAAGCCCTTTGCACCTCGTTTGTAATCAGGTACGGCATGATACGATCAAGCACGCGTCCGATAAGGCCACTGATGACAAGGGCAATCATGCCATACAGCGCGTATGTACCGGTGCGCGGATTGAAGTTGCCGAACGAATGTAAAAAGAGCAGGAACAGGCCCAGCACGCCGAAGCAGATATGCCATTGCAGGGATGCGTTCAGCTTGCCCACCGCATCTTTTTTAGCGGAGCGCCGTCGCCAGGTATAGAGAACCGCTGCCAGGATCAGGCAGGTCGTGCCCAGAATGGCGAAGCTATAGCCGGCATAACTGTCAGGTGAAGCATCGTTGCTGTGGTGTATGTACCAGGCGAAGAAACCGGCGGCGGCGCTCATAACCAGTATAGTGACCAGAAGACGTTTTATCTGCGTAGCGCCGCCCGTGGAGGATAGCCAGGAATAACCCTTTTCGCCATTTTCAAGAGGAGCTTCACGTCGATAGGTGAATCCCATTATTCCTCCCGGCCAGCGCGCAGCAGGCGTACTTTGAGCCACATCATCATCGCGTCACGATGCAGGCCTACCGGGCAGGGAGCTACACACGCGCCACACTGGAAGCATGAGCGCGCGAAACGCGCGACCGAAGCAGAGATCATCCCCCCCAGCGTTTCGCGGTTGAGTACATCGATGGTGATAGGCTCGGCCAGCGCCGGGCAGGCGAGAAGGCACTCGTTGCAGCCGATGCAGGCATGCAGTTCTTGCACCACCTGTGGTCCTGTTTTGTGCAGCAGCACCCCACTGTTCGAGTGTTGTCTCACACCTGTTTTCAACACGATCAACTCCTTCCACTAACTCCATAAGGGCCGATGAATCGGCCTCGCGGCGAAGCCGTAGAGGCCGGGCAGTCCTGTCTGAGGGATAGGCACACCGTGCCCAGCGCCGCTTGATCGGCCCCCGGAATAGCGATATCACTTTAATATATCCCATCGACCAGCAACCCTCGATGCCAGAAGTATCGCGCCCCCGCGGTAGGGCAGGCAAGGCTGATCGGGGGGGGAAGGACAGCCTCGCCACCTCCCTACCTGGGAGCGCGATACTTCTGGCACCTGCCATCCCAAACCATCCTATTCCTCAATCTCCACCAGACCTCTCTATAGGCGTGATGAACTGTTTGCCATGTTTCGGACGAAAACGAGTGAATGCCTGGTTGCCCGGAACCACCTGCATTTTGTTGCTATAAGACCACAGGTTGCGCGATGCCTGCTGTGATGACCGCGACGGCAGGGCTACAA
The DNA here is from genome assembly GCA_035294305.1 of Ktedonobacteraceae bacterium. Classification (GTDB taxonomy): domain Bacteria; phylum Chloroflexota; class Ktedonobacteria; order Ktedonobacterales; family Ktedonobacteraceae; genus DASRBN01. Next base: position 277,659 of record DATGLD010000051.1, on the reverse strand, counting down.
GCGTTGATTCGACGATAGGGTGTCCTGCTTCACAACTTTGCTGGCGAGCTGCCAGGGGACCGGTATCCGGCAAGACGCGCACCAGGCGACCAGAGGTGGAGGATGAAACTCTTTCAGGATGCTTCAATGACGACGATTCATCCCTCCGGTAGCCTGCCGCCGGCACCTCGCCCTCCAGCGAGAGATCGCGCGTGGTACGCGGCAACGGCGTCGGCAATTGACCCGTCGTCACCATGCGCTCCGCGGCGCTGCTGCGTTTGCGCGAAAAGTACGTGCGAGCATCGAATTTGCCCTTGAGCAAGTCCTTTTTGATATCGCGAATCGAAAGGCCCTCGTCAATAATGCGTTTGATGGCAAGCGAATCGGGCTGCGTTGGTCCGAGCGAGAGGTAGCCGATCAGCCGGTCATCCATAATGGTCAGGCGCCGGTAGCTGCCCCTGCTGCTGTCGGTTAGAATTGCCGCATTCTCACGCCAGAGCAGCGGGTTTCCCACCGTCAGCATAGAGATCTCGCCCAGGCGCGTCGCGTGCCAGGGCACGCCAAAGCCCTCTTCATACGGAGTTCCTATCATAGCTGCCGCCGCCGCCCGTCCCTGTAAGACTGCCGCGTACCATTGCGCGCGCGTAGAGTGTCTGCCTGTTTGTGGGTCTCGCAGCGCGGCCACATCACCGGCGGCATAGATGTCCCGCGCGCTGGTGCGCAGGCTATCATCGACCAGGATGCCATGCTTTTGCTGCATCGGCAGGTCGCAGTTCCCGGCCAGCGTAGTAACGGGCGTGGTGCCGGTGCATACTAAGACAAGCTGGCAGGGTAATAATTCGCGCTGATTGGTTACCACGCCTGCCACCGCGCCGACCCTGCCAACAATTCCGATCACTTCCGTCTGTGTATAAATTTTTGCGCCCGCGCGCCGCGTATAGTCCAGCACCATTTCTGAGGCCGGACGATCCAGCATACGCGGCAGGAAAGTATCGCTGCGAATCAACCAGTGAACGGATATGCCCCAATATAGCAGGGACATAACGATCTCAATAGCGTGCGGGCCGCCGCCGATCACCACTGCGTCCTCCACTTCCGGCAACCTGCGCCGCAAATCAAGGTAATCCTGTAAGCGATGCAGCGTCAGGACGCCGTCGAAATCGCGCCCGGGCAGATCAGATGGCAGGCCTGTGGGGGCGCTGCCGGTAGCGATGAGCAGGTTATCGTAGCCAAAACAGCGCCCGCCCGCGAGACAAACATATTTTTCCTGCGCGCAGATGCTCTCAACGCGAGCATTGATGACGTGGATCATCTGCGCGCGTTCCGTCCCCGCAGGATAGGCCAGCAATTGTTCACGCGCCAGCTTCCCAATCGCGAACTGCTTGAGGGCCGGCGTATTGATTGTTGGATGGCTCTGTTCCGTGATGATAGCGATACGCTCGTTGGGAGCCAACCGGCGCGCTTCTACTGCCGCAGTCAGCCCGGCTATGCCATTGCCGATAATCACGATACCGGCACGATCTACATATTGCGCAATACCCGCTACGTTTTGCCTGCTCATACTATAACTCGGTTCTATGCTGGTTCCTACCGGCCCTGGGCTAATCAACATCCACCGCCAGAAGAAGGCCACATGGCTTCCCCGCGCAATCCTGCTGGACGTAATACACGTCTGTAGGCGCCTGTTCTCGCATGTGGCGTTGCAAATGACCCAGGGATGCGTGGCATGTCTGGCTGCATTGGAAAAAGAGACGTCTCCCTGTCCTCGTTTGCAGCGTGAAATCCATGCCCGGGCCGATAGATACGATCTTGCCATTTACATGTTCTACGTTGTCTCCATGCTGGAGCATAGGCCCCAGCGTGGCTATCCCACCAACAGATAGCAGCGCTATGCCGCCGATTAACAGAAATACAAACAGAGCAGCCGTAAAACGGGGAAAGATCGATAGCAACAACGCACTCCTTTTCCATATCTGGTTTCGCCAGGCAGTAAAGTCAATCCGGCAAAGTATTCGGATGTTGACACTTACTCATTGTATATCAAGATATTTCAGGCTCTACTGTGAATTCGCGTAAATTAGCCAGAATGTCTTATCATTTGGTGAACATATCCATAAATCGGCAGAAAGCCGGCGCGAGCCAACCTCGCGGGGTTGGCTCGCGCCGGCTTTCTGCCGATTTATGGATGATTTTTTATACTTCCATTACGATAGGCAGGATCATCGGGCGGCGATGCGTCTTCTCGTACAGGAACTCACTGAGCGTGTGCTTGATCTTGTCTTTGACAAACGCCCAGTCGGAGCCGTGGCCGTTCAAACCGATAAATGACTCCAGCACCCGCTCACGCGCGCTCTCCAGCAGTTCTTCGGAATCGCGCATGTACACAAAGCCACGCGAAATGATATCGGGACCCGCCAGCGGCTGTCCTGTCTCCTTATCGACAGTAAGGACGACCATCAGAATACCATCCTGAGCAAGCACCTGGCGGTCGCGCAGCACAACCTGCCCAACATCGCCAACCCCCAATCCATCGACGAAGACATTGCCGCAGGGCACATGGCCCGCGATCTTGATGGACTCCGGAGTGACTTCGATGATATCTCCATCCTCGCCCAGGATAATATGATCTGGGGGAATACCAAGCGAGTCGGCCAGCTTCGCATGCAGGAAGAGCTGGCGATATTCGCCGTGGACGGGCACGAAGAAATGAGGCCGGATCAGGTTGAGCATCAATTTCAGTTCTTCCTGCGCCGCGTGGCCTGAAACATGGACATGCGCGTTGCCCGCATAGAAGACTTCCGCCCCCTGGCGGAAAAGATTGTTGATGGTGCGGCTGACCATTTTCTCATTGCCAGGTACGGGCGTGGCCGAAAGAATGACCGTATCGCCCGGTTGAATGCGCACAAGCCTGTGATCCTGGTTGGCGATGCGCGTGAGGGCCGAGGTCGGCTCACCCTGGCTGCCCGTGCAGATAATCACCACCTGTTCCGGCTGGAACTTGTTGATATCTTCAGCCCGGATAATCATGCCCTTGGGAATGCTCAAGTAGCCAAGCTCGATAGCCATCTGTACGTTATTGACCATGCTACGGCCTACCAGCGCTACATGGCGCTCATAGCGAGCCGCGTTATCCACGATCTGCTGTACCCGCGAAAGCAGCGAGGCGAACGTGGCGATAATGATGCGGCCTGGCGCGTTGGCAAAGATTTTGTCGAACGATTCGTTGAGCACACGCTCGGAAGGCGTATAGCCGGGCGACTCAACGCGCGTACTGTCACCCATCATCACCAGTACGCCTTCGTTGCCCAGGCGCGCCAGTGTGCCAAAGTCGGCAGGGTGACCATCGACCGGCGTGTAATCGAATTTGTAATCGCCGGTATGGAAGACGGTGCCGGTGGGTGTATGAATGGCGAGTGAAACGGCATCGGGCACGCTGTGATTGATGCGCACAACCTCAACGAGGCATTTCCCCACTGCTACCTGGTCACCGGGAGTAATAACATTGATGGTGACTTTGTCGAGTAGCCTATGCTCTTTGAGTTTGACGCTGGCAAGCCCCTGTGTCAAACGGGTCGCATAGATGGGAGGGAAACCGATCATGGGCAAAACATAAGGCAGGCCGCCGATGTGGTCCTCGTGACCATGAGTGATGAAAATGCCGCGTATGTTTTGCTTTTTATCACTGAGATAACTCGTATCGGGAATAACAAGATCGACGCCAAACATCTCCTCATCTGGAAACATCACTCCGGCATCGATAATGATGATGTCGTCACCATACTCTACGACCATCATATTCTTTCCGACTTCTCCCAGGCCTCCTAATGGGATCAGTCGAATGTTTTCTGTTGTCAAGGTATAAAGATCCTCCTCACTACACCTCTTTCTCCTGACGTCCTGCCTGGCAGCGTGGTGCTGGCCGCTTGTAGGGCCCGATTCATCGCGCCCACCGCCGATTCACCGGCTTTGTCAAGCTGGCATTAGCAGGACGAGTTAGTGCTGAATGTAGCGTTACTAAAAATTCTATTGTTGTGTATCTCTCTATCTCCACTTCTGCCTTCGCCCGCAGAAGTAAAAGCCGTTTTTAAGTATCTTTCCGGTTACTTAGTCAGCAGCAAAAGCATAAAGTGCGTTGGCGACCGGAACAGCATTACTTAGAAATATTCCATGAACAAATTAGTCCTATAAACCCATTTAAAAGTTTATCACATCAGAGAAGAAATGGCAAGGCGCGGGCTCCTTATCTGAGCGTACCGGCTTCTGGTCAATCCCCCTGTGAAACTCAGCCTATACCCAATCCCCGCAGTATCATTTCGATGGCGGCAACAACAATCACCACTAGAAAAATGATGCGCAGGATTCTGTTGCTCAGGCGGGCCAGGACGCGGGCGCCAACAAGCGCGCCGATCAGAATGCCCAGCGCTACGGGAGCGGCAATCAATGGAGGAATATCTCCGCGGGAAAAGTAGATACCCGCGCTGGCGGCTGCCGTGACGCCGATCATGAAATTGCTGGTGGTTGTGCTGACCTTCACTGGCAGCCGCATCGCTTCATCAAGCGCCAGCACCTTGAATGTGCCACTGCCGATGCCCAGCAGGCCCGAGATGAGGCCGGCAACATACATCATCACCAGCCCGAGCGGCGTGCGTGTCACCTGGTATGGCACCTCCTGGTGGAGATGTTGATCGGGGTAGGAACCGTTCAGGCGAAGCCAGCTCGCCAGGCGATCATTCTTCACTCCCTGCGGAAGTTCTTCGCCGATCTTAAAGACTAACGGGGCAGCTGAGATGATCAGGATGACGCCGAAGATAATCGAGAGCAAATTCGGAGCAAGCAAGCCGGCCAGGAAAGCGCCGCAAATGGCGCCGATCGTCGTTCCTATCTCCAGAAACATGCCTACGCGCAGATTTGTGAGGCGATCTCGCACATAGGCCGCCGCCGCTCCACTGGATGTGGCGATGACCGAAATAATGCTGGCGCCTATCGCAAAGTAAATCGGGAAACCAAAAAGCAAGGTCAGCAGTGGCACGATCAGTACCCCTCCACCCAATCCTACCAGCGAACCCAACAGGCCCGCGGCGATTGAGCCAAGGAAAATCAACACAGGGTAGACCCAGGAATACTCTCCATGTTCAAAGCCCTGGTGCTGTCCTGCCACCACAACATTGCCAACATAGAAAATACTGAACAGCAGAATCAGCAGCACCAACAAGGTAATCGCTACAAAACGCCGGTCACGCTCATAGAGAAAAACCAGAATAGAGACGGCGACACGCACTACCGGCGTGGCAATCAATAACAGCAGGCCAAGGGTGATAATTGCCTGCGGGCGCAATACAAGCAATCCCGCTCCAACCTGGCTAAATGTCTGTGGAAACGATTGCAGCTTTTGTGGGGCGAATTTATTCGGCTCAAAGCTCTCCAGAATGATCCCTATCAGGATTACAGCCGCACTAAGCATGACCCCTCCTTGTAGGACCCATCCAATGATGGCATACATAAGCCCTACTTTTTGAGTGGCTTGTGGCTGGGAAGGATACGCTGGCATTGCATTATCCTTATCTGGCTCTGCCGGAGGGGTCTTTGCCTGCACCTGCTCTGCTCTCCTTTCTGAAGTAGTGGAAGATAATGAACCAGCTTTTCTTGTTATACGCACCTCAAAGTCCTCTAGCTACTCAACAACATCATGCTATTTATTCCTGCTTATGATTGTAGGATGCTTTTATTTATTCTTCCAATAAATTAATTTCATTGAACACATAACCATGATGCATAAAGAAAGACAGGGGTGCCAGGTTCGAAAAATAAGCGAGCCAAAAACTCCCGGAGTTTTTGGCTCGCTTATTTTTCGGACGCTCGACGGCAGTAAAACGCGCTATTTTGCCATCGCTACCAGGTCCATGGCGAGATTAGCCGCGTTGAAGCTGCCCCAGCCCGTGGCCATATCGTAACCGTTGGTCACGGGATAGGCGCCGCCGTTGATACCCAGTTCGTCGTTGTTCGATGGAAGGCTGGAATCGCTGGGAGGCGTGATGTCGTGGAAATCGCTGCCGTAGCGAGAACCAGAGCCGATTTTATACAGCGCCGGATTCAGGAAGCCAAGCGCTCCTTTTCCCTGGTGCGCGGCCTCCTCGTTGGCAAGCGCGACCATCGCTGCCCACATGGGAGCCGCTGCCGAGGTGCCACCGACCGTGATCCAGCCGCCGCTGGTTCCACCAGTGATGCCGCCGCTGCCGTTGCACGATGAGCCGGCTGTGCAGTAAACCGGGTAGCCGGTTGATGGATCGGCATCAAGCGAGACATCCGGCGTCTCGCGCATACCGTTGGAGTACGAATTTTGCACGCCGGGTCCGCTCTGCCAGGACGGCTGCTTCCAGAACTGGCTGAGGCCGCCGCCACCCGCGCCACCGAGGAAACCGCCGTTCCACACGGTTTCAGAGGCGTAGCTATTATCGCTATTGATCGTCAGATTGGTTCCACCCACACCGGTGACGTAGGGTTGCGCCGCCGGGTCATCCGCGTTGAGAGCGAAATTGAAGCCGCCACCTGTGAGCTGGAAGCAGCTTTCACTGCCGCTGTCGCCCGCCGCAACCAGGATCGTCTGGCCCTGCGCTGCCGCCTCCTGGAAATACTGGTTTTCCTGGTTTGCCTCCGACTGGCCCATGTTGCTTTCGCAATCGCCCCAACTGACGCTGATAACAGGCGTTTTGTCGCTGACGATGCGCGCGAATTCGTCATTGTAGCCCTGCGTGGTGTTGGGGGCTTCATAGACGATGAGTTTGGCGAGATGAGGAGCCTGGCTCAGGATCATCTCGAGGTCGAGTTCGACCTCGATTGCGCCCGCGCCCGGTTGGCCATTGAATCCATCCAGTATCACATTCTGGAGAGGAACGCTGCCGCCGCCGAAGCACTGCGTATAGGCCGTGATGTCGCTCTGCGAGTAGCCATCGAGTTCGAAGACGCCAACCGTCTGGCCCTCGCCTTGCAGCCCTGCACTATGCAGCCCATCATAGTTATAGGCCCTGGAGAACTGGCTGGGGATATAAGCGGTCCCGCTGCTGCCGAAGATACCGCCACCGCCGCCGCTCCCGCTCGTTCCAGGAGCCGGGCAGTTGCTTCCGGCCCGCGGAGCAACCCTGGGAGCCGCTTTGCTGATCACCGGTGGATGATAGAACTGGTTCGCGTTATCCAGGCCACTGATATTGGTGACGTAGGATGCGAGGTAGGCCGGCAGCGTGGGTCGCGCGGAATTGGCGAAAAACTCGCGCCCATCGGGACTCCGGTAGTCGTTGATGGACACGCCAAAGACCCGCTCCGCCAGCGATTGCGGCCCGCTGAAATCGATCAGCATGCGGTTGGGATACGTCTGCGTGATGCTGAATCCCTGCGAGGTCAAATAGTTAATGACCGCCTGCTCTTGAGCGACCGTCGGGGCAAACTCGCTCGCGAACTGCTCCACGCTAAGGAACTGGTGGTAGCTGGCCGAGGAAGGGTCATACAGGTTTTGCAGGAAAGATTGAAGCTGGTCTGAATTACGGAGCGAAAGACCAATGCTCATCTGCAACGTCCGGTTTGACCGGTCCACGCCCAGTTGCCGGCTCACCTTAACGAGTGGGGGTTGACTGCCGGTGCTCACCGGCTGCAGTTGTTGCTCCGCCTGGGCTGAGTGCGAGAAACGACTGCTGAAAAGAAGACTGCTACCGAGTAAAAGGACTACGAGTACAAGCGCTACGAAGATTTTTTGGCGCACGATAACCTCCTTAGAAGTAAGGTTTGCTCCGTCTGCTTGAATGAACGCTTCCCTGGAGGTAAATCGCTGATGGTATAATGAATTTTTCAAAAAGAGATGGCGTTCTGAGCCGGCCCCGCGGGGCCGGCTCAGAACGCCATCTCTTTTTGAAAAATTCATTATACTAACAATTCTTGCTCGCTTAAAGGCCCCAGTGTCGTAAGCACCTGCTTCTCGCGCAGGGGGAAACGGCGGAACGATTGCACCACTTCATCCGTCGTAACCTTCTCGATGCGTTCCATCTCCTCTTCCACCGTCAGCAGGCGGCCCTCGGTGACCCAGTCGTTCGAGAGGGAGCGCATGCGGCTGAACGTGGATTCGCTGCTCAGCACCAGGTGGCTGATCCATTTATCTTTGGCGCGGCGCAGCTCGTCCTCGTACACGCCATCTTTCAGAAAGCTGTCAAGCTCGGCGCGCAGCAATTTGAGAACATGGGGAGCCTCTTCGGGCGTCGAATTGGCCTCCAGCAGCAACATCCCCGTGCCCTCCATAGACCAGATACCCGCGCTGGCAGACTCCGCCAGGCCTTTCTGGTAGATATTCCAGTACAGGCGCGAGCCGTCGCTATCGCCCAGGATGCTGCTGCCCAGCATGGCCGCGTAGTAATCGGGATCGGTCACGCCCACCGAAGGCATAGCAATCAGCATGATCTCCTGCTTGAACTTTTTATCGACAAGAATATCGTTAATGGAATGGGCAGGCTCATAAGGCTCGATGCTGCGTCCGGCTTCTCCCGTGCGCCAGCCACCACACTGCTGCTCGGCCATCTGCACGAAATGATTCCAATCCACGTTGCCGGCTACGGCCAGGATCAGATTATTGGCGGCGTAGCGCTGCTTCCAGTAATCGCGCATCTGCTCGATACGCATACCGCGGATACTCTCGCGCGTGCCCAGCACGTCATGACCCAGCGGATGCTCGCCGAAGTAGGTCTGCACGAGGCGGCGCACGGCCAGATTATAGGGCTGATCTTCCGAACGCGCGATCTCGTTGACGATCACCTCTTTCTCCGTCTCGAAATCGCTCTCGTTCAGGCGCGGGTACATCATATCGCTGAGCAGTTCAAAGGCGCGGTCCAGGTACTCGCCCAGCACGCGAGCGTAGAAAACGGTGGATTCGTGCGAGGTAAAGGCATTGATTTCCGCGCCGATCTTATTGAATTCCAGCGTGATCTGCTGCCAGTCCAGGTGTGCCGTTCCTTTAAATACCATATGCTCGAGGAAATGCGAAATGCCCGCGATAGCAGGATCAGGTTCATCTCGCGAGCCGGTCTGGACATAGTAAGAGACGGCCACCGATTCAAAATCGGGCATTGGTTGCGCAAGGATTTGCAAGCCATTGGCCAGGCGATGCGTATGAAACACAGTCCCGTTGGCTGTGGATTCCATCATGGAGCACTCCTTCATTAATAGAGGTAAGGGTTTTGTTTTCTTTATAGCATGATAGCCCTGGGGGAGGGGGAATGTCAAATTTGGATGGGGAAATTTCTCTAGCTACCTTGCCTGGCTTTCTCTGGTCATGTATACTGTGCCTCATAGGGACTAAGTTTATCAAAGAGGTTTGTAAAACTATGATGAATACTCCTTTATTTCAAACAGTGTCAAATTTTCAACCACTTGTCATTATGGATAGCTATAATGACGCAAATCTTGTGACTCTTCATCAGGGGGACTCAAGTGCGTTTTTGAAAACCATACCGGATGAGAGTATCTCTCTGGTTGTTACTTCCCCGCCTTACAATATTGGCAAGGTGTATGAGCGACGGCAAGATATCGGCTCATATCTTACCGAACAAAAGGGAGCGATCTCTGAGCTAGTACGTATCCTCGATAAACGAGGCAGTATTTGCTGGCAAACCGGCAACTATGTCGAAGATGGAGAGGTTTTTCCTTTAGATGTCTTTTATTATCAAATTTTTAAAGGGCATGGGCTAAAGTTAAGGAATAGAATTATCTGGCACTTCGAACATGGTTTGCATGCATCAAAAAGATTTTCTGGACGCTACGAAACCATCTTATGGTTCACCAAGAGTGATGACTACACATTTAATCTTGATCCCGTTCGTATCCCAGCTAAGTATCCTGGAAAACGCCATTTCAAGGGGCCTAATAAAGGACAACCATCTGGAAATCCACTAGGAAAGAATCCCTCTGACATCTGGGAGTTCCTCGCCGAAGAATGGGAAACATGCCTGTGGGATATACCAAATGTGAAGGCCAATCACATAGAAAAAACAATACATCCTTGCCAGTTTCCTGTGGAGTTGGTTGAACGATGTGTTCTGGCTCTTACTAATGAAAATGATCGAGTCCTGGATCCCTATTGTGGTGTGGGTTCAACAATCATAGCGGCGCTCATGCATAGCAGAAAAGCTATAGGCGTTGACAAGGAGGAAGAATATGTGGCTATCAGTACGGATAGAGTCTATCAGCTCTACAATGGAACACTAAAAACGCGCCCACTGGGACGCCCTGTTCATGTGCCTTCAGGGCGCGAGAAAGTCTCACAGGTTCCCCTCGAATGGAAACGGCGTCTCAATGGAGAGGAATAGTAATGCGAATTGCAGGAATTTACTCCTTTAATAAAGGCAAGGGAATTATTACACAACAACACCGTTCAGAGTTGGAAGAAGTTTTGCAAGTTATAGAAGCTGTGGATGCAGAAAATTGCAAGACGAAGGTCAGTAAAGAGAAGACGATGAGGGATAGAGTCCTCTATAGTCCTCCTGCGCTCAATCGTGCATTCAAAGAGCAGTTCGCTGCCAGAGATTGGATAAATCACAAAGTTATCGCTGAATATTCAAAAGAATACTACGTTCCAGGATATACCCCTCGAGCCAGAAGTGGTAGAGAGCCAGCGCCGTTCAGAGACATGGGTTTCGTTAAAAATAAGTTGGGCGTAGAAGTACAATTCGGTAAGTACTCATTTATGGTTTACAATGTATGCGCCAAAATGACGATTTTTGCCAAACTTGATGTGATTGATTGCGGTGTAGAGATTGTACCTGTAAAGGCATTTGCGGAAGAGATGTCTACCGGTGTGTCTTATTTCGAGCAATTTGTCTGGGATTTAGAGCATCGAGGTGTATCGGATATAGATATCCCTGTTCTCATCCTTGGTATAGATACTGATGGAGTCAGGCCAAAGGAACTGAAAATAGCTGAATCAAGGCAATCATATTTTTTCTCACAACTGTTCTAGAGCACGGTTCACCTCCATTGAGCGACCCATATCATAGTAAGGGCGTACCCTGGTGGTCGCCCGCCTCCACCAATCAATTGAAAGTTGACAGAATAATGGCCAGACACCCTCCCGGCATCCGGCCATCATCTAACGAATATTCAAGCTATTTGCGGGCAGATCCTTAGTAGGAGGTCACACAGCTGCTGCTCGCGTTGCTCCAGAGCGGTTGTACCGCATAGTAGTGTGGGCCAAGTGTGATATCGGTGGAGTTGCTGGCCCACGCGCACAGGTCGCCGATTTCCTCTCCGCCACTGGTGATCCAGCCAAAGTTTGTCGAGGATCTCTCAGGATGAGGATCCGTCATCGCCTCGGCATATTCGTGACCCGCCACGATGGAGAAGCCATCGAAGTAGCCATTGCCATAGCTGTTGTTGCTCGGATTGACGAAGTTCATTCCACAACTCGCCCCCGCATCCGGCATATAAGGTATGTAGGCATAGGCCATTTGAGTCCCTGAAAGTGGCTCATCATGCCAGGCGCACCAACTCGTGCCAAAGCCATACATCGAGTGACCGTGGGGAGTGAAGACGAAGTAGGTCGCGTTGGCATTGTAGCCGCCAAAGTGGTTCATCAGCCGCGTGGCCGCGCTCTGAATCTGTGACTGCGTGGGATGAGTTGGGACCTTAGTCGTATCTACCCACGTTCCTGCCAGTTGGCCCGGAGGGTTGGTAATATGCGTGCCACCACCATTACAGTTCGTCGCGCCAATCTGGACGCCCTCACAATACTGTGTGTTAATGTTATCCCAGGAACTGCCACCGACATTGCTGAAGAACCCTGTGATGTAGGTCTGAGCCTGGGCGCTGGTATAACCGCCTGTTGAGAAGCCGGTATTCCATTGTTTCCCCCACCAGCTGATGTATACCACCGGAACCGTCTCGACAGCTCCGCCCTGGTAGACCAGATTTGAGGCATGAGGTTTGATCTTCGTACCATGGTAGATGCCCATACTATGGGGATTATTCACCTTAGAAAGACTGGCGGCAGCAGCCGAGCCTGGTCCTCCGGCCAGAGCCAGAGCCAGGGCAAACACAGCAACTCCTATCGCTATGTGGAAAATCAAAGATGGGATCATTCTGCGGCGCATGAAAAGTCTCCTCTTCTCTAAACACACCTCGTCGTGCATTCGCACTTCACTCATGTATCGTCGCGCTGGTTGTCCTTGCACGATGTGACTACGTGGGACGAGAAACTACAGGGGACACACGAAAGATACTTGCGCAATAACTTGAATGCCCCCACTCCCCCTGAGGGCTACCCTTGTGGTCGCCCGCCTCGCATGCCTGGCGTGATGAAATGGAGACACAAGCTTGCCGCGGAAAAGCTGGTCTGGAGAGGCACCTCCTTGCTGAGCAAACGAAGAGCTTTCCTTGCTCTACGGTAAGAAGGAATTACAGAATATTTTCTAGCACTGGACTGCCAGTAGTTAAACAGTGTACCTGAAAACAGGCCGTTTGTCAAGGAAAGGCGCTGGCCGCTTGGCGGAAAGAAAAGAATAAACTCTTTTCTTCCTCATCTATGAATATGATTGACTCTCAGGCTTGAACATAAATGGCCCATAACATGAGCCGCAATTTAAGGTATCATATAATCCTGTTAAAATATGGACTCTGGATTTGATTCGCAAAAGGAGGCTCTCATTGCATACCTTTTTAGATGACGTACACGCTATCCTCTCCACCACCCCGCAACGCTGGCAGCAACTCACCAGCGCGCTTCCCCATGATCTATTGACACGCCCACCCGCCCCAGGAGAATGGCCGGCGCTTCATTGCTTGCAACATTTAGTCGACGCCGAACTCCTGGTCTTTCCCGTTCGCTTCCGCGCTATCCTGACAGCGCAGAATTTCGTCGATTTCGACCCCAACGAGCCTCACTCAGACCATACTTCACAAACTCCTGAGCAGCTTGCCGCCGACTTCGCACGCTACCGCCAGGAAAGCCTGACCCTCTTGTCGCAGGTGAAAGACGAAGACCTGAATCGCACCGCGCAGCATCCGAAGCTGGGTACCGTCACCCTGGCACAACTGCTACATACCTGGGCCGCCCACGATTTGAACCATACCGTGCAGGCCGAACGCGCGCTCATGCAACCGTTTATGTTGGGTTGTGGCCCCTGGCGGGTGTTCTTTAAAGATCACGAGGTCACTGCTTCGCAACGATAAATGAGACGCACCCCAGAATTTGCCTGCCCACAAATTCTGGGGTGCGTTCGGCCCCTCTTCCGTTCCAGTGCCCCAAAAATGTTTTCTTATGCTCCTCGAACTAAGAACCGCAGTAGAATATTTGAATATTTTCTTCAACTTGCTTTATTCATACACATAATATATTAATCTGCATGGATGACCTTGCTCGTACAACCTCTTTCGTCTGATGCCTTGCCTGTTGAGAATGCGTAGGGAAAGAATAGCGCTGTCGTAGAGGCAAAGGGGCCGCCCAAAATGGGAATGCTCATCGTAATCGCAGTGCCCAACGAACTGTTGCGAAAAGGACTCTATGGAAAGGGGTGGAGATAGGCTCTACCTTAATTACCCGGAAATGGCCTACGACAGAGCAACCCAACAAATCATATTGATGCTTCTAGCATATAGTCAAAACACCGATTATCGCGTACAGCCGGGCTGGTTCTGGACTGGCACCAACTGGATATCTCAATATGGTACCCAACCTGGTGGCGACAATGGAGTACTTGTCTATGATGTTGCTATTCAGCCTGTCATCGAATTAACATTTCATCTACCGCACGATACTGACATATTCGAGGATAAGCTGTGGCAGTGGAACGGGCAGGCATGGAAGCTGCTGGAAGATTGGAGCTAGATAGTCAAGATGCGCCAGCAGCTTTCACACGTGATGATGTGCTTGCCTATTATCAACTCATCTCGAGTCCAGGCCCATTTATCACCCCTCAGAAAGCGCATCCATGCAATTGAAACACCGTCCCAAATGTCCCAGGTGTCCCAAATATCCCAGCCAGCTCCTGCTTCTGCCCCACCTGCGCCATCAACAGTGGCAAACTCCCCCAAATTACGGTACAATTCCCCAGAAGATAGCACTGTATGATCCCTGGTGGAACCCGTGGAAGTATTTATCCGCGTGGTAGCCATTCAGTACCATTTTTCTGTGTATATAGGAGGTTTTCATGGCCGCAGAAAGTTCATTTGATATAGTATCGCAGTTCGATGAACAGGAATTGGTGAACGCCGTCGATCAGACGCGGCGCGAAGTCGCGACCCGCTATGATCTGAAAGATACGAAAACAGAGATTACGCTGACTAAAGACTCGATCACCATCGTCACAGATAGCGAGTTTACACTGCGCAGTGTGCGCGATATTCTTGAGACCAAAGCGGTGCGCCGCAATCTCTCGCTCAAGATTTTTAAGCCAGGCAAAGAGGAGCCTGCCGCCGGTGGGCGCGTGAGGCAGGTCATCACGTTGCAGCAGGGCATCTCGCAGGAACTGGCGAAAGAGATGAGTAAATATATTCGCGATACGTATCCCAAGGTGCGCACCCAGATTCAGGGCGACGCGGTCCGCGTGATGGCGAAGAGCCGCGATGAGCTACAGGCCGTCATCCAACTGCTCAAGCAGAAGGACTATCCTGTAGCCCTACAGTTCATTAATTATAGAGGGTAGGGGCGTATCCTTGAGGTCGCCCATCAAACTTCCCTGCAGGCTAGCCGAACCATAAGGTACTTTAGTACCAAAAAGAGAGTCCGGTAGCTCACAAAAGTCAAATTTGTAGTAACCTAGACTTAACTAGACCTTCTAGCGTGTGAAGCGCGAGGCGTGGTAAAGATGAAGTGGCCTGTGGGGACTCCATCGCGTCTCACAAACTGCACTATACGGCAAAAACGACCTGGCATCCTGCAGGCTGCCATCGGCGACTCATAGACCAGAAAGTGAACCTTTCATGCCTGGGAACAGACAAGTTTTCAGTACAGCAATGAATGCGGCGGATCGCTATCGTTGGGATAGCCAGTGGCCTGAGGCGGCGGCAGAATACCAGCGAGCACTAGGGGAGTTCCCAGACGACGCGGCGGCACGAAGTGGGTTGGGGTTCTGCTACATGCAGACGAAGCAGTGGCAGCAGGCGCTCAATGAGTACGAACACATTCTCAAGCGCGACCCCAGCAATGTGATTGCCTTGAGCAAAACCGCCGAACTCTACGTCATTCTTAACCGGCGTGGCGATGCCTATAAAGCGTATCTCCACCTGGCAGAGTTATATTCACAGGCGGGGCAGGGAGCGCGTGCTGAGGCGGCCTGGCAAAGAGCTGTTCAGTTATCTCCCGGCAATCCAGAGCCACATGAGCGCCTCGCCGCCTACTATAGTGGAAAAAAAGATCTAAGTATGATGATTCAGGAGCGCCTGGCTGCCGCGCAGGGCTACCTGGCACGTAATGAGAGCGCGGCAGCAAAGGCTCAATGTGAAGAAATACTGCGCCTGGACGCAACCAATACGCAGGCGCAACAGCTTCTCGCTCGCATAAGGGCGCAAAAGCAAACCTCAGGTTCTCTCGCACAGGGAACCGATGCGGCCTTACCGTCTACAGCGGAGCCGCAGGGTAGAGCTTCTGGCCCGTTAGCGGCGACAGGCAATTCTGCGACTGAAATCGTTACAATGAGCAATATAAGCGGAGGTAATACTGGCATCATGGGTAATATGGGCAGCGCGGGTAATTTTAATGGGGGAGCTAATCCTGGTCCGGCTATGACAGCCGGCGCCGGCATGGGTCCTGGCCCTCGTAAACGAATCACAGCAAGCCAGGTCACGGGCGTGCTCCAGCAGGCTCAGGCTTTTCAGACCCAGGGGCGTTTTAACGATGCTATCGACCTCTGCGAACAGATTCTTGAAAGCGGCTTCGACCGGCCCGACGCGCGCTACTTCCTGGGCTGGCTCTATCAGGAACAGAGGCGCTGGGATGAGGCGATCCGCCAGTTCCAGACCCTGCTGAACGATCCTGACTATGCCCTCTCCTGCTATTATGCGTTAGGACAATGCTACCGCGCACGCGGTGATTTGCGCACCGCTACCATGCACTTCGACGAGGCAGTTGATCGCGTCAACCTCGATGTCTTGACCGAAGAAGAATCCGAACAACTGGTGCAACTTTGCCAGGAAGCAGCTGAGGCCCACCGGCAGCTAGGCGAGATGGAACAGGCCTTCACGGTCTATAACGCGCTGCTGGGTTTCTTGCGCAGCCGCGGGTGGAACGAGAAAGTTGTCCAGGTCGAGTTCATGCTGAAGCAGTTGCAGAACATGCCCGCTCCATCCCCTGCTCAGGCAAGGCCGCAAACTTCCACGCCTTTCCCACAATCCGCTCCTACTATGCAACCGCCCGTGCAGCCAATGCAGCCGGAAACACCGCCTCATGGCAGCAGAGCGTCAATGATGCCCGCCGAGCAGATGCCAACCATGCAGCAGTCGTTCGTGCCCCAGGCGCCAAATCAAAATGTGCCCGACGCCGCGACGATGGCCTTTAACGCGAACGCTATGCCGCCAATGCCCCCCGCGCCTCCGGCCGGTAACCAGGCCAATGGCATGCCTCCCGCCGTCTCCATGCCGCCCGCGGCCGCCGGTACACTTGGGGAGCTACCCGACTGGTTGACCGGCATCCTGAACGATGCGGATAAGACGACGCCTGCTAATAAGCAGTCCGCGCCACCAGCTTCTCCACCTGCGCCTGCCGCGCCTGCGCCCCAGCCGCCCCAGGCACAACCTCCCCTCATCGAGCAGCCAACCATCCAGCAGGCCTTGCCCACGAATGCGCCGGCTCAACCCGCTGCCGGTAAAGTGACGAAACGGGCGGAGGAATCGGCGGCAGAGACCTCGACTTCGTGGTTGACGGACGGCGCGAAGCCGGCCAACACAACACGCGCCTTGCCGCAGGACGAGCCCGCGGCAAGGCAGGATGTCCTTATCGCGCCTCCTCCGGTGGAATCTTCACCGGCAGCGCCTCCACCTGTGCCGGCTGCCCAACCAACCCAGGTGATGCAGCCGTCCGTGCCACAACCGGAGCCAGTTGGTTCCGGCGCACCGGCGGCGAATGCTCCTGTCGTTGATAGGCCTATGTCACCGTCCGCGCCGCCAGAAATACCGGTCGCGCCAGAAGTGCCAGGGATACCGGTTACTCCCAAGCTTGAGCCGGTAATCGAGCAGGCCAGCCCGGTGTTGCAAGTTCCAGGCACGAAAACGTCGAAGAGTACCGTCGAAGACCTCTTGAGCCAGATAGCGGGAACCGCCGGGAAAGATGAGGCCTGGCAGCAGGTCGCCGAATCCGTCCTGGTCAGCACTGCCAATCTGCCTGAGAAGATTCGCCTGCAGGTAGTGCAATCCATGCAGGATATCCAGCGCTACATCGACCATGGCCTGCTCATTCCTGCTGCCGAAGAGTGCCTGCGCGTGATCGATATGGCACCGCAGTACCTGGATATCCACCAGGTGCTGTGCGAAATCTATGTGCGCCAGGGCAAGATCGAACAGGCGATCACCAAGTACGCCATTCTGATCGATACCTATATCGTCAGTGGGCGTATCGATGATGCCGTCGCAACCTACCGGCGCATCCTGCAATTGGAGCCTGATAACCTGACATACCGCATGCGCCTGATTAGCCTGCTGGCCTCACAGGGCAATAAGGAAGATTTGCTGCGCGAGCGCACCCTGGCCGCAGAGTCGTATTTGCGCCTGGGTTACATGGATCGCGCGCTGACCGAACTCGAGCAGGCCTTGCAGGAAAATCCCACGAACGTGCCCACGCGCCTGAACTACGCGCTGGCCTTGCAGAAGCTGGGACGTTCCCAGCAAGCAGTCGCGGAATACCAGCGGGTCTTACAGATAGACCCGCGCAACATCACTGCTCTGGTGCGCTGGCACATTGCCATGATTACCGGCATCGGCACGCCGCGGGCCACAACGCTGGAAGTGTTGAGCCGCATTCGCTGGCAATTGCGAGGCGAGGGCCTGAAAAACTATGACATGGTGGTGCGCGAATATAACGCGGCGGCGGAAATTTATCCGAACAATGCCGATGTGCGTTTCGCGCTTGGCCAGGTTCACCAGCAATCGGGCAATTTCGACCAGGCCATCGACGCCTACCAGCTGGCGATGCGCGATAGCTCGTTTGAAGTGATAGTGCGTGTCAGTTCGGCGCAGTGCCTGCTCGCGCAGGGCAAGCTCGAAGCCGCTATCCAGCAGCTTGAGCAGGCGCTGCAAGTCGTGCGCACCGGTGCGAAGGGCTCCATCGACCCCAGCGTGTGGGCGGCTCGCCCCCGCGAGGAGGGTGAAGAACACCAGGCGCCGGAAGTAGAAATCTCCCTGGCGCTGGCGAAAACATATGGTCGTGCGGGCAAGCAGGAGAAGATGGAGGCGATCCTGCGCCGCGTGAAGCAAAAAACCTCTTACCAGGATGAAGTTGCTTCGACGCTGGCAGAGATATCCGCGCGCCAGGGTGATCTCAACAGTGCTCTGCAAGAATATGCCGAACTGGCCCACCAGTATCGCAGTAAGCGCCAGGTAGATAACGCGCTGGCCGTTCTGAAAGAGATGGCGCAGCTGGCCCCGCAGGACCCGCGCGCGCACGCCGAACTTGCCGATATCTATGTTAACCGTGGCCTGCTCGATGAGGGCATAGCTGAACTGCGCTTGCTGGCGGATATCTACCTGCGCAACGACCAGTTTGAAGAGGCCGGCGAGGCGCTCCAACGTATCGGCAACATCAATTCCGAGATGGGCAACACCGAAGAGGCGTTTATCAACCTGCGTCGTGCCGTCGAACTCAAGCCTGACGACATGGGCTTGCTGCGTGAAGTAGTTGGCTATGCCTGTCAGATCGGGCGTCCAAAAGAGGCGGCGCAATACCAGGAGGTTATTGCTCGCCACTACTTTGAAACACAGCAGGTAAAGGAAGCCGTCGCTGCCTTGCAGCAGTTGATCGCGCTTGATCGCCACAACTACGAGGCCTACGACATGCTTGGGCAAACCTACCAGTCGGTGGGCGAGTACGAGCAGGCCAGCCGTGTCTATAAAAATCTTGCCAAGGTGAATCCGGGTAGCGCTATCGCTCGCGAACGCCTCGCATCTTTACAAGAATTGCGGGCGAAGAGCGTTTAACGATAGATGAAACACGAGTCATCCCGAATCTAGGCTTATGAGCATCGAAAAGGCGACCGCAAGGGTACGCCCTTACTATGACACGCCTCCACCCTACCACTAGCACGTCATCCTGGTAAGGGCGTACCCTTGCGGTCGCCCGCCATTCCGGCTTTTTCGCCCTCTCCAACTTCACGTATCGAAATCTGGGATGACTTATGTTTCATTGACTGGCCATTTCCCCTTTCTTTCGGGTACAATAATCACGTACTGTTGTGATCGCCATGCTCTTTACGCCGAAAGAAGGTAGCCACATTCATGTTTTACACGGTTCACGAGGCTTTCGCGACAACCAGCGAACGCGGCCTGCGCCATGACATCCTCCCCATGCGCCTGTATCACAAGGCCAAAAAGTTAGGTATATGGGACCCGCGCAGTATCGATTTTACGCAAGACATCCTTGATTGGCAGCGCTGCACAGACGAAGAGAAGCAAACGCTGCTACAGCTCGCTTCGCTCTTTCAAGCCGGTGAGGAGAGCGTGACCCTCGATCTGCTGCCGTTGATCATGGTGGTAGCGCAAGAGGGCCGTCTGGAAGAGGAAATGTTTCTCACCACATTTTTGTGGGAAGAGGCCAAGCACACCGAATTCTTCCGCCGTTTCCTGGACGAGGTAGCGCAAGAACATGGAGATCTGCACCAGTTTCACACACCCAGTTACCGCCGCATCTTCTACGAAGAACTCCCACAGGCCATGCACGCCCTGCTCACCGATAGCTCCCCAGGCGCGCAATTGCGTGCCTCAATCACCTATAATATGATTGTCGAGGGAGTGCTGGCGGAGACCGGCTATCACGCCTACTTCAACATGCTGGATCGCAACAACATCATGCCCGGACTCAAACAGGGCGTGGGTTTGATCAAGCGCGACGAATCGCGCCACCTGGCCTATGGCGTGTTTCTCATCTCTCGCCTCGTCGCCCAGGACAAATCGCTCTGGCCTTTCGTAGAACAGCAGATGAACACGCTGCTGGTTCCCGCCCTGGGCGTCGTGACAGAACTCTACGAGGGTTACGAGGATACCACTGAACTGCCGTTCGGGTTGAGCATGGAAGAATACGTCAACTACGCGACCGGCCAGTTCAGCAAGCGCTTCACCAGGATTGAACGCGCGCGCGAGCAAACCCTGGAGCAACTCTACCAGATTGCCGATTCAGAGGTTGTTGAGGAAGAATAGGAACCAGGGCGTACCCTGGTGGTCGCCCTCGAGGCTAAGTACACATGCTAAAAGTCAATCTCCAGCATCGCCTGGGCAATTTTCGCCTGTCCGTCGATTTTCAGGTGCCGCTGAATTTCACCGTGCTTTTCGGCTTCTCGGGCGCCGGCAAGAGCTTGACTCTGCGCGGACTGGCCGGCTTGCTGCACCCCGAACGCGGCTCTATCTCAATCGCTGGAGAGGTGCTTTTCGACAGCGCTTCGGGCGTTGATCTGCCACCCCAGGAGCGGCGCGTAGGGTATGTGCCGCAGCATTACGCCCTCTTCCCGCATCTGAACGTTGTCGGAAATATCCTGTTCGCGCTGCCCCACTACATTCATTGGCCCGGCAGCCGCAAAATAGATGCGGCCCACAAAGCGCGGCTGGACGAACTGCTCGCGGCCCTCGAATTAGAGGGATTGGAGCGCCGCTACCCTGCCACCCTCTCCGGTGGCCAGCAGCAGCGTGTCGCGCTGGCGCGAGCATTAATGGCCAGACCCCGCCTGCTGCTGCTCGATGAACCATTCAACGCCCTCGACGTATCGGTGCGCGAGCGCCTGCGCGACACCTTGAGACAATTCCAGCGCCATTTCGCTATACCCATCGTGCTGGTCACCCACGACCACACCGAAGTTCAGCAACTCGCGGACCAGGTAGTGGTGCTGCAACAGGGACAGGTCGCCCAGGTAGGCAGCGTGCAGGAGATTTTTCTCTCGCCCGCCACATCAACCGTGGCCCGCCTCGCCGGCCAGGACAACCACTTCAGCGCCTATCTCGCCGCACCGCCACAAGATCAGCTCAACGCACCCGCAAAAGCGCTGCTCCTGAACCTACCGCAAGCCAACGCTTTGGCGCAGATCGAGCAACCGGCCCCTACGGGGCGAAGCTACGATGGCCGGTTGCTCGCGCCCACTGCCGATTCATCGGCCAGCCTACTCACGCCCATCACCTCAACTGAGCTTGCGGAACGCGTTTCAATCACACCAGCCGCCTGGCTTCCACTCCCACCCTCGATGGTTTCATTTCCGGCATCCACGTCATTGATCACCGGCTGTATCCGCAACGATGAAGTTCAGGTGCATCGCTGGTCCGGCTCCAATACGCCGCCTGCCTGGACAGAGCGCGGCTCCATACAGTGGCCGGCGGAACTGTTGGAAGCGCAGGTACAGGGACCCTCGATGCGCCTGCTTGTGCGGCCACAATGGATGTCTCAATCATCAATCCGGGACATGGCAGAAAGCGCCAACTTGAAAATCTACCTGAGCAGGGCTCAGTGGCGCGAGGTCGCGGTGATGCCCGGCGAGTTGCTTTTGCTTGAAATCGGGCCGGAGGCTATTCATCTGTTCACGCAATAAGCTGGCAAATTGCGTGAACAAACAATCCCTACCCTAAACTCCGCAACACATGTTGCACTTTGTTGAGGTCGTTCAGCACGCGCCGGATGTGCGACTCCATGTATTGCGCGCGGAAGATGTACAGCGCGGCCTGGTAACAGAGGGTGGCGCTGCGCAGGTTCGCCTCTCGATCTCCCGCCAGCAGGTCACGGTAAGCGTTGCCGCGATTGTACTGCGTCACAGCCCAATCGATGGGCAGCGTGTCGCGCGTGAACACCTTCAATGCCGCCTGGTAGCTGGCAATGGCTTTGAGCAGGTTTTCTTGCAATCTCTCTTGCGAGACGATACTGTAGGCGTTGCCCAGATTGTGCTGCGTCCTGGCCCAGTCGATGGGAAAATTCTCGCGGTTGTACACCCGCAAAGCAGCGTGGAAGCAGGCAATAGCCTTTTCAAGATTCTGCTGCTCGTCATCGCCCAGCAAATTATAATAGGCGTTGCCCAGGTTGTGCTGCGTCCTGGCCCACTCCACCGGAAACCTCTCGTAGCTATAGACCTCGAGCGCGGCCTGAAAACAGGAGATAGCATACCTGAGCGTGGCCTGCTGTTCCGCGCCGTGCAGCGAGGCATAGGCATTGCCGAGGTTATGCTGCGTCTCCGCCCACTGCCTGGGAAATACCTCGCGCGTGTAGACCTCCAGGGCGGCCTCGTAGCAATCAATGGCCTGCGACAGGTTCGCCTGCCGTTCCGTGTTGAGCAGCTTGCGATAGGCATTCCCCATGCCTAGCTCTATAGCCGCCCATTCCTGGGGAAATGTATCGCGTGTATAAACTTCTAACGCTTGCCGGAAGCAGGCGATGGCCTTTTTCAGATTAGATTGTCGATCCCCATCGAAAGAAGTGCTATAAGTAAGTCCCAGCTGGTACTGGCTATCGGCATCTTTCTGCACATCGCGTTCGATCATTGACACCCCTTTTTCGTGTTCTACTTATTAAATGTGGCACAATCTTATTAGGAAACGGGTTACCGTTGAACGTCGTAACTTATATGCTGGAAAAAGACAATAGGCACAGGTAACTGTGAGGATTGCCCGCTCGCTAAATGTATGAGCTTTACTATAGATTTTAAGAAATATGTTCCCACATGTCAATGGATGAACCCCTGCCATCCACTCATAATTCTTTCAGCGGGCCTCCGGCCCGTCAGGATGGGAGGGGAAGCAAGCGGGGACACCCCGCACCCCGGCAGGGGTGAAACCCCTGCACCCCGAGTTATGAGTGGATGTCAGATGAACCCTGGTGATCAGGGCGATTCAAAAGTGAGTCCAGCTTCTGCTCTCGACTTTTCAATCGCCTTTCTGGTGATTACCCACAAGTCTGTGCGCTCAGATAAACCAGTACTAATATGCTAATGACGCAATTTAAGACAACACTGTCCTTACAGGAGGCCGCGCGAGATATAAGCACTTTTTAAACTTCACATAACGCTTATTTAATACCCATCTGCTACCCTATGGATGTGAGAAAAAATCCAGTTGAGCGGCGTTGTCGATGATGCTGTCATCAAAGAGCAGACGTTTTGCAGCATCTCCAACTCACCCTCGATTCTCCACCTGATAGTGACGTTGGTTGCCACCTCGACCCGCGTCACCCTCGTCTATAACGACGGCTGCTTCTGCAATAGCAGCAGGCGCTCGTTGAATGGGCGAGAGGTAGACTCCGAGCCTCTCGCTCGTGGGGGTGAAGAACCGTCAGACCCCTCGTTTTTTGCACTTATCCTGGGTTTGTGCGTTTACTAATGCAGGAGTTGCGCATCAGCTGAGAGGTGATAAGAAACCATGGTTCCACCCCAATTCGCCAATTTCTTCGTCGCCAGCGCCAGCGCTGGAGCCGCGCTCGTCGGCCTGCTCTTCGTAGCCGTTTCAATTGCGCCGCAACAGACCGTCACACGCCGCGCGCCCATAGAGCAACAGGTTGTTGCGGGCGGCGCCTTCACCGCCCTGATCAATGCCTTCTTTCTCTCGCTGGTCACCCTGATCCCCAACTTCAGCTTTGGCACGATTATCTTGCCATTTAGCGCTCTCTGCCTGGCGGATATGGCAGGGGGAGATCTCACGGGTTGCGGATATCTACTCGCTTGCTCTCGCCGCGTTCCGCCAGCTGCGCAATATCCGCCGCCAGGTTGCGCAGCGCGGCGCGGAGTTCGGGCGGCTCACGCACGATAAAACGGCAGCGCAGGGTAACCAGGTAATAGGCCATCCAATCCAGGTTTTGTGTATAGCAACTCATGACCACGCCGCCCGGCTCTCGTTCCAGCATCGCCATTGTTGGTGATACTTCGCGTTCGGCCTCCTCCCAGGGCATCTCCAGCAAAACCTCCACCTTCCAGGTTCCCGGCATGCCGGCCATGGAGCGCCTGAGATACGCGAGGCTGTCGAAATCGAGCGGGCGCGTAAACGCCTCTTCGAGCAGGTCAGCCTTGAGTACCCGGTCCAGGCGGAACACGCGCAGGCCTTGCCGCAGGTGGCAATAGCCAACCGTGTACCAGATGCCGGAGTGGAAGATCAGGCCGTAGGAATCGACGGCGCGCTCGGTCTCCTGATCCTGACCGGAGTGGTAGCGCATCCAGACGCGCCTCTGCTGCCGCGTAGCCGTACTAAAAGTGAGTACCACCGCGCTTTCCGGCGATGAGCGGTAGCGCGCAACGTTTTCGAGTATGAGCGTTTCCTGCACGGCCTGCACGCGTTCCCGCAGGGCCTCGGGCAGCACGCGGTCGATTTTGGCAAGCGCGCCTTCGACCGCCGAAGCTGCCATGACCAGGCCTAAGCGTTTCGCCGCCAGCAGTCCCAGTGTGAGCGCCAGCGCCTCGTCCTCGGTGAACATCAAGGGGGGCATTTTATAGCCGCGCATCAGGCGATAATTGCCGTAGCGCCCGCGTTCGGCCTCGATAGGGATGCCCAGGTCTTGCAGCATCATAATATAGCGGCGCACGCTGCGTACATCGACCTCGAGACGTTCGGCGAGCTTCGGCCCGCTCATCTGCCGGTGCGCCTGCAGCAGTTCAAGCACTGTCAGGACGCGCGTTGTGGGATGGTACATCACTTTTTTCCTTCTCGCGAAAATTCGTGCTTATCAGGACCGATTCTATCCTCTTATCAGAGTATACTTAAATCAGTAGAGAAAAACAAACGGGTAGCAAAAAGGAGAAAAGGCAATGTCTTTCAACTCATACCTCTATGAGAAGTCAATCGCAGAGCGTCACAGCCAGATTCTTCACGATTTCGAACAGAGCCATGTGCGGGCTTCTGCTCGCCAGCAGCCTACCTTCGTCAGGTCAGTTGTCGGCAAATTCGGTACGTTGTTGGTAGAACTCGGTTCTCAGTTGGAGGAGGTTGGGGAGCAAGGCGAAGCAGTCGTCCAGCCCTCGTAATCCTTCAACATGAATCATCCCAGCTTTTCACCTAAAAGCTGGGATGATTCGCCCTCATTCTGCTATAATAAAGCCAGCCAATTTCCTCGCGCAGTGAGAAGCGAAAGGACAGGATGCATGACAGAGATAGAGCCTGAGCCGGATTTTCCTGCCTCGACAGCCGATTCTCCTGGCGTCGATCTGTATTCCGCGCTTGGTGGGATCGACACCTGCCGCAGACTCGTAGCGGCCTTTTATGCTCATGTTGAGCACGATCCGGTGCTGCGTCCTCTCTATCCACCAACCCTCAAGGGATGTCCTATCGAAGCGCTGGCAGACTTCTTCATCCAGTTCTTTGGCGGCCCATGCGTGTATGCTCCGCGCCGGTGGTCGCTCTCCCTGTACGAAGCACATCTGCGTTTCGCCATTGGACAGCGGGAGCGAGCGGCCTGGCTCACTAATATGTTTCAGGCGATCGATGACGTGAAGATCGAGGAGCCAGCGCGAAGCGCCTTACGCTGGTTTTTCGCCCAATCTTCGGCCTTTATGATCAATCAACCGGCAGAGGCGGCCAGCAAATCTCCTGCGCTCCTGGAACATCCCATCCCCAACGGGCGCCAGAACGAACTCGAACCCTCTCACTTGCATCAGGACATCAAAGCCCGCTGGCAGGCACAGCAGTTGCTCGAGGAGATGATCGTCGCCGCTCGCCAGGGAAACGCTGATGTAGTTCTGGCCGTGATCGAGCATCCTGTTATGCAGGCTTCCTTTCACCGTGATCGCGCGGCATTTCTGAGTTTTCTGGCGATCCTGAGCGGCAGTAATTCGCCTGCTCTCCATAGTGGAACTCCTTCTACAACTGGGCGCGGACCCCAATGCCAGGGACCGATGGGGGCACACACCGCTATATCGCGTAGGCAACACATCTCATGGACGAAATGGTCCGGCAGTAGTTCATGCCCTGGTTCGCGCCGGAGCAAATATCAACGCGCCGGAGCGACTCAAGCACTGCACAGCCCTCCACATGGCAGCACGACGAGGAAACGTGCCGGTTGCCAAAGCGTTACTGGATTGTGGAGCGGATATAGAAGCGCGAGATAAGCTAGGAGAAACGCCCTTGCACCGCGCGGTCAGGTGTGGAAAGACCGAGATGGTAGCTTTCCTCCTCTCGCGTGGAGCCAATATCCATGCAGCAGGGAAGATCGGTTTAACGCCGGGACAGGTCGCCTGGGGCACTCGTATGAAAAACCTTCTACAATCCGCTCACCAATGAGAAGCTGCCTGTCAGGAGGGAACTTAATCACCCACCCCTCTTCCTTTTCATTGCTTCAAGCAAACCATCATAGTTTCCTCGAACAGTTATTGTACTGGGATGATTCGGGCCAGGCACCTCTTCAAAGATTGCCAGGGCGCGCTGGCAGAGAGGTTCGGCTTGCTCATACTGCGCATGATCATTCAGATAAAATGCCGTTTGATTCAGTAGACGAGCCGCTTCAGTAAACTCAAGATCATAAGTATCAATCAGTTCAGCACACATGAGCGCATGGGGAAGATAACGTTCGCACTTTGGCCATTGGTTGATATCTTTGACATCAGGAAAAGCTTTGTTGACAGCACGAACCGTTCGTTCTGCCCATTGGCGCTTCACCTCTTGTGTCATATCGGCCTTAAGAATCGCCTGTACCAGCCGATGAATAGCAAGTAGGTGCTTATCTATGTTGCGCTGCACCAGCGAGTAACGACGCAAGGTGCCAATCGCCTCATTCAAAAGCGTTTCATCGCTTTCAATCGCTTTCAATTTCGGGCCAGGTTCGCTTGCCCCCTCAACGATCAGTTCTTCAGGAATGGCATCAGGGGCCAGAAATGCCAGGAAACGTAACAATTCGGCGGCTGTGGAGTTGTTTTGTTCGACCTGTTGAAAGGACAGCGACCACGTAGTGGCAACCGAGTTGGGATAATCACGACTCGTTCTGCCTTGCCTGGCTAGCAGGGACGCCTGCCTTTGTCGATAGGCTTTCAGGTAATCCGCCAGCGAGGATTGGTTCTCCTCGATATAGGCGCCTGCCTGCTCCAATGCCAGCGGCAATCCGTCCATCTCGCGGACAATCTCGGCAGCTAGCTTTTGCTCGGTCTCACTGGCCTGTGCGATGGTAGCATCCGGTGAGGTGAGGATGTTGGCGCGTCGTAAGAGGAACAAAACGCCTTCGGCTTCGCTCATTTTGTCTACAGCAAAGCCTTTGGCGATGCGACCCGTGGCCGCTTCTCGCGTGGTCAGCAGAATATGCCCTTTGTCTCCTGATGGCATGAAGTGGGTTGCCAGGGAAAGATCATCGGCGTTGTCCAGGATCAATAACCACTGGTCGTGAGTGCTGAGCCATTTTTTAACCGCCTCGATGATGATGTTCTGGTCTTGCTGCTCTTTTTTGGGAAGTTGTAATTCTCTGGCGAGTTTGACAAAAGATTCGCCGAGGGTTGCGCGGTCGCTAGCGTTTGCCCACAGGATATGGTGATAGTCGTTCCGGTAGCGGTAAGCGTATTCAACGGCCAGTTGGGTTTTGCCGATACCGCCCAGGCCGGTGATGGTCTGCGGTTGGGTGATGGCGGCGGCAGCCGCCCGGGTGAAATGGGTGTGTAGATCGGCAAGCAATTGTTCGCGACCGGTGAAGAAAGGGTTGCGGCGATAGGGAATGGTGAAGACCTGCCCTTCTGCTACAATGTCCTGGTTAGCCGGTGTAGTGGAAGGGGTAGGTAGAATTGGTGCAGGAGATGTGTCCTTTTTCTCAAGAGCTTCACGTACACCCTGTCCGATATCTGTAATGCCCCTGGCAATATCGACAAGCGCGTTCTCTTTGACCAGTTGTTGTTGTTTTTCCAGGTGTTGCCGGTGGTGATGAGCACTGTAGGCAATGATATTGAGTGCAATGAATGCAAGCAAGATCAGTATAACCAGGAGAAGATGGGCGGTGAACCAGGAGATCAAGGCGAGGTGACCCAGATCGTTCAAGCTGAAATTTGGTGTTGTCAGAGAGGCATAGACAATATTGCCCAGCACTCCGGCTGCTGCCCCAAAGATGAGCACGACCCAGATGAAGGTCAACAAGCGCTATAACCACGCGAGGAAACCGATGCTCTGTTGTTTCACCTGGAGCCTCCTTGCGCACAATCCGCGTTTTGCATCTTCGCGTCAGAGAGCACGAGCAGCGCCCGGATGCTTCAGTGGCGCTGAAATGAGAGAACGAATACACGATCTCCTGTTTCTCTGGCGTTTGCTTCTATAGTGTAGCGTATGGGACGAGGTTATGGCATAACGTGAACGAAGAGTTCAACGACTTCGCCATCAACCAGCTCAACGATATCGGTATGCTGTTGTTTGGCCGCGTGACATATGAGGTCATGGCGAGTTTCTGGCCCACCGATTTCGCGAGAGAGGACGATCCAATCGTTGCCGAAAAGATGAATACGATGCCCAAAATTGTGGTCTCCAGAACGCTTGAGAAGGCCAACTGGCAGAATACGCGGCTGGTGAAAGAGCATGTCGCCGAAGAAATCGCCCAATTGAAGCAGCAACCCGGCAAAGACATCGCTGTCTTCGGCAGTTCCGACCTGGCAGTAAGCCTGCTAGAAATGGGTTTGCTCGACGAACTGCGCATCATGGTGAATCCCGTCGTCCTGGGCAGCGGCAAATCCTTGTTCAAGGGCCTGCATGAGAGATTGAAGCTGAATTTGCTCAGAACACAGCAATTCCAGTCAGGAAACGTTCTTCTTTACTACGAACCGGTAGCGTAGGCCCTGACGTTTTGGGACTATGGAAAGGAGCAATCACGATGACAGAGAGCAATATGGCAGTACCCAATATGAAACTTGAACTGGTGCCGGTACCGGTGTCCGATGTTGATCGCGCTAAGGCTTTCTACGTTGAAAAAGCCGGGTTTATACTGGAGGTTGATGTGCGTCTTAACGACGCGATGCGAGTTGTCCAGCTCACGCCGCCCGGGTCGGCCTGCTCGATTGTCTTCGGAACCGGCATGGGCGAAATCACCGACATGCAGCCTGGATCGGTCAAAGGCCTGCACCTGGTTGTAGCGGATATAGAAAAGTCCCGCGCCGCGTTGGTTCAACGGGGGCTTGAAGTAGCCGAGATCTGGGACATCCAGGGAGTTAAGTACGCCGGATTCAGCGATCCCGACGGTAATATGTGGCTCCTGCAGGAATTCCCACCCAATCTTAGAAGTTGATATCCTGTTTGAAAAGAGGATGTATGAGAAAAATCATTATAACAACGTGGGTCACGCTTGATGGCTTCATCGCAGGACCAAACGGCGAAATGGATTGGGTGAGGGTCGAAGAGGAGATGGGAAAATATGAGGACGACCTGATGAGCGCGGCGGATACGCTGATTCTGGGACGTGTGACATATCAAAGTTTTGCCGGGGCCTGGCCGTATGTGCCCGATAATCCTTCGGCCTCCGAGGGCGAGAAGATATACGCCCGCAAATTGAATGCCATGCGCAAAGTTGTGTTTTAGTGGCACCCTGGCCCTCCTGGAAATTGCTTTGATCGAGCGGGCCAGGTGAAGAAGCCCCAGTAATCAAAGGAGAACTGGTGGAGGGAAAGAAGGATTCTATCGGGTTAATCTCGTCTTCTCCGGTGATTACCCATAAATGTCGGAGGAATGCGAGTTGGGCATATTGAACGGTTCCACGCCAGAGATTCTTCGCTGTGCTCAGAATGACACGGCCCGCCGTGTCATTCTGAGCACAGCGAAGAATCTCTGGCTGACTTATAGGTAATCACCAGGTCTTCTCTCTTGTAATTTCTTTCCTGTTGTGTTACAACTAAATTAGATGAACGTTGAAATTGCTTGTTAGATAAAGCTATGTTTTCACCTGACAGGAAAGAAATGCAGCACATTCAGGCAGCAGGACACCTTTTTTTACAGCAAACTGTCAAAGTTCTGACGGATGAATTTGTTGTTGACGAGAGCATCTTTGAAGCAAGGGAGCAAGAAATCATCCGGCGTTATTTTGCCGGTACGCGCCTGATCACGATACCGGCGGGCCGGAAAAACCTCGAAATCATTGTCAGATGGTTCGCGCACCTTTTCGAGGTCGGCGTATGCTATCAGGAAACAGAAGTCAACGCGATTATCCGGCGCCATTACCACGACTATGCCTTTTTCAAAAAAGACCTGGTCGGTCGTGGTTATCTGCGGCGCGACCACGATATCTTCTGGAGGGTTATCCCTTCCTAAGCTGATAATTTTCCAGTGTGCAAGTCAAGGAGAATATCTATGCAGGAAACCGGAACAGTACAACAACCATTTCCTCTCAGAAGGCGCTTGCTAAAGTGAGGTGAGAATGGAACAGGAAGAATTTGAGAAGATGCTTGAAATCTTCAAGGGGCTGGCAGACGAGAATCGGCTTAAACTGCTGGGTCTGCTGGCCAACCAGGAATACAGTGTCGACGAACTGGCCACACTGCTGAATTTAAAACCTCCCACCATCTCGCATCACCTGGCGAAGCTGAAGGCCCTGGGGCTGGTAGAGATGCAGGCCGAGGGGAATACCCATTTCTACCGCCTCAACACCGCTGCGTTGCGCGAAACCAGCAAACTGCTGCTCAGCCCGGAGAGAATGGCATCCCTGGTTGATGATATCGAGGGCGATGAATGGGAGAGGCGAGTCATTCGTGACCTGTTCGACGGACCACGCCTGAAAGCCGTTCCCATGAATACGAAGAAACGGGCCGTTGTTCTCAAGTGGTTCGCGAACCGCTTTGAGTATGGGACGCGCTACCAGGAATCCGAGGTCAATGAAATCATCAAGCGCCATCACCCCGACTGGGCCTACTGGCGGCGCGAGCTGGTAGGGGCCGGACTGCTGGCGCGTGAGAAAGGGGTCTACTGGCGTGTGCCGAAAGAGCAGTGAGGGATAGGGACATTGATGTCGGAGCGCATGCTTTCGGCATAGAATAATAAGCAAAACGTAGAGAAATCGCTCTGAAGGAGGAATACATCGTGCAAGAGGCACTGGTGGCCCCGCTAGATTCGTGGCAAAATTTTTACGTCATCATTGGCTCCGCAGCAGCGGCTCTGACGGGATTGATGTTCGTGGTGATTACATTGATCGCGGGAACAAGGGCGCGCAGGTCGGGCGGGGCGGTTGCGGCCTACGGCACGCCGAATGTAGTGCATTTTTGCGCCGCGCTCTTCATCACCGCCGTTCTCAGCGCGCCATGGCCGGCGCTCTGGAATGCCAGCCTTTTGCTCGGCCTTCTGGGTGTGTGTGGAGTGGCATACGTGTTGATTGTTTTACGGCGGACGCTGCGGCAGACTGACTATAAGCCGGTGCTGGAAGACTGGCTCGGGCATATCATAGGCCCGTTTACCGCGTATGCCGCGCTCTTCGTCGCGGCGGCTGTACTCCCCCATGAGCCAGTACCCACGATGTTCGTCATCGGTGGGGCAACGGTTCTGCTGCTGTTCATCGGCATCCACAACGCCTGGGATACTGTCACCTATATTACTTTTGATATTGCTCAACGGGACGATAAGGGGCAGGACTAGCTTCATCATCCTATTCCTCTTCAGGAATTAATCCTTGCCGCAGCGCAAAAATGGCCGCTTGCGTGCGGTCTCGTATGCCTAATTTCTGGAAGATAATCGAGAGGTAGTTTTTCACCGTCTTCTCCGAATAGGCCAGGCTGTCCGCGATCTCTCTGTTGCTCATACCCGCCGCCACGTAACGGATGATTTCAAGCTCTTTCTCCGTAAGCTCCGTGATCGATGAATTCCCCGGCATCGCGTTGGATAGACGACGATAATCATGGACAATAGCGCCCGCCAGTTCGGGCTCGATGTAGATGCTGCCATCACGTACCTTGCGAATCGCTTCCGCGAGTTCTTGCGATGAGACGCTCTTGAGCAAGTAGCCGCGCGCGCCATTTTTCATAGCTTGCAACATCTGCTGCTGCTGGCGATGCATGGTCAGAATGATCACGGCCGGCGACGGAATTTCCTGTGTAATCTGTCGCGTCACGGCCAGGCCATCTACAACGGGCATGCTGATATCCATCAAAACCACATCGGGGCGCAGCCTGCGTATCTTTCGCAACGCGTCATACCCATCAACTGCTTCACCGGCGATTTTCATATCGTGTTCCAATGCCAGCAATTGGCGTAGCCCCTCGCGCATCAAAGCGTGGTCATCAACGAGTAGCACGCTGATTACAGCGGTACGCCTCTCTGCCCTTGAAGGACCGCGGTGTTCATTTATCTCAAGTGTACCCACTTTAGTATCAGCAAACGTCTCAATATCTGAACCTATAGTGGCTGTATTCGCGAACCGCGTTTCTGTTGCCAGGGCGGCAGACGATCTATCACCATTCTGGTTGTGTTGCATGAAAGACTCCTATCAAGCCATCCAACGATGTGAAAGGCAGGAACTGGTAAAGTTGTGCTTTTAATAGCTGCTTGTGCTATGATTTCTATTGTCTAGTATGAGCAACCGGGCGCTGTAAGACATCACCCACCTGGGGGATTTTTCAAGAAAACTGAGAAAAACGAGAGATTTTAACCAGGTAAAGCGGCCCATGATCGTATTATCTGTTGAAGAGTCATAACACAGGCGGGCGAAAGGACCACTTCAATCCTTATGGAGATACTAACGAAAGAAGCAGAGATTGAGGCAGAAATTTACGACGATGTGCAGCGACGTTTTGCCGGGTTTGACGATCCCGCTCACGGCTGGGAACATATAAGCAGGGTCTATCACCTTGCTGTACGCATCGCGGAGCGGGAACGCGCGGATCGTTTCATTGCCGGTACCGCCGCGCTGTTGCACGATATTGGCCGTCTTTCACACGATACAACACGGCATCACGCTGAACTTTCAGGAGCACTGGCCTCCGAACTGCTCTCAGCCTATCCCATAACATCCGAACAAAAAGACGCCATACTGCATGCGATCATCGCACACAGTTACAGCCAGGGAATCGAGCCACGTACATTAGAGGCGCGCGTGGTGCGCGATGCCGACCGGCTGGAGGCCCTGGGAGCAACCGGAATTCTACGCTGGGCGATCACTGCGACCATACGGCGCACATCTCAAACGCGCTCGTATCACCCGCACGATCCATTCGCGGAGCAGCGCCCGCCCGATGACCGGCTCTACATGCTCGACCACTTCTTCACCAAGTTGCTCAAGCTCGCGGATAGCATGTCAACGGAAACGGGCCGCGCAATGGCGCAGCAGCGCACGGCTTTCATGCATGCCTACCTGGAAGAGCTCAGGAGAGAATTAGAGTTATAAGGAAAATCTGCTCTTATTCCCTCATCTATACTTAGAGCATGGCTTTCCCAATCTTTCATGTATGCTTCCAAAATTTGCTATGTTAGCTCAAAGTAGCGAATAGCGAAGATAGGGAAGAAGAGAAGAAGATATAATGACATCCGAGAGACCCTTTTTCTTAGTATGATGATATATTCTACCTTCTCATCCCTGCGCCGCTTTGATCCCAGCCAGTTGCTGCGCGTGTATCTGCTCGTGGAGCGGCAGGACATTCACCAGTTGATAAAACTTGCGCTCGCCCCATTTGGGATGGCGGAACGGGCGTTCCCATGCTTCCGCGGGTAAAGCGGCAAGATACTCGAAAATTTCTTCGCGCCGGGCTGCCATACCCGCCAGCACAGCATCGAGAGAGGCCGGCGGTTCAGAAGCACGTGTCAGGCGCGGCGTCTCTTCTTCCGTCGCTATGATCATAGGATTATCTTCGGTCTGCACAAGCTGCATCTGCTCCAGCGCCAGGCCGTCGGCGATATAGAGGTGGTAAGCCAGCTGGAGGGGCGACCACTCATCCGGGGCGGGCTGTTGAGTCAGTTCATCCTTGCTGAATTTTGCCAGTTGTTTCATGAACTCCAGCCGGGCGGCCACCATCTTGGGGCGTACCTTTTCGTAAGGATTCTCAAGCGTTGCCATATGCTATCCTTCTATCTAGAGTATTTGCACCGCCTTTTCGGGTTTGGTGGTATACTCGTCTTGTACGGATGGGGCGGGAGCAAGACTTTTTCCCGATCTCCCATTGGGGATTGAAATCAGTCTTCGCGTTTCACCAGTTGGCTATATAAACGCTCAAGTTCTTCCTGGTTATTGAAGTGTAGGACTAGTGTCCCCCTGCCCTTCGCGTTGCGCTTCAGATCAACCTTGACCATCAACGCATTGCGAAACTCCGCTTCCAGTTCCTCTATATCGGGCGCTCGTCTTGAAGTACGCACTACTATCTCCTCTCGCGCCGCGTCGTCGCGTTCCGCCGCCTTGATGCGCGCGGCCAGTTCCTCGGCCTGCCGTACATTCAGTTTCAGTGTGATAATCTTTTGCATGGCAGCGACCTGGTCTTCCTCGCGTGTAATGCCGATCAGCGCGCGCGCGTGTCCCTCGGTGAAATGCTCAAGCTGGTTGACCAGGGCTTCCCGCACTTTCGGCGCCAGTTGCAGGAGGCGCAGCGCATTAGCGATGGTCGAGCGATCCTTGCCAACCTGCCGGGCGACCATCTCCTGTGTCAGGCCAAATTCGGCGATCAAGGCGGAGTAGGCAAGCGCTTCCTCAATCGGATTCAGATCGGCGCGTTGAATATTTTCGATCAGGGCCAGTTCGAGCATTTCCAGGGGCGTGGCCTCTTTGACCACAACTGGCACCCTTGTCAGGCCCGCCAGCCGGGCAGCGCGCCAGCGCCGCTCGCCGGCAATGATCTGATAGTGTACAACACCGGTCTTGTCTTTCTGCGCCGCTGTATTGCCTGGGCGATTATCAGTCGTTGGGGCACCAAACCAGCTATCCGCTTGCTCTGCCGCATTTCCACCCAGGCGCGTCACGACCAGGGGCTGCAGCAGACCGTGTTCTTTAATCGAGGCGCTCAATTCGAGCAATTTGGGATCATCCTCGCGGAAAACCTTACGCGGCTGGCGTGGGTTGGGCATAAGACTATCGATAGCGACCTGCAAGATATTCTGTTCATCCACGCGCGAGGGCTGCTGGGCGGCCATGACTTCCGAGGCCCCCGATATCAAAGCATCCAGCCCCCGTCCCAGGCCGAATTTCTGCTTAGCCACGAGCTATTACCTCCTCCGCCAATGTGCGATAGGCGACCGCTCCTGGAGAGGAGGGATCGTAATCAAGAATAGACTGCCCAAAGCTGGGCGCCTCGCTCAAACGGACGTTGCGACTGATAATTGTCTGGAACGCCTCTTTGGGAAAGTGGTTACGCACTTCGCGCACAATTTCCCCGGCCAGCCGCGTGCGCGGGTCAAACATGGTCAGGACGACGCCGGCGATGAAGAGATTGGGGTTGAGTTTGGATTTGATGATTTGAATGGTATTGAGCAGTTGAGTCAGGCCTTCCAGCGCCAGATATTCGCATTGAATAGGGATAATCAGACCATCGGCGGCAACCAATGCGTTTACGGTCAACAGGCCGAGCGATGGCGGGCAATCAATCAGGATGTAATCGCAGCGACCGCGAATAGGTTCCAGTATTTGCCGCAGGCGGCTCTCGCGCGCCAGGGCTCCGACCAGTTCAAGCTCCGCCGCCGCCAGGTCTACTGTACAGGGAGCAACAACCAGCTCGCGCCGCTGCGTCGGCACCAGCACATCAAAGATAGAAAGCGCGTCATCTTCCTGCACCAGCAAGTCATAGATCGTATGCTCGCGTAAGTTCTTAGACACTCCGATACCACTCGTAGTATTGGCCTGCGGGTCCATATCTACCAGTAAAACGCGCCGGCCCGCGGCAGCTAGATAGGTGGCCAGGTTGATAGCGGTAGTGGTTTTACCTACCCCTCCCTTCTGGTTGGCGATTGCATATACTTTTGACACCGACTGCTTCCGTACCTTTCCTCTGACCATACCCATGAATATGCTCTATTATCTCATATTTAGTGGGGACATTGTAACAAAAGAGCGAGCGAGAAGCAACGGGTAGAACATCAAGCCATCAATATCCTTGACATCCCCTCCCTCCTTCCTTACAATATAAACAGTGATTGAATACTCATAGATTGAGTTTCTGGTCACTGGCCCGTTTGTACCCCATATCCGTCCGAATACTACAAGGAGGCCTCTATGTTTCCAGGGCAACAGGCTTTTACACCCAGGCATCGCTTCAAACTGGCGGTCAGGCTGGGCGGACTTTTATTTCTTCTTACTCTACTATTAGCGGCCTGTGGCAATTCCAGCGGCAGCGGTTCGACGACTCCAACCGCGACGCCCAAAAGCAAGGTTTCTGTGCTCTATGCCGGTTCGCTGGTCAATCTGATGGAGAAGAAGATTGGCCCGGCCTTTACACAGGCCACGGGATATCCCTATGAGGGCGAAGGCAAAGGTTCTACGGCGCTGGCCAATGAGATCAAGGGCAAGCTGCGCACGCCTGATATTTTTATCAGCGCGGCTGCAAGCGTCGACCAGAGTTTAATGGGAGCGGCGAATGGCAACTATGTCTCCTGGTATGCTCCTTTTGCTCGCACTTCGATTGTGATCGGCTATAACCCCAACAGCAAGTTCGCAAGCGATCTACAGGCGGCAGCCAATGGCAGCAAGCCGTGGTACCAGGTGCTGGAAGAGCCCGGCTTCCGCCTGGGGCGAACCGACCCGGCCCTCGATCCAAAGGGTGTGCGCACCATTATTGTGATGGAACTGGCCGAGAAGTATTATAACCAGCCCGATTTAGCGCAGAAGATTCTGGGTTCTGCCGAAAATAGCGGTCAGATCTTTCCTGAGGAGGAACTGGTGGCGCGCCTGGGTTCGGGCCAGCTCGATGCCGGTTTCTTCTATCTCAATGAGGCCAGAGAAGCCAACCTGCCCTACATCACACTGCCAGACCAGATCAACCTGAGTGATCCGAGTCTGAACAGTACCTATGCTCAGGCCAGTTATACCGACCCGAAAACCGGTACCGTGACAAAAGGCTCGGCTACCGTGTATACTATCACCATTCCCAACACGAGCAAAAACATGGCGGGCGCGATTGCGTTCGTTAACTTCCTCTTTTCGCAGCAGGGTGAGTCGATTCTGACGGGAGATGGTATGACGCTGGTAACGCCCACCGTCTCCGGCGACGCATCGGCGGTCCCCAGCCAGCTGCAATCGATACTGCATTCGTGAGGCAACATGCAGGCTTTATTGAGAAAGGGCAGCGCCGGGCATGCGTCTCTGGCGCTCTTAGGAGCAGTACTCCTGCTCTACCTGATCATCCCGCTGGTCTACTTCTTATTCACGCTGCCCTGGTCATATGTGCCGGGGCAGCTTTCTGACCCGCAGGCCCTCGCTGCGCTGATTACCTCGCTACTTTCCGCGAGCCTGGCGATAGCTATCACCACCCTGTTTGGCATCCCGCTCGCCTATATCCTGGCGCGCAGGTCTTTTCCAGGCAGGGCTTTACTGACCATGCTGGTCTATCTGCCGCTGGTATTTCCCCCAGTCGTGAGTGGCATTATGTTGCTGCTGTTGTACGGCCCTTATGGTCCTATCGGCGGCCCTTTTGCGAACGCCGGATTAGAGCTTGATACATCGTTCGCAGGTATCGTGCTGGCGCAAGTATTCGTCGCCTCGCCGTTTGTCATCATCGCGGCACGTTCGGCGTTCGAGGCGGTGGACCCGGCCCTCGAGCAGGTAGCGGCGACATTAGGAAAGGGCGCCTGGGAGGTCTTCTGGCGCGTGAATTTGCCGGTGGCGCGCGCGGGCATCATCGCCGGGCTACTCCTGGGCTGGCTGCGCGCCCTCGGCGAATTTGGAGCTACGGTTGTGCTGGCCTACCATCCCTATACGCTGCCCGTCTACCTGTACGTGCAATTGAGCGGGACAGGAGTGGATGCAGCGCTGCCCCTCGCTCTGCTCTCGCTGGCCGTCAGTGTTCTAGGGGTGGGGCTGGTATTCTGGATACAATCTATGAGCCGGAGAAAGCGAGCGTGAATTCTCTTTCACCCTTTGACCTGACCAGGATACATATAGGCATTTGCCCCTACGCGCTCTGCCCGGGTTAGCAGCAGGCCCATATCGTCCTTAAAGCTATCCGTGTAGATCAGAATCAGGTCAATAAGCGTCCAGATGCCAAAGCCGCCGAAGGTGAGCAGTTGGAAGATGCCGCTGATGACGTGTCCTGTGTAGAAGCGGTGTATACCAAGCCATCCAAGAAACAGGCATAAAAAGGCCGTAGTGGTCCAGTTTCTAGTTCCTCCCGTTACCGGTGGATGATAGAGCGGGCGGTTGTACTGATCTTTGAAATCGCCGCTGAGGATCATGATCAGATCGATCAAGGTCCAGATGCCGAAGCCGCCCAGGGTGAGCAGTTGAAAGATGCCGCTGACAATACGCCCGGTGTAGAAGCGATGAATGCCGAGGTGGCCTAAAAATTGGCATAGCAGCACAGTAGCAAGCCAGCTTTTCTGCGGCTCCATAGCCACCAGCGGTACCTGTCCTGGATATTGACCATATTGCGGGGGCGCGGAATAGGGCCGCGCCTGCCATTCTTGCTGCTGCGGTGACGGCGCTTGCCATTGGGCCTGCTGCTGCTGTGGCTCTCGCGGGTCATAAGATTGGAAATTGCCCATCATGCTTGTTCCCTTTCACGATAAATCGTGCCTTGCGGATGTCCGTTTCGCATCTCTCCTGCGCTTCACTTCCAGCATACGCATATAAATACCATAAATCAAGGGTTGATAGACCAGGTCGTGCGTTTCAAGGGAGCGCATGGCATACCCACCGAAGCCGCGCTTGAAGACATAGACGCCATAGAGTTCCTGGCCCTCCTCCAGAACTTCGGGAATGCCACGAAAATTGTAGTACCAGCAGCCATGGGATTTAGCCCACTGCATGCCGTTCCACTGCAACAGGTGATTGGGCATCAGGTTGCGATATTCATTGGAGGACGCGCCATACATGTACCAGCTCCAGTGTCCCAGGCGCAGCACGATGATGCCGGCAATCGCCTTTCCTTCGTATTCCGCCAGGAAAAGCGCGGCGCGGTCGCCTTCACTATAGAGTCGCATCACATCTTCATAGTGGTCTTTGTTGTGAATGAAGAACTGGTCGCGCTCGCTGGTCGTCTGGTAGATATCGTAGAAGGTGTCGAGATCAGCCTTGCCCTGGCAGCGCCGCACGGTTACGCCCTTGCGCCCGGCCAGTCGCAGGTTATAGCGCCATTTTTCCTTCATCCCGGCCAGGATATCCTTTTCATCCGGTCGAATGTCCAGCACCCATTCGTTACGAATATGCACCGCGTAGGGATTGGCGCGAAAGCCGCGTTTCTTCAAAGCTGACAGCCATCGCTTATCGCCATCGAGTACACTCGGTTCGATCTTAAGCATGAATGCGCCGCGCCGCAGCGCCTCGGCCTTTACAAAATTGAGCAATACGGTCATAGCCGGTGAATCGGGATCGTCGATGACGGGCCCGCGCGGCGAATAAAAATAGGTGCGGCGCAGGATGGGTGCCCTGGTAATCAGAATGAGCATGGCTGCGCACAGCCGCCCATCTGCGTCTACAACGCCAGCGCGCAGCGCCTCTGCTCCCAGGTGAGGAGCCAGTTCGCCCCATTCATAGGATTGAGTGATATTACAACAGGCCGATGCCGCGACGAAATCGTTCCACTGCTGGCAATCGGTGATGATTCGCGCTTCCATAAGATTCCTCTCAACATGTATATGTAATAATTGCGAGCAATCGGGCGCCTACGTCCCCTGGCCCGTTCCACGTGCGGCCCGTTCCAGTTCTACCTTCTTGCGCTCAGCGCGGCGGCGGGCGCGTCGCACCTCAACCAGTTTGCGCCAGGCGTTATAAATGAGTGGACGATAGACGTAATCCTGCGTGGGCATATTCAGGCGGGAAAAGCCTCCGAAACCTTTCTTGTATTCGTAGACGCCCCACATCTCTTCGCCCGGCTCCAGCACTTCAGGGATGGTGCGGAAATCGAAGTAGTTGCAACCTTTCTCTTTCGCCCACTGGATGCAGCGATACTGCAACAGATAGGTGGGTTTGAGGTTGCGCTTATTGTTGGATGAAGCGCCAAACATGTCCCAGCACCAGTCGCCGAAGCGAATGAGCATCTTGGCGGCAATGGCCTCGCCCTCGTGTTCGGCCAGGTAGAGGACGGCATCGCCTTTAGACGCGAACTGGCGATAGATTTCCTTGTGATAGTCCTTGCTATGAATGAAGAAGGCGTCGCGCTCGCTGGTGATCTTGAGCAGGTCGTAGTAGGCATCGAAATCGGCGTCGCCAGTTGCTTCGCGGATAATCACACCCTTGCGCTCGGCGCTGCGCACGTTCTGCCGCCAGGTCATTTTGAAATTAGCAAGTAGTTCTTCGGCGCCAGGGCGAATATCGAGCACCCAGCTGCGCCTGCCATGCACCGCGTACGGGGTGGTCACAAAGCCGAGGGCGCGATAGGCGGCGATCCACGTTTCCAGGTTGGGATCGTCGTCGGCGATGTTGGGTTCCAGGCGCAACACGACGGCCCGTTCTTTACGCGCAATCTGCTGCGTGAATTCGATCAGCGCCTTTAGCGCGGGCGCATTCGGGCTTTCGACGGTGGGGCCGCGCGAGCAATAGAGCCAGTTGAAGCGCAATCCGGGTATGGGAATCGGAACGGGCGAGACGGTTAACTGCATCGCACCCACCATGCGCCAGTTTTCTAATGCTCCCAGGCGATAGACGCGGCCGCCCAGGTAGCGATTGAGTTCGCCCCATTCAAATGATTGAAGCAGGTGGCCGCGGGGCTGGCAAATTAAAAAATCGTCCCATTCTTCGCGGTCGGTAATTTCTGTAATGCTGGTAGACATCTATGATTCTAAACTCTCTAAGTATTCGCTGCGCAGGATGCTGTAGACCCGCACATCGTGATATTTGCCGAAGCGCAGGATGGCCTGGCGCAGTGTCCCCTCGTACTTCATGCCTGCCTTCTCATCTGCACGCCAGCCGCCGATGTTGTCTTCCATATCCTGTGTCTGGATGCGGTTGAGGTTCAGTTCCATGAAGCCATAGCGGAACATCAGCCGCGTGGCCTCGGTCCCGTATCCCTTGCCCTGGATGCTGCGGTCGCCGATGATGACGTAGAATTCGGCGGTCTGATTGATGTAGTTGATATCTTTCAGGCCCACCAGCCCTATCAGGCGGTTGTCGCTTTTGAGGGCGACGCCGAAAATGATGTGCTTGCCATCTTTGTAGAGCTGTTCCAGGCGCTCTTTGCCGCGTGTATCGCTGGTTGGGTAAATAGAGAAATATTGCCGGATCTCTTCATCATTCATCCACGTCGAGTACAGGTGGTTATCCTGCGCGGGCTCCAGGGGGCGCAGGTAGAGGCGCTCGCCGATGATGAAAGGATTTTGCATGCTCGCTATATCTGAGTTTTGTGACATTTGTCGATTCCTTTCCGCTTTTTCCTCGCTGGCAAGTATAACATAGCTCAGAACGGGAGGCAATTTTCACGTCCATTCAGGGGTGTAGCCCCTATTGCCCAGGCAGCAAGCCTTTCGCTATGCTACCCTTGTATTATGAAGAATAGAAAGAAAAGTGAGGTATGGCAAGATCACACGATGACACGTGCAAAATCTTTACCAGTGAGAATGCGCAGGATTTTGCAGCGTGGTTAATCACATGAGTCATCGCCCATCGTGACGAGCGATCAAGGAGAGAGCGTACCCTTGTGGTTGCCCTCTCCCTTCTACTAGTCGTTCGTTTTATTGTGCGCCTGTATCTGGGGATACGAGTCGCGGTGATTGGAGGGTGGTAGAAATGGCTCCCGCCGGCGGTTAACAACCTCGTCGTCGTTTTCTTCGTCGGGAGTGGCAGGTCGCAGCGGTGTTTGTTCCCGTGTAGCCGGCTTACCGTCGTCCGCGTAAAGAGATATCGGTTCGGGTACCAGCTTCTCTTCATGCTGCCTATGATTTCCGGAGCCGGGGGCAGTATCCAGCAAGGCGGCTTCGATCACCTGGTCCATCGAATCGACCAGGGTGAAGTTGATGCGCTGGCGCACTTTGGCGGGTATCTCTGCCAGGTCTTTCTTATTTTCTGCCGGGATCAAGAGGTGGTAAATATTGGCGGAGTAGGCCGCCAGCACTTTTTCTTTCAGACCGCCGATAGCCAGCACGCGCCCGCGCAGCGTAATTTCACCGGTCATGGCAAGGCCGCCGCGTATAGGGCGCCCGGTCATCGCCGAGATGAGCGCCGTGGCGATGGTGATACCGGCGGAGGGGCCATCTTTAGGCAGCGCATTCTCCGGCATGTGAATGTGCAGGTCGGTAGTATCCTGGAAATTCGGGTCAATTTGCAGTTCATCGGCGCGGGAACGGATGTAGGAAAGCGCGGCCACGGCTGATTCACGCATCACGTCGCCCAGTTGACCGGTGATGATCAGATCGCCTTTACCGATCATAGTGGCTACCTCCACAGGCAACAGGATACCACCCAGCTCAGTGACGGCCAGGCCCATCGCCACCCCTACCTGCGTATTGGAATTGACCGGGCTATCGCTGTAGCGCGGCGTGCCCAGGTATTGCTCCAGGCTGTGGATGGTCAGGCGCACATGCGTATTGGGTTTCTCGATGATGCGCCGCGCGGTTTTGCGGCAAATAGTCGCCAGCTGGCGTTCGAGGTTGCGCACGCCCGCCTCGCGCGTGTAGCCCGTCACGATTTGCTGCATAACGGACTGTGGAATCTTCAACTGGTCGGGAGCGAGGCCATGTTCCGCCAGTACCTTGGGCAAGAGGTGGCGCAGGCCGATATTGACTTTTTCATCCAGCATGTAGCCGGGCAGATCGATGATATCCATACGGTCGGCCAGGGGACGAGGAATCTGGTACTTCACATTGCCGGTGCAGATGAAAAAGACTTCGGAAAGGTCGAAAGGCACTTCCAGGTAGTGATCGGTAAACATGCTGTTTTGCTCAGGATCGAGGACCTCCAGCAGAGCCGCCGCGGGGTCTCCCTTGTATTCGGCAGAGAGCTTGTCTACCTCATCGAGCAAGAAGACAGGATTACGTACGCCAACAGTCTTCATAGATTGAATGATGCGACCCGGCAGCGCGCCGACATAGGTACGGCGATGCCCACGTATCTCGGCTTCATCATGGACGCCGCCCAGTGAAATACGCGCGAATTTACGGCCCAATGCGCGCGCTATCGAGCGACCCAGGGACGTTTTGCCGACCCCCGGCGGGCCGATGAAGCAAAGAATCTGTCCCTGGCTCTCACTATTAGCGAGGCCGCCCGCGCTGGCGCGCTTCAAGCGCAACTGGCGTACCGCCAGGAAATCAATGATACGCTCCTTGATGCCCTCCAGCCCATAATGATCCTCGTCCAGGATACGGCGTGTTGCCTCGATACTGAAGCTGTCCTCGGTGCGCTCCGTCCATGGCAAGGCCAGTATCCAGTCGATATAGGAACGCAGCACGGCAATCTCTGCCGACTGGGGGGGAGTATTTTCGAGACGGTCGATCTCTTTGCGCACTTTGGCCGCGACATCCGGCGGCAGGCTCTTTGCGTGCAGCCTTGCGCGCAGATCATTTGCCTCGTTGGATGTCTCGATGCCTAACTCTTCCTGGATGGCCCGCAACTGCTCGCGCAGGTAAAATTCTTTCTGGGTGCGGTCTACCTGCGAACGCACGCGGCTGCGGATAGTCGATTCGAGCTCAAGGATCTCGATTTCGTTGCCCATGATCACGCAGATCTTCTCGAGTCGCTCCAGAGGGTCGAGGGTCTCTAGTAGGTCCTGCTTCTGCTGGGGATCGCTTACCAGGTGGGCGGCGAGCATATCTGAGAGGCGGGCCGGCGTCTTGAGAGCCACGATGGAGTTGATATCTTCGACGGAGAAACGGCGGTTGAGTTGCGCGTAGCGCTCGAAAAGGCTGGTGGCGGAACGCACCAGGGCGTCGGCCTGCGGGCCGCGCACCTGTGGTTCTTGCTGCACCTTAATGCTCACTTGAAAGAAAGGTTCCAGGTCGAAGAACTCATCAATGATGACGCGACGCACACCGCTCAAGAGTATCTGAACACTGCCGTCCGCCTGGCGATGGACGCTACTCAGTTCGACCAGCGCACCCATAGGATAGATATCTTTGGGTTGGGGATCATCGATATCGGGATTGCGTTGGGATGCCGCGACCAGCAAATGATCAGGGCGCATCATCGCTTCTTCAACAGCGCACACGGATTTCTCGCGGGCCACTGACAGCGTCATACGGGTGCGGGGGAATACAACCATATTTTTCAACGCCACCAGAGGATACGTTTCCTGGCCATTTCCACGGGTATCCTGGTGTTCTTGTTCGCTCACGACTTGCCGCCTACTTCCTAATTATACCCAGGGACGCTGTAGGGACAGCATTTCCCGATCGAGAGTATTTCCCACTAATTTCTGACGATTTTTATGATATGCAAGTCACCTGAAAAATTCGTATCGAAAAAGTCGAATGAGTCTGCGTTATGCAGACTCATCATAGGCGCTGGCTCTTTCTGTGCGTGTGATAATCAATGGTTTATGATGGGCGTTTATCACATCAGCGTTGATAATGACTTTTTTCACATCAGCGCGTGATGGGATTTCGTACATCACATCTAGCAACACGTCTTCGATGATACTG
Organism: Ktedonobacteraceae bacterium; assembly: GCA_035294305.1. GTDB lineage: Bacteria > Chloroflexota > Ktedonobacteria > Ktedonobacterales > Ktedonobacteraceae > DASRBN01. The sequence goes on along the minus strand of DATGLD010000051.1, from coordinate 232,938 downwards.
CGCAGGCCGCGTGCCCCGGTACGCTGCTTCAAGGCGCCTTCGGCTGCGGCGTCGAGGGCATCACTGGTGAAAACCAGTTCAACGCGATCAAGTTGTAAGAACTTTTGATATTGTTTCACGATGGCATTTTTGGGTTCGGTCAAAATACGGATCAGAGCATCTTTATCCAGGCTATCCAGCGAAACGGCGACGGGCAGGCGCCCGACAAACTCGGGGATCAGGCCATACTTGAGCAGGTCGTCAGGGATCAGGTGCGACAATACAGACTGCTCAAGCTTTTCAACAGGTCCGGATGATCTGAAGCCCATAGTCTTGTTGCTGCCCAGCCGCTGCTCGATGATTTTCTCCAACCCTTCGAAAGCCCCACCACAAATAAAAAGGATATTAGACGTATTGATCTGAATGAAATCCTGGTGCGGGTGCTTGCGTCCTCCCTGCGGCGGCACATTGGCGACTGTGCCTTCGATAATTTTGAGCAGGGCCTGCTGCACGCCTTCGCCGGAGACATCGCGCGTGATGGATGGGTTGTCGGACTTGCGCGCGATTTTATCGATTTCATCGACATAGACAATGCCGCGTTCGGCACGCGCCACGTCGAAGTCTGCCGCCTGTATGAGCCGCAGCAAAATATTTTCGACATCTTCGCCTACATAACCGGCTTCGGTGAGCGCGGTGGCATCGGCGATGCAAAAAGGCACATCCAGTATTTTTGCCAGTGTCTGTGCCAGCAGCGTCTTACCGCATCCCGTAGGACCGATGAGGAGAATATTGCTCTTGCCCAGTTCCACATCGTCAACCTGCATCCCCACACCAATGCGTTTATAGTGGTTATAGACCGCCACCGACAACGCCTTTTTCGCGCGCTCCTGCCCAATCACGTAATGACTCAACTGCTCGTATATCTTTTTAGGCGTGGGTATCTTGCCGGTTTGCAGACGCGGCTTGGCCACAGTGGCTTGCTCTTCCTCGATAATTTCACGACAGAGGTCGATACACTCATCACAAATATAGACGCCCCCAGGACCGGCGATGAGCCGCTGCACCTGGTCCTGGCTCTTGCCACAAAATGAACAACGATAGGTTGTTCGCATATTCTTCGAGTTTGCCACGTCTGTTTCCTCTCCCTCAGTCAAGCCTGCTCTACAATGGTTTGCTATTGTGCTTCGGTTTCGGTCGGCTCCGCAGTGATTTCTGATTCACTGGCTTGAGCCTCCTCCCCGGCAACGATATCCTCGACATCCTTTTCGCCGGCGCGGGCGGCCGCCCCGGCATTGGCTATGCTAGCCTCCTCTTCGGCCTGTTCTTCTATTTCCTCGTCGGGATCCGGGTCGGTCGTCAATGTTACCAGCTTTGTGATCGCTTTCTCGCGGCGCAGGCTGGTCGCAAGGGCCTGAATCTGCCCTTCCGATTGTGGCAGGTTCTGCCCAATCTGGGCGTAAGCGCGGAAGAGTGATTCTACTTCCTCAGGGCTGACTTCGATTTCTTCCTTCTCCGCTACAGCATCAAGCACGAGTTGACGCTTGACGCGCTTTTCAGCCTCCGGTTCAAGCTCCTCCAGATACTCCTGGCGCGACTTGCGCATCAGCATCAGGTACTGATCCATAGACATGCGCTGCTGCTCCAGCAGGTGTGAGAGCTGGTGCATCATCTCTTCGGCCTCTTCATGTACGAGGACGTGATGAACCGTTACCTGGGCCTGCTCGATAACTGCATCGACGACGCGCTCGCGCAGTTCATCACGAATACGGCGCTTCTTTGTCTCCAGCTGGCGGTCGCTGATGGCTTTGCGCAAGTCTTCCAACGTCTCGTACTGGCCGTTGCTGACCCTGGCGGCCAGCGCGTCGTCGAGTTCGGGTACCTCTTTGGACTCTACCTTATGCACCGTCACTGCGAAACTGGCTTCTTTTCCGGCGATCTTCTCATTGGCATAGTCCGCCGGGATGGTGGTGGTAAAGGTTTTGCTCTCGCCTGCTGACATACCAACAATGTGTTCGTCCATGCCGCTGAAGAGGCCATGGCGCTCGTCGGTCAGTTCAAAAGGATTGTCCTTCAGATCGGAAATCGTCGCATCCTCGACGGTCAGCTTGAGGTCTACTGTGATGCGGTCACCAATCTGTGCCGGGCGCTGGACCTCTATCCATTGTACCTGCTGGCTACGCATCGACTCCAGTTCTTGCTCAACCTCTTCCGCTGTCACGATAGCCTCTTCGCGCTCAAAGTGAAGCGAACGGTAATCACCGAGTTCGACCGGGCTGAGAATAGGGACTTTTATGGTGAAGTGGTATGGTTCACCTACTTCAAACTCAGGGGCATCTATCTCCGGCTGCGCAAGAGGCGTGAGATCGTACTCTTTAAGCGCGTTGCGGTACGTCTCGGTCATCAAATCGTCGAGGCCTTCTTGATAGATAGATTCTTTGCCGAGCCTACGTTCCAATATCGAGCGGGGGGCCTTACCACGACGAAAGCCCGGTACGTCAACCTTTTGTACCAATTTGCGATATGCCTTGTCTGAGGCCTTCTGTACCTCTTCCCAGGAAAAATCAATTGCGACCAGAGCCTCACTGGAAGGCAATTTTTCAACCGAGACCTTCACGTTTCCTCCAACACATAATGTGATGATAAATTTCTTAGAGCATGCCTGTCATTTCAATTCCGCGACCGAGTAGGCGGCCGTTTAATCCTCACATAGTTTACTTTCAATCCCAACGGGTGGGTGCTCTCAGAAGTATGTAGAGATGATCATACCACCTATACCGCCCTGCCGCCAGCCCAAACACCTGGAGCGGGAGACGGGGATCGAACCCGCGACCTTCTCCTTGGCAAGGAGATGCTCTACCGCTGAGCCACTCCCGCTTATTCCTCTTCGTTAAGCACAACGCGACACAGACGCCGAATCCCCAAATGACAGTCCCACTGGTGGGCGGTGAGAGACTCGAACTCTCATGACTTGCGCCAACGGATCCTAAGTCCGTCCTGTCTACCAATTTCAGCAACCGCCCATAGTTGCACGCGGAAGCGACAAAACCCTCACTTCAGGATGATACATCAGTCCGCTATCCACTGTCAAGATAATTAATGGCGCTGCGACATTTCGGCTATCTCAATGGGTACCCTCTGCCAGCATCTCTAACTGTCCCTCTAGCATTTTTACCTCTTGTATCTGTAACCATAATATGATTATAATAGAAGAGTCGGGGGAATAATTATCCAATAGCTGTACAATTGTTCGCATATGTTTGATGCTTTTAAAGCAAAGAATCTCTATCTGTTAAATCACAACGGAAATTTTGTGATCTTAATCTGTTCTTAACCTTTCTTCCATTGCAATTTCGCCTGCTCTCCTGCATAATCAGGCTGGAGCCATTTCCAGATGTAGCACGGGAGACGATAGTAACGGTGCGTGACCGGGCTAGAAAGGAGATACTTGCGTTACTGGCGTGTAGAAATGGGGGTTGCCAGATTCTTTGCTCCATTAGAGAACTGACCCTCCTTGGTTAGAGCCTTTTCAATTCTGCGGGCAATTCATTGTTCCTTTTGTTGGAATGAATTGTCCTCCGAATGTAGCGTCCTCGTATCGTTTGATGGCCATTGCCATTGAACGCGCATCTTAAAACTCAAGAAATGGGGAAATATTTCCAAATGAAGAGCTTCAAATGTTCAAACCGCATGGCGGGCGCCGGAGTAGCCCTTGTCATGCTGCTCGGCCTTTTTGCCGGTGCTCTCTATTTCCATAGCAGCAGCGCTGGCGCGCACGCGGCTAACCCTGGAACGATTCGGCCTCACGCGGTCAATGTCAGCCCGAAATATCTGAGTGCCGGTGCTCAACTCGGTACTGGTGATGTCAAATTCGGCTGCCAGGCTCCTGGAGCACCTGTACGCTGTTATGGGCCGAACCAGATCCGCAACGCATATGCCATCCAGCCGCTGCTGGACAAAGGTTTGAATGGACAGGGAAGAACCATCGTGATAATCGATGCTTTCCAGAGTCCAACTATTGTGCACGACCTGCACCTGTTCGACAGCGTTTTCGGGTTGCACAATCCGACCTTGAATATCATTGCTCCATATGGACTGACGCCGTTCAATCCTAACGACCCCAACCAGGTTGGTTGGTCCGCTGAGATCACCCTGGATGTTGAATGGTCGCATGCCGTGGCACCGGATGCCACGATTGATCTGGTGCTCGCTCTGAGCAACCAGGACCAGGACCTGTTCAATGTTACGAAGTATGCCATCGACCATAATCTGGGCGATGTGCTTTCCCAGAGCTTCGGTGAGGCGGAAACCTGCGCCGATCCCAACCTGCTGGCGCAGGAGCACGCGCTTTACGAAGAGGCAAAGCAGAAAGGCATTACCGTGTTCGCCTCTTCTGGCGACCAGGGCGCGGCTCAACTGACCTGCGACGGCAGCACCTACTTCCTTAGCGCATCTACTCCAGCCAGCGATCCACTGGTAACGAGCGTCGGCGCTACCTACTTGAACGCCAATCCTCAGACAGGTAAGTACCAGGGTGAGGCGGCCTGGAACGATTCATTTGGCGCCAGCGGCGGTGGCTTCAGCACCATTTATGCGCGCCCGGGTTATCAGGGTGGCTTCTTCAGCAATAAAGGGCGCGGTGTGCCTGATGTGGCCTACAATGGCGACGTAAACGGCGGCGTACTCGGCGCCTGGAGCGAGTCCGGCCAGGGCAAGAACCTGTTCTTCATCTTTGGCGGTACCAGCGCTGGCTCGCCACAATGGGCTGCTCTCACCGCCATCGCTGACCAGGCGGCGCACGGGCGATTGGGCTTCATCAATCCCAAGCTCTACTCTATTGCCAGGAACCCATCCCTCTATGCTGCCTGCTTCCACGATATTACCGTCGGAGACAACACCTTCACCGGGGCCGGAAGCAACGGCCAGCAGGTGACCATCCAGGGATACAACACGCATACGGGATGGGATGCCGTCACAGGATTGGGCACGCCTATCGCGAATGTGCTTGTGAAAGTCCTTTCAGGCGGAGGGCAGTAATTGTAGTGATATGCAGCAAGGAGAGGAGGAGATTGTCCTCACTTTGCTGGCGGGAAACAAGACAACAGCGTCCTTCTAAATGGGGACGCTGTTGTTTTATTTACAGGCGGTATGGACCCGGTGATTACCCATAGGTCTCTAAGCGGGGATAAGGAGGCCGCAGATGCTGAGCGCAGCGAAGCATCTCACCCCACTTACGGGTAATCGCCAGGTATCCAGGCAGGTATGGACAAATTGCAGTGTGAGGATGCGAGATGATAAAATGAGAGACTGGGTGAGATAAATCTGGCCCTTTCTGAGAAGAATAGGCATCTCGTGCCTTCTACTATAGACCACAGGATCGTTTCGCGCATGCATCATGACCTTACGGCTGCCGTTCCCACTTCGGATGTAGGCCGCCCAGAACTTTACATTAATAGAGAGCTAAGCTGGATCGAGTTTAATCGTCGCGTGCTCCAGGAGGCCCAGGATAGTCGCCATCCCTTGCTCGAGCGGGTGAAATTCCTTTCCATCTTCGAAACGAACCTGGATGAATTCATTATGATCCGGCTGGCAGGATTGAAAGACCAGATCGCGGCGCATGTCACAACGCTCAGCCCGGATGGGCTGACGGCGCAGGAGCAACTGGCGGTCGTGCGGCAGTGCCTGGCGCCGCTCGTGCAGGAAGTGCGACGTACCTGGAGTGATGAACTCTTGCCCTTGCTAGAGGCTCAGCATATTTACATCCTCGACTATGAGCACCTCGATGGGCAGCAGCAGGCGGCCATGCGTACCTACTTCGAAAATGAGGTCTTTCCTGTGCTGACGCCGCTGGCGGTTGATGCTGGACATCGCTTTCCGCATATCTCGAATCGCAGCCTGAACCTGGCCGTTGTGATCAGCGATCCCCCTGGCGGCAAGCGGTTTGCCCGCGTGAAAGTTCCGCCCACCCTGCCGCGCCTGGCACCAGTACCTCTTTCGGGAAACAAAGAGCAGGCGGTGGCCTTCGTGTGGATGGAGCAGTTGATCGCCGCCAATTTGAGCATGCTCTTCCAGGGCTTCGAAGTATGGGAATCCTACCCTTTCCGCGTGCTGCGCGATGCCGACATCGAACTGCGCGAAGACGAGTCCTTAGACCTGCTTGAGACGATTGAGCAAGGGTTGCGCGCGCGTCGTTTTGGGGTCGTCGTGGACCTGGCCGTGAATCCTTCGATGCCGCCCGATATCCTGGACCTGCTCATCGATAATCTGGAGATCACACCGGATGATGTATCCATTATCGATGGGCCGTTGGGCATGGGCGATGTGATGGAATTGCATAACCTGAACCGCCCGGAGTTGAAGGACGCTCCATTTACGCCGCGTACGCCGCCGGAGTTGCGCAAAGGACACGACCTCTTTGCGGCCATTCGCGAGCGTGACCGGCTTATTCACCTGCCTTACGACACTTTTGACGCGGTGGTGGATTTTATTCATGCCGCCGCACATGATCCCGGTGTGCTTGCCATCAAGCAGACGCTGTATCGTGTGGGAACAAACTCACCGGTCGTCAGTACGCTTTTAGATGCTGTGGAGAACGGCAAGCAGGTAGCGGTGCTGGTCGAATTGAAGGCGCGTTTCGATGAAGAAAACAATATCGAGTGGGCCAAGGCCCTGGAGCGGGCCGGCGTCCACGTGGTGTTTGGCCTGATAGGACTCAAGACGCATGCAAAGATCGCCCTGGTGGTGCGTAGAGAAGCGGATGGCCTTCGGCGTTATGTTCACCTGGGTACGGGCAATTATAACGCGACGACAGCACGTATCTATGAAGACCTCTCTCTGTTTACCTGCCGGCCGGATATCGGTGCCGATGCCTCGGCCCTCTTCAACACACTCACGGGCTACTCGCGGCAGACCCATTATCGTAAATTGCTGGTTGCTCCCGTCGGTTTACGCCAGGGCATTGAAGAACGTATCGAACGCGAGATGCACATCCAGAAGCAGCATGGCAATGGACACCTGATTTTCAAAATGAATGCGCTGGTTGATCCTGAGATCATCGACCTGCTGTATCGCGCTTCGCAGGCGGGTGTGCGCATTGACCTGATCGTGCGCGGCATCTGCTGCCTGCGCCCTGGCGTCCCCGGCGTAAGCGACAATATCCGGGTCACGAGCATAGTCGGACGCTTCCTGGAACATAGTCGTATTTTCTACTTTGGCAACGGCGGCGATGAGGAGATCTGGTTGGGTAGCGCCGATATGATGCAGCGCAACTTGAATAATCGCGTCGAGACGCTGTTCCCGATTGAAGATCCCGCCCTGCGTAAGGCCATCCGCGCGAATCTGCTCGACAAGGTGATGATTGATACCGTGAATGCCAGCGAGCTGAGGGCTGATGGACATTATGTGCCTGTACTACCCGAACCCGGTGATGAACCCTTCGATAGCCAGGCCTGGTTTATTGATCATCCCATCATTAGCCAGTCTGTGCCTGCCGACAATGCGACCATCAGTGCTTTGCCATCAGGAGCGTGATGAGAAAGGGCGCTGGCTCTTGAATGATGACCAGTTAGATAACCCCACAATCTCGCTCCTCTATTGTAGGGGCGGGAGTGGACTGGTGGTGGGAATGGGACCCTGGTGGTCGCTCTCCTCGGGATACTGCTGCCCCACCAGAAAACGCCTCGGGAGAGATCTATCCCGGTAAGGGTGCGAGGACAGGGACGAGCCGCTGTCCCTACAGAGCCGTTCGTGGTGGTCTTCTTCGTTCCTGCTGACAAATAACCCTGCCTGAGTATATACTGGCATGTGTCCATTGCTGTTGCTATGCGCTCATAAGATAAGGACGTATCGAGAATGGAAGAAAAAGAAACCGGCCGCCTGGAAGCCTTTAGCGATGGTGTGTTTGCCGTCGCGATTACGCTGCTGGTTTTAAATATCAGATTGCCTTCTGATAGTCAACTGCAAGATTTCGCCCTGCAGTCTTTCCTGGGTAATCAGTGGCCCGCCCTGCTGGCTTTTGTAACCAGTTTTTTGACCATAGGCATCATGTGGATTAATCACCACAGGCTATTTACGCACATCCGGCGTACAGATACCGGCCTGATGCTTTTCAATCTCTTGCTCCTGCTGGTAATCGTCTTTATCCCTTTTCCTACAGCGCTGCTGGCGCAGCAATATTCACATAATCAGGGGGAGCACATAGGCACTCTGCTGTATGCAGGGGTAAACCTGCTGATGGCGATTGCTTTTAATCTTCTCTGGCGCTATGCCTCTTATCATAATCGCCTCATCAGTAAGGATGCCAATAGGCACTCGGTAAATGCGATCAGCAGGCAGTATTTGTTCGGGCCGGTGCTCTATCTGATTGTTTTCGTGTTAGCCTGGATCAGTACACCTGCCAGCCTCGCGCTTACTTTCATCCTGGCGCTTTTCTTTGCCCTGCCTCCCCGGCCGCTGCTTATGGCATCGGAAAAGGCTGGGGCGCAGCAGAGCGAGGTAGACTAGATAGAGTCACGAACAGCAATCATATCAAAAACCGGCGGTCGTGACCTGATCGAACCGCCGGCTTTGCTGGTGTCATATGGCTGCGTGTCAATTAATAGGTAATGAACGTCACTCCAGGGCCTGGAGAAAATTCCACGTATGTTACCTCCCAGTAATAGATGCCCCAGTTCATGTTACTGGCGATGACATCGCCATTCTGGAGGATACGCTCGACCACGGCCACGTGCCCCAGGCTATACGCTCCCTGCACCCATGGCTGCAAATCCACGATAGCTCCGGCTGAAGGTGAGCTTGAGACGTGCCAGCCAAACTGGTACGCGCGCTGAGTCCACTGCCAGGCATCCGATTGCGTCGTCCAGGGTACGTAGATACCGTGTAACTGGTAGTAGCGTTGATTGGCATACCACGTACACTGGCCATAGGGGAAGTAATTCCCCAGGCCCTTTGGCGCGTTCGAGCCACCCGAGCCACCGCTGCCGCCTGAATGTGCTCCTGGGATGCACACCTTCTGATTGATATAAATCAGATTGGGATTGGGAATATGATTATAGGAGGCCAGTTTCTGCCAGGTTGTACCATAACGGGCGGCGATGCCTCCTAATGTATCGCCGCTCACGACAACATATGTCTGATCCCCGCTGGAGCAGGCAGATTGCGCAAAGGCGCCAAATATGTTCATTCCCAACCCATTCCCCAGGACGAGTAAGCCCAGTATACCGATTACCGCGATGTGGCCGATCGCAATACTGGCTATTCGATGCTGCTGAAGATAGTGCCAGATTCGCTGGTGTACTTGCATCTGCAATTAACCCCTCTTCTATTTACTATTCGACTGCCGCGTTGCGGGAAACACTCACGTACACAGTCAGGTCACAGTTCCCGCAACAAAAATAAATGTATACTGATGTGCATATTAGTATATGGACAGGATGAGCAAGCTTGAAACAATCTGAAATGTAGGACAAAAGGGCTAAACGTGGTAAAGGCCTGAAAGATTGCTTTGGGGGAATTGGTGCTACAAAATTCGGCCAAAAAGGGTCTTGACGGATAGGAGAGGCCATGCTATAGTGTGTCGCGTGAGGGGGAGAGCGAGAGCAAGACACCTTTCACAGGAAGTAAGCAGGCCAAGGTAGCTCAGTTGGTAGAGCACAGCACTGAAAATGCTGGTGTCGTCGGTTCGATTCCGTCCCTTGGCACTTTTTGTTAGCAGCATCAAGCCTCAAGCGGCTTTTGAACTGGCTTGAGGCTTGTTCTGTTTTTGGCAGACAGAGGCAACTACAGCAACGATTTTTCACTCCTGGAACGCCTGATTCAGCTTCTCCATTGCGTCCCTCTGCATAGTAGGCAAGACATGTGAATAGATGTCCATAGTCATGCTGATCTGGCTGTGGCCCAGAATTTCTTGCACTACCTTCGGGTGTACCCCGCTACTCAACAGCAGCGTCGCCGCGCTATGCCTCAAATCATGGAACCGGATTTCTGGCAAACCGGCCTTTTTGAGCAAAATCTTTAGCTGGACAAGAACGCCATGCCCTGGATTGAGGTATTTACCCATAGGAGTGCAGAAAACATAGTCGTGATCTTCCCAGGCATCGCCTGCCTTGCGTTTCGCCTCTTCCTGCCGTATCCGGTGTTGTTTAAGGGCCTCAACAGCGAAAGCTGCTAAGGCAATATTTCGCCTGCTGCTTTTTGTCTTCGGTTCCGCTTCCATATAGAGATCACCTACCTCTTCCCTCATTTGAGTAGGGACGCGACTGAGGATACGACGCACTTGCAACGTACCCTCAGCAAAGTTAATGTCTTGCCATTTAAGTCCAAGAAGCTCACCACGACGCATACCAGTCGCCAGCGCCAGAACAAACAAAGCTTCTTGAGGATGTCCCTTAGCAGCTTCCAGAAGCTTACGCGCCTGATCTGCTGTAAGTGGGTGAATTTCCTTATGTTGCTCACGAGGAGGAGAAACCGCATCACAAACGTTCCGCGCAATAAGCCCCATTTTCACAGCATCACTCAACGCTTTGTGCAGCACACCCTGTATCGCGCTTACCGTCGTCGGTGAAAGCCCTTCCTTCAGTTTCTTCGATTTCAGTGACTGCACATGCTGAGGCGTCAGAGCTTGTAGCTTGACCTTGCCGAGCAGAGGCGCAAGATGCAGCCGTACAATTGCCTCATAACGCTCATAACTCCGAGGGCGAATACTCCCCTTCACATTATTTTCAAGCCAGTAGGAAAGGTACTGGCTCAGTGTCTGTTGAGGCGCAGTAATCAGCGTACCTTGCTGCTGTTCACGCAAAGCCTCATGAAGCTTTTCATACACCTCTTGCCGCTTTTTCGAGTAGAAGTATTTGCGCTTGCCATCTGCGAGAGTGATGCTAGCGCAATACAGGCCATCCTTCTTGCGGCGGTAAATTGTACCCTCACGGTTAGCACGTTTTGCCATAAAACCACCCCCTCAATTGCGAGCTAGCGGCCTGTGACGCCCTGCTCTCGCTGCTCAAGCCATTGTTGTAAAGCAACATACGAAACGCGCACCGCACGCCCGAAGCGCAGCACCGGCAGACCCTCTTTCTGAATCAGGTCATACACCTTGTTACGCCCCAATCCCATACACTGCATTACTTGAGGAATAGTCAGAAGCAAGGGCTGAATGGCAGCCCCACTAAGAACATCCTTTTGTACACTTGCCTTTCTTGCCATAATCACCTCCACATAGACCAGAGCAGCGACGGAACCAGGGGTCTCATTGCTACCCAACACTGCTACGAACTCTCGTCACTATGGTTGCGCTAATAGCCTAGCATTAAAGAGGTGTCTTAGCTATAAGCATATTAATGAAAGGAAAAACTATGCTAAAAGCATAGCTTAATACTACACCGCAGCGTCTCTCTTGCCTTTATTGCATCTCACCTTTCTGGAAAGCGAAGAAGAAGCCAGGCATAAAACGCTGGATAGCGTTGTTCGATCACCTTAACCATGTTCTTTAAGCCCCTCATTTCGCACGTTTCTACCGTAGACCCTGCCACCACTTCATGCCTGACATGCCACCATCGACAAAGGCCAGCACCGTGCCCGCCAAATCCCAACGCCAACAGCCGCAGCTGCACATCAAAACGATGATCTCGCTCAGGATGGGCACACAAGCAATTGAACAGCATCACCTTGACCCAGGTGGCCAGAATGCGCCCCGCTTGACGCTGATGAGGAGTACTTGCCACGACCGTCATGGCTTCTTGCATCAAGGCCCGCTCATTGCTCAGATGCAGATGCATGAGCCAGGTGAACTTATTTTCCCAGCCGTAATAGGTATTCCGTCTTTATGATGCTTGCAACCCGAACTTGACGCGCTTGCGTTGCACTTCCGCGCCAAAATCGAGGTCTTTGCGGTCCAGGTAGGCCTGTCCATGCCTGGCCAGCCAGTGCAGAAAGACCGACAGATCAGCATCAGGATCGGCCAGGTCTCCACCAACCCACGACGAGAGCGAGGAAGCATAGCCGAGAATCGCCTCCAACCCCTTTTCGATGTTGTGTTCCTCATGCCGCTTGCGCACCAGCTTGCCCATCGCATCGGGGAGCGCCTGTTCCTGACTGAATGCCGCCTGCACGACTTTCCAGGCTGGATGCGTCGGCCAGCGCGCACGGTTCTTGTCCTCACCGGGAATCACACAACGCAGCCAACCATCCGGTTCATCGTCATCACCATCCTCGACATGTCCCACCGCATACGCCCACAGCACCGGCAGTCGGTCAGGCAGTTCAAAGGCATCTTCAATGCCCCAGAACACCCCCTCCTGTCGCAGTTCGTGCAACGCCTGCCGTTTGAACTTGAACTCCACGCGCCACACCGGCCCATCCTCCTCACGCCATCCCTGCGACCGCCAGATATCGGCAAACCATTCCTTGCCCGATTGCTTCATCTCGCGTGTCTTGTCGTAGATCGTGCAAGAGAGCGCACCTCGTTTCGAGAAGTCGAACCCCGTGGCTTTCAGACCGTAGGAGAAGTCTTTGACTCGCACGTCAGGCTCCCAGTCTTGCTCGAAGTGGGAGCCACGCTTGCGAGAGCGAGAAACGAAGTGCTTGCGCCGGTCTAAGGAAGCAATCTCCGACCAGCCAACGACATCAGCACATAAATGCACTTCTGACGGTTGCAAAAACATCGGCTGATGGAACATCTCAGAGAGGAAATCACCAATATGGATAAGCGCATCATCCAATTTCCCACACGACCAGAGGTAGGGCGAATTCAGGCGTACCGCTCCAACGCCATTCCACTTGCCTTGTGAGAGGTAGAGGGTGATCTCCGGCGTTTTGAGCATCCAGGGCCATTGTCCATGACCGGCCCCGTTGGGTTGCATTTGTAACGAGGCCTCATTGAAGACCCAGGGCGTGATGAATGGTTCTCCAAGCTCTTGTGCTATTTTCTTCCACTCATCCAGTTGCAGCGCCAGCGCCACATCAATATCACGACGGATCGGCTTACCATTATCGGTGTAGTAGACGTTAATCACCAGTGTATCGACGCCACGATTGACCACCTGTATTTCAGGCACAAACGATCTCCTTCCACCTGTCAATGCATTGCCGGCTACCAAGGAGAAGCACATCACCTCCTTCCACAACCACTGCTCTCCACGGTGCAAGACCGAGATGGTATAATGGCAAGAGGTGAACTATCAATCAACCAGGAGGTAGCCACATGGCCTATGAAATGATTCTTCATTTGAGCGACCAGGAATATGCTTTGCTTGCCGCAGCCGCCACACAACATGGCAAGCCACCCGAAAAGCTGCTCCATGAGCTGATCCAGCAGTTACAAACCACACCACAGGGAAGACCCGCATTGACAGCACAGGAACTCGCTGAACGGTTATACCGCGAAGGAAAGGTATTAAATCTGCCAGAGCGCCACCCCTTGACCGCGGAAGAACGTGCCGAGCGAGAACAGCTCGCCCGTGCATTCGCAGGGGGAAAACCCGCCTCCGAAATGGTGATCGAAGATCGAGGTCCCTACTGATGGGAAGCTACTTCTTCGACACCTCGGCCATTGTCAAACGCTACTTTCCTGAACAGGGACACCACTGGGTAGTAGCATTGTGCGAGGCCATGCCAGCACACGCTCTCTATATCTCACAGGCAGCCTTAGTGGAAGTTGTTGCCACCATCTGTCGCAAAGCTCGCGAGCAAGGCACCCCCAACGAGAAGCGCGATGCCCTCATTGAGCGGTTTAGGCGAGATTGCTACAATACTTACATCCTGTGGCCTGTCACGACTGCCATTTACACTGCTGCTGGTGATCTCTGTCGCTCCCATCGGCTTCGTGCCTATGATGCAGTCCAACTGGCGTGTGTGCTTGGCCTGCGCAGTGAAGCCGCCGCCAGCTTCACGCCGCTTCCCATCTTCGTGTGCGCGGATAACCCCCTCATCGCTATCGCTGCTGCTGAAGGTGTGAGTACTGAAAACCCCAATACGCATCCTTGATCGACGTTGCCACTTGAAACCGATCAGTGCGTACATTCTCCGGTGCCTGGCCTGCTCTCCTTTTGTATTTTAATAGGCGCGATAGACTTGTTCCGCGCCCCGGCGGTTGTACGACGCGCGGGCGACGCCCTTTCCCTCTTACGCGTGTGAGTTTTTTTGCTGGCAGCGGCCCTGGGGCGTGTGATGCTGAAAGTGCGTCCATCCCTAGCCATCTTCAAGTAAAAGCTGTGCCGTAATGTGGTCGGTGATCAGAATATTCGCCAGGCCCGCCCTGAGCGCTGCCCGGATAGCGGGAATATAGGCGGGACTTCCTCCCACCACAAGAATCACCTTGGTGCCGCTGCGCTGGATTTTGTCTTTCAGGCGAGGCATCTCCAGCCCGGTGAGGGCATATGGAAATGGCTCAACTAGCTCATTGATACATCTTCCTGATTCATCAAAAACCCAGTGATTGATATCTAATGTCGGATGGTATCTCTCAACCTCATCCAGTTGCTCGGGTGTAAGGATGCCTCGGGCGAGCAGGTTTTTATAGGTATGGGGAGTCCATAGGCTTATCACCACGATATTTGCCCGCGTCATCATATCATAGGCGTCTTTGATGATGGGCAGTCGACGTATATGGCGGACTTCCTCGGCATTGGGGAGAAATGCGGGGCAGGGAAACCACAGGTGATTAGCTCCATACGCCGCGGCCAGGTCATGCGCAACCATGTTTGCGTCTCCGGCACTGGTGCGCGATTCGACGAATCCAATGGTGGCAACCACTTGCATGTGCGGGAGAACCCGGGCCGGCCTCAAGTACCGTAGGAGGCTGCGTATGAACCTCGTTCCCCCAGAAATGCCCACAATGTCCGCGTCGCTGACCATTTGATCGAGATACTCGGCAGCCGCATTCGAGATATCGATGACCACATCGTCAAGGAAATCATCAACCCTGATCATGTTCATGTTGCGGCCGGCAACCAGAATGAGATCCTCCAGGTCGAGCTGTACGCGTACCTCGCGAGAGAGATTACGCAGGTAACCGGTGCGCAGGTCGGGGACAATTGAAATACGCACAATGCCGCGGTCTTTTGCCTTTTGTAAAGCTTTGCTTACCGTTTGCCTGGAACAAAACTCCATCTCCGCGATGGTTTCCTGGGAATGCCCATCCTCATAGTACATATAGGCAACCCTGCGTAAGAAACGATCATCAGCCAGTAGTCTTGCTTCACTACCGGTCCCTTGCATGTTCTCCGGCATATGGTATCTCTCCTTTCATAAGCGCTATCAGCAGGCGCGGCCAGAGGTGCAAAAGGTAAAAAGAGCCAGGTTTACGCGGGTGGTCCGTTTTTCCATGCCTGTTGCACCACTGTCCTACTTTATTAACACAGCATACAGTAAGTTGTCTCAAAGAGCAAGATCCTCCGATATTGCAGCGAAAAATGCCTTCTGTACGAGTTGTTTATTTACTCCCTGAAAGAGGCGAAATTGTTCTATATGGGTCAGAGCGAGATATATGTTAAGTAATCTTCCATTTCAGAGCATATTGCCCAAAATATGGCTAATTTTGACATACTGAATAATTTTTACCATACAGAAACATTATACAAGAATCCCCTGGTAAAAGCGCAAATGCTACATTTTTCGCAAAATGACGCGATTTTCTTGACTTTAACTGTTGTTACGGTATACTTCTTGATAGGGATGGAAACAAGGATCAATCAAAGGAAGAGCTTTTCCTGATCAACGATCCTTCTACCCTCTCTCGGGCTTCCTTGAACGAACGCTGGTGAGGAAATTTTTTATATGAGAAGGCAAATCTTATTTACTGTAGAAAAGAAGCGCGTGCTTGTTCCCGTGGGAGAACCCTGCCCGTTTGGGTGCCGTTATTGCTATACGCGCAATGGAGCGGTGGGACTCGAACGTGTCAAGGCCGAAGATATTCTTAAGCCGTTCTCGCAATTTGCTCGCGAGGCGGATTTCGAGACCATCCAGTTCGGCTACGACGGGGACCCGTTTACTCGCCCCGAGCGTGGTATTACCATGCTCAAGGAATTAGCCACAATGGGCAAACATGTCAATTTTAGCACGAAAGCGTTCCTTCACGGCCCCGTCCTGGATGCCCTGAACGATATTCGCGCTCAAATGGAAGCAGCGAGGACAGTACTTAGCGCGCTAGTTTCTCTCAGTTGCTGGGATTCTGCTGCTAACGTTGAACCACACACGCCTTCTCCTGCTGAGCGGGTTCAGACTATTGCGAATCTCAAGTACATTGGTATTCCCGTGTTCATAGCAGTGCGGCCAATATTACCACATATCGCTGATAGCGAATATGAACGCATTGCGGACGAGGGAATCCGCGTGGGATGCGAGGGATTTATTCTGGGACCACTCTATGCCGACGCTAAAGGACGATATGTACGCTTCATCCCACCGGCGGTCCTTGCTCAAGTCCCAGGGCGGGCAGGCAAGGTGTCCTGGTCTGCTCATGCACCCGAGTGGACGCGTTATGAGGATACAGAGCGCCTTCAACAGCTGCTTCTGATGATCGAGCGTAAGGGAGGCCGCACCTTCCTTTCCTCAGCGGATGCGGTCGCTCTTGCCAATAGTGCCGTGCATGCGTAAGTCATAAGCAAATCGGTAAAACAGCATAGCAATCGATCGCTACCGGTCGTTTGTTTCCTGGTCTTTAGACTGGCTAAACCGGGTGAGCAGCCATAATATGCGGAGGATAAACGGTATGCAATTGGCGCAACTTTCCACATCCGCCGACCTGAAAGGCAGTAGAGCGGAGCGTCCTACGGTTCTCATCATTGACGACCGGGCCGCTATACTAGATATGCTTTCATGGGCCCTTGCCCTGCATGGATACCAGCCGGTCTGTGCGTCAAACGGCCAGGAGGCGCTTATATGGCTGTGGAAAGCTGCACAGGTAGGGCATTATCCGGCGGCGATACTCCTTGATTTGCTTATGCCCGTGATGAACGGAACAAAGTTTCTGGCGGCTCTGCGGGCAGGGTGGGATGCTCCTGTGCCGGTACCTCCAATTATTCTTCTTACTGTAGATAGAAGCGATAAAGATCACCTTGCGTGCGAAGAGGTTTTGACGAAGCCTTTCCACATTCGTGATCTCTGCGAGAAATTGAGACTCGTAGTCAATGCAGCTTCTCTTTGACAGAGGTGAGTAAACAGTATGGAATTTGCTACGAACGACATACTCGAGAAGGCGTTACAGAACAGCGCCGTAACAAATTTCGTGCTTCATCTTCCTCGTTCAACATGGAAGCCAGGAATGGTAGTCGTCTATGTGTTACGAGAGGATCAGTTTCCAACATATCCTGGAAAGGAATGGCGCGGGAAGATCAAGAAAGCCTGTTCCCAGGGTGATGTCCTGGAGGTTGAGGTATTGGATGAGGGGTATGAAGGGCTTGAGGATCGCGTCCACTTTAAGCAAATTGTCCGGGTGGAGAGTGAGTAGGGGATAAGTAGCAGGAGCTTACATGGTGCTATTACAGAATCATTACGTGGCCACCAGTTATGTTTATGATAGAGATACAGATAGATTTTTGCTGATCCGGCACAGGAAGTCCGGGAAATGGCTAGCGCCGGGAGGGCATCTCGATGGTGGAGAGGAGCCGTATCAGGGCGCCCAGCGAGAACTATTAGAAGAAATCGGCGTTGAAGGTCGCCTGCTCAATTTGCTTGAGACGCCCCAGGTTGAGACCCCAACAGTGGCGCAACTGCCCAGCCCTTTCTGTATCCTGCATGAGCGAATTCCCGCCGGGGTAGAGGGTGAAGAGCACATGCATATCGATTTTGTATATGTCATGGAAACACCTCTTCTTGAATCATTTTCCCTGCATGCTGCAGAGGTATCGCACGCGCAGTGGTATTCCTCAGAAGAGATAGACGACCTCGATACCTATGAGAACGTGAAACAGGTTTGCCGGGCTGTAAGCGCTCTCAGTAAGAGAAAATCGTTCTAAAAATCCCGAAACACCCCCTTTCCCAAATCAAACTCTCCCCGCTCAGTATTAGCCGCCTCAAGCATCACCACCCCACTCCTTACTCCCACAATCGTCAGCGCCCCAACCCCTTGTTTCGTCTCATACATATGCAGGCTTTGCTGGCCCGTCTTCAGATTCTCTCGCAGGATGACCAGCCCACCTGTATCCGGCATACGCGCCAGCGAACCGGCGTAAATGGAGATCGTTACGCCGTTGAGGACCACGCGCGCGATACTGGTGGGACGGAATACGCTCGCCGGAACGGGAATAGGGCCACCGGCGGAGAGCGGGAATAGGCCTGTTGTTTGCTGCGGCGCAGGCGCATTGCTAACTGTGGGTATTTCAGAGAAGGTGTTCATTGCCTGTACAGGAGTGGTAGTAGCGATGGTTGAGGATTGGCCGCGGCTGGCAACATACACTGCCAGCCCCAGGCAAGCGATCAGTAGAGCCAGCGCACCCAGCCTCCAGCCCCGGTGCAGAGAAGAGAGCATAGTGGGGCGGGCGAGCGGTTTTTGGTTTTTTGCACGGCGACGTTTAGAGACGCGTTTCTGCACCGGGTCCTCGATTCTAGTGCGCGTAGAAGATTTCAGTCGAGAAAATCATACCAGGCAGGTCTTTAGCCGTACAGCTATTCGAGGCCTCGGCATTGTACATATCGAGGAAGGCCTGGTAGGGTGAGTTGGTGCCGGGGGCGTTCTCGGCCATTGTGCCTTTGAAGTATATGGGTTCACCCTCGTTATAACAGGCCCAGATGCTTAATGGCTCCCAGTCGTAGGTCGCATCGGCATTGTAGTAGATCTCCGGCAGGGGCAACTGGTCAGTGGCGCCATAGGCGATATACCAGACCTCGTAGTTACTCCACCAGCCGGGTGAATCGTCGCCGAAATCGAAGTAGACATGGCGCGTGACGCTATTATAGCCGTCCACGAGGCTTTTTGTCAGCGTGAAGCTGTTCCATTCCACTTCCAGGTCGCCCGCGCCGTTGATGCCCACCACGCCGGTATAATGATTGTCGTTGATAAAGCTCTGCAAGGTGTTGATTATCTCGCCCCATTGCTGGCCGTCGGCATACCAGGCCCAGGTGGTGAGGGGGATAGCATTGTCGGAGTAGTAGTTGCTTTCACCAACGGCGATGGCGATATCCGTGTAACGAGTGCGGCAGTACCAGACTCCCTGGGCGAAGTTGGCCACGGCATGCATAATGGCCGTATCGGTATCGTCATGGCCGCCGAAGTCGTAAGTACCATATACATTACCGCCAAAATAAACCGGCTGGCCCCAGTCCAGGATGATCAATCCAGGTGCTCCCTGGGCGGCGCTGCATCCCTGATTGTACATCGTGACGTTATTGGTCGTGTTTTCGTACAATGAGATGGTGTTGGCGGGTACGCCCAACGGTGCTTTCTGCTTCCTGGGCAGTATTTGCAGGCTATTTTTGGCCGGATTGTGCTGCGGCTTCGATATGGCATGCGCGTTTGCCATCTGTAGCCTGAGCGCGTTCAGCCCGATGAACATACCGGGCAGGATCAGTAGAACGATAATGCCAGCAAACCGGCGTCGATATCGCATGACGTAGTACCTCGCTTCCTGTGAAAGAAAACTTTCTCGCAATTCATTGGTAGCCAGGTACATATATCGACCAGGTTATTTGCTCACAATATGGGCCAAACGTCCTATTTGAAGGCTGGGGCTAAACGTCATTTGACAGCGGTTGCAATCTCTCTCCCGATAGGGTATGCTCTAAATGTCGAATGGATATCCTCGAAGCTCATCAGTTGATACTCTCGCCATCCTTAGCGGGTGATGCGTTAGACAGTTCCGCAATTTTGAAATCAAGGTGTATAGAGAGTACCAGCAGATGCAAAAAGAGCCTGGGTTTTGCGTTATTGAGGGTAATCAGTCCATTGATTCCGTTCAAGCAGTGCCGCAATGCTGGGACGCTGCTTGAGATACCTGCTAACAAAGATAACAGGGCGTTCAGAGGTAAAGCAATCAAGGGGTAAAATTAGCCAGCGTGCCTGGCTTTTGCACGGAGGACAGGTGTATGAGCGAGCAGAAGCCATCTTCTCGATCAAAGGAACAATCATCTTCGACCAAAGATTCGCGCAAGAAGTTGCAGAGGCGCGAGCAGCGCCTGCTCGAGCGCCTGCAAGAAGCCCAGGAGGCGCAGGCTAAGGCGCTGGAGCGCTTCCAACGCGCACAGGCGCGTTTGCAGAAACGCGCGCAGCGCGTGCAGCGTGTAGAGAGCCACCTGTCAGTAATTCGCCAGCAACTCTCCGGCGAGTCTCAAACAGGAGTACCAGCAGTTCAAGGAACTCAAGCCGCTGCAGCTAATGAAGAGGAAAAGGCCGCCGGGCAGGAGGCCCCGGGTGAAACGGAGCAGGAATCTTCTACCGGCGATGTGTTTATGCAGGAAATCTTACTGGTTGATGAAGCCGGACATGCCGGTGCCTCTTTCGCCTACACGGGCGAAGGCCAGGGGCAGGTTGCCGGAGGAGTCGGGGCAATCGCACTACAAGGCACTGCCAGCACAGGCGCGCAGCGTGTCCAGGAGGCACGCGCCGCCGCTGAAGCCGCGGAAGAAAACGCGCGCCTCGCGGCGGAACGAGCAGCCGAGATCTCGGCCCGCGTAGAGCAGGTGGGTTCTGGCCGTCATCTGATACAAGAACTCTCGCAGGCTCAGGCCGAGGCAGAGCGAGCCAGGGCATTTGCTCGCGAAGCCAGGCTCGCTGCCGAACAGGCCGAACAGGAGGAAAATACGACTTCTCAGCCTGGGGCCGGGGCTGGGGATTCCGGTGAAAAGCAGGTTCCGCAAACTGAGGAAAATGGGGAAGAAGAGAGATACTATGCGAAGATGGAGACAGAACTCCATGCAGGCTCATCAGGCGAGGTGGTCGCGATGGAAGAGACCCTGCCTGCGCAGGATGTTCCGGTAATCCAGAACGACGAGATAGCCGAACTCGAAGTGGAAGAGGAGATCGTAGATGCCCTGGCAGCAAGGTCCGTTGCCGAGATCGCTGCCGAGCGCGCGGCCTCGGCAGAAGCTATCGCAGAGGCCAGCAGCGTGCAGACGCGGGAAGCCCGCCGCCGCGCGCAAGAGGCCGAGGTGGCATTGGGACAGGTGCGGCTCGCCATCCGCAGTGGCGCCTTAAGTGGAGCAGAGGCCGATCTGGCACTGCAAAACGCGGAAGAGGAGCTAACACGCGCCTCGGCTTTTCTGGCCGATGCCGAAGCAAACGAGGAGCAGGCGGTCAATAACGCCATGAACGCTGAAGCGGAGGCCGAGGTTGCTGAGGGCATGGCCTATGCGACCACTGAACGCGAAATCGAAGACCTCGACAACATCGACAAGGTGCCTGCTGAGGCAGAAGTGACGGAAAGTGTGTTGGTGGAAGAAGATGATGAGGATAGCACGATAAAGATTCCTATAATCCACCCGCCTGAGTCGATGTGAAGTGAACGCGTATGCCTATCTCTACGAAGCCGATATTGCCCGTCGCTGGTGGTCATTATCTCGCGACGCGCTCCTGCCGCTCAGTGATGGCGCCATCTGCCGGGTGGATTTCCATGGTCGTCCAGGAGGCTCACTGGGGCCTGATTTGCGCGATACGGTACTCATTTTTACGTACGATGGAAAGGTAGCGGCAGGGAAGGATTCAGAGCGCCAATGGAACGAAAAACGGGTAGCCGGCGATGTCGAATTTCATATTCGCTCCAGCGATTGGTTTGCCCACGCGCACCACATTGACCCGCGTTACAACAATGTTGTCCTGCATGTGGTCTTGATTTATGATGACCGGACCCCCATACGGCGCCAGGACGGCAGCATCATCCCTACCTGCTGTCTCAGTGATCTGCCGCCTGCCACCTATGACCCGCCTGTGTGGGCGTGCCAGCAGAACTTTGCGCGTATGAGCGATGTCGAACGCGCTCGCTTGCTGACCTTTGCTGGCCTGCTGCGTTTCGAGCAAAAGACACAGGCTCTGCTCGCCATCTTGCGCACAGTTTCCCCCGCCGGCAATTTCAGCGCCTATGATACCTGCTTGATAACCGCACTTGCCGAGGGTTTTGGATACGGGCGCGACCGCGCTTTCTTTCGTGCCGCCGGTCTGTATCTGCTCGATATACTGGGCAAGGGCGATGTTCCCGAACCGCTGGGCCACACCGGCGAACCATCGCCTCTAGATGCTGGCCGCCTGCGCACCCTGGGCCGCCTTGTCCGGAAGTGGCGCGTCAATGGCTTGTGGGAGGCACTGCGAGAAGCCCTGCTTCTGGCATATGTGGACCCTTATGATCACTTCCGGTACCAATCAACAGAATCGCCAATTATACCTCGCATCCGTGCCATATTCGAAGGTCTGAGTGCGGCGCGCACGGACATCCTGATCTGCAATGTCGTACTTCCATTCGCAGCCACTGTGGGCCTGTTGGAGAACGATGCGCGACTCGTAGAACAGGCTGAAAGCCTCTATGTAAGGTATCCGTCACTCTCTTCTAATACCATCACGCGCGCTATGTGTCGGCAGCTTCAGATGGAGCGCGAACCCAGGAGCGCCTGCCAGCAGCAGGGATTGCACTATATCTATGCCGCGACATGCCGCGAGAAACTTTGCACGCGCTGTATTGCCGGCAAATACGAATGGGGAATGCTATGACACAGCAAGAGGGCGAAAGGCTGGCCCGTTTTCTGGCTCACGCCGGCGTGGCATCGCGCCGCCATGCCGAGGGGCTTATCGCGGCCGGGCGCGTGAGAGTAAACGGCGCTACGATTACCACCCAGGGTACGCGCATCGACCCGCAACGCGATACAGTGACTGTCGATGGCAAAGCAGTGCAGGCGGCCACCAGACATGTCTATATCATGCTGCACAAGCCCGTTGGCTATGTAACCACCGCTTCTGATCCGCAGGGACGCCCGACCGTGCTCGACCTACTTCCTGGCGAACTTCGTCGCTTGCGCGTCTATCCCGTGGGCCGCCTGGATATTGATACCAGCGGCCTGCTCCTGCTGACCAACGACGGCGATTTCGCTCAGCGCATGACACATCCCCGCTACTCAACCGAAAAGCACTACGAAGCGCTGGTGCGGGGATGTCCGACCGGGGAAGCCCTGGCGGCCCTACGCGAAGGGGTAACCGTAGTCGTGGACGACGAACGCAGCTACCGCACCTCACCCGCAAGGGTGCACATTGTGCAGCGCATAGGCGGAAATTGCAGGCTGGCCGTGACGATCCGCGAGGGGCGCAAGAGGCAGGTGAGGCGGATGATCTCTACGGTGGGATACAGGGTCTTAGAGTTGAAACGGGTGGCAGTGGGGAAACTCACGCTGGGGAATTTAGCGGTGGGGGAGTGGAGGTACCTCGTAGAAGAGGAGGTGAAAGGGTTGATGTGATATAATCCCTCTGACTGGGTATCGGCATCGATAAATGTACGGAGGGAACATGCAGAAGCCGGCGTGTATCGCTATCGATGGGCCTGCCGGGTCCGGCAAGAGTACGGTGGGGGAACTATTGGCGCAGCGATTAGGTTATCTCTATATCGATACGGGGGCAATGTATCGTGCGGTCGCATGGCTGGCATTGCGGGAAGGCGTCGATATTAACGATGGACCCGCCCTGGCGCGGCTGGCAGAACATGCCCACATCGACATCAGCCATCCGCACATTCAGGATGGCCGCCAGTATACCGTCACCGTAGGAGGACGCGATATCACCTGGGATATTCGCAGCGCCCCTGTTACGCGTGCCGTCTCCATTGTCTCGGCTCATCCTGAGGTACGCGCCATACTCATTGCTCAGCAGCGTGCCCTGGCGCGGCAGATAGGCCATGTCGTGATGGTCGGACGCGATATTGGTGCCGTGGTCCTGCCAGATGCCGAACTGAAAATTTATCTTACTGCCAGCCTGGTGGAGCGTGCTCGCCGGCGCTATGCCGAGTTGGAACAGCAGCGGCAAGCTGGGGGTGTAGTGAGCAGGCAACTTCCATCGTTAGAAGAAGTAGTGCAGGATATCGCGCGCCGCGACGAGATTGATCACGATAACCTGCGGCCCGCCCCGGATGCCATTGTGATTGCGACCGACAACCTTACGGTTGAGCAGGTACTTGATCTCATCTCTAGTTATCTGGAGGATCCAGCATGACGCAGGACGTCAATTCAACTACCACTTCTGGCGGGCACGACGATGCGCAGCAACAGTCGGCGGGCTCGCAGCCTTCGCAGCAAAAATCCGCCGGGCCAATAAAGGCTACTAAAGCGAAAAAGCCGGAAAAAAATCTGTACGAACCGTATGACACACCGCTCGTCGCCTGGAATCTGATTCGTATCCTGGCATACATTATCTTTCCGTTTGTCATGCGCGTGCGTGTGCTAGGGCGCAAGAATCTCCCATCAAAAGGACCTCTCATTATCGCCGCTAACCACCTCTCTTGGACTGATATTCCGCTCATTCCTGCCTTTCTTCCTTATAAAGTGGTCGCGATGGCGAAGGAGGAGGCTTTCCACAGCAGAGTAGGCTGGCTCGTGCGCTTCATGGGTGGCTTTCCGGTCAGGCGCGGCGAAGGCGACCGCCAGGCCATTCGCGCAGCCAGTGAACAGTTGAAACAGGGCAAAGTGCTGATGATGTTTCCGGAGGGCACACGTAGTAAGACACACACGCTGGCGAAAGGACATGCGGGCCTGGGCATGATCGCGCTGCGTTCGGGTGTGCCGGTTGTGCCGGTAGCGATCTGGGGCAGCGAACACGCGCTGAAAAAGTTCCGCCCGCGTGTCACCATCGCCTACGGTCCGCCGATCATCTTGAAACCTGCGGGTACAAAGATCACACGTGAGGATATCGACGCGGCAACCGAACAGGTCATGCGCAGCATCGCGGAGATGCTGCCTCCCCAATATCGAGGCATGTATGGGGAAGAGGAAATTTGTCAGGGCTATTAGGGGTCAGGATATCCAATCCTGCTTTTGCTGATGGAGAAGACTTTCAACGCTGCGCTCGCTTTCAGATGATCAGCCTTGATGAAAGCGGTTCCCGAACATGTGCTATACTGTTCTGGAACTGTCGTCCTGCAAGCCCTGGAAATGAGTAGAAGCACCAATGGATGATCGATCCATCCCCATCGTAGAAGGGGAGGCGCTGCTCTATCTGAGCGATGGACAAAACGGCCGGCTGCCGGTGGGAACACCTGCCTGGTATGCCTGGCTGGATACTGCCACGCGCTTCGCTTTTCGTAGCCCGTTCGGGACCTTCACCGCGCGCAAGGAGCGAGCAGGCAATCGGCGCGGCGGGTGGTATTGGCGAGCGTATCGCAAGCGCGGCGGGAAGCTGTACCGCGCCTACCTTGGCCATTCGGCTACCTTGACGAACACGCGCCTGCAAGCCATCGCGGCCAGACTGGCGGCTCAAGAGACAGCAGCTAGAGATGAGTTAGACACACACGAGGCTTCGCCACTCGCACCTGTTCCGCCACAAAGCTCACCTGAGCAGCAGTGGCCCTGCCTCTTGCCCGTCCAGTTGACCTCCTTTGTTGGGCGCGAACAGGAGATTGCCGCCATCTGTAACCTCTTATTGCGCGATGAGGTACGACTGCTGACCTTGACTGGACCCGGAGGTGTCGGCAAGACACGCGTGGCCCTGGCGGTCGCCGAGCGGGTGCGGCAGGAATTTCGGGCCGGGGTCTACTTTGTTTCGCTTGCCTCCATCACCGAGGCTGAGCTGGTTCTTCCAACTATCGCCGGGACCCTGGGCGTGAAGGCGACGCCGGTCCAGTCCCAGCAAGAGCGCCTGCTGTCCTTCCTACGTGACCGGCGGCTCCTCTTGCTCCTGGATAACTTCGAGCAGGTACTTAGCTCCGCCTCACACCTCCTGGCATTGCTTCTCGCTTGCCCTCTTGTGAAGTTGCTGGTGACCAGCCGGGCAGTGCTGCACCTGCGAGGCGAGCAGGTCTTCCCCGTCCCTCCTCTGGCCTTGCCCAATCCGAACTCGCTTTCCGCGGAAACGCTGCTTTCCAGTTCGAGCGCAGTAACCCTCTTCTGCCAGCGTGCTCAGGAGGTCAGTCCAGATTTTCAGCTGACCCCGGAGAACGCCATGGCAGTTGCTGAGATCTGCCGGCGCCTGGATGGGCTACCGCTGGCGCTCGAACTGGCGGCAGCCCGCATTAAGCTCTTTTCCCCGCGCGCGCTGCTCATGGGCCTGCAGCAGGGGCAGCGCCTCATAAGCAGCGCGCGCGATGTCCCTGCACGCCAGCAAACCTTGCAGCAGACGATCACGTGGAGCTATGATCTGCTGAATGACCGGGAGCAGGCGTTATTCCGCCACCTCTCGATCTTTGTAGGTGGCTGCACGCTGGAAGCGGCTGCCACCGTCCGCCAGGAATTCGATGAAACGGGGGAGGACCTGCTGGATCTGGTCTCCTCGCTACTGGATAAGAGCCTGCTGCAGGTGAGCAGGGGTCAGGATGCTCCGCGCTTGCAGTTCCTTGAGACGATCCGGGCTTTTGGCCTGGAGTGCCTGGTGGAAGCTGGCGAGTTGCGTGCTGCTGCGCAGGCACACGCGAGCTATTTCCTGCGCGTAGCTGAGACAACAGCACCAGAACTCTATGGCCCTTCCCAGGCGGCCTGGCTCGCAACCCTGGAGCGGGAACACGACAACTTCCGCGCTGCCTTACGCTGGCTGCTCGAGTCCCGGGCGAGTGAGCAGGTGTTGCGGCTCTGTGTCGCCCTTGCCCGCTTCTGGACCATTCGCGGATACGTCGTTGAGGGACGCGAATGGCTTCACATGGCGCTGGAGGTAGCATCGCAGGACCCACAGGCGACCACTGTGCGGGCGAGAGCACTGAGCTGGGCAGGCTGGCTTGCCCTGCTTCAGGGAGACCTGGCAACGGCGGCAACGCTCTGTCAGGCAGGCCTGGACCTTTCCCAGCAACTATTAGACCGGCAAGGTATGGCGCTGGCGCTGCATCGCCTGGGTATCATTTTCTCGGCTCGCGGAGATGATGCTAAGGCATGCTCCTTGCTGGAGGAGAGTATCAAGCACTATCAAGTGTTGGATGATAGAAGTGGTCTGGCCTATTCGCTTATGGCGCTGGGTGGGCGGTTCATCAGGCAAAAGCCGCCGGAGGAAATTCGTGCCCTGCTGAATGAGAGCCTCGCACTCTTTCAAGTCCTGAAGAATAACGAGGGCATTGCCTGGTCGCTGTTTGGCATGGCACGTCTCAGTTTGAGGCTTTCTGAGTTTGAGCGTGCCTCCCTGATAGGTCGGGAAGCGCTTATTCTGTTTCGCAAGGTGGGTCTTGATGAGGGGGTCGCTCAGGCGCTCCTGCTGCTCGGGCAGGCGCAGCTGTACCAGGGAGAGGCCGCCAGCGCAGAGTCGCTATTGCAGAAAAGCCTGCAGCTTTTCCAGGAAGTCGGCAGTCGCCAGAGTGTTGCCAATGCCCTCTTTTCCCTGGCGTGCGTTGCCGTGCTACAAGGAAGCAGGGAGGCTGCGCGTCGATACTGGGTCGAGAGCCTCGCACTGTTGCGTGCATTACAGGATGCTCCCGGCATGATTGCAGCGCTTGAGGGAATGGCTGCAACTGCGTCGCGGCAGCAAGAAGCGCGCTGGGCAGCGCACCTGCTGGGTGCGGCGGAGGCCCTACGCGATAGTGCTCGGCTTTCCCTCTCATCCGCCGAGCGCGCGGCCTATGAGCGCACCATCACTATGACCCGTATCCAACTCGATCCTGCCACCTTCGCCGCAGCCCGGGCCTTTGGCCGCACGCTGTCCCCCGAACAAGCTTTCGCTTGGCGCGACACATCTCAGGCTCGCCAGTCTCCAGGGACTCCTGACAACCTGAGCCCGCGCGAAATGGAGGTGTTGCACCTGCTGGCACAGGGTCTCACCAACGCCCAGATCGCCACGCAACTGGTGATCAGCCCCCGCACCGTCAATGCCCATCTCCGCTCCATCTACAATAAACTTTCCGTCACCTCGCGCACTGCCGCTGTGCGTTACGCCATCGCACGCCAACTCATTTGATGCCCTGCCGCAGAAAAAGAGGAGAGCCTCGACCCAAAGCCGGATTTTTCTGGCACGCCACGCCCCATCCTCATGTCGTAGGACGCTCGATGCTCAACCTGGCCTCTTCTGGAAAAATAGGCAAGGTCGATAGGCCACTCTAACGATGTGAAAGCGCCACTATTGCCGTAGAATTGCTCTATAAGGATGCCTGTGAAGGAGTACAGCTATGGCTACCAGGACGTATCGCGATGATACGAACGTCTATGCTTTACCTCAGGAAGAGTGATGACTCTCGTCCGGCATCAATGAAAGGAACGACGACAATGAAATCTATCAACGAATGCATAGGAGAAGAATTGCAGTGGGTCCATCCTCACCTGCTGCGCGCTGAATACGAACTGCGTGCAGGCGATGAAGTGCTGGTTAGCCTCTCCTATAGCGGGGCATTTTCATCGCAAGCTCGCGCCGAGGCCGCGGATGGTCTCTGGGTGTTTGAGCGCAAAAACCTATCCCGGACCATCACCGTCCTGGCCCTCGATACACGCACCGAGTTGGCCAGCGTCAAACGCGGGATGAGCGGCCATTCCACTCTCCTTTTCCCTGATGGGCGCGAATACAGGTGGCAGTGTAGCAGCTTCTGGCACACTGTCTGGACCTGGTTCGATCAAGAGGGTAGGCCCCTGCTTCACTTGAAGCGTGGCAAGCATGTCCAACTCGAGCCGGACGCGTGCGACCTGCATGATCTTGCTCTGCTCACCACCCTCGGTTGGTACCTGTATAAGCAGCAGGAAGAAGAGGCTGCAACAGCCGCTGCAATTGTTCCGGTCATTTCTTAGTTCACGCACCGCTCTTTGCTCATGAGACAAGGCTTGAATCAGAATAGGAAAGGAGAAAACTTATGGATCACAGTTCCTCAGGAGACGATGCTATACAACTGCGAGAGGATATGCTGGCGAGCGAAAGGATGATCAATGTGCGGAAACTGGCGGCCCTGGACATCGCCTTTCACGGCCCCAGGTTTATTCTGATCGAATTCGGGCTTGGGGTATTCGGATGCGCTGCCTTTGGCCTCTTCTCGCTGTACTTCGCGTTCCTCCATGGCCCCGCCCACGCGCTTTTCGCAGCTATCATAGGCTGTTGCTTGCTGTGGATAGCTCTTAACTATGTACCGCTGCTCCTCTATGCCATCGCTCTCACGAGACGCAAAAGTGTCCAGCAGGAGGTGGCGTTTGAGCTGGCACATAGGGACAGGTATGCCCGCAAGTATACACTTCAGTCAACGCTCATATTGGTCCCGTTCGCTATACTTCTCCTTGCAGCGTATCAGGAGTTGCAAAAGCGAGGCAAGTGAGATCTGGAAAATAGTGGGTTATGCCGGGCAAATCAAATAGAATGGGCACGTCGGGCAGGCAAACGCGTCGGGCTTCGGCGGAAACTCGTGGCGTTCCAGGCCCTGGATGGCCTGTTCCAGTTCATGATACAGGCTCTGCTCCTTCTTCGCTGTCAGTTTGACCTCGAACGTTTCGCCCGTGCTCAGGTTGTGGTAATGCAATTCGATGTTCTGGCCTGGATGGTGCTGGCGCGAGGCGTGCGCGTAGAGCAACTCCCTCGTGCCCGGCGCCGGTTTCGTCTTGCCCTTGCCAAAACGCCGCCGGATGAACTTGACCGGCTTCTCGCCCTGCGTGGCCACCTCGACGCTATCTACTGGCACCTCGATGCTCTTGCCCGCGATAGTCACAGTGTAGCTTTGACGCAGCTGCTCTCGTGTATCTCCATTGCGGCCCTCAAGCAATTTGCGGCGCAGCAGTTCGGTCACCTCGCGCCCATGTTGCTCATAGAGCGAGGCAAAAGGGAAGGTGTGACCATCGTGGTTGTGCCAGCGCTGTGTGAA
This sequence comes from Ktedonobacteraceae bacterium, assembly GCA_035294305.1. Taxonomy (GTDB): domain Bacteria; phylum Chloroflexota; class Ktedonobacteria; order Ktedonobacterales; family Ktedonobacteraceae; genus DASRBN01. The sequence continues at coordinate 203,110 of DATGLD010000051.1, read as the reverse complement.
CAAATCCTCTGCTTCTTGCCGGCTCAGGAGTTGTTGCTGCTGTCCCTGCTGCTCTCCTGCCTGCCTGCCCTCGTCTAGCCGTTTTTGCAGGGCATCCAGCGTTTCCCGCGTTGCCTGCCAGAAAAGCTGGTATGCCTCCTCCTCAAGGTGGAAGCGGTAAATGCTGCTATAGGCATAGCGGCGTGGGCAGGCGGCATAATTTTCAATCGCGGTAACACTGAGCATTTCCGGCTGCAAGGCCGCGATAAAGCTCTCGCTGGGCTGCGAAGAGACGTCCGGCAGGAGCGGGGATTGTCTGGGAGACTCATTCTGCCACAGCAGGCGCGTGATGCGCTCCTCCGGCAGGCCCCTGATGAGCACATCGATATACGGCGAGCGCTTGTAGTTCATTTTGCCGTAGCGTTCGCCGTAGCTCAGGACGAGGTGATCGCGGGCGCGCGTTGTTGCGACGTAGAAGAGGCAGGCCTCTCCGCTTTCGTGCGCGGCGTCGCCTTCACATTCAGGCGGCAGCATAGCATGCGGCGGTGGCGCGGTCTGGGCGCGTTTCTGCATAGGAAAGCGGCGTGATACCAGGAAAGGCAGGTATACAATCGGAAATTCGAGGCCCTTGCTGGCATGCACGGTCATCACGCGAATGACGTCAGGCAGCGGCTCGTTGCCGTTTTCAGCGCCGTCGCGCCGGTTTCCGCCATCCTGACGCAGCGCAAGCAGCACGCTCAGGTAATCCAGGAAGCCGCTGGCCAGTTCCTTTAAAGGAGGTGGCTGGGGGGTATCTTCGCCGCGTGCAAGGGCATCCTGAGCGCGCAGCGTTTGCTGTTGCTGATCATAATAGCGGGCGAGTTGCAGCAGGCCGTCATAATCCGCCAGGAGAGCGCTGGCCTGGGGATGGTCCGGGGTAGAGAGCAGGTCGCGCACCAGTGAGGTTTCGAGTAAGAGATAGCTGGCCAGCAACGCCCACACGCTGGTGTTAAAGCGCAGCACATTTAAAATCGAGGACAGGCGCGCCAGCGAGCGGCCGCCTTGCGCGCTCATGGCGATTGGAGCCTCGCCGCGCAAAAGCAGGTCGATCAGGTCGCATTTTTGTTCGCGTGCTGCCAGCAGCAGGGCCTCGATATCATCCTGGCTCAATGGATGGTCGGGCTGGCGAGCGGCCCGCAAGATGCCCATGCCGCTGCTGTCGGCCAATAACATCACAATGGAAAGCAGGTTTTTGATGTGTTCCTGCTCCAGTAAGCCGCCGCGTTCGCTCACGGGCAGCTCCGCCGTTGCCAGCGCCTGCGTGACCTTGCGCGCCTGCGCTCTCGTGCGGCACAGCACCACGATATCGCGGAAGCTGTAGCCCTGGGCATGCTTGTGACGGATATCGTCGACTAATCCGTTCAGTTCGCAGGTCTCATTCGCCGCCACTGCCAGCGTTACATACGTGCCGGGCAGGTCTGAACGGGCCGTTTGCACGCTTCCCAATTCACCGGCATCCGTTCCTGATTCCAGCAGTTCGCGCCGGAAAGTCTGCGCCAGGCTGACAATATCCGGGCGCGAGCGATAATTGCGGCTGAGCGGCAGGATGACGGCATCCGGATAATCGTCCTTAAAGTTGGCAATATTGGCCGGTGAAGCGCCGCGGAAGCCATATATCGCCTGGTTCGCATCTCCGACCACCCAGGCATTTCTCCGCTCGCCCGCCAGCAAACGCAAGAGCACACCGCTGGCGCGATTGATATCCTGGAACTCGTCAACGAGGATGTGCTGGTACTTCTGCTGCAACTCGCTACATACCTCGGGATGCTCCTGTAAAAGCTGCACCGCCAGCATGACCAGGCCGCCGAAATCGGTATCACCCTGTTGCTCCAGGCGCTGTTGATAGAGCGCGTAGATTTCAGCGATCTCGAGCGCCTTCTCAGCTGCCTGCACCTCTTCCTCATTGCGCGCCTGGGCCAGCATATCTCCGGCCAGCTTTTTGTAGTGTGCGGGTGTGACCAGTTCGTCTTTGGCGCGCGAGATGGCCCCTAAAATGGCGGGGAAATACATCGTTGGTGCGGCCAGATTCTGGTAGTGGCGCAGCGGCAGTTCCGCCGCCAACCGGCGCAGCAAGAAATATCCTTCGACATCATCCACGAAGGTGAAATCCTGGCGCAGCCCCACGAGATGACCATAGGTGCGCAGTAGCTCGGCGCAAAAAGCGTGAAATGTGCTGACGGTCGGCGGGATGCTGACCGCATCCAGTATTCCCTGCAAACGTTCCTGCATCTCCCCTGCGGCCTTGCGCGAAAAGGTCAGGGCCAGAATGCGCCCTGGTTGGACGCCCAGTTCGTGGATCAGGTAATCGGCGCGCCCGATCAGCGTGCTGGTTTTGCCGCTGCCCGGCCCGGCTACGATCAACGCGGGCGCCGGCGCTTCGATAGCGGCCCGCTGGAACTCATCGTACTGTTTTTTTGGCATATCAGGACGACTGCCGCGGTCCGTTGTGAATTGTTCTGGCTGCTCCCCCACTAATCCTGCCAGGCGGTTGAGCATGGCCGCTTGAGAAACGTTGAAGATGGTGGTGAGCTCCTTAGCAGGAATATGCGACGACAGGTAGAGCGCGCGAACCCGTTCGAGCGGCATCAATAATTCGGCGGCGAAGAGGTTGGCGACCAGTTCGCGCTGGCTGCGGGGGTCGTATGCCACGCCTGCACCGAGCAGTTCTTCCGCCTGCTGCTGGAAAGTCAGTGGGGTCACTTCCTCACGTATGTCTGGCTCCTGGCATGTCTTTCCCTCCACGTTTTTCGCGTCAATAGAATCAAAAGGAGTAGCGGGTGCGATTGAGCGGGGATAAGTTGTGCGGCCATCCGCGTGATGCAGCACAGCATGGCCCAGTTCATGTGCCAGGGTGAAGCGCCGGAACGTTTCAGGCAGGCCGCGGCAGAGCCAGATCATTTTCTCACCCGCCTCAAAAAAACCGTAGGTCCCCTGTGGATAGTCATCAGGATGAAATGTCGCGACCTCCAGTTCGAGCCAGGAGGCGAGTTCATCCACCGGCGTTTTATCGTCTTGCCAACCTGGGTGTGCTGCCCTGAAGTCCGAGAGCAGCTTATGGGCCGCTTCTATCGCCTTCGCTGCCTCATCCTGCATACGTTCGTTCATAAGCTCCCCACACGATAATTCTGAACACGCGTGTATTTTACCACGCTATCCCGGTGCTGAACATCCCTGGGTTTGATAGCGCAGCAAGGTGTTTGCAAGTAAATATGAGAAACCTCTTGCGCTCAACACGTATTATGTCTGATATAATCTATATACAGGACTCTTCCCATTCAGAAATGGAGCGAACTCTATGGAATCAACGGAGATACTGGATAGGATCAAAACCGGCGGTGATATGCCCCATGGCTGGATCGCCTTCCCGTTGCTGCGCAGGAAAGTGGCGGTAGGCATCCTGGGCTGGATTTTTGGTGTCATTGTCGGGCTGGGTCTTTTCGCGATCATCGCCTCACTCACCATTCCGCATAATTACCAGCAAGGCACAGCCGCTGCCATCGTCACCACAATACTGCTGGGAATCATGCTGTATGTCGGCCTGGGCAGCATCTGGGCCATTATTGTGGATGCGCGCCGCTTGAGCCAGGCCGATAAGCATATAATCGTGATTACGCCCGAAGATTTCGTCAAGCAGGAAGGCTCCACGATCATTCATGTGCCGCTCATGTATGTGCGACACGTCACGGCGCGGGGCGGCCGTCCACCACAGCCGGAACGCACAAACACAGGTAATCCGATTCGCGAGATGCCCGGTTTTGGCGAGCAACTGGGCAGCATGTTTTTTGGCCGGCGCAACGTTGCCCCGGGCGCCGAAGGCGCGCGTCGCAAGCGCATGCGCACTCCCACTACACTGGCGTTCGTCGACGATCGCAATCAGAGCGAAGTGATCGTCGTCACCGATGCAGCCTACGGCGACCCTTACATCATTGCCGCTCTTTTGAAGCAATACGCGGCCAGCGTGCAGCAATTAGCCTGATCAAGTGAATGGGGAGAACCAGGGCGACCGCAGGGGGTGCTCCTACCCTATACGGCTAGCTTAGCCACAGAGAATAGAGGTGCGCTCAATGTTACTTGCCATCGATATCAGTAATACCAATATCAAGTTTGGCCTGTACAACAGTACAGCGCTGAAAAATCGCTGGGTGGTTTCTACGGCCCGCCAGCGCACCACCGACGAATATGCGATGGTTTTGAACGACCTGGCGCGCTATGCCGGGTACTCTTTTGCCGATATCGATGACATCATTCTATCCAGCGTTGTGCCTCCTCTGACGCCAGTCTTCCAGGAACTGGCCCTCACCTATTGCCAGAAGGAGGCCATCGTCCTCGATCATAGCGTAGACCTGGGCATGAAGCTGCTGGTCGATAACCCGTGGGAGATTGGCTCCGACCGCATCGTGACCTCGCTGGCGGCGCACCACCTCTACGGCGGTCCTGCTATCATTATCGCGTTCAGCACGGCCACCACCTTCGACGTGATCTCGCGCGAGGGAGATTTCCTGGGCGGATCGATTGCGCCCGGCCTGGTCATTTCAGCCGAGGCGCTGAGCAGCGCGGCCTCGCGCCTGTTCCGCGTGGATTTGACGCCGCCCCGTTCTGCCCTTGGCAAGAATACAATCGAGAACATGCAGTCGGGCATTATCTATGGGCATGTGGGACTCGTGCAAGGCCTGATCAGCCGCCTGCGTAAAGAGATACCGGACGTGACAGACGAACACGAGGTCAAGGTCATTGCGCACGGCGGCCTGGCGCAGTTGATGTCCCCCATCATTCCCGAAATCCAATACGTGAATCAATATTTACCCCTGGAGGGGCTGCGGCTGGCGTACTTAAAACTGCGCGGCTAATATTCCTCGACGCTTTTGGCATGAGCGAGGAGTGGCGTACCCCTTGTGGTCGCCCTCCAGGGGATTCACGACGCTTGCCCACTATGGCGTAACCCCCTCCCGTATATCTCTTCAGATGGAGCCTCATTGAGTTTATGCGTATCGTTACTCAAGAAGGCCCAGGAAAAGGGGGAAACCATGATTCCGAAACGCGTCTTCCCGGTACCGTCACGTCGCGCGAGGCTGGCCTGGTTCTGCCTGCTGGGGCTGGCTATCCTGACGCTCGTCGCCGCCTGTGGGGGTGGCAGCAGCACGAACAGCAATCCAACACCCACTCCAACAAACACATCGATTGTGATTGCCCCTACTAACACTCCAACCAGCGCAGGCTCGACTCCTACACCATCTCCCACAACCTCATCTCAATCCAGTCCCACGCCCGCCCCCACCAGGGCGCAACCAACGCCGACGGCCACAACACCGCCGCGTCCGACGCCGACGCCGACACCCCGGCCCAGACCAACGCCTACTCCAACGCCTAAGCCATCTCCAACACCTACACCGCCGCCGAAGGTGACGGTCACGATCATCACGCTTAAAAATGGCAACTTTGCCTTTAGCCCGGCGACAATCAGCGTTGCTCCTGGAACCATTGTGACCTGGGTCAATAACACCCAGGCGCCACATACCGTGACGGGAGGTCCTCTTAATAGCCAGTTCATTAATCCTGGCCAATCCTACAGTTTTCAGTTTACGTCGGCAGGCACCTATGCCTACCACTGCATGATTCATCTCTATATGACGGGAAAGGTCATTGTGACGTAGGTTGGCGCGAGGTATCAGAAGTGTAACCAGCCACGTACTTATTGTTGAGGTACATTAATGATGGTGTACCAGTATTTCCAAAGAATGGAGGCATATCTTATGACGATGGCGACACAGCGATTGAAATTCGCTCTGGGTGGAATGGGGGTATTCCTGCTAGTTTTGACCCTTGTAATGTCGTTTGTAGTTTCTAGCGCATCGCTGGCATTGGCGGCAAGTAAGGGAGCCAGCCAGCAGGCACACTCCGCAGCGTCTGCTGTGCCCGATGCCAAGCACAAGAAAACCGTCAAGATCATTACCAAAAACGGCACCTTCACCTTCAGCCCCACGACGCTGAAGATCAGTGTTGGCACGACCGTGACCTGGAAGAACCTGACGATGGTATCGCACACCTCCACGAGCGATTCGGGAGTGTGGGATAGCGGGATCATCTCACCGGGAGGCAAGTTCAGCTTCAAGTTTACTATGAAAGGCACGTTTACCTACCATTGCAATATCCACCCATTCATGAAGGCAACCATTATCGTGAGTTGACAAGTGTAGTGTAAGTGCAGGCCCTACCTGTACTGATTGGCCCTGGATGGATGCTCACCTTATCCAGGGCCAGTTTTTTGGAGTTTTGATGATGGAGTTGAGCAAATGACTTTTGTCAAATTCCAAAATCTATTCGCATACCGGCAGTTCGATGCTCGATGGGTGATCGGGATCGTGATAAATTTCTTGATCGGCGGCCACCAGCTTCGTCGCCGTTGCTAGCGGCTCGCCGCTGCCAGTGTTCCTGGCGTAGCGTGGATGCGCGCCGCTTGAGACTTGCAGGCGCAGGCGGTGGCCGCGGCGGAAGCGGTGCGCGGTCGGCCACAGGTCGATGCTCAACCGCCAGCAGCCGTCGGCAGTGACCAGTTGCTGGCCGGGTTCGACCCGCAGCAGCGCATCGCAGACATTGAGCGATTTCCCCTGCGCATCGACATCACACAGGCGAGCAAAGAAGTCGGTGTGTTGGAGGCTGGAGCGGGCGAACAATTCGACCCGCACCGGCCCGATCACTTCCAGATTGTTTTCCAATGGTGCGCCGGTATAGGTGAGCACGTCCGGCCTCGCCTCCAGCTCGCGGTTGTCCGTGGGCAGAGCATTGCCCGCCAGTACCGGCCCGGATACCGCCGGCGTAGGATCGGAGGGGTCATAGCGATAGCGGTCAGGCGCGGACGCGGGTGGAATTTCCGAAGCCAATCCTCCGCCAGGCTGCAAGTGCCAGCGTTCGTGTCGCCTGCCTGCTGGTGGCCAGTCCGCGAGGTCGCGCCATTCATTAGCGCCGGTGACAAAGATGCGCACCGGAGATTTGCGCAAGTGGCGGCGGTCATTATACAGGTAGGCGCGGAACCATGCCAGCGATTCTCGCACTCCCTCGCCCATCAGCCTGATTGAGGCGTGCGACCAGGGGCCGATGGTGAGATATGGCCGCTGTCCGGTGGCGCGCAAGACCGCGTAATCGCGCAGCGTCCACGGCAGGAAGATGTCGTACCAGCCGCTGACCATATTGATCGGAACCTTAACATCCTTGACAGTATCGCTGAAGTCCTGCGCTTTCCAGTAGGGGTCATCCGCCGGCCTTTGTTCAAGCCAGGTCTGGAAGAACGTTGCATGCTCGCCATCGGCCAGTTTATCGAGATCGCGCAGTGGCAGGTGCATAAAGAGCCGCTTCAGCATGCGCCTGGCGGTAAGCTGCGTCAGGAGCGCTCTCACCGGGCGCTCCTGGTTGGCCATCATATGCGTCCAGGACAGCGTTGTATCGAGGGCATAGGAGCCGCCCATGTAGGTCTGGCTGCGGAACTCGGATGTGCTGACCTGGATGCCCATGGCCTTCAACTCCGGCCCGGCATCACGGGCAATAGCCCACTGCACCAGGCCCAGGTAACTGGGACCGTTGGTCGCGAACGCGCCCGAAAACCACGGCTGCTGCTTCAACCACGCCACGGTTGCCAGCCCATCGTCGCGTTCGACGATAAACGGTTCAAACTTCCCACCCGAGCCGAAGGTGCCGCGCGTGCTCTGAATCACCACCTGGTAACCACGCTCGGCATATATGCGCCCAAAGAGCAGTCCGAAAAAACCGCGCCGCCCATAGCAGCAGCGCACCAATATCACCGGCGGATTCTCTCTGCCGCGCGGCACGTAGCGATCCGCCAGCAGCACCACGCCATCGGGCATCGGCACCACCAGATCGCGTTCCACCCTCACATCATATGTTTCAGCAGGAGGAAGCTTGGCAAGCGCGCCAATCATGCGGGTGAGTAATGACATCATATTTCTCCAAATGTGAAAATAAGCGGTCGTGCTTTTCTCACTACTATAGCACAGGAAAGATATTTGTGCGCGTGGAGGGGCCGATTATTCAATCCCGATAGGTATGGGTGCTTCGCCTTTCTCGTCGCTGACTTTTTGCTGGCGTGGCCTGCCCGGCAGGGTGAAGGCCAGTAGGATCGTTGCCACTGAGAGCCAGAAGGTCACGTAGTAGGCATCGTTGAGCGCCTGTATGAAGTCCAGGGGAACGAGGCGGCTGAGCAGTTGTCCCATTGCCGCGCCCTGGGCTGCGACTGCCGGCAATCCCTGCTGCTGTAGTATCTGTACCAGGTGCAGGAACTGCTGACCAGGCGAGGTGGTAGGATTGTGCAGGTCGCGAATCGTGTTGTTGCGATAGGCGGTGAACTGGTTGGTCAGGATGGTGCCGAGAACAGCTATGCCAAAGGACTGGAATACGTTGCGCGTCGAGTTCAGCAGGGAACTGGCGCGCGGCAATTGCGCGGGTTTCAGGCCCGTAAGGGCTGTAGTCAGCGTGGTTTGCAGCACCAGTCCGAGGGCCACGCCGCGAATCGCTACGATGAACATAACCTCGGTAAAGCTCGTATCGAGCGTCAGGTGCGCAAACTCCCAGGTGTTGATGGCGAGCAGAATGCTGCCGGCGGCAATCAGCCAGCGCCCCCCTATGCGATTGTATAAGGCTCCGGCAATGGGCGTGGTAACACCAGCCGAGAGCGCGAGCGGCAAGACCAGTAGACCGGCCTGTAGAGGAGTTTGACCTCGCAGGCTTTGCAGGTAGATCGGTAGCAGGAATTCGGCCCCGAAGAGTGCTACGACGCTCACCCAGCCGAGAATATTAGCAAAAGCGAAGGTGCGCTTCAGGAAGAGCCGCAGGTCGAGCAGCGGGTCCTTAACGCGCAGTTCGACGATGACAAAGACCACAAAGGCCGCGATGCCAATGCTCAACAATGTCAGAATGCGTGCTGATGACCAGCCGTCGCTTGAGCCGCGCTGGATAGCATAGAGCAGCGTGCCGAAGCTGACGGTCGAGAGAATGACGCCTGGAATGTCGAGCCGCGCCTCGGTGCCGCGAATCTGCTCGCGCAGCCACAGACCACCCAGGATGATGCCCGCGATACCGACGGGAATATTGATGAAAAAGATGTAGCGCCAGTCCAGGTACTGCACAAAGTAGCCGCCAAGCACGGGGCCGCTGGCAGGCGCGACGATCAATGGAATGCCATAGAGTCCGAAAGCCAGGCCGCGCTCCTTCTCCGCGAATGCGCCAAACAGGAGTGCGATGCCCAGCGGCCCCAGCATACCACCGCCGAGTCCTTGCAGAGCGCGAAACGCTACCAGGAATGGCAAAGAGGGTGAGAACGCGCAAAGGATCGAACCTGCGACGAACAGTCCCAGCGAGGTCAGATACATGCGCTTGATGCCGAAACGCTCCGAGAGGTAGCCTGCGAGCGGGGTAACGATGCCCAGCGCCAGCACATAAGTTGTCAGCACCCCGTCAACCTGGTCCACCTGGGCCTTGAAGACGCGCTCGAACGTCGGTATCGCCACATTGACCGCTGTGGAGTCGAGAATCACCATAAAGGTGCCGAAGACTACCGAGACCAGCACTTTCCATTTATAATTTGGGTCTGCCGCCGTCTCGCCGGGCTGCGCGTTCTTATTCATCGCCGGGTCTGTCGATGATGCCATGATTCTTTCTCCTTTGGCGAGAAGCAATCTTACTTATCATATGATAAGTAAGTTGCAAAAATATAACTGCTCTATAAAGACGTAATTTCTGCCTGTGGGCGGGTAAGCCCATGCAGGATAACCTGCACGATCAAGCGCGCAATATCGCTAGCGCTCCCTGCGAGGCCGGATGCAAGGGCCGAACTACCATGCTGGCCGGCCAGGAATTGCGAGATCATGCTCATGAACAAAAAAGTCGCCGTGACCGCGTCGGTGCCACGCTGCTGCCTGGAGCGCAAGAGGCCTTTCGCTAAGCCATCCTCGAAGATCGAGGCAATCGGGCTGACGATGCCGGCCATAAACGCCTCGTTCAGGGTCGCACGCGCCTCCGGTGAGAGTTCGTGCCGGATATCGTGCAGCAGCTGAGCATGGTCGTGCCGCGTTGCGCTGAGCAGGTAGAGGGCTGCACGCCGCAAGCGTTCATCAATGGAGTCGCCACGGCTCGCGAGACGCTCCAGTGCCGCGCGTGTCTTCGCCAGCTCTTCTTGCGCCATCGCCACATACAACTCCTGCTTATCCGCGAAGTAGTGGTAGAGGGCAGGCTGCGTCAGCCCGCAGGCATCGGCAATCTGCCGCGTCGTCACCGAGCGATAGCCCAGTTCCATGAAGAGTTGCTGTGCCACGCGCAGGATAGTATTGCGCGTCTCCTCAGCCTCCTCGCGCGAGACGATTTTGCGCTGCCGCTGCTCTTTGCGTTCCCTATGCTCCATTGTTTCACCTGTTTTCACTTATCAAGTGATAAGGAGTATAGGATATGAGAGGGGAAGATGTCAAGTTGCCTGGGTGGACGCTAGCTTTTGCTACATAAAATACGAATTCCTATGTTAGTATGAATACAGAAAAACCTGATCCGAAATTGTGTCACAAAGTTCTGCTTTCAGCGATATCTTGAGTGAAATTTCTTGTCGCGTAGGGAGACAGGGAGAGGGAGTTAGCATGCAACAGCAGAAACGCAGCCAGAGCGAACAGGATAACAGCGCGGAGACGTCGCTGTTTGACCTCTATGGGCCGACCATCTTCGCGTATATGCGCCTGCATGTTAGCTCACGCGAAGATGCCGAGGACCTGACAGCGGAGGTCTTCGCGGCGGCATGGGAACATGATAACCTCTCGGGTTTAGAGAGAAAGGAGCAGCTGGCGTGGCTGCGGCGGGTCGCGCGTAATAAGCTCGTCGATAGCTATCGACGACAGGCTCGTCGTCCTGTTGTCAGCTTAGAAACGGTGGCGGACTCTATTTATGAGGATGAGTCGCGGGCACCAGAATGGGTCGCCGAACGACACGAGGAAGTAGAGCAACTGCGCAGGGCCATTGAACAGTTATCTCCCGCGCAGCAACAGGTTTTGCAACTACGCTACAGTTCCGGGTTGCCTTTTGCTGATATTGCAATCCTGCTCGATAAACGAGAAGACGCCGTGCGACAGATGCTTTCGCGCGCAATTGCCCACTTAGGCGCTCTCTACAGAAGGCAGTAGAAGGGAGAAAAAAGCATGGGAATACACAATGACTTCACTCCCGAGGAGTTGAGCAGGCAAAACGAACAGCTGATGCAGGACTTGCATCATCTTTACGATACACGCGCCGGAGATATCCAATCGCTCGCTCGTATACGAACGCTTCTGCAAAAACACGATGTAAAAACTCCATATGAAACTCAATCAGTATTCACCCCGGCGCCGCCTCTGGTGCGCAGGGGAGAAAAGGAAAACACTATGAAACTTATCGGCTTCAGATCTTCTTCTAATGGTAAGGTATGGCAGCAGCGCCTTGGCGCACTCGCCGCCGTTGTGATCGCGGCGATGCTTGTCGGTTCGCTGCTCTTCGTTTTGAGCCATTCGCGGCAACCGGCTACTGGCGGCCATCCAAATCATGGTCAAACAACGCCCATAGTGCAGCCGTCGCCAACAAGTAGGCCGGCCAATACACCCACGCCTACAAAGACTCCGGTTACGTTCCGCGTGACGGGTATTGATATGGCTGTTCAACCATCCTCGATTGCGGGATTGGCCTGCGGCAGTAACCTCACCGTTACATATACGGCCACGTTCCACGTCCCGGCCAATAGTCCCGGCGGTACGGTAGATTTTACCTATACAGTGAATAATGGGCGGGGTAGTACGCCGGCCAGCATACAATTCGCGCCCGGGCAGACCACAAAAACGTATACCTTTACCTCGTCAGGCGCGCTCTCGCCCGATAACACCTTTCCCGGCAACGGCGGGGTGATGACGACCAGTCCCAATAGCTTCACATCGCAGCTGATCAAGCCAGCGGGCACCTGCACGCAGGCCTCGTTCCAGGTGACTGGCGTCGATTTAGTGGTCAGCCCATCCTCAATCGCGGGGATCGCCTGCAATACGCAGGTCACGTTCACCTATACGGCCACGTTCCATGCCGCTGCCGGTAGCGGTGGGGGCACTGTGCAGTTCATGTGGACGGCGAACAATGGCCGCTCCAGCACGAATGCGAGCGTTACCTTCGCGCCGGGGCAGACCACACAAACGTACACCTTTACCGTTTCAGGCACATTGCCACCCGACCATACCTTCCCTGGCGTGGCCGAGGTTATCACGACCAGTCCAAATTCGGTGAATTCGCCACAGGTGAAGCCTTCCGGTCAGTGCCAGTAAGAATGCTGGCCGCAATTCATTGATTGATTGGTTGTACAACCATCGCTGCCGCAAGCCATACGTCAGCGATGGCTCAAGCCCTGAAAGGGTAATGCTGCTGGTTGGTTACAGGTTTTCCATACAAGAGGTTCATGATAAGAATAGCCAGGTGGATTCTGTATGCAATGAAAGGAGCAAAGACACATGCCAACATCGCAAAGCAACCACAGTAACCGGCCAGCATTTCTCTCGGTTGCCCCTCGTTTTGTCGTCAATAATCTGGAGCAGGCGCTGGCCTTCTATGAACAACTGGGATTTCAGACTACCTATCGCGACGAAGGCTTTGCCATTGTCGAACACGATGCAGTCGCTCTGCATCTGAACTACTCCTCAGATGTTCCCAAAAGCCATTCGGTGTGTTGGATCGGCGTCACCAGCATCGATGAGTTGTACCGGCAATACCTGCCAACAAACAACGTTTGTTCTACTCTAGAAGCTAAACCCTGGGGCCTCAAAGAGTTTTTCATCAGAGACCCCTACAACAATCTCATTCTCTTTGCGGAACGCATCTCCGAAGTGGACGCTCATTCCGCTTGAATTGAAAGGAATCGATAATGAAACTGAGAAGTTTCTTCATGTCTATAATGATGCTGTGTTTCCTCCCAATGCTGTTTATCAACGCCAGCGTCACCAGCGCGGCTCCACTGAGTTGCAGCTGGAAGATTGTAAGTAGTCCGAATCCGGGTTCGCCCGACGGTTTGCATAGTGTGGCCACGGTTTCGGCGAACGATGCCTGGGCTGTCGGCGGCTCTGGCTTACAGAGGAGCAGCGGCCAGCCGATCATTGAGCAATGGAACGGGACGCAGTGGAGCGCGGTCAGCAGTCCCAGCACCGGCACGCTTTACAGCACGCTGACCAGTGTAGCGGTTGTTTCGGCGAACGATATATGGGCCGTAGGTTGGGAAGGCGTTAATGGCGTCGCTGAAACTCTGACCGAACACTGGAATGGGACGCAGTGGAGTATCGTCAGCAGTCCCAATCCGGCCAATGCTGGCAACGAGCTTTACAGTGTGGCCGCTGTCTCGACCAACGATGTCTGGGCCGTCGGGTTCAGTGAAAGCACTACGGCAATTGGCCCGATTCAACCGACGCTGGTCGAGCACTGGAACGGAACACAATGGAGCGTCGTCAGCAGCCCCAGCCCCGGCACGCAGTCCAACGTTCTGGCCGGAGTGGCCGCCGTTTCCGCCACTGATGTCTGGGCCGTCGGGTACGGTGCCGGCAGCAACGGCGTCTGGCAGGCGCTGACCGAACAGTGGAACGGAACGCAATGGAGCGTCGTCAGCAGCCCCAGCCCTGGCACGCAGATTAACTACCTTGATAGCGTGGCCGCGACCTCAGCCACTGATGCCTGGGCCGTCGGGTATGCCGACAGCCAGACTCTGACCGAGCACTGGAATGGGACACAGTGGAGCGTCGTGTCAAGCTCCGGCCCGGGTCCTGTCAGCAACAGCCTGCTTGGAGTAGCAGAAATCTCGGCCAGCAATGTCTGGGCCGTGGGATACTACCAATCCAGCGATTTTGTCTCCCATACGCTGACCGAGCATTGGAACGGCAAACAATGGCATGTTGTGAAAAGCCCCAGCCCCGGCATGAACAGCACGCAGCTTGAGGGGGTGGCCGCGACCTCGCCTACAGATGTGTGGGCTGTGGGCCATTCCGATAGCACTACACTGATCGAGCATTATTGCTAAGGCTTGCATGTCTTTCGACGCGGGCAAGTGGCCCACTCCCACGCAGGTGAGTGGGCCACTTGCTTGCGGGCCGACAAGCTTTGCACCTCAATATGATCATATATGTAAATTCAATTAATAAACTATAATAAAGAGTTATCATTTTTTATATTATAAAATAAAAAAGTCCTTAAAATGTGATAGATAGTTATGAAGAATATCGTCCGGGCTGTGTCAGATGGTGTCCGCATGAGGCGATCTACAGGACGTGCCTGGTAGGGATTCTGATTAACCATTTAGCCATTTGAAAGATTGCAATATCTCGATTTTCACCGTATACTTCTTATAAAGGATGAATCGATCGGGCTGCATGCTGATTCACCCTCATTCCATTACTCCAGGCTTTCATCTGCTCGCTCGTTGTTTTTAGAAGCAGCCCCGGAAAGGAGTCCGCTATGAATGATTCGTGATTGCTTGCTTTTCTCTCTCTGAAATTGTCGGAGGGTCTTGTTTCTTTCTCCCGATTGACGTGCCAGCGTTAGCACGTGTTCTTTCAGTGAGCCGGTATGTTGGTGATCTGCTACCCTTGCGACGGCAGGGGGCAGGAATAAGTTGTTCCAACGCCTTAGAATTGACGCTGGATGACGGTTTACCATATGGAACTTTTTGAGGAGGATTTGACATGACACAGTTTGTTTTTCCCCCGTCGGCGTTTCTTCCACTCGCAATTGGCTTCTTCGGCCTCGGCACCGGCTATTTCGTCTGGGGAGGCCACGCGGTATTCGGCTATCCTAAAGAGGAGCCTGATGTGAGCCGGACGATGGGTATGTGGGCATTCTGGATGCCGGGCTTCATGCAGTTTATCACCGGCATTACCCTGCTGGTCGGACTGACCTGGTTTAACGTCTTTGCCAAGCCAGGCAGCAGTGCCACTTCACCGCTCTATATGGCGGCGCTGGCTTTCACGGCATATGGTATCCACTGGTTTGCCATGGCGCACCGGCGCTTCATCGGTGCCAGCGCATTGCCCGACGCCTGGATGGCAATTGCATTCTTTTTGATCTCCATACTGGGCGTGATCGTCTTCGCAATCGCGGGCGATGTTCCGGTCGTGATTGTCTTCATCGGTCTGTCTTTGATCTACCTGACGGAAGCTCCCACGCGCTTTAGCTTCTTCCCCATGGGAGCGCGCCTGGTCGGTATCTGGCAGTTGCTTACCGGCATCTGGTTGATGTACCTGACATTTGCCGTAACATTGAACTTTTCCAACGGCCTGCACCTCTGGGTATAGGTTGAAGTAGAGAGCTCTCGCCAGCCGTATCTTCCTGCTCTGGAAAGAGCAGGAAGATACGGCTGGCGAGAGCTCTCTACTTCCCTGCAATTCCCTTTCCATCTCTTCCACCCGCGTCATGATGGGCGTTGAGATCTCCCCTTGTGGAACTACCTGGCGCTGCTTCTCGGCCTGCCTTAGCGCGGCTACCAGCCCCTGCACCGGAATGTCGCTCGTGAACAGGCTGGATGGGTAGCTCCTGAAGGTGAAAGGTCTGGCGGCCAGGAATCTGACTACACGCTCGCCTATTACCGTGGGATGCCATTTGTTTTGTGTTTTTTGTTTGTTCTTCATGAGTTTTTCCTTTATAGGTTTTTCAAATGCTAACAGACGTTTTATGATTCTTGGCTTCGCTCAGAATGACATGCCCGAAAGTGGTTGTTACCCTTCATCGTCAGAGGGTAAGAACAACGGAGGCCATCCACTTGAAGTGGGCAACCTCCGTTATTATTGAGAATACTTCCGCTACAATGTCCATATCCTACCAATGCTCTTAGTTAGGGATAATGCTGCCGATGCCGTTCCCGTTGAACTCGGTGAACCAGATGTTGCCATCCGGGCCGCTCGTGATGCCGTAAGGCAATGAGTTAAACGAGTGCATGGTTGGGTACTCGTAGACCTGGCCGCTAGTAGTGATGCTGCCGACCTGGTCGCCGAAGTACTCGGTAAACCAGAGCTTGCCGTCTGAACCCGTCACGATATTCTGTGGATAGCTTCCGCTGGTAGGCAGTGCATACTGCGTCTCCTGGCCAGTGGTGGTGATGCGCCCGATACTGCTGGAGCCAGCCTCAGTAAACCACAGCGCGCTATCGGGGCCTTTGGTGATGGTGTTGGGATTGCTTCCTGACGGGAGCGCGAACTCTGTGATCTTGCCCTTAGTCGTGATGCGACCAATCTTGCTGCCGCTGATTTCAGCGAACCAGAGAGCCTTATCAGGGCCGACCGTGATACCGCGCGGACCGCCACCAGCAGTTGGAACCGTATATTCGGTGATCTTGCCTGTAGGTGTGATCTTGCCGATCTTGTCGCCACTGGTCTCGGTGAACCACATGTTGCCATCAGGTCCCTTGACGATGCCATAGGGGTCGCTATTGGCCGTGGGAACGGTGAACTCGGCAATTTGTCCGCTGGTAGTGATGCGACCGATCTTGTTGGAACCTACTTCAGTGAACCACAGGACGCCATTTTTACCAACCGCGATATCCGTAGGATTGCTATTGGCCGCCAGAGGATACTCGGTGAACTGGCCGCCGGTGGTTACACGCCCAATCTTACTGGCATAGAACTCGGTAAACCACAGCGCACCGTCGGGGCCGGTTGTGATACCTTCAACGCCACTGCCCGCGCTGGGAATGGTGTATTGGGCCGAGTATTGGCTGCTGCCCGTATTCAGAACGCCGATAGAATTGCCATGGAACAGCGTAAACCAGATGTTGCCATCAATCCCCTCAACTATGTTGGTTGGCAGACCTGTGGCGCCACCCGGAACCGGGAATGTGGTCATGCTGCCGGACTGTGTGATGCGTGCGATGTTACCATCCTGCTCGGCGACCCATAGGGCGCTATCGGTCCCTTTCGTAATACCTACCGGGTTGCTGCCCGAGCCGAGGGCAAATGTCTGGATGAACTGACCGCTGGTATTGGCTACGACAACCTGTCCTGCGTCGGCTTCAGTGAACCACAGATTGCCATCCGGGCCGGTAACAATACTGGCGGGGCCGCTGTCGGCTGTGGGGACAGGAAACTCGCTCACTTGAAAACCTGGGATCGTCACACGCCCGATGGCATTGCCACGGTCCTCAGTGAACCAGATATTGCCGTCCGGGCCGCTCGTAAGACCCTCTGGTACGCTTCCAGGTGTGGCCTGGTATTCGCCGGCGAACTGGCCGCTGGGCAGCATGCGCCCGATACGGCTGGTGCCTGACTCGCTAAACCACAGGGCACCATCCGGGCCGGTTGTGATCTCTTCGGGAAAACTATTGGGAGTCGGCAGAGGATATTCAGTGATCTGCCCGCTGCTGGTGATACGCCCAATCTGGTTGGCGGCCGTCTCAACAAACCACAGCGCGCCATCGGGGCCGCGTGTGATGCCCTGCGGACTGCTGCCCAGGGTAGGAGTTGGAAACTCGGTGATTTGACCGCTGGGTGTAATACGCGCGATCTTGTTCGTTTCACTCTCGGTGAACCACTGGTTGCCGTCGAACCCCACGGTAATGTCGCCGGGGAAGCTGTTGGCGGTGGGAATAGTATACTCGGTAATAGAACCGGGATTAGAGGCCGCCAGCACCCTGCCGCCGTTCAGGCTCAGGATGCCTACCAGCATAAACACGATGAACCCCAATTTGAAACACACATTCCAGAGACGAGAAGTTTGCATTGTTTGCATTGTAATGCTCCTTTTCTAACTGAAAACAGTCTTTTTTTCATTCATAAGTTTTAATCATCGCTTCGTTATCCATTGAAGCGTTGTAGAAAGTATGCTTGATTTTGCCCCTGGAAATAAGATCATGTACTGGTCTTTTAGTAGTCTCATCACCCGGCAAGCGTGTGACTAGTGCGCATAGATGGCATGCCGATTTTTGCGCTAGAGGTGAGGGATAAGGAGAACAATGGGAAATCTTCATCCATTGGTTATCGACGTGTTGCACCCCGTGGAGGGCGACCACCAGGGTGCGCCCTTACAATGACGACGGCGTTTCATAGTAGGGGCGCACCCTGGTGGTCGCCCTCCGGCAACGTATAACGTACCCGTAACTTTGTGGCCTTATCTGTTAGCCCCTGTTCAACATTTCCAGTTCATCCGCGCTGAGGCGTAAATTGACAGAGCCGAGCAGGTCGCGTACCTGTTCCACAGAAGTGGCGCTGGCAATGGCCGAAGTGATACCGGGTTGCGCCATAATCCAGGCCAGCGCCACCTGCGCTACCGTCGCGGAATGAGTTACCGCGATGCGATCAAGCTGTTCAAGTATGCTCCAACCGCGCTCGTTCATATAGCGCTCCTGGATTGCCTTGGCGCGTGGGCTGGATGGCATTTCCTTGCCTGGACGATACTTGCCGCTAAGGAAGCCGCGCGCCAGCGAGAAGTAAGTAATGACACCGAGTCCTTCTTGCAGGCAGAGCGCCTCGAGTTGACCTTCATAGTCGCCGCGGTCAAGCAGGTTATAGAGTGGCTGCAAGCACTCGTAACGCACATAGTGATGCATCGCGCTCACGTCAAGGGCTTCTCTCAGGCGAGTGGCGCTGTAGTTGGAAGCTCCTATGTAACGCACCTTGCCCTGCTGCACCAGGTCATTGAATGCGGCCATGGTTTCTTCAAGCGGCGTAGTAGGATCGTCGCGATGCGCCTGGTAGAGGTCGATCACGTCGATCTGCAGGCGTTTCAACGAGGCCTCGACTTCCGCCATAATATGACGGCGCGAGAGACCCTGCGCGTTGGGATCATTGCCCATACGACTGCCGACTTTCGTCGCGATAACGATACGGTCGCGGTTTTTGCGCGCACTTATCCAGCGACCAAGAATACTTTCGGATGTGCCATTGCCATAGGTATCGGCGGTATCAATAAAATTGCCACCCCCATCGACGTAGGCATCCAGCACGGCGAACGATAAGGAAAGGAAGAAAGGGTCGGCCCTGTGCCGGGTTCCTGGTTGTCCACCTACCCCGTTACAGGGCCGGTCCTTTCCTCTCTCTCCCCAGGTTTTTGTTTTCCAGACCCTTTAAGCCACCTCAACCCTTACCTGCGCTGATCCCACCTCGTCACTGGCGGCAGCAGGGAGCCGCCTGATCTGGTGGATATAGGCGACAATGATGAGGATTTCTTCCGCCAGGTTGTACAGGAAGTGCAGGTCGGGACGTGTGATCGGCAGACCGCCGCCGATAGCGCCTCCCTGTGCCAGCAGACCCGGCGAGCCAACAATGCCGGTCGTGATGTAGTAATGAATGATCGCCACATGCTCGATGGCGTGCCAGCTAGCCAGGATGATGAGCGGCCACAGCCAGGGGTTTGTCTTGTGGTAGAGGAAAAACAGGATGTAGACACAAACGAGTACCCAGCAGGCATCGAAGAGGAAATGCACCCACTCCAGGTCAAGCTGGCCGATCAGTCCATGCGCCTGCGTACCGCTCAGACCCATGATATGAATCTGGGCCATTTGCGCGATATGTTCTATGAAATGGACGCTCTGGGAAATCAGCAGGACGAAAAAGAAGGCGATCCAGCGGTCGCGCCGGTAAAGCGACCTCGTAATAATGGTAAAGACGGGCAGCCAGGCCAGCAGGATAAGGATCATCATTAACCACACCTGCCAGCCGAGCGCGTGGAGAACAATCAATACAAATGAGGTGAGCGAGGCTAAGATGACGGCAATCAAGGGAACGTCGGAGTGCAGGAAAACAATTTGCCTGGCCAGGCGAGTGCTCATGGTTGTCCACCTTTTCTGAAACTTCACGCGGTCGAAGCTAAAAGGAACGACAAGCGGGCGAAATAACACCTTGCAGAAGAAGCAGATCCCCCCAGAAGTGCTATTCCCAGGCCTTCTACATGGCGCAAGAAAGCTTAGAAATTATTGTATCATATTCCGCATGATTGGATTCTGGCCATCAACAATCGGCGCTTGTGGGTGAGAGAACCTGGGGGGATTTTTTTACATGCGAGGCTTCCTGAACGTCCGTGACTTCTCGTTTCCCGAAGATATATGGCATATCCTGCCATGCGCCGCGATGAGAGGTACAGACCAGGAACTGATCCTGCGCTCTGTTGGCAAAGATAGCCAGCACGCGCTCCTGAAGGGTGTGCGCAATACGAGGATCGAGATGTTGCCCGACCTCAATGTGGCACTTACCGGCAAACACCGTATCTACAGAAAGAGCCTGGATGTTTTTGGCGCTCAGAGGCTGGGGATAAATTTCGGTCACATATGACCGGATGAGTCCCTGGGCGCCTTCGGCTGATTTTCTGTGTTGATTGTCTGCCATAGGTACGTAATCCCCATTCCTCAAAAAACTTTTTACCAATATAGCACACTTTTTAGACAATGTCTATGTAATTCGTCTGACATCCACTCATAACTCGGGGTGCAGGGGGTTCACCCCTGCCGGGGTGCGGGGTGTCCCCGCTTGCTTCCCCTCCCGTCCTGACGGGCCGTAGGCCCGCTGAAAGAATTATGAGTGGATGGCAGAATTCGTTACTTATCTAAGGAGCCACTTTGTCTATCTCAAATATTCGTTGTAACACAAGAAGAGGCCTATCGAGGAGAGCAAGGGTATGATGAAGGAAGGTATATGACCATGGAAAGAGTATGGTACTTTTATAGTTTTAGTCATATTTTCATCACAGTAGTGTGGACTGTTAGCATGAGCCGGTTGCTATCCCAAACATTCTAAAGGAAGAGATGGAATTTCCGGGTTGCTCTGGAACTTGACATAGAAGTATCCAGCGTGCCATAAAAAGGACAGGAAAGAACGTCCTTACTAATGACAGCCTGTTTGTGCTATGCAGGCGTCCAATTCCTGAGAAGTAACGAAGATAATAGAGACAGCTTGTTTTTGGCAGAAACAAAATACTGGAGGCAATACTTTTTTATGACGCATTTGTATTTGATTCGACATGGGGAAGCGTTAGGAGCAATTCACGATATCATTGGCGACACGGCGCTCTCGCCGCTGGGCATTCGGCAGGCCGAACACCTGCGCGACCGGCTGGCCGCGACCGGCGAAATTGCCGCTGACGTGCTGATCTCCAGCACGCTGAAGCGTGCCCGTCAGACTGCTGAAATCATCGCGCCCGCACTGGGATTACCGATAGTATTTGATGATGAAGTGCATGAACTGCGCGATGGCGCAGCCGACGGTATGAGCGTGGAAGAGTATCGCGCAAAATTTGGCGCGGTAAACTTTCGCGAGACGCCTTTTCGCCAGGTAGCTCCTGGCGGCGAGAACTGGGGACAATTCGTGCTGCGCGTGAGTACGGCGCTTGACCGCATACTGCGCGAGCACGAAGGCAAAACTATCGTCATCGTTTGCCATGGAGGAGTTATCGGCATCTCATTCCTGTATTTCTTCGGTATCAACACCGTCCACTATCCCCAAACCGGCTTAGATACCTATAATACCTCTATCACCCACTGGCACAAAAGTACGCATCCTGATAGACCGCCCCGCTGGCGCTTGATTCACTACAATGACGACATGCACCTGCGTGATATCGACTCGCGTGTGCGCATCCCCTGGCGCCAGCTTGCCCCTCGTCCTGCCGAGGGGGCGGAACAGCCGGTGGCGCCGTTGGAGGAGAACAATCTATAAGGGCAGTAAGGAGATATAGGGATAGGGCATGGCGCCTGTCCCAATGTCTACCGCATTATCCGATCTGCTGGAAAAATCATCAAAGATGTTCTTGTTCACTCGCCTGGTAAATCGCCCTGGCCCCTATTCGCCGCGCCTTCCTGTTTTGTCGCGAAGCGTATAGAATAAGATAGACTCGAATACACCAAGGAGGCTATCCATCATGGACATCATCGAATTTTTCCGGCACGAGCAGAAACGCCTGCATGACTGGATGCGCGAAGCCGTTAGCGACCTCGCGCCTGAAGAATGGAACGCCACAATTGAGGGGCGCGGCAACAGCATCGCGTTCCTGATGTGGCACAGTGTGCGTACCGAGGACAACATCTTGCGCTTTATTTTGCAGGGTCGCCCAACCATCTGGGCCGAGGGTAACTGGCACGAGCGCCTGGGCCTGCCGCCGCGCGTGCAGGGTACCGGCATGCCAACCAGGGAGGCTCGCGCGCTGCGCATCGTCGATGCAGCGCTCTTTATGCAGTATGCCGGGCAGGTATGGCGCGAATACGAGGATTACCTGGCCGGTATTACCGATGGTGGAGCGGAGCTGTCCGCGCGCATGGTGACGGTGAAGCCGCTGGGCAACATGCCCGCTATTTTGACGATTGGCCAGGTTTCTATTTCACACCTGTTTACGCATTATGGCGAGATTTCGCTCTTACGCGGGACGCTGGGGAAGCAGGGGACGCCGTTGTAGGGGCTTATATTATTACTGGTGGTTACCAGAAGGGGTCGAGGCAAGAGGTGTCGGACTGGTTGGACGACCTGGCGCGGCGAAGGATCTCTGCCCCCTCTATGGAATCACCGGAGTAGTGTGCTGTTCAACCGGCCACAATTGGTATATAATATGCTACGGACTTAATCGGTTGCATAATGCGATCAAGCGAGCAGCGTAACCCTACGGCGTAGTAATATTTGTACGACAAAGCAACTTCCTAGGAGCGAGAGGTCCGAGCGCTGGGATTAACAGCTATCCTACCGGGCGGAGCGACAAATCTATGACAGGCTTTAGCAGGGAGTACACCGTGGGTTCGCTGCGCGGAAAACAATCGGGAATGGACCTCGCGGCGGTAAGGAATGCCGCTGGTGGGCAGAGTTTTCGGGGAGCCGGTGTGCAGGAATTTCAGACGTTTTACCAGGAGAACCTGGGTCTGATCTATCGCTATGTTTACAGCAAAGTAGGCAATCGCGAAGAGGCCGAGGACCTGACGTCACAGATATTTATGAAGGCAGTGCGGGGAGTCGATACGGAACGAGGGGCGCTCAGCGTCCAGAAATGGTTGTTTCAGGTAGCGCGTACGACCATTGCTGATTACTGGCGAACGCATTATCGTATTTCGACAAGCTCACTCGATGAATTACTGGAAGCGGGTTGGGAAGGACCGGCTAAAGAGGATGCTATGCCCAATAACAGCCACCCGGCCGAGCGCGTGCAGCGCATTCTGCGCGCCTTACCCGAACATTATCGCGAAGTTTTGACCTGCCGCTTCTTGCTGAATCTTTCAATACGAGATACGGCAGTTCGCATGGGCCTGACGGAGGCAAACGTCAAGGTTTTGCAATTCCGCGCCTTGAAGCGCGCGGCTGATCTGGAAGACATGGTTACAGAGGCCATGTGATATTATAGTAATGAAGCGAGCGAGGGGCCGACTATAAGGATATGCATTGCAGAGAGCAAGCTATCCTCTAGCGGAGAACAGGACATTATGGCAGGCGAAGACCAGGAACGCTTTGAAGACTATCTGGAATTGGAGCACTTCATCGAGGAGCTTCAGGCGGGGCGTGTTGCCCATCCACCGGAGACATTGACGCCCGCGAAAGCCAGGATATACCGCATGGCCGCGCTATTTCGCTCCGCCTCTTTTGAAGAAGCCGAACCGCATCCAGAATTCGCGGCAGAACTGAAGGCCCGTCTCGAGCAGGAACTCCAGCAGCCCGCGAAGCCGCAGCGTTTCCCTTTCCTTGCGAAGAAATCGCAGAAATCGCCTCGCGTCTCGCGGCGCGCCCTGCTGGGCGGAGGAGCCGCTGCCGCTGCTTCAATGGTGGTAGGGATTGGCCTTGGCGCGGCCCTGGAACACCCTACGCCGACGCAGACCACTACAAAACCTCAACAATGGGCCGAATCCCTGGTGCCGGCGGGCGAAGGAGTGTGGGTGACGGTGGCGAAGCTGGCCGACCTGGGCGACTCGGCTCTTCGCTTTACGACCGACTCCGTTATAGGGTACGTCATTCGCAGCGACGGCGATCAGGGCGAGAAGGCGGGAGAGATTATCGCGTTTTCGGCGGCCTGCACAGATATGGGTTGTATCGTCAACTGGCAGGCGAAGGATCGCAAATATGTCTGTCCCTGTCACGGTGGCCTTTTCACTGAATATGGCAAGCCGGATGTTGCATCCCCGTTACCTTATCTGGCGGCGCTCCCACGGCTGGATACACGCGTCGCGCAGCAAGGCAAGGACGAGGTGATTCAGGTCAGGGTTCCGGCTCTGGCCGGCACGGGAGCAAAATGAAGCGAGGTCTGCTGGCAATTGCTGCGGGGATCGCCTTTCTTATCCTGGTGACGGGGCTGGGAACCATCATCACCAATATCGTGCCTCAACGTACTACCGCGCAGGTGCAGACCACGCAGGCGGGTCCTTTTTCTGTTACCCTGCGGGTCAATCCCAATCCCCCACCGGTTACTCGCCCCACCTCTCTTTCAATCCAGGTGCTGCTGAGCGCCACGCACCGGCCCGTTTCCAATGCGCGTGTCACCCTGGCAAGCAATATGGAGACGATGGATATGGGTACGGATCGCGCGGATGCGCGTTCTTCAGGCAGTGGTACATATCTCGCCAGCGTCCGGTTTTCTATGAGCGGCCCCTGGGCCATACAGGTTGCCATCTCCGCGCCTGGGGAGCCAACCGCTATTGCAATGTTCGAGGTATCAGCGCAGTAGCGGTGGACGAGGACATTCAAGGGCGACCACAAGGGTACGCCCTGAGAGCCTGAGAGCCTGAGAGCCTAAAAATATCCTCATCCCACCCAACTATGCTATACTTAAGTATCATCACAATCATACATAGTGATACATACGAAGGAACCATCCATGTTTATAGATCAGGGACCAGATGCTGTAGAGTGCAACTATACACGTTTATCGCAGGGGGCGCGGGCCGGTAAATCGGCCCCGTCGCCGCATGATGTTGTCAAAAACCGTTATCGATTCCGCCGGGCTTTGTCGCTTGCTTTCTTGACGTTTCTTTTGTTGGTGCTTGCTGCCTGTGGAGGTTCTGGTGCACAACTGGCTCAGAAGCGCGTAGCGACGCCTGCAACAACGCGGGCGGCGCAAAGCCAGGGGCAGCGGTTGCTCGGCCAGGCATCGCAAAAGCTGAATGCGGCGAAGACAGTGCATGGTGTCTTTGATATGACGATTAGCGGGCAGGTCTACAATGGAACTGTCACTACCGAGGTGTGGAATGCGGCGCCGGACAAGAGCCGCACGCTAGTGCTGCGATCCACCATTACGCGTTTCCTCGCCGGCTCGCTGATTGTTTCCAATGGAAAGCAGGTCTGGCAGTACGACCCGGCGCATAAGGTCGTCTATACCGGCCTGGTATCGCCTGGTAATGGTACGAGTACCCCTGCTGCAACGCCTGCTGGCGTCTCAAACGGGGGCAGCGATCAGATCCTCTCGTTTTTGAATCTGGTACAATCGGTGTTCACGCGCAGCACTGCAACGCTCGTCTCTTCCTCTGCCAATGTGAATGGCATTGAAACGTACAGGGTGCATGTCACGCCGCAAAGCGCAGCCGAGGCCTCCAGCTCGCAGAACTTCAACTACGATGGTGATGTCTACCTGGATAAGTCGACCATGCTACCTGTACGCATCAATCTGACGATTCAGGATGTCGGTCTGGTAGCGCTGAACGTACCTACGCTCACATTAAACCCGGCGCTGCCGGACAGTCTCTTTACATTCGTGCCTCCGGCAGGGGTGAAAGTGCTTCCTTTGCAGCAGCAGAGCATTTCATCGGGCGCCGGCATGATTACACTGGTACAGGCGGAACAGCAGGCGGGCTATCATCTTTTAAGCATTCCCGCCTCGCAGCCCGGCTACCAGCTGCAGGGTGTTGATACTCTTGGCGCGCCCGGCAATCAGATCTACGCGCTCAATTACACGATGGGCAGCACCACATTCACCATTTCGGAAGGCAAATCTTTAGCCAACCTGCCTGTTTCCGGCCAGCAGGTCAACCTGCGCGGAACAACGGCGACGCTCTCGATATCAAACGGCACCAGCACGCTCACCTGGACGGAGCAGGGCATCGGCATTCAAATCGCAGGAGCTTTAAGCAGCAATCAGATAGAGGCTATCGCCAGGCTGCTCTCCTAGAAAACGATTGACAACACAAGGCAGGAGCATGCTGCCTTGTGTTGTCAATCGTTTGTTTCCTGGCCACTAATTTCGTCAGATGCTCACCGGAGCGCCGGGCCATTAAGCAATTGTAATAGCCCAGGCGGATAATGCAGGTTCCTGTTCATCATAATTGTACGTTCTCTCTACTCTAGAGGCTACCTTTCGGTAGCTTCTTAACTACACTTCCGCCAGAAACATCTTTGTAATGCTGAAGACTACATACATCATGAGTAGCCTTCCGGCAGTTAGAACGTGATCGAAAAGTTCAAGGGGGCGTTCGTTCATTCACCCACTATTTCCTGAGAGTCACATCGATGTAACCTTGCTTCCAGTGTAAGATTTGAGAGTTAAGGAGCGGTAAACAGACCATTAGATATACATGAGGAGCAAATTAGGAAAGAATTAGATGCAGGTTAGGAATTTTATTGAAACGTTTGCCTTTCGCCGCCTCTTTGTGATATACGAGAAGGAAATGAGAGAAAGTGAGACACAATGCATGACGCAATTTCCTGAGAATTTCTGCTGGGGCGTTGCTACGGCAGCCTACCAGATCGAGGGTGCGGCGCATGAGGAGGGGCGCGGCGAATCGATCTGGGACCGTTTTTGCGAGAACTCCAGCGCCACTCCCCCGGTTACTGATACTTCCAAGGCGCCACCTCGCGGCAAAGTGCTCAACAATGATAGTGGATTGGTTGCCGTTGATCACTATCATCGCTACCTTGAAGATGTGCGCATCATGCGAGATCTGGGCATCAATGCCTATCGCTTCTCAATTGCCTGGCCGCGCATCTTGCCCACGGGCAGAGGGCAGGTCAATGCCGCTGGCCTGGATTTTTATGACCGGCTGGTAGATAGCCTGCTGGCCGCGAATATCGAGCCGTTTGTAACGCTCTATCATTGGGATTTGCCACAGGCGCTGCAGGATGAAGTGGGTGGCTGGGCGAGCAGGGAAACGGCAAAGGCTTTCGCCAGCTACGCCGATATTGTATCGCGCCGCCTGGGTGACCGGGTGCATCACTGGATTACACTCAATGAGCCTTCCGTCAGCGCGTTTATGGGCTATGAAACCGGCGAGCATGCTCCGGGGCTGCGCAATCCGCGCATCGCCTGGCAGTCCACGCATAACTTCCTGCTCGCTCACGGGTTGGCGGTTCCCACCTTGCGCGCTAACGGCGATGCGCAGACACGCGTGGGCGTAACACTCGTGATCGCGCCAGTTTTTTCAGCGACGAAGGCGGAAGAAGACCGGCGAGTCGCGCAATTCCTGGATGGAAAGCTGAATCGCTGGTTCCTCGATCCTCTCTTTCGCGGGTGCTATCCTTCCGACGTGCAGGCTCTGCTGGGTAACATGGCTCCAAAGATGGAGGACGGAGACTCGCAGATCATTGCGCGCCCAATCGATTTCCTGGGGGTCAATTACTATTTCCGCATGATCGTTCGCCACCTGCCAGGGCAGCAGCCCTTGAGCTTTGAATTGGTTCAGCCCCAGGGTTCCGAGTATACCGCCATGGGCTGGGAAGTTTATCCCCCCGGTCTCTATGCCGTCTTGACACGCCTGCACCAGGAATATGCGATTCCCCAGTTCTACATTACCGAGAGCGGCGCGGCGTTCGACGATACAATCAGCGCCGATGGGCAGGTTCACGACCCACAGCGTGTAGAGTACCTGCAAGATCACTTTCAACAGGCGCGCGCCGCTATCGCGGATGGTGTTCCGCTGGCCGGATATTTTATCTGGACGCTGATGGACAATTTCGAGTGGGCGTTTGGCTCTGCCAGGCGCTTCGGCATCGTCTATACCCATTATCCCACGCTGCGGCGCATTATCAAGGATAGTGGGTACTGGTATCGCGGTGTGATCGCATCAAAAGGGGAACAACTATAAACGGTGAAGGCGCGCTGCGACCCGCGGCCAGCGGGTCGCAGCGCGCCTTCACCGTTAGCGCCGCTTTTTCCAATCCGCCAATATCTGTGTGTCGAAAGGAAAGGCCAGTTCGGGTATTTCGTCGAGCGCGAAGAAAGCCAGTTCGCTGATCTCTTCTGCTTGTGGCGCCATGGCGCTAATATCATCGTTGATGATGCTGGCGGCATAGGCGACCAGGACGTGAGGATTGCCTTGCTCGCTATACAGGCCGAGCAGCGCGTCAAGTCGCATATCCAGGTTTGTCTCCTCTTTGACCTCGCGGATTGCCGCGTCCTCGAGCTTTTCGCCGCGGTCGACGTAGCCGCCGAAAAACGTCCATTTGCCACGAGCCGGTTCCATATTGCGCCTGCCCAGCAGGATTTTTGCGTTATGCTGTACGACAACCACTGTAACCAGTTTCGGCTCCAGGAAGAGGATGAAGCCACATGCCGGGCAGGCCAGGCGTGGCAAATTGGAGACAGTTTTCTCTACCAGTGGCGTGGCGCAGGCCGGGCAATACTTGAACTGCGAGACCATAAGAATTACATAGTCTCCTCTACTACCGCGGCCAGGGCACGAATGAACAATGGCGACGTGTTCAGCGATTCGATACGCGCGAACTCGATGCCATGTTCCTCCGCCTGCGCGCGCGCGCCGATCTCTATATCATAGAGAATTTCCAGGTGGTCGGCGAGGAATTGCACCGGCGCGATTAACACGTGGGTATAACCGGCGGCACGCAGTTCTGGCATTACGTCGGCAAAGTCAGGTTTGAGCCATTCTTCCGGTGTGTGGCCGGCGCTCTGGTAGCAGAACATCCAGCGTTCAGACGGCAGGCCTACCATTTCAGCAACCCGCGCCGCCGTCTCCTTAAGATGGTTAATATAATCCGGCTCGTTCTCAACCACGCGTTTAGGCATGCTGTGCGCAGTCAACAGCACCGGCACGAGCTCGCGCACGTCCGGCGGAAAGCGGTCGAGCGCCTGCCGCACGCGTTCGGCCAGAGCCTGTAAGAATAAGGGCTGCAGGTGCCAATCTCCAGCTATCTTCAGTTGCAGATCATCGCGGTGCAGCTTCGCAACAGCATCCTGTAACGTGCGCACATAGCCGCTCATAATAATGGGCGAATACTGCGGGGACATGATGATGCCGACCAGTTCCTGCGCGCCTGCGGCCACTTCGGGCGCCACCTCGGCAATGAACGGCGGCGCGAAACGCATACCGGCGTCGACATGGAAGCGCGGGCCGTTGGGATGCTGGCGGTTCAACTGCTCCTGGAGCGCCGCCGCCTGCTCGCGCGTGATGCGCAATAGCGGCGAGCCGCCAATCAGATCATAGCGGCGCCGGAATTCCGCGATCAACGCTTCATCGGGTGCGCGTCCACCGCGCACATTTTGCAGGTAGATGGGGATATCATCCAGCGTTGCCGGAGAGCCATAAGTCATCAGGATAACCCCGACACGAGAAATGCTCATTGTTCTTGATCCTTCTTAGCGCTGTGTGGCCTGGTGAACGGCGTCAACCAGCCTGCGCAGCATATCCGGAGGTGTGGGGGCCAGCACGCCATGGCCGAGGTTGAAGATGTGCCCAGGCCGGTTGGCGGCGCGCCTCAACACATCCTGCATACCCTGCTCGATCACGTTCCAGGGGGTCAGCAACAGCGTGGGATCGAGATTGCCCTGAATGCCGCGGACATAGCCGATGCGCTGCCAGGCATCATCAAGATCGACGCGCCAATCGACGCTGATAACATCTCCCCCGGCCTCGGCCATCAACTCCAGCAAGCTGGCCGCGCCGGTGCCAAAATGAATAGAGGGCGTACCCGTTTGTTGTACAGACTCGAAGATGCGTTTTGAATAGGGCTGCACGAAGCGGCGGTAAACGCTTGGGCTGAGCGAACCCACCCAACTATCAAATAGTTGCACCACGTCGACGCCCGCGCCGATCTGCGCGAGCAAATAGCGGGAGACGACCTCGGTCAATTTATTCATCAAAGCGTGCCAGACCTCCGGCTGCCCGTACATCAATGATTTAGCGAGGGCATAATCGCGCGACGGACGCCCCTCGATCATATAGCAGGCGAGCGTGAATGGAGCGCCGGAGAAGCCGATCACGGCCTGTTTGCCCGCTAATTCGCGCTTCACGAGTCGGATCGCCTCCATCACAAACGGCGTGGACTCCTCGGCATCAATAACGCGCAGGGCCTCCACATCCCGCATGCTGCGCACTGGATTATGGATAATCGGTCCTATCTCCGGCTCAATCTCAAAAGAGATGCCCATGCGCTCAAGCGGCAACATAATATCGGCGTAAAGCACGGCGGCATCGACGCCAAATTCATGTACCGGCATCAACGTGACCTGGGCGCACAGTTCGGGCGTTTTGGCCATAGTGAGGATATCGTAACGTTTGCGCAGCTCGCGGTACTCGGCGAGGCAGCGCCCCGCCTGGCGCATGAACCATATGGGTGTGGCGTCTGGCTGCCGGTGGTGGCAGGCATCAAGAAAACGCGCTACTCCGGTGTGTCGTGGCACAAGAGATGATACTGTATTTGATTGCATTATGTTTCCTTTTTAGGAGAGAAATCCCGATGGCCGATCAACCAGCTCCTACGGACGATTGCCCCCTTTTTCGTTTTTGTCGAGTCGCGACTTGTCCATAGGCAAGTCGATCTTTTCGCCTTTATATAATAGCGCGGCCTTCTTTTTATGGCAATAAAAATCTATGTAAATCTTCATGATGTGGGAAGAATTTCTCAATTTCTTAGATTTGGTTGCGGAGGCTAAGAACCGGCGTTGTATACCGAAAGATTGGCGAAGCTGGCCTCGCCAGTGGTATGCGGGCTGAGGGTGCCGGCGACAAAGCCCATCTGCCCCGAAGTGTAGGTGGCATCGTGCGCCTCACCCACAAACGTTCCATTAATGAAGAGTTTGAAGTCGCTGCCGCTGGCGATGAGGAGCAGGGTATTTTTTTGCCCACCGGGTGCGATAGCATTGCTCGGTGTATTCCTGATCAGGTAGACGTATTGAGCGCCCGCGCCCGCGTCATGGCGACGCAAGAAAAACTCTCCCTTATTATTGATTTCGAAATCGTAGAACTGATCGGCATTGGCGCGGAAAATCAGCCCAGCATCATTGCCGGAAAGCAGGGAAACCTCTACCTGTATGGCTACATTGTCAAAGGTCTGTCCATTCATTTCGCACGGCTGCAGGTAGTTTGCTGACGTGACAAGAACATGGTACGTACCCTGACGGAAGGTGCAGTTAGTGCCATCATTGGGCCAGTTGCCGCTAGAATCGCCGCTCAAATTATCTTTTAGCAGTGGCACAGTACTCGTAATCGCTGTGGCTGTGGCCCCAGCTGCCTGCTGCGTAGCCTGAAGATCAGGGGTAGACGCCGGTTGGGTAGCGGCAGAGGTTGAGGTGGCGCTAGTTCCAGGCGTCGTGACAATTGTTGTCGCGGATTGAGGAGTTGTCCCCAGAACCGTGCCTGATTGCGAGGCAGGTGTATGGTTGACAATTGCAAAGATAACCATCGCAATGATGATCAATAGCAGGCAAAAGCCCATCAGCCCCGTAATCAAGAAACCGTTCCTGGGGCTTCGTCTCTTGCGTCGGCGCGCCGCCGCCGGACGTTGTATGGGGTAAGCGGGAGTCGATGGGGAGCGTTCTGGTGTTGATACAGGTTCAGAAAATCGCCCGCGGTTCGGTTTCCCTCGCATGGTCGTTATGGGCGGGTCTGTACGAGATCTCAATTCATTGCGTCCACCTCTTCTGAAGGAGCGCCGGTTCCCAGAGCTTCTTCTCTCAACCTGGGGAATTGCGGTAGGCGCTGCGACCGGATCGGAGGGTAACACAATCTGTGCTTCCTGTACTGGCAAGAAAGGAGGTGTGTCAGCAAGTATTGGAGGCGTTTCTGTATATACAGGTGGCAAAGGCTCTTCCAGGTCGTTCATCTCGTAAAAAGGGGGCTGTTCGTCGATGAAGGTGGAAGCCGCGAGCGCTTCCGTGTAAGCCTGAGCCAGTTCGGTTGCTGTCTGGTAGCGATAGGCAGGGTCTTTATCCAATGCGCGCAGGATGACCTGCTCGACGGCAGGAGGGATGGCAGGATTGATATAAGAGGGAGGGGTCGGCTCTTCGTGCAACTGTTTCATATAGACAGCCATAGGTGTTGGGCCGTCGAATGGCAGGCGGCCGGTCACCATTTGATAAAGCAGTATGCCTAGCGCGTAGATATCGCTGCTGGTAGTGGCAGGGCCTTCTGCCAGTTCGGGGGCCATATACTCGGGTGTTCCCAGGAGCGTCCCCAGTTGTGTCAGGTCGTTCGTCCCCCCCAGTGACTTTGCCAGCCCGAAATCGGCCAGGTAGGCATAGTGATCATCGCGCAGCAGGATATTCGAGGGTTTGATGTCGCGGTGAACGATGCCGTTATCATGGGCGCATTGCAGGGCTCCGGCGACCTGTTGCAGCAGTTCAGCGGTTTCTTCCAGCGTCAGGTCGCCGCGTTCGAGTCGTTCGCGCAGGGTATCATGATCGATATAGGGCATTACCAGGTAATGCCACGGTCCCTGCTCTCCAGAGTCAAACGCGGGCAGGATGTGCTCATGGGTCAATTTTCCGATAGCCCTGGCCTCGCGTTTGAATCGCTCGATATATTCTGAGTGGCTGCTGCTCACCACCTTAATCGCCACATCGCGATCCAGGTCTTCGTCATAGGCAAGATAGACCTCAGACATTCCGCCCTGGCCTAATTTTTGCTTCAGACGATAGCGACCTAAAGTGGTCCCCTCTAATCCGGGCATAGTTTTTATCACTTCTACATTATGAAACGCGTTCCCTTGAAAATATCGATTGCTGCACACCCTGTAGGGACAGCGCCAGGCGCCTGGCGCTGTCTCTACAGGGCCTCAAGGCAGTATAATCATCCCAGGAGAACGGTGTCAACCTCTACATTCTTGCCGCACACCCATCTAATGGTCACCGTGTCCATGTTTGTGTCCGTGCTCATGGCCTGGTGCTTTCGGATGATGCTGTTTGGACGGCTCAGGTGGCGGCCCTGGAGTACCTATAGGGCCATGAGCGCTCGTGGGCGTTGAAATCTTCTCCGGCGCCTGAGTAGGCGTGGGAGTCGGATCAGGCGAAACCGGGCGCATCGGCTGTAGCACTGTAGCCCCAAACCCTTCACTTGCGCCTGCCGCGATTGGCGCCGTTATTCCATTCCGTCCCAGCATGATACCAAGTGTCAACGGTGTTACCAGCAGCATCAACACAGCCATACAGGCAATAAGTCCCATTCGCACTCTGCCTGGCCTGCGTTGTCTGGAATCCCTCTGTTGCCGCTCCAACCCTTCCGGCACGCTGCGCGCAAAAAGTGGGTATACCGCAGTGGTTTTCCTCACCTCAATGTGTACGGGAGCAAGATTCCCCGCTACTACATCAAGGCTATCATCCGTGGGAATCTCCCCCAAAGCGAGCGCGCGTCGATAAGCCTGCGCCATTTCTCGCGCTGTATGAAAGCGATGCCGTGGGTCTTTCTCTAGCGCGCGTAAAATGACCTGCTCCACAGCATACGGAATAACCGGGTTGAGCTGTGAAGGCGGAGCAGGTTGCTGGTGCAGGTGTTTCCAGCAAATAGAAAGCGGCGTACTGCCCCGGAAAGGCAATTGTCCCGTGAGCGCCTGGTAGAGGACGATGCCAAGAGCATAGATATCGCTGCTCGGGCTTTCGGGTTTCTCCGTCAATTCAGGTGCCATATATTCGGGGGTTCCCACCAGGCAGCCGGTCTGTGTAATATCGCTTCCCTCTTCAATCCCCTTTGCCAGGCCAAAATCGGCCAGGTAGAATAACTCGCCATGCTCACCACCAAGCAGGATGTTCGAGGGTTTAATGTCACGATGCACAATGCCATGCTCGTGCGCGAACTGTAAGGCATCTGCTAGCTGTTCGAGCATCTGGCCAGTTTCATCAAGCGCCAGATGCCGGCCTGTTAAACGCTCGCGTAATGTACCCTGCCGCATGTATGGCATCACCAGGTAATACCATCCCTGGCATTCACCGTGATCCCAGATAGGGAGAATATGTGGGTGCGCCAACGCGCTCAATACCCGCACCTCGCGCTTCAGACGCTTGAAGCTATCGAGATCATCACCTGGAACTAATTTAATAGCCACTTCGCGCTGCATTTCGAGATCATAAGCCAGGTATACTTCCGACATTCCCCCCCGGCGCAGAAGATATTGCAGTTGATAGCGATTTAGTATTGTCACTTGCTGTTGCAGCATACGATCCGACCCCTCATTACTGGACGTACCACACCTTACAGAGTTAACACGTTCGCTTGCAACGAATAGTGTCATCTAAATTATTTGACGTACTGCTGTAGGGACAGCGTCTCGTCCCTGTCCTGACATCCCCAACGAGGACAGGCACAAGGCGCTGTCCCTACAGTCTTTCTCGATGCGGTTGTGAAGCATTATTATCGGTCCCGTGTGATACAATTGCTGCTATCTATGGAAGCAACCTCAGTCCTGGAAAGGAAAAATATATGCCCGATCGCCTTGTCTACTCTACCGATGGGGGGAGAGTGGATACCTGTCCCAGGTGTGGATTGTCATATAAACGCTGCCAGTGCGATCAAGCGGCGGCGGCCTCTTTAAAGAAAAGCGATGGTACCGTGCGAGTAATGCGAGATCGCAAAGGGCGCGGCGGGAAAACAGTCACGGTCATTACAGGCATTCCTGCCAGCGGTGAAGCTCTGGCAGTCCTGGCGCAACAACTGAAAAAGCTCTGCGGCTCTGGTGGCACCGTTAAAGATGGAAATATCGAAATCCAGGGAGATCACTGTGACAAAATTCAGACCAGATTGAGCGAGCTAGGCTACAAGGTCAAACGCTCTGGAGGATGAAATAGCTCTCTCCATTTCCGCTTTCTTATTGTCAAGTTGGAATAGCCACGTAATCGGGTAATCCTGATGAATCGCCCTGATGCTATGGGGATGCCCTCATTATCGAGAGGATAGAGAGATGAACATTCATGAGCAACTTGAAAAAATATTGGCGGATTTAGGAGTTGAG
Organism: Ktedonobacteraceae bacterium; assembly: GCA_035294305.1. GTDB lineage: Bacteria > Chloroflexota > Ktedonobacteria > Ktedonobacterales > Ktedonobacteraceae > DASRBN01. The sequence goes on along the minus strand of DATGLD010000051.1, from coordinate 168,014 downwards.
ATGGATTACGCAGAGCGCGAGCAGCCGGACGAACACTCTGTTCCAGAGGTTTCCATTTTTCAATCTTCACGTGATCATTACGGCGTTTTCTATCGCCTGGACATCATCGACCACGTGCCGCAATTGCGTATTATGGTGCCGATTGAAAATGGCCTGCTGAAAGTGGAGATTTATCTGGTACGATTCAGCAGGCAGACGCCATTCCATAGCTGGTTTTCCAGCATTACAGCCTATCATGGAAGTTCCGCCTACGAACAGGGACGTGAAGCCGCGCTCCAACACCTCCTGTACGCAGCCGCCGAGGTGATGAAGCAGCTTTTCTGGTCTGGCGACCTGGACGGCATGTCCTTCCCAAAGGAAATCGATGTGCAGCGGTTGCTCTAGAGCATGAGCCAGGTAGAATAATTGCATGAGCAAAACCAGGGCATGCAATTATTCTACCTGGCAAACTCCTCCTTGACCTCTTTGCGATACTCCTTCATCAGCTTGCGCACCTTGGGGTCAATGACGTACTGGCAATAAGGTTGATAGCCGTTCCGGTCGTAATATTCCCGGTGGTAGTCCTCAGCAGGATAGAAATTGCTGAACGGGGTGATCTCCGTTACGACCGGCTTTTTATACGCGCCTGATTTTTCTAATGCTTCCTTCGATGCCAGCGCAACCTGTTTTTGCTCGTCATTCGCGTAGAAGATAGCCGAGCGATACTGCGTGCCGATATCGTTGCCCTGCCGGTTCAGGGTTGTGGGGTCATGCATATGCCAGAAGATTTCCAGCAGTGTCTCGAGAGAAATGACGGATGGATCATAGGTGATCTGAATGGCCTCGGCGGCTCCCGTTCTCCCCGTACATACTTCCTCATACGACGGGTTTTTCACCTGCGATGCCGCATATCCTGGAACAACCGATAGGACGCCCTTGAGGCGCTCGAATACTGCCTCTGTACACCAGAAGCAACCCCCGGCCAACGTGATCGTATCTAACTGGGACATCTATAACCTCACTTTTCTTATAGTAAACCTGCCCTTGTAACTATATGATGAAACAAGATGGTACCGCAAAATATTCTTTACCAGTTTATTCCAGATGAACTGGAAAATGTATAGGTGGCTCCAGGGAAACATTCTGAATAGCCTGTTCCTCGCGTTCCTCAAAAATAATTCGTTTACTCCCTGGTATACGCATTAGCGTGGCGCCAGCAATGATAGAGAAGACGCGCCGTATTCCGCAGATAAACGGGGGCGCCGGAAGTTGATGGCGCAGAGAGCAGCAGGCGCGATTTTCGCGACTCATCTGTTATACTTGATGATAGCAAATGGATAAGCTATTTTTGATCGGAGTAAAGAGCTGCGAAAGGGGCAAGCCACATGCCGGAAATGCGTTTAAAGACAACTAGATCAGCAGGTTTTCTGTCCGCACTTGCGATAGTTGTAGTGCTTTTCTTTTCCTATAGCCTCCCTGTAAATGCCGCTCCTGCCAGCTTTACAGTGAAGACATCGTTGCCGCCTCCTGTTCCATGCCCGGGATGCTGGCAACCGGCTTTGAATACGAGCTGGCAATGGCAACTATCGGGCAAGGTCGATCAGTCGTTCAATGTCGTGATGTACGATATCGATATGTTTGATAATCCGGCCAGCGTTGTGCAATCGCTGCATGCTGCCGGGCGCATCGTGATCTGCTATATTGACGCGGGCACCTGGGAGAAATGGCGGCCAGACGCGAAGGAGTTTCCTAAGTCGGTGTTGGGCAGGCACAACGGCTGGCCGGGTGAGCGCTGGCTGGATATTCGCCAACTTTCTATTCTGGAGCCGATCATGCAGGCGCGTATGCAGCTTTGCCAGTCGAAAGGCTTCGACGGCGTCGAGTTTGACAATGTTGATGGCTACAGCAACAGGACCGGTTTTCCCCTTACCTACCAGGACCAGCTCAATTACAACGTCTGGCTGGCCAATTCCGCGCACTCGCTGGGCCTCTCGGTCGCGTTGAAAAATGATGTGGACCAGGTCAGCGACCTGCTGCCCTATTTTGACTGGTCGCTGGACGAGCAGTGCTTCCAGTACAAGGAGTGCGACAAACTGCTACCGTTCATCAACGCCAACAAAGCGGTAATGGAGGTCGAATACAAGCTGAATCCGTCGCAGTTTTGCCCGGACGCCAACGCCATGAACTTCAATTCGATGAATGTTTCTGTTGCCAGCGTGGAGGCGTAGTGAGCAGTGGCTGCGGCATTAACCAGGGAGCAGATCAGCAGGTAGCGAGAATGGGCGGCGTTGACGGCTCCCTGCGTTCCCGCACCGGTGTGCTGGATAAGCAGGCGAGCCGCGACCAGAGCCTTTGCCATCCGCGCGGGCGAATTATTGAAATCGAAGCCTGGGATCAAGCGCCCGCCGATCTCCCCTGCCAGCAAAGTATCCGGCTCTCTTTCACGCAATGCAAATGCCTCGTCCGTGGTGCGTACCAGCCAGATGCGGCTCGCTCCACCCGCGAACGCATAGGCGGCTACTGTAAAAGCCCGGATTACATCAATAACGATAGTGATGCCGCGTGCCTCCCCTGCGCGAAAGAAGCCCACGCGCGAAATTTGTATATGCCGCACGCTTACAGGATGCTCTTGTTGAGTGTGGCCAGGAACTCCATGTTGTTGCTGGTCTTCGACATGTGTTGCAACAGCGCCTCCATTGCCTCCATGCCGCGTTGATCGGCCAGTGTTGAGAACATGCGGCGCATGACGACGACGGCGCGCAGCGTTTTGTCGTCGAGCAGCAATTCTTCGCGGCGCGTACTGGAGAGCGAGATGTCGATGGCGGGGAAGACACGGCGTTCGGCCAGCTTGCGGTTGAGCAGCAGTTCCATGTTGCCGGTGCCTTTAAATTCTTCGTAGATCACATCATCCATGCGGCTGCCGGTATCTACCAGCGCGGTGGCGATGATGGTCAGGCTGCCGCCCTCTTCGATCTTACGCGCGGCGCCGAAAAAGCGCTTGGGTGGGAAAAGCGCGCTGGGATCGAGACCGCCGGAGAGCGTGCGCCCGCTGGGCTGCACGGCCAGATTATAAGCGCGGCTCAAGCGCGTGATGCTATCCAGCAGCACCACTACATCGCGCCCGCCTTCGACGAGGCGTTTGGCGCGCTCCAGCACCATCTCGGCAACGCGGGTATGCGCCTCGGTGGGCTCGTCGAATGTGGAACTGATGACCTCGGCCTTGACCGAGCGTTTCATGTCGGTAACTTCTTCCGGTCGCTCGCCGATGAGCGCGATCATCAGGTGGACATCGTTGTAGTTTTCGGTGATGGAGTTGGCGATGGATTTGAGGAGCATCGTCTTGCCGGCTTTCGGGGGGGAAACGATCAAACCGCGTTGCCCGCGCCCGATAGGAGCGACGAGATTGATGATACGCCCGGAGATGTTCGAGGGACCCGTCTCGAGATTGAACATCTCGCGTGGAAAGATCGGCGTTAAGACATCAAAATGCGGGCGGCGTTTGGCAATTTCTGGATCGACCCCATTGATAGCCTCGACACGCAGGAGGCCGTAGTATTTTTCGTTGTCCTTGGGCGGTCGAACCTGGCCGGAGACCATGTCACCTGTGCGCAAGCCGAAGCGGCGAATTTGCGATTGCGAGACGTAGACGTCCATGTTGCCGGGTAAGAAGCGTTCCTGTCGCAGGAAGCCAAATCCATCTTCAACGATTTCCAGAACCCCCGCGCTGAAAATGTTGCCTTGCTGTTCGGTGTGAGCCTGGAGAAGTCGGAAGACGAGGTCTTGTTTTTTGAGGGTGGTGTAACCGGAGAGTTCGAGGTCGCGAGCGATGTCGCGTAGCTCCGTTATGGTTTTGGTTTCTAGTTCGGCAATATTCACGTTGTTCTAGGGCGGGGCGAATCCACAACCGTGGGAAGTATGGAAAGTGACACGCCCTTTCTCCTTTCTTTGATGAACCTGGAATTTAATGGCAAATACGCAGCTTTTTACAACGACACTACATTACAGAAAGACCTGCGGAACTTTGGGATGGTGCGATACATACCTCAGGAGCTAGCAGGAATATATCACACGTAAAGGCGGATGTCAAGAGCTTTTTCTGCATCCCGTCCATCTGGAAATAATACCAATGATTATGTGCGTGGATTACCCGGCACCTTGTGGTAGTTTGAAGTAAGCCGCCCCCGGAGCGAGGGATTGAACACGCTTCATAAGGGCATATCCTTAAGGTCGCCCTCACAGTCTCCCCTCATTCGTCCTCAGGTTCTTCCTTTCAACACATCGCTCCGTTGAGACCCTTATGCCCCGCGCGCAATCAAACAGGGGATGTCTTCCGACCCGATCCACGTTGAATATCATAGAACGCGAACCAGTATTTGTCAATCCATTCATCGCATTGATGGACCAATTCTCCTAAGCCGCGCTTTTCAAGTTCGCGATTCACGATGTTATTAGCATGCGGGTGCTTATGGATGCGCGGCAGCGGTGAGCCGAACCCGTGCGCATAATGCGTCAATTCATGCGCGATAGTGGTAATCAATACAAATTCCGGTATCTGCTGGTTGCGCAGCAAAGCATTGATGCCAATAAACGATATGGTGCTATCAAGGGAAAGTCGGATCAGGCCGAGCCGCCGCTTCCAGGGATGGCAATAAGCGATCTTCACAATATTCGCTCGTGGTATATCAAAGAAATATTGGTACCAGATTTGTTCTAGATACAAATCAAGATTTCTTTCGCGTTCTGGCAGGGACTCCGCTTCAGGGATAGCAGTTAATAGCATGGATTTCTGGACTCCTGGCAAAAGTGTAGGGACAGCGCCTTGTGCCTGTCCTCCTGCTCGGGCTAAGAGGACAGGCACAAGGCGCTGTCCCTACAGGGGACGATGATCGTGATTCTCCGATTCGTTCGTCAAAATTCATCAGGGTAAGCCCTTGTAGTTGCCCTGGTTCCTGACTGGCAATCGTCAAGTTCCTTGTGAGTCCAGTATACAGAGGAGAATGAAACTGGCGTTTAGAGTTCCCCATAGACGATTCTACCGCCCAGAATCGTTGCCTGTACCCCATTTTCGACCATTTTCTGCGGTGGCACATTCAAAATGTCCTCGCGCAAAACGACTGCATCGCCCAGCTTGCCAGGTGTCAGCGATCCCTTGTGATCCTCCTGGGCAGCAGCGTAGGCCGCGCCCACCGTGTAATCCCAGAGCGCCTGAGCTACAGGCAGAGCCTGGTCGGGCAACCAGGGTGGACGCTGCGGCGTGGTGATATCGTTGCGCATGGTGGCGGCATAGAGGATGCGCACGGGATCGAATGTCTCGACAGGCGCGTCAGAGCCGAGAGCGAGCGGGATACCCATCCGCTGCATGGTGTGGTAGGCGTAAGCGTGGCGATGACGCCTGCCCCAGTAGCGTTCGGCGATCTCGCGGTCTGCGACGGCATGGAATGGCTGCACTGAGGCGACTACGCCCAGGCGCTTCAGGCGCGCGAGGTCCTCGGAAGTGATTAATTGCACGTGTTCCAGGCGGTAGCGCAGGCGCCTCTTTTTACTCTCGGACGGCGAACCAGCTAACGACTGCTGCGCCTGTTCGATGGAATTCAGGGCGACATGGGCCGCGCGATCTCCAATGGCGTGAATGGCGATGCTGATGCCCATTTCGGCGGCTGCTCTGACTATCTCGTTCATCTCTGCTTCCGGCAATGTCAGAATACCTTTGTTATGGGGATTGCCCTCGAAGCCTTCGAGCATGGCCGCGGTCTGCGAGCCAAGCGTGCCGTCGGCGAAGATTTTGATGCCGGCAAAGCGCAGCAGGTCATCGCCAAAGCCTGCCTGTAATCCTATTTCGCGCAACTCCGGCAGCATGTGGCGCGGCAAGAACATTTCCACGCGCACCCCCAGTTGTCCCTCGTCGCGTAGTTGCTGGAACAAGGTGAAGGATTCCCTGGCCTCGATATCGTGAATGCTGGTGATGCCGGAACGCTGCAAGTCTTTGATGATATTTTGCGTCAGGTGTCGGGTCAAAAGGGGATCGCGCTTATCGATGACGCGGTAGACGAGCGAGGTCGCCTCTTCCTCCTCTAGAACGCCGGTGGGTTCGCCATTGCTATCACGCAGGATGGCTCCATTGGCCGGATCGGGTGTTGCCGCTGTGATTGCGGCGCGCTGCAAGGCCAGGGAGTTGACCCACAGCAGATGCCCATCCTTGCTCCACAGGGCTACGGGATGGGCAGGCGCGACGGCATCGAGCGAGGCACGGCCGGGAAACTGCTGGCCGGGCCAGAGATTCTTATCCCAGCGTCCGCCCTGTATCCATTGGCCAGGCGGAGTTTGTTCTGCTCGCTGTTGTACCAATCTTGCCACTTCTGCCTCACTTCTCGTACCGCTCGCATCGATATAGTGCCTGCGATAGGCAGCCTCGACCAGGTGAATGTGGGCGTCGATAAAGCCGGGCAGCATGGTTTTGCCGCGTAGGTCTATCATTTCGCTATCTCTGACCGCCATGCGGCGTATTTCGTCGTTATCGCCAACCGCCAGAATGCGCCCGCTGGCGCTATCGATGGCGATGGCCTGGGCGCGTGGCTGCGCCGCATCCATCGTATAGATTGTACCGTTCAAATAAAGTATCGTTGTCATTCCATTATCCCCGGTTTCACTAGCGCGAAATCAAATAGACGCTGGCGATGATCAATATTCCGCCCACGATTGTCGTGGGAAGCAACTGATCGTGCAGTAGAATGATGGCCAGTACGGTGCCGAGCAGCGGCTGGATGAACAGCGTCGATGCAGCGGCGGAGCCATCGACGGTTGCCAATCCCTTAAACCAGGCCAGGTAGGCAATCACCGTGGACATCAGCGCCAGCCAGCCTATTCCCAGCCAGGCTGCAAGGCCTAACGGGTGCCAGCCGTTGAGCAGGATATCGCCGCCGGCAATCGGAATCCAGAAAATGGTGCTGCCCACGATAGTCGTGGCAGTGATCAACAAAGGCGAGTGCTTCACCAGCAGAGCCTTCCCACGTACAGTATAAAATGCCTCGAAGATCAGTGCCAGCACAACCATCAAGTCCCCCACCATGCGCATGATACCGCCGCCGGAAGGGATGTTCGGTATCAAGCTGCGCTCGACGATCAGGTAGACGCCGGCAAATCCAAGCAGCAAGGCGATAACCGTGAGCGACTTGAAGCGTTCTCGCAGCAGCAGCCATGAAAAAACTGCCGTATACAGCGATTCGCTGGTAATGAGCAGCGCGACATCTGAGGCGGTAGATAACGATAGCCCGCCATACTCGAAAGTTTTATTGATGACCAGCCCGATGAAAGCCAGCAGCGCCAGTTGCGGCAAATCTCTGCGGGTCAGCTGCAGAGATTTACGCGTGGCGATGAGGAACGGCAGCAGAACAATAGCGGCGATAAGCATCCGCAGCGCGTTCATCATGAGAACCGAGGCGTCACGCAAGGCATATTTGGCGGCAACGTAGCTGCACGCCCACAGAACGTTGGCCAGGATGAGCAGGAGCCAGGCAAGAGTGGCGCGAGGGCGTGATTTATTCTGCGTCTTCGTCCTCGTTCGTCTCAAGAAGATAAAGTTTTGCTTCCTCTGCTGTTTGTGCCGCAGTAAGTTTTGCGATCAGGCGTCACAAGAGTACTATGCATTCTAAACCTCTCTCTCAGCCATTGCTGATCTGCTATATTTCCCTCACCGAACAGCCCTTGAGCAAGACATCGGCACGCAGATCGCGTCCCCCAAATTCGGTGAGCAGTTTTTCTTTTCAAATCAGTCCGCGTAGCACTTTATATTTCGTATTCCCTCCAACTTCTTCAACAGTTTTGAAGCAGGCTCGCATCACCGGCTCGTATTTCAGAAAGCGGTTTGCGACAAGATAGAAACGCCCACGCGGTCGCAGCACTTGCCTGGCTTCGCGAATGAAACGCTCGGCCGTCGCGGTTGTCTGGACGCCGCCCAGGTGAAATGGCGGGTTCGTCGCAACTAAGTCGAAGCGTTGCGAGCGAACTGCCTGGATGCCGTCGCTCGGCAGAACCTGCACATTGGTCAGGCCGCTCTGCTCTATCCTGTGCCTCGCCGCATCCACCGCTGCCAGACTTGTGTCGACCATCGTCACCTGGCCCTTCCGGGCTAAGCGCGCAATATGCATGCCGATATAGCCGGCTCCAGAGCCGATATCAAGCGCCACATCGGTTACATGTACCTCTAAGGCCTCTAACAGCAGGCGCGTCCCCTCATCTAAATCGCCATCCGCAAAAGGAGTAAGCAGCGGTCTGGCAACCTGCGCCTCTCCGGTAGCTAACGTTTCATCTTTGCGCGAACGGACGACTCGCCGGCCCTTGCTGATCATCAACGTTTCAACATTGCCAAAGGATTCTTGCATGCGTTTTGCCACCGAAAGGATGCCGCGATCCTTAGCCCCTGTGACATAAAGTTGCCCCCCGGGCTTCAGCGCGTACCTGGCTAGCTGCAAGCCATAGTGTATCCAGGCATTGCCCGGCTGGTAGAGTATATTCATCGCCGCTACGTCGATGTTTGTCGGGGCCGCATGCAGGGTATACTCGTGAAAAGGGATGTGTGCGTACGCGCCTGGCAAATTGCGCTCGCGTGATTGTTCAAAGCGCGACAGGGCAGCTATATTATCTTCGGCAAGTATAAGTTTGCCAGCGGAAATTTGCTGGGCCGCCATTGTCACGAATTCATCTTCCGCCGAGTTCAGCATCAGTACGTGATCGTCAATAGTAAGCTGGACGGTTTCACATAATAAACAGGAATGAAATGCAACCATTCTAAACGTTTACCTCTACAGGTACAAAAGCGCTTTTGATATGCATTCAGTATGCCTCATATCTCCCGCTTCATCAAGAGGTGGAGCATATCAGGCGGGGACCCTTTTTCGTATCATGATTATAATGAATAAACTGTAATATTTTTAATTTGATCAACTGATCAAAGTATGACAAATTTGTCATACTTTGCCTCTCTCTTTTCATAGGTTAGTCAGGTTGACATGGTATAGTATGTCCTGTAACAAGCGAATGGAGATTTTTCAAGTGACACCATACAAAAGGTGGAAGGAAACCAGGGTTATACAATGGTGGAAGTTGGATGAGGGGGATTTATGGGCATCCTGGAATGTAGCGGTAAGATGGTAGGGAAGCAGCCTTAGAAGTATGGTGGTCGAGTAAGCAGTATTTGTGGTGGTTATGTGGTAGGGTGGAAGCCTGAAGGAACTTATCCTTCAGGCTTTTTCTTGTTGTATACTCCTTTTAGAAGCGTGTGAAGGAAGGAGTATCGCTATGGTCTATCGCAGCAACAACTTATATGCGGCTCTCGGTGTCCTATTCTTCCTTATTGGCGTCTTCATCGTCCTGGGGAGCTTTGCGCTTGCGACATCGGCAGATTTCCAGACCGCATATATTGTCATCGGCATGTTTATCTTTGTAATATCCTTCTCGTACTTCAGTCTCAGCCGGCGCGAGAATAAAGGCGCAACCGGCTGAAATAGACCATTACGTCACAAGCGCACATGATCGGAGGGTTGCGCCGGGCGGAATTGGGTACCTGTGTTGATATATACCAGGGCCTGGTCCTGGATGTGCACAATCATGTCCGGCTTGCCATCACCATTCACATCACGGAATTGGCCCGTAATAGGAGTTAAATCCTGCCCATCGCCAAACAGCGTGGGGCCAATATAGATATGTGCGTGGGTGGCGTCCCCGCCGGGAAATTCGATGATTTCGACATGGCGATTCAGGTTGAGAAAGATAAAGTGGGATGGATTCGCCGGACTGTCGTTGTGTCCTACAACCGCGTCAATCTGGAAAGTGCGAGGTCGACCATAGGTTACATCATCCTGGTGGATTTGCCACCATGTACCGAACGAACTTAAGAGATACGCCAGCAGTGCCATGAGCAGCATACCGATGATAAGTGCCACCAGGGGGAAGCGACGAATGGCGTTTCGATACCTCCAGCCTGCCCTCAGAGGGGGGACGGTGGTCCGGGGCGTGGTTGTCTTGGGGTCAATCGCTTGCGAAACCATACCTGTGCTGGTGGTTGCGTTCGCACTGGAGCGCCGCTTCTGGATGAACGGGGCCTTTTGAATATCTGTATCTTCTAGCGTGTCATGCTCTACGGGTTGTATGTACCTGCGGGCGCTGCTAGGAGGACGTGTTTGATAAATGGAGTCATCATCTTCTTCGTCGAACTCTACTGGCGTGAGCTGTTTTTTGGCCTGCGTTGCCCCCATAATAATACCTCCTTTTTAAGAAACTCTGTTCTACATGCCTAATAGTAGCAGAACAAATATTCTATGTCAAGAGGTTTTGGAACAAAATTTCAAGATAAAGAAAAACTGGTTGAAAGGTAATCCAGGTTGATTGGAGGCGGGAATAGGGGAGACAGTTCATTCTTGCGCGCCGTAAATCCGGACTGGCTATTAGCTGTGCCGAGTTTTTCGAAAAACAGGTTATGGAGATAAGGCCAGCAAGGCTATTATGCATGTGAAAGGCTCAGAGGAGATGACGATGGCAAACGACACCAGGTGCAGTCGCCAGTCTAGAAACTGCATACAGACCGAGCTTGCTCAACATGTCACAGGTGCTTATCTCCAATAACCTGAAGTGTAGTATGTTGATTGACTAACTCAACATACTACACAAGTATAGCCTTTGGCATAGTACTTTGTCAAGAAAAAAGTACCTGCCATCCACTCATAATTCTTGCAGCGGGCCTCCGGCCCGTCAGGACGGGAGGGGAAGCAAGCGGGGACACCCCGCACCCCGGCAGGGGTGAAACCCCTGCCCCCCGAGTTATGAGTGGATGTCAGAAAAGTACTCCCGGCTCGCCGCCGATCTGGCCCCTACATCCCTAGGAGCTCCGCGCGTTTCTCTCGCAAATAGAGCGCAATGTGGGTAGGATCGTCCTTCTGCATTGCCATCTGTTTTAAGTCGGCGAGGACTCTGCTCCATTGTTCTCGCGCCGCTAGATAACGACTATCCCGGCTGATCAGTTCCTCGAAAATGTGGCGTTCCAGTTCGTGCCAGGTCGAGCGGTCGCGCCCGTCGATATCGCCGTCATCGGGAATGTAGTCCTGATCATTGGTATTGTTGTCAACGCGTACATAGAGAGGAGCGAAATGGTTGCGTACTATTTCCTCCATATAGTTTGTGTTAAGCGAACCGGCATCAAAAGTTAGGGTGCCTACCAGGTTTATCTGCACCAGCGGGCGAAGTTCGTCCTCATCGTGGTCATGGCCATGTCGATGGCAATACTCCTCCAGGCGAGCATAGAGCAGACCCGGCTCTTCCAGTCCGTCGACGCGCAGGTCGTGACGTACGAATGGGCGGCGTTTGCTGACTAGATGTGTGGCACGATGATAACGCGCCTGTTTATCCGGGTCGATGATGCTTTCTGGATGGTTGGTGTCGATTTCGACATAATAGTAGCCGCGATCTTCCCATACTGATTCTTCCGCGCCGCATGTTTCAGTCGAGCCGGGATTATACATCCAACCGTAGAATTCGAAGGGTTTGTGCACATGACCTAGCGCCAGGTAATCGACCTGGCGGCGCAGCGGCTCGAATTGTGCCATAGTTGGCAATCCCTGGATGCGCGGTACGATACCATCCAGGCCGGTATGCATCATCAGCAGGCGGTACTCGATGCCGGCTGCGTCTCCCTCGTCACGAACGGCCTCCATCGCCTTTGCCAATCCATCCATGCTGCGCAGCGTAGCCGCGCCCTGCCATGGCAGTCCGTAAACGCGCAGGCGACCGTCCAGCAGGTCCACATAGGAACCGAGCATCGTGCGGGAATCCCAGGGTGTAAGCTGCGGGACCCCATCGCGCATGCGTGGCGCCAGCAGCATCAAGTATTGCTGGTGGCACAGGAACTGCAGCCAGGAAATACCGTCGCGATAATAGCTGCGATCATGGTTGCCCTCGATTGCTATCACAGGAATACCGCGCTCTTTGAGCTTCTTCAGCCCCTCGATAGCGTGAATGAGTGTCAGCGCGTCGATAGCGCGTTTATTGAACAGGTCGCCGGCAATGACCATAAAATCGACGCGACGATTCAGGGCATCATCGATAATATTCCAGAATGCCCGGCTGAAATCATTGAAACGCTCGCGCACTCCATATTGTTCGTAGCCGAGATGAGTATCCGCGATATGGATAAACGAGGCGCGCATCCTTCCCTCCTACTTCTATTCGAACTAAGTCCCTGGGGTGCGATCTATGCTCTTATTTCGACCAGAAACGCTGCTGGGTCGCGGTTGCCTGCCCCAGGCGCGACTGTGTGCTGCGCACGCATCTAATCGAGGGGTAGTACCTGGCCCCTACGCTGGGCCTGTCATCAGGGCGCGAATAGCCGCCGCTACGAGTATTAATGCGGCGATGCTGAAAATCAGTACATCGCGGCGTTTTTCCTTACCACCGGTGGCATAGGTAACGGCAACCGGAATGGCCAGGACGACGATGGCGCCATACACATAATGCAGGTAATACAGGCTATCACCGGGAGCGCCTGGCTTCTGACCAAGCAGCACCAAAGTGATACCGAGCAAGGCCTGAATCGCGGTATCGATGCCGGTAATAATGAGCATTATGCGCCAGGGCCTGTTCATGGGCCTCTTCATAAAAAAAAGGATAAAGCCCCAGATAGCAGAAACGGCTCCCGTTGCCAGCACCAGGACCATATTCAAAAAGTGCAGATTAGCAATGATATCTACCATTCGTAACTCCAACGCCGCAAGCGCTTGCGGCGTATCTATTCTCATAGTTCTCTTTCGCGGTGAAAAATGCGGAAATATTTCCGCAGCCCTACTATAGCGCGAATATCACCTGAAGACAAGTACGGGAACTTTTGGCGCCCGTTAACGTTTCTACCTATGAGTAAGGGAGGGGTGATCACCGGGGTGCGTTCCGGCATTAGATACCTTCGGGAACAAATAACCGCGGGCAGGAAAAGAAAAAAGGAGGAAAACGCATGCTGAAAGGGAAAAAATTACCGGCATTTCTGATGGGAGGGAGTATCTTGCTTCTCATGGCGCTAGTGAGCGCCTGTGGCTATAATGGCACTACCGTTGGCAGCCAGTCATCTCCCTCGCCTACTACGACGCCTACGGCACAGCCGCCGCTGGTGAGGAATTGCGGCACTGTGCATACAATCCGTGATCTCGTGGTACCGACTGAAGAAAACACTGCGAAACGGGACGAAAGCTGCTTCGCGCAGGCCTATGCAGCCTGTCATCCTGCCGTATTGACCTATTCGCAAAGCAACCTGGACACAGGAACTATCCATAACTTCACAATCAAGAACCAGAACGGACCGTGTACTATAACCGATACAGTTCAGATGTATATTGCTCCCAATAAGCCGCATACAACTGGAACGTATACATGTGGTAGCGCAGCGCTTAAAAATGATGGGCTACACGTGAACTCCTGCGGCTCCGAAGGCGATGTGTTTGTACCGGTAGCAACTGCACAGTAGGCTCGTTGATAATTCCGGCAGGCCGATAATGGTTTTTAGTAAACTACTCCGGCCAGGGGCGCGGGGCCGATAAATCAGCGGCAGGCCGGTAAACCGGCCTGCCGGTCTATTTGTCAATGTCCATAGCCCGGCCTGTACTCCGCAATCAGGAGATCCGCGCTTCCAGAGCGCTCAGTTGCTCTTGTAGCTTGCGGTTCTCCTCGCGCAGTCGATCCAGGTTTTGCCGCAACTCTTTTAACTGTTCATCGCTGCTGCCGCCAGAACGGAGAGCCATTACGGCGATACGCATATTACGCTTCGAGCGCGATTCGATTTCGTGGCTTGCGGCTCGCTCTAAGGGCTCAATGGCCCGCTTATCGCCAAACGGCATCAGCGCAAGCGCGGCAACGGCTCGTACGCGCGGCCAGCTATCATGCTCAACCGCCATACACAGCGCCGTGATTGCTCGCTGGCAAGCCGTTTCACTATAGAGATAGCGATGTTTGCCCATTGCTTCCATGGCGGAAGCAGCCGCGAGGCGCTCGGTAGGATGGCGATGGGTACCTACCAGCCAGGAACTGAGAAGATCGACAACACGATCTTCGCCTGACAGCGCGAGTCCTGTGAGGATACCCTTTTCGACGGTCGCATTCCAGGTCGGGCGCGACAGCAATTTTTCGAGCAGTTCAACGTTACCGGATGTGCGTGTCTTTCCTAGCGCCTCCGCTGCCGCTGCCTCTACAAGGTAGCTGGTATCTCCCTGCTCCAACAGCGTGTTGAGCGCCTGGGCCGAGCGCTGCGCCAGTTCCGCCTGCTCAGGCGCTTGAAACGCTCCTAGAGCGGTAGCGATTGCGGCGCGCGCGCGTGAGAATTGTGTGGGATCAAGCTGCTGCAATCCTTGCAAAAGAGCCTCCTGCGCCTGCGCGGTTCCAATGTCGCTCAAGGCCTGGGCGACATTCCCGCGCACGGCCCAGAATGGGTCGTGGAGCAACGCCACTGCGAGAGCAGCGGTATTTTCCTCGCCGCCTTTCTGTCCAAGGGCTTCGGCGGCCTCAATGCGCCCCAGGATATCGGGATCATGCGCAAGCTGGTAGCGCATCATGGAGTCAGGACGCTCAAATTTCAGCGTTTTAAGCAGCCAGCCGTCCGGGTCAAAACGCACCATGACGGGTTCGCGTTCCAGGGGGAAATAGAAGGTCTGCTCGTTTTGCCCATCCTCGCCAACCACTACGCGCATCTGCACAGTGTGCGTTTGCAGTGTGCCGGTATTATTGGTAGGATTGCCGGATGATGGGAGCGTAAAAGCAAGATCGACAGGCGTGACGAAGCAGGGCGTCAGATCATCCACCTTTTGTACCTGTCGAATCTTTATTTTTGCCATAGAGTGCTCGTTATCCCAGGCATAGCCCACCTCAAACTCTGGATAGCCACCCGAATAGACCCACTGCTCGAAGAACTGCTCCAGGCTATGTCCGGTGACCTCTTCTACGGTGCGTTCGAAATCGGCAGTGACAACTTCGCGCTCGCGGTGTCGTTCAAGATAGGTATGAATAGCGCGGCGAAAGGCGGCATCGCCTAGCTGGTGGCGCAGCATGTGTAAGACCCAGGCACCCTTGTCGTACATGTGCCGGTCAAATAACTCAAATCCCTGGTCGTAATAGACATAATAAACGATAGGACGCCGGTAGTTACGATCTTCTGCCAGATAGCGCTGCTTAAGGTTGAGCATCGACTGCTTGAAGTAATCGTTTCCCAGGTCGTGTTCGGTCCAGAGCTCCTCGAAGTAGGTAGCGAAGCCTTCGTTCAGCCAGCCATTGGCCCAATCCCGGCATGTCACCAGGTCGCCGAACCACTGGTGCGCCAGTTCGTGGGCAACGACCGCGACCGTGTTGAAATCGAGGGCGGCGCGCTGATCCAGGAGCAGGGTAAAGCTATGGGTGGTCGCGCTTGTATGCTCCATAGCGCCGGTATACAGTTCGACGACCGTCTGCGCGTACTTCTCATAGGGATACTCAACGCCCGTATATTCCGAGAAGAATTGCAGCATTTGCGGCGTTTTGCCCATCAGCAGCAGGGCATCGTCCTTACGGTCGGGCCTGACGTAGTATTGCACGGGTTTGCCCCTGAAGGAATCTTCAATGACGGCAAATTCGCCCACTATCAGTGAGATCAGGTAGGCCGCGGTTGGTATGTTGTGCCGCCAATGGTAGGTCTTCGTAGGTATCCCGCCCCACCGGGAATCGGCATCATTGTGTGTTACATCCAGCAAAACGCCGTTGGAGACGGTCTGGAACCTGGCCGGGACGGTGACGATGATCTCGCTGGTGGCGCGTTCACCTGGCGCATCAAGACAGGGAAACCAGTAGCTGGCATAGCGCGGTTGCCCCATAGACCAGGCCTGAACAGGGCGAGAGGGGTCTTCCGGCGCGGGCTTGACGAAATGCAGGCCTGTGCGCGGTTTTCCGGAATAGCGCACGGCGATGGTAAATTCTTCACTGTGATGATAGGTATGATCCAGCGTTATAGTGAGCTTTTTGCCATCGGCGTTATATTGTAAGCGCGTTCCATCCATCAAACTGACCTGCTCGATATGCAGTTCTACAGCGTCCAGTGTGATGGTCTTCAGCTCTTCATAGAGGACAGAGAAGGTATGAAAGGCGGTCCCGCTCACCGTTTCGTTCTCGAAGTCAAGCACAATTTCGAGCCGGATATGCTGGTCGTCGGCCGGGCGGTCAGGGGCATAATGCGGTTGATCGCCCGGTAGCGAGAAGGAGCGAGCCTTGACATAAGAACTGGACACGTAAAGATCGTTTTCATACAAATTGTATCCGCACGTACAACTTTCCAAAGGAGACCTCCAATACTAGATTTTCTCAGGGGTTTTACTACTACTCTTAATCATAGTACGTGGAAGATTGGAGCGCAATGTGGAACGCTCCTATCCATTGAACCCCTATCCCCCATCCATCGTACATGATATGCTAAGATAGAATTGAAAGGTATTTCGATGGGAAGAAAAACTCCGAGAATAAATAGATTTTCACAAATTGTACGCTTTCTGCGCGTTTCACGCCTGCTCTTATGGACAATATGGGTCATCTATCGTGAACGCCGGCGCGTGGTTCGCGCTCGCGCACGGGGCAACTATGAAGTACAACCGAATGTTGACGTGCTGATCGAGGTGCTGATTGCTTTTCGCAAGACGGCCATCAAGCTGGGTGTGCTCATGATCAAACTGGGGCAATTCCTCAGTTCTCGCGCCGACCTCCTCCCGGATCGGGCGCTGGCGGTTCTGTCTTCGTTGCAAGATGAAGTGCCACCGGAACCGTTCAGCCATATCGTTGATGTGATCGAGTCGGAACTCGGCAGGCCGGTCGAGCAGGTTTTCAGCGTGTTAGAGCAAAAGGCCACTGCCGCCGCTTCACTCGGCCAGGTACACAAAGCTGTGCTTGCATCAACTGGCGAAACTGTGGCGATCAAAGTCCAGCGGCCCAATATCGAGCAGCTTGTAGCCATGGACTTGAGCACGCTGAAGTTCGTTATCTGGGTAATCAACCGCTTCGTCGACACCGGTGAGTTCATCGACCTGATGGGCTTTTACCGCGAATTTCGACGTACTGTGTACGAAGAGATCGATTTTGTCTCCGAGGCGGCGAACGCTAAGCGGTTCAAAGAGATGTTCAAGGATGATCCGACGATCTCTATTCCCAGGGTATATGAAGACTATGTTACGCGCCGCGTCCTGGTGCTGGAATGGATAGATGGGATCAAAATCAACGATTATGCCGCGCTGGATGCTGCGGGTATCGACCGTCTTGAGGTGGCGAAGCGCACAGTCAACACTTACTTCTACCAGTTCTTCGAGGCCGGTTTCTTCCATGCCGATCCACACCCGGGAAATATTTTCGTCAAACAAGGGCCAGCAGGAGCAGGGCCTATTGTCGAATTCGTCGATTTTGGGATGGTGGGTTCTTTAACCAAAAGTATGAAGAAGGCTCTGAAGGATCTGTTTTTGAGCTTTGTCACACGCGACTCGCATGGACTGGTCGAGGCGTTGAGCCGCCTGGGCTTCATCGGCGAGGGCGCGAATATAGCCTCGATTGAGCGCGGTATCTCGATCATGATGGAGCAGTACTATGGCATGACACTGGGTGAGGCGCGCGAACTCGATATCTCCGAGGTATCTGACGAGGTGGGGCGATTGTTATATGGCCAGCCATTTCAGATACCTGCCCAATTCGCCTTTACGGGAAAGGCAATCGGTACACTGGTAGGCGTGGCAACCGGCCTGGCGCCAGATTTCAACTTTGTTGACGTGGCAACCCCTTACGCGCGCAAATTTCTTGGTCTTGATGCCGAGGGTATTGGTCAGTCTGCCCAGCAGCTCTTGAACCGACTGCTGGAATCGGGACGCATACTACTGACCTTGCCACGCTCAATCGAGCAGTTGCTGAACAAAATAGATGCCGGACAACTCGAAGTGAAAGCTCATATAGGTCTGCCCGAACACAGGTCACGGAGCAACAGCAGGCGTGGAAGAAGGAATGGTTATGTAAACGGGATGAGCAATGGAACAACATCTTCTTTTAGCGGCCTCACCTGGATAGTCATGTTTGCCGCCTCTCTGGCGGGCGGCATCCTTTTGAGCGATATTCACCAGACGATTGCCAGCTGGATTTTCCTGGGACTATCCGTCTTGACGGCGTTGAGGTTGCTGGTGAGGCGGTAATCAACAGATTCCGCTCTCACCTGATGAATTTTGCCAATCGGATCGGGCAATGAAAGCAGTAGGGACAGCTTCCAACCGCCTTCAAGCAGTCGGCTCAACCAATGCCCATCCATCATCTACTCTTTCCGCCAATCCCTCGCGTTCCAGCTTAATAAGATGGGCCTCTACCGACCAGGCAGCTATCGGGTGCAGTTTTGGATCAACATCGGTATAGACGAGTTTTACGATCTCGGGAATTTTCGTGCCGCGCGGTAAATCTTCTAATGCCTCTATCACCTGCTGCTCGCGCAGGCGGCGATGGGCGATGTACTCCACTATCTTTGCCTGTGGATCGCGAATGGTTGGACCGTGACCGGGTATTATTTCTGCTATGTCCAGTTCTTGTAAGTGCTTGAGTGAGTTGAGATAATCCAGCATATCCCCTTCGGGAGGCGCGATCACACTGGTCGTGATGCCGGAAATAAGGTCACCGGCGAAAAGGATGCGCGCTTTTTCCAGGTAAAAGCTCAGATGATCGAAGCGATGGCCTGGGGTATGAATGGCGCGGAGCGTATCATCTCCTACCGGAAATACTGTCCCATCCGGAACCTCTTCGTCGATATCAGGCGTACCCTTCCGGCTGAAAGCAAAGACATGCACGAGATGGGTACCCAGGCGCTTGCGCAAAGCATTGATGCCCCCGATATGATCGGGGTGACCGTGCGTAATCAGAATGCGCCGGATAGCGCCGCGTTCCGCTCCCGCGCGCAAAATGGTGTCGAGATAGGTAACATCGTCTATCGCCGGATCGATAACTGTTGCCCCTTCGACTCCATCGCCCAGAACAATGGTATTGGTGCCCTGACCCGTCATAATCGAGGGATTTGGGGCCAGAATGATCGTGTATGGCTTCTGCATCTTCAATCTCCAGGAGTGCGATACATCAGGTTTCTATTTAATATTCGGCCTGTATTGAGTCTTTGGCCTTTCTCCATAACTCAAGCCATTGCTCTAAAGTATACGCCGTAGAGGGAGTTTCCGTATCACGAATAAGCTGCTCCAGTACCTGAAAACGGCGGCGGAATTTGCGATTGGCATGACGCAGCGCCTCTTCCGCGTCAACATGTAAGGAGCGAGCCAGGCGAGCCGCGATGAATAAAACATCGCCCATTTCATCAAGCAGCCCTTCGGGTGTAGCCGCCGCTTGCAATTCCTGTAATTCCTCTTCCAGCTTCGCCAGTACCTGCTGCATGTTTTTGTAATCAAAACTCACTCTCGTGGCACGCTTCTGATATTCCTGCGCTACCATCAACGCAGGGAGGCCCGCTGGTATGCCGTCCAGCACGCTTTCAGTCTTCACATCTTTACCGGCAGCTGCGCGCTCCTGTTGCTTGATGACCTCCCAGTTCTGTACCACCTGACCGGCGTTCTCCACCTCGACCTGGCCAAAAACATGAGGATGGCGGCGAATCAACTTGGCATTGACATGTTCATAGACATCGCCCAGCGTAAATTCCTCGTGCTGCCGCGCAATTTCGGAATGCAGGTACACCTGGAGCAGCAGATCGCCAAGTTCTCCCGCCAATGCCTCCATATCGTTTTCTTCAATCGCCTCTATGACCTCGTATGTCTCCTCAAGCACGTAACGAATCAAGGATGCGTGCGTCTGCTGTCGATCCCATGGACAACCGTCAGGCTCGCGGCGCAGCCGCATCGTGATGTAGCGCAGCGTTTCGGGTACCCGCAGCGCAGTGAGTTCATCCACAGGCGGAACGTAAAGCGTGCTGAGGTGGTTGGCGGAGTGATTGCGATCAAGTTCATAGAGCGGCATGTCAATCACTGCCTGGTCGTTCGCAGCAGTGGTTTCTCCAACGCCGGTGCCTGCTGCCCGCACCAGTTTTACGCGCCATTCATCGGGGTAAATCTCGCCGAGCGCCAGTTTTACCGCGCTTGCGAGACGCCGGTTATAGAGTTGTGCTACCAGCAAAGGAGCGGTAGGAATGATTTTGCCCGCTATCTCGTCCTGTCGTAGCGCCGCAAGGTTGGTCGCATCGAGAATCTGCGTGCCCTTTGCAAGCGGGTCGATTTCTAGCGCCGTGAAAACGGGTTCGAGGAATGAGAGGCCGGCAATGATACTCGTGCTGAGGCCTTGTTCACGCGCCATCCGCATTATGAGCTGCACCGAGGCTTCTCCTACTAAGGGATGACCCGGCACGGCGTAAATTACCGGCGATTGAACGGCCAGCGAACAGACCTGCTCCGCAATCTGCTGGTAAAGGCTATCCCAATCGATAGACTCATCATAAAAAGAGTCAAAAGACTCGATGGGCAGACCTGGCAAAGCCTGCCGGATTGGTTCGACGGTAGGATGAATGAGTGTGCGAAAGTAGACCGTTTGTCCCTCTCTGGCGGCTTGGGTGAGCAACGCGTGCGCTTGCAAGGTGAGATCGTCATAGCGGCCGGGACCAAGGCCAAGGATAGTGATTGCTGCCGGTGTCGTCATACCTCTTCCTCTCTGTTTTCATACATGTATGTAGTGTAGCGAGTAGAGAGCTACGTGTCAAATGTAAGGTGATCCCGATTTTCTCTAGCCTGAAGGATCAGCAGAATAGCATAGAAGAGTAATTCTGGTATAATGCAAAGCGTTACCACTGTTCTGTATATATCCGGGTGATAAGGCTTCTAACACTATGGCGAAAGTCTTCATCAAAGATTGGAGGCGATCGGCGCATCTCGAGGTTAGAAGCTCGAAAAAATAGTTACCTGGCATTGTCGAATATACGACTTCGTGATATGCTTTTCTTAGCAGTAGAATGATGGTTTATCGTCTCTGTAGGGACAGCGCCTGGCGCTGTCCCTACAGAGACGATAGGACTAGGAGGTTATTTAGATTATGGCATCTTCTATCAGTCAGAAACCACTTTGTCCGGTATGCAACCGGGCGGATCAAGTAAAGAAATTACAAACAGCGTACGAGGCGGGTGTTGAGCGCCTGGCGCCGCCAACATTGCCGGTAGGCACGGTGTCCATGCTCAAGTATATGATAGCTGCGATACTTCTGGTTGGTATTGGCGTGTTTTTTATTTTCGTCCTGGTCGGGTCGGAAACTACAGGAGAAGCAGCGAACCTGGTTCAGGTGATTATCACGATGATTGCTATCGTTGTGGCTCTGGTATTATCATTGATGGCATTTCTACGGGTGGTAAAAGGCGATAACGAATCGACGCAATATCTACCTGCATATGATCGGGCGATGGCGCATTATGATCGCCTGTATTACTGTGCGCGTGATAATGTGATCTTTGATCCGGAGACAAACAAGGTGGTAAGCGATGCGGAATTGAGGTCCCTGCTCACGATAGACAAAACGCCGGTGGAACATCCATCCTCGACGTCGGCTACCCTCACTCATAAATAAATTTTTTCCGGCGCGAAAAATCATTGACAAGTTTAACTGCTCTTTTACCAGGCTCACGGTAAAAGGATAGTTTATCTTGTGTCTGCTCATCGACTCCATATAAATACTTAGTACTATTTTGCCACGCAGCTTGCTTGATTTTCTATAAAAGATCAGCTATACTTGGGAATAGCAAGCAAGCTACAAACTGTAAAGAGCGTGGCCAGTTCCCGCGGCCAGCGTGCTCCGTCCTCTTGTAATGTGTCCCTTCTTAGATTGTCCCACCACGGGCGCTCCTCCACGCCCGCTTTCCCCCTTTTCTACCGGGTCCCTTTGCGCACTCGCCGCCAGATTTCTTCCTCCTTTTAGAGCTGGCGAATGCGCAAAAGGGGCCCTTCCCCCTATTTTTTCTTCCTGTATGCTGAAGACAGAAGAAGATACATCATTGGAGAGAGAAACCTGTGGCAGTGTCGAATATGCTCTTACAACTTGTTGCGAAACTACAGCATGATCCTTCGGTCGTCCATGGACGGAAGATTTTGCTGGATTATACCCGTAAGAGCAGTGGCGCGCGATTAGCCCTCTTGTTCCTCTTTCATAAGCAGCGCCGGGCGCTCGTACTTGTGGAGCGCAGCGGTCATTCTCCTCGCCATAGTTTTCCTGGCAAAGATGCTCCGGTCATGGGGCAGCGGTCCTCAGGCAGAATACGACGTATGCATGCGAACAGGAGCGCATCTCATAAGCTGTTATTGGCACAAGAGCGTGCTGAGCGCATTGAGGTTCCATTGAACGGGCTCTTTGGCTCTGCTCTGCGTATACCCGGACTGCAGTACATTCCAGATATGTATGGTGATCCACGCACTCTTGAAGAAGAAATGTATTGGATATGGCGTGACGGGCCTGGGATTGTTACCGCAGTGGGAATGGGGCGAACAGCAGTCGATGCCCGGGGTGTGCTCGTCCTCTCCTTCGGTCCGGAACAGGCAGCGATTGATATGCAAACGCTTGAAGAAGGCGATTTGCTGATTTGCATCTCACTGCTCTCCACTTATCTTACTGCTTCTAATGAGAAGGATGCCCTTGAGGAAGAAAGCACATCAATTCACGATGTTGAATATCAACAACCGGAAGAAGAACAACCGGGCATTAGCGCACATGCTGCCGAAATACGGACCGCTATCGATCAGGAGCGGAGCCGTATCGCTCGTGATCTGCATGATGGAATAGCCCAGAATATCGCGCATGTGATTCATAAACTTGAACTTGTGCGACGTATATACGAGCGACAGCCCCAGACCGCTCAGCGAGAACTGAGCAGGGCGCGTGATGTGCTGATTGACACACTGAAGGATTTGCGCCATGGCATTTCATCGCTCCTGCCAGTGCAATTGGAGGAACAGGGTTTTGCGAAAGCTATACGAGAGTTGTTGCAAGAGTTCAGGCAGAACGAAGCCACGATTAAGGTTGATTATGAGATAGAAAATCTGGATATCCCGCCTTCGTTGGAGGTGCCTGTGTACCGCCTGATTCAGGAGGCGCTCAATAATGTGCGCAAACATGCCAATGCCACGCATGTAACGATTCGCATTCGCGCGTTGACCGGGCTGCTCATCGTGCAAGTAAGCGATAATGGCGCCGGCTTCAGCGCAGAGCAAGTAACAGAAGGCTCTACCAGGAAACCCGCCATTGGTCACTCAAGAAAAGACCTTCATGCGCGACCAACGACAGTCACCTTCGGCTTGAAAACGATGCGGGAGCGCGTGCGACAGGCCGGAGGAATATTAGAGGTAGCGAGCAAACCCGGCAGAGGAACAACCGTGAAGGCCCGATTCCCGCTTGGGGAGTCGTCGCGAATCCTGACAAGGCGCGAACGCGAGGTGCTGCAATTGCTGGTCGAAGGAGCAACCAATCGCGCAATTGCGCAAAAGCTCTCGGTCAGCATCGAGACAGTGAAATCGCACGTGCATCACATCATGCAGAAAATGCAGGTGAAAGACAGGACGCAAGCCGCGGTGGTGGCGACGAGGCAACGGTGGCTGTAAGAAAAAGGGTCAGGTGGAAATTGGAAACCCGCCCCGCTCCTTAATCGCTATATCAATCTGCCCCATGATTTCAACGGTCTCCCTCAATGCTGCGATAATCCCCCGGTACCCCGCCATCTCATCATCCCCGAGCCTCCTCCCCAGGCGGTCTTTCAGCCACTTCTGGCAAACCTGGTAGCCGCCGATGGAAAACATCCACACGTCTAATGGCACATCCGCGAAATATTGGGTGGCATTTATCCAGATACGCCCTTTCGCTTCATTCTTACTAGCCTTATCGCGTTCGAAGCGCACTATCTCAACAACATTACTCCCTTGTAGGAATAGAGGCCTATCCTGGCTCTTTTGAAAATCCTCCATCAGGTGGAGACTGAGTAGTGTGTTGCCAGAATGGCAAAATGCGCGAAAGAGATTGGCGTTCGAGGTCAGCGGTATACGCGGGAAATCGCGCTTCAGGAATGGCGCGTAACGCTCTCGATAGCTGGAAGAGTGCAGCATTGCGTAGATGTAGGCAAAGACATCTTCTGGCCCGAACGTTCGCTGCAGGTCACCATGCCCCTCTGGCCGCCAGGTCATGCTTAAGCAAGCCGATAGTTCTTTGATGAACTGCGGCGCGAGGTTCGCACGGCGTTCGCCTGCCGGAGTATAGAGATAAAGCGGGAAGAGATAGTTTCCACCACGGCGGAAAAGATTGAATTCAGTGATATAGCGCGTGCAGAATACAATATCCCATTGCCCGGAGTGAATAACCTGCCCGGCTCGTCCAATCGCCAGGCCGATATTTTTGTCACGCAGCATGTGTCGCATTACACGCTCGCGCCTGTGAACCGCGACAGAGCGATTGAAGACCGTCCAGCGTCTATCAAAAGGGCGGTAAAGAACTTCAACGATGTCCTGGCGCCAGTTCTCCTGTGCCAGTTCCATTTTGGCGCGGTCGTATTGCCACTGATCTTGCGAGCACAGGCGGAAGAGTTGCCGCGCCTCGGCCTCCGTTGCGGTTGCCAGCAAGCGCTCGACTTTTTGCGCGGCCTCATCTTTACTCCAGGATATCGCGAAATCATCGTGACAGGTAATCATGCCGGGCGCGGGGTCGCCGCCCAATTGAAAGATAGCCGGAATACTCCATCTCGTTTCGTATTCCTCAAGATATTGCGTATCTTGTGGCGCGAAGAGATAGAGCGGTTTCTCCGTTTTGATGATGGTCCAATCTGTGCTGGCGAGGTCGTTTTTAGCCAGCCAATCGTACTTGCCGCCGGCCAGTATGGGTTGGCCCTGCGCATCCGATTGGTAAATTTCTCGCAATCCCCACAGGTCTGCGTGATGGACTGTAGCAAAACTATCCTTGTGTCCCTCGCGCCATTTCACAAAGATGCTAATGGCCACTCCCTGCTGGATATCGAAAACGTTTTCATCCTTCGAAGCGCCGGGGGTGCGCTCCTTTTTCTTGCTGTTGCCATGCAGGTCAAGGATGTAGATATCGTCGAAAGCCTGTAGCAGGCTGCGGCGCATGCCTCGAAAGGTGGGATTATCCAGGTAGCTATGATTCGTCACGAACGTGACGATACCCCGTCCCGTTTGCTCAACATACCACTGGGCAAGGCGTATGAATTTTACATAGTCATCACTTAACCATTTCGCCTGCGCCGGTTTCTTCAACTCAGGGCAGCCATCCTTATATGCATCAAGCAATGAAACGATCCATTTACCTTTATTGCTCGAATGCCCCGCGAACGGTGGATTACCGAGTACAACTATAATCGGGGCCTGTAGGGGCAGCAGATCGTCCCTGCCCTCGTCCCCTCGTTCATAAACAAGTTCTTCCAGCGCATTGCCGTGATAAATGCCCAGGTGTTCGCCGTCCTCGCAATGATAAGAAAAGTTATGGCGTTCAGCCTCCGGTAAATCGAGCGCTGCCAGTTGCCTGTTCAGGCTGAGGTGCGCGATCAGGTAGGGGGTCAGCAACAATTCAAAGCCCACGATGCCCGGCAAGAGCTGCTCCCGTACATACTCCCGCCACATGTCAGGATTACCTGCATCTCGATATGGCTTGCGCATAAGGTCTATGGCGGTAGACAAAAATGCTCCTGTGCCACAGGCGGGGTCAAGCAGCAGCATCCGTGGTTCATCCAGCAGAGGGAATGCGCCGCTCAAACCATTGCAACGGCCAAATTGAGAACGTAAAAGGGTATCTACTGAGCGCACAATATAGGAGACGACGGGCTGCGGTGTATAGTAAACGCCGCGCTTACCGCGCAGTCGTGGATCATACTGCGCCAGGAACGTTTCATAGAAATGCATGAGGGGTTCGCGCTGCTGAACTTTCCGCTTATCAGGAGCCAGCAGATCATCAACAGGTGCCTGCTTAAACAATGCTATAAGTTCGCTGACCAGGCTATTGAGCGCTTCGCTTCCCGCGTCCCTTTCCATAATTGCAGCGAAAATCTCGTCGGGAAAAGTCCTGTTCAGCGGTAAATTCTGGAGGAGCCGGCATACCGCTTCCTCCATTGATGCCTGGACGCTTCGCTGATCAGCTGAGATATAGGAGTGAGCGTATGCAGCAAAGAGCCCATAGGTAATTGCCTGGGCGGAGAGATCGGCGAAATCGGCTATTGCCAGGTTCGATTGTAGCTCCCATTTGCATGCCTCGAACAGGCTTTGCAGGGTGCAGGAACACGTGCCATTCTCAAAAGCTGCGATGAGAAGCGCGCGAATTTTATGCGCAAGCGCCGTCATCTGCCCGGCCAATTTTTCTGGCGTAGTATAACTATGGCTCCCCTGCGCTTGTGGATGGTTGTCTGCAAGCACCTGCAATCTCCTGCCTGTAACTTTATCGCCTCTAGTGTAGCGTCCTGGAGGATTGATTGCAAGAGAAAGGGCGAATCACGGCCCCGTTGCGCGACTCGCCCTTTACTATGACCGGGCCAGTAGGGGCCGGCCTGGTACCTTACTACGATTTACTCTTAATGCCGCCAATGAACTCCTGGTCATTGCCGGTACGAGTATCCGTCCAGACGGCATACAGGTTCTTGCCGGCCCAGTAGTTGCCGGTGTAGTCACCGATGAACGAGCCACCGAAGCCGTCATTATGCGGATTGGAGGGCTTGGAGGCCAGCTGGTAGTTGGTTCCAAAAGTGGCTCCTCCATCGGTCGAGAGGGCGCCGAATTCCTCATAGGAGAGGTTGTTGGGATCGTTGCGGCGGTCCATCCAGGTGACGCCGACAACGCCGGTTGCGCTGACGGTTAGCCAGGGGAAGAACTCATCGTTGACTGCGTTCGTCACACGTACCGGCGCGCCCCACGTTGCGCCACCGTTGGTTGAGGTAGCCACCTCAACCTGCATCTGACTGCCGGTCCAGTTATAGAATACCGCGTAGAGGTTGCCGTTATGAGCGCCGCCACTGTTATCGATATCAATAGCAGGGATATTGCTAACCCGTTCGCTGGTATTGGGGATATTGCCATAGTAGGCGCAGCCGCAGCTGTCGGGAACAAGCTGAACCTGGGCGATGATGACCGGGTTGCTCCAGGTGTTGCCGCCATCGGTCGATTTGGAAACCAGCTCGTCCACTTTTGTGCCACCACAGTCGCCTGCCGGGCCGCTGGTCAGGCAGCGCATCCAGCTGACATAGACGGTGCCATCTTTGCCAATGGCCAGGTCGCTGAACTGGTCAAGATTGGGCAGGTTTTGCACCGTGTCTACCTGCACGGTCTTCCAGGTGTTGCCACCGTCATCCGAATGCGACACTGAGATGGCATCTCCGGTCTCGCTTGAGTTGAACTGTGAAACTGAGATGTAGATGGCATTGGCGAATGGGCTACTGGGGTTGTCATCGATCTGCATCCAGTCTTTGTCGGTCAGTCCTCCGGAGAAGAGCGGCTTCACGGCAGGGGCCGGAGCGCTCCAGGTCTTACCGTTATCGCTAGACTTCTGGAAAATGATGTCGCTGCCGTCAGGAGTACCGACATCGATGCCTCCAATGTAGGAGTTGCCATTCAGATCGTAGCCAACCGTCGGATCGCCATCACCCGAACCGCCGGCATAGCTCTGCATGCAGAAGGTGCTCCACTTCTTACCACCGTTGCTCGAACTATAGAAGCCCTGAAGATTGGAGCAGTTATAGTCGTTAGCTCCTGCCAGCAGATCTTTATTGTTCTTGGGATTGGCCGCTATCGGCGTTTCATTGACGGGCCGTCCACCCTCTGAAACCTGCCTGTCTTTGAACGCGCAAGGAGCGGGCTTGCACCTGAGATCCGAGGAGATATCTCCGCCAGGAGCACCACCCTTGAGATGGATGGTTCCATTGCGGATGCCCTGCGCGATCAGGACGCTTGTCGAAACAGGGCTGTTTGGCAGCCTAAAGCCCGGATTCGCGTTGCTTTGCGCGCTTACGGGCGCCGCAAAAGCCACCAGCAGGAGCATGCCGATGAACAGAGGAGCCCCCAGGACACTGATGATCTTTTTCATGAGTTTGTTTCCTCCAAATACCTGACTACCAATGAGAGACAACCGGACACATAGACAAACGATCTATACTATAAATGTGGGGATAATCAGCAGAGATGATGCCATAGCTGGATGGCAAGACTTCTTCTTACCCTTAAGCTGAGCATACATACGGGGCGGCTATGCAGGGCCTTTCATGAGAGTGGCAGGACAGTACCTGGCATAAACGAATATGCGGGTAGCTCTAGAGCCTCTCAGTGAAACAAGGGTAATTGATATCACAAGGTGCGTTGAGCCGGATTCCTCCTTTTCTGGCACCTCGCGCTGCTCGATAGCCCCCACTATCATAGTCACTACTTATTTGCGAATACGGTTGTTCAGGCACCCTTCTCGCGCAATATAATGGTGAGAAAACTATTCGTTCTCATCGAGTGTGTTATCTACATAGAAAAGTATAACCCGTAAAAACTCAAAAGTAAAGGGAAGCAGAGATTTTGAGATTTTTTCTGGTGGAGATGAGGAACTTTAAGCCGATGGTGGGACTCGAACCCGCGACCGGGCGATTACAAATCGCCTGCTCTACCAGCTGAGCTACATCGGCGCAACATTAGCATATCATAGCTGTCAAGATTGGCTTTTCTCAACGTGGCGGTCGTAATACAAAATGCGCCCGCAGTTGCTGCATGCCTGCAGTTCTGAACTGGCGCGCACACGCTGCATTTCGCTGGGGGTAAGGATGACGCGGCACCATTGGCACGAATTCTGCTCGATCCTGGAGATCGCCCGCCCCTGCTTCGAGCGGCGCAAGGCATCGTAGCGTTTGAGGAGTTCAGCATCTATCATGGCAGCGAGTTGCGTTCGCTTTGCTTGTAGCTCCTGGCGTTTTGTCTCCAATTGGTCGCGACGTAGCAGTCCCGCCGCATTGCTCCTGGTCCATTCTTCCTCTGCCTGTTGTAGCGCATTCGTAGCACGGTCGGCTGTCTCTTGTAGCGCTTCTGCCGTTTCCATGATTTCAAGCGCTATTTCCTCCTGGCGGCTCTGCTGCGCGTGCAAGTGCTGTACCTCTTGCTGCAAGGTGGCCAGCTCCTTGGGATTTGTAATACTGCCACTATAGAGGCGTTGTTCTTGTGTCTTCAAGCGGCGGTTCAACTCCTCAAGCGTCCATTCCGCATCTTTCTGCGCCTGTAAACCGGCGCGAAGTTCCTGTTGTGCCCTGGCATGATCCGTGCGCAATTTCTTCAACTGTGTATTTGCCTGTAAGGTAGCTGCCAGGGTTTGTTGCTCAGCAACCAGGCGTTCTAATTCGAGATCGAGTTGCTGTAACTGGTAGAGTGTGGCGGCACTCTGTGTCGTGCTCATGAGTAGACGATCTCCTTTCCGAGCGGCCGGCGAAGACTGGTGGGGGTCCAGCTTTTATTGTACCTTCGTGTGAGGATAATCGCAAGAGAAAAATATTACCTCTTTCACACATTTTTTGTATTGCTATCACAAATTCTTTACACGCGTAAGGTATACTAGGAGAAAGTTTATATTTGAGGAGGGAAGAACGAGATGCAGATCATTCGCTGGCAAGAAACGGCATTGCCCGAAGAACAGGTATTGCGCAGGCGCATGCAACAGGAAGGGTTGTCGCCGTATTCGTGGTCGAATGCTCCCGGCGATACCTACGCCGTTCATAGTCATACCTATGAAAAAGTCTTGTATTGTGTACGCGGCTCCATCCGCTTCATACTGCCGGATCTGCCTGAGGCGGAGCGCGCCATCGATCTTTCGCCAGGCGATTGCATGATTCTGCCCACAGGCACACGTCACAGCGCCGAGGTAGGCCCGAAGGGCGTGACGTGCCTGGAGGCCAGGCGCCAGGTCACAGGTCTTCGATAGCGGTCTCAC
The DNA here is from genome assembly GCA_035294305.1 of Ktedonobacteraceae bacterium. Lineage (GTDB taxonomy): Bacteria > Chloroflexota > Ktedonobacteria > Ktedonobacterales > Ktedonobacteraceae > DASRBN01. The sequence goes on along the minus strand of DATGLD010000051.1, from coordinate 138,077 downwards.
TTAGCTGTAGCACGAGACGGCAGAAATGCAACATGGCGGCGGCCGCCTCTATATAAGCGGCCTCGCTCGCAGCCGCCTGCTCTGTGACCATGGCACGCCGTCGCAGTGCGCGCAGCACCACCATCACGTCATCTTTGAGGGTTTCGTCCAGGTCTCCGCGCTGCATCAGGTGGATGACCTGGCGTACAATCGAGTCCACTTCGCGGCGCATCAAGCTGAGATCGGTTAACCACACCTCGTCGTCTTCATCCCCATCTTCGATATCTCCAACATCATTGAGCCTGTCGATATCAGCAGTATCTTCGGTATCGCCAAAAATAAGAGCCTCACTTGCTTGCGAGCGGCGTTTGATATTCCGCCATACCGATTTACTTGCCGGTCGGCGCTGGGTTCTGGGTTCTTCTTGCGTGACCCCTAGCTCTTGTAACAACTCGGCCAGTTCATCTTCCCAGCCAGGCATAGAAGTACCCTCCTTTAAAGTGGACGGACGAATTGAAATGCATTACCTTCTGCTTCGTTGCGTCCCTACGGTCGAAATAACAGCCACCAGTGGCCCACTTCCTCACAGGCAGTGTAACACAGTGTTCCATCCTTGTAAATGGTGCTGAGCGTAACGAATTTTTCTTGCCAGGAAACGAGGGGAGAAAACCCAGGCACGGCCCTGCCGATCTTTCTTCTTGCTTACGCAATAGTGAGAGCGAGGTGAGGAAGAATGCCCAGGAGGGCAGAAACGACCAGCGCGGCCACGAGTAAGAGCGTAAAGTAGATTTCGATTTTGAGCGTCTCGCGCATGACAAGATGGAAGCCGGCGGTGGCCTGTGTGCGTATAGCACCCGTCAGCGCCACCATCGCCATCGGCAGTGTCCACAATACGATCAGCAGCAGATGCGGCGCGCCGTGTGGCACTGCTAAGGCAATCACCAGGGCGTAAGCTCCAAACAGCAACAGGACATAGAGCGCCCGGCTCCACTTCAGTCCCAGGATGTAGGCCAATGTGTGTTTACCGGCCTGGGAATCGCTTTCAATATCACGCATATCATTGCTAAGGATGGCCGCGGCCGCCAGTAGACCCAGAGGGAGGCTATAGAGCAGCGCCGTCCGGTTCACCTGGCCGGTCTGCACCACATAAGATGCCAGGACGAGTAGAGGGCCGAAGATACAGAAACTTACCAATTCGCCTAATGCCAACGAAGACAACGCCCGCGCAGTGGCACTGTAGAAATACGCGCACAGCACGCCTACAAGCAGAAATACCAGGAAGAGAGGACCGGCTGCCGTCGCCACGACTATACCCAGCGCCGTTCCTAAAACGAGGGCAGCCAACCCCAGGGAGAGGACTCGCCTGGGAGTAATTAGCGCCTGCTGAATCAATCCACCCGGGCCTAGAGAATTACTTCTATCAATACCCCGGATGTGATCATAATAATCGTTGACCAGGTGGGCGCCTGCTTGCAGCAGCAAGACGGCGATCAGCAATACGACGAAGCGTAAGGGATGAAAAGTCCCACGCGGTGTACGAGTAGAGACGCTCTGCGTCCATGCCAGCGCGCTTGCTAAAATAACCGGAAGCAGCGAGAGCGGCAGGTAGCCAGGACGAATACCTGCCCACCATAGCTGCAGCCATTCTCCGAGGCCGCGGCGATACTCTGACGGTTGCACAACCAGAGGAGCAGGCATAGCCATTGCAGCGTTTGAGTCAAGCGCATGCACGGAAACTTCGGGCTGCAAGGTGCTGAGCGTTTGCAGCGACCCTAAAGGGATAGTTGGAACCTCTTCCGCCTGTACCGCATCCGCGGTGACGATATGGGAAGAAGTCGTAGATGAAGCTGAATTTACCCTGGTTGTTTTTGCTTCCTGGTCAGTGACATCCTTGCTCTGAGATTGATGCTCGCTTTGCATACGCCCCCCTTCCGGCGTAAAGATGTGTAGTATATGATAGGTGTATGTACTGAAATGAAAATAGGTCTCCTGAGTACCAAACCCCTAGGAAGAGTCTAGCGTTGTAAGGGCGTACCCTGGAGGTCGCCCTCTTCCCAGTCTCCTGAGTACCAGACCCATAGGAAGAGCATATCTCCTACCATGTAAAACGTGCTAGATGAGAAAAAAGTTCCAGCGTGATTACTTTCCCCCCCATCCACGAAGCAATCCAGGCACTTCGGCAAGATGAGCGATCACAGCTGTTGGAATAATGTGCTCCGCTTTGGGCCAGGCATGATCCGTCTGTTTCCACACCCCGCTCATACCGGCTCCCAGGGAGCCTCCGATATCATCTATCATGCGATCTCCCACCATCACACAGGCGGCGGGTTCTACGGCAAGGCGCTCTGCGACTTCGAGAAATACAGACGGATGTGGTTTAGAGTGCGGCAAATCCGAGGTGTAAACCATCTCATCGAACAACCCGCTCAGACCATGGGCGGCAAGGTCGGCATTGTGCCATTCGGCGGCCCACCACGTATTCGAGAGCAATCCGATGCGATATCCGCGTTCCCGCAGTAACTGCAGTGTCTCTCGCGCATCAGGAGAAACCTCTGCCCAGCCATCGACCGCGCGGGCGTACCCATCGAGAGCGGCCAGTATCTCTGCTTCAGAGGCGTGCAGACCGAGCAGGCGAAATCCCTCGCTGATCAACGAAGAGGGAGGGCCGCTCCATTGCTCGGCGACCACGTGCCGCCAGTGGGCCTGTTCGGCCTCGCACATCGCCTGAATATAGGTATCACGTTCGGGCCAATGGTTGCCGGGGACGCTGGCAACAAGCTGATCGTAGGATTGTCCCCAACTGCGGATCACGCCTTCCTCCCAATCTGGCCAATCCAGCAGCGTACCACCTAAATCGAAAACGACAGCGCGTGGCACCAACATATGTTGCATACCTCCTATCTGCTTCTATCACAAAGATCATCGGAGAGGCCATATGCAACAGTATAACATGGGATACAAACCAGGGCGGCCTGGAGAGAGTTGGAGATTACTCGGAAGTTCCCAGGATGAGGGTGCTCCCGGGTTGCCTCGGGAGCACGCGCGAGGGATTCTGAGCCGCGCTCAGAATCCCTGACCGGCTTATGGGTAATCACGGAGTACTTCTCATTGGGATATGCCTCGACGTGCTTTCGCCAGCGCTTGCTCAATCGTGCCGGTGAAGTAGAAAGCCTCTACAGGTATATCATCATAACGGCCCTCTAACACTTCCCTGCAGCCTTGTAAGGTGCCGGCGAGCGGAACAAATTCGCCTGGGATATCCGTAAATGCCTCGGCTACAAAGAAGGGCTGGGTCAGAAATTTCTGTACGCGCTGCGCCCGGCCCACCACCTGCTGATCTCCAGCTGAGCTTTGTGATAGGTCAAAACGCTGCAGCAGTTCTCGTACCTGTTGCGCTATTTGTTTATGCTCTCCGGTAAGTGGAGAAGATTCGTCACCTACCGTGGCCGGGCGAGGCAAGCCGCCCCTACTGAGTAAATGAGAGGTTGATCCTATGCGGTCTACGGCGGGCCAGATATCCTGTTTCGCCAGTTCGCGGCGAAAAAAGATGCGTGTATCGGAGATAATCGATGCATCATTTTCTTCGTCACCTGGCGCGTTACCGTCCTCTTCTTGGCGAGTGAGGAACAGCGCGATCAATCCATATTCCTGAATCGCACGCTTTAGCGCATTCAGTATCGGCCCGCCTGCCCTGGCTACAATATTCTTATCGACCACGAACATTACTTCGTGTCCCTGCTTGCGAAGCTCGCGGGCAATCGTCAACGCGGTGCGAAGGATGCGCTCAAGAACTTGCCGCGAATCGCTCATTTGCTCGAAGACGACCACCAATTTCTGCCTGTCCGATAGTTCTTCGAGCGGCGCCATCAGTTCGCTGGCTCCGTATAAGCTCTCATCCATACCGGCACCCACTACATAGCCATCGTAATGCGTTGTGAGATTATGGATTATCTCTTGCTGCACTACGACTTCTCCGACTCCCGGCATGCTATGCATCGCAGTAATGCCACCTCGAGGCATAGGCGCGAGCAGATCAACAACCTTGATGCCTGTCTCAAACAGCGAAACTGGCGTAATTCCACCCTTCGTTTCGCCTGTCCTGAAATCATACAACGGTAAACGGGCCGGCGCGGAGATTGCTCCACGCCCGTCAATTGGCTCGCCCTGGCTGTTGATTACACGTCCCAGCAGGTGTTCGACATCCGCAATCATTGTATCGTTATTCATGATCGTTCCTTTCCTGTATCAATGATGATTTTTCTCAATCAAATCAGCCACTCACAAGCGCCCAATCCAGAGGTGTCCGGTCCAACTCGTCGCGGGCTTCGAGATTTGCCCCTTTTTCCAGCAGCAATTGTACAATTGCTCCATGCCCGTTGATTGCTGCCCAATGTAGAGGAGTCCGACCTGCGCGGCTCTGCGCGTTTACCTGCGCCCGGTTGTCGAGCAATAGCGCCGCAATATCTCTATAGCCTTTCATGGCCGCGAGATGCAATGGAGCCAGCCCATTGGCAATGGCAGTGTTGACATTCGCGCCCTGCGCCAGCAAGAGTCGCACCATAGCGGTATGATGTCCTAAAATCGCGTTATACAGCGGTGTAAGACTACTGCGTGTCGTGGCATTGACGTCCGCTCCGTAATCGATGAGCAGTTCGGCAATAGAAACATTGCCCCGCGCCGCTGCCTCGTGCAGGGCAGTATTTCCGACTGGTATCACGACCTGGTAGCGCAGTGTGGCCGTGAAATCCCAGGCCATCTTCACCGTCACAAGCGTTGGATCGCGTTCGACCTGCGCCTTGACTGCATCAAAGTCGCCGCGACGAATGTTGATGAACAGGCGTATTTTGTCCGGATACTGTTGCGAGCCTGCTTGCTGTCCTCGCAGCGTATCGCCTACTTCATCCATCAAGCGCTCCTTCAGCCTTTTGCGGGCATCGTACAGTCTTTTTTTGACGGTAGTAATCGGTATCTCTAAGAAGGCGGAGATATCTTTGAGCGTGTAGTCACCGGCGTAGAAAAGCAGCGTGACGATGCGCTCGTGTTCGGGAAGCGTCTCTATTGCCCTGCGCACGAAGTCCTGCATCTCGGAATGTTCAGCCACATGCGCCGGATTGAGACTTTCCAGTGGGATATCAAAAGGCGTTGCAGGCTCGAGCGGTACGGTTGTAATGTGCTTGCCGCGCACTACTCTATCTCCCTGTTTGAAGACGATGCGCCGGAACCAACCAGGGAAAGCAGCAGGTTCGCGCAACTTCGGCAGGTTCAGGTATGCCTCGATAAAGGCTTCCTGCGCCACGTCCTCGGCCAGTTGGCGTATGCCAGTGTGAAAGCCATGCCCTGGAAACGCCGCACGATTTGTGCGAAAGCGTCCAGGTCTCCATTTTGAGCGGCTATCACCAGCGATGGTAGAGCTTCCATGGTTGATCCTGTTCAGAGAAATCGGAGGGCGACCACAAGGGTATGCCCCTACATCTATTCTAAAGTCCCAGATTTGTTGCAAAAGGTTACTGTAGGGACGGGGTGACCTGGGTTCCGATTGCCCGATTCGGTTGTCAGAATTCATGAGAAAGCGAAAAGATTACGGATAATTCTACCCTTACCCTCTTGAGGGTTGTGTGATATGCTTTTGATAGATAGACGCCGGAGTCTTTGTTGGCATTCCAGAGAAGGAAGGAACCGCTATCCTATGGTAAAGAATATGGCTCCCCATAAGGCGAAACGCGCGCCCGGAGAGAGCGTGTACGAGCGCTATTTGCGTACAGAAGAACTCCTCTCGCTGCAGAAGCCTGAGAGCGAGTTAGCTCATCATGACGAGTTACAGTTTCAGGTGGTTCACCAGGTGTTCGAGCTGTGGTGGAAGGAATCGGCCTTCGAGCTGCGCACCATTCGCACGCTGCTCCAGCAGTTCAATATACCCCCGGCCCTGCGCCTGATGGATCGCGTAATCAAGACACAACACCTGATGCTGGCTAATCTGCGCATGTTGGAGACGATGACGCCCTGGGATTTCCATGGCTTCCGCAAGGTGCTGGGCGATGGCGCGGGCACGGACTCACCCGGCTTCCACGCGTTGATGACCATCTCGCCGCTCTTATGGAATGATTTTGTCGCGCTGCTCGAACACGAGCATGTCACACTGCCAGAAGTATATATCCACGCGGATAAGTATCCGCTGCTGATGGCGCTGGCCGAGGCGCTGACCGATTACGACGAGGTGTTCCAGATGTTCCGCACCCAGCATTTCAAGCTGGCGCGGCGCATGATCGGCCCAGGCTCCGTCGGCACCGGTGGCACCCCGATGGAACTGCTCGAACTCACGCTGAAAGATGTCTTCTACCCCGACCTATGGGAAGTGCGCAACCAGCTGACGAAGATCGCGGATGAACAGGGATTGAGATAATAGGTATCCACGCAGAATTACGCCCGCTGAGCGTAATTCTGCGTGGATACCTATTATTCGCCTAGCTTCTGCAAGAAGCTAGCTACCGTGCGAATGCCCTTGTAAAACTGGGACAGCGAGTATTTTTCATTGGGCGCGTGCAGGTTATCGTCCGGCAGGCCAAAGCCCATCATAACGACAGAGGCGCGCAAGATTTCGTAGAACAGCGCCGCGATGGGGATGGAGCCGCCTTCGCGCAAGAAAATCGGCTCTTTGCCGTATACTTCCTTCAGCGCGCTCGCCGCCGCCTGGATGGGCGCGCTGTCCGCCGGGAATAGCACGCCTTCACCGCCGTGTATATTCTGAACGGAAACCTGCACTCCCGCCGGGGCCAGTTCTTTCACCCGCCGCTCGAAGAGCGTAAAGACTTCGTCCGATTTCAAATCGGCGGGCAGGCGCAGGCTGATCTTGGCTTTGGCGACGGCAGGAATGACCGTCTTAGCGCCCTCGCCCGTGAAGCCGCCGCTGATGCCGTGCACCTCTAACGTCGGGCGGGCAGAGATGCGCTCCATAGGCGGATATTCGTTCTCACCTGAGAACTGTGAGACCCCCATCTCTTCGAGCAGCGACTCGTTGATATGCAGCGGATCGTTCCGCCAGAACTCCTTTTCCGCCTGCGTAGGCTGGCGCACCTTGTCATACAGGCCGGGAATATGAATATGCCCCTGGGCATCTTTCAGACCGCTGATGATCAGCGCCAGCGCGTGCAGTGGATTGGGAGCCACGCCGCCAAATTCGCCCGAATGCAGGTCGCGTTTCGCGCCGCGCACCTCGACCTCGGTATAGACGATGCCGCGCAGTCCATTGACGAGCGCGGGAATGTCTTTGGAGGGCATACCGGTATCGCAAATAAAAGCCACATCACACTGCAAGCGCTCAGGATGCGCCCTGACATACTGGTCAATGGATTCGCCGCCGGCCTCTTCCTCGCCCTCGATCAACACTTTGACGTTGACGGGCAGTTTGCCATTGACGGCCATCAGCGATTCAAGGGCTTTGAATACCAGCATGGTCTGGCCCTTATCATCGCACGCGCCGCGCGCATACAGATTATCGCCACGAATGGTTGGCTCAAACGGTGGCGTGTTCCACAAGTCGATGGGATCGACCGGCTGCACATCATAATGCCCATAAATGAGAACGGTAGGCTTGCCGGGCGCTTTGAGCCATTCACCATAGATGAGCGGGTGATGCTGCGTCTTGATTACCTCGACGTTATCAAAACCGATGCCGCGCAACTGGTTCGCGCCGTATTCCGCGGCCCACTGGATATCGCCGGCATGCTCCGGCAGCGTGCTGATGCTGGGGATGCGCAGCCAACCTTTCAGGTCGTCCAGAAAGCGGGCTTCATGCTCTGTCATGTAACTTTCTAATTGGGTCATAGAGAGTATCCTTTCTTTTGTGGGTTATTGTCTCATCTTAAAACCACGCGCCTGTTGTGCTTTCTTTGAATGAAGATACTAGCTCTGCATGGCGTGCTTAGACTCTCGTCAAGCATACGCCCGTAGTAGGTGGTCGTCAAGTGGATAGCAACAAAATGCGATCAGGCATGATTTACAATTCTCTCGTTTTATGCTATTTTCAATTGTAAACAAGTGACGGAGGAAGCACCGAATGTCTTTAGAGATTAACCAGATCCACGTTGGAGATGCACGTGAGTTACTGTGCCAGATTGAACCCGATTCCATTACTTGTAGTGTATGGTCACCTCCTTATCATGTAGGCAAGGATTATGAAAAAGATATGTCCTACGAGCAGTGGGTAGACTTATTAAGAGAGGTGATTGGTTTACATTATCCCATACTCAAACCGGGTGGATTTCTTGTTGTGAATATTGCTGATATACTTGCTTTCCCTGATCCTACAATGCCTCGTTTTCAAGCAGTCAATCTACGCCGCCAGCGAGCAGATGTGACAAGAGAAGATGTACTGGCGGCCAAAGCCGCCTATCCGTATTACAATCGCTACCAGCTTGCAGCACTTCTTGGCTGTAGCGAGCAAACTATAGATCGCCGGCTTAACGGTAATAATATTCGCGGTGGTAAGTATGATTGCCAGACACGTGTTCACTTAGTTGGGGGAATGATTGAAAATGCAGCTTCTCTAGCAAATCTTTATCTTTATGATCGGCGCATCTGGGTGAAAGATGCAGCATGGGAAAATTCAAAATGGCATACATTATCCTATCGTTCTGTCGATGAGTTTGAGTATCTCTATTTCTTCTGGAAACCTGGGATAACTGTGATTGATAGAAGTAAGCTGACAAACGAAGAATGGGGCAGCTGGGGCTCGCGCGCAGTATGGATGATTCCCTCCGTACGCGCCAATGATGACCACGAAGCAAAATTTCCCATTGAATTACCCAGGCGCGTAATCAAACTATTAACCTCTCCTGGAGATATAGTTCTGGATTGTTTTATGGGCAGTGGGACAACAGCACTGGCAGCCATTCAGGAGGGAAGAAATTACCTTGGTATTGAATTGTTACCGCAGTATGTAGAAATGGCTCGCAAAGCATGTGAGCAAGAAATACAAAGGAAATCGCTTTTTGAAGAAACTGTCGAGGCGTATAATAGGCAAGTATACCAATATTCCCCCAGGCAACTCAGGCTATTGGAGGGTGAGGCAACTGACTGATATTAGATCGTGTCATAGCGCACCATTCTGTATCTATTTGTTCTATTTTAATGCAGCGCCAGTCATCTAGTGTTGCTAATGGTGCAAGCCTGATGCGCGTACGTTTCTTTGGGTGCTTCCTTATATCCTTACCAGGGATAAACAATCCTCGAGTTTGGGCGTAATTTGGGCCGTCGAATAGTAGTAATCCATTTGGTACAGACACTAACTCAAAATAGTGAAGTGGTTGGATTCCTAAATCCTTGACGATATAAACTGCCTTAATGAAATAGGTCAGGCATAAAAGTATCCGATTATCTAGAACATAGAACGGAGGAAGTTCTGGCTGGAAATTCATTTCTGCTTTTGATCCGGCTACCTTGACGGGAGAGTTAAACACCCCGTTTTGCCAGAAAAGTCCATCACCTGATACCTGGTGCGGACTTGCTACGATCTCATCAGGGTTGTCGTTAGGGCCAGTCAATTTTATGTCTAAGTGAATAAGAGCATCATCAGCTGCAAAACGAATATCGCCTCCAAGCGGAAGTCCAGGATAGGTAATTGACGGCTCTTTCAGCGATATAGCCCGTATCAAACTTGCGCTGATAGTCTTTTCACCTACTTCTCCCCAGGGAATTGAAGTGCCTCTAGGCGATCTGCCGCGTTGAACTGGAGAATAATTAACCCAAAATGGCTTTAATTCCATAGCCTGCGAGAAATCATAGTAAATGGTACTTGCGGCGCTCAGTAGAACGTCTAGTAAAAATTGCATGTATTTCTGTTCTATCGCCAAAATTTTTGATTGTTCTTTGTGGAGCAAGTTGGAACGAATAGAGAAATAATTAGCCTCAGTTATTGTCATTATGATCGTGCTGCTCCGCTTCTAACCGCTCTAACTCTAAAAAAATACTCGAAAGAGGTATACCTAGTGCCTGCGCAATCTTTCTGGCTGTTTCAATAGTGATCGTCTTTTCTCCACGTTCAATTGAGCCAATATAAGTGCGATGTAAGCCACAGCGATCCGCAAACTCTTCTTGTGATATTCCTACTTCAAGACGAAAGTGCCTGATCAACGAGCCAAGCCGCTTAGCCAGGGATGTGCTTTTCATAGCGAGAGAATAGGATAATTCATTCTACAGACTAAAGATAGCAAAGATCGATTTATCTCTACCAGGATGTTTGTTGCTCGTTTTAAGAAATCACTTTTCCACAAATTAGAATACTTGTTCGCATACATTCCTGGTACTCAACTGGAGTTATACTCAAGGAATTAAAGAGGCTAACACGGTTTCCAAAGTCAACGGATCTCGACAGGATGGTTATGGCGTCACGAAAAAATGGGAGAGGCCGTATAACATGTGTGAAGTGAGAAGAAGTTAGCCCCTGTACCAATCCATGCGGTCTGCCCTTTCCTATGCCCTGATGACGCAGGCAATGGCGTGGGTGGGACAGGACACAGTGTAGCTACCTCTGCGGTAGGGACAGCGCCTGGTGCCTGTCCTGGTACCCCGGCGAGGAAAGGAAAGAGCACAGAGCATGCTGCAAGATTGCACTATGGTTATTGGGGAACGCTATCGTTTGCTGCAAACCCTGTACTACGGTGGCATGTCGGAAGTCGTTCTGGCCTTTGACGAGCAGGCGCATCGGCAAGTCGCTGTCAAGCTGGTCGCCAGCGATTCTCCGGAGTACAGCCTGCGCCTGCAACGTGAGGTTGCTATCCTGCGCGCACTTGCCCATCCACATATTTTACCCCTGCTGGATGATGGCTGTACCGGCGCTTATTGTTACCTCGTCATGCCCTATATGCGGCGAGGAAATTTGCGCGAACGGCTGGCGCGGCAGACAATGACACAGCAAGAGGCTGGCAATATGTTGGCGCAACTGGCCGGGGCGCTTCAGTGCGCGCATGAGCATGGAATCGTACACCGGGATATCAAACCGTCGAATGTATTGCTCGATACATCAGATGAAGTGTATGTCTACCTGGCGGACTTCGGCCTGGCAAAGACGTTGGATGTGGAGACCGGCATCACCCAACCCGGTTGCCTGATCGGCACACCGCACTATATGGCGCCAGAGCTGGCTGAGATGCCTTATAGCATTCATAGTGATATTTACGCGCTCGGTATTCTGCTCTATCAGATGTTGACGGGCCGGCTTCCTTTTACCGGTACTGACGCGCTGGCTATCTGTTGGAAACACGCGCAGGAACCGCCACTGCCGCCCTCGTCCTTGAATCCACATATTTCGCGAGCGGTAGAGCAGGTGATCCTGCGCGCATTGGACAAAAACCCGCAGCACCGTTTTCCTGACGCGCAAGCAATGGCTCTGGCGTATACACAGGCCTTGATAGGCGGTGGTAGGCAGGATGTCTTCCCGGATCCGGTAACACTTTCGCTTCCTACGATACAGGTAGTACAGCGCAAGAGAGATGAAAGCCGGGCAGCATATAAGAGGCGCTGGCTGTATGGCTCATGGCAGGCGAGAAAAAAGATAACCGTATCGCTGTCAATGCTCGTTTTGATGGCCCTGCCACTTTCGTTGGGTTTGTTGCTGGGGAAAGATTTTACGCATAGCAGCTCGCCTGTACTAGATAGTGACGCCGTATCTGGCAATGCGATGGCACCTGCTGCCATGAGCCAGGGAAAGCCTGCGCAGGCCGGTGATGGCGATGTGACACGACAGACAGGTACAACAATTGATGCGCACGTTGCCTTACCACGGGTGGTGTCGGGAAACAGACCAGGATATACTCCACCGTTGCCAGCGGGGGTGACTGTGGCCGTGCGCTCCGGCCCGGCGAAGTCTCCGGGACATCTTCGTGGGTCCCATTCATCGAAAGCCGGGCATAAAATTCGCGCGAAAAAAGGCAAGCGCGGGCAGAAAGCTGTCCCGCGTGGAAATAAGAAACATCCCATGCGCCGGAAGCGTGGCCATTAGCATACCTTGCGTATAGGAGTGCGTACCATTTGTTGCACCATCTGGACAAAAGCCTCAGGATGGAAAGGTTTGTAGTATATAACTATGCCTTGCTGCTGCAGATAATCCTCCTGTTCTCGGATATCTCTCCTGGCGGCAGAACAGAGAATAAGCGGAATAGAAGTCGTGGCCGGGTGCATCTTCAATTGGTCCAGCAATAGCCAGGACCTGGAGCGGTTCAATACCGGAAAATCCAGGATGATGAGGGTCGGATGGAGGCGCTCGATGGTCTCCAGGTTTTCAAAGGTATAATCGGACAGTTCAAGTTCATACTCGTCGCTGTTCAACAGGTCATAATAGAGGTCCGAAATGGCGGGCTGGTCATTAACTACAAGGATGCATGCCGTCATATGAAACTCCGTTCTTTGATGGAAGCCCCCCTGGTTCATGTGTGGCAGAAAAGTGCTGTAGCGGGCAATGCAGGGCTTTTCTAGTACTACACAGTCCTACCTGGTTCCAAGACTTTATGTAACATCCATGCTACGCAGGTATTTTCGACAGTGGAAGTTACCTGACCCTGATAATTTTACCCAAGAATTCGATGAAATTCAAGAGGAATGATTTACTGTGTATCTTTTTTGGTAGTGTTCTATAGCTATCGATAATACTTTTTAAATTCACTGGCAGTATGTATGGCTGTCATCACCCGGGCATGCTGAGGATAGGAGCCGTAGCCTTTTGCTACACTCAGCGCTACGGCTCCTATCCTCAGCATGCTGATATGCCAGGGGTCGGGTCTTCTAATGAGCGACCTGTGAGTGAGGAATCATACAGTAGATGCAGTTCTTCACTGCAACACATCGCGCTTAATGAAGAGATACGTTGAAATAACCCCCAGCACCAGGGCCCATATCAAGGCTACGGCAAATGACTGTCCGATGTTGACGGGAACGCAAGCCTTCGCTGTCAGGTTGCAGGCAATGACGCCATCAAGCTGGTCGAGTCCTTTTGCCAGGAATGTAGGGAGCGAATTAGCGTAAAAAGCGTCCAGATTGGTTGTGAAGAGGAGATTGGCGAGCTGGTTGCCGAGTGATGTATGCAAGGATTTTCCTATGACGGACAGTACTGCCGCCGCGATATCCTCACCGATGAGGTAGCCAAATGAGGCAGCGATGCCGAAGGCCGCGGAACGCGCGAGTATGCTAAGGGTTGCGCCGAACAGCAGGCAGAACAGGAAATTCTCAAGCGTACCGCCGCAGATACCCAGTATCGCCAGCAGAGTCGGTCCATTAAGGTTGAGCAGGGTAGGAGCGGGCCGGTGGACAATGAGCAGAAAATTACTGAGCAGCATGCTCATCAGCAGGCTGGCAATGACCAGGGCCACGCAGGCTATAGCGAGCGCGATGTACTTGGCGGCAAGGTAAGAGGCCCGATTGACGCCGCGACTAAGTACCAGGCGTATAGAGCCGCTACTGAATTCGCCTCCGAAGGTGAGCGCTCCGAGGGCGGCGGCGATGAATTCGCCTGCGCGCCTTCCCAACGTCATAGGCTGCCCGATAGCATCGCTGAGCCCGTTTGCTCCGCCCAATAAATGTCCAGGGGTAAACCCATCTGAGGTTTTTGTCGCGTAGTAAACGAGGACGCACCACGCCGCAAAGACGAAGACGAGATCAAGGATCAGCATGCCCCAGACCAGCCGGCGATGCCAGAGCTTGAACAGTTCGTTGCGCGTCAATTCCCAGAGAGTAGCGGTACGAGCTTCGGTCGTTGATTGGAAAGGGGCCGGTGCCGCCGGCCAGGTCGCCTGGCTCATAGTCCTGCCTCCTTTTCTGTGAGCCGCAAGAAGATGTGTTCAAGGTCTTCCTCACTGCGTTTCACGCTCTCCGGCCAGATACTGTTCTGCGTCAGGTAGTAGATGAGGTCGCGCCCGCGAACGCTTGGGGCATTGAGTACGACGAGGCCATTTTCGATGCTGACCGAACGCAGGATAGGTACTTTTGCCAGCAATTGACTGGCCCTTTCGGGGTTGGGGACTTCGATTTCCCAGCGGCTTGTGGAGCGCAAGAGATCTTCTACCCCACCTACAGCGATGAGCTGGCCCCCACGAATGATGCCGATGCGCGTACAAACCTGGCGCACTTCGGCGAGAATATGACTTGAGACGAAGATGGTTTTACCTGATCGCGCAAGTTTGCGGATCAATTCGCGCATCTCGACGATACCGGCGGGATCGAGGCCGTTGCCGGGTTCATCGAGGATCAGCAGTTCGGGATCGGTCAGCAGCGCGGCTCCCACACCGAGGCGCTGGCGCATGCCAAGCGAATAGGTGGAGTAGCGGTCGCGGCCTCGCTCGCCCAGACCCACGATGCTGAGGACCTCATCCACCCGCTCCTGTGAAACGCCGCCGGTATAGCCTCCCACGGCGATCAAATTATCACGCCCGCTCAAATAGGACTGAAAGGCGGGCTGTTCGATCAGCGCCCCTACCCTTGGCAAGAGGCCGTGGGCATTTTGTTGCAGCGGCTCACCGAAGAGCAGTACTTCGCCGGCGGTGGGCCGGATCAGATGTAGGAGCATGCGGATGGTCGTCGTTTTACCCGCTCCGTTAGGGCCAAGAAAACCAAAAACCTCTCCACGTGCTACCTCAAGATTGAGATTGTTGACTGCCAATCGTTTGCCATAAGCTTTCGTCAATCCGATTGTTTGCAGGATGATTTCGCGCGGTAGCTGGGCTGCCTGCTGAAAGGGCCATTCTCCACGCGTTGTTTGAGGCATGTCTTGAGTACCGGGATAGAACATCACACGTGCCTTCTTTCTACATATTCATTTGTTTCAATGTGGAAACGTGCTTGGCCGTTCTTCAATCAGAAACACGCTTCCCCCAGGTACAGATAATGACTGTACTATCGATAATATCGATGCTCATTGTGGCAGGTAAACATCGGAGGACTATTTTGCTAATATGTCCTTATACATGTGTATGTATCCTCCTGTTTCATTCTTTCGCAGCGTAAACCGGATACGTTACGCTAAAAAAGAATACAATAGTAAGTAAGTAAGAGATGGATGATGATTTTTCCCTTATGGAGGAGAGGAGATAGGCACATGTGTGGTCGTTATACACTTACCGTGAACATCAAAACGGTGGCAGAGGCGTTCGGTGTTCCGCCGGCGCTCGATACGGCTCCGCGCTACAATGTGGCGCCAACCCAGGATGTTGTTTCCATCATGCGCAACGGGTCGGCGCACCTGGCATGGTTACGCTGGGGCCTGATTCCATCGTGGGCGAAGGATGAATCGGTTGGTTCGAAGATGATCAATGCCAGGGCGGAAACGCTGGCTGAGAAACCGAGTTTCCGAGGGCTGTTGCGCTCCAAACGTTGCCTGGTGATTGCGGACGGCTTCTATGAATGGAAACAGGAGCATGGAGGCAAGAGTCCCTGGTATATTACGCTCAAGGACAGGGAACCATTCGCCTTCGCGGGTCTATGGGATCATTGGAAAGCTCCCGATGGGCAGCAGATCCTGAGTTGCACCATTATTACGACGCCGCCTAATGATATCGTGGCTCCCATTCATAATCGCATGCCGGCGATTCTCCAGCCCGGTACGCGCGACCTGTGGCTCAATCCAGATTTGCGTGATGAGCATGAATTGACAAAGCTGCTGGCCCCTTATCCGGCGGATCAAATGACGGTGCGGCCTGTATCGCGCCTGGTGAACGACCCGAAGCGCGATAGCGCGGAGTTACTGGCATAAGAGCTTAGCTGCTGCCCTGCTCGCCGAGCAATGCTTGTAGCTCGTTCCAGCAGTAGAGCAAGGGGGCGATGTCGTAGATGACCTCCATAGGGCGTACCTTGATATTGTGATGCGTGGGAGAGGGTGTCCACGTATTTGGGCCGGTACGGCAAACGAGGTGATGACGGCGGGCATAGGCGAGGAAGCCGGCAGCCAGTTTGCGAGCCTGGCCTGGGTGCAGCAAATGCTGGTCAACGTGGCGGCCTGTTTCAGCGAGCGAGAGAGCCTGGCGGTGTATAGCCAGGGTAAATTCATCGAGTGTAAACGAGCGCCCGGTCTGCGATGCCTCCATCACAAAGCCGGAAGCGAGCAGGCTACAGGTGAAACGCGCCGCCTGTATCCAGGAACGGTGTAGTTGCTGTTCGAGGTTCTCTTTTGATAATGTGGGGGCATTTTCGATAGCCGCGCCTATTTCGATAAAGACGGAGATGCGGCGCCGGGTGGTCATGTAGTCATAGGTTGGGTACCAGGGAAGAATCGTCGTGCCGGCAGGCGCGTAACGCAAGATACGATGCAAAGCGGAATTGATAGGCCACAGTTTGCCGTCTGGTGAAAGCTGTCCTTCGGGTGAACCGAGTATGGTCCCGCCTGACTGTAGCCAGGCTCCCAGGTCAATTATTTGTTGTTTCATGCGCGTAATCAGGCGCTGATCTATTTTCCGGCGTGCCGGCCCAAGGATGATTTCGGAGCTGTAGAAGTGCTGCAACGGGGCCTGATAACGCCAGGCTAAAAGATGCGAAAGGCGAGTACCGGCAATCTGCTGGTAGGATTCTCCGGTGGCGTGGGCCAGTTCATAGATAATCATAGGGGCAAGGAGTTCGCCCGCGAGGGCATCGCCGCTTACATGGAGCAATTCGCGAATCCATTCTTCGGTTGGACGAAAGAGGCTGTCCAGAGGTTGCGCGCCGAGCCAGGGTAGAACCGTGCCAGCATTGATTGGGCGCAAAAAACGCGCGATGAGACGCGGTTCCATGACGATCCTGGCGAGGAAACCAGGCGAGAAGGCGTCACCGCGCAAGGCGAAATGCAGGTTGTCGCTCAATGCAGACCAGCCACGAAGGAAGGTTATACTGGGAATGAGGATAATGGGATCCAGGTCGCGCCTATGAGCCATGCCAAAGTATGTGCTGGGGAGACGCTTATCGTGCTGCTGGCCGCGAACCTGGATGCGAAAGGATATCCTGGTGGCAATCCAGAAGGCGATAGTGATGATGGTTCTACTCAGCGCGATGAGCAAGAAGGCGATCTGGCGACTTGCTGGTTGAGTCACAGTTTTCATAAATGTTAACACATCCTTACGCTATGGTGAAGTCAGGCCTCACCCTTTTGCCGGTCCCCAAGTCAGTGCGATCATGGACTTGAACGAATTGCCGGGTAAACGTCCCACACCACAAACACATATCCCCTATTCTATCCGGATAGAGGAAGTGAGAAGAACCCCCTGACATACATCATATCCCGAAGTGGCTCCCATAGCAAGCACAGTTATGAGAGCGCGCTCCAGTTGGGCATCACCGCTGCGGGTCATGGCATCGAGCAGCGCAGCAATTGGTTCGGCAACATTTCCTCCGGCGGCGTAGGAGAGCCAGCATTGACTGAGCAGGTGAGTCTGACGCCTGGAGATCGCAACGATGCGCTGGCAGGTTTCGACGAAACCTGGTTCTGGCCCATAGAGCAACCACCCGGCAGCCATCCAACCGGCGAGGATATCATCACCGCCAGGGGTAAGGCCGGGGCCGCGGCCACAAATTTCACGTGCCAGGGTAAGAATATCTGGCGCCTGACCTACACTCACCTTATTGTCTCTATGCCCATGCTCCCATTCGCCCAGGAGAGCTTGTAACCGGTAATAATTCCTTTGCATCACTACCATATCCAGCTGCGCAGGTCTTTGAATATGAGGATTCCAATGAGGGGATTGGGAGAGGTCGAGGGAGCAGTCGATAGCTTCGATATGCAGGCGATAGGCGCCGAAGATGACGGGCATGCCGGGACGTAAGGCGGAAAAGGGAAAACTGCCCGCGGGTGATGAAAGCTGGATGCCATTTGGCATGCGCGGCGTCGAAACAGCGTTGAGTGAAAGGATCAGGGCGTAAGAAGCTCCGCTATCATTGTAGGGGTGAGAGTCGAGCAGCGGTGGGGTAGAGGCCCTTGTGGTGGCATCGGGATAGGGAAAGGCAATATTAGCAGCAGCATTGAAGACACTGTGAACGATGCCGTGTAAAGGTTCATGCATAGCTAGTTCCGCTATGCATGAACTGTAGGATGCGACGCGCGTTTTAATGCTGTACCCCCCATTTTAATTGGCGGCCGACCACAAGGGTTGCCTTACTCGGTTGATCCTTCGGGGCTTGAGATCAGGATGCGGAGAAACCGCCTGAGCGCCCAGAAAACCAGATAGTAGATGCCAATAGCAATGAGAGTTGGAAACTCAAAAGACTGATACTGGCTAAACTGCGGTGAACCTACAATATTCATGAAAGGGAAGAGCAGGATATCGGTCAGCGCGTAGAGAAAGCCGGCGAACAGGTTGTAAGGAACCGCCCCTATCAGTTTGAGGATGAAACGAATGACCAGTGTGGTCTCTAAAACGATGAGGAACCAGCCGAGGTAGTCATTGAGTTTGCCGATGGCATATTTAATGGTGAGCGCTTCTTCCTGGCGCGCCTCGACCTCTTCGACCTCCTCTGGAATTACCGGATGTACAGCATCTTCGGCTGGCGCAGGCGTTTGAGCAGGAGGTTGTTGGGATTGTCTGGGCTGGAGTTCTTCCATGGGTGGAAAAACATCCGTAGGTTGTGAGCCGGCCGGCTCATTTGGAAATGGATTGTTAGACATTCAGGCAATCCTCCATATCGTACTCATAATTGATCAGGCATTCACCCCACCCCGGGCGCGATAAATCTGGCCCCTACATCTCCCCCACAGCCGCCAGGTGGAATAATTCGCGTTCCAGGCACATCTTTGTATGCTTGTTACGATTATAACATGATTTAGGCGCTAATCGCTACGGCGAACGAATAATTCAACACCGGCTTTGCGAGCAACAAGACGGAATTGTCGAGAAAGTGCGTTGAGTTCGCTGGTTGCTGCTGCCCGATTCTCGATGGTAAGGCTGTTGAGGTCAACGATGACATATTCTACTGTATGAGTACAGGTTGAGTCAAGGCAGACTGAGGGAAAAACTGCAAGCAACTGGCGCTCGCTCAAATGAGGATTGAGGTCATCTGATGCGGAGACGGAAGCATCGGGCGGAATCATATCGAGGAGCTGTTGTATCTGTTGCTCGCGGTTCCCAGGTGTGTGATCCGGCCAGAAGGAATTGAGCGTGGGCATGATGATGAGGTAGTTCAGCATCGCCATCAGAATGATCCATGTTACCAGGACCCACTGCAGGCGGGCAATGGAAATGGCTGTTGCGATAGGTTGCATCTGCGTGCTGAAACGCTGCCACTGCGTCTGACGCCACCGGGGCAGCGTGAGTTGTATGAGGCGAGCCTGCAATGTTGATGCAATGCGCTGAGAAAGAGCAGGGATATAAGTTCTGGCAGAAGCGTATATGGGAATGGCGCGTCCCAGGGCAACTCCAGTAGAAAGCCGATTCATCGCGCTCGTAGTCGTCCCTATCCTATAGGATTCTCCTGTTCTATTTCGTAGGGGATAGAGGTGACGGCGTGCTCGATCAATCCGCACTTTACCGCGACCGTTCTGAGGGGCGTTACTCTCTCCTGCCGGTTCTAACGAACTGGCCTGTTCTCTTGCGCGCCATCCTTGCCAGATAGCAATGAAGCGCTGTATACCGTGGAGCGAGGCAATCATAACGAACGGGATGATGACCGCATTATAGTGATAAACCCCACTATAGAGTAGCGGGTCGGTACTGAGCAGATTGACGGCAAGGCTGGGCAGGGCAGGTATTAACCATTCGGGCGCGAGCAATGCCAGGAAGCCGGTGCTGCGTACAAGCCCGAACATGTAGTAAATGCGATCCAACGAGATAAAGGTAGTGAAGAGAATCCAGGGATGCAGCAAGATATTTTCAATGGCGGCCCCTGGAGAACTCCCCAGTTCTTCATAACGATACCAGAAGTTGTTGGCCTGGTTGCCAGGGTAGAAGTGTGGAATGATCACTTTGAAGGCGATGAAGCTCCAGAGAATGCCTCCAATGATCAGTACAGCGCCCAGGCGTGGGAGTTTGTATTTCCAGACAACCAGGATGCCCAATCCAGCGACGGCCAATGGCACATCTTCTTTGCACGCAGCCGCCAGGATGCAGCAAATGATAAACCAGGTGTAGCGTTTATATTCGAGCGCGAGTACGGCGTAGAGCAGCAAGGGGGTAGCCAGGGCGACCGGGTGAAAATCGAAAATATTGAGCCCGAGCAGTCCGGGGGTTATCAGGTAAGCGCCGGCCATAATCGCCGCCAGCAGGGGCCAACCAGGCAGGTACTTGCGGGTGAGCAGGAAAACCGGTATGGCACCTATGACCAGCACAAGCGTCTGAAAAACCAGCAAGATACGCGGGTCCGCGTGAAAGAGATAGAGTAAGGAAAGCGGTAGAATAATTGGCTCGAAGTGGATAGCCAGGCGTGTGGGCGGCCCGTAATAATCGATGGCCTGGTTAGTAAATTGGAAGAGGCGACCATGAATCGTGTTCCATAGTACCTGGTCCATGTTGCCGAGGTCAAAAGCGGTCGCCTGGAACGTCTCATAGCGCAGCACGGCCTGGCGGCTCATATCAACCGCGTAGATGAGCATGAACATAATGAGCAATCCCCAGGCGATGCGCCGTTGATTACATACCTGCGCCAGTCTCATGGTAAGCGCTTTGATGTATTTCATTAGATTGTGATGATTGATTGCCATATACCGATCCCAACCAGGATCATAAATGTCCAGACGATAACGAACTCCGGCCACGTTCCAGTACGGAAGCGGTAGCGCGGGTCTGGCGGGAACCCGAACCGTTTATGGTCGGGCCAGAGTAATGGTACGCCACCTTCGGTCAGTGCATCGGCGGCTATATGCATAATACACCCAAAAAGCACGGCGATAAACACCAGGTGCGAGCCATTGATAAATTGCGCCGGGATGATAAATCCACGCTGTTCCAACAAATAACTTACCACCGAATTGAGCCCCAGTGCCAACAAGGAGCCGAGTACAAGGCCCAGCAGACTATGAAAGAGGGTACGATGACCGGCCACCCGCTGGATGCCCTTGCTGACCCAGCCGAGTTTGTGACCAAGCGTGCTGTGAGCATTGTCTATATCAGGGAGCAGCGAGCCGATCCCGATCATGAAATAAAAGACGCCTTTTTTGACGATGAGTGCTAACGGAACACTGGCTGCCATGGTGAGCGGGCTGCCCGTCAGGTGGAAGATGCTATCGAGTACCACTCCTGCCGTGAGGCCGACCAGCAAGTGCGATCTACCCTCCATGATGTATAGAACTCCTTTGAAGATGTGCTTTACTCTTCTGGCAGGCTGATAAGAATGCAACGGCCGTCGATGCGCACGGGGTAGGTGAAAATATCCTGGCGCGCGGGGCCGCGCAATACTTTTCCGGTACGGACGTTGAACTGGGCACCGTGCCAGGGACAGGTGAGTACTTCGCCCTCGAGTTCGCCTTCGTTGAGGGGGCCACTGATGTGGGTGCAATTATCGGTAAAGGCATAGATGTTACCATCTACTTTTGCCAGGCAGATTGGCTCGCCGTCTACCTCGACGGCCATCAGTTCGCCGTCTTCAAGATCGTCAACTTCCGCTACTTTTACAAAGTCTGACATATGAGAAACATATTCCTATTCATCGTCGTCGTCGTCATCGGCGGGTGGTTTTTCCAGGCCCGCCAGTGCCAGGCTGCGGTGCAGCACACGCAGGGAGAGGAACGCGCATTTCATGCGAGCCGGGCTGATGGGGATGCCGAGGGCGTCCAGCACATCATCTTTGCCGAGCCGGACAACTTCCTCCACCGTCCTGCCTTCGATCATCTCTGAAAGCATGGATGCCGTAGCCTGGCTGATCGCGCAGCCGCGCCCCTGGAAACGCACCGCGGTGACGCGGTCTCCCTCAACCTGGAGGTCCATGGCGAGCTGGTCGCCGCAGAGCGGGTTGGAGTCTTCGGCGTGCGCGTCTGGATGCTCTAACTTCCCGTAATTACGCGGGTGCCTGTAGTGATCCAGGATATATTCGCGATAATCCATTGACATAGCTGTATTCCTTTTTGTGCCGCGGTCTACATCTTTTTAAAGATTGAATATTTGTAACGCTTTGTGCAGCCCCTGTACCAGTACATCGATATCTTCTGGTATTGTATACACGTAAAAACTGGCGCGCGCAGTTGCGGCCAGGCCGAAGCGTTCCATAAGCGGTTGCGCGCAATGATGGCCTGCGCGAATGGCGACCCCCACTTCTTGGTCCAGGATGGATGCCAGGTCGTGCGGGTGAATATCTCCCAGCGTAAAGGATACGACGCCGCCGCGCTGCGAGGCATGCGGCCCATAGATGGTCAGTTCTGCGACAGCCTGCAATTGTTCCATAGCATAGGCTGTAATCTCCTGCTCGTGCTGCCGCACATTCGCCATACCCAGCTCATTGAGATAATCGATGGCCGCTCCCAGGCCGACAGCTTCCGCGATAGAGGGTGTGCCGGCCTCGAATTTCCAGGGCAGGTCATTCCAGGTAGACTGCCGCAGCCCAACTGTGCGAATCATGTCGCCGCCGCCCATAAAAGGTGGCATGGCTTCGAGTAGCTCGCGCTTGCCATACAGTACGCCGATGCCGGTTGGACCGAGCATCTTGTGAGAACTGAAGCACAGGAAATCCACATCCAGCGCCTGTACATCGACGGGCATATGAGGAACGCTTTGCGCCGCGTCAACCAGCACGGTCGCGCCTGCGGCATGAGCCTGAGCAACCATCTGTTGCACCGGATTAATGGTCCCCAGAACGTTGGACATATGGGTGAATGCGACGAGTTTCGGCTGCTGCCGCAAGAGTTGTTCATAGATATCTAAGCGCAGCAATCCCTCATCGGTGATGGGTATGAATTCCAGGCGCGCGCCTGTGCGCTGGGCGAGCAGTTGCCAGGGGACGAGGTTGCTATGATGCTCCATTTCGGTCAGGACGATCACATCGCCGGCGGAAATATTGCTATTGCCCCAGCTATAGGCGACCAGGTTGATACTTTCGGTCGTGTTGCGCGTGAAGATAATCTGCTTGCTCTGGCGCGCATTGATGAAGCGGGCAACCTTGACGCGCGCCTTCTCCATCTTTGCCGTGGCTTCCTCGCTAATCTCATAGACGCCGCGATGCACGTTGGCGTTGATGGTTTCGTAGTAGGCGCTCATGGCCTCGATGACGCTATAGGGTTTCTGCGAGCTTGCCGTACTATCGAGATAGACCAGCGGCTTGCCGTGTACCTGGCGTGAAAGTATCGGAAAATCTTTGCGAATATCCGCTGCTGAACGGGCAGTGGGATACTGGCCTGTTGTCTCTTGTATAGTCGTCGCCAGCGTGTTGTCGGAACTTACCATTTTCGTTCTCCCAGGGCGTCTATCAGGCGTCCTTGCTATTATATTTCATCATAGTAGGTAGAGGTTAGATTTATCGTCCCCACAAAATATTAAGCCAGGGTCCAGAGTGCTAGTCTCTAAGCGGGCGACCACAAGGGTCCCCACCACACCGCTACCCCCGCCCCCGCCCTTACTATGACTACGTACTCCTCCTGGGCGGCTCGTTATCATAGTAAGGGCGCGGTGGAACGGACGAGAGGCGGAGACCCCTGTGGTCGTACCCAGTAGGCTCTCACGCCTCCTCGCCACGGTTTATATGTAACGGCCTATTCACTAATACTCGGCCAGCTGGATTTCTTCCTCCTGGGGCTTGCCATCAAGGGAGACGGCGTATTGGTCAACGCCTTCGATCTCCCAGCGTTCCTGCGCGTCGACCCAGGTGTCGGCCTCGGTTTCATAGGCGCCTTGCATACGGCGCACGATGCTGCGGCGCAGGCGCGTGCGCAGGTTTTCCAGCGGGATACGCTGCAATACGGGCTCGAAGAAGCCCTGCACGATGATGCGTTCGGCCTCTTCGCGTGGAATGCCGCGCACCATCAGGTAGAAGAGCTGCTCTTCGTCAATCTTGCCAGTAGTAGCGCCGTGGCTGGCGCTGACCTCGTTGGCTCCAATTTCCAGGCTCGGTATCGATTCCGCCCGGCACTTGTCGCTCAGCAGCAGCGTGTGATCCGAGAGGAATGAGGCGGTCTGCTGCGCCTTTGGCTGTACGCGGATCATACCGATGAATTCCACACGCGACTCGTCGGTAAGCACGCCCTTAACCAGTGTCTCCGCATTGGTGGCAGTCGAGGCATGATCGGAGAGCGTGTTGATCGAATAGCGCTGGTCGTGGTCGGTGAAGAAGACGCCCACCAGCTCGCCCGCGCTGCCGCTTCCCAGCATGCCTATGCCGACGTTGGAAAGCATGACCTTGCTGCCAAGGTCGGCTATCACCCAGGTAGTGCTGCCATCTTTTTCATGCATCGCATTCTTATTCGTGACGGTCCAGACGTTCTGGCCGAAGTCCTGCAGGTTGCTGAACTCGACATGCGCCGCGTTCTTGACATACACCTCGGCAACGCCATTGAGCAAGGACGGCTGATCGCCATCAAAAGCGGAACTCTGCTCCTCGACGTAGCGCACACTACTCATCTCATCGGCGATGATGAGAGTATGCGCGAAGATGGCCGAGGCGGGCGCATCGATCCAGATTTGCGCCAGGATGGGGTCTTCGACCTCGACCCCCTTTGGCAGGTAGAGGAAGATGCCGCCGCTCCAGAATGCCGCGTGCAAAGCGGTATATTTGTTGCTGCTTACTGGCACGCAATCGGTCATAAAGTATTGTTGTACCAGTTCGGGATACTCGCGCACGGCGGTATCCAGGTCGGTCAGGATGACGCCACGACTCTTGAGTTCTTCGTCAAGCTCGGCGCGCACAACGGAAGAGTTGCGCTGCACGATCAGGCCGGAGCGTTGATCGACCAGCGCCTCTTGCAAAGACTGCTCAATCGGCGCGGGCAACTGGCCGTTGCTATCGGACGGAACATAAGGATTGAGCGCCTGGAGCTTGAAATTCGCGAGCGTGCGCAGCGTACCCAGGTCACCGCGCCTGCCAAGCGGCGTTTCCATACTTTCGTAGAGGTCCCAGGCCTGCAGGCGTTTCTGTAGCATCCATTCTGGCTCCGCCTTCTGGCGCGAAAGTTCCTCCACCGCGCCGCGCGAGAGCCCATTGGATAGAGCATTAGCCATTGACCGTCACCCCATTCTCTTCGTCCATGGGCCGCAGCCATTCGTACCCCTTCTTTTCGAGTTCGGTGGCCAGTTCCTTCCCGCCGGAGAGAACGATGCGCCCATCGTACATGACGTGTACAAAATCTGGGACGATATAGTCCAGTATGCGCTGGTAGTGCGTGATGAGCAGGATGCCCAGGTTGGGGCCGCGCAGGGCATTGACACTTTCGGAGACGATCTTGAGGGCATCGATATCCAGGCCGGAGTCCGTCTCGTCCATCAGCGCGATTTCCGGCTCGAGCAGCGCCATCTGGAGAATCTCGGCGCGTTTCTTTTCGCCACCGGAGAAGCCGTCGTTGATGGAACGGTTGATGAAGCTGTTGTCTACACGCAACAGGCGCATCTTTTCTTGCAGCAATTTGCGGAACTCGCCGGGCGGAATGCTCTTGCGTTTGGTAGCTTTGCCACTGGGATTTTCGCCTTCTTCCAGTGGTTTGTTGCCTTCGCGCACAGCCTCAAGCGAGCGGCGCAGGAAATTGGCCACGCTGACACCCGGAATGGACATGGGATACTGGAACGCCAGGAAGAGGCGCATACGAGCGCGGCGGTCTGGTGAATACTCAAGAATATTTTCGCCTTTGAACCAGATTTCACCCTCGGTCACTTCATATTTCGGGTTGCCCATGATGACGTTGGCGAGTGTGCTTTTGCCGGAACCATTGGGCCCCATTAAGGCGTGGACTTCTCCCTGCCTGACGGTCAGGTCAACACCACGTAAGATCGGTTTGCCTTCGATATTAGCATGAAGGTTTTTAATAATAAGTTCTGAAGCCATTTAGGAAAGAGTTCCTCCTTGTATTAGTTTGTGGACGGATGAGCCACACGAATATCAGAGATAGCGATGAATTGGGACGTTGTGGGAACTGGATTCACTTTCTCTTGCTCTTGATCGGATGAGCCTACCAATTCGGCCAGTGTCATGGTATCGATGGTGTGAGCGACAGCGTCGCGCACTTTGGCCCACAAATATTTGATGCGGCACGAGTCAAGGAAGCCGCAAATCTCGGTCATTTCGCCTTCGGTCGCGCAGATCATGGGGGCAATCGGCCCCTCCAGGATGCGCAGGATTTCTCCCATCGTAATATCTGCCGGGTTGCGGCTCAAGCGATAGCCGCCATGCGCGCCGCGTGTACTCGTAACCAGCGGCGGGTTGGCCTCACGCAGCAGCTTGACCAGTTGCTCAAGATAGGCCAGGGGCAGCATCTCGGCCTGCGCAATATCGGTAAGCGAGCGCGGGCGCCCGCCGTAATGACGAGCGAGATGAGCCATGATACGCACACCATATTCGCCTTTTGTAGAAACTTGTAACCACATGCTCTTCTCCCTTCTCGTCGTGCCTGGATTGCCGCCTCGAATAACCGGCAGCTATCTATGACTAAGCAGCGCCAAATTAATCCGACCTGTTCACTAGGATATATTTTAGCACCTTTGGCGAGTGGGCGTCAACCAGGAAAAATACAGGAGTTTATAGCATTGAAAATCGCTCATATCTATGGTATACTCCGCTCATCACTCATTGAGGAGTAAAACATGACAAACGGGGGCTTGCGGCTCTACGTGTGCTACTGCGAGAAGAGGTTAGCGCAACCGTTTATGCCAGCGAAACACGCTTAGGCGAGAAGATCGACCGCCGTATCGATCAAGTAGATCATCGTATAGATGAATTAGAAGCCGGGACAGAGACCAGCCGGCTTCTGTTTCAGGCTGTTAGAAGACCTTGATGGTGACGGTTTTGCTCACCTGGCTGCCGCCCTGGCCGGTGATAGGGCCATCGTAATTGCCGCAATCTGTTGGCTACGATAGTCCCCCCGATGCTTACTTTTTGATCGTACTCATTGTAGAGGCCCCCGCCGCCTCCGCCCGAGTTGCTGGCAATCGTGCTGTTGCTGATGTTCATTACCGTCTTGCCGTGATCGTCAATGTTGAAGAGGCCGCCGCCACCCTTGTCGCTAGCCGAGTTGCAAACAATGGTGCTGTTGCTGATGCTCACCGTCCCGGAGCCACCGGAGTCGGCATTGAAGAGGCCGCCGCCATTACCAGGGGCCGAGTTTTTGGCAATGTTGCTGGCGCTGAAGCTCACTGTGCCATCGTTGTAGAAACCGCCACCATCGCTATAGCCACCCGGAGCGGAGGCCCGATTGTTGGTAACACTGCCATTGGTGATGGTCGCGGTGCCGCTTACGGTGTAAAATCTTTCTTTCCCACTACAATCTGCCTCGCCCCCTTGCCAAAGGGCTTCCAATCATAGCCGCCGTAGATGGCCTCGATGCTGAAGCCGGTGGCAAGAAAGAGCAGTTGCAGTTCGCGCGGGAAGAAGACGTGCATGTCGAGTCTGGTCAGGTAGCGTTCGTTTTCTCCCGTTGCAAAGAATTTTTCGTGTGTCCAGAGGATGTGCTGCAATTGTTCAAACGGGTCATATTTGCGACTGGTATAGAGCAGCATAGTAAATTCGTTATCGCCAGATTCAATCTCGTCTTCCAGGTAGACATGCGAGGGGCGGTTCAGCGCGTCACTGAGGTAGTCGATGTCGGGCAGGAATGTATCGACGACGAAGCGGCCTCCAGGCAAGAGATGGTCATACGTGTTTTTGAAGGTGTCAAGCTGCTGTTCGATTTCATAGAGATGCGTAACAGAATTAAACGGCAAAAAGATCAGGTCAAAATCGCCTTTGTGTTCGAGTTCATACTCGGCCATATCGGCTTCGTGCAGTGTGACGCGCTGCTGGATGGATTCTGGTTCGCGTGCCAGCTTGCGGCGATAGGCATTGAGCATTTCGGGTGAGATGTCGAGGCCTTCGAGCAGGAAGTCGCCGGGACTGTGCAGCAATTCGAGACCGATGCGCCCGCTGCCGCAGGCCAGTTCAAGGACGCGCCGGGGGGTGTAGCGCATGACGAGTTCGCACCAGAAAGGAACATCCTGCTCCGATTGGCTCGAATATTCCAGGTCATAGTCGCTGGCGCGCTCGTAATATTCCCCCATGTTGTAGTGCATAGGCAATTATCTCTATAGTGAGCTAGAAAAAACAAGACGAAGGTACCTGGTGATTACCCATAACTCTGCCAGATCAGATGCAACGGTTCGACTGAACGAAGGGAGGCAGAGATTCTTCGCTGAGCTCAGAATGACATGGGTAATGGATACTTCCCGATTGTGTCAGGTAAAGTCCCATATTCCATACAAGAGCTTATCACAAATGGATGGGAGACGCAAGAGAGGCCGTATCTGATATACCTCCTGATGAACTAGAAATAACGCTAGGACGAGATGACAACAATTTAGATCGGTTTCACATTGCCCATGAAGTTCTAAAAGCGATACCATAGAAGCATGGATATCAGCGGATTATAGACTGTTATTACGTATAGCTCTTCATATAATTCCAACCATACATGGGATATAATTCAAAAGTTGGCTATCATGATACCCTTATAATAGTATTTTTCATGAAGTTCATCGACACTTTCTTCGAAGAAAGTGTCGATGAACTTCATGAAAAAAATTACTGCAAAGAGTGATTGATAGGCTCTGCTCACTGCACAATGCGCGGATACAGCCGCCCGCAGATGAGGGCCAGCACAGCCGTAATGATCAGCAGAACCATAATATCGGTCCCTATCCCCGACTCGCTGGTGCCGCCTGCCAGCATCATAGCGCGGACACCATCGACCACGTAGGTCAGGGGGTTAATACGGGCGATGACTTGCAGCCAGCCGGGCATGATTGCAACCGGATAGATCGCGTTGCTGGCGAAGAATAGCGGCATGGTCATGACCTGGCCGATGCCCATGACGCGGTCGCGTGTCTTTAGCAGGCAGGCGATAATCATCGAGAAGGTGGAGAAACAGGCCGCGCCCAGGACGATGATGAGCAGCACGCCCAGCAAATCGAGCGGATTCCAGTTTAAATTGACGCGCAGGATGGCCGCCAGGATGTAGATCACAATGGCCTGTGGCAGGGCACGCGCGCCTGCCGAGAGCGCCTTTCCCAGTACCAGGGCCAGGCGGGGCGTCGGACTGACCAGAAACTTGTTGATGACACCCAGATCGCGCTCCCAGATGATAGTAATGCCGTAAAAGATGGCGATGAACAGCACGCTCTGCGAGAGGATGCCCGGCGCCAGGAAGTCGAGATAGCTCGTCTGCCCAGTCGGAATGGCGCGGATGCGCGCGAAGACTTCTCCGAAGATCAACAACCACAGCACGGGCTGCACCGAGCGTGTGAATATGTCGGTCGGGTCGTGTCGCAGTTTGCGGACTTCCCACGATGCGATTATCATCGTCTTCCTGAAGAAGTTGAGAATCTCCCAGGCGGGAGAAATCTGGCGCGGCTGCGCTATTGCTATGCTATTATCCAAGTCGCCGGGCTGTGCGGCGGGCTCTTGCAGTTTCACGGAAATTTCCTCCAGATTCCAGGGCATCGCCTGCGTAATGGACAAACACGTCGCTCAGTGTGGTATGCTCGCCGCCTACCGCGGCTTTGAGATGATCGGGTGTGTCCAGCGCGACGATACTGCCACGATGCATGATGCCAACACGAGTGCAAAGGCTGTCGGCCTCCTCCATCGAGTGAGTAGTTAAGAAAATGGTCATATCGGTCTCGTCGCGCAGGCGCGTGAGATGATCCCAGATGGCCTGGCGAGCTACGGGGTCCAATCCAACCGTCGGCTCATCGAGGAACAGCACGCGCGGCTGGTGCAATAAGGATTGCGCAACTTCCAGCCGCCGGATCATGCCGCCGGAATAGTGCTGCACCAGTTTGTCGGCGGCATCCGAAAGGCCGACAAAGGCCAGCGCATCGCGCACCCGCGCTTTCTGCATGCCGCGCGGGATATCGTAGAGTCCCGCGAAGAGCAGCAAGTTTTCGTAGCCCGTCAGATTGCCATCCGCCGAGAGCGCCTGCGGCACATAGCCGATACTGCGACGCACATCCGCTTTCTGGTGAATGATATCAAAACCAGCCACAGACGCGTTGCCTGATGTCGGAGGCAACAGCGTTGTCAGCATCTTGATGGTCGTGCTTTTCCCGGCCCCGTTTGGCCCCAGCAGGCCAAAGACCTCGCCTTTTTCAACATCGAAGCTGGCGTTGTTAACGGCCGTATATTCACCAAAGCGCCGTACGAGATTGCGTACTTCAATGATTGCTGTCATTCTCTTGAATTTCCTCAAACGAGCGCGAACCGGCAGCTTCCAGCACGCGCTCAATTAAACTCTGTAGCGTCTTTTGTTCTTGCTCATTAAGCACACTTAACCAGTACGTGAGCGCCTCGCGCTTGCGCTGTCTCCACGCATCGATCTGGGCAAGCCCCTGTTCGGTCAAGGCCACGCGCACGACGCGTTCATCATCAGACTGCCGTTCGCGTGTCAGCAATCCTGCCCTCTCCAGCCGCTTACACGACACGGTCGCCGAACTGATGGCGATGCCCAGTTCATTGGCAAGCTCGCTGATGTTCAGCGGCCCGCGACGGTTAAGCAAACGCAACAGCCAGTACTGTTCCGGCGTCATCTCGGCCCGCCTGACCGGATTGGAGAGGTTGCGCAGGTGATGCCAGAGCGTCAAAAGATCTTCCACTAATCGCTCAGTAGCCATAAAAACAGCTCCTTTGATCAACAAGTATTTAGATGATCTAACTAAATGAATTATACCATGCTGCAAATGCTCTATTCAAGTTGTTAACAATGTTTTCCTTTGTTGCCTGTTTTCGTTTACCTAGTATGGAGGATGATAGACCTGATCCCGAATATAGTGTTTGTGCTGGAGAAGCAGCAGGAAGAGGGTTGGAATGCTTAGTGAATGGAAAGCCATTCTGACTAGCGATCTGGACGCGCTCAAACAACTGGTGGGAAAAGATGAGCCCACGCTCGTCCAGTACATCCTGAAAGTACAGGAAATTGGGCAGCACTGCTACCAGGCAGAAGAGGAACTGACCGACAAAGGACTGGCGTGGCTGAAAAAGGCGTTAGGCCTGACAGATGAAGAGTGGCGTGATTTTAAATCAAAGGCATACTCTGGGCAGGAATAGCCGACTTTTCCACAAACATCGTGAATCTGATAAAATGATGTCGAAAGATGAAATATTTTGTTGTTTCTGGTGATACGGCCCCAATTGTTTACAACCGAACGAGGGAAAAGTATACACATGTCTTACACTTCCATACGCGAAGCCGCTGAAGAGATACATTCAGGTATCATCACTCCTGCTGAACTGGCGCTTGAAACGCTTGAACGCATTGATGCGCTCGACAAAGAGATACATGCCTACGTTACCGTGATGCGCGAGCAGGCGCTGGCTGATGCTGAGCGAGCGGAACGCGAATTGCGCACCGGCCTATATCGTGGCCCGCTGCATGGCATACCTATCGCGGTAAAGGACCTGATCGCAGTGAAGGATGTGCGCCTGACGGCCGGGTCGAAGGTGCTGGCGAACAATATTGCGCGTGGGGATGCCACAGTGGTCGAGTTGCTGCGCAAGGCCGGCGCTATTATAATTGGGAAAACGAATACGCATGAGTTTGCGTATGGGACGTATACACCGCCAACGCGCAATCCCTGGGATTTGTCGCGCATTCCCGGTGGTTCGAGTGGAGGCTCGGCTGCAGCGTTAGCGGCGAATATGTGCCTGGGTGCGCTGGGGAGCGATACGGGCGGATCGATTCGCATACCGGCGGCCTGTTGCGGTGTGACAGGGCTGAAACCGACTTATGGGCGCGTGAGTTGCTATGGAGTGATTCCTTTAAGCTGGTCACTGGATCATGTCGGGCCGATGGGCCGGAGCGCGGAGGATTGCGCGCTCCTGTTTGATGCCATTGCCGGGTATGATCCGCGCGACCCCAATAGTGTTTCGGGTCCGCCGGTCAGGGCCGGCGCCAGTTTGATTACGGGGCCCGAGGGACGAGGAGCGCTTGCATTGCAGGGATTACGGCTAGGCGTGCCACCCGATGCGTTTGTCGCCCCGCTCGATGCAGCAGTGCGGGCTGCGTGGCAGGGGGCATTGCTGGTGTTGAAAGAAGAGGGCGCTGAGGTAGTGAATGTCGATATGCAGCATCCAACGCTGAAAGCGTATCGCACCATTCAGATGCCGGAGGCGTCGCTGGCCCATATGCAGAAAGGCTGGCTGGCGGAACGTATCCAGGATTATGGCGAGGTAACACGCTCGCACTTGCTGGCGGGGCAGAAAGTTACCGCGGTCGATTACCTGCAAGCGCAGCAAGCGCGGCGAGCTTTTTCCAGTAGCTTGAGAGCGGCAATGCATGCGGTTGATGCATTGATACTTCCTACCATCCCAATGCCGGCCATAGCGGCTGCGCAAATTGACCAGGATATTTGCATCGATGGGATGACTGAAAATGCGGCTGCGGCGCTCTTGAGGCTAACGATGCCTTTTAATCTTGCGGGCTTGCCTGCGATCTCGCTGCCCTGTGGTTTCTCACCGGCTGGTATGCCCGTTGGCTTGCAGCTTGTAGGCAAGCCGTTTGAAGAATTGATGATCTTACGCATCGCTCATGCCTACCAGCAATTGACGGATTGGCATACGCAAAACCCGCTGCCAGCGCGTTCATAGTAAGGGCCATTGCTTCGCTTGGCCGGAAGCTTTGTACGAGGAGTAGGAGTGTAGAACATGAACGATCCAATGATTGGGCGCATCATCAATAACCGTTACAAATTCCTTGATGAACGGGGGAGTGGCAGCTTCGGTTCGGTTTATATTGTGCGTGACCTGCAAACCAACTACCTGTACGCGGCAAAGACCTTGCATACCAGCTTTGCGGAAGATAGTGAGCTGCTGGAGCGTTTCAAGCGCGAGGCCTATATTTTGGAACGATTGAATGACCCGCATATCGTGCGCATCGTTGATTATGGCAACGATAGAGAGATCTATTTCATTATTATGAACCATGTTGATGGGCAAAATCTCAAGTACTATATGGTTAACCAGGGGCCAATGGAACTACAGCGTGCTTTGAATTATGTGCAGCAGGCAGCTGAGGGGCTGGATACAGCGCACAAGCATGGGGTGATTCATCGTGACCTTAAGCCGCAGAATATCCTGGTGAATAATAAGGGCGTGGTGAAGCTTGTCGATTTCGGATTATCACGCGGGCGCGATATGCCAACAATCACCCATTCCGATAAGTTTATGGGGACGGTCTACTACTGTGCGCCGGAGCAAATTGTGAGCAGCCATACCGCGGATATTCGCTCCGATCTCTACTCGCTGGCAGTCGTGCTATTCGAGTTGCTAACCGGGCGTCCTCCATTTGATGGCAGGACGGCGGTAGAAGTGATTATCAAGCATCAGCAAGAAGAGGTGCCATCGCTCCAGCGTTTTTATGCCGATAAACCCCTGCTAGATGCCTTTTTCCAAAAAGCGATGGCGAAAGACCCCAACCAGCGTTTCCAGGCGCCGCGCGAATTTATTGCGGCGCTCCAGCGCATCCAGCAGGGCACCACCGCTCCGCTTCCACAGCCGCGCCTGGTATTTATAGCAAACAACAGGACGGTATTGTTGAACGGAGCGGAGATGTTAGTTGGCCGAGAGGACCCCAAGCGCGAGATTCATCCGGATATTCAGGTCGAGGATCAGACGATGACGGTGGGACGGCAGCACGCGCGCCTGATCAGCCGTCAGGGTGCCTGGATGATCGAAGACCGCAACTCACGGAACAAGACGCGCCTAAATGGTGAGATCTTACCGCCATATGAAGCGCGTCCTTTGAAAGATGGCGATATCATCAGTTTTGGCCGCATCGAGGCGCGCTTCGAGCTTCGTTAATATCTTCCCCTGCAACTTTTCATAAATCACGCGCGTGTAATTTCGAAAGCGCTGTTAAAAGTAAGGTCACCGCTAGGTGCATAGAGGGGAAAAGTATGGCAAAGAACGAAACTCCAATCATTGTGGGCGTTTTTCAAGATCGTAAGCGGGCAGAAGAGGCTTATAACGAACTGGACAGGATCGGGTTTGGGAAGGATTACCTCGGTTTCGCCGAGCCGGGCGATGGCGGTAAGGGCCTTCTCAAACAATTCGAGAATGTGGGAGTGCCAGTAGGTGATGCCCAGTTCTATGCCCATGAATATGATGCGGGCCGCACGCTTGTCACTGTGAGGGCCGGCGGATTGCCTGAAAGTTCTATCGAGCATGCTATCACGATTCTGAAGAAATATGGGGCATATGATGCCACAAGCCGTGGTAGTTCGCAGGACGAATTTGGTTCCAATGTAAACAGGTCCGCGCAGAAGCCTTTCTTTGATACGACGCCTTTAGATACGACATCTTAGCCGGCAAATGCTTGCCCGGTTTTGCTGGTGATTTCCCATTATAGGACGAGAGATTCTTCGCCGCGCTCTCGCTTCGCAACCCTCATCTTCTCCATTTATGGGGAATGATAATATAAAGAAAAAAGGCAAACAAGCTTGCCATCAAGGAGAGACATGAGGAAGCATAACCTGGCGAGATTCTGGAACTACGGCTCGGCTCTATTACTTCTCGTTTTGCTGCTGCTACTCACATCCTGTCAATTCACGCAATCGGCTTTCGCACGCACGGCATCGAACACGGGAGCAGGCTTCGCGGCGGCTTCCACCACGCTGAGCTATATGCACCAGGGGAAAATCACGTATCAATATGCAGTATCCAGCTTTGTGAATTTTCGCAGCGAGCTGGATGGTCTTGACCGGCAGCAGTTGCTTTCCCAGCAAGGAGCGCCGGATATGCGCGCAGTACAACACCTGATTGATCTGTATAAGCCGGCGATACAGGCGGTTGACTCCCCGTGCCTGAGCACATCGTGCGATTGGCGTGGGCAGGTTGCGGCTTTGAATAAAGCAAGCGAGGCCTTTTTGCAGGCGGGTGGTTCATGAAGAAGCAATGGTTATCACTTGCACTCGGCGTTGTGACCGCGACGGGAGGCTTTCTCGACGCAGGTACTATCGCCACTTCGGGCGAGGCGGGAGCAAAGTTCGGCCTGGGGCTGATCTGGGCCGTTGTGGTTGCTACCATCGCCGTTATTCTGATGGTGGAAATGGTCGGACGTTTTACCGCCGTCTCACAGAAAACATACGCGGATGCCATTCGGGAAAATTTCGGCTTCAAGTTTTATCTGCTGCCGCTGAGCAGCGAATTGATTGCTGAAAGCCTCATGCTCACGGCTGAAATCGGTGGCATTGCCATCGCCCTTTCGCTGTTCACCGGCATCTCGTGGCACTATCTTTTCCCGGTAGCCGCTTTTATTGTCTGGCTGATGGCCTGGCGCGCGCCTTTTGATCTGATTGAGAATGGCCCTGCTATCCTTGGGCTGCTGACCCTTTCGTTTATCGCCGGGATCGCTGTACTTGGCGGGCCATCGCCCCAGCTTCTCACGACGTTATGGCATCCGCAGATTCAAAGTGGGAACCTGGCGGATTATCTCTACCTGGTGGCGGCAATCCTTGGCGCTACCATCAGTCCTTATCTTTTGTATTTCTATTCGTCGGGAGCATTGGAGGAAAACTGGTCTGCCGGCTCATTGCTGCTCAACCGCGTGACGGCCATTGTTGGCATGAGCTTCGGCAGCGTCGGTTCCATGGCCCTGGTTTTTCTGGCGGCGATGGTATTGCAGCCGCTTAACATGACCTCGAACACCCTTGGTGAGCTGGGACTTGCCATGGCGAAGCCACTTGGTATAGTTGGGTCATTACTGTTCGCGGCAGTGTTGTTCACAACCTGCCTGGGGGCCGCGCTCGAAGTGGTTCTCGGCGTCTCGTACAATATCTCACAGGGCTTCGGATGGGAATGGAGTGAGGGAAAAAAGCCCGTCGAGGCTGCCCGCTTCAATCTCGTGCTAACGATCTTTGTGATTGTAGCGATTATTATCGGGCTGCTAGGTATCGACCCGTTGCAACTGGCGCTGTTCGCCTCCACGATTATCGCTCTGTTCCTGCCGATCTCGCTTTCGCCTTTCCTTATTCTTATGAACGATCCACAGTACCTGGGCGACAAGACCAATGGGCGTTTCACAAATATCGCCGTCATCTGCATTTTGGTCATAGCATTCATTGTCGCGCTTGTATCGCTACCACTCGAGATTTTTACCGGTGGAGGGTAGAAAAAATGGACATGTCAAACGTCCGCGAAGACCATACTTTTTCTATCGCGGATATTCTAGACGGCCAGCTAGAAACATCCGACGAGATCGAAATTGGCCGCGTGGCCGACATCGAGGCGGAATGGCGCGAGGATGGTCAACTCGTGCTGACCAATCTGATCACAGGCCCACAGGCGCTGGCGGGGCGGGTTTCCTCGCACCTGCGACCGATCTTCCGCTTCTTCCTGCGCGACCGCTTCGAGCAGCGTATTGCTCTTAAGGAAGTTGAACAGTATGGGCCAACGCTGCGTCTTCGCGGCAAGGCGGCGGAGTATCCCGTAGGACAATCCGAAAAGTGGATCGCGGATCATATCCTGCGCTGGATTCCAGGAAGCGGATATTCACGGTCATGACGAAGACACACACGATTTTCATAGCAGATTTGTTAGGCAGCAAAATTCTTACCGCTGATGGCAGGCATATCGGGCATGTGGTCGATATCCAGCTTACGCGCGGCAAGGAACCACATGCAAAAGCACTGGTCTATGGGGCGCATGGCTGGCTCTATCGCTGGCACGTACTCGCGCCTTTTGCCAGGAAATTCGGCCAGGGTTTCGCTCCTAAAACCATCCCCTGGCACGCTGTTGAAAAGTTTGAAAACCTGACTTTTATTTTGAAGCGTGGGTACGAGCCGGAAGACAGTCACTTTAGCTGACTCTGGCATCCGGTTAGTCACCCGCATCACTTCCTTGCTCATGCTTCCGTATCTCATA
Organism: Ktedonobacteraceae bacterium; assembly: GCA_035294305.1. Lineage (GTDB taxonomy): Bacteria > Chloroflexota > Ktedonobacteria > Ktedonobacterales > Ktedonobacteraceae > DASRBN01. The sequence goes on along the minus strand of DATGLD010000051.1, from coordinate 101,150 downwards.
AGAGCTGATATCGCGCGCATAATTATCGAGATAGACCTGTCTTTCCGCGTTGTCATAGGCAGTAGGACCCTGGTTACGCTCGATTTCAATGAGGAGCCGTCTCTCACAATCTTGAGGAAACTGTTCCAATAGCTCGTTTGAATATCCCATACTTCTACGTCCGTACTGTTTTGTGCATAAAAGTTCACGTGGGTATTTGCACATGCCAGGTAGTGGCTATCTGATGACCAGGCGAGAGCATTGACGTAGGCCCGACCTTGTGAGGTACTCCCTCGATAGGTATGTACCAGCTCTCCAGTATGTGGATTCCACAGTCTTACTGCTCCATCATCGCCACCTGCGGCAAGCCAGGTTCCATTAGGTGACCAGGCCAGGGAGTAGATACCTTCTTGTAAGCGGTAAGTCACGCTGTTTTCGGCATTGGCGACATTCCAAATCTGTAGAAGCACACAATCATATTCGTATCCGCTCGAAGCAATATACTGTCCATCGGGTGACCAAGCTATATGGGATGCTTCGCCTGCCTTGTTTTGGTAAGTGAACAAGGTGTTGCCTGTGGTCACCTCCCATACTGCCACTGTGCCATCATGATAGCCCGAAACGATCCGACTGCTGTCTGGCGACCAGGCTACAGCAATTGTATGACCAACACGAGCATCGTATGTCCTAATATGTTGGTCGTTGAATGCTTTCCATATCTGTACTTCTGTACAGCCTCCCCCGGAAGCGATATACTTGCCATCTGGAGACCATACAGCGCAATATACTATTCCAGAATGGCTACGGTGAGCATAAAGCACTTTCCCTTTTATAAGCATAGGTTGATATTCCTTTTAGCTTTTTAATACTGTCTATCCTTCATATTTGATCAACAATATTATGGCCACAAATACACCTCAATTTCGACCTCTGGCTCTCCTTTCGTGTTCTTCTTAACTAGAATTTGAAACAGACTGTAGTAATTGGGATTGCTGAAAGTATACCACTTCTGCTGCTGGTCATTCCTCAATAATAATCTTCTCCTGTTCTGATTTCAGAAATCGCTTTAGCCGCCCGGGTCACTTTCAACAACGGTCATCCTCCAGGCCAAAGGCGTAGACGATCAGCGAAGTACTGCTGCCGTTGGTGGAACGGCGCAAGACCCGGTTGCCTGCCGCATCGTAGATGTACCATTCCTGGTTGGTGCTATTGACGTTCCACTCGACAAAGTGATTGAGATTATCATAGGAGAGTGTGCCTGTCGTGCCACTAAAATAGCGACCGGTGACGTTGCCCCAGGCATCGTAACTACTGCTGTACGAAGCGGTACCCTTGTTGGAGCAGGTGGCGCCCAGGCTGTAGAGACCGGTCAACTGGTGGGGATGACTGCTGTCGCAATAGAGATACTGGTATTGCGTGCTACTGCCACTGAGCGGACCCTGCCACAACTGGCCCAGGTGCGTGTAGACATAGCTGCTGCTGTAACTGGCCCCATTCAGGCTATTGCTGAGCGTGCCGCTGCCGCATGTGCCGTTGCCCGCCGATGGCTGCGTGCCGCTATTGCCGGCCCACACCAGTCGATTCTGTTCGTCGTAACAAAAGTTTTCCGTCTCACTTCCCCCGGAATTACTATATCCAGGAACAATGGCCTGCGTCGTTGAAAGGCTGATCACGTTGCTGGCAGCATCGTAGCTGACCGCCTGCGAAAGGATCGTGCCACTCGCAGGCTGGATAGGTCTGGCTCGTGCTGCGGCAGGCATTGGAGTTGTTGGCATAGGTAGAGGTGGTGGTACTGAGCAGGGCAGTGGTCGTCGGACTATTACCGCTGTACACGTCCTGCTCATAGAGGGTGGCTCCCTCAAAGTTCTGGTAGTCGGAGCCAGGTGTGTTCCAGCCCTCGGTGCTGTAGTAGGAGTCCACGGTCAGGTCGTTGGCCGGGCTGGTGATGTAGACCTGGTTAAAGCCCTGGTATTCGTCATGGGAGTAGTCGGCCCAGTCTGAATCCCCCAGAGGCAGCCAGTTGTCACCCACACAGTCTTGATCAGAACCGGCAGGATAGCACCAGGTCGTTTTGCCATCCCAGGTCCCCGTCTTGGCCAGGCGATAGGCGTAGCTAGTCGTGGCTCGCTGCAATGAGGAACTGCTGCTATCCTGGCTCCAGGCGGTGATCTGTGTCACGACCTGCTCGGCCCAGGCGTTATCGTCCGGGTGGGCATAATTGCCGGTACAATCGCTATGGGTGGTGCAGTAGAGCGGATCGTAGCGATCATCAGGATTGCCGTGCTGGTCGACACCATTGGGCGTGCCATGGGCGTTGTTGTAGGCAGTCGCGTAGGTAATCTGGCCGCCAACGCCGGTGTTGACGTCGCGATAGAAGTTGAGATATTGCCACCAGGTCTGGTTAGCAAATTGCTGTGGAGGACTGCCGACCTGGTGCGTGCTGTCATAGTAGGTATTCTGCAAGGGGTTGGTATAGCCAAAGATGATCAGGGGACATAGGTCACACTCCTTTGCTGCTACAGTCTCTCAATTGGCCTGCAGGCCACGCAAAATACCCGCCTCGAACTCATCTCCAAGGTATAATGCAGGCTGAGGAAGAGATACAAGCGGCATAGCTGGCCGGTTGAAGCTCTTGATCTCAAGTATACCGGCTCAATAGGGAAAGAAGGGATGAAATGTTTCCATTTTATTGGGATCTTGTTTCCCGTTTTTCGGAAGAAAGTTTCCGATTTTGGGGAAAGAAGTTCCCGGTACATCGGAAATGAGCGATTATGCATCTACTGTCCATCAAGTTGGTATTTGACATAAAAAGGGGCAAACATCATGTACAAATCGAAAATCATATGATACACTAATAAAGGTTGAGTTATGTAGCGAGATTTTTTGTGTCATGTCCCGTAGTACGTTCTCGTATGTTGCGCACCTGATGAATGATCCCAGTAGCCGTAATTTGTAGAGGCATACGCTCCATGGCTTTTGTGAGCTACGTACGGAAGTCGAAGCGCATCAATCGTATGCGCGAAAGGTTATGGCCCTATGGACTCGATATCGTCAATATGCGAGACCAGGGTTATACTTTGCTTGCCAGTCCTGTATCTGCGCAACAGGCAAACGGTAACGTCATAGCCTTGAGTCCTCAGGCAGGAGATGGGTGTGGGCAACAAACGCATCCTACTCCTCACTCAAGGCGGATGTAATGGGAAGACCTGTAGTGCCACCTGCCAGGGGTGGCACTACAGGTCTTCCCGTCAAGCCATGCGGGTGCCAGGCTCTTCATCCTAAAACGGATGGTTAACAATAATCGCGATAATAATGATCAGCACTATGACAGCCACGGTGCCGATCAAGAAGTATGTATTTCTGTTGCCAAGCCGCACATTCGTACTGGGTCCGCGCGTCACGACTTCTTTTTTCACCTGTTCCTGGCGTTTCTTCTTTTCTTCCTGGCGCTTCTTTCTTCTCTCACGCAGGGTCTCTGCGGGACCCTGACTATAGGGCCCTGTGCCCATGTGTTGCATACGGCGGCGCATCTCGCGGTTATAGCTTTCCGCCTGTTGTTCGGCAGGTGTTCCGGCTTTGATTTCTTTGGGCAGCGTCGATTTCGCGCCGGCTACCGCCGTGCCCCCAATCGCCGGCTTGCGATTCTTCCCACCCGACCGGGATTTATTCGTGGCGGCCTTAGAGCTGGATGATTGGGCTGCAGGGTTGATGGGCGCGGGAGACTGCGCCTGGGATTGCTGGCTTGCTGGTTTTTTGTTTGTATCAGTCTCTTGTGGCATATTACTATTGGTTCCCGACTTCTGCGATCCGGGTCTATTCACTTTGGGCATGCTCTTTTCCTCTTTATTCGTTGATATCTGGCTCCCTTGATAGATGGTCCTATTGCATCCCCACCTGGCCTGTTCGGGTTTCGTGCTATACTTTTCTCGCCGCGGGGCAGCAGGACCCGAACTCGTTTGGGATTGAAACTATGCATCGCGGCCCTCTTCCTGCTCTAAAAGCGATTGCGCGATCTTTGCCGCCGTCTCTTTGTCGTCCGGCGCCAGCGCGCCATCTATGACGAGGCCCAACAAATGTTCTTTGATTGGCCGCAGCCAGGGGCCGGGTCCGCGACTAAAGAGCTGCATTAATTCGTTGCCATCCAATGGGCTTTTCAGCGGCACCAGTTCGGCCTCTTCCTTCAGGCGCTGGCAGCGTTCGGCAAGCTCGGTGACGCGCGCATCGGCGAGCAAGACCTTCTCGCGGCGATAACTGGTAATATCCGCGCGTGAGAGATCGAGCAGGTCGGGCAGGTCATCACCGGCGTCCAGCATCAGGCGACGAACGGCTCCATCCGTCCATTCAGGCGTATAGGCGTTCGCGCGCATATGCAGGCGCACGATGCGCGAGACACTTTCGATAAAATCACGATCAAAGTGCAGGCGTTTCAGGATGTCACGCGCCATGTGCGCGCCGCTGTCCTCGTGCCCGAAGAAGTGTATCTTGCCCTCTTCAACCGTTCGCGTGCGCGGTTTGGCAATATCATGCAGCAGCGCGCTCCAGCGCGTGACCAGGCGCGGCGATGAGCGTTCGACCACACGCAGGACATGCGCGTATACATCCTTTGTATGTATGGCTGTACGTGAGAGCGGCGTTGGTTGCTGGCTAACCCCGCGCAGTTCCAGCACTTCGGGTATAATCCACTCCATCAAGTCCAGTTCTACGAGCAGATCCAGGCCTTTGGCCGGATGATCGGATAGCAGCAGCTTGTTCATCTCGTCGCGAATACGCTCGCGCGATATCTTTTGCAGCTTCGGAGCCTGTCGCACAATGGAGCGTTTCGTCTCCGGTTCAATCGTGAAGTCGAGCTGCGCGGCGAAACGCACGGCACGTAATAAACGCAAAGGGTCCTCGTCGAAGCGTTTGTCCGGCTCGCCGCCAACGGCGCGCAGGATGTGCGCATCCAGGTCTTGCCGCCCGCCGAATGGATCAAAGATTTGCCCGGTCAGGGGATGGCGCGCCATGGCGTTGATAGTGAAATCGCGTCGCCGCAGGTCATCTTCGAGGCTGGTGCCAAAGCAGACTTCCGGCTTGCGCGATTCGGGATTGTAGCGCTCACTGCGGAACGTGGTAATCTCGATGATATCACTGCCATAGTGCAGGCGGACGGTTCCGAAGCGCTCACCCACCAGGACAACCGCGTTGGGCTTTGTCGGCGCCACGATGCGCTGAATCTCTTTGGGATGCGCGTCGGTTGCCAGGTCCGCGTCGTTCGATTGCCCGCGATGCAGCAGCACGTCGCGCACTGTTCCACCCACCATATAGAGTTGTTTATGCTGCGCGTCAAATGCTTCCGCCAGCGTGATGATGATATCTAGCATGTGTAAGCAGTATGAGTCCGTTTCCGTAGTCTGGTAGTTGGGAGTATTGTATCATGGCATAGGGGTCCTGACTAGATGGTTATAATGAAACAACTGACGGCGACGGATTCTGGCTCAGATGAGAGAAACAGAGGGAAACTCACGGCAATCCACGAAGTCCCCTTGCCCGGTACAAAAGCAGGCGACCGGGGAATCAAAGCCGATCTGTACCAAAACATTCCAACAATCTAGGAAAATCTTTTTATCGATAATTGACTGGCGTGGAATGACCAGGGGGATCAACTGGCCAGCGGACGCTTGACACCCAGGCGTATGATAAAAATATAAAACCGCGTGATGTTGTCAATTAGAGGAACATGGTGAAACGAAAGCATTTTTCCCTACGTCTCATATTTATAACCATTCGACTCCAGCCTCATCTGGAGCGCATTATATTTGAGTGCGCGGGAATGCGTTTCGTCTCCTAAATTTGTCATTACTTTCAGCGGAGCGCATCGAATTGGCGTTCCGCTTTTCTTATTTTTTGCGGGCAACACACGGATTTTATAGTAAAAATTTTTATGAGGAGTTCTCGGAATGCGTCCGCTTATCGGCATACCTTGCCACTCAGATTATCGTGCGGGAAGTAGAAGACCTATCTATTGCAATAACCGGGCTTATGCCCATGCATTGGAGCATGCCGGTGCAGTTCCCGTACTCATTCCCCTGCTCGATGACCCCCAGGCGCTGGATTCGCTTCTCCCACGCCTGGACGGCTTGCTGCTTTCAGGAGGTGGGGATGTAGAACCCTACCATTATGGTGAGGAGCCTCGTACAAAACTTGAGATGTTGGATCCAAAACTCGATGAAATCGAATTGACCCTGGCTTCCTGGGCGCTGCAGGAAGATATTCCCACTCTCGGCATCTGCCGGGGCATGCAACTTTTGAACGTCGCCGCCGGTGGCAGCCTTTACCAGGACCTGTCCGAGCAGTATCCCAGCACTATTACTCATTGTAATCGCGACCTGCCACGTAATCATCTTACTCATCGTGTTTTCATCGAGCGAAATAGCCTCATGGAAAGCGTCCTCGGCGCGCGTGAATTCTGGGCCAATAGCCTGCATCACCAGGCCGTCAAGGTTCCCGGTAAAAATGTGCGCATCAGTGGATATGCCGAGGATGGCGTTGCCGAATCACTCGAAATGCCTGGCTATCGTTTCATGATGGCCTTGCAATGCCACCCTGAAGAGATTTATGCGGAAGTGGAAGCCTGCGCTCATCTCTTCGAAGCCTTTATCCAGGCATGTAGCAATGCCAGCGCAGCAAAGCAACCGGTACAATCGCAAAGGTACGCCATCGCGGGGGATTAAACGCTGGCCAGGGCGGCTGTGCTTTTACGGTCACCCTGGCGCAGGGCGAACTGTTCTGCAATTGGCGCTACACAGGCCCAAGCAGGGTGTGCCGGATCAGCATCAAATGGGTCAGGGGGCCGAGACCGCCAGGCACAGGCGTCAGAAACGAGGCCACTTCTTTGACCTGGCCGAAGTCAATGTCCCCGACCACGCCGCCTTCAACCGGATTGATGCCCGCGTCGAGTACGACCGCACCCGGCTTCACCATATCGGCGGTGATGCTGGCCGGTCGCCCGGTACTGACGACCAGGATATCGGCGCTGCGCGTAATATCGGCGAGGTTCCGCGTATGCGAATGGCAGATGGTGACCGTGGCATCGTTGCGCATCAGCACAAGCGCGGCCGGCTTGCCACCGATATTGCTGCGCCCGACAATCACTGCATTACGGCCTGCCGTGGGAATGCCCTCGTGCTTCAGTACAGTGAGAATCACATCAGCCGTCGACGGGATGAAGCTGGGGAAGCCGAGCAGCAGGTTGCCGGCATTGCGCGACCCCAATCCATCAACATCCTTTTCGGGACTGAGAACATCGGTGACTACACGCTGGCGTATATGCGACGGCAGCGGAAGTAGCAGCACAACCCCATCTGCATTCAGATCATTATTGAGCGCCGCAACCTGGGAGCGCAGGTCTTGTTCCTCCATCTCGAAAGGGAATGCCAGCATCTCGCAATCAAGGCCTATTCTGCGGCAGGCCCGCGCCAGCTGGCGGCTATAGACTTCCGCTGCTCCATCGTGCCCCACAATAATTTGTTTCAATTGCGCCGCGCGCCCCCGCCGCTTACGAAACCCGGCGGCCTCGCCCTGTAATTCCTCTGTCATGCGCTTAACAAGTGGTTTGCTATCGAATATAATCGCGGACATGCGTCTTTTTTCTCCTTATGATACCACTGATCCTACCCCTTCGGCCTTTTGCGCTTCATGATATCACATGTGCCTCCGGCGGCAATCTCTGCTGGCACATGGATACTTCGCGGCGCTCAGCAGGGCAGGCTCCAGGGTCGCTGCCAGAGAAAACCGGCACGTGTAAACTTTTCCATCGCCCTGATAGAGGTATCCCAAAGGTTGAATCATGCCCATGCCTATGATATGCTAGAGGACGTCGAAACGTTTTTGGTGCAACCTATATCGTTTCGCGCCAACGTGTGCAAGAGCCTGTCACTCCTATCATCTTGCCTGAATGCGCAGCGCTGGCCGCGATCTGGCGGCCCCGGCAAGAGAGATAGGTGCTACCCTTTTTTCATCTTGCGAACTTGAAGCGCTGATTGCGATCCTGGGTAATGGACAATGGGCAAGATGAATGAGCGCCGGGAGAGATGAGAGAAAATTATGTCAACAGCTATATGGGGTGAGCCTGAACCACAAGCTGAAGAACAATACCCATTGTCGCTGCTCAAGACGCTCTTACACCAGATGATGCGGCAGTTTGGAGCCAATGGAGCCGTGATCGCGCTCTATGATGAATTTATCGGTCAGATGGTCGTACGCCTGCACATGCGCCTCAATACAAACCATTCCAGGCAACCTTTTGTGCGCAGTAACTCGCGTGTAGAGGGCGTTGCTTCGACCGGTCCCCTCGCCCACACTACCGGCGAACTCGGAGATCCATCCGCATCAGCGATCCAGCGGCTCCGGCACAGTTCGCAGCCGCTGGAACATGGCGGCGCGCCATTGGGAGACGTAGAAATGGTATCAGCGGCACAGGCGAAGGACCTCTTTCCTCCCGGTGCAGCCTATCCTTATGGAATGGATTTGATCGGCTATACGTGGCGTAGAAATGAGTCTATCATTGTGCGTCATCAAGACTACGTGGCCTCCCTTTACGCTGAACCTAAGGCGCAATTTCAGTCGGATATCATGCCTGGCTATTATCTCAGCGTGCCTGTTCAGGAACCTGCGCTCACACTGCTCACCAGCGATGGCACACGCGATAAGAAGAATGGACCGGACATGCTGGGAGTGATCGTTCTTTATACATTCTCGCCTGGCCTGGGATTCCAGCAAAGGCACCGTCAGGAATCACTACAATTCGCGGAGCGTATAGCGCTGTATATTCAAAACAATACCTTGCTGCGCGTATGCAAGCGCAGTAAAGACTATATGCAAAAACTGCAGCATGTCAGCATGGCTTTCCCCACCGGGGTCAATCTCACCGATCTGGTCGAGGAGGTGTACCGCTTCGTCACCGGCGTAGTCGATGTCTCCTCGATGTTGCTCACGCTCTATGACCGCGATACGCGCGGAATTTACGACATATTGGCCGTGGACAAGGGGAAACGCATTGCCGGCATCCTGGATAATCCCCAGGTGGCCCATGCCGAGGATCGTCCCGTGTGGTGGCGCGTCACACAGGTGGAGAAAAAAAACTTGCAGATGGCGTTGGGCGAGACCGAGCATAGCAGTTACGGTGAATACGAAGAACTGCTGAAGGGCGCGTGGGGAGACCAGACGAAAGCGGAGAGCTTTCTGCTCTTGCCGATGAAAATGTTCACGCGTGTGGTCGGTTCCTTGTGTATTACCAGCGACCGCCCCCGCGGCTATGGTCCCGAGGAAGTCCTGGTGCTTGAAACCATGTTGCAAATTGCTACAGTCAGCATCGAGAACGCCAGGCTCTACGAGAAATCGCGCCAGTCGCTGCGTAAAGCGAAGCAGCGCGAGGAGTCGCTGGCCGCCATGAACAGCGCGCTGCTGGCAATCAGTACCGTTCTAAATCTGACCGAACTGCTGCATAAGTTTGTTGAAACGGTAGCGACGCTGGTGCAGGCCGAGATGTGCACCTTCTTCCAGTTGTCCGATGACCAGGGCGAACTCATTGCGCAGGCCATCTACGATGCGACAGGCGAGTGGAACAAAGCGACGCGGCGCGGCGATCCTTCCTGGGCACCGGGCAAGGAAAAACAAGATGATCTGATAGAGATGATTCGCCTGCCGTTCAAGGGTTCGATACTTGAGCGACAGGTTGAGGCCGAATCATTTTTCTATCTCGATGCGGACAAAGTCGAGGAAATTGCTCAGATCAGTGGCGAGGGCGGTGCGATTTTCCTGCATGAAACGAAGATCGAAAAGATGTTGATGCTGCCTGTGCGCTACCAGACGGAAATAGTCGGCATCCTGGCAGTGCATACGCCGGGTCTCAAACGCGTATTCCGCCCGGAGGAGGTGGGCGTGCTGCTGGCTATCTCGGCCCAGGCGGCCAGCGCTATACGCAACGCGCAGCTTTTCGAGAAGATTCAGCTAGCCTATGCCGAATTGCAGCGCATGGACAGGCTCAAGGACGAATTCATCGTCACGGCCTCACATGAATTGCGCACGCCTCTGAGCGCCATCAGCGGCTATGCCTCGTTATTGAAGCGCCAGAGTGGGCGCATCAGTCCGCAGCAGGTACAGCGTTACGCCTCGAAAATCGCCGGCTCGACGCAACAATTAATCGACCTGGTTGCCAATATGACCGAGGCCGCGAAGATGGGTGCGCTGGAAAAAAAGCACGATTTGCAGCTCAGCCCTGTCCAGGTGCTGGCGGCGGCCGAAGTGGCGACTACCATGCTCAGTATCAATATCGAGCAGCAGATCATCGTACAGATAGCACACGACCTGTGGGTAAACTGTGATGCATTGCTCTTGCGCCAGGTGATCACGAACCTGCTAGATAACGCGGCCAAGTATTCTCCGCCCAGCGGCCGCATCATCATCGCGGCCCGCGCTGCCACACTGGCAGAGTTGCAACTCCCCGAAGACCAGGTCGATTATACGAAACTGGCAGATGGAGAAGACCCCCCGGTGGTCCAGGTACGCGTGATCGACGAGGGAGAGGGCATACCCCTTGAGGATCAGCAGCGCATTTTTGAGAAATTCGTGCGCGCCACTCGTTCGCTGACGACGCCAGTACGCGGCTCAGGCCTGGGGCTCTATATCTGTCGCCACTATATCGAGGCCATGGGCGGCAAATTATGGCTTGAGCAAAGCATCCCACAGCGCGGATCAGTCTTTAGTTTCTATCTCCCGCGTATCGATGCGCCCATCGATGCGACTGAGAAGGATGAAGCAGATGAGCCAGCAGGCGAAACCAACTGAGGTCTTAGTGGTGGATGACGATCCCGTGATTCGTGATATGATGGTAGATATGCTTGATTTCGAGGGCTATCCCATCCAGGCCGCACGCAACGGCATTGAGGCACTGAATATCCTGCGCGGCGAAAGGCATTTCCTCGTCTTCCTCGACCTGATGATGCCGGGATTAAGCGGCAAAGAGGTTTGCGCAATCCTTGATGCGGAACCCCAGGTGCGCAATCGCCACGTCATTGTGATGATGACGGCAATGGACAGGTTGGACGAAGCCCAATCGCTTCATGTAGACGCAATCCTCTTCAAGCCGTTTGTGGTAGAAGATGTGATGAACGCGGTCGAAAAGTTTTTTTATTAGAATATGGGTAAGCGAGGGAACAGGGCGTCCTCTGCCGGGCGTGTCATTCTGGGTGCAGCGAAGAATGACACGCTCCTGGGGCGCTGCAAAAACCTACCCCTGTCAGCCCTTGCGGTCGCTCTGGATTATTAGCCAAGGACCAGTTAGATGCAGGTGATTTTCGCGGGCGGCGCCAGCGGTGTAGGCGCGAGCTGCCTTGCTATAGAGATAGCGGATCAATGGATTGTAGTTGACGCGGGTGTGCGCGTAGATAAGAAGGCAGACCCCTTGCCCGACCTCGCCCTGTTAGAGGGTAAGGATGTACGGGCCATTTTCGTCACGCACGCTCACGCGGACCACATTGGCGCGCTGCCACTGCTGCACCAGGCTTTCCCCACCGTTCCCATCTTTGCCTCGCGCGCAACCGCTTTACTGATGGAAGTCATGCTTGCCGATGCGCTGAAGGTAATGACGCGCCGTGCTGTAGAAGAAATGGAATTGCCACTCTACCCGGAGACGCTCGTTTCCAGCATGCTGGCGCAGGTGCGCCCTCTGCCGGTTGGCGAGCCTTTCACTTTGCCAATACTTCCCAGTATCACCATCTCGGCCAGCCGCGCCGGGCATATCGCCGGTGCTGTGAGCCTGGGCTTTACGGCCTCCGGTGGCTCGATTGTCGTCTCGGGCGATATCAGCAGCACTCCGCAGCGCACAGTGCTGGGCGCTGCGCCTCCACCTGTTGAGCGTCCCGACCTGCTGGTGCTGGAATCAACCTATGGTTCGCGCCTGCACCCAAACCGCCAGGCCGAGGAGCAGCGCCTGGCGCAGGCAGTTGCCGGTGGTCTGGCCAATGGCGGTCACACGCTTATCCCCTGCTTCGGACTCGGCAGGGGCCAGGAAATTTTGCTGATCTTGCAGGAGGCACAAGAAAAGGGCCAGATACCATCCTTCCCTATCTATGTGGATGGCCTGGTGCGCCGTGTTTGCTCCACCTACTTGCTACTGCCCGAGGCTCTGACGCCGCGCCTGCAGCGGCAGATTCGTAAGGGCTACCTGCCTTTCACCGGGCCGAATGTCTCCTTCGTGCGCGACGAACGCGACCGCGAACGCATCCTTGCCGGGCCTCCGGCATGTATCCTTTCCAGCAGCGGCATGCTCACGGGCGGTCCCAGTGCCTGGTACGCCGCGCGACTGGTCTCCAATCCCAATGCCTCGATTCTGATTACCGGCTACCAGGACGAAGAATCCCCCGGCAAGCGCCTGCTCGACCTGGCGGATCACGATCCAAAATCGTCATACCTTGAAGTGAACGGGCAGCAGGTGCAGGTATGGTGCCACTTCGCGAAGTATAGCCTGAGCGCGCATGCCGACGGCGGAGAACTGGCAGCCTATGCCACGGCCCTCAGGCCACGCAGAGTTGCGCTTGTACATGGCGACGACGAGGCCCGCGCCGCCCTGCGCACCCTGCTCACCGAAACCGAAGTACTGCTGCCAACTAATGGCATGGTGCTGGAAACAAAGCTCGGACGCGCAAAAAATCGTGCGGCTCAGGCCGAATCGCCGCCTCTCCCTATACTGCCAACGGGTATTGGCAAGGGGAGACATTTTGACTATACGCATATCGAGGAACTCTGGCGGGCCGTTGCAGAAGTTCCCACTCTGCGCATCGTCACCGCGCGCGAACTGGCCCTGACCTGGTATGGTGAGGCAACAGACGAAGCAACTGAGAGCATCCTTGATACCTTTATGGAAGATTACGAGCAGCGTTACTTTGTGCGGCAACACGCTCTCGAAGAGGCGTATCGCGTGCGTGGGCAGTTCCAGGAGACGCCGGAAGATTTCCTGAGCGACCTCGTTGGTAGTGTGCTTTTGCTGCTGGTGAGTCCCGAAAGCGCCAAACCTGCCATCTGCCGCGCCATCGAGCCGGGGGCTGCCGTGCGTGTCTACCTGCCCAGGGGTATCTCACAGGAGCGCGCGCGTTTTCCTTTCTCATCCATCCTCGAAGTGCTTGGACCAGCGCCGCAGGAGGCACAGGAGTCGACTGCTAAAGCCGGAGCCTACCTGAATGACCTGGTGAAGGTGAGCCGGCGTATTCGCCGCCACCTGTCTGCTCACGAACTGGCTCGCCAGTGCGAAGAGGATACAATGTACACGCTGGGCGAGCTATGCGAAATGGCGGGCCTTTCGTCGCAATCTCTCGAAGATCGGCTTTCGGTGGCAAAGATTCTGCATAAGTATCCACTGCTCTTTACTCAGAGCCGCACAGTCTTCGAGGGCGAAGGATTGACCCTCTACAGCCTGGCTCCCGAATGGCGCGAGACGCTGGAAGAACCTGAAGTCTACGAACGCCCTGACCAGAACTGGATTTTGAGTGTCATTGAGCAATATATCGACTCGCCGCCCGATCTCTACCGGCGCAGTGTAGACCCTGATACAGGCGCGGTCACACTGGCTTTCCACTTTCCTGCGGTGGCCTACGAAAAGTATGCTGATGCCCTGGCTGCCGCGGCGGAGGAAGCTGGTGTCCCTATCACACTCGCTCCGCACGCGCACCAGGGAGAGCTGGTCAAGGCCGCTTATCGCCATCTCCCGGCCAGTTTGACCGTAGAATCGACACCCTCACTCTACTTTGATCGCTGGGCGGTCTTGCTGCATTGCGGAGGCCAGGCAAGAGCGGAAGAGATTGAACAGGCCCGCGCCGGCTTTCGCGAGGAAACGGGCTGGCAACTTGAATTGGAGATAAATGGAGATATTGTTCTTCCTGGTGAGGACGGCTACAAGGATTCGGGTCTCAGCAGTAGTCGATTGGGTGGAAGTCTCGAGCATTCTGACCACAGCAGCGATGGATTGAGAGAAGGCGACCAGCAGGGTCTCCACCGCGCATCCGCGTCCACCCCCGCCCTTACAATGACATTCGGCACGGCCATGTTGCCGGCGCGTGCCAGCGCTCCGGTGGATCAGCATACGGCACACCAGGTGGCTCAACGGTTGTTGGGTGGATTACCTGGTTTCACGAAAGTTGGCCTGGATGTTGCCTCGATAACGCTAGTGCCGCGTTTCCAGTTCCCGGATGTCGCCGCGACCCGTTACGCAGGGGTTTTCGAGCAACTTGAGGCCCAGACCGGCTGGCAGGTGCGGCTGCATCCCACGACAAATCAGGAGGCGCTGGTCGAGATGGCACGCCGCGTGCTGCCTCCAGAACTGCAATGCTCCGGCACACCCTCGCTCTACCTTGATCAACACGCAGTCGGTGTGCATTATACTGGCAGCACCAGCCCCGAAGCCATGGAAGAGGCGCAACAGCAATTTTTGCAGGAGACGGGCTGGCAACTGCGATTGATTGCTCCTGGACAGAAAGGTCAAAAAGCGGGGAAAGCTGGCAACACTGTGCCAGAACGAATGTCCCAGGGACAGGCGTTGGCGCTGGTTCGGGAGGCGTTCAGCAGCGAACCTACCTTCTATCGTGTTGGAGCCGATACCTCTAAGGGTATCTTATGGGCGCACTTCCACTTCCCTGAGCTGGCGAAGCAGCGCTATGCGGAGCAACTCGCAAGCCTGTCCTCTCAGATAGGTTGGAAGGTCTACATTTATCCCATCGTGCATCGCCTCGCTCTCATCGAGGCAGTTCGCCGCCTGCTGCCCGAAGGTGTGAGCATCAACGGCGAGCCTCAACTTTTCCAGCATAATACGACGTTGAGCGTGGATTGCGCCGGGGCGATGAGCGCGGATTTGATCGCGTATGTGCGGCAACGCTTCAGGGATGAGACCGGTTGGGAGTTGAATGTAGTGGCGGGGTAGAAGCCTCTGCACTAAATCCGGTCAAACGTGCGTTCCCAGCCATTCTAGAATACTTGACAGCGCCTCCGGGTCCAGGCGCGTGTTGGGGCCATTGTAGCTCTCTGTTATACTGGGTGCTATCAGCTCCGACCGGGGACGCAGTTCCTGCTTGAGGACGTGATTCGCGTTCTCAGGGAAGAGGAAGGTTATCTCTTTATGTCCCTCAGCGGCCCGTTGAAGCGGCTCGCCATCGGCCTGCCAGTCTACCTGGATGTCCTTTTTCCCAATGACGACCAGCACGGGAACGTTGACCTGCCTGAGCAGGGGAGCAGCATCAGCCATCCAGAGTTCACGAGCAAAAGGCAGGTTAGCCGGGGTTTCCAGGCCCTTCAGCAGCATCTGTACCCCCTCAGGCAGAGCCGGATCAGGATTGGTGGGTTCGCCTGCCAGGAAGCGGTTGATGGCAGCATCATAGAGCGCCAGCAATGCCTCTCCATTTGGAATGCTGGCCGCCTGCGCCGCCAATTGCGACCGCGCCACTGTGCCAACGGCTCGTCCAGGAGGGCCGATGAGTATGAGTCCGGCCAGCGGAATCGCAGGGTTGTGCAGCTGGTAGTTCAGGGCGTGCAGGGTTCCCTCGCTGTTAGCGAGCGCGAAGATGCGGTCTGAACGCACATACGGCTGCTCTGCCACGGTACGCACGGCCCCGGCCAGCTCATCGACATGACTTTGCATGCTCAACTTGCCGATCAGCAGCGGCACGTTCTCGCGAGCATGGGGGCCGGAAACACGCTTGTCGTAGCGCAATGAGGCAAATCCCGCCTGCCCTAATGCCTCCGCAAGCAGGCGCGCGCTGCCATTGGAACCCGGCAGGAGTGGTGAATTCCAATCGCGGTCGGTGGGGCCGCTGCCCGCCACCATCACCACGGCAGGAAATGGTCCCGGGCCGGTGGGCCTGACGAGTGTGCCATAAACAGTGGTCGAATCCAGCGGCCAGTTGACTTCCGAACTCTCTCCATACGTATCCTGATCGCCCATTATTCTCATCCTTTCATGAACCATTCTTCTGAGGTAGGATATTCCGCATCGTGCTTCTGTCTTCAATATTTCAGTAGATATTGAAATGATAACAGACAAGAAGGTTGTCGTCAAGGAGCGTGAATTCGTAACCAAAAAAGACAATGAGGACAGCACCCGGGCCATTAGCAGCTGGCCCGGCACTCATCCTCACTCCTGTATCAAGAAGTCGTTGTATGTGGCAGCGAGATACAACAAGATCTGCATAAGCGCGGGCAAGAAATAGGAAATTCCCCCAAATTCCAATCTACATATGGGCGACTACAAAGGCCGCTATTCCAGTCCGCACCCGTGCATGTATTGGGTATCCGCAGATGGTGCCCTGTGAGCAATCACAAGAGATACCCACGCGAGTACCGGTAAATGCTGCTCGCATGGGCAACAACCAGGGATACCCACGTGGGCGACCATTAAAGGTACCCATAGGGCGACTATGAGAGATACCCATAGGGCGACCACAAGGGTCGCCCCTACTTCTTGACGACAGCTTCCGAGAGTTCTTTACCTGGGAAGAAACGCACACGCTCCTTAGCTGGCACCTCGATAGGCTGGCGATCACGAGGATTGACACCCTTGCGGGCGGCACTCGTTCGGACCTTGAAAGAGCCAAAACCTACTAAACGAACCTCATTGCCATTCTGGAGTGCCTCTCGAATGGTATCCAGGGTCGTTTCCAGCACCTGGGAAGCCTGCTTCTGGGTCAGTTTCGCCTCTGAGGCAATACGCCTGGTTAGCTCCTGGCGACCAACAATTGTCGAGCCACCATTAGATTTTTCTGTAGCCATGTCTCGAAATCCTCCTTACAACGATCAACACACATCGCTTTTCATCCCAATACAGTATTGTTGGGCCTGTAGAGCGGTTTTACTATTCGCTGCCGATTAGGAGTATAGCATGCGATTTTGAGAAATACAAGGGTATGAAACAGCTTCAGAGCTTGTTTCGCGTGATGAACCCGCTTGAGGAGCCGGTTCATGCATGTAACATGGGCGCAAAATTGCTCCTCAAGCGGGTTCATCCTCATTATGAGCTTCTATTGCTAGCACAGCTATTGTCAGGCAGCAGTATATAAAATTAACCCATCACCAGTCTTTTGCTGCTCGACCTGCCCGTTATAACGGAGATATTCAAGATGCGATAATACCTCGGCTACGCCCATGCGTTGCGCCTCATTATTATTGAGACGATTGCCGAAGAGCTGCATGGCAAGCTCATATGCATGTTGTGGTCTGCCATCAAGCAATCCCAAAATCTCTTTTTCGCGCTCTTCGTGATGGGCGACAATCTCCCTGGCACGCCCAGCCAGATCGCTGAATGGCTCGCCGTGTCCGGGAAGCACGATGCTTGCTGGCAGCTCCATCACCTTTGCCAGCGAGTTGAGGTAGTCTCTCAGGGGATTCTGCCGGTCATGTGGCGAATAGAGTCCCACATTAGGGGTGATGCGCGGCAAAACGTGATCGGCGGCGAAGAAGACGCCATCGCGTTCGCGCAACAGGCAGATCTGTCCATCAGAATGTCCGGGCACCCAGATCACGCGATAATCTTCGCCCACCAGGTCGATGTGTTGGTCGTCCTCAACCAGCGTGAAAGCCTCGTGCGGCGGAACACTGATGATGGAGCGCATAAGCTCGGGGTCAACCTGCGAGAACCAGAGCGTTGTAGGCGGCATGCCATGCTGCGAGAAAAATTGCGAGACGCTGCCGAAGCGTTGAGGCATCGTACCTTTCCACAGAATCTGGACGCCTGCTTCATCGATTGGATGCATATAGACTGCCGCGCCGCTCTGTTTGTACAACTCGCCCGAAAGCCCGACGTGATCGGGATGATGGTGAGTCAGGACGATGGCCCGCAAGGTATCGATTGTCAGTCCGGCGCGCTCCAGCCCTGCTGAAAATGCCATGCGCGCGTCCGGAATGCCCATGCCGGTATCAATTAAGGCCCATCCATCCTTGCCCACAATCGCATGCATATTGACGGTGCGCAGCGGGAAGGGGATGGGGACAGTGATTTTCCAGATGCCAGGCGCCACTTCGAGAGTTTCGGGCAACGGCTGGTCGGCTCGTCGATGCTGCGCCGGAGAAGGTTGCTGCATAATAAGAGGTTATCCTTTGTTGTTTAGCGCAAATGCACTTGACATGTGCGGGTGTGGCCGCTCGCTATACTCTCCCCACCGAGAAGCGGCAGGAACTGAACCTTTTTCCGACTTCCCGTCTGGAATTGAAACACACGAACTTTTTCCTGCCTTGATTGTATGGTTTCACGTAAGGTTGTGTCAACATCCCGCAAAACAAACAAATGCCAGGCCAGGAAAAAAATCCTTGACGAACAGGGCCAATTTCTGCTATACTGGCTATGTTCTCAAAAACGGGGCGTAGCGCAGCCCGGTAGCGCACCTCAATGGGGTTGAGGTGGTCGGAGGTTCAAATCCTCTCGCCCCGACTATGGTGAAGGCAGGAAGCAGTTTTATGAACAGGCTTCCTGCCTTGTTTTATGGCTTTCACCAGGAGGCCAGTAAAGTGTTGCAGCCACAAAAAAATTCCCCTGAAACCTCGACAAAAATCCCTCAGGAGGAGTATAATAGCGCATGTAAGTCGCGTAAATCATCGTGGATCAACTGCCAGCCAGTCAAGCAGAAAAAGCAAGGAGCGAAACCTATATGTCTACCAGAGAGCCTCGTCGAGAGCATCCAAGCACCTATTGGGTGCAGGATCGCTCCAATGAAGAAGAAATGACTCGTCTACAA
Source organism: Ktedonobacteraceae bacterium (assembly GCA_035294305.1). Lineage (GTDB taxonomy): Bacteria > Chloroflexota > Ktedonobacteria > Ktedonobacterales > Ktedonobacteraceae > DASRBN01. The sequence continues at coordinate 82,425 of DATGLD010000051.1, read as the reverse complement.
CTTCAGGATCAACTAGTAACTGCGGGCATGGGTGGGGTGCTGCCGGAGCAACCGGACCCCACTATCTTTAAGCGTGTGCTCGATGTCGGCTGTGGCACGGGGGGCTGGCTCATTGAGGCGGCGAAAACCTACCCCTCTATGACGCTGCTGGTAGGCGTGGATGTGAGTAGCAAGATGCTTGACTATGCACGCGCACAGGCTACGGCCCAGCACGTCGATGATCGCGTGCAGTTTGCCGCAATGGACGCGCTGCGCATGCTCGAATTTCCCGCCGGATATTTTGACCTGGTCAATCAACGCTTTGGCTGGAGCTACCTGCGCACCTGGGACTGGCCCAAATTGCTCCAGGAATATCAGCGCATCACGCGAATCGGCGGGATAATCCGTGTGACCGAATGTGAAATCAACGAGAGCAACAGCCCCACTTTCAACTCTCTCAATGAGTTGCTGCTTCAAGCACTTTATCAAGCAGGGCACTTCTTTACCCTGGATCGCCGTGGAGTGATAAATGAACTGCCTCGTCTCTTAAAGCAGTATGGATTGCGAGATGTGCAAACGAAGGAACATGATCTCGTGTATCGCGCAGGCACACCAGAAGGACACCTGTTTTATGAGGATATCCGGCACGCCTACCGCACGTTTGTGCCTTTCCTGCGCAAATGGGCGCGTGTACCTGACGACTATGAGACGATCTATCAGAAGTTGCTCGACGAGATGCAACAGCCAGATTTCGTTACAACATGGAGACTACTGACCATCTGGGGAACAAAATCATAAAGTCGCGAACTGGATGATACCAGTCAGTTGTCACAACGTTCTGTTCGTGTTTGTGAGATACAATTTAACCGCAAGAATCGGATAGCTTCCCCGACGACCATAGCTTATTATACAGGTGCCAGAATTGTCTGGTGCTGGATAACATGTATGGAGAAGAGGGAGAATGCTGGCATGCACGAAGAAACTTACTGGCAGGCGGTAATGACGCGAGACAGCAGCTCAAACGGCATATTTGTCTATGGCGTGCGCTCTACAGGCATTTACTGCAACCCATCATGCCCATCCCGGCGGCCCAAACGCGAGCAGGTGGTCTTCTTTCCACTGCCCGAGGTGGCAGAACAGGCCGGCTTCCGGCCATGCCGGCGCTGTCATCCGCAAGAGTTGAGGGCAGGTGATCCCCAGATCGAGCTGGTGCGAGAGGCCTGCCGCTATATCGAGCGACATCTTGAAAATCCGCCCAACCTGAGCGAATTGAGTGAGCATGTACATTTAAGCCCGTTTCACTTGCAGCGCGTCTTCAAGCGCATCATGGGCATTTCACCGCGCCAGTACGCGGAAGCGTATCGCCTGGGACAGCTCAAGGTACAACTGAAGGAGGGAGGATCGGTGACAAACGCACTGTATGACGTAGGATATGGTTCCAGCAGCCGTCTTTACGAGCGCACACCATCACAACTGGGCATGACGCCAGGCGCTTACCGGCGCGGTGGCCTCGGCATGCGCATTTCCTATACTCTCGTGGAAAGCCCGCTGGGGCGCCTGCTGGTGGCCGCGACAGAAAAAGGCATTTGCCATATCAGCATGGGCGACTCCGATGCGGCGCTCGAAGCCACGTTGTTCCAGGAATATCCGGTGGCAGAGATTGCGCGTGATGATGTTCGCCTGCTCGAATGGGTTACCGCTCTTTTGAGCCACCTGAATGGCTCGCAGCCGCACCTTGATCTGCCCCTGGATATTCAGGCTACGGCTTTTCAATGGCGCGTCTGGCAGGCATTACAGGCCATTCCCTATGGCGATACACGCTCTTACAGCGAAGTGGCACGCACGATTGGCGAACCCAAAGCGGCGCGGGCCGTGGCCCGCGCCTGCGCTACCAACCCTGTCCCACTGGTGATCCCCTGCCACCGCGTCGTGCGCGAGGATGGCAGTTCCGGCGGCTATCGCTATGGGGTAGAGCGCAAGCAGCAATTGCTAGAAAGGGAGGCCAGAGGAGGCCGATAAATCGGCCTCCGGACGAGGCGTCCCCAGCCTTATATAGGCCAAGTTCCCCTTTTTATTGCCTGATTGGATGTAGTGTTTACATCACTACTCTGCTACTATTCAAAGTGAAGTGATATCATTGTCTATTCATTCAATCCTGCGACTACTCCCACCAGCAGCCGCATAAGCAGGGAGGGCATCATGGAAATGCTCATTTTGCTTGTTCTCGTGATTGTATTCGATGTAGTAGCTCTGCGGTGGGGCTTTGACAGCACCGATGGCCTCAATAGCCCTGAATGGTTGCGCAGGCAGCTCTGGCATGGATTTCATTAATGCATGCAATTGAAAACACTACAAAAATAAGCAATTCAGGCCAGGGATTCTGAGCGCTGCGAAGAATCCCTGGCCTCCGCGCTAGACAGGAATGTAAATGAACGATAGCTATTCCACGAAAGCAGTAGAGGATGAAGCAGTATGTGTAGATGAGAAGAGCGAGAAAGCTATCCCTAAAACTTCTCCTGGCAGTCGCTTAGTGCAATTTGCTCTTGGCATGATCGGGTTTGGCCGCTATAGTGTCCCTACAGAGAAGCGGCGGGAACTGGACCTTTTCCTGACTTCCCGGCGGCGATTGAAATTTGGAATCTTGTTTGCTCTGTTCGCGCTGTATGTCCTCTGGGGTGGCACGTACCTGGCGATGCGTATCGCGCTGCAGAGCTTTCCCCCATTTCTTCTGTCCGGAATTCGTTTCCTGATCGCCGGCTCGATCCTGTACGTCTTCCTGCGCGCCCGCGGAGGGGAATCACCCACGCGCAAGCAATGGATAGGGGCCGCCCTGGTCGGCATTCTCCTGCTGGCAGGCGGCAATGGCGGCGTGGTTTTTGCCGAGCAATGGGTAGCGTCTGGTTTAGCATCGTTGGGTATCGCGGCAGTTCCGCTGTGGGCAGCGCTCTTCTCCGGGTTGTTCGGGCGCTGGCCCAATCGCAAAGAGTGGTTGGGCCTGGGCATAGGCTTCATCGGCGTGATGCTGTTGAACCTGGAAAATGGCTTTTCAGCCAATCCTTTGGGCGCTATAGCGCTTCTGATAGCTCCCATGAGCTGGGCTTTCGGTTCTATCTGGAGTTCGCGCCTGCCGCTTCCTAAGGGCTTGATGGCCAGCGCTGCTCAGATGCTAGCTGGTGGTCTGGTACTGGTTATCCTGGGCCTGTCATTGGGAGAGCGGGTTACAAGGGTTCCGGCAGCCGGGCCAATCTGGGCGATGCTCTTCCTGATCTTCGGTGGTTCCCTGGTCGCCTATAGCGCCTACGGATACCTGCTGACCCATGTACGGCCTGTCCTGGCGACCAGCTATGCCTATGTCAATCCGGCTGTAGCAGTCGGCCTGGGAGCGCTCTTCGCCGGAGAAAAGCTCACGCCCGTGGGGTTTGTGGCTATGCTGGCAATTTTGACCGGCGTATGCCTGCTCTCCCTGGTACGGCAGCATTAATCGTAATTGGTGGAGATCGACGAATCCCTGTAGGGCAGTGCCTGTCCTTTTATCCCTCGCCGCATCAGGAGAGATAGGGACCAGCCGCTGTCCCTCCAGGAGATTCCCCAGCATTTTGTTGAATTGCATCATTTCCCCACGTTAAAGCGGAAGTGAGCGATATCGCCGTCCTGGATCACGTAATCTTTCCCCTCAAGGCGCTGTAACCCCCTTTTGGCAGCGGCGGCGAACGAGCCGCAAGCCATAAAGTCTTCAAAGCGCGTCACCTCGGCGCGAATGAAGCCGCGTTCGATATCGGAGTGAATTTTACCTGCCGCTTCCGGCGCCTTTGCGCCCTTCGTGACTGTCCAGGCGCGCACCTCATCTTCGCCGGCAGTAAGAAAGGTGATCAGGTTGAGCAGGCGATAGCCAACCTGGATAACCCGGTCTGCCCCCAGCCTGGGTAGACCCAGCGCTTCCAGGTACTCAGCGGCATCCTCTTCCGGCAGCTCGGCCAGTTCCGCTTCCAGGCGCGCCGAGACCGCGACGATCTCGGAACCCTCGTCCCTGGCGCGTTTCGCAATCTTCGCGATACCTTTCAGCTCGCCCTCAAGGGCGGTCTCGTCCACCTCTTCACCGGCAGCGATACGTTCCAGCAAATCGTTGGCCGCTCCCAGCACATCTTCGCTCACATTCAAGACGTACATGCGCGGCTTGAGCGTGAGCAGGAAGAGTTCGTCCAGCACGGCGCGATCCTGCGGCAGCAATTCGACCTGGCTTACCGGTCGTAGATCTTCGAGCGCCTCTTGCAGCAGGCGCAGGATCGCCAGTTCCTGCTGGTACTTTTTTTCGCCGGATTTGGCGGCTTTAGTCGTGCGTTCGATGCGCTTCTCGACAGTAGCAAGATCGGTCAGAGCCAGTTCGGCGTTCAAGCTGTCCAGGTCGCGATTGGGATCGATATCGTTATAGGGATGCGGGACATTGCTATTCTCAAAGGTGCGCAGCACAATCGCCAGCGCATCGGCATTGCGAATATGCCCCAGAAATTCCGCGCTCAGTCCCTGTCTTTTCTCGCCGCTATCGTGTTTTGCCTGTCCTATACCGGCCACATCCACAAAATCAACCGTGGCATAGGTGACCTTTTTGGGATGAAAAATCTCTGCCAGCGGCTGCAAACGCGCATCGGGCACCTGCACGACCGCGTGGTTCGCCTGCACGGTACTGGTTGCGTAGCCGCTGATGGGCGCGCCCGCTTTCGTTAAAGCGTTGAAGAGCGTCGTTTTACCGCTCTGTGGTAAACCAATTATTCCTATTGTTAGAGCCATATAATTATCCTCTCTATAGAGTCAGAGGGCTGTGGACAGAGCGAAAGGCGATAGGGACTGGAGGCGACCACAAGGGTACGCCCTTACAATGGCCACGAGAGGCTTTCCATTGGGAACGGGGCGTATCATAGTAAAGGCGCACCCTTGTGGTCGCCCTCCCGCCCTCATCCACTCGCCCTGCGCCACATCCTCACATCCTCAACCCCACTTGACGTTATCTGAGCGAAGCCATACAATATGTTTGATTATACAGCGTTTCCTATGAACCGGAGGTAACTTTCTATGCCATTGTACGAGTATCGTTGCTCGGACTGCAAATCTAAATTTGAATTGCTGGTCAGTCACCAGCATGCCGATGATGTTGTATGCACAAAGTGTCACAGCGAAAAGGTGCGCCGCCTGCTCTCGGTCTTCGCCTTTACCGGCAACGGCGAGGACGGGGCCTATGACGATCTATCAGACTCCATGGGTGGAAGTTGTGCCTGTGGCAACGGCAGCTGCGGCTGCAACTAGCAGGCTGAGTTAATATGTTCAATAAAACGACCTACCGGCGCGGCGTGATAGAGGGTATCATTCTCTACACGCTGGGCCGCCTCGGCGCTTTGATTACGCCGGCATTCTTCCCCGGCTGGCTATTTATTATAATGCCCCTGCTCTTCCTGTTATTCCAATATCTTCTCGCGCCTCTTTGGGCCACGCGCCGCATCCAATCTGTCAAACGCGAGCGCCTCAGCAAGCGATTCTGGCTGCTCGGCCCGCGCATGGCTGCCATCTGCTTCGCCATCGACCTGTTCATCACGCTGGCAATGGGTATGGCCCTCAACGCCTTTACTGAAATCCAGCGTGGCCCGGCCCTCTGGCGCTTCTTCCAGAGTGGCGCGAATCACCTGAGCCTCGCCGATTTGGGCCTCTATGAGTTGAAAAGCGCGGCCCTGCTGCTGTCGTTCTTCACGCTGACGGTGGTCTGTACGCGCCTGGCGCAGGGTGGTTTTTTGCGGTTTACGATGCCGGCGGGTGGAAATCGGGTGACGCTGTGATAGCGAAAGGAAACTTTCTTACCCTGGCACCTATTCTGGTCCAGTTAAAAATCACTATATCAATACGAGGGACCGCTCTTGGATTACCCTCTCCCTTGCGGATCTGAGCATTATCCTTGTAATGCTCACGCTGAACATGCCATACCTGATACGTCAGTTTTGCAAACTTTGGGCAAAAATTCTCTATACAGCCAACTAAAACTGCACTAAACTTCTCTTCATCCCAGGTTCTATCGAAATATCCCTCCTTACACATTGCTATATATCCTTTAACAACAAGCTCCAGGACTCTATCCGTGAATCCTTCTCGTAAGGAACTTTTAAATGTAAGAAGTTGTTGTTCTGATTCTGAATTCAACATTCACTATCCTCATTATTGAATCAATTCAGCAAGAGTTTCTTCTGCATCACTTAAGGCGGCACCTCTGGTCCAGTAGAGTCGTTCAGACGGCTTTATAATAAAGAAACTTGTTCCATTTTCATCATAAATTTTAAAGGTACGTCGATAATACATTGCATGGGATATAGCCTCTGTACTTAGTTGATGAAGACCTGACAAAGCTCTTCCTTTATCCCTGTCAGCAGAAACTAACTGTACATCTGGTACTTTTTCTTCGAGCATTCTTTGGGAGAATTTGATAGCCAGCAGGTGCTCAGGCCCATCAACAGAAATGACCTCACCAATTAACTTTTTACCTACCGGTTCTAAAAAGAAGTTAATTGCTTGGATATAAGATGTCGCATAAGACTTTCTCATTTCCAAACCAGGTTGTCTCAGAGCTAAAGAGTTCGTAGACCTGTGAAAGAATTCAATAGTATACTGAACAGTTTCATGGATATGCTGAATATCCTGATCATCCAAAGCGAAACATTCATACATCAGCTGGTTAAGTTGAAGCTCTAATGAGGCGATGCCTGGTTCTTATTTTAGGTCCAAAACTGTCTTGACATTGGGGACCACCATACGTCCATTGGGCATCACCATCATCGCTATTATCATGGGAATACAGGGTATTCTCGGCATTATCGCCGGCATCACTCTCTTGATAGGGTCAGCTAGCGGAGGCCTGTTCGCTGCTGGTATAATCACCCTGGTGCTAGGAGTGCTCTATCTGATCCTGGCCTGGGGACTATGGACATTACAAACCTGGGCTTTCTGGGCTACTGTGATCCTCGAAGTAATCGCGCTGCTTGACGGTATCTTCGCTTTGGGGCAAAGCGGCTTCTTCTCGGGCATCGTCAATGTGGTGCTTGCGTTGATCATCCTGATCTACCTGTTCGCGGATCGCAACGTTCGTGCTGCATTCCGCACCTGAGCAGCAACCAGACGAACAAAGAGAAGGCCAGCAGCCTTGCTGGTCTTCTCTTTGTTCGTGTTCAGCTTATGTATGGAACCCTGGACTCAGCCTTTTCTCCTTCCTCAACTGCTACCAGCGGCCTTGTTTCCTGGCTCTGGATGAGGCGGATCTCGTTTTCGAAGATGTGACGCAGGATAGCTACCGAGCAGGCATAGGTCGAATCCATACCAAAGTACGACAGGCTGCCCGCGCCAAGATTCTTACCGCGGGTATATGGCGTATCCGAGGCGTAGTGGAGAATGCCCAGTTCGTAGGGCAGACGCGCGAAGTTGATGTTCTCGCCCACAGGATAGCGCGTCAGGTATTGATCTTCGTAGACCGCATTGAGGTAGGGGCCGCTCTCCATTTCGACCACCGTATAATTGGCGCGATAGTAGAAATCAAAGTACTGGCGATTTTGCAGGTAAGTTCCCTTGCCTGAGACGGCCTTCTGATTATCCAGCACGGAGCCGTAGATCAGGTAGGGCTGCACGTCCTGCGCGATGAAGCAGTTATCCAGCCAGTAGGTGTTCTGGCTATGTTCATCCAGCACCACGTTCGAGATCATCACATCGCCGATGCTGCCGTTGAGCGTGGCCGCTTTGCCTAGAATATAGATGCCGCGTATCTGCGGGAGATTTTCCATAATTTCGCGCAGCATGCGATAGGCGGCCATCCCCAGGGGATAGTCGATATTGAGGATAATCGCCTGGCTCTTCGCCAGCGCGTCCATGCCGGACATGCGGCAACGCGGGTCAATCTCTACCGGGCGCAGCCGTGCCAGCTCGAACACCTGGGCGTCGATCTCCAGGCCATGTCGCGCTCCAATGTACCAGATGCCGCGCTCCTGCTCTTCGCGCTGGCGATTGCGCGCAAATTCCTTGCCCGCCGGCGTTCGCAGCCATTCGCGAGCAGTAAAGTACAGGAAGTTTTGCCAGTTGCCGGGCACTATACCCTCTTGCAGCTTACGACATTCCTCGGCCAGGTAGAGGTCTTCGCCGCTCAAGGCAAATTTCGTCAACTCCTCTTCACGGCTCAGCAAGCTGCCCGACATCAGATTGACCAGGCTATGCGTATTGCTGGAGACGAAGTACACGGGCCGCTCCTGCAGGCCAAGCGTGTCAAGCAGTTTTTCGACCGGGGTCCACCATTCATGTGTGGCGCGTACATAGCCGACATGCGAGCCGCCCAGCATACGCAGCGAGAAACTCTTGCGCTGCCTGCCGATGACGAGCAGATTTTCCCACAGGTGATCGCCCCAGATGAGTTCCAGGCGCCGCCAATCATCAACAGAGATGTGCAAACGTTGCCGCAGCACCTTGCTAATTTCAACGAACACCGGCGAAGTGCGGTCCATGCGTGTTTCGAGCAACTGCATCGTCGTGGGGTCGGCATTCAGCAGGTAATACATCTTGTTCCACTCGATCTGGAACGCGACCAGGATGGGAACGATATCATCGGTATCGCTGACACTGGCAACATAGACTGCCAGCGTCTCTTTCCCGTCATAGAACCATTTGCGGCGTCGCGCCGAAGCCGTAACAGCCTCCCAGCCATCGACGTGGAATCCCTGGCGCAAAAAAACCTGCTCCGACTGGCCCAACAGCACCAGGTTGCAGTGAAGGATCGAAGTTGGCAAGCGCAAAACGCTGTAAATGAAAGCGGACATATCCGGGTAGGGCGAACGCGCATCCGGGTGCAGGCTGGAATCGATATTATAATGGGCCTGCACCAGGGCTTTCAGACTGACTTCACCGGAACTGCGCAGCAGCGTGTTGTACATGCGGATATACAGGTCGACATCCCGCTTGCCTGCCTCGTGGCGTCCTTCCCCTTGCTCAAAGTAGACATCTGTAACCCGGCGCCTCTCTTCAAGGCCCTCTCGATTATCAGCGCCATCAATGCTCGGCCCGGTTTCACCGGTATTGATATAAAATTCGTCGGTTGATGGCTGCCCGTCAAATGGGTCAGGGGTATGGTTTTGACGGACAGGCCGGTTATTTTTTCGTGGCATACTGTCTTGCTTACCTCTTAACACTCTTGTGCTTTTCATTATATTTCATAGTATTATACTCGCTTAATAAACGTTCTGGTAGGGGAGTTTTAAGCGGGGCAAATGCTCAGGATGGCTCGACGCGTTGGGGATTGAAAAAACCTTCCAACTCATCCTTCAAGTCGCGCATCATTAATTCTGGCACGGCTTTTTTAGGGTCTAGTCCTTCGAAGAGAACCAGGCTGAGCTGGCTGGTAATAGGCATTTCAACATCGAAGCGTGCCGCCAGTTGCAGGGCCGCGCGAGTAGTAGATACGCCCTCGGCTACTGTACGAGTTGAGGCCAGGATATCCGGAAGCTTTTCGCCTGCCGCCAGGCGCTGGCCCAGGCGATGGTTGCGGCTCAGCGGGCTGGCACAGGTTGCGACCAGATCGCCGATGCCGGCCAGCCCTGCGAACGTCAGGGGATGCGCCCCGGCAGCGATACCCAGGCGCGAGATTTCCGCCAGCCCGCGTGTTATGAACGCTGCTTTCGAGCTATCGCCATAGCCCATGCCATCATTAATGCCCGCGCCGATGGCGATGATATTTTTGAGCGCGCCCCCCAGTTCGACGCCCACAACATCATTCGCTGTATAGAGACGAAACCGCAGGGTGCTCAATAGCGATTGAGTGCGCACGGCGATATCCTGCTCGTATGCCGCTACGACGGCAGCAGTCGGCTTCCCCTCCGCTACCTCACGCGAAATGTTGGGACCACTGAGTGCGGCGACACGATTCGCGGCATCCGGAAGCTCTTCGGCGATGATCTCGGTCATGCGTTTGAGGGTGCCGATCTCTATCCCCTTGCTGGCGCTCACCAGGATAGCTTCTTTCTCAACATAAGAAGCTAGCAGGCGCACATTCTCGCGCATGCTCTGCGAAGGCGTGACGAGCACGAGCATATCTTTTCCCTGGACGGCCTCTCTTATGTCAGGCGTGACTCGTAAGCTGTCCGGGAAGCGAAACCCTGGCAGGAAGAGCGTATTTTCACGCAGTGCTTGCATTTCGGCAGCGCGTTCAGGATTGTGTTCCCACAACGTGGTGGTAGTGCCTTTACCGGTTAATAAAAGGGCCAGGGTTGTGCCCCATGCGCCGCTGCCGATGATCCCTGCTGATACCATGATGTCCTCTCTTACCTCGTTGCTGCTGTAATTGTAACACAGGAGAGAGGCAGTTGGGAGACTTGACACATAGAAGACAATAATAAGGACTCACTCATAGCTGAGTATTTCTAGCAGGAGGCCGGGTTAGATGCCAGATCATCCACTCGCGGAAGTTTTTGGTTTCCCTACTAACAATTTCTCACCGGATGCAGAGCGATATCGAAAGAACAGGCTTTGCCCATTCAATAATAAGGTTCCATCCTGTACCAAGGATAAGGCTGAAAATCCTCTTGGCGTTTGCAGTGTATACGAAGCAAATAGAACTGTCATTACCTGTCCTGTACGTTTCCGTCAGGATTGGCTTATAGCTGAAGATGCGGCAGCATTTTTCTTTCCACCAGGACAATCCTGGACCTCTCTCACAGAAATTCGTATCAACGATAAGTATGGCAGATCGGCCGGTAACATTGATGTAGTACTCGTTGGATATAACGATGCTGGAAGAATCCTTGATTTTGGTTCACTCGAGGTGCAGGCTGTTTATATTTCTGGCAACATTCGAAAAGCTTTTGAGTATTACATGGAAAATCCTGAAGAACATGCCGAAATGAATTGGTTGGGGAAACGCAACTACCCTCGTCCTGATTATCTTCCTCTTCACGTAAGCGATTAGCACCTCAACTTATCTATAAAGGCGGAATTCTACATGCCTGGGGCAAAAAACAAGCTGTAGCAGTAGATAGCAATTTTTTTAATACCCTCCCCCTAATGGACGAGGTAGATCAGACAGAAGCTGAGATGGCATGGCTCATTTATGATCTACAACTTGATTCCCTACAAAATCGCTACCGTCTTGTTCGCTCCAGAACGGTTTACACGGACTTTAATGCGGCATTGGATAAAATTACAACGGCAGAACCCGGTGATGTGCAGAACTTTATGGATCAATTGCAGGAGAAGCTAGATGAAAAACTTGAGGTTAGCACAGCACCCGATGCTCCAACATTGTTAGATGTAGTAGACATCGAGGAAGAAAATATGTAAAGATTACCATAGATGCCTGAAATTATTTCAAATAGAGGGATCAAATGCAACAGATTGGTTTGTTCGGATATTTACCACTTCCTAATGAAGTCAATGTAGCTTCGATACCACAACGTAGCCCTTTTCGCTATCCAGGGGGAAAGACCTGGTTGGTACCACATTTGCGCAGATGGCTCTCCCCTGATGTAAGAGAGCATGCGGGCGTTTTGCCTGTTCATCCAAACAGACTTATTGAACCTTTTGCCGGTGGTGGAATTATCAGCTTAACAGCGGTTGCTGAAAATCTTGTCGACCACGTTGTCATGGTTGAATTAGATAAAGATGTGGCAGCTGTATGGCAAACAATTCTCCAGGGAGAAGATTGGAGCTAGCTCATCAATGAAATTGCTACCTTCAATTTGACACATGAAAATGTTTTGTCTTTGCTCGCAAAAACGGATATCGAACTCAAAGAAGAGGCATTTAGAACCATTCTAAGAAATCGCGTTAATCGAGGCGGCATCCTGGCACCTGGAGCAGGTATAGTAAAAGAGGGTGAGAATGGAAAGGGTATCACATCTAGATGGTATCCAATGACCCTGAAAAAGCGCATACAAGACATTGTCCGTATGCGCGATCGCATCACTTTTATCTATGGAGATGGGATGGCTATTCTGAGTGAACAGGCCAATCATGCCGATACTGTTTTCTTCATTGATCCTCCCTATACTGTCGCAGGCAAAAAGGCAGGAGAACGCCTTTATAAGCATGCGAAATTAGACCATGAGAGGCTCTTTGAAATCGCAAGTAAAATTCGTGGCGATTTCCTGATGACTTATGATAATGTCGAGGACGTGAAACAACTCGCGCGCAGATTCGGCTTCGATACCCAGGTTGTTGCCATGAAAAACACTCACCATGCAAAGATGACAGAATTGCTCATTGGCCCAAACCTCGAATGGCTACGCCTGGACTCGTTTTGATTTTTCCAATGAGAGGTCTTGAGAAATCCTATCCTGGAATAGCTATTTTTCGGCCGGACTCTGGTGCTGCCTCTGCGGCTCTTCCACTTCCTCCTGGTAAACGGACGGCTTCAAAATGCCGATGTAGGGCAGGTTGCGATAACGCTGCGCATAGTCAAGTCCATAGCCTACGACAAAGCGGTCCGGAATCTGAAAACCGGTGTAGTCCAGTTCCACAGCCTTCACGCGTTCGCGCCCCTTGTCCAGCAACGTACAGATGCGCAGGCTCAGCGGCTTTCTCTGGCGCAGGATCTCGGTTTGATAATGGAGCGTGAGGCCGCTATCCACAATATCTTCGACAATCAGCACATGCTTTTGAGAGATCGGGCCTTCCAGGTCCTTAAGAATACGCACCACACCGCTCGATTCGGTACTATTGCCATAGCTAGAGATAGCCATGTAATCGATCTCCAGAGGCAAATCGATGGCTCGCGATAAATCGGCGATGAACGGCACCGCGCCTTTCAACGTTCCCAACAGCAGCAGATTTTTGCCTTTGTAGTCCGCGGTAATGCGCTTCCCTAATTCAATAACCTTCGCCTGAATTTGCTCGCCGGTCAACAATACCTCGGCAATATCATCATGCATGTTCATGGCCACCTCTTGTTTACACCTGTTTCATCAATAAACGTACGATACGCTGCGTCTCTCTGCTGATCTTCACGCGATCATCCAGGCATACGCCCGCCAGCCAGATACAGTGGGACGGCGAAAAGATAAACGGGATGAATTGACGGTCACCACGGGCGATATGCTTATCTACCAGAATGTCCTGCACCTTTTTTTCATGAATCACGCCCAATGGCCGCATACGATCACCTGGAAGCCGGGTGCGCACCCACACATAAGGCCCCACTATATCCGCATCCGCGTACACAGTATGACGAGTGGATGGAAGCAAACGCCACACCTGCGCCCACTCCTCCCGCCGCAAAGCCTGCCTTACTTGTTGCATCACGTCTTCTGGCACAATCTGCGCGGTAATCTGCCATGATGTTCCGGCCACCTCGACCTGGCCCGGTACTGGAAGCACTACCGCCTCCTGCATCTCGCTTGTGGCTTTCATTGGATGAGTAGCTGTATGTATATCCAGACGCTCGAACACCACGCTATTGAAATCGTAGATCACTCGCAGGCCGCGCGGTAAATTTAGCCGGCGCTCCTGACGATCATCTTGATGACCGAGGAGTTGCTCCAGCAGCGCGTAATGGCGCGCTTCGAGCGGCGATTGACCTTCATAGAGATGAGCGGTAACGCGGCGCAGCAGGTGCCGCCGCAAACTCAAGGGCAGCGCCAGAAGAGCATGCGTATCTAATTTGATAGCCTGATCCTGCTCCGCGAGAACCACCGCTGGCCAGCATGCGTCGACCTGCGCTACGAGCCATTCCACGTCGATACGCGCATTATCAGCATTGCGCAATAGCGTCTCTCGTATGCCTGGATTCAACGATTCGAGCAGAGGCAAGAGCTCATGACGAATGCGATTGCGCAGGAAGCGCGGGTCGGTGTTGCTCAAGTCTTCCAGCGAGACAATTGCGTGCCGCTGGCAATAAGCGACCGTCTCCGCGTGGCTTTCTTCCAGAAGCGGGCGGATGATATCCTGCTGTTTCGGCAGCATGCCTACCATAGCTGCCAGGCCACTACCGCGTATCCAGTGCAGAAGCAGCGTTTCAACCTGGTCACCTGCGTGATGGGCCACCGCGATTGGTTGTCCCCGCGCAACCTGGCGCAGGAAACGATAGCGGGCCACGCGCGCCGCATCCTCCAGCGAGCGATGTTCCTCGCGAGCCACTGCTGGAACATCAGCAGTACCCACCGTGCAAGGTATTCCCCAGGCCGCTGCTATGTTCGCCACGGCTGTGGCGTCCTGTGTGCTGGCCTCGCCGCGCAGCAAGTGATTGAGGTGAGCGGCATGCAATCGCAGGTGGGGATAGCGCTTCCCCGGCCCACACAGGCGATGCAAGAGATGCAGAAGACACAGGGAATCCGCCCCACCTGAAACGGCGACAATGATTTCGCCGCTAGCGGGAAAAAGCTGGTGTTTCTCAATAAAGGCTGTGACGCGCTCTGGCATATCCAGTGTGTTCATTTTGATACATTGCATTTGCGAACTCGCCGCCGCGTATGGATAATTCCTGTATGATATGATACGATATAGGCAATTATACACTACCGGGGCCGGCTTTACTGGCACGGAACCGGCACTTTGTAGAGGTGTGACGTTTTTGACGCTCATAGGGAATAGCAATAGTATGGCGATTCACAAAATAATCACTGCGGAAAATCCTATCTTACGGCAGAAAGGCAAAAAGATTCATCGTTTCGACGCTTCGATTCAGAAGTTGATCGATGATATGTTTGAGACCATGCATGCGGCCCATGGCGCGGGCCTGGCGGCCCCTCAAATAGCTCTCTCGCTGCGCATCTTCGTAGCCGAGTACGAAGATAAAAAGGTGGCGATGGTCAATCCAGAGATCATCAAGGCCGAGGGCGAGGAGATCGGCACCGAGGCCTGCCTGAGCATTCCAGGCTATGCCGGCGACAATATCCGCCGCGCGGCAAAGGTGGTTGTGCGCGGCCAGGATGCCCGTGGCAAGCCGATGAAGGTGCATGCTGAGGGATGGTTTGCCCGTATCTTACAACACGAAATCGATCACCTCGATGGTATCCTCTTCCTGGACCGCCTCGACCGGCCCGAAGACCTGCGCGAAGTTCGCGAGGAAGAATGGGAAGAGGCCGAAGTTGAGGCCATTGTAGAGTAGAAACGACGAAGGCCGGTCCTGCCCGCGCCAGGATCGGCCTTCGTCGTACTCGTTAGAGTTTCTGTTGCCGCCTGATCATCGGCAGGGATTGCTTACCCAGCACCTTTTCACAGTTGGGGCAAACATAGAACCCCTCTTCTTCGCGATAGCGCAGTTCGCTCAATGCGTAGTGCAGGTAGCAGATGCCGCAGCGGGTACTGTCCTGCTGGCTCGCAACCTGACGGTCCCTTGCGAACAACTCGCGCAATGAAGCAATGAGGCCCTCGAAGTCGAACGAACCGGTATAGCTGCGCCCGGCGCTGACAACCGGTAACGACCCGGTAGAATTGCTCACCCGCATTTCGCGGCGACTGTTGTATGAATTTCCGTTCCCCGATGGCCTGGAATCGGGATCGGGAATATATTGATTGCTCACGGCAGGAGTCTCCACTAGCAACTGTTAGTTAACATGGGCTTAATACTTCACTAATTGTACCATATTGCCCGTTGTTTTACTACCGCTGCACGGGATGGTGTAGGGCGATTTGCAAGGTGAGCGAACGCACCCTGTCCCTACTGAACTTTGACGAACGAAACGACGAAGATGTGATACACTACAAATAACACATCCCGCGTACCACCCTTATAGCAATACTAAGGAAGTCCAAAATTGACAGCAGCACGCACTCCATTTGACAAACTGACGCCCATTCATCCCAACCGGCGCATCACGTTGGAGGCCGGCAAAACGCCCATCGCGCCGCGGCTCATAGACCTGCTGGTGCCACTCGGCTTCGGGCAGCGCGCACTCGTCGTCGCTCCTCCCAAGGCGGGTAAAACTACCATTTTGCGTGAGCTCGCAACGTCCATTCTCATCAACTACCCCGAAGCCAGCCTGTTCCTCTGCCTGGTGGATGAACGCCCGGAGGAGGTCACCGAATGGCGTATGGAAGTGCAGGGGCCGAATGTCAAACTCTATGCGTCCAGCTTCGATCAACGACTGGCGTTGCATGGGCGGATCGTTGAAAAGGCCTTGAACGATGCCAAACGGCTGGTTGAAGAGGGTAAGGATGTTGTAATCCTGCTCGACTCGTTGACGCGATTGGCGCGCGCCCACAATTTGAGCAGCGAGATGTGGGACGGGCCGCGTTCCGGGCGCGGCGGCTACGGTAGTCGCACGCTCTCCGGCGGCATCGATGCACGCGCTCTCGAAGTCGGCAGGCGCGTCTTCGGAGCGGCTCGCACGCTTGAGGAGGGTGGGAGTCTGACCATCGTCGCCAGCTGCCTCGTCGAAACCGGCAGTCGCCTCGATGAAGTGGTTTACGAAGAATTCAAAGGCACCGGCAACCTGGAGATACGCCTCTCGCGCGAGCTGGCGGACAGGCGTATTTTCCCCGCTATCGATATCGCCGCCTCCAGTACACGCCAGGAGGAGCGCCTGCTTTCTCCATCAGAGCTGCGCGTCTCGGCCATCCTGCGCCGTAGGATGGCCGATTTACCTCGTCGCGAGATGACCGAGCAGGTCATCCGGCTATTTGAGAAGACGAGTTCGAATGCAAAGCTGGTCGAGGCGGTAGTAGCGCAGGGGTAAACAAGAAGAGGCCGTCATAACCTGCCCCTCCCGGTTTACCCCTCCCTGCGCTGCTATACTCCTATGCCGCCTTCTCCTGGAAGCGAAAGAAGCGCATAGCGATCAGGAAGCAGATGATGCCGTAGGCCAGCAGGCCGAGCATATCAGGCGCCACCTGCGCGAAGTCTTTGCCCAGGATCATAACGCCGTTCAGACCCTCCATGGCCCAGGCCGTGACACCCAGTTTGGCGAACTGCTGCATCCACGATGGCTCCAGGAAGAGCGGCCACCAGGCCCCGCCGATAGCTGAGGTAATCAACACTACCAGCGTGACAATCGGATTAAGCTGCCGGCGCGTCTTGACCACCGAGACCAGCAAGATACCCAGGCCGGTGGTGGCGAAGCTGGTGCAGATCAGCAGCAGGATGGCCGCCGGCCACGAGCCGACATCCATGTGAAACGCGAAGTAGCCGACGGCAAAGAGGACCACCAGCTGCGCCAGCGTGAGCAGGAACTGCGCCAGCAGCTTGCCCCCCAGCAGCGCGTACTTCTGTATGGGCGCGATCAGCAGGCGGCGGAATGTGCCATCTTCCTTCTCTTGCAGGATGGTCGCGGCGGCTGCATTGATACCAAAGAGCGCGAAGAAGACTGCATAGCCTGGCACAAGCTGATCGAAGCTATTGATCTTCACCGCCTTGCCCGCCGTCAGCGCCTGCACTGCCGCCTGCCCGCCGCTTACACTGACCTGACCTACATTGCTTGCTATCGCCTGCGGATTGATGGTAGCCGGCGCGCAGTGATTCCCCGGCTGGTTGCACACGCTGTAGACCTGCCCCACTGCCGAACTGCCCGCCAGTTCCGAGGTCAATACATTGGTAAGAATGTTCTGCACAATCGTGGCGCGTGGATCATTATTGCTCGGCAAGGAATAGAACTGGATGAGATTTTTAGGCGGTGTTCCATTCTGAGATGCCGCGTTGACCTTATCGGTTGTGCCTGCCGGAATGACCACCCCGGCATTGACATTGCTGTTGTTGGCCACCTGGTCCGTGACCTGTCCAGGACTGTTATACTGATTGACGGTAATCTGCAACTGATTGGTGTTGATTTTCAGCGCATTGATGATCGATGTGCCAACGTAGCCGTTGTCCTGGTTGCTCACAGCGACGGTGATACTGATCTGGCTAGAGCCGCTGCCGAAAATGTTGCCGAAAGCCAGGCCTATGACTGCGATCAGCACCAGCGGCACAGCAAGCAGCAGAATAAACGAATTTCTATCTTTGAGAGTCTCCAGGAGGTCTTTTTTTGCGATATACCAGGCGGTCTTCATTGTTGTTCTCTCCTCTAATTATCTAATCAGGCCGATCATGAACTTTAGCAATCAACATCAGGAAGCCTCCAGCACCACGTCATTCTACGTGCATTTCCACCTGACCTGCTCGGATTTAATGGTATACTTTCCCTCATGAGGAGGCGCTGGGAGCCGAACTCTTGTCCGAACCCGTTTGCGATTGAAACTTAGTCGCGTAGCGTCTTGCCCGTTAATTGGATGAAAAGTTCTTGTAATCCGTGCGGTCGCTGCACTTCACGTGTATGGTCGCGCAATGCCAGCAATTCCTCGAGCGTGCCCATGGCGATGATGCGTCCCTCGTCCATGATGGCAATGTGATTGCAGAGTCGCTCGGCCTCTTCCATATAGTGCGTTGTGTAAAGGATGGTCGTGCCCTGGTCGCGCAGCTTTTCGATGGTGTCAAAGATGTTTTCGCGTGATTGCGGGTCTACACCAACCGTTGGCTCATCCATCAGCAATAGATTGGGCCGGTGCAGCATGGCAATCGCCATATTGATGCGCCGCTGCATGCCGCCGGAGAAGTTCTTCACCGGCTCGTTGCGGCGCTCGTAGAGGCCGACAAAATGCAGCACATCCTCGGCGCGTTCGCGCCGCTCTTTGCGCGAAAGGCCATAAATCTCGCCAAAGAACTCCAGGTTCTCCATCGAGGTCAGGTCTTTGTAGAGAGCGATCTCCTGTGGCACTACGCCGATAATGCGCTTTACCTTCATCGGTTCCTTCGTGATCGAAAGCCCGTTGATAATGGTATCGCCGGACGTGGGTTCGAGGTAGCCGCACATCATATTGATGGTGGTGCTTTTGCCCGCGCCATTAGGCCCAAGCAGGCCAAAGATTTCACCCCTGCCAATGGTGAACGAAACGCCCCTCACGGCTTCGATCTTGCCGAATGTCTTAACCAGGTTGAGCGCCTCTACATCGACCGGGCGTCCGTCCTTTGGCCGGTGGATCGGTCCGGTCGTAGTCGTGAAAGATGTTGTTTCTTCCATGATAAAACTCCTGAGTAACTTTAATGACGATAATAAGAGTGGTAATCAATAAAGCATTGATATTGAGGTGGCCCTGCTTATTCATCCAGCCTGGCTCACCGATCAATAGTGTGTTCTATATGTTCACTGAGCATAGTATACGCGTGTTCCACACCAAGGGGGGAGTACGAAAAGGCATAGTTCAGCGCTATGACGAAAGTCATGGAATATAGTGCTTTGGACAGAATGAGCAAGGATGCGTATATGATATACTAGAGCATAATATAGTCATTTCTGAAAAAATAGATGCGACGGGAGAGCAAGCTATGCGCTGCCCATATTGTGGAGGCTTCAATAAAGATCAAGCGCCATTCTGTGCATACTGTGGTCGCGATTTGCCAGCCCAGCCATATGATCAACCTGCCGCGCGCCCGCAATCGCGCCAGGCCCCGCAACCACAGGCACGTCCTGCTGCTGCACCGCAGCCACCCTATCAGCAACCGCGCCAGGTCCCGGCGCCTCCTGGACGCCGTCCTTCCACCGCGCCCTCAACGGTCGCAAGGCAACCTGCGCCGGCTGTGCCGCAGGCGCCACCCCCACCTCTTGCGCCAGAGCCCCCCGCTCCATTTCCCCCGCGCACTCTAGCCGAGCTGAAAGCGCTTGAGCCGGGCGCGCTTCCCTATAACGTAGTGGATAGCGCGGTTGGTAATGGAAGGAAGAAAATTGTGCGCATCACCTACGCGAAAGCTGTTCCCTGGCAACAAACGGCTACACTGTTCAAAGCCCTCAAGGAGCAGCAGGAAGAGAATTTCGATAGCATCATTATACAGGGAGTGACAGGACAGGATACCACTACCTATTCGTTTACGCAGGGTCAGCTGACTTTCGACCGCAATGTGCGCCTGGGTAGTATGATCACAAATCGCTACCTGATCGAGACCGGCAATGGCTATGAAAGCGACTCCGTGCGTATCGTGTTGAACGAGTAGTCAGGATACTCCATGCAGGCAGTAGAGCTTATTCGCAAAAAGCGCGATGGACACGAGCTCAGCACAGCAGAGATCTCGTGGCTGGTTGAGCAGTACACCCGGGATCAGATCCCCGATTATCAGATGTCGGCCTGCCTGATGGCCATCTACTGGCGTGGCATGAACGCTCGCGAAACCAGCGATCTCACGCTGGCAATGGCGCATTCGGGTGAAGAGCTGCACATACGCGACACCATTTCACCGGTAGTAGATAAACACAGCACAGGCGGCGTCGGAGATAAAGTGACGCTGGCCGTCGCGCCACTGGTAACGGCGTGCGGTGTCGCCGTCGGCAAAATGACCGGGCGTGGCCTTGGTCACACCGGTGGCACAGTCGATAAGTTGGAATCGGTCAGCGGCTTCCGTGTGGCCCTATCGCGGGCAGAATTTATGCGTATCCTGACGCAGCACCATATCGTACTGGCCGGGCAGTCAAACGACCTGGCCCCGGCCGATGGTAAGATGTACGCGCTGCGCGATGTAACGGGTACGATAGAAAGCATTCCCCTGATAGCCGCCAGCATCATGAGCAAGAAACTGGCGATTGGCGCTTCACACCTGCTGCTGGATGTGAAAGTCGGCTCTGGCGCATTTATGAAGAATGTTGAGCAGGCGCGCGACCTGGCGCAGACCATGGTCGCTATAGGGCGTTTAGCGGGTCTGCACACTGTTGCCGCCATTACCTCGATGGAGCAGCCTCTTGGTCGCGCCATCGGCAACGCGCTGGAAATGGCTGAAGCCATCGCTATTCTGCATGGCAATGGACCACAGGATGTTTCAGCGCTCTGTTATCACGAAGCGGCAGAACTGTTAGTAATGACGGGTGCGGCGAAAAGTATGGCCGAGGCGGAAAAGCGCATTCAAGAGGCGATTCACTCAGGCGCGGCAGTGGCAAAGCTGGCGGAAGTGATCGCGGCTCAGGACGGCGATGCGCGCCAGATCGAACATCCTGAACTACTCCCAACAGCCCCTGTATGCTCCATGCTCATGTCGCCGCGTAGTGGTTATATCGCCGGCATCGAGGCCGAGCGCGTGGGCCTGGCCAGTATGCGGCTGGGAGCAGGACGCTTTAAGAAAGGCGAGCAGATCGATCATCGAACAGGCCTCGTCTTGCAAGCAAAAATGGGAGATTACCGTCATACGGGCGATCCACTGGTGGAAATTCACGCACGTACTGAGTCCGAAGCGGACGCTATTCGCGATATGCTGCTGAGTTGCTATACGTGGAGCGATGCGCCGGTTACTGTTGGGCCGCTGGTTTATGAGATGATACGGCCATAAGGAGAAAAGGGAAGCCCGTTCCAGTTAACTCGCATACGGGCTCCTCTCCTCATGCAACTGCTATTTCTCGTCTCTGGTTAGCGCCAGAAGCAATTGCTCGATCTCTTGAGCCGTTGGCGCAATGCTGACCTTCACAGTCACCTGGCGCAACGCCTGCGGGTCTTTCATATGGCTCGCCTGTCTCTTCGCCAATGGTGTAAGCTCTGGAAATCTTGCCTGGACGATGTCGAGAAGCGTTTCGCGCTGTGCCCGGAGTTCACCTTCTTGCCGACCCCTTTCCAGCCCTTGCTGCAAGCCTTTTTGTACCATTTCCCGATATGCCCATGATTCTTCGAGAATGTCCATGACAAATTTACTCCTTAGCCATTCGTAATCGCCTGGTTTATTGAAAACCAATGCCGCAAATGCGTAACCGAGTGGCAGCAGGTCTTGCTTTCCTGCTGCATTGAGGCGCGCAATCATCTCATCAACTATTTCACGGTGGCTGCCCTTTTTGGTTAATGGTAGCAGAGGTAGCAGGCCTTCAACTCCAGGTTGCTCTAGCCATTCCGAGGGCATCTCCCACAATTTGATGTCTCTAAAGAAGAAAACATGCGCGGGATCTCCGTTGGGAAGCTTCAGCTCAAACGGAGACTTTACGATGCTACCTCCTTTTTTGATATAGATGACAAACGAACAGGTCGGAAATCCTGAAATATAGGTTGCCAGGAAGTTATACTCCCACATACGCCTGCCCATATCCGGGTCGGAGCGACGCTGGAATTCAACATGCAACACCGTTTTCTGATTATTCCAGGTTACAACATAGAGCAGATCGGCTTCAATGGTCCGATTCTTCATCTCCGTAACCAAATCTTTTTCAAAGTGCGCGCCCGGAAGCAATAACGATACGAAATGCTGAGGATGAGCTCCCACCAGCATTTTCATCAGACCGTCCCATAGCTTAGCCACGTTACAACCCTCAAATATATGTATTTTAAGAAAAGTGTAACATAACTGAAGTGCCCTGTCGAGCCTCTTTGAGGCATTTCGCTGAGCTAAATAAGTATTTTTGCTGTCTACAAAAATCGACCAATATTTCGCAACACTACTTCTGAATCGTCAGTTCCAAAAAATCCGCCGTCGGTCGAGTGGTAGTATTGGCGCCACGCTCAAGGTAGATGTGCCCCATGCCATCACAGGCGGCTGCGCCCAGCAGGGAACCGCCGGATGGTAAGGGAGGTAATGCTTGCCATTGTAGCGTGTGCAAATCGAATCGCCAGGCGCTGTCCAGGGATGTATTGTGCATATAATCATAGCCGCCAATAATAACGAGATGCCCCTGCCCATCCAGGCAACTGGCGACCCCGCTGAGAGGCATTGGCGCGGTAGCCTGCTCAAGTGTCCAGGTATTTTGTTGAGTGTCGTAGCGATATACCTGCTGTGTCGGCAGGTGCTGGCCCGCATCCCTTGATCCTCCCAGCATCAGGATACCACCCCGACCATCAGGAGCCAGCACGACGTAGCCCAACCCCAGCGGTAAAGGCGCCAGCGTGTGCCATTGCCCGCTGGCGATATCATAGCGATACCAGCCGCGACCTGCCACAGTGTGAGGATTGCCAGGTATCATAAAGCCCTGTGAAATGTACAGGTGCCCCTGCTGATCGGCCAGCATCGTTGCGCCGAAGCCAAACGCGATAGCGGCAGGCGGTACGATTTTGCGCAGCGTCCCATCTTCAGGGCGATACCTGTAGAGCAGTGAGGTAACTCGATAGGTATCTGGCGAGTAGCCGGCCGTAAAAAAGAGATCGTTGTGTTCGTCCAGGGCGGCGGCATTGTTGCCCATGCCGGGGAAACCTTTACTTCCCACGGTTTCCCAGTGTGCGGCGGTGATATCGTAACGAAAAAGTTCCCGGCTATAAGCTGGTTTTAGCTCAAACCCCCGGTAGCCACCACTCACGTAGATGTATGCGTGTCCCCCTACCTGCACATAAGTAGCGGTGTTATCAGCTTCTGGTGAGGGTAAAGATGGCAATATCTGCCACGTACTCTCCTCGCCTGGTTGAGGCAATTGCTGGATTTGTGTAGGAGCAGTAGCGCTGTTCAGGCTACCAGAACGGCGTGGAGAGAAACGATTATAGGCAAACAGCGATGTCATCAGGAGAGCAAGGAGCAAAGCGAATAGAAAACACACGCGCACAATGCGGTGAATTCCAGGCTTCCTGGAAGTGTATTGTCCGGTAGAGGCCTGACCGGTGGAGATATTCGCCTGCTGAACCTCTGTCGGCGCATCATGCTCGTCCTCCACCTGTACCGGATGTAGCGGTTTATTACTGACCAGTTTTCTCATCGATGCGGTTACTCGTTCCTGCAAAGCCGCATCGATAGAAACAAGCTGGAGACTGAGGGCTTCTTGCTCCAACTTCTCACGGCCTCCCTTATCAAGGGCTTTACGCCTGCGCGTGTGCTGCGCTTTGCCACCTTGAGGAACAAGAGGTTCCCCAGTTGGAGATTCTGCCTGTATATCTCCACCCTGAACGCTTCGTAATGCCTCTTCACCTGCATGCCTGGTCGAGGCAGGCAGTTCTCGTTGCTGCGCCGGTTGTGAATATAGACGTAGCTCTTCAAGCGTGCGCGACCGCTTCAACGCTATATAAAAGGCATGCGCCGTCTGGAAGCGATAGGCCGGCTCTGGACGAATAGCGACGGTGACAAGCCCACACAACGCGGTCGATAGAGCAGGGTTAAGGTGCTGAAGAGGCTCAAAAATATCTCTATTTGCTCCCTTTTTGACCGGTCGATGTCCGCACAGCATCTCATAGAGGATAATTCCCAGGCTGAACAGGTCGGAGCGCGCATCGGTCTGCCCGCTGCCTTCAAATTGTTCAGGCGAGGCATAGCCGGGTGATCCAAAATCCGTCGTGTCGTTCACCTGGCCTTCTTTGAAATAGCGCGCGATGCCAAAGTCCACCAGCACCAGCCGCCCCTCCGGTGTGATGATGATGTTCGAAGGTTTGAGATCGCGAAAGATCACCGGCGGCGCCTGCCCGTGCAGGTAATCCAGCACGTCGCAGAGCTGCATGGCATAGTTGATCGCTTCGAGGGGGGAAAGCGGCGCGTGCTGCCGCATATAGGCGGCGAGCGTTGGTCCTGGCACATACTCCATTACCAGGTACCAGTAACCATCTTCAAAAAAGTAGTCGTAGAGCTTAGGGATGGCCGGGTGATGCAGGCGGGCCAGCAATAATGCCTCACGCAAGAATCTATCAGTTTGAGTGCCTCCACTCAGCGGAAAATCATTGAAGGCGCTTTGATAGAAATCCTGGGACGGCGCGCCTTCAGTGTGAAGGAGACGCTCTAATTCCTCGATGACGCTTTCCGGAAGTGGCGAATCCGCGCGGGCCTGCTTCAAGGCTACGGGCACATCAAGCTCCGCATGGGCCGCAAGCAATACTTTGCCCATGCCGCCATGCCCCAGTACCTTCTCAACAGCGTATAAGCCATTTTGCAGGTAGCGGCCAACCAGTACCGGTTGCTGCGCCACTTTTTGCCTGCCCTGTTGCGTTCCCGACATATGCTCCTTCCCTTCCCACGTAACCCTTTATTGTTCATGTTAATGAAAGCGCATGTTTTGTCAACAAGGAGGCGGCGTTTATTTGGTTTGCAGCGCAAGCTCGGCCATCAGTCCGAATAGGCTCATGGAGTCGTTTGGCGCAGATGTATCACCCAATTCTCGATAGATGGAAGCCACATTCACGGCGATACGCTCTCCATCAGTCCATGTGGCATAGCGGTCCAGCGGTATATCCCTGGCGGCCTCCAGGACGGGCATCCCGTTCTCGTAGCGTTTGCGCGCCTCCGCGTAGATGTATTCGAAATAGCTCTTAAGCTCTTGCACTCCTTTTTTATCCGTGATCGGGCCATGGCCGGGAACAATCGTCTCCACATCCATCTCAAGGATGCGGTTACAAGCCCGCAGCCAGTTGGCGGTTGGCCCGGCCCAGATAATAGGATGGCCACCGATAAACAGGATATCGCCGGTAAACACGACGCGGTCGCCGGGAATGTAGACCATGGTATCGCCGCGTGTATGCGCAGGGCCTACCTCCATGAGCTGCACAGCTTTGTCTCCAACTGTCAGGCTGTATTCGCCCTCGAATGTGGTCTTTGGCGGTGTAACAACAATATTGTCGAACTCGAAAGGACCGAAGATGCGGCTCATATACTCGCCGGTCGGCCCAAGCAGCGTCCCCTGCTTAACGACCATAGCAAGCAATTGGGGTTTGACGCCCTCTATCATCTCCTCGGCAGTACGCGCCGAAGCGATGATCTGAGCATCGGCCACCAGCTGGTTGCCATAACAGTGATCGCCATTAGCGTGCGTATTCACAACCATGTCGATGTGAGACGCCGCGGGAATCGATCTGCGCATGGTATCCAGCATCTGCTGTGTCAATTTCAGATCAAAGAGCGTGTCTATCAACAGGGATGTTTCGCCATCGACGAGAATGCCGGCGTTACTCC
The DNA here is from genome assembly GCA_035294305.1 of Ktedonobacteraceae bacterium. Classification (GTDB taxonomy): domain Bacteria; phylum Chloroflexota; class Ktedonobacteria; order Ktedonobacterales; family Ktedonobacteraceae; genus DASRBN01. Next base: position 56,666 of record DATGLD010000051.1, on the reverse strand, counting down.
ATCCCCAGGTGCCATCGGGCTGCAGGTAGGCGTAAACAGAGTCGCCGAGATCGTGCAAGCCTTTCGTATACGGCCACTTCCTCATGCGCTGTCACCACCTTTCCAATGCACAATCGACTCCAGCGGCACGCGGGGAGCGGGCTTGAAATCGGTTCCCATAGTATGGGCGACCGGGATAAGCGCGGCCTGCATGACACGCTCATAGGGAATGCCCAGCACCTGCGCTGCTTCCTGTTCGTAAAACAGGTGGACGGTAGTCCAGCATGTCCCCAGTCCGCGAGCGCGAGCGGCTAGCATAAAACTCCATACCGCCGGAAGGATTGATCCCCAAGCGCCGGCCTGTGCGACCACATCCATGCGATCGGTACGGCCCCAGATACACGGCACGACCAGCACAGGCGCTTCATGCATGTGATCGGCCAGGTACTGCGCCGAGTCGCGAACGCGCATGAGTGTTCTCGCCTGTTCGCGCGTCAGCTTCTGATTCTGGCGCATTGGATTGCCGGATGCCGTGAGCTGGGTATAGGTTGCCCAACCTTTGCGGTACACGGCTCCAAGCGCCTCGCGTTGTTGGGCATCGGTCACAACCACGAAATGCCAGCCCTGGCTATTGCTGCCGGTGGGGGCCTGGGTTGCCAGTTCCAGGCATTCCCTTATCAGTTCCGGTTCTACTGGCCGCGAGAAATCCAGGCGCTTGCGTACCGAGCGCGTTGTAGATAGCAGCTCGTCCGGTGAAAGGTTCAGTATAGACACCTTAGTTTTTCTCCTTCGCTTAAAAAAGTCTTCCCCTAGGATTATGGTGTATTGTAGCACTTTTGAGATGACTCATCCGACCCTCATGGTTGCTGCTGAACTTTTTCCTCTGTTATCTTGTATCCTTTAGAGAGAACAAGAATGCATTTCTTTTCTCATCTATGCGGATTTTGGAGAGGTTATGCTGACCGATGAAGACCTTGTTCGCGCGTGGCAGCGCGGGGATGTAGAGGCGCTGGAAACGCTTGTCAAACGTTACCATGCGCCTCTGGTGGCTCACTTCTACCGTATGTTGGGGGATACGCACCTGGCCGAAGACCTGGCACAGGAAACATTCCTGCGCCTGGTGCGCGACGTGCGGAGTTATCAATATCCCCGCCCGTTTCGTCCCTGGTTTTATGCTATCGCCCATCACCTGGTCAGCAATCATTACGCCAGCGCCTATGCGCGTCGTGTTGAATTGCGCGCCGAACTGCCTGAGGCAGTTGCCCAGGAACCCGAGCCGGCAGAATGGTTCGAGCATTGGGAGAGGCACGACGATCTGAAGCAGGCTCTGGCGCATTTGAGCCAGGAGCAGCGCGAGGTACTGAGTTTGCGGTTTGGTCAGGAGTTGAGCATTCAGGAAACGGCCATCATTCTCTCTATTCCACCCGGTACCGTGAAAAGCCGCACCTTCACCGCCCTGCGCCTGCTGCGTGCATATCTTGAGGAGCAGGCAAAGCAGAGCGCGAACAGGCAAGGAGGAAGATAACATGGATAAACTATCCTTCGATCCCTCGCCAGACCCATCCTGGCAGCAAGAGCATTTGCCCCCAGACCTGCAAGCTATCGCCAGCGCCTACGTTCATCAGCCAGTTCCACACCCATCATCCAGCGCAAGCAGGCGCCTGATGCAGCGTTTGCTCACCGAGACAACCTATGCGAACCAGCAGGGACAGCCAGCGCGTCTCTGGCAAACGCTGGCTATGGCGCGCTGGCGCATGTATCTAATGGGATCCTGGTTCTGGATTGCCAGCGTCCTGCTTCTCCTGGCTGGCATATTGTTGGCCCGCTCTCTCACAGTCTCTGATCTCATTATACTCTTGATTCTCCTGCTTCCTCTGACCACCGTACTCGGCCTGGCGCATGCGCTGCGCACACCATCGGCTGGATTACGTGCTGTTGAGGCAAGTTGTCCGGTCAATTTCGTGCAAACAAGCATAGGTCTGGGTCTGGCTCTTCTGGCTTTCGATAGTCTGCTTGGTCTGATTGCGACGCTTGGCTTCACTTTGGCGAACTGGGCACCTTTCTGGAATCTCTTGCTTGCCTGGCTAGCCCCACTGCTGCTGCTCACTGCCATCTCGCTGCCCATCGCGCTCCTGCGCAATGTGCGCCTGGCTGCACTGATCGGAGGCTTGCCCTGGCTGCTCCTGGGCTTGCTCGCCCTGGCTGAACAACATAGACCGGGCGTAGCGGAGCTATTCTTCTCTCTGCCGCAGGACACGCTTTCGTTCGCCTCTCACCTGGCTGCGATTGCGCTCAGTCTTCTGCTGCTGGCCGCGCTCACCGCCTTCGCACCGAGATGGCAGCGCTTCTGCACCTGGTAGGAACCATGAAAGGATCGTCTATGTACAATTTCTGGACTGTTATGAAACTCGAACTCTTTCTCATCTGGCGCAGCTGGGCGACCTGGTTGATTGCCCTGGCGATGATTCTCATCGGCATGCTGGCCGCCGACAATAACCGGAACGAGCCCTGGGGAATCTGGGGACAGATCGTTACTGTTGGGATGTTTCTCGCGCTCATCCTGACCTTCAGCACCGGCAATCAGATCAACCGCGACCGCGAGCGACGGCTGGACGGCGTGGTATTCAGCACGCCGGTTATGACCACGGTCTACGTCCTGGCCAAATACAGCGCGGCGCTGCTCTCGCTACTCGCACTCACCGGCCTCAGCCTGCTGGCCGCCATCCTCACTGACCAGTTTTATAGCGTACCACAGCAGGTACTCTTTCTTTCTCCGGTCATGTACCCATCACTTGGACTCCAGGTGTACCTGCTTGGCTGGGTCTGGGTCATGCTGGTTCCGGTGATCTTCGGGGCAGCGTTCATTTTCGCATGCATCACGCTGACTCGCGGCAACCGCGTAGTTGCGTATATCGCCACACTCCTGATCTGGCTCATCCCTATTTTCACGGCCTCTCTTAACACCGCGGCGTTCTTCGATATCACTGCCACAAGCTTTATACCCGGTTCAAGTCCGGCCATAGATTTCTGGTTCCAGTATTCTCCAGGAGTAAGTCCTCATCCAATTCCGCTGTCTCAGTTTATCCAGAAGATCATGCCCCTGGCGCGTGCCGGAGTGCCCCCGGCGCCCTTGCTGAATAACCTGCTCTGGAATCGCCTGTTCTTCCTCGGACTGGCGGCTGTCCTGCTCTACGTCACTATCTTAAGTGTCCAACGCGCGCGCAGGAATGCATAACGAAAAGGAGGAAATACACATTATGTCGCATCTTTTTATCGACGCAGTTAGCAAATGCTACGAACGCAAACGCTGGGCCTTGCGCGATGTCTCCCTGCGTATGGAGTCTGGGGTTCTGGGCCTGGTTGGGCCAAATGGCGCGGGCAAAACAACGCTGCTCAAAATACTCGCCACCCTGCTGTTGCCTACTGAGGGCTATATTACCTGGGATGGCCAGGATATTGTGCGCCATCCTGAGCAACTGCGCAGCGTTCTGGGCTACGTGCCCCAGGATTTTGGAGTATATCCTCAACTGAGCGCCCGCATGTTCCTGCGTTATATTGGTGAGCTAAAAGGTCTGCGCGGTTCGCACCTGGAACGGCGTGTTGAGGCAGTCCTGGCGACAGTGCATCTAGAAACAGACGCGGACCGGCGGCTAAAGGCATTCTCCGGTGGCATGGTACGCCGCATCGGCATTGCCCAGGCGCTGCTCAACGAACCTCGCCTGCTCATCCTCGATGAGCCAACTTCCGGGCTTGATCCAGCCGAGCGCGTCAGTTTTCGCGAAACGCTCGCCTCATTGCAAGGCGAACGCACAGTCATCTTCTCGACTCATATCATAAGCGACATCGAGGCCACCGCGGCTCACCTGGCCCTGCTCAGTCGCGGGCGCCTGATCTGGACGGGGGCGCCTGAAGCGTTACTCGCCGATGCAGCCGGAGCCACCTGGGCTTTAACCGTTCCTCAGGCCGAATTCAACACCTTGCGCGCTCAATATCGTGTAAGCAGCGCGATTCCGCGCAACGGCAGTATCGAGATGCGCGTGGTGGCGCCCACCAGGCCACATCCACAGGCCATGCCAACAAATCCTACGCTGGAAGAGGCGTACCTGTTTTTTCAAGAGATGGAAGGGCAGACAGCATTAGCATCCACTTAAGATTTTTGAGAAATGGAGCGTTTTCAGTAGGGGCGGGGGCTATAGTGGATGTGGGGAGAAAGTTCATCAAACCTTCTCGCCAATCGTGATATATACTTCCCAGCGACGGCTGCGCACCCGTTCGGAACGGCGGCGCAGCCCGTTCTGCTCCAACGGGATATGCTTGCCGAACCAGGCGTCCTCAAGCACATCGATGGTGTAGCCCGTTCGCATATCGCGGTTAGTAGACGCGACGTCATCTTCGGAATTGCTGGTGTAGGAACTGCGCTGCACTTCTTCGTCCAGATTGCGGTGGTTGCGCGGGCCAAAGACCGCCGCCGGGCCATAGACAAGCGCCTGTAGCAGGACGAGCAATGGTTGAAAAAAGCCCACCGGCAGGAGATTGGCGCCCTCTACCACGATCAGGCGCCCGCCGGGACGCAGCACGCGCTCCACTTCGGCAATCGTATCGGGATCATAGATATATTCTGATGGGAAAGTGCTGGCGACGGTATCGAACGATTCATCGGAGAAAGGAAGGTGCTGGGCCGAGCCATGAATGACCCAGGCCTTTTGTCCGGGCGCTCGCCGCTGCATGGTCTGGCGCGCCGCCTCCACCATGGGCAGCGATTGTTCGACGGCCTGGCAATGATAGCCAGCCAGGGTCATATCCGCGAGCAGGTCGCCGAGACCACAGCCCAGTTCCAGCACATCGTGACCATGTATGCGCGGCAGTACCAGGCGCTGCCAGATACGCCATTGACCGGCAAATGGGACGGTGCTGGCGAAACGATACAGGTATTTGTTTTTGTACAGTGTCTCGAAGAGCAGTTTGCGCAGGCGGGGGGTCATTGCTTTCCCACCTCCTGGAACACATCCAGCAGTTCGCTCAAATGCTCGATAACCAGGTCAGGTTTGATCTCGCCGCTGAAGAATTGGTCGAGGGAGTCGCGGCTTTTTAACTGCGCCAGCATATAGTCATCATCGGTGATGTGCATCCCTGGTGGCGCTCCATTCACTATACCTACGACGGCTCCCCCCATTTGCGTTCCCGGCTCTGGCGGAGCCGAATCGAGGGCCTGAGCAGCGGTAGATGTGTATGAAAGAGCTTGTATGTGTGCTTTGACCCGGCTATACAGTATCCGTTTGGGTTTCCAGACGGCGACCATTCCCAGGCTCAATGCGCCGGCAATATCGGCGCGTAAGGAATCTCCTACCATCACAGCCTCGTGTGGCGGAATACGGAGGGCGTTTAAGGCGTGTAAGAAGATGGCGGGATTGGGTTTGCGAACACCCAGGTCGGCAGAAATTGCCACAGCTCGTGGATCGAAATACTTAAAGAGGCCTAGCGATTGCACGTCTTCGTGAAATGGCCGTCCCCCCCACAGCCGGTTGCTGGCAACACCAAGCGCAAAACCACGTTGCTGTAGGGTTTCGAGGGTCGCATGTGTGTCCTGAAAGAGCGGGCGCGATTCGGGAATGCGGACACGGAGGGCTTCAAAAATAGCCTCGCCAACTGCCTCATTGGGGACATGAATACCCCAGGCACGGAGCGTCTGGAGAACGACTTGCGGGCCATGGGCCTCAAGCCCCGGGCTGCTTTGAATGACGGCACGTACCTGTTCATTGAATGCCTCGCGCAGCCGCTGCCCCAGGATCAGGTTATCAAGCCCCGGCAGGAATGCCGGCGCGACTTGCTCACGCAGTATAGCAGCGGCACGCTGATTGGCGCTCATTTCCAGCCGTTCCCAGGTGCGTGCGTCTCCACGAAACCAGAGTGTATCTCCAAAATCGAATAAAATACAGCGAATGATGCGTCCGGCAAGAGCTTGAGCAGGTCTTTCAGGCAAATGCCCTCTCCTCTTCATGGTCTGCATTTCACGCTCAACACGAGGTATGGAACCTGGAGTCGGGGTCGATATGCCGGCTCCGATTCCAGGTTCCATACTACCTCACGTATGTCTCTAAGGATTAGCGCGAACTGGCCTCTTCCTGAGAAAGCACCTCGTCTACGAGTCCGTACTCTACCGCCTGCTGAGCGGTGAGGAAGTAGTTACGGTCAGCATCCTGCTGGATGCGCTCCATCGTCTGACCAGTATGACGGGCCAGGATGTCGTAGATGCTGCGGCGCAGGCGCAAGATTTCGCGAGCGGTGATCTCGATATCGGCGGCCTGACCTTCCGCGCCACCAAGCGGCTGGTGGATCAGCACGGTAGAATTGGGCAGGCAGAAACGCTTACCCGCGGCACCGGCGGCCAGCAGAACGGCGCCCATACTCATCGCCATACCGACACATACCGTGGAGACATCCGGCTTTAACCACTGCATCGTGTCATAAATGGCAAGGCCGGCGTAGATTACGCCACCGGGTGAGTTGATGTACAGGTTGATATCCTTGGTAGCGTCCTCACTCTGCAAGAACAACAATTGCGCGACGGTTAAGTTGGCCACGTTATCATCAATAGGCGTACCGATGAAGATGATGCGTTCCTTCAGCAGGCGCGAATAGATGTCCATACCGCGCTCGCCACGAGGCGTGGATTCGATGACGTTCGGGATAACAATCCCTCGTGGCTCCAAAATTTCACGAGTTTCTTTGACCCATTTGGGATCTTTTGGGTTGAAAACAGCACCCATTTTAGCTCCTTTTTATCTCTACAGGTATTGGACAACAGTCCTTCCTTGCTGCCCTGATTGAGATATGTTACTTACAGCTTACTTCAGGTAAAAACAGTTTCTCATGTGCAGAGGACCTCTACATTGTAGGGCCGTGTACCGTTATGATAGCACCTACAACGAGCAAACGCAAGAAATATACCTGTAATTTTGGCACTCGCAAGGAAAGTCTGCTAAACTCCTACTCTCTCCTGGGGTTACGCAGGCGGTAATCGTATGCCCCATCGAAAGTAACGGTTGTTACCAGGCTCGTATCCATCATGCGTGAGCGGATGCGCTCATCGATGCCTTGCAGTCCGGCGTTGTTGGTCGTGATGACGGTCGGAAAGCGCGAGTTGTAGCGGTAGTTGAACAACTGGAAGAGCTTCTCGTTGGCCCAGGGCGAGCTTTGCTGCGCCCCCAGATCATCAAGGACGAGCAACTCGGCTTCGCGCATTTTGGAAAAGAGTTGGTCATAGACCTCCGTTGAATTCGGCATGTAGGTCGTGCGCAGGTGATCGAGCAGGTCGCTGACCGTCTTGAAGAGAACAACTGCTCCATCCTCGAGACTCTGATTGGCGATAGCGGCCGCCAGATGTGTCTTGCCACAGCCTACCTTGCCGATCAGCACGAGCCAGCCCTCAGGATTGCGCGCATATTGCAGCGCGATTTGATAGGCCATCTGCACCGGGCGCGAAACATTGGGCCGGAAGTTCTGGAAAGTCTTATCGCGCAGGTCGCCAAGATTGGATATATCTTGCAACTGGCGCCGCCGCTTCTCTTTGCGTTCGATCTCCTTACATTCGCAGGCAAGAGGTTTGCCGAAATTGGGGTGTCCATAGGGAACATCGGCCCGCAAATATCCCGCGCCCTTGCAGATCGGGCACACTCCCCCTTTCGGCATATAGGGCGCGGGAATAAGAGGCGTTGCCTGTCCTGGTAAAGCATCCCGGCGTGCCGGTTGGGACGCGTGGGGAGCATCCGGCGAGATATGCTGGCTCAAACGTGCCAGGCGCTGTTGGTTGAGCGGCTGCGTAAAACGGTGCGAGCGCCGTGGTTCCTCTGCAAAGGATGGCGATGCCGGAACACCCTCCGCCGGCATTTGAATCTCGCGCAGGTCGCGCGTGGTGTATTGCGAGCGTTGGACCGGCAAAGGTGGCTCCGCATCAGGCAGCGAACGCAACTCTCGCGTTATGAGTTGACGGGCGCCCTCTGGCAGGGTTTGCATTATCCTGGCCGCTGCTCTATTTGTAGCAGGAACGATCTTCGCGCTTCCGCTGGCATCGCGTGGCAGCGGCGGCGATGCTTCGTCATCGGCATCGTTTTCCCAATCGCCATAACGCATATCCGCCGTATCGTCTTCCCACTCATCTTGTACATCCGCCTGGATTCTATACGAGTAGCCCTGATTCCTGCCTGGAACGAATTGGTCATCCTGGAGCGATCTTGCTCCATCCGTTCTGAATGATGAGCGCTGCATATCGTATGCAGGGTGAGGCGCCTGCTGCTGAGATGGAGGTATTGCATCCACTTCGCTCATCGATGTGTGCTGTCGCGAATAGGGAGCATATGCTGCTCGCGGCTGCTCCTGCTGGGGCGGCCAGGGACGGCCTGCTTCTTTCTCAAGCTGGTTCCTCGAAGTAGCGGATTCCTGGTACAGTTCGCGTAGGTGGGGCGGGCGTGAAAGCGGCCCCAGGTGGGCAGTCTGCTCGCGTATGGGGCGGCGCGGGGGGGCTGTGGGGCGCGAGCCGTGTGAAGGTGTGGGGAGGGTCGATGATTGTTCCCCGCTCTCTGTGCGTGGATGTGTTGTTCTTGTTAAGATTTCGTTCAGGCGTTCCATGCTTGCCTGCCCTCCGTTTCCCAGCGCCTCAGAATGGCGCGAATATAACTCCATTTACGCTTATTATGTTGTACAGCCTCGCGAAATGCTGCCTCGATCCAATCTGCCGGATAATGATCGGCAGCGTCCTGCAGTTCATCCGCGATCAAAGGAGAGAGTAGACCGATATTCTGCTCATATAATACAAATATATTTGGTCGCTCAATTTGTACCTGTATATGCTGCTTTGCGCCATAATTTCTTGGTGGTGTCGATTTGCCTACTTGAACTAGCGCCGTTTCCTGCTCGACCTGGGGCTCCCTTTCAATATCCAGCAGGCTGGCGGGGACGATCTCACCTCCTTGCAGTTCCGCTACCACTTTGCGGCTGCGGGCCGTGTTGAAGAAATACCAGCCAATGATCTCTTCCTGGTCGGTACTCTCGCTCAATAGCTTTAAGTGTATCCGCAAAACCGTGCCGCGCGCAACTGCCGCTTCCAATCCCTGGTGCAGGCGTTCCTCCGCCGGGCGCGGGTCTCCCTTGCGTTTGAGGCTGTGCAGCAATATTTTGTCGGCCATCAATTCGCGGTCGCTGACGCAGCGCGGGTTGCCCTGTTTTTGCGCCAGCAGCCAGAAGAGGTGCAGCGTCACCTTCAGTTCGGCTGTATCCTCGATCTCCGGCGCCAGGACGGTAAAGAAGACCTCCGGCACCGGCACATATGGATTTTTCCCCGAAGGGAATCCGGCAAATTGTGTCATGATAATACGTCCAATTATTCCGCTGGTGAATTGAGTTCCAGGTCGCGAAAGCGCGTCTGGCTCGCTTGAAAGAACAGACTGATCTCCCCAACCGGTCCATTGCGATGTTTTGCGATAATGATATCGGCAATATTTTTGCGTTCAGACTCAGGGTTATAGACGTCGTCTCGATAAATAAACATAACGATATCTGAGTCTTGCTCGATTGATCCCGATTCTCTCAGATCCGACAACTGCGGCACCTTTGATTGCCTGCTCTCCACGGCACGCGACAATTGCGCCAGCGCCAGAATCGGCACATTCAGTTCGCGCGCCAGACCTTTCAGGCTGCGGCTGATCTCTGAGATTTCCTGCACGCGGTTCTCGTTGCGCTTGCCGCCAATTGTCGCCTGCATCAACTGCAAGTAATCGACGATAATCAGGTCGACGCCATGCTCGGCCTGTAAACGCCGTGCCTTGCTGCGCATCTCCATTGTGGAGATACCGGCCGTGTCATCAATCCAGATATTGGCCTCCGAAAGCGTATCCATAGCGTAGACGATGCGTTCCCACTCGTCTTCCTCGATCCAACCGGTGCGCAGGCGTTGCTGGTCTATTGAGGCATCCATCGAGAGTAGACGCTGCGCCAGTTGCTCCTTACTCATCTCAAGACTAAAGATGGCAATGGAAATTTGATGCTTGATGGCGGCATTGTGTGCAAGACTCAAGGCCAGGCTAGATTTACCGACTCCAGGCCTTGCAGCCAGCACAATCAGATCAGACTTCTGCAATCCTCCGGTTAAACGGTCCAGGTCGGTGAAGCCGGTGGGAACGCCCACAATAGTTCCGCGCCGTTCATGCAACTGCTCCAGCTTATTCATGTAGTCGGCAAGTATGTCGCGCACGTGCGAGAAGTCCGTGCGCGCGTGGCCCTGGCTGATTTCGAAAATCAGCTGCTCGGCTTTGTCCAGGGCGACATCGGCATCGCCCTCCTCATAAGCGATGGCGGCAATCTGACCGGCCGCATGGATCAGGCGGCGCAGGATAGAGGTGCGCTCTACGATACGTCCATAAAATTCGATGTTGCCGCTCGTCGGTACCTGGTTGACCAGCGATGTGATATAGCTGGCTCCTCCCACCTCCTCAAGCTTATTGAGGCGCTCCAGCTCGTCACAGATGGTGATGAAATCTGCGGGCGAGTGCTCCTCATATAATCGGAGAATAACCTCATAGATGGTACGGTGAGCGTCACGGTAGAAATCCTCGGGCCGTAGGAAATCTGATACCTGCACGATAGCCTCCGGGTCTATGATAATGCTACCGAGTACACCGGCTTCGGCCTCTATGTTTTGCGGTAATAGCTTCTCCAAATGGCGACTCCACTGAAAAATAGGTATAGGGAATGACCTCCGCCCGGGTCGCGATAAATCTGACCCCTACATCCTCCAAATCGAGATGCTCTCTCAAGCCGATTATAGCACAAAGGTTCGATTAACTGTGCTCGCTCCCCATTTTTGGGGGCAAAATTTCTCTCTCCCTTATGACCCCCGTGGGGTTTCGGGCTTGCAAATTGTGTGTGCCTCTTCAGTGTAGCGAATATTTGCGCTGAAATCAATGAGCAAGCAGCGTATGTTCCTTGTGGATATGTGGATATGTTTCTCTACCGTTTGTGCATAGCTCCTCCTGGTAGCATGACATAACTCTCATTTATCCGCCACTTATCCACAAAAAAGTTGAGTTATCCTCACTTATCCCCAGAGTTATCCACAAGCTTATCCACATGGAAAAGTCGAAAATTCCTTTTTTGGGGGCCTTCATTTAGTCCTTTTCGCGCCGGGTGGTCACAGGGGTACGCCCTTACTTTTGTCGTCTTTGGGACTTTCTGCACCTGCTCTGGTGGAAGGTGCCGAAAAACCCGCTCAACGATTTGAAAGAGTTCTTCTACTCGGAAAGATAAAAATCAAGCAGGGCTTGACCCAACAGCGCAAGAGAGTTATTATAGCACGGAGAAATTTAGCTGTTGGGCACCCGCCGTATAGATATTAAGAGATACGTATTGATCGTTCTGGAATTATTGGCTGGGGGCCACTGTCTTGTCATAGCTATTCACATTACGAAGGAGTCATGCCGACCCCATGCCAAAAACTACCAAACGCGCCGCCACCAGAAAGGCGGCTAGAATCGCAAAAGCTCACGCTACGGAACTGCCAAAATTACAGGTGAAAGAGGCGCCAAAGCGCGCGCCCGGCTATAAACCACCTGCGCGCGGCATAGCCCGCTATCCCTGGGGGGCCACCATCCTGACGGTCTTGATCATTGGCTTAGGCATCTGGACAATCTACTTCTATCATGTTGGGCCGTTTGCCCTGCCTGCTTCCAAGTCCCATGCTGTGGTCAAGCCCAACCTGAAGCTGCCTAATCCATCTCCCTGCGTCAGTTCGGCTATCATCAAACAAATAACGGATACCGCGCCCGCGCCCAGCGCGACAGCATTCAAGAACACGCAGCACACCTATTCGAAGGCCCCGGCCATGACCATTAATGTCAATAAATTTTACTGTGTAGGACTCAATACCAACCGTGGCCTGATTGTGCTGGAGCTCGATCCGCAGTATGCGCCGGTGACGGTGAACAACTTTGTTTTCCTGGCCGAGCATCATTATTATGATGGAATGGTCTTCCATCGCGTCATCCAGACAGGCAGCGGTATTCATATCATTCAGACAGGCGACCCAACCGGAACGGGATCAGGCGGCCCGGGCTACCAGTTCAAGGATGAGCCGGTTCTAGGATCGTATACGGCAGGCTGCGTGGCGATGGCAAATAAGGGCCCCAATACCAATGGCAGCCAGTTCTTCATCTGCACGGGAGATGACTCGAAGTTGCTGGCAAAGTCGTATAATCTTTTTGGGCGGGTCGTACAGGGTTTGAATATCGCCCAGAAGATTCAGGGTCCGGGTGATGACCCGTCTACCAAAAATATCAAACCGGATGTCCTGGAGCACGTGATCGTTGTTCAGGCTCCGTAGGGGCCAGATTGATCGAGTTGCGGCGGACAGGCACGAGGCGCTGTCCCTACAGGACGGAACAGAAAGGAAATAGCTATGCCAGCGAAGCGCTACAATGCGCCACCAGAGATGCAGATCGAGACGAACAGGACCTATTCCGCGACCATTAAAACCAATAAAGGTGATATTCACCTGCAATTGAATCCGGCTGAGGCCCCAATGACGGTGAATAATTTCGTAACCCTGGCACGCGATAGCTTTTACGATAACGTGACATTCCATCGCGTTGTACCTGGCTTCGTAATCCAGGGTGGTGACCCCACCGGAACCGGTAGGGGTGGCCCGGGCTACCAGTTCAAGGATGAGCCGGTTAAACGCCGCTACAGGGCGGGGACGGTGGCGATGGCAAATGCGGGTCCCAATACCAATGGCAGCCAGTTCTTCATCTGCCTGGAAGACCAGCCCAGCCTGCCGCCCAACTATACCATCTTTGGCGATGTTACCTCGGGTATGGACGTCGTGCGCAATATTCAACAGGGAGATGTAATCTCGACGATTACCATTGAATAAATAAGGGGAGGGCCGGTGATAACAGGACGCACAGACCCGCGGGTCTGTGCGTCCTGTTATCACCGGCCCTCCCCTTATTGACAAGCTTCTCCGCTTACTCTACAATTGATTTGATGCATTAACAATCGAACCGGGCAGGCCATTCTCAAAAAGGGGGGAGTATGGCGGAAAGTACAGGACAGCACGCAGGGAAAATAGGGCAGAGACTCGGTAACTACCAACTGGTTTCTCTACTGGGAACTGGTGGGTTTGCAGAAGTCTATCTCGGAGAGCATATCCACCTGTCTACTTATGCTGCTATCAAGGTGCTGCACACCCGCTTATCGACGGATGAGGTAGAGAAGTTCCGGGCGCAGGCACGTATCATTGCCCGCCTGGTACATCCCAATATTGTGCGCGTGCTGGACTTTGGGATACAGGACATGACCCCTTTCCTGGTAATGGAATACGCTCCCCACGGTACGCTGCGCGAGCGCTGCCCTAAAGGGATGCCACTCGCTATTGAGACGATACTTCCTTATGTCGCGCAGGTTGCTGAAGCACTGCAATATGCCCATGACGACAGGCTGATTCACCGCGATATCAAGCCGGAGAATATGTTCGTTGGACGGCGTAACGAAATACTCCTCGGCGATTTCGGCATCGCCCTTGTCGCTCAAAGCTCACGCTACCAGGGTTTACAGGATATGGCCGGGACAATGGCCTATATGGCTCCCGAACAGATTGAGGGCACGCCGGGGCTTGCCAGCGACCAGTATTCCCTGGGCATCGTCGTGTACGAGTGGCTCAGTGGAGATCGCCCTTTCCATGGGTCGCTGACAGAAATTATCGCCCAGCATCTCTCGGTTCCTCCGAAGCCTTTACGCGATAAGAACCGCGCGATCTTACCAGACGTTGAGCGCGTGGTGATGACCGCGCTCGCCAAAGACCCCAAAGCTCGCTTCAGCAGCGTCAAGGCTTTCGCCAATGCGTTGCTACAAGCCGCTGCGCCGGAACGCCCCGTCGTCGTCATGTCGCCATCGACTGTTCCTCCTTCACTGGGAGCGGCAGTAACCGACCCCGCGATTCCGGCAACACAACCCCTCGCGCGCGGGGATGCTACGAGCATGGTTCTCTGTATCTATCGCGGCCATAGCGACAGGGTGAACGCGCTGGCATGGTCGCCGGATAGTAGAAGCATCGCCTCGGGCAGCGATGACAAGACCTTGCAGGTGTGGGATGCGTTGACCGCCTCTCACATGACGACGGTTGGCGAATCCTCCAGCGTCAAAGCCATTAGCTGGTCGCAGCAGAGCGATCTGATTGCCTATGGTAGTGGAGACGCGACGGTACAGATTTGGGATAGGGGGAGCCAGCGGAAAATCTACACCTATCGCCGCCATTCCTCACCTGTAATTGCTGTGGCATGGTCGCCCCGCGGTCCATTTATCGCTTCCGTGTCGCATGAGACGAGCGTGCAAGTCTGGCAACTGCCAAACGCGCCGGAGATCGCTCCAGCAGGTAGTATCCTGCAAGGACAATCCTCAAACGTAAGAGCGATCAGCTGGTCGCCTGACGGCACGCGCCTCGCTTCTGGCGGCAAAGACGGCATCGTGCAGGTATGGGACATGGCGACGGGAGCATGCATCACCACCTATCGTGGTCATAGCGATTGGGTGGACAGTGTGGCCTGGTCGCCCGGTGGCACAGCTATTGCCTCGGGAGCCTGGGATAGCAAGGTGAAAGTCTGGCAAGTGGAGCTCCTCCAACAAGAACCGCAACAGATGTTACCCCAGAACCATAGCGTGACCTATTATGGTCATACCTCGTACGTTTACAGCATTGCCTGGTCGCCCGATGGCGGGCGTATCGCCTCGGCCAGTAAAGATGCCACCGTCCACATATGGGATGCTGCCAGTGGGCGCTGCATTTTCGTCTATCGCGGCCATACAACCAGCGTAAAAGCGGTGGCGTGGTCGCCTGATGGCAAGTATCTTACCTCGGCAGGCGATGATCAGACAGTGCAGGTGTGGACGGCCCCTTAACCTCTGGTTATACCCTTCATGTGATATAGTATAAAGTACGCAGTATTCAACGGCTGAGTACAGGCAAGAAACACAGGATAACACCATGAATGCGACATCCATCTACAGCGAAATTCAGACGGCTTTGAAGCGGGGCGAGCGGGTGGCAGTCGCTACCGTCGTCAAAACTATCGGCGCGGCTCCCTGCGGTGTGGGCACCAAGATGCTGGTGCGCGCCGACGGCGCTACCAGCGGCAGCTTCGCGGGTTCCAAAATCGATACGCAGGTCGCCAAGAGCGCCTTGCAAGCCTTACAGGAGGGCAAATCGAGCATTACGCACGTTCACCTGGACCCTGATCAGGCCGTGGGCAGTTGCGGCGCCACGCTCGAATTATTCATTGAAGTCTTGTACCCCGAACCTCGTCTTATCATCGCCGGGGCAGGGAACGTCGCGCAGGCCCTGGCCCGCTTAGCAAGCCAGCTGGATTACCGTATTGTCGTCGTCGATGATCGCCGTGACCTGGCTGACCCGCACATGTTCGGTGATAAGATACAGCTCACCTTCGGCGATATTCCTCAGACCATCCGCGAACTGGAACCCGACGAGGCCAGCTGGATCGTCATCGTTACGCGTGGCCATCATCTTGACAAAGATGCTCTGCGCGCCGCCCTGGAAACCTCTGCTCGTTACGTCGGCATGATCGGCAGTCCCGGCAAGATCAAGAACATTTTCCGCGATCTGTTGCGAGAAGGGATGCCGCGCGAGCGCCTTGAGCAGGTACACTCACCGATTGGCCTTGACCTGGGAGCAGAGACGCCGGAAGAAATCGCCCTCAGCATCGCCGCCGAAATGCTCATGCTGCGCAAGCACGGCACCGGTGTGCCTCTGAAGAGCCTGCATCACTTTCTGGATGACCTGGTAGCCGCGGAGAGCCATTGATTCCACACTGAATGAGCATGAACATCGGGGAAGGCCCTGAGTAGATATTCTGAGCTGGTGCGCTCCCCGAAGTTGTCCAGTCATCGCGATTCCAGTCAACTGGCCCACTTCTGGGTAATTACCCGATCCTGGCGGCTTGAAAATCTGCTCAGAAAGAAGGATAATACATAAAAGCAGCCAGATTTCCTGGGTGTTAAAATGCGCTTTACAAGATTCGTTGGTCAAAGACGCTCCACAGAGCCTCCTCTGAAGGAAATACATGTTGTTAAAAAAACGCATCATTTTCACATATACTATTGGACTTACCTGTCTTATCCTATTTACTTCCTGCGAGCACACATCTACTCCTGCTGCCTCTCCTACTGAAACCGCAACCGCCTCTCCGACTATGCCGGCCATAACCTCCACCGTCACCATAAACGGCACTCCTGACACGACCCCCACCCACTATACCTCGCGGGTAATTGTGTCTGGCGGGAGGCGGCCCGATGACCTGGCCTTTGACCCGCAGGGGCGCCTGGTCTTCAGCGATTTTTATAATGGAACGGTCAGTCGCGTCAATGCCAATGGCTCGATCACTGTGCTTGTCAGTGGCATCGCTGGTCCAGAAGGCCTCGCCTTCCTGCCCGACGGCACCATGATTATCGCGGAACAGCAGACGAATCGTATCCTCAGCCTTGTTCCTGGCGCCACATCGCTCACCGTATTGCGCACGCTTCCAGGCACTCCTGGCGTCCCGCCTTGCAAAGATGGCGTGGATGGCATCGCTTATGACCCTACTACTCAGACGCTGATTATACCGGACAGCCCTACAGGCAATGTCTACCGCATGAGCCTGGATGGGCAGAAACTCACGCTGCTGGCCTCTGGCATTCCGCGTCCGGTTGGAGCGGCGGTCGATCAGCATGGCACCGTCTATATTGCTGACGAATGTGGTGGTTCGCTCTGGATTATCGCGCCAAACGGCAAAACAACACGTATGGGCGGTTTTGGCAAGCTCGACGATGTTGCAATTGACTCCCATAGCAATATCCTGGTCATCGACCTGGCTCCTTCTATTCACGCGCTCATTCGCGTTCGCCGCTCGACAGGCAAACGTGAGATTCTGGCCAGCAAGGGCTTCATCGAGCCACAAGGGTTGGTCATTGACAAAAACGATGATATATTTGTATCAGATGATTACGCCGATAAAATTGTGGAGTTCAAACCTGTATGAATAAACGTACTTCTATGGCCAGCGCCATCGCGCAATTCGTGCCAGATGGATCGTCGGTCGCCATAGGGCTCGCGCTCGAGCCGCTGATACCGTTCGCCGCGGCGCACGAGATCATTCGCCAGCAGAGGCGCAACCTGACACTGATCGGGCCTATTTCTGATATCCTCTTCGATCAACTGATCGGCGCAGGCTGTGTCGAGAAAGTCGCCGCCGCCTGGGTGGGCAACGTGAGCGAGGGCCTGGCCCATTGCTACCGCCGCGCCAGCGAACAGTCCATACCGCGTTCCATCATTACCGAGGATTACAGCAACTTCACCATCGGGCTGGCGCTGCTGGCAGCCGGGCTCGGCTCGCCCTATATCCCCACCCGCACGCTGCTGGGCAGCGATATTCCACGTAAGAATACCACCTTGCGCGCCATCTCTTCACCCGAGGATGGTAGCCCGCTGCTGCTCGTACCGGCCATCCGGCCCGATGTCACAATTATTCATGTGCAGCGCAGTGACGAGGACGGCAACGCTCATATGTGGGGCAATCTGGGCATCACCGAACAGGCCATGCTCGCGGCACGCGACGTAATCCTCGTCGCGGAGGAGATTGTGCCGCGTGAAGTCATCGTAAGCGACCCCAATCGCGTGCTAGGGCCATCTTTCAAAGTGCGGGCGGTCGTGCATGAGCCGTGGGGAGCCCATCCTTCCGCCGTCCAGGGTTATTACAACCGCGACCACGCCTTTTACCATGAATATCACACGCGCACGCGCACGGTCGAAGGCTACGCGGCATGGCTCGAAGACTGGGTGCTCAACACGCCCAATCGCGCCGCCTACCTTGCCAGGTTGGGCGAAGAGCGCGTACGCAGCCTGGGTGTCAAAGAGCATCGCTACGCCGCGCCGGTGGATTATGGATACTAGAGCTGGTCAGAGATTCTGGGCGCAGCGAAGAATCTCTCGCGCCCCTAGATTAGGGATATAGAGGATCATCTATGGAATACACACCACGAGAACTGATGGTTGTCTGCGCCGCCAGGCAGATACACGACGGCGAGAATGTCTTTGTCGGCATGCGCCTGCCCCTGATAGCATTCGCGCTTGCCAAACGCACGCACGCGCCCAATTGCATTGGACTCTTCGAGACGGGCACTATTCGTGATGAGCCATCGGCGGAATTGCTCTACACAATGGGCGATGCGCCCAATATCGCGGGCGCTTTATGGACCACGGGCACGCTCAACGTCATGGCGCCCATGGCAACAGGCGATGTACACCTTGGCTTCATCGGCGGCGCTGAGGTTGATCGCTATGGCAACCTCAACACCTCGCTGATCGGTGACTGGCAGCATCCGAGCGTGCGCCTGCCTGGTAGCGGCGGGGGAGCTGATATCGCTTCGTTTTCGCAGCGCCTCGCCATCATTATGCAGCACGATCACCGCCGCCTGCGCGAGAAAGTAGACTTCGTGACCAGTCCCGGCTACGGCTACCCTGACGAACATGGCCCTGCTGGCACATCATGGCGCAGGCGCGTTGGTCTACCGCGAGGCGGTCCCAGCGCCCTCATTACCACCCTGGCCGTTTTCACATTCGATCCCACAAACGGTGAGGCTATGCTCCAATCCTATCACCCCGGCACCACGATAGAGCAGGTGCAGGAACAAACAGGTTGGGAATTGCGATTGGCTCCCGATTGTAAAGAAACTGTGCCACCAACCGAGCACGAGCTGCGAGTAATCCGAGAGCATGACCCGCAGGGAGTATGGACGCGTTGAAGTTCCCATGTCAAAACTCCCTGTCGTCATAAACGCATACCTGGATGCTGATACAACTACCATTGTCAAGCTCAGCGAACCTCTCGCGCTGCCTTTTGCCGTGGAAGATGTAACACTGGTTGACGCGACAACGGGTCATACTATCCCTGTTACCGGTATAGGCTGGCTACCAGCATCACAAATGGTAGAGCAGCACGCAGCCGTAGGGGTCGATGCATCGCGCCCACCGCCGATTGATCGGCCTGCCCCCATCCAGACCGACCTCGTTACCGTAACGTTGGCCCGGCCTCCTGATGTAACTCACAACCTGTACATCGCGTTCAAGGGATACACACAATGCCCTGTTACGCCGCGCAATGTCTTAAGTGGCGAGCGATATATCTACCGTGGAAACGACCTGGGCGCTACCTATACGCCACAGGCCACCTCGTTCCGCCTCTGGGCTCCCACAGCATCGGATGTACAGCTCTTATTGTTCGATAGCGAAACAGGTTCTTTGCGGCTGCAGGTTGAGATGCAGCCGGGAACTAATGGCACGTGGCAGAGCGAGGTTTCCGGTGACTTGCGGAACTGGTACTATCTTTATGCCGTGACCGTGCATGGCACGACGCGGGAAGCCGTGGATCCTTATGCCAGAGCGATAGCCGTCAATGCGATGCGGGGCATGGTTATCGCTCTGCAGGAAACCAATCCGCCGGGATGGGAGCAGGATAACTACGTGACCCTCGCCCAGCCGGAGGACGCCATTATCTACGAGGTGCATGTACGCGATTTCTCCATCAACCCGAATTCAGGGATGACACGGCGAGGAAAATACCTGGCCTTTACGGAGCGAGGCACAAAAGGGCCTGGCGATGTGGCGACAGGCGTGGATCATCTGAAAGAACTGGGCATCACGCACGTGCAGTTGCAGCCAATACAGGAGTTCGCGAGCGTCGATGAGAACGAACCCGATCAATACAACTGGGGCTATGACCCCGGCAACTACAATGTGCCCGAAGGCGTCTACGCCACGACGCCGCAAGGGACCGCACGTATCAGGGAGTGCAAGCAGATGATCCAGAGCCTGCACAGCGAGGGCATCGGCGTCATTCTGGATGTCGTCTATAACCATACCTATGCCATTCGCGATTCCGACTTCGATAAGATCATCCCCCAATACTACTATCGCACCGATTACGCAGGGAACTATACCAACGGCTCCGGCACCGGCAACGAAATTGCCGCTGAGCGGCCAATGGTGCAGAAGTTCATTCTCGATTCCCTTATTTATTGGGTGAAGGAATATCATATCGATGGCTTCCGCTTTGACCTGATGGCCCTGCTCGGCATCGATACCATGCAAAAGGTTTCGGAAACGCTGCAGACCATCAATCCTCATGTGCTGCTATATGGGGAACCGTGGGCAGGTGGCACTTCAGGTTTGCCCGGTAGCGAATTACTCACGAAAGGGCGACAGCGAGGACCTGGCATTGCCGTTTTCAACGATACTATCCGTGATGCGCTCTGCGGCAGTGTCTTTGATGGCGCAGGAAAAGGCTTCGCGACAGGCGCGCCGGGACTTGCCGGCACAATCGCGAGCGCGGTGGCGGGCAGCATCGATGATTTCGCCGCATCGCCAGGGGAAAGCGTCAACTATGTAACTAGCCACGATAACTACGCGCTGTGGGATAAAATCACGCTCAGCACGCCGGATGCCACTCAAGAAGAGCGCATAAAGATGGACGAACTCGCCCAGGCAGTGATTATGACCTCCCAGGGCATCGCTTTCCTGCACGGTGGCGAGGAGCTATTGCGCACTAAGGGCGGCAATTCCAACAGTTACAACGCGGGCGATGCCGTCAACCAGTTCGACTGGTCGCGTAAAGAGCAGTACTGGCGGGTGTTCAGGTACTATACCTGCCTGATTCACCTGCGCCGCATGCACCCCGCCTTCCGCATGACCTCGGCAAGCGCTATTCGCGATCACCTCACCTTTCACAACAGTCCCGAGAACACGCTGATGTTTGAAATCTCCGGGCATGCTAACGGCGATGATTGGAAAAACATCCTTGTCATCTACAATCCCAACAGGGCCGGTATAGTATGCGCGCTGCCTCCCGGCGACTGGATCATTGTAGCCACGCAGGACCGCGTAAGCGACAGCTACCTGGGACAGGCTTCCCGGGAAGTAATCGTGCCGGCTATTTCGTGCCTGATGATGTACCAGGATGGGATGTAGGGGCAGGGTTACGAGCTCAAACGGCATACTTTGGTAATTGATACGAAGCCGATCATGAGTGAGTTTCAACAACCAACACCGGCAATGGCATGTGCCAGCCATGTCATGCCGGGCGCAGCGAAGAATCTCTCTATCCCCGGTTGGGATTTTTCGCTGCGCTCGACCTTTCCACCTCAATAACACATCCCTCGTTACCTCTCAAATCCAAAGAAGTCAGTTCAACCGGCTCTTCACGGTCAAGGTGAGTTGAAAGCAGGATACGACCGTTGTCGAGGCCGGCCAGCCGTATTCGCTGCTCATTATCCGAAAAGTTCAGCGCAATAAGAAAACGCTGGTGTTCGGACTGCCGCATGTAGATGAAACAGTCATCAGGAGCGTTTTCGATGGAAGCGTAGCTTCCCGCGGTGAGAGCAGGAGTGGCCCGGCGTAGTTGGAGCAGCATGCGTGTAAGCGTCAGCATCGAATGGCTATCTTCACGCTCGACGGCAATGTTCAATTGTTTATAGCCGGAGGAAATAGGCAGCCAGGGTTTGACGGCGGGCGGGCAGAAGCCGGCGTTGGGAGAAGCGTCCCACTGCATAGGCGTGCGTTCAGGGTCGCGGCCCACGCCTTTACCCGGCTGGCCGATTTCCCAGGGGTCCTGGACGTACTCAGGCGGTATCTCGCCGTCGCGCATGCCGATTTCTTCACCATAGTACAGGGTGGGTGTGCCGCGCAGTGTGAGCAGCAACACCATGGCGACACGCGCCTGCTCAGCGCCTACACGAGTGGCGATGCGCGGTTCGTCATGATTGCTCAGCACGTAGTTTGGCCAGGCGCCCGGAGGCAGAGCCGCTTCGACAGCATGCACAAGATTTCGCACGGCAGCGGCCTGCCAGGGAATCGTTAACAGCCCGAAGTTGAGCGGCATGTGCATTTCATCCAGTTGCAGGCCATAATAGCTGGCCCAGACCGGCCAATCGAAAATATGCATCTCGCCCACCGCCATGCGTGGCGACTTTTCACTATATGAATCGAGCAGTTGACGCAGTTCGCGATAAACCTGGTGGGCATCAGGATGGGCCTTATCATTGATGTGTAATTGAGCATCATAATCAGTAATGGGCTTATAACCGCCTGGATGTGGATTGGATGGGTTATCGCGCATCAGCGGGTCTTTCATGATGTAGTGTGCCGAATCGACACGCAGGCCGTCGACGCCGCGGTCAAGCCAGAAGCGCGCTACATCGAACATGGCTGCTTTGACGGCAGGATTGCGCCAGTTGAGATCGGGCATGGCCTTGTGATACGAATGAAGATAATACTGACCCGTCGCAGCATCCCATTCCCAGGCCGAGCCACCCCAGTTTGCCAGCCAGTTGTTGGGCGGCGAGCCATCAGATTTGGGATCGGCCCACACATACCAGTCCCGTTTGGGATTGTCGCGCGCAGAACGCGATGCGATAAACCAGGGATGCCGGTCAGACGAATGATTCGGCACATAATCCATAATGATCTTCAAATTTCGTTGATGGGCTTGCGCTACCAGTTTGTCGAATGTTGCCAGTTCGCCGAAGAGCGGGTCAATGCCCGTGAAATTGCTAATATCGTAGCCGAAATCGACCATCGGCGAGGGATAAATGGGAGAAAGCCAGAGAGCCTCGACTCCCAGCCAGCTTAGATAGTCCAGCTTCTCGATAATCCCCGCGAGATCGCCAACGCCATCACCATTGCTATCCTTGAAGCTGCGCGGGTAGATTTGATAAATGACTCCCGATTGCCACCAGAGGGGTTGGTGAGGTTGAATATCGTGTGCTCTACTCATTTTTCATCCATCCAATCAAAGCCGCCTCTAACTGAGCGGTCACCTGGCGTTATCATCCATCGATCTATCATCTTTGCTCCAGACTTGCGCCATCGCATCCTGATACGATATGTAGAAATTCTGAAAGAGAGCTCCAGCGGCACACCTACGACGGCATCCTAACCTGATGATCAGGCGAATTAACCCCCTCCTCGGGACGGGGGTTTTGTTAATTCGCGTGGTTTTCCACCACCTCTATATGCAATATCTTCAGCCAGATATCCTGCCGATTATCGCTGTCCTGCGTATTCCAGGCCTGCTCCAGGCTAAAAATCACATCTACCAGCGCGCCTTCCGGCAGGGACTCAATCTGTGACCCTCCACGGATATAGGTACCATTGAACTGGACGGTATTGCTACTTGTAGTGGTTCTGAGCCGCACGCGCAGGTGACGACCATCCATACCGCTCTGCCAGCGGCGATACAGGCGCAGGCGCTCCATCTTAAAAACCGGTTCTGGATTGCCCGCGCCAAACGGGGCAAGCCTGCTCACCTTGTTGTAAGCCTCGTAATTGAGATGTTCCGGCCTCGTAATCACCAGGTCAATCTTACGTGTGGTGGCTGGCGCCAGTTCCTGCTCGATTGCTGTACCAGGCTCAATCAACTGGGCAAATTGGACACCTCCGGTTGAGCCAGATGTCTCCACGGCGACTATTTCAATACCGGGAGCGATAAGCTGGACTTCCTGAGATTCTGAAGCGGGCTGATCAACCGGCGCCGGGCGCGATAAATCGGCCCCTACGCTGTTTTCCTCGTACCAGGCAAGTAGATGGGCGCGCAGTTTCTCAATATTGGCATTGGCGATGGTGAAACCTGCCGCCTGCGCGTGACCACCAAAACGCTCGAAAAGATCGGCGCGTTCGCGCAAGGCCAGAATAATGTTGAAGCCGTCGCTGCTGCGCGCGGACCCCCGGCTTAATCCGCTGTCATTATCATGGCTGAGAACGAAGACGGGGCGCTGTATCTCTTCAGATAAACGCCCTGCCACCAGACCGATAATACCCTCCGGCCATGTATCCTTATCGCCATAGACAAGTACGACCTGCTTGCCGGTCTGATTCTGCGCCTGCTCGCGCACCAGCTTCATCAGTTCCTCAGTCTGCTGCTGCCGCAGCAGATTCAACTCTTCCAATTCTTGCGCGCGCTCCTGTGCCACCTTGGGATCGTCCGTGGTCAGCAGTTCAAAAGCAATCGAGGCATCCTTCATGCGACCGGCGGCATTGATACGCGGCCCCAGGACATATGAAATATCGCGCTCGCGCAGTTTGCCAGGCTGGAGGCGCGTAATACTAATGAGCGCTTGCAGGCCAGGATTTTTCGTGGCATTGAGTTGTTGCAATCCCAGGCGCACCAGCGTATGGTTTTCGCCCAGCAACTGCCCAACATCGCCAACAGTGCCGATTGCCACCAGGTCAAGCAATTCGCGCACTTCTGACTCGCGGTCATAGGCGCGAAAGAGCGCCTGCGCCAGTTTGAAGGCTATGCCGACCCCGCACAGGTAGTGTTCAGGATAGGCACAATCGGGCCGCCAGGGATTGATCATGGCACAGGCCTGTGGAAGCGGTTCTGGAGGATGATGATGGTCAGTAATGATGATATCGATGCCAAGGCCTCGCGCATATTCCACCGCGGAGACATCCGAACTGCCACAATCGGTAGTGATGATCAGAGTGGTGCCGCGCCCGCGAATCCTGTCGATCCCCTCCTGACTCAATCCGCGAATATCGCGCAGGCGGCTTGGTATGAAGTAATCGAGCGGCGCAGCGGGATGCTTGAGGGCGCGCAGCGCGCGCGTCAGCAGTGCGGCAGACGTAACGCCGTCGGCATCGAAATCTCCGAAGACCGTTATATGTTCCCTGGTGGCAAGCGCGCGTTTAAGGCGTTGCAGCGCCTTATCCATATCGATTAATGCGAGCGGGTCTGGAATCTGATCGTAGCGCGCATTCAGAAAGGCACGCATGGTGGCGGGCGACTTGATACCTCGATTATAGAGTAATTGAGCGTGCAAGTACTCGATGCCCGCTTGCTGGTATTCCTGCACTTGCTCTTTCGTCAAAAGATCATGTATGCCCCAGGGCAATGTTGCAGAAGGTGCTCTTTCCACATGCCTATCCTTTTTCAAATTTATTCACCGGGAAGCAAGCGCAGGAAGACCTCGTTACCGAGCAGGCGCCCACGCTTACTGAGACGCAGCCAGTCCCCCATTTGTTCCAGGAGTCCGGCTTCTTGTACCGGACGCAACCGCTCGCCCGCGAAATGGCTAAACGGCACCCCGAAACGCTGCTCGAATGTTGGAAGATGCAGGCCCGACGCGGTACGCAGGCCAAGAAAAGCCGTTTCCGACATCTCCTGAACGCGGTCAATTCTTTCGCCTTCAGCCTCGGGCCGGCGCTGCTGCTTGAGCAGGCGGATGTATTCTTGAGGGTTCAGGACATTGGAGAAGCGCCTGCCGGCGAAAAAAGAATGCGCGCCCGCACCCATGCCAAGATAGGGGAGATTGCGCCAGTAGGTCAGATTATGCTGGCTCTGGTGGCCGGGCAGCGCCCAGTTAGAGATCTCGTAATTCTCGTATCCTTCGGCCTGCAGGCGTGCATCGGCATACTCGTACATATCCGCGCACAGGTCTTCGTCGCCAGGAATAATGCGTCCTTCATGCGTCCAGGTGTAGAACGGCGTTCCCTCTTCGATAATCAAGGAGTAGAGCGAAAGATGTTCGGGATGCAGCGCAAGCGCCTGGTCAAGCGTTTCGCGCCAGTGACGCATCGTCTGTCCCGGCAAGCCAAACATGAAATCGAGGTTGACCGAAGTGAATCCGGCCTCGCGCGCATGTTGCAGCGCCTCTACGATTTCTACGGGTGAATGGATGCGCCCCAGCATTTTGAGCAGCCCTGCATCGAAGCTCTGGGCGCCCATACTGAGACGATTAACTCCGGCGGCACGCAGTTCTAGCAGTTGCTCGTGGTGAAGCGTGCCAGGATTGGCCTCGAGCGTAATCTCGGCATCCTCGTCAACAGCGAAAGACTGGCGACAGGCGGCGAGCAGTCGCTTAACCTGTTCTACTGTCAGGAGGCTAGGGGTGCCCCCGCCAAAAAAGATGGTGCGCGAGCGACGAGGCGTCCCATCTTGATGCCGGGCCATGTTCCCTGCCAGCCGTATCTCGGTCAGCAGGGCGCGTACATATGGCTCGCGCAGGGGCAGAATACCGGCATAGGTGTTGAAATCGCAATAATAGCAGCGCGTATGGCAGAAAGGAATATGCAGG
This sequence comes from Ktedonobacteraceae bacterium, assembly GCA_035294305.1. GTDB lineage: Bacteria > Chloroflexota > Ktedonobacteria > Ktedonobacterales > Ktedonobacteraceae > DASRBN01. The sequence goes on along the minus strand of DATGLD010000051.1, from coordinate 30,521 downwards.
TACAGAGAAACGGTCTCTAAAAGCTGCTGAACAGGTATCGTATCAATCTTATAAATGGATGATGTCGCGGTAGTCATGGATGGCCTTTTGAGTTATGTATTTTTCCTATTATAAAAACGAGTAAAGGGCACCTCTCGCGCGGGTATCCGAGGTGCCCTTACTACGTACATTGTCCGATTACGGCCCGGAGCCTCCGCCACTGCCGGGAGCGGGTGCTCCAGGAACACTACTCGCAGGCGCCGCTGCCGGCAATATCGAGGCAGGCGGCAGATTTGACGCATCGGTCAGCATATTCTGATCGATGGGTGTGATCTTCGTCGTGGGGAGTGCCTGCTGCTCGAGCAGCCAATCCTGCAAGGCGTTAGTTTTCAAGGTTTGCAAAGTTGACGAATCGACGGGGCGAGAGGGATCGATGCCCAGAATTTGCAAGATGTGAGGGGAACCGTTCTCGTTCAAAATGGGACTGATCTCGTTAATTGTGCGCCTGGGATCAAACAGCCAGTTGTCAATAATGCCATTATCGTCCTGGTTGGCGAATTGGCCGCGGACCAGCCAGCCAAGGTCGCCACCCTTGGTATTGGTGTTAGTATCCTGCGAATACTTTTTGGCGAGCGCCGCAAAGCTCTGGCCTTTTTTCAAATCCGCCAGCACCTGGTTGGCGATGGCGGGGGTCTGCAGCGTCATCGTGCGCGCCAGCACCTGGTAGGTGGGCGAGACGATTTGCGATGCAAGGTAGTTCTGCATGTTATCGTGACGCAGTTGAATGGTGAGCATCGCCCGCAAATTATCGTCGCTGATGCCCATCTGCTTGAGAAAGCCGCTGTAGTTGCCGGACGCCGGTTCGTTGGCTTTTAGATTGTTCAGCGCTTTATTGACAGCGGTGGCCGTGGGATTGATCTTATTCTGGATGGTAGGGCTCTGCGTCACGAGCCATTCACGAATGAGTTCATCGTCTTGCAGCAGGTTAACGCTTTCGGTGCCGAGCGATGACTGTGTGAAACCCTGTTGCTCGATGGGAATTTCGTTCTGCTGGATATTCGTGAACTGCGAGTTCAGGCTCTGATGGGCCGCCTGAGCATTTTTCAGCGTCGTCTGATCCGCCTTCAGCTCATTGTTGAGAATAGTGCGCTGCGCGCTGGGGCCGGGAGGGAGTGCCTTTATCTGCTTATTCAGGTTGGCAATCTGAGTCGTTTCCTTGCTAATAACCCCAAGCTGATCGGCGTCCAGGCTTTCCAGGTGCTGGCTCTGCACGGTCAGTCCATGTGGCCCATAGAGCTTATTGACTTCAAGCTGCGTTTGTAGCGCCAGCATCAGACGATATTCAGATTGTGGAATCGAATGCCCGTTGACGCTAGTGATGGTCAGGCCTGGAATAGCAATATTGTTGTCAATCCAGAAGCCCGCGACGGTGCCTATCAGGATTAATGCGATGAGGCCGGTGATAGCCCAGGTAGCGCGGGTTTGAAATTTGACTTTTTCGGTATGGGACAGGTGCTTGCCCCATCCAAAAATAAGTGGCTTGCCATCACGCCTTGTACTGATATGGGCTGTTTGCTTGCGGTATTTTTTCGATTTGGTTTTGGTTTTCGCTGAGCGCGGCGATCGCTGGCTTTCCGGTCGCTGAGGCGCACGCTCTGTCGAACTCTTCATAGATGGTACTCCCCTTTTACTCAAGGCGATGACTGGTATTCACCTGGCGAATCTTGCCAACCAGATAGAGATCTCCCTATTCGATTGGAAAAATGCACCAAAACGTATGAATACAGTAAAGATAATGCCGCTCCTGGCCGGATTGTTTCATCCAGCATCCAGAAAGAATATGGCCTTATCTTTACTGTATAGTACGTCATGTCGAACAGCTTTTACTCTACATACCACGCATATGTTCGGCAGTATAAGGCAACAGTGCCATATGCCGCGCTTGCTTCAGCGCCACGCTAAGGCGGCGTTGATGTTTCGCGCAGGTTCCCGTCTTGCGGCGGGGTTCGATTTTGCCACGATCAGAGATGTAGCGTTTCATGAAACGGCTGGCATCCTTGTAATCGATCTCGCGCACATGATCGTGACAAAACTGGCATACTTTACGGCGAGAAGTGCGCTCGCCTCGCCCGGCCGGTCGCTCGCGGCGCGGTGCTGCTTCAGATCGTCTTTGCACGAACAAATCTCCTCTATGCATCCCCTAAAAAGGAATCTCTTCGGGGTCTCTAGGGAAGGTCGTCCGGGTAGTCGGGAAGAAAGGGATCGCGGTCGTCCGCGCTCCCTGCCGAATAGGTCTCCGCATTACCGGCTGCGGACTTCGAGTCAAGCATCTTCATATCGTTGGCGATTACATCGATTGCGGTACGCTCCACACCGTTTCTGTCAGTGTACTTGCGTGTCTGCAGGCGACCTTCGATATACACTTTAGAGCCTTTGTGCAGGTATCGCTCACATGTTTCGGCAAGCCTGTTCCAGGCAACGATATTGAACCACTCGGTCTCTTCCTTACGCTCACCTGTACTCGTTTTCGTATACCGGTTAACAGCGAGCGAGAACTTAGTGACAGGAGTGCCTTCCTGGGTGACATTCAATTCTGGGTCTTTTCCCAGGTTCCCGATAAGCATGATTTTGTTTAACATGATCAGTTTATTCCTTTCAACGTTGTAAACGCTGAGACAACTCCTCCACTGAGATCGCTTGAACTATTCTTCTCCGCTCTACCCGGACGTTTCCCACTATTAACTACGCTTCGCTGCTCTCTTCGTCTTCTTCCAAAGCGGGGGGCACGTATGTCAGATCCTCCTCAGTAAGCGCGGGCGCCTCTTCGTCGGGCGAGTATACTACCATTTCATCCTCCGCGTCAACCGGGGCGGGCGTTGCGGCTTCCGCTTCGCTTTCCGCGCCCGCAGTTGCGCGAGCGGCGGCTTTCGCCTGGGCGGCAGCGGCGGCGGCAGCTTCTCGAGCCTCACGCTCCGCGCGCTCCGCGCGTTCCTTCTGTACGGCCTTGGGATCACGCCTCGTAATTAGGTGCCGGAGGACCTCCTCAGAAACCCTGAGATTGCGATCCAGTTCAAGCACGGTCTCGGGGGCCAGAATCATATCGATGAACACGTAATTACCATCACGATGGTGTTGGATGGGGTATGCCAGACGGCGCCGTCCCCACTGATTAATCTTCACTACCTGACCATCATGGCTGTGAATAATTTGTTCGATACGCTCTAGAATAGCGCGTGTCTGCTCTTCGCTGACTTCGGGGTTGAGAATGAAACCCAGTTCATAATCACGCCTCACGAAGCCACCTCCTTCCTTTGGGTACGCATCCGGTCACGTCTGCTACAGCGAGCCCGGTTGGGCTGCTCGGCATTGCGACGGCCGGAGCAGGTGGAGTGCCGGCATTATTGCATGTTTGTTTGATATGATGCCGGAACTGATTTCTGCCGCAACATGCCGCGGCTTTTACGTTTATTGCATTGCGGCCACCTTTCTGGGGTGGAAACACCCCGCTATTATAGCATTATTGTTTACCTATGACAATAGAGCCGGCTATCTCTGGTTGGATATTCACTTGCTCATTCTTTCTATACATCTCAAATGCGGAAATGCAGTGGATTGGTGAGATCGAGGGTGAGTCAGCATACTTCTGCATTGACAACTATCAATACAATGGCTCATACTTGTGAATGAAAAAATCAGCAGTTTACTGTGAGCGAGGAAAACATGCAACGGCGGCCGGGCAATCATACAACACGCTCGACACGGGCGCGAAGGACGCAGCCTTCGCTTCCGGTAAACACATTACCAACAGCTCCGCGGGTTGTACCAGGACAACAAAACCGCGCAGTGCCACAGCCACCTGTCAAAAAACGCCCCAACCCGGCCCGGCGCGCTGCCTGGAAACTGGCCGGCCTGGGGGCGCTGCTGGCCATACTCTATTTCGCCCTTTATCCGCTGCTGGCCGGAGCCATCCTGGGTCGCACAACGGCGAAACAGGCGTTATATGCCATCTTTCCCTGGCTGCCGCATCTTTACTGGACAAACGTGGCCCCCATTCTCGCGCAGGGCCTGAGCAGGCTTCCTCCATTCAATTTGACCGGCAATAGCCCTGGCAGCTCTGCCAACCTGCTCCTCGCGGTGCTGGCATTGGCTTTCATCATACTGCTGTTCTGCCTGCGTACCGGCGCTAGAGCGGTAAAGGAGAAACTTTCGCGCCAGGACGCACAGCTCATTTTCTGCCTCCTCTTCGCCTTCACTGTCCTCTTCAGCATTATTTTTCTCGTGGCTCCGGCCGTGCAATCGCAAGACGTATTTTTGTATAGCTCATACGGTCGCATAGTGGCGCTGGAGCGCCTGAATCCGTATGTACTCCAGGGGACTATCGCCAGAACAGTTGGCGGGAACGCGCCCTATGGTCCGCTGTGGGTTGATTTGACGCTGCCTGCTGCCCTGCTATCTCATGGTAACGCCGCTATCAGTCTGGTCGCATTTCGCCTGATGGCGCTGCTCGCACACCTGGCCAATACACTGCTGCTCTGGTCGATCCTCGCGCGGCTCAAGCCCCAGACGCGCATCTCAGGCACGCTCCTGTATGCGTGGAATCCGCTTGTGCTTCTACTGGGCATCAGTGAGATGCATAATACGATTGTGGTCGCGCTGTTTATCCTGCTCTCGGTTTACCTCTTTCAGCACGCATCCAACATGCTGAGCTGGGTATTCCTCTTGCTGGCCGCGCTGATCAATCCCCTGTGCCTGCTCCTGCTCCCACTTGCCCTGCGCCTGCTGTGGAAGGAATCGCAGGCAATGGGACGCGGACTGCGCTTCCTATGGTGGCTGGCCGCGCTCTGCCTTTCGGCGATCATTGTCGTGCTGGCATACTTCCCCTACCGGCAGGGCTGGAGCATAAGTGGCATGCTGGCAAACATAGGTAGCAACTTCTGGCCCGATCACGCCGCCAATTCCCTGGATGCTGTGCTGCTGCACCTTCCGGTGGCCTCTTCAGCCGCCCTGACCTGGATTAGCTCTCCACACCACTGGATGATTCTGACGCTGGCTATAGGCGGGGTCATGCTGCTGTTCGGGCTCTGGCTGACCGATACGCTGGAACTGGCCCTGTTCTTCGATAGCTGGATATTGCTGATCCTGTTGCTGCTCGCGCCCCTAAACTCGCCCGAGTATATCATTTTGCCGCTGGCGCTGGCAGTTGCCGGCGCGAATCGCCCAACTATCTTGCTGGCGATACTGCTGGCGATGGGAGCAACTCTAGAGTACTATTTCTTGCTCTGGCCTCAGCCCTGGCCGGCCCTGGCGCTGGTCACGCTAGGATTGCCCCTCCTGGCCTGGGGATGGACGCTCTTCATTACCTCATCCTGGCACATAGCGCATCCCGAAGGTGAAGAGCCGCCAGCCAGGCCACCGAGGGGCTTCAGCTTCTCACGCCCGTCATGGTCACGCCCGTCGTGGCCGGGACGGGGGTAAGCAATCAGTCCTTCCCGGGCGTCACCAGAGCACCAGAGCACCAGAGTTTAACTATTGCGCAATACAGTGGGGTGTGCTATACTAGGTGCGCACGCGGGGTTCATTCCTGAAAAAGGCTTCTCTGCGCCTTTGACGGAACAAAAGTGGTGGCTCGAAATTGGGTTGAGGTCATGCCTCCAATTCCTCACCACCTGTACTGCCTCTCCTCTGGACGCCTATGCCGCGCCCGATCAAATGGATTTGCAGAAAACTTGTTGATTGATAGAAATCTGTGCTTTGCCCCGCCAGTAATCGAAAGAGAAAGAAGAACATGAAGCAGAAACTGAAAACACACAAAGCTATGGCCAAGCGGGTCAAAGTGACCGGCTCCGGCAAATTCATGCGCCGTAAGGTCGCGCTAAACCACCTGCGACGCAACAAGTCACCCGAGGCCATCCGTTCGATGGACAAGAAGTTTCCACTGGCGACCGCCGATACGCGCCGCCTGAAGCGCCTGCTCCCCTACTCTTTTTAATGTGAACATGTCATTGTCGATTGAATTGATTCGAACGGAGGAAAGTGAAAGACTATGCCAAGGGTAAAACGTGGCGTTCCAGCGCACAAGAAGCATAAAAAAATTCTCAATATGGCCGAGGGCCATCGTGGTGCGCGCAAGCGACTCTTCCGGCCCGCCCATGAATCGGTCATGCGCTCGATGGCCTACATGTATCGCGACCGCCGCAACCGCAAACGCGACATGCGCCGTCTCTGGATCACGCGCATCAATGCCGCAGCTCGCATGCATGGTGTCAGCTACAGCAAGCTGATGCATGCCATCCACACTGCCAATATCGAGGTGGATCGTAAGATTCTCGCTGAGATGGCTGTGCGTGATGAAGCCGCTTTCACGGCGCTGGTAGAAAAGGCGCTAGCAACCATCGTATAGCAGCCTGGAAACGCATTTTTCATGACACGGATTACCAGCCCTAACAATCCGCGTATTCGCAAGCTGCGCGATCTGGACACAACGAGAGGCCGCAAAAAAAGCGGCCTCTTCTTCATGGAGGGGCCGCACCTGCTCGTGGCGCTGCTCGACGCGAATGTCATGCCTCGCGAGGTCTATTACTCACCTGAGCTGCTCTCACGCACCGCCCAGGGCAGGTCGCTACTCGCCCGCCTCCTGCACGCGCCCGCAGCGTATGAAGACCAGCTTGTAGAAGTCAGCGAGCGCGTAATTGAATCGCTGGGCGAGGCGCAGACATCTCAGGGGGTAATCAGCGTGCTGCCCTTAAACGCGCTCGACCCCGAGCTTTTGCGATCCAGGCGCGGCCCCGCGCAACGACCCATTTTGCTCATCCTCGATGGCCTGGCCGATCCAGGTAACCTGGGCACCATCCTGCGCACGGCATTAGCGGCCAACGTAGACGAGGTGCTGCTCAGTCCCAACTGCGTGGATTATCTCAGCCCCAAGGTGGTACGTGCCGCAGCGGGAGCGCATGTAGCTCTGCCTGTGTGGGTCGATCTTCCATGGGAAATTATCGCAGAGCGAGTCTCACGCCATTGTGGGGAGCAGGGCCAGGTATTGCTGGCCGAAGCCGGAAGCCCCCATCTCTACTATGAGCAAGATTTAACGCAGCCGCTCGCGCTAATTATTGGCAGCGAGGCGCACGGTTCCTCACAAGCAGCGCGCAGGCTGGCTACGCGCACAATTTCCATTCCGCTAGCGAATGGGGTGGAGTCGCTGAATGCTGCGATGGCGGCGGGGATTATTTTGTTTGAGGGGGTACGACAACAAAAACTATGATTCTTTCACCCTCTCCAGCGCCTCCTTCAACTGCTCGTACACCGCGTCCAAATGTTCCGGCATCACCTTGACATCCGCCAGCACTGGCATGAAGTTGGTATCGCCGTTCCAGCGCGGTACAACGTGCAAGTGCATATGTTCGGCATATCCGGCCCCCGCGATTTTGCCCTCGTTGATGCCCATATTGAACCCATCGGGCTTCATGGCATAACGCAGCGCCTTCAAAGCTAGCTGCGCCTGCTCCATTAGCTCGGTGAGCGCCGTGCTATCCAGCCCCTCGATACTGCCTACGTGATGGTAGGGCGCGATCATCAGGTGGCCATTGTTGTAGGGGTAGAGATTCAGCATCATATAGCAGCGCTCACCACGATGCAGGATATGGTATTCGGCATCGCGGTGAGCGGCAGGTTGTGCGCAAAAAATGCATTCGCGTTCTTTCTCGCTTGATTGTGGTGTTTTGGGCGCGATATATTGCATGCGCCACGGTGCCCATAAAGTTTCCATAGTGCTAGTATAGCACAATCTAGAGCGAGCGGGGTGTTGATCAGACTCCGGCAGGATCATCTGGCAGTGGAATCCAGGATTCCGCCCAGTTGTGGATAGCATCCACAACCGGTTTGAGGTCTTGCCCTTTCTCAGTCAGGCGGTACTCGACACGCACGGGAATATGAGGATAGACTGCTCGTTCAACGATGCCCTCTTCCTCCAATTCGCGCAGGCGGTCACTCAGCACGCGGTCTGAAAGACCTTCTACCGCGGAGGTAAGCTCGCAAAACCGCTTTGGGCCGCTCATGAGAGCATCCAGCAGCAGTCCCGTCCAGCGCTTCCCTAGCAGCTGAATAGCGTGTTCGTAGCGCGGGCACATTTGATGTTGCGGTGATGTAGTTGTCTCTGTTGGCTTCGTCGCCATGGCTCCTTGTCTGCTCTTTCTGATCAAAAGTTGATCTTCTCAGCTTAGTTAAGTCATCTTAACTATACCATATCTGCTTCCCTAACGCAAGGAATGCTACTATAAAAAAGTAAGCAATGATGCATAATCCTTTTCAACATACGAAGCTGCTCATTTATCCAGGATATTACTAGCCGAATGGGTGATGCAGGCCCCTCCAGCCCGGGATATAGTAGAGGCGGAAGTGGAGCGGAAGCCGATGGGGGCTCTGGTAGTCGCCCCTGCCAGGGACGGCATTATCTTGCCTGCCCCTGATGAATTTTTCTCACCCGGGTGGGGAAATCCGGTCGGGACAGGGGAGGACTCGCTGGCTTCGTCGCCGGTGCGGTTGTTCCGCTCCATCAGACATATGTATACACCATTCAGTCTTACGAAAGAGAAGAGAAAATGGATTCATCAACCACAGCAGCAAGTGAAACGAGCCTATTAAAAATGCTTTCCGAGCAGATGGCCGGTGCCGTGGCCCGCGTTGAGCCGGCCCTGGTAGTGGTTAACGGGCGCCCGCGCCAGTCCGCCAGCGGCATTGTCTACGCGCCTGACCTGGTGCTGACCGCCGATCATGTGCTTGAGCGCGAGGAAGACCTGACCATTCAGACGCATGATAAACGCACGCTAGCGGCGCAATTTGTGGGCCGCGACCTTGCGACCGACCTGGCGGTGCTGCGTGTGGTCGACCTCGGAATTGCGAAGGCCTCATTCGCGGCGGAGGCGGCGCGCGTCGGCCAGCTTGTGATGACCGTTGGACGGTCTATGAGCGAGGGAACGATGGCAAGTGTGGGCATCGTCAGCGCGGTAGGTGGTCCGCTGCGCACGGGGCGCGGAGCCACGCTCGAACGCTTTATTCGTACCGATGCCACGCCCTATCCCGGCTTCTCAGGAGGCCCTTTGATCGACTCACAGGGAGACGTGCTGGGAGTCACGACAACCGGGCTGGTAAACGGTGTCGCGCTTGCCATTCCTGCCTCCATCGCCACGAGCATTGCCGTAATCCTGGCGCACCAGGGCTACATCAAACGCGGTTACCTGGGGATCAGCAGCCAGCAGGTACAGCTTCCGCCATCACAGCGAGCAGGGCGCGCGCAGGAACAGGGATTATTGATTGTAAAAGTCGATGATGATAGCCCGGCGCAAAAAGGTGGCCTGCTGCTCGGCGATATCCTGGTAGCCCTGGATGGGCAGGCAGTAGATGATGCCGAGGAACTGCGCCTGCTCCTGTCAAGCAATCGTGTCGGAAAGACGATACCCGTAGAGGTCATTCGCGGCGGTCAGCTTCAAACATTGCAGGTCACGGTCGGACAACGCTCATAAGGATTAAGAACATGACACGAACAACTTTCGGCGACGAGCGCGATAAATCAACCCTTGACGCATCCGGCTTGCCACTGCCCGATGTGTTTTCCGCCGAACTCATGTGGCTCATTGAGCGCGTGAAACCGGGCATCGTGCAGGTGCGTAACGAGTGGCGTGGCGTGGGCACTGGCATTATCTGGCGCTCAGACGGCACGATTATCACCAATCATCATGTCGTGCCCAATGATGAGGCTACCATCCAGGTGCATCTGGCGGATGACCGCGTGCTTGAGGCGAAGGTGATCGACCGCAATCCGAAGTTAGACCTGGCGGCGCTCAAGGTCACGGCGGATAACCTGACCGCCTTGCCAGCGGGCCTTTCCTCGCTGCTGCGCGTGGGCGAACTGGTCTTCGCGATTGGTCATCCATGGGGGCAGCGCTGGGTAGCTACTGCTGGCATCGTGAGCGGCGTTGGCACGCTCCAGGCGACCGGAGACGCCAAAACTCCACAGCATATCAAATCGGATGTACGTATCGCGCCGGGCTATTCGGGCGGTCCATTGCTCGATGCTTCGGGCCGTGTCGTCGGCATCAACGCTATGATCTTCGGTGGCGACCTGGCGGTCTCCATCCCCAGCGATGTGGTCAGCGCCTGGATCGGTGTTCAACGGCGCCGGGTCGAACTGAATTTCGAGGTGATGCCTGTCGAAATTCCGGCCCATCTGCGTAAGGGGATCGCCGCCAGCCGTGAAGCGGGCCTGCTGGTGGTCGGCACCAGCTTCAACGGGACATCGGAACATGCCAATCTATTCATTGGAGATGTGCTGCTTGGGGTGCTGGATGGCAAAGTGGACATTTCGCCCCTTGATGATGTAACCTCCCTGGTAGAAGGTCTGGCCCACTTCAATCCTGAAGCGAAGGTGGAATTCCAGATCATGCGTGGAGGCAACATTACCGTGATTGAAGTACCGCTAAAGTCTTTGGAGCGCATCCAGGTATGATGCGCGTCTTCATTCTCGCGCCGTCGCCTATGATGCGGGCAGGCTTGCAAGCCATGCTCACAACAGCGGAAATACAGCTTGTGGGCGAAGCTGCTGAAGCTGCCGGCTTCCTCGCCGCTCTGCCTGATATCGATGTGCTTGTCGTAGCGGAAGAAAAGGCGCTGGAAGATGTAGCACGTGCCATACGTTCAAGCCGGAGCGGGGATACAATAGCTATCGTAGCGCTGTCCAACAGCGATGAGTATGCCGCCGCGATACTGCGTTCCCTGTTGCTGGGTGGCTGGAGCATCGTACCGCTGGATGTCTCTAGCGCGCAACTGCGAGCGGCGATTGTGGCAGCCGGGCAGGGATTTGTTACACTGCCCGTGCCTGTCGCGGAACGTGTACTGCGGCAGGTAAGGCAGCACATACCCGTTGAGGCGATGCAGAGCGGCTCATCAGATGAGCCGCTCACCTCGCGCGAACGAGAAGTATTGGAGATGTTGAGCCGGGGGTTATCAAATAAGATGATCGCCCGCAGGCTTTCGATCAGCGAACACACGGTGAAATTTCACGTTTCATCCATCTATACCAAACTTGGTGCGGCAAGCCGGACGGATGCCGTCAGCCGCGGTGTGCGGCGCGGCTTGATCACCCTTTAGTCGGTTTATTGAAATTCGCGGGAGTTGCGTGACCATACAGCACAATAAGGATCAAAACATGTCTCACATCCTGAAGCCGCCATGTGATGACGGAGTTATTCAATCTGCGCCCGAATCGAAGGCAGTGTCCGGTCAACTAACGGGCGCAGGCGCGTCCGCACTCGAGCGAACCGGCAATATCGGTCCCTGGGTTCTCGTAGCCACAATCCTGGGATCGAGTATGGCCTTCATAGATGGCACGGTGGTTAATGTGGCGCTGCCGGTGCTGCAAACGGACTTGAGAGCAACGGTCGCAGATGTGCAGTGGGTTGTGGAGGCATATTCGCTCTTCCTTTCCGCTTTGATCCTGGTAGGAGGGTCGCTGGGCGACCTTTATGGGCGCAAGCGTATCTTCGCCACCGGCATTGCGCTCTTCACCCTGGCCTCGGTAGTTTGTGGCCTGGCTCCAACGATCACCTTCCTGATCATCGCGCGAGCCATTCAGGGTATTGGCGGGGCGTTGCTGGTGCCTGGTAGCCTGGCAATCATCAGCGCGACGTTTGATAGCAAGTGGCGCGGGCAGGCGATAGGCACCTGGTCGGGCTTCACATCGATCACTACAGTGCTGGGTCCGGTAGTGGGAGGCTGGCTGGTGCAGAACGCTTCGTGGCGCTGGGTGTTCTTTATCAATGTGCCGGTAGCCGTGATTGTACTGGTTATTTTATTCTGGCGCGTGCCTGAAAGTTATGGCGAGGAAAGCAGCCGCCGGCTAGACTATCCCGGCGCGCTGCTGGCAACCCTCGGTCTGGGAGGGATTGTCTTCGGACTGATCCGGGCTGGTAGCTCCGGCCTCGGCGATCCAGGAGTACTGGTTGCCCTGGCAATCGGCGTAATTGGGCTGGTTGCATTCCTCTTTGTGGAGGCGCGCAGCCGCGCTCCTATGGTACCGTTGAACCTGTTCCGCGCGCCAACGTTCAGCGGAGCCAACCTGCTGACGCTGCTGCTGTATGCAGGATTGGGTGGGACATTGTTCTTTGTACCATTCAACCTGATCCGTGTGCAGGGCTACACTCCTACGCAAGCGGGGGCTGCTACCTTGCCCATGATTATCATCATGTTCCTGCTATCGCGCTGGTCGGGCGGGCTGGTGAGTCGCTACGGCGCAAAGATTCCGCTGGTCGTCGGCCCGGTAATCGCGGCGGCAGGCTTTGCGCTTTTCGCGCGTCCCGGTATAGGGGGTAGTTACTGGACAACATTCTTTCCGGCAGCGGTCGTGCTGGGTCTGGGCATGGCTATTGCCGTTGCCCCGCTGACGACGGCGGTGATGGGATCGGTGGGGCCGCAGCGTGCCGGCGTAGCCTCTGGCATCAACAATGCTGTATCGCGTACAGCCGGACTGATTGCCATCGCCGTACTGGGGCTTGTGGTCCTGGCCGTCTTCAGCAATAGTCTCGACAGCCACCTGGCAACACTCAGCGGTTCCATCCCGCAGCCTGTGCTGCAGCTGGTTGAGGTCCAACGAACCTTGCTGGTTGGCATACAAATACCATCCGGCGTCAGCAGCCAATCACATGCAGTCTTACAGCAGGCTATCAATGAATCGTTCGTAACAAGTTTTCGCGTGGCTATGTTCATTGCCTCCGGCCTGGCCCTGGCAAGCGCCCTCAGCGCGTTATTGCTGATCGAAGGAAAGCCCAGAGACAACCACACGAAGACACGGTCAATATCATAAAGGAGATTTCTATGGCAAAGCAATGTACACACCTTAACGAGATACGCGATGTTACGCCGAGCGCTAATGGTTGTGAGGAGTGTTTGAAAACAGGTGATACCTGGGTACACCTGCGCCTGTGCCTGGAGTGCGGGCATGTCGGCTGCTGCGATTCCTCCAAAAACAAGCACGCCACCAAACATTTCCACGCTACTCACCATCCCATTATCCAATCATTCCAGCCGGGCGAAGACTGGCGCTGGTGCTACGTTGACCAGATGATGGTTTAGATCTCTGTACGACGAGAGGGCGCACCCTTGTGGTCGCCCTCGACAAGCCAATTCATCCTGGTCAAGCTAATCGTGAACGGTCTCGCTCTTCCACTCACACGTTTCAGGAATGGCCTTTTTGAGCGCCTCGGCAAGACTGTCTAAATCAGTCACATCATCGCGATAGACCGCCCAGGCCTTCGTTTTCTGCTCGGGAGTCGCGGGCTTGCGATACACAATTACGCTGATACGCTTGCCGTTAGGGAAAAATTCCTCTTTGATGCGCGTTAAATCCTCCCAGCGCACCTCGATTACCTCACCATTTTCACTGCGCTTCACAAGCGCCTCCGGTTCCAACGCAATAGTGAATGGAACAGGGGCGATCATACGCAGGAAGAGAATGAAACCGGTGATGAGTAGCAATGCAACAATGGTACTGCCTATAGCCCCGGTTCCCTGGTGAATAGCGATTGCCAGCACGACGATGATGATGCCTGCGACGGCAATGATGGTGATATTTCGTTTGAGCGGGCTCAGACCCGGCCCGATGAAGACCTGGCCCTGCCCTTCTGTTGCAGCCTGTGATGCCATACTACCTGCTCGATCTGCTGTATCTTTGATTATCCCCTTTATTGTATCAAGGGGGCGTTTGCAATGCAATAGTTGGATGGGGAAAGACATACAGAGGGCCGAGAGGCGACCACAAGAGTACACCCCTGAGTGAAGATTGTAGAGGCATACCTTTGTGGTCGCCTTTCCACTTGCGCACTATACAGGACTATTCGTAAGCGACCGCAATATGATATACTGTTGCCATTGTCCCGATAGGACGTTATCCACCTTGGAGGCAGTCGGTATAGTGCTAGTAGGAAATGCCAGGCCAGGAGTAAAAGGCTACATACGCCAGGCACGCTCTTGATTCCCATCCTCAGGTATGGTAAAGATGGAGGTTAGCTTTTTGACTACACAGCAAGGGATGCTCCCCCATGCATATGGAACAGTTGCCGGAAATTCTGGCCCGCTATCATCGCCTGCTAGCAGGATTACGGGAAAGTTGCTGGCAACACAAGGATACGTGGTCGGAATAGAGATCAGCGGCAGTGGCTCGCATCAATCGGTAGCGCTGGCCAACCTTCAAGGCCAGATACTGCATAAAGTGCGCCGCCCACTGGACTATGTGCCGGATACGCAGACAGTGCTGGGCCTGATCGATAGCATGTACAACGAGGTAACGACGCCTGACAAGCTGCAAGATGGGCGTATACTGCGCGTAGGTGTAGCTGTCGGCGGCCTGGTGGATGCCTCGCGCGGGGTTGTTCGCATGCTGCATCACGCCCATTCCTGGAACGATTTCCCTTTACAGGATTACCTGGAACAAAAGCTTGATATCCCTTGCATCATCGATAACAATGCTAACGCGGCCGCGCTGGCGGAGACACGCGCCGGTGCGCTGTGCGAAGAGGGGGAAACCTCTCGTAAGACCGAACGCATAGTACTTTATGTTGGATTGGGGCGTGGTATCGGCGGTGGGTTAGTCATCAACAGTAATATTTATCATGGCGCCACCTGTACGGCCGGGGAAATCGGGCATATGATCGTCAAAGAGAATGGGCCGAAGTGTTCGTGCGGGGGCTACGGCCACCTGGAAGCTATCGCCTCGGCGCAGGCAATCGCCCGCACCATGATCGGACTTTCCGTTGAGTATCCAGAAACCGAGGCCGCCATCCGGCGTGTTACCGGCTCCAGGGCTGAACGTATTACCGCCGAGCAGGTATTTCTCCTGGCAGGCGAGGGTGACAAAGTTGCGCAGCGTATCGTTCATGATGTACATGAGTCTCTGGCAATTGCGCTGGCAAATATCGTTCATTTAATAAATCCAGGCGTTATTATTCTGGGCGGCCAGGTAGCCCAGGCAGGCGATCTCTTGATCACCCCCTTGCAGGCGCGATTAGACGACTTGTGTTTGCCCGTGAGCCAGCCCGTGCGTATCATCCAGGGTACATTGGGTTCCAATGCGAACATTACGGGCGCGGTTATGCTAGCTTTACAGGATATTTAGATGTACGAGGCTCATTGTGGAAACCGGACGGGTTATTAGTAAGCGTTATTTGCTGGAACATCCTATTCAGCCGGTGCACATTTGCGCGGTGTTTTCAGGCACGGACCAGGTATTGCAGCGCCGCGTTGCGGTGAAAGTTGTGCCTGCTCCTTATATCCCTACCTACCAACTCGCCATCAAGATGACCGCCTCTTTCTCGCACCCCAACATCGTGGGCATCTACGATATCGTCTCTGAATCTGAGGCGCTGTATATCGTGCAGGAATATGTAGCGGGCGAAGATTTTTCAGCGCTATTGAAAACACCGCTTTCGCCTTATGAGGTCGCCGACCTGGGCTGTCAAATTTGCAAAGCTCTGATCTATGCTGCCAGCCCTTCGCGCCACACCTGTCATGGCGACCTCACACCCGGTGCAATTGTGCGTGAGCGCGGCGGCCTTGTCCGTGTGAACAACTTTGCGCTGCCGAGCGATCTTACCTATTTTGAAAGCTGGTGTCCTGTAGGAGGAAGCGGAATACCTGTCTCAGACCGCGACCAGCCATGGGGACAACTGACCGAAGGACGCCGCGACGATGATACGCGCGCGGTCGGCCTGCTGCTTTACCAACTGCTCACTTCACGACCGGCCGGGGCTACAGCTGTCGAGCCGCCGCCGGATGGTGGTTTGCGTTTCGCACGCGGTAACCCGCCAGAATTATGTGAAACTGTGGCACGTGCGGTGGTACGCCTGCACCCACAGCACATCAGCACCCCTGAAGCGCTCTATGAAAACCTGAAAATACTCGCGGACCGCTTTGAGCCGCCGATTCCTACCCCGGTATATATAAATAGCACCTTTGCCCATGAAGAGCCCCTTAGCGCGGGGTATCACGCGCCCGTGGGGCCAGCAATCGCTCCCAGGCTCCCAACCAGAGATACCGAACAACCGGTACAGGGACTGGCAAACTATCGCTCGGAACAACAAAGTATCAAACTCCCGGCTCCGCCATCGCTAGCTGCCTCACAGACGGTCGCCGATTTCTCGCATAAGCCGCAGGCGATGAACCAGGGGCCTTACCCGGAACTTGTTGTTAAAAAGAAAGGTGTTTCTCCGGCGCTCTTGATCCTGGTCATCGGACTGGTTGCATTTGCCCTGTTCTTCCTGGTCGGTTATTTTGCGGGCCAATTCTTCTTTCATTGATTCTGCTCGGATGCCCAGCGTTGTGCATCGCGACGACGATACTTCGCCATTACTTCACCGAACGCGCGATCGAGGTCCACACCGGTAGAATTTGCCAGCGAAGCTACAATATAGAGAATATCCCCCAACTCAGCGCTCAGATTCCCCTCGTCCTCAGCTGCCTTTTTGGGTTTCTCACCGTAGCGGTGATTGATCTCACGCGCCAGTTCGCCCACCTCCTCGGTGAGCCGTGCCAGGCTTGAGAGCGGGTGCCAATAATGACTATGCCACTCTTCTTTGATAAGGTGATCTACTTCTTGCTGAACCTCTACCAGCGTGCGCATGCGGTCATTCCTCTCTTTCCTCATATACCCGCGACAGGCTCTTCCAGACCCTCGGTCATATAGGCATGCGACATATTGCGCGAGTTCCAGGCGAAACCGAGATTTCCTAGCCGGTCCACGACGATCAAGCCGCCCCTACCGGTAGCTTTTTCGCCCAGCACAGCAATAGCTGCCTCTGCCGCTTCGCGCGCGGTAGCGCCACGCGCCACAAAATCGGCAGCGCGTTTGGCAAGCAGCAGGCGCACAAAATCTTCACCATCGCCCGTGCAGGATATCGCGGCCTGATCGTCAGCATAAAAGCCGCACCCCACCAGAGGCGAATCGCCCACACGGCCAGGATATTTATTAAAAATGCCGCCCGTCGAGGTTGCTGCCGCTAGTCTGCCCGACATGTCAAGCGCTACTGCTCCAACCGTGCCGTGTTTCTCTTCCTGGTGCGTTATCGACCCCACCTCGCGCCGGTGATAGCGGGGCTCCTGGCCTCCACGAACTTCTTGCTGCGATTTCCATATCTCAAACTGGCGTTCTGTCAGCAAATCCTCGAATGTACATTGCGATATTCCATGCGCGCGCGCAAATTCTATAGCTCCCTTGCCCACCAGCAAAACATGCGGGCTCTCAAGCACTTTGCGCGCCAGGTGAACAGGATTTTTGATCAGTTCAACACCGGCAATAGCCCCGACCGCCAATGCCTGGCCATCCATTATACCAGCATCGAGTTCGATATTTCCCTCAGTATTCAAGCAAGCGCCTGTGCCCGCGTTAAAATGGGGGTTATCTTCGAGCGCACGCACCGCCGCTTCCACAGCATCCAACGCCGGACCGCCAGACTGCAAAATACGCCATCCTACATGCGCCGCCTCTTTACATCCGGCCTGAAGAATCTCTACACGCTCAGGCGTGGCAGTACCAGCGCCGCCATGAACAAGAATTGCGATTGGCATACATCCAACTCCTCTTTTTTCAAGTAATTTGTAGCAATTGTATCACGAATTTTGCAAAATGCCCTATTGTATGCGCTCGTGGTTTGTGGTACTCTCTGGAAAAATTTACCGGCAGGAGGAAGTTACATGCAACGCTGTCAATTTTGTGGAGCGCAATTAGCGGATGATGCGCGTTTTTGTGGCAATTGCGGGCGCTCGCCAGTACCGGCGAACCAGCCCGGCATTTCAATAGCGCAAGGAGCGCCGCAGTCGAGTGAGATGGCGCGTGCTAATCCGGCATCACCTTTTCCAACACCGGGGGCGCCCCAACCGTCTTCGCAACCATCACAATTCCAGGCCCCTTTACCACAGGCCCCGCAGTTCAGGCCCTCACCGCAGCAGCCGCAGCAGGCATTTCCGGCTCAATTCCCATCGCCACAGCCTCAACAGCCTCAACAATCCTCTCAGCAGTTCCAGCAATTTTCCCGGCCTGAAACGCCTCCACCATTCCAGCCGTCGCAGCCTCAGCACTTCCAGCAGCCTTCTCAACCTGGTGGACCTCCCCCGCAATTTCCACAGCAAGGGGGCAAGACCTCCAGGGGCGCTATTCCTCCCTGGTTACTGGTCGCTATCGTGGCAATCATTGTGATCGCGATTGGTGGGGGCGCATTTGCCTTGCTGCACCATACTACCTCACCCTCGTCTCAGTCGAATACTTCGGGCGCTTCGTCCAATCCGGCGACGAAATTCACACCCGTTTCGTCCTGCATAGCAAATGCCAGCCATTCAGCCAACCTGACCTTCTCCGGCGCGGTGAGCGGAAATATGGTGATCTCATCGTTCATGGGCTGCGGCCCCCTTACCTACCAGGGCCAGCAGGGCTATGTAGGCAATGCCAGCGGCTCCATTGGAAATGCAAACTACAACTTTCTATTCGCGGCGCTTGGCTATAATGGCCCCGGTACGTATACCTTCCCCAAGGTTGCAACGACGTTAGATCAGCAGGGCGGCAGCACGCCGAAGAATTGGGTAATTGATCCAACCGCCAGCAACACGATCACGATTAATAGCGATGGGAAGTCAGGAACTTTAAGCCTTCATCTCATCGGCCTCTCGGATATCACCGCTAAGGTTAGCGTAACCGGCGCCTGGTCGAGCTAATAGCAATCAAAGCTCCATAGCAAACCGCTTTGGATGGTTCGGATCAATCAAAACTGGAACCAGGCTTCCTTTTTGGTAATCTGGAACCCGGTTCATCATCCATGTCCAGAAGGTATAGGTTTGGCCGGTTCTGGGATGAGTCCACGTGGCTGTTACATAATAATTGTCCCGTGTAAAGCCAGCCGGCGTTTTTCCCATTTCATGTCGTATCGATGTAACCATCGCGACAATCCGTCTTCCATGATGCTTCAACCACTGCATTTGATATATTTGATAGGCGACAAACGCGATTATGAGGCCCATGGTGGTGGCCGTTAAGATCAGAGCAGTCAATAGTGATGTATCCATGAGCGTCCTTCCCTTTTCACTTGAGAAGAAAAATGTCATAACTATCTAAATTCAGTATGATGGTTACATTATACTATTTTAATTGTAACCTGTCAAGTCATATTTGCCGGTTATTGGAGCGCTTTAAACATTGCGCACGGCCCGGAAGCCGATTTCAGGCTGTTTCCGGGCCGTGCAGTCTTGTGTGTGAGACGGAAGGTTGCTGCTACTCAATCATATGGAAGAGCGCGTTAGCAATCTTTTCGGGGTCGGTCTCGCCGCCAAATGACATCACCTTGACATGGGCATTTTGCGCCTCAACCTGCTGGTAGGCTCGTAGCGCCCGGTCGTGCTCGGGTCCATAGCCAATAATTGCCAGCACCACATACATGTTCCCTGCCGCTCGTGCTACCGTGCTCTGGAATGTATCGGTATCATCAGCCTCACCGTCGGTGATGACCAGGGCCAAAAGCAGCGGGCGTTCCGCCGCGGGCTCTGACCCGAACTCGTCGGTATACGTCTTGAGCAACTGGTTGAAGCCGGGCATGATGCGCGTGCCACCGGCCCAGCGGATCTGGCTCCATTTCTGCTGCAAGTTATTGGGATTCAGATCGCCGATATCGAATGCTCGCCCATCGGCGAAGGTGACGGTACGCAGGCCGCCACCTTCTTCCTCCCTGGCGGCCTGGCTATCGGCAGCGGCCAGGCGAGCCACGATAATACTGATCGCCTCGCGGATGGTATCTTTGCGCGGCGTCGGATCGTTCTCCGAAGTGCCGTAATTCATAGAACCGGTGGTGTCGAGCAGGAGCATCGGCTCCTTCTCCTGTTCGGTTGGGGCAGGCTGGTCGTTTGAAGCCGAATTCGGGCCGCTAGTGGTATACATTTGCAAAATCTCCTTTTGTCATTTCAATGCTATTTCGTTCTAGACCATGCGCTACTATCATGATGTACAGAGGCATGGTTTCTCCGTCCATCTATTGAATAGGCACCTGCAAAGCCAGAAAATCATTCTCCCTTAGAGGATGATTCTGTCAAAAGCCCCTGCTGGGCAGGTGGCCCTCCGATCTGTTGTCGCATCGCAGCCAGTTCTGCTTCGACGTTGTGCTCCGAGGAGATTTGAGCCAGCTGGCGATCCAGATCGGTTGAGTTGCCACCGCCAAGCAGTCCTTGATCGCCAAGCGCGCCGGAGTCCAGCAGCGCATCGATGGCGGATGCGCGTGACTGCATCTGCAAGACATGCTCCTGGGCGCGCTGCATAGCGAGATTCATCTCGGAGGATTCTTTGGAGATGCCTGTCGCGATCTCACCGATATGGACAGATGCCTGCGCAGCCTGGTACTGGGCCTCAACCATCTCCTTCTGGGAGCCAAAAGTCGCGATCCTTTGTTCCGCTTGCTGCACAAGTTGCTCAATTTTCTGATGTTGTGCCTGGAGTTGCTCAAGTTGCTGCTTATATCCCTCAACCTGGGCAGCCAGCGCCTCTTTACGTTGAAGTGCGAGGCGGGCCAGGTCTTCCCGCCCTTGCTGCATAGCCTGTTGGGCCTGCTGTTGCAGGCGATTCTGCTGCGCCTCGACCTGCGCCTCGAGCAATTCGATATGCTTCTCGTTCTGCACGATGGTTACAAGGCCCTGGCGCAGCTGCTGAAGCTGCTCCAACTGTTTGGTGTAGCTGTAATTAAACACCTCGGCCGGGTCTTCGGCCTTTTGCAAAGCATTTTCAGCCTTCATTCCGGTTACAAATTTCAAATGATCAAACAAACCCATTTTGAACTGTCCTTTCTTCTCTGAATATTTACTGGTTTTGTCTATTGGTATCCTGCTGCTCTCCACAAACCTCGGAGAGCAGGTCTAGTACGCTACTTTCCGCGGCTGGTTCGTTCGGAGGCTTTTTGTGGTCTTCTAAGGGAGACCTTTTCTGTGCCGGCAGGTTAGATGTATTCTGGATGGTATCAGGCCCGGAGATTACCTGGCTTAGCAGGTCGGGAGCGTCAGGAACAGGTGGAGCTGGTGTCTCCTGAACCGCACCTGGTGTGGCAATCACCTGATTCAACATATTTGAAACATCAGGAGCCGGTTGTGCCGGCGCGTTCCTGCTTGTCTCAGGCTCGGCTACCATCTGGTTCAGCATTTGTGATACATTGGGCGACGGCTGCTCAGCTGGTCTCTGAGTCACATCTGGCTCGGCGATGACCGCATTAAACAGATCAGCTACATCCGGCTCCGTTGGTGCAAGTGCTGGCGCAGGAGACACCTGCGGTGTGGGTGAATCGGGCGGTGCGGGTGTCCTCCTGATTGGTTCCTGGTGGAAATTTTGTTTGTCGTGATAGTGTTGCCCGTAATTTTCTGTGTCGGAAACCTTGTAAGCTGGTCGCGCATGTAATGCCGGATTCGCGACCAGCTGGCTTACCTTGAAGAAGCTCTCCATGGCCTCCCAGAGGAATCCCTCGGCCTTATCACTTAACTCATCCGTAACCTGCCCCTGGCTAATCTGACCAACCATATCGGTTCCGGTACGCAGGTGAAAATCTCCGAGCCGCAATTCGCCTTTCATCTGCTCACGATGTGCCGACACCGTGGGTGGTACGGGCAATCTGGCCGCATCCAGCGCAAGCTCGTATTTCGCCAGTAGCCCGGCGGCCCAGTCTCGCATTTGCTGTGCGGCCCCGATGATCCCTTGCAGGTGAGGCAGTGGGAAGCGCGGGTTCGCGCCGCGTATATGCGGGCCAAACGGAAGCGGCAGGGAATAGGAGGCAGGCACGTAGTCCGGGTTCGACGATGCTTTTATGGCCTCCTCAAGGTATGGCTCAATATGTTCGCAGAGCGCCAACGCCTGGTCGTAGGTCACTCTGGGCAGATAATGTGCATCACCGGTCTTCGCGGGGGTATAGGCTTTCAGCAATTCCTGTACAAATACGATATTCGTGCGGCAGGCGCGCACGAAAGCCAGCGCGTGTCCCATTCTGGCATACGCATCCCATGGGGCCATGCCCTGCAGGATGAGTGCATCTACATCGTCGTCGATTTGTTGCCAGACCTCCTCGATCTGGCTTGCCGAGCGTAAATATCCCTGTATCGTAGCATCGCTCACCTCACCGTAGATGCTGCTCGCGATAAACTTCTGGAACCATTGGCCCATCTTCCCCTATGCTTCTCCTTTTCAAACCAGGTTTTGACCTTTTTTTCCCGCCCCACAGTTAAACGAAAGAGACCACTGTTTTTAAAACATGAGATTTCCGCGTGTTATGGCACAATGAAATTTTCCAGGCGGATTATGCATGCATGGCGACCCATGCTCACAAACAGCATTGACAACTCCTATCCATGCCTGTTACCCTACATACTACAGACAGTGGTTTTTTAGCGGCACCCGTGCAGGATGCCCAGACACCTCTTGAAGGAGATGTGCATGAGCCAGCCTCTCAATGGGATTCGCGTTCTCGACCTCTCCCGCCTGCTCCCTGGCGCCTACGCATCACAGATGCTGGCGGATTTTGGCGCCGACGTCATCAAAGTCGAGGAGCCGGGCAGCGGTGATTATGGGCGTTTTATGCCGCCCTATGGCGCGGGCGGCATGAGCCTGTACTTCCTGGCCACCAATCGCAATAAACGCAGTATCACTCTCAATCTCAAATCCGCTGGAGGACGAGAAATATTTCTGCGTATGGTGCGTGACGCCGATGTATTGCTGGAAAGCTTCCGTCCCGGCGTACTGGAGCGCCTCGGCCTGGGCTACGAACAACTTCAGGAAGTGAAACCGGGTCTGATCTACTGCGCGATCAGTGGCTATGGGCAGGATGGCCCCTATCGCCTGCGCGCCGGGCACGATTTGAACTACGCGGGGTACGCCGGCATGCTCTACTACAATCGCGCGCCGGATGGCGAACCTGCCATGCCGGCCACGCAATTCGGCGACCTGGCCGGAGGGAGTTTTATGGCCGTTATCGGCATTTTGACCGCGCTGCTGGGCCGCAATCAGACGGGCGAGGGACGCATGATCGATGTCTCCATGACCGAGGGAGTTATGGCGCTGCTGCCACTCTTCGCCACTGCCTATTTAAATACCGGAGAGGTACCCTATCCAGGGCGATCCGCGCTTGACGGCGGGCTCCCCTGCTACAATATCTACGAAACGTCCGACGGCAAGCATGTCACGCTGGCCGCGCTTGAATATAAATTCTGGCACACCTTCTGCACGCGCGTCGGGCACCTGGAACTATTGCCGTTTCACACGCCAGCCGGTCCTGGAGAGCGCGAACAGGCCATGGATATGCTGCGCGCCATCTTCAAGACCAGAACGCGCGACGAATGGATCGCGGAACTGGCCGATATGGATGCCTGCGTCGGTCCCGTCTATAGCATCGGCGAGGCGCTCAACGACTCGCATGCCCAGGCCCGCGGTACCAGTGTAATGGGAGCGAAACTTCCCGAAACAGGCGAAACATTCCGCACGCTGCCAACGTTTCCCCGCATATCGGGCGTCGCGGACGAGCAGCGCTACCCGCCGCCTGGACTGGGCGAGCATACGAACGAGTTGCTGCGTGAAGCGGGTTACAGCGATGAAGAGATCGCACAATTTAGAGCAGCAGGGGTGATATGAGCAAACACCGCGACATCGAACGGGCCGAAGGCAATCTGGAGCCTTACCTCGATGATCTGAAAACCATCGTCAACATCGACTCCGGCACCTACACCAAGGCCGGCCTTGATCGCGTTGGCGCGTATTTACAGGAGCGTTTCTCGGCCTTCGGCTTCTCCACGCGCATAGATAAGCAGCAAGAGTATGGAAACCACCTCATCGCCACTCATCACGGTAAAGCTCAGAACGGCGCCCGCATCCTGCTAATCGGGCATATCGATACCGTCTTCTCCGCAGGCGAAGCTGAGCGCCGGCCTTTTACTATCATGCAGCGCGATGGGAAACACATCGCTACCGGCCCGGGCATACTCGACATGAAATCGGGCGTATTGATCGGCATGTACGGGTTGCACCTGCTGATAGATGCGCAGGAAGACACCTATTCCAGCGTGACCTTCCTCTGTAACAGCGACGAAGAGATCGGCTCGCCCAGCAGCCGGCCAATCGTGCAAGAACTGGCGCGGCAATCCGATGCCGTCTTAGTCCTGGAGCCGGGTCGTAGCGAAGGAACCGTTGTTTCTTCGCGCAAAGGCTGCGGCCAGTACCGTGTTGAGGTGCATGGTCTATCCGCTCACGCGGGCGTCGAACCAGAAAAGGGGCGCAATGCCATTCTAGAGCTTTCCTACCAGGTGCAAAAGATGCAGGCGCTCAACGGCGCTATTCCTGGCGTCACGCTCAGTGTGGGCATCATTCGCGGCGGCGAGCGCACCAACGTCGTACCGGACTACGCCTATTTTGATATGGACGTGCGCGTCAGCGACCAGGCCGGTCTCGAAGCGTTGGAAGCAGCCATGCGCAACGTCACGAAGCAAAACGTGCTGCCAGGCACGCGCATCACGCTCAGCGGTAGCGCCCTGGTTCCCCCGTTTGAGCGCAATACAGCCAACGCCCGGCTCGTCGAACTGGTCAAGGAGGCAGGTCGCGAACTCGGCCTGAAGATACAGGACGTGGGCAGCGGAGGCGCATCGGATGCCAACACTTCCGCCGCGCTGGGCATACCTACGCTGGATGGATTAGGCGCCGGTGGCGGCCTCGCGCACAATCCCGGCGAATATATCGAGCTGGATTATTTGCCGAAGCGTATCGCATTGCTGGCTGGATTGGTAAGGAAAATTGGCGCATAAAATCGTGTTCTGACCACTCGACAGGCCGTTTCCGATATGCTACACTTGAGATAGAATGAAAAGGGCAGGAGGAAACTTCATGTGCCGGAGCGACTTCTGGAATACAATACGCTGGCATCGCGGGAGCATGATTACTTACCGGTCTCGTCATGCGTAATTTATTTGAGGAAGGTGAGCAATCCACCAACCTCACCTTTTATTCGCAAGTTACCGGACAGCGAAGAGGTGGTAATCTTCCACTTTAAGAGTATAGAACTGGCGAAAATATCAGCAGATGAATTTCTGCAATCGGGAGGCATTGGCCTCTCACCACTTGTGACGCTCACACAGGGTGGAACGGAACATAGTGTTGTCAAGAAGATGATTGCGGGGCTTCAGTCCTCTGGAAAAACAAATTTGCTCGTGATTGCATCAGCAATTGCGTCACTGGCGTTTGAAAATAAGAGTGTAGCCGAGCAGGAATGGCTGGAAAGGACATTCGCAATGCTGAACGACACACTGCGCAGTACAAAATTTTATCAAAAAATCTTAAAGGAGGGTCGCGAAGAGGGTCGCGAAGAGGGCATTGAGAAAGGTCGCGAAGAGGGCATTGAGAAAGGTCGCGAAGAGGAACGCCAGCGAGAACTTCAACTACAACGAGATGCGTTGGCAGATATTGTCCGTGGCCGCTTTCCGGAGTTGGTTCGCCTGTTCAAGAAGCAGGCAGCAACCATCGAAGATCCGGCGCTTCTGCTGCGCCTGATTGTCAAAATCAGTACTGCGCAAACTGCTGAGGAGGCAGAACAACAACTATTCGCAACTCTGCTGGAAGATAGTGAGCATGAAAACGAACGACGTGAACTACCGTAAGCAGCGCATTCACGACCTGCCGGTCAACGACATCACCACGCTCGGCCTCTACGCTCAGCAGTTGCAGCGCGAGGCGGAGGCGCGTGGAGAAGTATTGCCGCCAGCCGTGCGGTTGCAGATAGGAGAGCCGAGTTTCCGCACGCCGGAGCATATTCGTCGCGCGGCCATCGAATCCATCAACAACGAACCGATTACCTATGGCCCTCCTATTGGCTGGCCCTGGCTGCGCGAATTGATAGCCGCCAAAATCCAGCGCGTCGATGGCTATGAAGTTGGCCCGCAAAATGTCGCCATCGCGCTGGGCGGCACAGGCGCGATCATGACCACGCTGCTCGCCACGGTCGGCGTGGGCGACGAAGTACTTATTCCAGACCCGCACTGGCCGCACTACAGCATCCAGCTCGCTACCTGCGGCGCCACCGCCGTTTCATACCCGCTCGACCCTTATAGCGAATGGTTGCCGGATATCGCGCGCCTGGAGCAACTCGTCACGCCCCGCACGCGCATGCTGATCATCAACAGTCCCGGCAACCCCACCGGCGCGGTTTTTCCCCGCCAGGTCATCGCCGACCTGCTCGACTTCGCCCGCCGTCACGGCCTCTACCTGCTCTCAGACGAAAGCTACGACGAAATTATCTTCGAGGGGCAGCATACCAGCCCCGCATCATTGATATCACGCGGCGAGTTTGAATCTGGGCGCGTTATCTGTGTCTACACCTTTTCCAAATCCTACTCCATGACCGGATGGCGTATCGGCTACATCGCCGCCGGTTCGGAACTGATTAAGACCATCTCCTATGTGCTTGACGGCAGCTACACCAATGTCAGCACGATTGTGCAGCGAGCGGCAGCCGCCGCCTTAAGCGGGCCGCAGGAATGCGTTGCCGAGATGCGAGATGCTTATCGCCGCCGCCGCGACCTGGTAGTACGCCTGCTCAAAGAGCATGATCGCTACCTCTACACGCCTCATGGCGCATTTTACGCCCTGATCGATATCACTAACCGCAGCCAGAAGCCAGGGAGACAGTTTGCGCTTGATCTCTTGCGCGTGCGCAATGTTGCCGTGGCCGCCGGAAGCAACTTTGGCTCGGTGGCGGAAAACTATGTGCGTATCTCCATGGCCGCTTCGGAAGAGGAGATCGAGCGCGGCGTGCGGGAGATTTGCGAGTTCGCGAGCCGCTGAGGAATAGGACGACCACAAGGGGGTTGATATCATAGTAGGGGCATACCCTTGAGGGCGCCCTGGTGAAACTCTTATTTATACGCCACGACCCCGAACGCCTCCGGCCTGCGCACGACACGCGCAAAGCCGGCCTCCTGCAGGCGTCGCAGCGCGCCTTTCGTCACGCCCCCGCTGGCCTTGCTGTTGGGATCGCCGATATAGTGAAACAAACGCCCTCCGCGTTTGAGAACGCGGTAGAGCTGGCGGTAAAACGCGCCGGAATAGAGATCCCCCGCCAGGCTGAACGTCGGCGGGTCGTGAATAATGCGCGTAAAACTCTCATCCTCGCATGTCTGCACGACCTCATAGGCATCGCCCATAATCTGCACGATCTTAGGGTTATCAAACAGGGCTTGCGACCAGGGATTGAGACGAGCTATCTCCTGTGCCCCCGGATCAAGCTCTATCGTCACCACCTGCTCGGCTGTTTTAGCGGCCTCGATAGCAGTATAGCCCAGCCCTGTCGCCGTATCCAGCACGCGCCCCACGACGGGCGCAATGCTGGCAATCTTCCTCAAGGTATCCTGCACGGGGTCGATATCCTTGATGCGGTGCATTACAAACCCGGCAATCAACATGCTGGGTGCGCCCCTGGTGGGCATCAGGCTGCACACGCGGTTCGTGTATTCTGAGAACACCTGTATGCTCTTCACCGCATCGCCCTCGACGAGGAAGCAGTTGACCTCCGCTTTGCGAATCTTCTCCAGATTTTGCCAGTTCACACGTTCGCCGCCGGGAAACACTACGCCGTCGGGAATAAGCGTCACCCTCACCTTCGAAAGCCCTAGATCGGGCGAGATTTCGGCGGCATCCTGCCCTTTTTTTCGCGCCATGAACAGTGGCTCAACCTGAATATAGGATAAAACGATGCCAGTCATTTTCGTGAAGTATCTGCCTTTCGTCACATCCATTACATCGCCGCCCACACCTGCACCGTATTATCGCTTCCTCCCGAGGCAATCAGTTTGCCGTCCGGCGACCAGGCGACGGTGTCGACGGATGCCGCGGAAGTGAAATGGCCCCAGTAGTAGTCTGCGTGGCCGCGATAGATGTAGGCATGGTTGCCTGTGAGCGCGTCCCAGACCTGCACGGTGCCATCAGAACTGGCGGAGGCGATACGCTTGCCATCTGGCGACCAGGCGACGGCAAGCACATCGGCGGTATGACCGGTGTAGTTGAAAATGTTGTTTCCGTTCGTCATGTCCCATAGTTCGACGGTAGTGTTGGAACTGCCGACAGCCAGGTATCTGCCATTGGGTGACCATGCCAGGCCATGCACAATGCCGCCCTGGTGCCCGAGATAGCCCAGAACCTTTGCCGTTGCCGCATCCAGCAGTATTACATCTCCGTTTCCTCCCGCCGCAACGCGTTTACCATCCGGCGACCATACCACGGCGTTAAAGGGCGCTGCCTGACCCCTGCCGTTAGATTGATTGCTGTAGCTGGCAACATCTTTTCCCGTCAGCGCATCCCAGATTTGTACGCTCCCGTCGTTGCTGGCGGAGGCGATGCGCGTGCCATCCGGCGACCACGCAACATCATAAACTGCATCGGTATGCCCGTGATAGGTATAAACGCGCGCCCCGGTGCTGGCATTCCAGACCTGCACAGTCGTGTCAAGCCCGCCCGAAGCGATGTATTGTCCATCCGGCGACCAGGCCAGCGTCAGTACATCCCCGGAATGGCCGCGATAGGTCAGAACATGGCCGCCGTTGGATGCATCCCAGACCTGCACGGTGCCGTCGCCGCTCGCGGAGGCGATGCGCCTGCCGTCCGGCGACCATCCCACGGCGCTGACGTAATTGGAGTGGCCATTGTAGGTGAAGTGGCTGGGAGCCGTCACAAAGTGCTGCACAAAGGTAACATCATTGCCAACATTGGTAAATAGCAGCAGGATAAGGATCACTACAATTACAATGCCCATGATGATAAAGGGGCGTTTTGAACGCTGGGGCCGGGGTGTAAGAGGCCTGTCAAGTATTGACATCATTATTCCCCTTTGTGCGCATGCTTGTCTGTCTGTCTGTCCGTCTGATCTGGTATCTATTTTATCACCTCTATTCCATTCACCTGGTAGTACGCCGTAAGATTTGCCGGTGTCACAAGAAAACGTGCAATAGAGCCAGATTGCATCATCCTAATAAGGGCGCGAGCGGAGCGGATGAGGGGATGGGACCCTTGTGGTCGCCCTTCACAGGGGTTCTTACCCGCTACCAGAAGAGCCACTCACTTGCCCCGCATCCCAAAGTACACTATAATAACGCTGTCCTGATGTTCTGATGATGTTTGAGAGAAAAGCATGCAAATCAGCGAACCTGCGGAATATGCCATCCTGGGGCTGCTCGAGGGGCAACCCATGCATGGTTACGAGATGTTTCAACAATTTCAGACCGGTACCCTGCGCCAGATCGTCCATCTAGAGATGAGCCAGATGTACGCCTTCCTCAAGAAACTCGAACAACTCAACTATATTGAAGCTGATCTGGAAGCACAGGGCGCGCGCCCGCCACGCAAGGTCTTCCACCTGACAGAGGCGGGTCGTGCGACCTTTTTTGACTGGCTCAGCAAACCGGTTGAGCGCCCGCGTGAGATTCGCATCGTCTTTCTCATCAAGCTCTACTTCACGCAGCGTATTCGCCCTGGCCAGATTACACGGCTCATCGATGATGAAGTCGTGGCCTGCCAGAAATTCCTGGATTATCTTGAGGCGCAGCGGCTCCCCGATGCCAGGACCAGCGACACTGCCTTCTTCGACCACGTTGTCCTGCGCAGCCGCATTCACCAGACGCGCGCCGTCCTGGACTGGCTCCATGAACTGCAAAGCGAGTTCGCCGGCGTCTATTGATTTTTGTTTGACGCTTGGAGGAGTGAGGGCGACCACCAGGGTACGCCCCTACCCTGGACGAGCGGATAGCCATCTCATTGTTTGACGCTCTTCCTCAGCTATGCTACTATCTATTTGAGGATAATCATTGACCAGTTATATGATCATTTACTACCTTACAATAGAGGTTCATCATGCAACTTTTATTTATAGCCGCAACCACCTCGCCTGGAATGCAGGAGCTTGGCAGCCTGTCTAACTATTTATTCACGTCGGCGTTTGTCATGCTCGTCGTCATGACGCTGGCCTATCTGTGGTACACCCTTGGCTCGGCTCGCTTCGCCAGGGAACTGGCGGTCGAACACGCCCAGGCCAGGAGCAGTAGCAAGGCTAAATCCGGTAAAGCGGCGCTGGCCGGCGGGGGCGTCACAACACTGGTGCGCAGCGATGTCGTACTGCATGAGCAGCCGGACGGCGAGCGGCCCATCGCGCTCAACCGCGGTCTGATTGCCATCGGGCGCATCGGCACCATCGTGGGATGGATGGCCGTTTTCATGCTGTTCCTATCGCTGCTCTTCCGCACTATTGTGGAGCAGCACGCGCCGTGGAGCAACCTGTACGAGTTCAGCGTGAGCTTCACTACGGCTCTGCTGCTCTGTTACCTGATCTTCGAAGCGCGTTTCCACGAGCGCGTGCGGGCCTGGGGTCTGTACGTCTGCGCGCTGGCAATCGTCACGCTCGCCATCGCCATCTATCTCGGCATTACCTATAACATGATCAGCGACTCGTCGCAGCTGATCCCCGCGCTGCAAG
>DATGLD010000050.1:0-41777 GCA_035294305.1 Ktedonobacteraceae bacterium | reverse complement strand
ATGAAGGTGAATGGAAGCATATGTCAGAAGAAGTACCTCGCAGATGGTTTTTGGGGGGAAAATCTTTCCCTCTATTATTTTCTACGAAGACGGGTTGCAAACTCAGCACGCAAAGTGCGGAAGAGCCAACATTCGGGATGGTGTCGGTTTGAGTGGCTGGATACGGTCGCGTCGTTCTCTTTTTCTGGCAAATACGCTCAGTTGACAGTACGCAAGGAACCCAGGCAACACGGAGAAACATACTGGTATGCCTACCGCAGAAACGGCCAGAAAATGAGCAAGAGGTACCTTGGCCGGACGAGCGAGTTGACCCTTACCCGCTTAGAGGAAGTGGCTCGTGAACTCGCGGCGACTGCTCCTCGTTCTACTGAAGAAATACCTACCCGGGGTTTACAGCAGGAACCGGATCGAGGCCAACGACCAGCAGCCGCCAGCAGCCAGCGCAGCCGGCAGACTTGTCCCTTGCCGCCCGTCTCAAGTGGCGAGCAGGCAGACCTGGAGTTGAGAACCAAGATTCATCCCCCGCGCTTGCGCCCCCAGCTTGTTGCTCGCGCTCACCTCCTCAGAAGGCTTCAGCAGGCAAGCAATCCGACGCTTACCCTCCTATCGGCTCCCCCTGGCTTCGGCAAAACCACCCTG
The DNA here is from genome assembly GCA_035294305.1 of Ktedonobacteraceae bacterium. GTDB lineage: Bacteria > Chloroflexota > Ktedonobacteria > Ktedonobacterales > Ktedonobacteraceae > DASRBN01. The sequence goes on along the minus strand of DATGLD010000050.1, from coordinate 41,138 downwards.
CTTGTTCAATGGCTTACCGAAAGCGCTCTCCCTGTCGCCTGGCTTTCTCTGGAGCCACAGGGCGATGAACCGGTACGCTTCCTCTCCTATCTGATTGCTGCTGGACCCACAACTGGGAGCTGACGCCCGCTCATTGCTCTTCTCACCTCACCTCATCCGTGCCGCCGGAAACCATCTTGACCGCGTTGACCAATGACCTGGCACAGCGTGAAATGGGAGATATTTTCCTCGTGCTGGACGACTACCATGTCCTCACCGCCGGGCCGATCCAGCAGGCCATGACCTTTCTTATAGAACACTGCCCGTCCCAGCTGCACCTGGTTCTCGCCACGCGTGCCGACCCACCACTGCCGCTGGCACGATTACGCGCGCGTGGCTTGCTCACCGAACTACGCGCCCCGCAGTTACAGTTCGAGACCTCCGAGGCCAGCACTTTCTTATCCCAGGTCATGGCGCTCGACCTCTCTTCGCAAGAGGTTACCCCGCTTCACAAGCGCACGGAGGGCTGGATCGCCGGACTGCGCCTGGCGGCGCTCTCCCTGCAAGGGCGGGGCAATGTAGAACAGTTCCTCGCCGGCTTCACAGGCAGTCATCGCTATGTCGCGGATTATCTCATCGAAGAGGTATTGGCGCGCCAAACGGAAGAGGTGCAGTCCTTTTTGCTGCGCACTTAGACTTGCATCGTGAACGCTACTGCCAGGAGCAGCCGTTTACAGACCGTCCGAGAAGGCATTGCTGTACCAGCCTCTCATGCTGCTCCTGCCAACATGTGCGCTCACTTTCGATCATTGAACCAGTCAATCAAGTCCTGGATAAGGATAATGCAAACAAAGGAGAATTCATATGCGAGTCTCACGACTTCAGCGCCTCATACTTGTGAGTACGTTTTGTGTGACGCTGTTGCTCGTCGCTGTTCCCAGCGTCTCAGCAAGCAGCTTTATCCACAACCGACAGGACATGCGGCCCCTGTCCTGTCCTAAGATCAGCAGCTTCACCTCCACCAACGGAGCGCCCGGCATCGCCGTGACTATTAGCGGCTGTGGCTTCACGGGAACGACCAGCGTCTCCTTCCCGGGTGTTTCCGCCGCTTTCAGCGTCAATTCGGGTAGGCCTGAACAGGGCCTGCCTCTCCATCATAGGCCAGCATAGCGCCGGTTTCATCAGCCATAGTTTCTTTTCCTTTCCAGCTATTGAGGGAGTGCTAAGTAATATGGTCATTGTAGCGAAAGAGGGGTGGGGGTGCAAAGAGGCCATCCTTCAAAGTAACCCCAGGCACGTTCGCTCACGTTTAAAGTATAATAATCATCAAGAGTAAGTCGCATCATCACACGGAAGGAAAGAGCATGACAGCAGAAACAATTCTTGACCTGGACAACTTCTTCGTCAACATCCAGGACCCCTACCCTGTCTATACGTATCTTAGAGAGAACGACCCTGTACATTGGAACCAGCTATTCAACTGCTACATGCTCACACGCTACGATGATGTTCACATGGCATTCGCCGACCATAAGCGTTTCTCCTCCGACATCTGGTCGAGGGCGGATGAGTTCATGATCGAGGCAGGCGTGACCGAGTCAATCGAGTACCTGCGGCAGATCGTGCCTTTTATGGCGTATAACCTGCAGGGTATGGACCCGCCGGGGCATACCCGCCAGCGCACCTTGATGATGAAGACCTTCACTCCGCGCATGATCGAATCGTTCCGGCCCACCGTGCAAAGGCTGGTGGACGAACTGATTGATCAGAAGCTCGCGGAAGGCAAGATGGATGTTGTTGCCGACCTCGCTTATCCACTGCCCTCCAACGTGATTCTTGATTTGCTGGGCATTCCCCGCACTGGACGACCGTACATTCGGGCCAGCGCCGAGGCCATCAACGAATTTGTCGCCACCATCCTCTTCAGCGGCCCGCAGGTCTGGCCGCGCCTGGCCAAAGTCTTCGATGACCTCAAAGCCTACCTGAGAAGCCTCATCGCGGAACGACGCAAGCATCCGACCGGCGATTTGCTCACGAAAATGGTGCAGGCCGAAGAACATGGCGATATGCTGAGCGAGGATGAAATCATCATTGCGACCAATTTCCTGCTGTTCGCGGGCCACGAAACTACCGCCAACCTGATCGCTACCGGCCTGTACTACCTGCTGGAAAACCCTGAGCAGATGGAGCAATTGCGCAACGACCCCGCCACAATTCCGGCGGCAGTGGAGGAACTCCTGCGCTACGTCAGCCCGGTGCATACACTTGGGCGCCGCACAGTGGAAGAGGTGACTATCCATGGCGTCACCATCCCGCCAAATAGCAGCATCTATTTGTGCGTCGGAGCGGCTAATCGCGACCCCGAAAAGTTCCAGGACCCCGAAGAGCTGGATATTAATCGTCCGGCGGTGCGCTCGCTGGGCTTCGGTTATGGCATTCATTTCTGTATCGGTGCGGCGCTGGCACGCGTGGAGAGCCAGGTCGCGTTTGACACTATCCTCAGGCGCTTACCGGGTCTTAAGATGACGGTCGAAAAGCCCGAATTTCGCCCGAATTATTCGCTGCGCGGCCTGATATCTCTGCCGGTCGCATTTTCGGCCTGACCGGCTAGCTGGCATACAGGTAACGATACTTCTTCGATTGGAATAACTTACATTTTGTAAGTGTTTCAAGCAGTAGGGCCGCAGTGTCCACTGAAATTCTGGAAGAAGGAGTATTACTTTTATGTCAACAAAAACCATGCATGCAATACAGGTCCATGATTACGGTGACGCGGACCAGCTCAAGCTGGAAGAGATCCCAGTATCAGAGCCACAGGAGGGTGAAGTGCTGGTGCGCGTCTACGCGGCGGGTGTGAACCCGGCTGATTGGAAAGTCCGCAGCGGCTATTTCAAAGCCTTTTCGCAAACAACTTTCCCATATATTCCAGGCGCTGACCTGGCGGGAGTCGTCGAAAAAGTTGGCCCCGGCGTGAGCGCATTCCAGCCCGGCCAGGAGGTTTTCGGTCGCAGTTCCAATGGATCATACGCGGAGTACGCCATTGCTCCTGCCAATAGGCTCGCGCTGAAGCCAAAAACGCTGAGTTTTGACGAGGCGGCTACCGTGCCTGTTGGCGCGACAACCGCCTGGCAAGGCCTCTTCGATCACGGCCACCTGCAGCCTGGACAGCGGGTGTTGATCACGGGAGGAGCCGGCGGCGTCGGTCTCTTCGCTGTTCAGTTCGCACATTGGAAAGGCGCGCATGTAATCGCTACAGCCTCTACCGGCAATGCAGATTTCGTGCGTTCCCTGGGAGCAGAAACGGTGATTGACTATACAAAGACGCGGGTTGGAGACGCAGTCCACGATGTAGACCTCATTTTCGATACCGTAGGCGGCGAGGCGCTGGCCAGTACATATCCGACGCTCAAACGAGGCGGCACGCTGGTCAGTATCGCCGGACAACCCGATGAGGCCCGATTGCGCGAAATTGATGTGCATGCCGCGCGATTTTCGGCGCAGGTCAACACCGAACTGCTGAATACGTTCGCTCAGCTTATCGATGAAGGCAAGATAAAGCCTGTTGTCGGACCGGTGTTCTCGCTCAGCGAAGCCGGAAAAGCCCAGGAACTGAGCCAGCGCGGTCATGGTCGTGGGCGCATCATCCTGCACATTGCGGGATGATTGCCTGCAACCCTGTGTGAATGACTTCGCACATTTGCTGATTGCGCGGAGCCATATTTTTGTGTATTGGCTCTCTGCTTATAAGAAACAGCATGCTATAATCCCGGTAGTTCATAATCGATGCTGAACGAATAAGCAACGTAGCCTGTCATGACCTTTTAGCAGGAAGAAAGAGAGCTAACATGCTTCACACCTATCTCACTACATCCTGGCACCTGCGCTATCCTATTATCGGCGCACCAATGGCATATGTAGGACGAGGACGGTTGGCAAGGGCGGTTTCAGAAGCCGGAGGACTCGGCATGATCGGCATAGGCAGCACAGAGTCGGTCGAATTTCTGACGCAAGAGGCAGCCATCGCTCGCGGAACCGATGAGATGCGTTTTGGCATTGGCATGCATTGCTGGGCCATCGAAAAGCGCCCCGATCTCCTGGAGGCCGCGATAGAGGCGAGGCCTTTTCTCATCTCCATTTCGTTCGGTTCCCCTGCTCCTTATGTGAAGCGGCTGCATGAGCGTGGAATCTTGCTTGCCACACAAATCAATACAAGAGCTGAAGCCATCCAGGCAGAACGAGACGGAGTTGACCTCATCGTCACCCAGGGAATGGAGGCTGGAGGACATGTCACAGGACAGGTGAGTACGCTACCTTTGCTGCAAATCGTTCTTGATTCAGTGCGATTGCCTGTACTCGTGGCGGGCGGCATTGCGTCTCCCCGAGGCGTGGCGGCGGCCCTTGCTGCAGGTGCTGAAGGAGTCTGGGTCGGCACTGCCCTGCTGGCCTCACCTGAATGCGAGAACACTGAACAGGCTCGCGCACGGATCGAACGGGCCCAGGAAACAGATACCATTCTCACCCGTGCCTTCGATGTAGCGCAAGGATTGTCCTGGCCCTCGCAGTATCCTGGCCGGGCCTTGCGCAATCGCTTTACTGATCAGTGGCACAATCAAATCGACGCGCTTCCACAAGCTAGTGAAGCACGTCAACAGCTCAAGGAGGCGATTGCAAACAAAGACTATGATCTCGCCTATATCTACGCAGGCGAAGCTGTGGGACTGGTAACCCGGCAGCAACCAGCCAGAGAAGTTATCCAATACCTGGGCGATGGCGCGGAAGGCTTGCTGCGAGAACGTCTTGATAGGCTACTGAGCTAGAAAATCGTTGACCGCCTGCATGAACTCCTCAAATTTGCTGCGATGAACATTGTGGGTCGCGCCATGAATCTCGATAGCCTTACTATGGGCGGGTAAATATCGCTTTGCCTGCTCCCAGGCAGCATCATCGAGCAGCGTACCAAGAGCGGCATCGGCGCGGATCAACAATGTGGACGCTTTAATTTCGGCGAGCAATGGCAGGATTTCGCCTTGTTCACCTGCGTCGGCAAAGACGCTTATCACCGCCTCGCGGGTCACTTTTTGCAGCGCGTCGATCTTGCCCTCGATATCGGCTTCTGTCCAGCCAGGGCTGCTGGCCGTGATTTCGGGCCGCAGTTCAGCCGGCGGACGGCCAATATCCTTTGTATAGAAAGCAGCGCGTTCTTCAGCATTGCCACCGCCAATATTGTGCGCAGGGTCCTCAAGGATTACTCGCGCAAGATCGGGTACTGGCTTTTGCGACCACGCGCCGCTCGCAAGCACCATCGCGGTCGCGCCACCCCAGGAATGCCCAATCACCACCGGACTTTTCAGATTCATGGCCTCGATAAATGCCAGGGCGTCACCCGCCGTATGACGCAGGCTGTAGGCTCCTCGCGGAGGCTTGGTGCTATCGCCATGCCCGCGCATATCAATTGCGTAGACCCGGTAGCGATCCGCCAGCGCTGGCCCAACACGCACCCAACTGAGGACGGAACTCGTAATACCGTGCAATAACAACATATCGGGCAGTTCGGTGCGTTCAGCTCCCCAGCTAAGATAATGAAAGCGACCAGCGGGTAAATCAATCGTATGGGACTGAGCCTGTGTTTCGCCAGTACCGGTCATGTTGCTCTCCTTCAGAATGCTGTTTCGGTATTTCCTCTGATGATTACTCTATCATATTTTCCAGGGCTTGACAGTTGAGCTTATCAGGATAAACTTGTCCGCTTCTTTGATGTTCTTGATCGATACAAAAGAGCGAACAAAGACCTGATATTCTCGTTTATGCGCGTCTGGTATGCGGACGAGAACGCTCTCTTTCGCAATCGGCTCTATGTTACTAGAATCAAATGGCTTGCTCCCTTGCTCACGCAGATCATTGAAGAGGGCATTGAAGAGGGCGTTTTCAACACTCCCTATCCTGACCAGGCGGCCAGAATGATCATCGCTCTGCTTGAATATCTTGGATACGCCATCGCTGCGATCCTACTTGCGCAGGAGAATAAACATTTCAGCTTTTCTCAGATGGTTCGTCTTGGCGAGGCAACAGCTGACGCGATGGAGCGCCTGCTAGGAATGAAGCCAGGCTACCTGGTGCAGGCCTGGCGGGAAGACTTTTTGCACTGGCAGGAACTCCTGGAATGATGCGATAGCGGAAAGGCGGGCAAATGGTTTTGCCTCGAACTCCTACAGCAAAAAAGAGAGGCAAAAGGGTTTATATCAGGCACCTGCACTCCGTCTTAACAGATGGAAAACCAACTTAAGAACAAGCTTTGTAACCTCAAAAAAGAGAAAGAGGGCAGAGGCATGACAGCAATTATCGAAGTAGAGGGACTGACCAAGCACTACGGCAGCAAGCGTGGCATTATCGACGTATCCTTCCAGGTGGAAGCTGGCGAAGTGTTTGGCTTTCTGGGTCCCAACGGCGCGGGCAAAACAACCACCATTCGCGTGCTGATGGCGCTGCTGCGCGCCGATGCTGGCAAAGCGCGTATAGCGGGAATGGATGTCTGGGAACAATCAGTAGCAATCAAGCGGCTGTTCGGCTATGCGCCCGGCGAACCCTCGCTCGACCCCAATCTGACGGGCGGGCAGATACTGGAATACTTCGGGCACCTGCGCGGGGGAGTCGATCAGGCCTACCTCAAGCAACTGATCCAGCGCCTGGACCTGGACCCCAGCCGCAAGTTTCGCCATTATTCCAGCGGCAATAAGCGCAAGGTCGTGCTGATTCAAGCCTTCATGCACCGCCCGCAACTGTTGATCCTGGACGAGCCGACTAATGGCCTGGACCCACTCAACCAGCAGGAGTTCGACCATATGGTGAAAGAAGTACGCGACGACGGGCGCACCGTCTTCCTGTCCTCGCACATCTTGAGCGAGGTCGAACAGACCTGCACCCGCGTGGGCATCATTCGTGAGGGGCGACTGGTGCGTACCGGTGGCGTGGCCGAACTCAAGGACATCAAGCGCTACGAGATCAGGATCACATTCGCCAATGCGGTTCCTGCCGAGGCGTTCGAGACGCTGGATGGCGTGATGCAGGTGGAGCCGCTTCCCGGTGGGCATACGCTGCGCCTGGTGATGCAAGGCGGAGCCGACGCGGTCATCAAGGCAGCAGCGCAATACCCCGTCCTTACCCTGAGCAGCCACGAGCCGAGCCTGGAAGATATCTTCCTGCGCTATTACGAGGGCGATGGCGTGGCCGTGAAGGAGGCCGACCATGTGGTTTAAAAGCATCTTTCTCAAAACCCTGCGCGATTTCCGTATTGCCATCCTGGGTTGGGGCCTGGGCATGGGTCTGCTGGTCTATGCCGTTATGTCCACCGTCCCTTCGCTGGTAGCGACGCCTCAGGCGCGTGCCTCGCTCGTCAGCCTGGCCGGTTCGTTCAGCTGGCTGGCCCAGCCGGTTGCCATCGACACTCCAGGCGGCTATGTCACCTGGAAATATGGCTTCACCATCTTGATCATTGCCATCTGGCCGCTGCTGGCATGCAGTCGCATCTTGCGCGGCGAGGAGGAACGTGGCTCCCTGGATGCTCTGCTCACGCTGCCACGTGGGCGCGCGCGTGTCGCGCTAGAAAAGCTGGCGGCAGTCTGGGCTGCTCTGCTGGGCATCGGCCTGCTGATCGCCTTGCTGACTTTCCTGAGCGGCCAGCGTGTTGGCGCGAACTTTGGCTTCGGTGGGGCGCTGATCTTTGGCCTGAATGTGGCGCTGATCTGCGGCGTCTTCGGGTCGCTTGCCCTGTTGCTCTCCCAGTTCACTCAGGAGCGCGGCACAGCAGCAGGATGGACAGGCGGATTGCTGGTGATCTTTATCGTACTGGATATGGTGCACCGCGTCTATCCCAATACCGACTGGTTGTCGCATCTCTCCCCGGTCTACTATTACAATTTAAGCAAGCCCCTGGTGCCGAGTTACAGCACCAATGCCGGCGCTTTGCTGGTTATGGTGGGCCTGAGTATCGTATTGAGCGGAGCGGCTATCTGGCTCTTCGCCAGGCGTGACATTGGTGGAACGGTAGCCGTACCCGGCTTCCTGCGCCGACCTGAGCGTCCTGTGCAGAACGCAGCCGGGCTTGAGGACAGGATAGCAGAGGCAGAACTGGTGAACCTGACCTTAGATGAACTCTCGCCTAAATTACGGCAATGCTTGCTGCTGGGGGTCGATGGCTTTCCGCACCACGAGATAGCCAGGATAGTGGGAATAGGGGAAACGAGCGTGAGTACGTATATAAGCAGCGCTCGCAGGCAGTTTCGTGACATTTATCAATATTTGCAGAATTAGCAAGAAATAGAAGAACAGCACAAGCCCTTCTATTGACAGTAGAGCCTCTTATAGTATATTATTGTTGCAAGTTTTCTGTAGCGCTGGAGAGCACAGGAGAAACGGCTATGGAGCAAACCCAACATCGATCAATGTCACAAGCGAAGCAAGATATTCGCTGGAAACGAGCGCTTATCGACGTTGGACTTGCAATCATAGCAGTCGTCCTGGTGACTCTTATCATCTACGGACTGCGTCTTCACACGTATATCTCCACGGTACTTTTTGTCTATTTGTTTATTGTACTCTGGTTGGTACATCAACGTGGCTTCTGGATTGCCGTTTTTGCGGCATTCGCTGCCTGCCTTGCATTTGACTTCTTCCTGATCCAGCCAGTTTTTTCTTTTACAATCGATCACTTTGATGATGCATTGGCCCTCTTCATTTTCCTGTTATTCGCTATTATACTAGGATTTCTGTATTCCAAGATGCAGGAGATAAGGCGGCAGGAACATGAAGAGAGCATTCTGTTTAAACAGCGTTTACACCAGCAGGCAGAAGAGGTTACTCGCCACGATTATGAAGCAGGCATCTTTTACAACGTTGTGCAGGCTACAAGAGATGAAAAGGACTTAAAGTATCAACTTGGCCTTATTTCACTGGCCATTGAGGAGGCATTCTCTTTCTGTGGCGTAAGGAGCTGCGTCATTCTTGTGCCAGATCATAACGGAAGGCTTGCAATGCAGCGATTACCGTCGCAGGCAAATACCTTAACGGAACTCACACCTGATGAGGAGGGGAGCGTTGCATGGGTTATGCAACAGGGAAAATCGGTGAAGCTGCCAAATATTCCCCTCATTTCACGGGCCAAGGGAAGTTACCTGCGTAGAGTTGTCGCAAGCAGCACGACAAATTCGCAGGTAGCCCAGGGCTATAGCTGCCTGGTTCCGCTTCTCTCAGGCAAAAAGGTGCTTGGGGTACTACGACTACTTGTAGAGGATAACGCTCATCCCCGGCTTATGACAATTAAGCGTGCCCTGGAAACAGAACAGAGCGCATCGGATGTACACGCGGAACTCTTCGCAAAACTGAAAGACTATGCGGTGTCTTTAATTAAAGAGGCGTTGATTGAACGCGCTTTGATGCAAGAGGAAAGCCTTCGCCAGGAGCTATCTAGCAGAAAATAGATGAGAGCGAAGCAAGGGCACCCACGACTCAAGGGACAGGCCTGGGTCTGGCGGTTTGCAAGGGATTTGTAGCAGCGCATGGCGGGCAGATCTGGGTACAAAATCGCGATGACGGTGGTGCTGTTTTTCAGTTCACCCTGCCACTGAGACAGGTAGGAGCGAGAGCATATGAAAAAAATATTGGTCGTTGACGATAAAAATCCGACACTCCTACAACTGAAACGCGGCCTGGAACGTGGTGGCTACGAAGTCTATACGGCCAGTCGAGGGAGAGAGGCATTAGAAATGCTCGATCAGCAACTCGTTGATCTGATATTACTCGATCTACGATTACCCGATATAGATGGATTGGAGATTTGTAAAGCGATACGAGCCGAATACCCTTCCTTGCCCATCATTATTATCTCAGTGGTACATGACGTTGAGAGTATTGTACAGGCGCTTAATCTGGGCGCCGATGATTATATACCTAAACCATTTGATATGGTTGAAGTGCTGGCACGTATCAAGGTGCAATTACGCCACAGCAACCGCTTACAAACAAGAACAGAGCGCCAGAACTTTATCATAGGCCCGCTGAGCATTGACTTCGAACGAAGATGTGTGAAGGTCAATGGGCAGGAAATTGATCTGACCTATACAGAATACGAATTGCTTTCAGTATTGGCAAGGAATAGGGGAAGAATCGTCACGTATGATATTCTGCTTTCCGAGGTCTGGGGATATGATGTAGACTCTGAGCTTCAGAGCGTCCACACCTATATTAATCGCTTGCGTAAAAAAGTCGAGACCCCGGCTAATCGCCGCTTCATCCGTAATGAGCCAAAGATTGGTTATCGTTTTTTGGCCGATGATTAACCGGCACCAGGACCCCACCACATGACCCGATTTGGTTGTCAAAAATCATCAGGACGTGTAAATAGCCCTGCACCGCAAGAGGTTGCCCTGGCTATTCTCCTCAGAGCATCCTATAATTACGTACATAAGAGAAAAATAACCATACCCGGCGCTTTCAACGCCATTACAGATAGAAACTCAAAAACCTATGCCAACACCGCTCGATTCGATGCGCATTATCCACATTGCTAGCGGGGCGCCACTGTCCAGCGAATTACCAATCAGCGACACGACACCGGACCCCGGTTTGATGGGACCGGATTCGATATCCTGGCGCTTACATCAAGAACAATGGTTGATTACCGCGGGGGCGCGTGCATTCCTCATGCAGGCGGCCCATCCTAAGGTTGCCCAGGGGGCGCTCGACCACAGCGCGTTTGCCGAAGACCCTTTTGGGCGCGTTTTCCGTACCGTTCAAGGCATGGCAGTACTGATCTTCGGCACCACTAAAGAGGTCAACGCTATGGCGCGTTCCATCAACCGCCTGCACCATACCGTCACGGGTGCGCTGCCTGAAAGCATCGGTCGTTATCCCGCCGGGGAGCCATATAGCGCCATGGAACCTTTAGCCTTGTTGTGGGTGCACATCGTGTTTGTCGATAGCATGCTCACCGCCTATAAGACGTTTGTCGGCCCGCTCTCACAGGAAATTTGCGAACAGTACTGGCAGGAATCATGCCGTTACGCGCGTCTGCTGGGATTGACTGATGAAACTCTCCCTGCCACCTATGCCGAAGTGCAGCGCTACATGGGTGAAGTACTCGCTTCTGGTGAGATTGCCATCGGGCCTGCCGCCCATTTCATTGCCCAGAAGGTCCTCTATCCGCCCATGCCACTGGCACACAAACCACTATGGGCTATTGTACGCCTCATCACGATAGGACAACTTCCGGCAGACATACGACAGGCGTATGGCTTCCGCTGGACAATTATGCATAGGATAGGATTTCTGATGGCGCGTGGTGCGGGTCATCTCCTGCGCCGTCTCTTCCCCGATGCGCTTGGCCAATCACCACTCGTGAACTTCGCCCGCAAACGCGTTCAGGGGGAACTGCTGCAATCAAGCGAGCAAATGCATGACGCGAGTGCCGCTCAATAATATATCTATAAGCAAGGCCCTCATTTGTATGTATTCCGCACATGGTCATCTCCAAATTTTCTGGTGAATTATCAGCAAATTTCCCTTGTTTTTTCTGCAACTTTTCATTACGATATATCGTAAATGGGAATAGAAAGATATATCGCGATGTTACAGATGATGAATGCGATATATCGCAAACGTCAAAACGTGAAAGGAGATTAAAGCACAATGTTTGACGAATTCAACAGAGAATCCGAACCGGCTCCTGAGAATGCGAACTGGCAAGGCTGGACGCCTCCCTGGATGTCTGGCGAAGGGCAGGAAGGTCCTCGTGGCCCATTTGGCCCCGGACCTCAATTTGGTGGACCTCGCGGCCCATTCGGCCCACACGGATGGCATGGCCATCATCATGGCCCATTTGGACATCGCCACGGCTGGAAGCGTGGTGGATGGGGCTGGCAGGGTCCTCGCGGCCCATTCGGCCCTGGTTTTGGCCCCGGACGATTCTGGGGAGTCCCAGAGGAACTCCTGGCGTTGCGTGCTGAGGCCGCGGAGGTTGCCAGGCTCTTCGCCATCGCCAGCAGGGGCGCGTTCGAGAACAAGGAGCGCCTGTCGCAGTTGCGCGCCATGCTTGAGCGCACGCATAAGGAACTGACCGACATGATCTATGGATCATCCCAGGGTCAGGCACCCGGCCAGGGCGAGAGTGGAAGCGGGCCTGCCGATATCGGCCAGGCGTAAGCAATCGCGATGAATAAGCGGAGTAGGGCGCGCTTCGTCGCGTCCTACCTTTTTATTTAAGGCTAGCGTTGATCTGACCTATCTGTTGTCTGTCGAATAAAACGGATCTGGCTCACTTTTGGTGATTCAGGCTGCTTGCTACTCGCGCATTGATAGATCGTTCTACATGAATAAAAAGACTTTTGTAGAAGGATCATGTGAAGATGGAAGTGAAGCAAGTAGCCGCTCTCCCAGGCCAGTTAGAAGTCAGGGATATTGAGATGAGTGATAACATACTGACTATTACTGTCGTTTCCCTGCAAGCGCATCCAACTTGCCCGCTCTGTGGCTCAGCCGCTCAACGGGTCCATAGCCGCTACTGCCGCAAACTCGCTGACCTGCCTTGTAGTGGTCAACACGTTCGTCTCCTGATGCAAGTACGCAAGTGCTTTTGCGATACGCCCGACTGTGCGAGAAAAATCTTTGTGGAGCGTCTGACGCCCTTTGTTGAGCCCTTTGCGCGAGTCACACAGCGCTTGTTTCAGATCGTGCAGGTCGTTGGCCTGGCAACTGGCGGCAGACTGGGAGTGCGTGTTACTGATCGCTTAGGGATAGAGACCAGCCGTCATACCATTCTCCGGCGGATTATGGCGCTGCCGACTGAGCCAGTGGGAGAAGTGACACAGATCGGGATTGACGATTTTTCCTTCCGACGCGGGCGTAAGTTCGGAACGATCATCGTCGATTTACAAACCCATAAGATGCTTGATGTGCTTCCTGATAGAACCGCTGAGACTTCAGCTACTTGGATGGCAGCCCACCCGGAACTAGACATTGTGAGTCGTGATCGCGGAGGCGATTATGCTGCTGCCGCACGGAAAGCGGCTCCGCAGGCCACGCAGACAGCGGACAGATTCCACTTGATGAAAAACTTAACGGAAGCTGTTGAACTGACCTTAGCCCGCTGTCGTGCCGAGATTCGTAAAGCCGCATATGAAGCACTCCCAGAAGAAGAAAGAAAAGTGGTAGACCCTCTGACGCTTCCTCTTGAGCCTGTTGCTCTTGAGAATTGGAAGCCTGCTCCCGATCCCTGCACTGAGAGAGAACGTCTCACTCGACAAGCACAGCGGCAAGACCGCTATGAGCAAGTCTTGGCCTTGCAAGCACAAGGGCTAGGGAAGAAGGAAATTGCCAAGCGCGTCGGTATTACGACGAGAACACTTGAGAACTGGCAGAAACATGGTTTTCCCCAGGCTGGACGCCGACGAAAACGACCCAGTTGTTTTGACCCCTATGCCTCGTATGTCCTCTCAAGATGGGAACAAGGATGTACCAACGGATTGCAACTCTACCAGGAAATCAAAGAGCAAGGATATACGGGAACGGAGAAAACGGTCTATCGCTTCTTGGTACCGCTGCGCAGGAAGCAACAGATCATCCAAAAAGCGGTGGTGCCGCAGGTTCCCTTGCAAGATTTCTCGGCGAAAGATGCCGTCTGGTGGTTCGTGCGTGATCCCAGCAAACTTGACGAAAAAGAGCAGACGACCCTCACAACGATTTGTCAGGCTTCAGAGACGGCAAGAGTCACCTATCAGTTGGTGCAGGAATTTCGCCAGATGCTTCATGCCCTCGAAGGTGAAAAGCTCGATGAGTGGCTTGCCAAAGTCAAGGAAAGTCAGATCCGTGAACTTCAGAGCTTTGTTTTTGGCGTTGAACGTGACAAAGCCGCTGTCGTCGCAGGGCTGACGCTTCCTCACAACAATGGTTTGGTCGAAGGAAAAGTGAACAAATTGAAGCTTATTAAGCGAATGATGTTTGGAAGGGCTGAATTCCCGTTGTTGCGTCAACGTGTTCTTCACACGCTGTGAAACAGATAAAGGAGCTTTTCTATGCTCACATGCTCTCTTCATGTGAACATCTGTTCATCACCAAAAGTGAGCCAGATCCAAGTTATTCGACAAATATCATTTATCCCTCTAACAGAATCATACGATTCGATACCAAGATATGTCTCCGTGCTTTGATTCCAGTAGGCTACTCCATAGCAGTGGCTTTCACAATTATATTGGAAAGTGGTGGGAACGTTCACCTGTGCATTAATACGTGGGACAAATAGGGTTGTAAGTAATACACAGAGAATCATTGCAATAGCAAGCATCCTGTTAGATATGCCTGGCATTGAACCCCCCCTTTCTGCCTCATTTATCAGAAGCTAGAAACTTTTTTCGATTGCGTCTTCTATATCTAAGTTTAACAGGGGGGCAGAAAAGTCAAGTGTTTTTGTTGATATTTTATTGATGATAAATTATAGTAGCTGCAAAGTGGTAGGGAAATAGGTAGTACTGACAAAAAGAGGAGTACAGATTAACTGTACCCCTCAAGAATCAGGAAAACTTTACGGATACACGCCGCGAATTTCGGTCGCCTCGGCCACTCGCGCCACGGCCAGTAGGTACGCGCCCATGCGCAGATTCACTTCCTGCTCAAGCGATTTCAGGCGTACAGCCTGGTAGGAGCGTTCCATGATGCTTTCCAGGCGGTTGTTGATCTCGTTCTCGGCCCAGAAGAAACGCTGCAAGTCCTGCACCCATTCGAAGTAGCTGACGGTGACGCCGCCGGCATTGGCCAGGATATCAGGCACGACAATGATGCCGCGATCATTGAAGATGTGATCCGCATCTGGCGTCGTCGGGCCATTAGCGGCCTCTATAATCAGGCGCGCCTTCACCCTTGATGCATTCCTGCCTGTGAGCTGGTTTTCCAGGGCGGCAGGCACCAGTACATCGCAGGGGAGTTCCAGCAATTCCGAGTTTGTGAGCGGCTCCGTCTCCGGCAGGCCTTTCAAGGTACCGTGCTCTTTAGAATAACGTAAAGCGCGGTGGACATCGATGCCGTTGGAGTTGTAGACGGCGCCATTGATATCGCTCAATCCAACGACCTTGCAGCCGATTTCATGCAACAGGCGGGCCGTGATGCTGCCGACGTTACCGAAACCCTGCACCACTACGACACTATCCTCCGGGTTCATCCCCATATCTTTCATGGCTTCGCGCGTCACTACCTGCACGCCGCGCGCTGTCGCCTCCAGCCTGCCCTCGCTGCCGCCAATTGCCAGTGGTTTGCCGGTAATTACCGCCGGCACCGAATAGCCCTGGTGCATCGAGTACGTGTCCATGATCCAGCCCATGATCTGTGGGTTGGTATTCATATCAGGGGCAGGAATATCGCTATCGGGGCCGATCAGAATAGAAATTTCGGTTGCATAGCGGCGCGTGAGACGTTCGAGTTCCGCGCGGGATAACTTATGAGGATCACAGATAACACCACCCTTAGCGCCACCGAACGGAATACCGACAACGGCGCACTTCCAGGTCATCCACATCGCCAGGGCGCGCACCTCATCAAGAGAAACCTCGGGGCTAAATCGAATACCGCCCTTAGCGGGGCCGCGGTTAATATTGTGCTGCACGCGATACCCCGTAAACATCTCGACATCACCATTGTCCATACGCACAGGAAAATTGACCGTTAGTTCGCGTTTGGGTTTACGTAAAATAGCGCGCATCGCTTGCGAGAGTCCGAGGCGTTCGGCAGCCTCATCAAACTGTGCCACTGCAACCGCATAGGGATTCTCAACTTCAACAGCCATAGTTTAAGTACCTCCTTAACTTGGGGCCGATCATAGGCCATACATGCAACATCGCATAGAATGAAGCACCATTACTTCCTAATCATAACACGTCCTGCGCAGACCGCTCATGGACAGGCGCATCAATAAGACGCCCGGGCCGGCAGGAAAAATGAATGCCAGGTAGCCATAGATGAAAGCCCGCCAGAAGTCAGGCGGGCCTTGACCGGTGTATTTACCTAAAGTATATCATCTCGCTTGTATGGCTTTCAAGGTGAACTGGCGGGGATTCTTCGCTCCGCTCAGAATCCCCGCCTTCCGGGTAATCACCAGGGATTGACTCAATGTTGCAGCAGGTATACGCCTGACCAATCGCCGAAGTACAGGCCCGTATAATTCAAGCTCACTCCATGCACCCAGGAAGGAATGACTGCTGAAAGCGTCTCGTGATCGAGCGGCAGCCAGCCAACGTCAGTAATTGCGATCTGCTCGGCCTGGTTATAGAGAGCTATACGCGCATCACCCGTTGCCTCCTCCGCCTGCATCACCGTCGAATCGAATGCTGAATTGCTCCATAAGCCGCTGTTGTCGGGAGCATTGGTGGTCAAATTGAGCGTCAACCAATCATAGGGGTCGGGGAAGTCCGCTGTCCACTGCGTAAAGCCGAACTGCACCTCGTGGTTCGCCGTCTCCATGTTGTACGCGGTCAGTTCCACTGGCAGCAATTTCACCTGGATGCCCAGCGCGTTTTGCCACATCTGCTGTAAAGCGACCGCTTCCGAGGTAGACACCTGTGAATTGGGATATGAGAAGGTAATTTGTGGCACCTTCGTCACGTCGGGATAGACGGATTGCAGTAACGCCTTTGCCTTGGAAGGATTATAGGGAATACCCTGGTAGCCTTTTTGATAGCCGGGCATACCGGGCGGAATAATCGTCGGAGCGGGAATGGCCGCTCCCTTGAAGATAGCAGTTGCTAGCAACTGCTTGTTGGTAGCATAAGCAAAGGCCTGGCGCACGGCCACATTATTAAACGGAGGCTTCGTATTGTTGAAGAAAAGCAGGTCTGTCTGTAACAAAGAAGAGGAGACAAATCCGGGCATGTTTTTCGCTACCGGCAGGTCCGCGGGCAAGATATTCCAATCGAAAGCATATTGTCCGGCCTGGTAGGTCTTGAAAGCGGTAGAGGGGTCATTGACGAAGAGCATATCTACCTCTTTCAACTTTGTCTTAGGGCCATAGTAATATGGATTAGGGACGAGTACCATTTTGACATTATGGTCCCATTCCTTGACCATAAATGGGCCGGTGCCTACACCACTGCCGGCAACATGGTTCACCCAGTTCATCTGCCCATATTGATGAATAATTTTCTCATTCAGGGGGAAAGAGATTGATGTCGCCAGCACGTCTAAGAAATAGGCGGTCGGCTTCGTAAGGGTAATCTGCAGGGTGGTATCATTGAGGGCCTTCACTCCTGCCAGCACACTCGTCTTACCGGTGTTGACATCATTCGCGCCAACTATATTGCCTTCGAATAGAGTGGCAATCGGCGATGCTACGGACGGGAGCAGCGCGCGGGTCAGGGTATAGACGTATGACTGGGCCGTGACAGGCGTACCATCAGAGAACTTGATGCCGGGTTTGAGGGTGAAGGTATAGGTTTTGTCGTCGCTGGAAATAGTCCAGGTTGCCTGGTCTGGCACAATATTCAAATTCTTGTCAAACCGCACCAGGCCACTATAAATCATGCCCACTGCGACGGCGGAATTCGCATCCGGCCCCTGCGCGGGATCAAGCACGCTGATATCCTGAGTGCCAACATTTGGAAATATCAACACCTGGTTAGATGCGAGGGTAGGAGTTCCATTCGCTTTGGGCGTGGTGGTAGTTCCACCGCTGCAAGCAGCAAGAAGAAGTAGTAGTACGCTTAAAAAGGTCGATCTGATAAACATGCGCCGGGAAAGCCAGCAGCAAGATCGATTATGCACGTCTCGCCTCGCTTTCTATCTCAATAAAGCCATACAGACGTTTCAACGTATTGCATGGGAATATGTCTCTCTCCATTGCCGTCCATTGTACTACTTCGGCAATGCTTCAGGCAAGCAAAGTTCTGGATTTGGCTTGCTCAATTTCACGGAATTGCCTCTTATAAAGCATGGACAAACAGGTTCTTCTGCGTCTATAATGAGAATGGATAATCGTACTGTTCAACGACGAACAGAGGCTCCATTCCAGCTTCCAGTTCGTGACTAGAGACCAGGAAAGGAGGGACAGGTAAGCAGCGAGGAAGCTACTTATCTTGAACAGGATGGACGCAAAAGAACTTTTTATGAACGGCGAGTTCATACCCGCCGAGCAGGGTGTCATTTCTGTACGCACCCATGGTTTTGCCTATGGCACTGGCTGTTTCGAGGGCATCCGTGGGTATTGGAATGAGAAGGATCAACAAGTTTACCTCTTCCGCCTGCGCGAACATTACAAGCGTTTCTTGAACTCGTGCAAGATTCTCCAGATTTCGCTTCCCTACAATATAGACCAGCTCATTGATTTGAGCGTAGAGCTTGTGCGCCGTAGTGGTCTGAAACAAAACCTCTATCTGCGACCGGTAGCTTACAAGGCCGATCAGACTATCGGTGTGCGCCTGCATGGGTTAGAAGACCATTTTATCATTACCGTCTCGCCGATGGGCGATTACATCGATACCAACGGGCTGCACTGTGGCGTGTCTTCCTGGCGTCGTGTCGATGATAACGCCATTCCTGCGCGTGCCAAGCTAACCGGCGCTTACGTCAATTCGGCTTTCGCCAAAAGCGAGGCCATGCAGAACGGGTTTGACGAAGCGATCATGCTGACGAATGAAGGACATGTCTCGGAGGGCAGCGCCGAAAACATTTTCCTGGTCATGAATGGCGAGCTTGTCACCCCGGCCCCTACCGAGAATATTCTGATCGGCATCACTCGCGATACGATTATTGAACTGGCGCGGCGAGAGTTGGGTCGTATTACCCGCGAGCGCCAGGTTGATCGCACAGAACTCTATATCGCGGATGAAATTTTCCTCTGTGGCACCGGCGCCCAGATTGCGCCTGTAGTGCGCGTGGACCACCGGCCTGTTGGAGATGGCAAGATCGGACCGATTTCCAGCACCATCCGCCAGCTTTACTTCGAGATCGTGCGAGGCCGCATCCCCGAATATCGCGAGCAATGGTGTACGCCTGTGTACGCGGTGGTACCGAGCCACCAGAGTGCAGAGGCGAAGGATTAGAGACTACGCGCAGAACTGTGCGGCAAACTTTCTGCCAGAAAGGCAAGAATTTTCTGCCAGGAATCGGTAGCTGCCGCCGCATTTGCACTAACAGTTCCGCCAAAGGCAATATATAGTCCCGCTACCGGTGAAAGTGTGATAAGCGGTGGCAGTGATGGTAGGCCATAGGGGAAGCACAAAAAGTGTCCTGCGCGCTCATAGTCGAGGTGTATATATGGATGGGGATGAGCATGCCCCGCTAATCGCTCCATCACGAGCTTGCAAAATTGTGTTGAGGGCCAGAGCTGATCATCCTGTCCGGAGATAAGCAAAACTGGCCCGGAGATTTTTTCCACCGGGATAGTCGTCTTCTCCACCATATCTCTCTTTTGCAATCCCTTGATGAAAACCGATTTATTGGAAAAAGGAGTGCGCGTCAACCATCCCCACATGAAACTCATGTTATCCAGTAGCGTTCGCTTATAAACCATGTGTGGCAATGGTTCTCCATGAGAGGTCCAGGAGGGGACGGTAAAGTCCATATTGTTCTTGATACCGCTCTGAACAAGGCTGCTCGGTGATCCCGCAATGACCGCCTTAAGCATGGGGAACATCGATCCCAGCAGCAGCGCCAGTTCGCCACCACGCGATAGACCAATGACGCCAATCTTTTCGCTCATCACCGCAGGATGATTTTGCAACCAGTGGATGGCTCGCTCAAAATATTCCAGGGGGATGCTCACCAGTTCGCCTGGCAAATCTTCCAGTCCGAAATACGCCAGGGCGAGAGTCGCATAGCCTCTTGAGGCAAGCAAGGCTGCCGCGTTTTCGTGCATTCCCCGATCCGAACCATTGAGAACGATAACAGCAGGATGAGGCCCTGGCTCAGCAGGCAGGCATAGTGTTCCAATCAATCCCTGTTCCTGAAGTGACGTCATAGTGACGCCCGGCGCGGCAAATTTCCGCACCAGATCGCAGGATGCAACAGCGCTATCTCGAATGACAGCTGTTAATGTGATCGTTAAAGGAGTGGCTTTTGTCTTGGTGAAGAAAATCGGCCTCTTCGCATCAACCGCGGACATCGACCAGAAGAGGCCCACCGGGTCAACTTCGTCATACGTTCCCTGCACAGGTTTGTCTGAGCTAGCATCGACACAACCCTGCGCATCAGCAATGAACGTTGCGTGAGATGCCCAGGGTTTCAAAGCGCCATCTCGGGTTGCGGCCCGAATAGTCACAGCTTCGCCCGGGATAAGGCCCGTGAGCCTGATTCGTACCGGTTCGTCAACCAGTGTCGCCTGTGGACTGACCTCTATCTGATAGCGTGGCCGGGTAGCTTCTCTATCGGCCATATGTCCTCCATCCAGGCATGCAGGATACATTCATCATTATAGAATAGCATAGGACCTGCTTCAATATGGCTGCTTCCGTTGTCACACTATCTTGCCACGTCTTGTCGCCGAAATACTCGCCACGCCGCTACAAGGAAGAGCGCAGTGTAAACGGCTATACCAATCATGGCCGCGATCAAACCTGGTTGTGGCACACCTCTGGGAGCCGTCATATGCGCCAGCGCGTAATGTCGTGACAAGAACATATACCAAAAAGGATCAGCAAAACTAACGCTTGGTGTACTGTGGAGCCTTACGGGCGCGCTTCAGGCCGGGCTTCTTGCGTTCCTTCATGCGAGGGTCGCGGGTGAGGAAACCTGCTTTGCGCAAGGTGGGCTTCCAGTCGGGATTGACACGCACGAGCGCCCGCGCTACGGCGTGTCGAATTGCTCCTGCCTGGCCACTGGTGCCGCCGCCCACGACGCGTATTGTCATCGTGTATGTGTCATTTAGATCAAGCAGGCGCAACGGGGCGGTCATAGTCGCATCGAGCGACTCGCGGTTGCCAAAATACGCGCCACTACTTTTGCCATTGATGGTAATGGTGCCATCACCGTTGGGGAAGAGACGAACACGCGCTACAGCGGTCTTGCGCCGTCCCATGCCATAATAATATTCGCCTCGAGTGGTATCAGCCAAGGTAGCTTCTCCTCTTCTTTACTTCACTCTACTCCGCTTCCGCGGTTTCCGCGGGCTCCGCGGGCTTCTTCAACAACGCCTGTGGCCCCATCCAGGGGATCGGCTTTTGCGCCTGGTGGGGATGTGTTGGGCCGGCGTAAATCTTCAGGTGATGCATGATATCGGCGCCCAGGCGGTTATGCATCACCATACCGCGCACGGCGTGTTCCAGCGCGCGCTCGGGATGCTTTCCCTCCAGTACTTGCCGGAGGGTCGTCTTTTTCAATCCACCGGGATACTGGCTGTGGCGATAATAGACCTTCTGGTCCATGCGCCTGCCCGTCACAGCGATCTTGTCCGCATTGATCACGATCACAAAATCACCGCTCTGCATATGCGGCGTAAAGGTTGGCTTGTGTTTGCCGCGCAATATCTGCGCAATCTCGGATGCCAGGCGGCCCAGCACCTGACCTTCGGCATCAATGACGTACCACTGTGGCTTCAGGTCAGCGGCCCTGGCGCTATACGTTTTCATCATGATTCATTCTCCAATGGTGGGGACGCGATCTTTATCTTATTCCAACCGGAAACGCCGCTAGCTCGCGGCTACGGCTTCGCCGTCATCCGGTCGGAGCAGTAGTATCTGGCCCCTACAATCCGGTGTTTCGTCAAATCCCAATTCTTTAGAATATTCTACCCGCACCAGGCATAGTCCATGTGGTGGAGCTGCTGAACCGGGGTGCGTCCTGTTTGCCTGTCGCACAATAGTGGCAAATTCATCCAGGCTCAGCCTTTTCTGCCCTACGAGCAACAGTGTTCCCATGATATTGCGAACCATGCCCGTGAGGAAAGCGTCCGCGCTAAAATCACAATAGATCAGTGCATTATTCCGCTTGCAGCTTGCCGCAAGCATAGTCCGGATACAAGAGTGCGGCCCCGGCTTCAACGGATTCGCCTCATCGGGGCTGCGACCGAAGGCTCCAAAATCCTTGCGCCCTAACAGGAGCTGGCACGCCTCTTCCATCAGGTCTTCCGCTAACTCACGCGGGCTATAGTAACTGTATCTCGCCCATAATGGCGAGCGGGCTGCGCCGTTCCAGATTGTATAGCGATAAGAGCGGCTTTTGGCGCTATAACGGGCATGAAAGCTATCAGGAACTTCTTTTGACCATCGTACCGCTACTGTTACGGGCAGAGCCGCATTTAAAGCCCGCGTCCAGACCGGTGGCGCCAGTTTAGAGTTCGTGCGAAAGTGGATCACCTGCCCACTTGCATGCACTCCGGCATCGGTGCGACCTGCCCCGTAGACTACCGACATCTGGCCGCTGATACGCTCGATCGCTGCTTCCAGCGTTCCCTGTATCGTTGGTCCATGATTTTCAGGTTGACGCTGAAAACCATGATAACCGGTACCGTCATACTCAATGCCACAGGCGAGTTTCATAGTCTCTCAATGGGGCCGTTGCTAAAGTTTCACGGCCAGTATCAGGAAACCGAGAAGTGGACAATCTCACCTGTCATTCTGAGCGAGGCGAGGAATGACATGGCAGGCCGATTCTTCTCGATTTTGCCTGGTAAGCTTCATTAGCGGCACTGCCCGCGATCAATCATACCAGGGCGATCTGGGCCATATCGGCGGCGTCACCCTGGCGCTTGCCCAGCTTCGTGATGCGCGTATAGCCACCGGGGCGGCCAGTATAGCGCGGGGCCAACTCGTCAAAGATTTTCTTGACAACCAGCTCGTCTGGAATCGATTGCAGGATGCGGCGGCGCGCATGCAATTCGATAGCCATCGCTTCATATGCAGCCTGCAGAGCCCTGTCGGCCTCATCTTCATTCGAGATGATGCGAAGTAGTTCATTGCGACGCTCCCTGTGCTTATTCTCCAGGAACCTGCGGCCTTTATCAGTCAGAGGGGGCTTGCCCATATCGGCGCGCTCCTCATTGGAAGCCACCTTTTTGTCGAGTGAGAAACGACCGCGGCGCGCGAAAGCGAGTATCTGCGCGGCCTTCTCATCGTCCCCAACCACCTCATTCAGATGCTGTCGAGCGGCCAGATAGCCCTTGATAGCAATAGAAATCAGCTTTTCCGTCTCCCCGCGGATGGCACGAGCGCGCGCCTCCGTGGTCTTTATACGATCATAGCGGATGAGACCTACCATGAGATTACGCCGAGCCGATCGTCGACGCGGCTCAGGCATGCTCATCCGATTACCGGCAACTCGGTGCCTCACCTTATTCCTCCATTTCGTGATCGCCGTCTAAATCGGCCCCAACCGCGCTGGTACGTGGATTCGGCAGGAAATTGCGCGCCAGCAAGCGCTCGCGCAACTCTTGCAGGCTCTTCTCACCAAAGTTTCGCACGCCGAGCAGGTCTTCCTCATTCATGGAAAGCACCTGACCAACTTTCGTAATGTTACTGCGCTTGAGGCAGTTATACGCGCGAACCGAAAGATCGAGCTCCTCGATAGGAGTATCGTATATCTTCGGTGGGATTGGTATGCTGCTCAGCGGCGCCTTCTCCGGCTCGGTCAAAGTCGCGCGGTAGTTGGCAAGCTGCGTAAAATGGCGTACCAGAATATCGGCACTCTGGCGCAACGCCTCATCCGGCGGAATTGTGCCATCGGTCCAGATTTCAAGAACAATTTTATCATAGTTTGTCATTTGCCCTACACGTGTATGCTCAACGGTATAATTCACTTTTTGCACAGGCGTGTAAATGGCATCTATTGGTATCACCCCGATGGGCTGGTCTTCTTTTGAGTCGGCAGGGACGTAGCCCTTGCCGGTCTCAACAACCAGTTCCATTTCGAGATGAGCATTCTCGTTGTCTAATGTGGCAATGTAGAGATCAGGATTGACAATCTCGACAGTGCTGGGAGCCATGATATCGGCGGCAGTCACCACACGCTCGCCGTTCACCTCCAGGCGCATTGAAACGGGATGGTCTGAAAAGGAGCGCAGGCGAAGCTTCTTGACATTCAATACGATGTCGGTGACATCCTCCATTACATTGGGAATATCCTGAAACTCGTGTTGCACGCCCTCGATACGAATAGAGGTTACCGCCGCACCGGGCAGCGAGGAGAGCAACACACGTCGCAGCGCATTGCCCAGGGTCATCCCATAGCCCGCCTCTAATGGTTCAATATCATAGCTCGCATAGTTTCCTTGTGTTTTTGTATTTTTAATGCGAGGCAGAGTAATATCTAGCAAGGTTCAACCTGCCTTTCTTTTCCTACCATGAATTACTGCCCGTTTCCCAACTTGCCTCTAGCTCTACACAGGAGAAACCGCGTAAGTTGGTAGTCCAAGAGTCCTGCGCCTTTTACCAATCCCACCCTTGCAGGCAAGATGCCAAAGGCATATACCCAACCGCCGGCAAACATCAACGCATGAACTTAGCGCTGATATAATTCAACCACCTTCTGCTCATCGAAAGGCAATTCAAGGTCTGTTCGTACCGGCAGCGAGAGCACGCGACCGGTCATCGCGTCAACGTCCAGGCTTAACCACGCGGGAACGCCTTTCTGAGCCAGGAGCAGCGCGCGGGTCTTGAAGTACTCGAGTCCCTTACTTCGCTCACGAACGGAGATCACGTCATTCGGTTTCGCAATAAAGGAAGGTACATCAGTCTTGCGGCCATTTACCGCAAAATGCCCATGACAGACCAGCTGGCGAGCCTGTGCTCGTGAATCGGCGAAGCCCAGTCGATAGACCAGATTATCCAGCCGCATCTCGAGCACCTGCATCAGGTTCTCGCTGGTCCTACCGGGACGACGGGCCGCGATATCGAATTGCCTGCGGAACTGCCGCTCTAACATACCATAGGTACGGCGTACTTTCTGCTTCTCACGTAACTGGAGTGCGTAGCCTGATGCTTTGCGCGCACGGCTCGAGCCATGCTGTCCTGGGCGAGTATTGCGGCGCTCAAGCGTACAATTCATCATGCACTTGTCGCCCTTCAAAAAAAGTTTCACCCCCTCACGCCTGCACAGTTTGCAGACGGGGCCGGTATAACGTGCCATCTAATCGAATCCTCCTCACAACGCACAGATCGAATTACACACGGCGCCTTTTTGGCGGCCGGCAACCATTGTGCGGAATAGGTGTAACATCAATGATCGATGTAATATTCAGACCCGCGGATTGCAATGAGCGGATTGCGGCCTCACGGCCAGAACCGGGCCCCTTGACAAACACTTCGATCTGTCGCAGACCATGCTCCATCGCTTTACGCGCTGCCGACTCTGCGGTGACCTGTGCGGCATAAGGAGTGCTCTTGCGGGAGCCTTTGAAGCCCTGGCCGCCGGCACTGCCCCAGGAAATGACATTACCATTGGGGTCTGTTAATGTAACAATTGTATTATTAAATGTGGCCTGTATATGCGCCTGCCCACGCGGTATCGATTTACGTTCACGCCGCCTGGGTTTGCCTGCCGTTGTTTTCTTCTTGTCTGCCATTCTTGCAATACCTTCCCAGCGTTACTTCTTTGCCGTAGCTTTCTTCTTGCCTGCCACAGTTCTCTTTGGTCCACGCCGCGTGCGCGCATTGGTGCGTGTGCGCTGCCCACGCACCGGCAGGTTGCGGCGATGACGCATACCACGATAGCAGCCGATCTCAATCAGCCGCTTGATATTCATATCCACTTCGCGCCGCAAATCGCCCTCGACCTTATATTCGCGGTCGATCACCTCACGCAAGCGGTTGACCTCTTCTTCGGTCAAATCTTTTACCCGCGTATCGGGGTTAATTCGTGTTCGTTCCAGGATTTTGCGGCTGGTTGTCAGGCCAATCCCGTAGATGTAGCACAGCGAAATCTCCACGCGCTTATCGCGTGGAATGTCAACGCCGGCAATTCTAGCCATCTTTTCCTCCAAATTATGTAGGGGTGACCCAGTTTACTTGCGTTCTCCTTGTGTCACCCTTGCGAGGTCACCTCTACAGCAACTCGCATTTAACCCTGCCTCTGTTTATGCTTGGGATCCTTGCTACAGATAATCATCACTACGCGGTTGCGCCGGATTACCTTGCAATGCTCACAGCGCGGTTTTACCGAGGCGCGCACTTTCATGGTTGCCCTCCTCAACTCAATGCAGTTCAAATTCTAAAAAATCACAAAAAGTGAAAAAATCAGGAAGTAGGAAGGCTCTCGCTTTTCTGATTACCTGCCTGCTTGCTCCAAACCGTCAAAAAAGAAGCCGCTGAGAAGAAATGGAAGAGTGAAACAGAGGAAGCTCCGCCTCACGATTTCACACGCCACGTAATTCGACCGCGTGTCAGATCATAAGGTGACAGCACAACCCTCACCTTATCACCCGGCACGATCCGCACAAAATTCATCCGAATACGTCCTGAGAGCACCGCAAGGACCTGGTGCTGTTCATCGATCTCCACCTTGAACATGGCGTTGGGGAGGGCCTCAATGACTTTACCCTCCACTTCAATTTCGTCTTTCTTTGCCATATCTTCCTTTCTCTAATGACGGCCAATTTTTCGGTAATGATTCCATGATAAAATGGCAGCAGTGTCAACTGCTGCAGCCAACTACGAATTATAACACATTATAATAACATTGTCGAGAGGGAATTTCTTCCTATCTCGTTTAGCCAGGGAGGTCGCCCGGTCAGGGCTCCCTTCCATCAATCTGGTCTCTACGCCCACCCCTGGAGAGCCATCTCGCTAGAGCGTCAGGATGTCGGCGTCTCCTTCGGTAATCGCCACGGTATGCTCAAAGTGGGCGGCGTAGCTCTTATCGACGGTGACCACCGTCCAGTTGTCGGGCAACACCTCTGTTTCCTTCTGGCCCATTGTGACCATTGGTTCGATAGCGATTACCATCCCGGGGCGAAGCGGCGGGTTAGGCTGGCCCTTCTCGATATAGTTCAGCACCTGCGGGTCCTCGTGCATGCTGCGGCCCACGCCGTGACCTCCGTACTGCCTCACTACTGAAAAGCCCGCCGCTTCTACAAAGGTTTGCACCGCGCGACCGATATCCGATACACGATTGCCTGCTCGCGCCGCGGCGATACCGCGATAGAGGGCATCCTCGGTCACCTTTAGCAGGCGTCTCACCTCTGGCGAAACCTCACCGACAGGCACGGTAATTGCAGAATCGCCATGCCAACCATGATAGATAGCGCCAAAATCAATGCTGATAATATCGCCATCGTGCAGGACGCGCTTGCCAGGGATGCCATGCACAATCTCATCGTTTACTGACGTACAGATCGAGGCCGGGTAACCGTGATAGCCCAAAAAACTAGCTTTAGCGCCCCAACGCTTCAATTCTGCCTCAGCTATAGCATCCAGATCCGCCGTGGTAATGCCTGGACGGACGGCGCTACGCAACTTTGCCAGGACTTCGGCCACAATGTGACCTGCCTCGCGCATCTTCTCTCGTTCTTCCCGCGACTTGATAATGATTGCCATGGTTTACCCTTGTTCAAGACGGCTCAGATAATTTTCGTATCACGTCCAGCAAGGCAGCCTGCACCTGTTCGATACTTTGATTACCATTCACTTTCACAAGCCTCTGTTGCTGGCCATAATAGCCAAGCAGGTGAATGGTCTCATTGAAAAAGATGTCGAGCCGCCGCTGTACGGCCTCTCCTGTATCATCGGAGCGCTGGTACAATTCACTCCCATCGATATCGCACACGCCTGGAACTTTGGGCGGGTGGGTGTAGATATTGTAAACGTGCTGGTTGGCACGGCAGATGTAGCGCCCGGACAACCTGTGAAGCAGTTCCTCGCGGGGAACATCCAGGTAGATCGCCAGGTCTATCCGCCTACCGGCCTCCTGCAATCCTTTATCCAGCACCTGCGCCTGTGGAATTGTGCGCGGGAAGCCATCCAACAACACCCCTTTCGCACAATCCGGCTTGCTCAGGCGGCCAAGTACCATCGCCACCGTGATTTCATCAGGGACGAGCTCTCCGCGATCCAGGTAGGCCTTTGCTTTCAAGCCCAGTTCGGTCTGCTCTTCCTGCTCTTTTCGGAACAGGTCTCCACTGGATATATGCGGGATACCAAGCGCACGCGAAAGCAAATCCGCCTGTGTTCCCTTACCCGAGCCTTGCGCGCCGATCAGGATAATGTACACGTTTCTTTACCCTCCGATGGAATAGTGGCTCGACATTGAGCCGATAATTACGTCAGGAACCCCGAATAGTTACGCATAACCATCTGAGCCTCAATCTGCCGAACCGTATCCAGCACGACGCCAACCACAATCAGCAGCGCCGCGCTGCTAAGCAACTGGTTGCCGCCAACACGGGCGACGAACGGCAAAACCGCTACAATGCCCAGGAACAAAGCCCCTGCCAGCGTAATGCGATTCAAAATTTCGTTCAGGTAACGGCGCGTCGTCTCGCCTGGACGGTAGCCAGGAATATGAGCGCCCTGCTTCTGCAAATTATCGGGAATATTCTGCTGTTGCCAGACCACATAGGCATAGAAGTAGGTGAATGCTACGACCAGGACAAAGTAGATGGCCCAGTAGTACCACAGGCTCGTATTGGCGATATTGGTTCCGACCCAGTTTGCTACGGCCTGTAGCCACCCGGTATTGCTGCCGATCAGGTACTGCGAGAGCACTGCCGGGAAGATCAGCATGGATTGCGCGAAGATCAGGGGGATCATACCGGCGCTATTGACCTGCATGGGAATGTAGGTTCTTTGCGCCGTACCCACCAGCATACCACGCCCAACCATACGCTTCGTCGGATATTCAATCGGTACGCGACGCTGCCCTTGATAGATGTAGACAATGCCAACAATTGTAATCAGACCGATCAGCAAGAAGACTCCGAGGCTCACAACACCGCCGCCAGAAGATGACGAACTGGCCGTAAAACCTGATTGAATGAAGCTTGGAATACGGCTGACGATACCACCAAAGATGATGATCGAGATACCGTTGCCGATGCCGTTTTCAGTGATCAGTTCACCAAGCCAAACCAGGATCATTGTACCAGCTGTCAGTGTGATCAGGATGGCCAGTGACTCCAACCAGTACTGACTGCTGAACAGGTTAAAGTTTGTGAGGACATTGGCGCGCTCGAAAATGGCGGCCTGCCCTAACGCCTGTAAGAACGCCAGTGGCACGGTGATGATACGCGTGATCTGACTGAATTTGAGACGACCGGCTTCGCCTTCGCGCATCATGTTCTCTAAGGCCGGGATAATTGGCTGCAGGAGCTGCATTACAATGGTCGCCGTAATATACGGGTAGACTCCCAGCGCTACAATCGAGAACTGTTGCAGAGACCCGCCGGAAAACACATCCAGCAGGCCAAGTAGCTGGCCCAGATTCTGGTTGCCCCCGCTCGATGTGAATAGACCGGCCAGGGCCTTCTGTTCCGTAGGCGAGAGGGGTACGGTGATATGAGCGAGGACGCGGAAGATCAGCAGCATCGCTATAGTGAAGAGTATTTTCTTGCGCAGATCAGGAATAGTCCAGATGCTCCGCAGACGTTCCCACATGGGAAGCTCCTTTCACGTATTGAAAAGGGTCTCCATCCCTTGGCTCTAGCGGGGGGGCGCGATACATCTGGCCCCCATACCTCATCCTGCCGCACCAGGAAGGAGATCCAAGAAAAAAAGGCATTCTACCAGGGCTAACGAGTTTTTACGCCCTGGTGTTCTGTTGACTTGCCGCCTTTTTATCCTCGTCCTTACGTCGCTTTGTCTTTTCATATACTTTCGTGGGGATGATCTCGATTGACCCGCCTGCTGCCTCAATTTTAGCACGCGCGCTGGCCGAAAATTTATGGGCGCGCACGGTCAAGGCGCGATCAACTTCGCCATCGCCAAGAATCTTGACCAGTTTCTTGCTCTCGGCTTTAGTCATGAGGCCTTGTTGCACCAGCTCTTCAGGCGTCACCTGCGTACCGGCCTCAAAGACCTGGAGATCGGCCACATTCACAATAGAATAATCGTGGCGGAAAGGCGCATTGCTGTTGCCGAGGCCGCGCATGAATGGGAGGCGTTTCGACAGGCGCGTCTGACCGCCATTAAATGCTCGATGTATTGTTCCGCCGGTGCGGGCCTTCTGACCTTTGGTTCCACGGCCGGCGGTCTTACCGCGACCGGAGCCATGGCCACGGCCAACGCGCCGCTCACGCTTGTGCGAACCAGGAGCTGGCCGCAAATCGCTCAGTTTCATCAGACTACTTCCTCTACCTTTACCAGGTGACTGACTTTGCGGATCATGCCACGAATCACGGGCTGATCTTCGTGTTCAACCGTTTGCTGGAGTTTACGCAATCCTAATGAACGAATGGTTTCTTTCTGATCTTTCGCATAACCAATCGCGCTTTTGACGTATTTAATACGCAATTTTGCCATCTCAGTCACTCACTCCTATCTGCGGCGCTCACCACCGCCACGGCGTTCACCACGCTCGCCGCGGTCTCCGCGGTCGCCACGACGATCACCGCCGCTCCTGCGCCCTGGGGCAGACCTGCTCTCGCGGGCCTCCTCTTCGCGAGCTGTCCGCGCCTGGGCCATCTGCTCGGCGGCGCTGGCAGCGGCGAGGGCCAGGCGCTCGGCCTGCTTCTTACCTACCACCTCAACGACCGTCTTGCCACGCAGCGCGGCCTCGGTTTCTGCCGAGCGCAACTCCTGCAGGCCCTTCAAGCAGGCCATGACAGTATTACCAGGGTTGGTGCTTCCGAGTGATTTCGTCAAGATATCACGGACACCTACCGCTTCCATGACGGCACGCACCGGGCCGCCTGCAATTACACCGGTACCAGGGGCGGCAGGTTTGAGCATGACTTCCGAGGCCCCAAAGCGCGTCTTTACCATAAAAGGAATTGTGGTTCCGGCCAGTGGCACCTCGATGAGGTGCTTTTTGGCGTCTTCCACACCCTTACGAATCGCATCTGTATATTCGGCGGCCTTGCCCAGGCCTAATCCAACATGGCCGTTATGATCGCCCACGACCACAATGGCGCGAATGCTGAAGTGGCGGCCACCTTTCACCACCTTGGATACGCGACGAACCTGCACGACTGTTTCTTCCAGGTTCAGTTTTGAAGCATCTATTTTTGGCATCTCTTTCTCCTGGCGGCCTTAAAAATCCAGGCCCACTTCACGAGCGCCCTCCGCGAGGGCGGCCACGCGCCCATGATAGGCGTAGCCACCACGATCAAAGACGACGCGACTGACACCCTTCTCCTTCGCGCGCTGCGCTACCAACTTGCCGACCTCACGAGCGACGGCGACCTTGCGGTTGTCTGCGATTGCCGCGAGGGCCTCGACCGGTGTCTTGGTCGAGCCTTTTTGCGCGGGAGCCAGGATGGTCTTCGCCTGCGCAGCCGGTTTACCGCCCCTCTGGGGCTGTGCGCCTTTTGCCGGCGCTTTGGGAGCCTGCTTCGCGCCCCTGCCTTTCGCAGCGGGAGCCATCTCCGCCACCTCTATGGCAGCTTCCTCAGTAATCGCGGCTTTCTGTTCTGTTTTCGGCGCGGCTTTCCGCACCGGTTTAAAACCGCGCAACGCCTCTTCCAGGGACGATGCTGCGGCCAGAGTCTGGCCGGTCGTATCATCAATGATCTGCGCGTAGATATGATGCCCGCTACGGAAGACGCTCAAGCGCGGGCGCTCGTGTGAGCCTTCCAGGCGGCTTCTCATACGGCGGTGCCGCTTCAGGCGCGCCTTATTTGCATTAAATTGCTTTATCATTTCTTCTTACCACCGACTTTTCCGGCTTTGCCGGCCTTGCGGCGAACTGCCTCACCTGCGTAACGAATACCCTTACCCTTGTATGGTTCGGGCTTGCGAATCATGCGAATGCTCGCGGCAACCTGGCCTACTAACTGCTTATCGATACCACTCACACTCACCTTAGTAGCTTTGGTCGCCGGATCGACGCCATCCATGGATAAGGTTATTCCCGGGGGCGGCTGCACTTCGACAGGATGGGAATATCCCACCTGGATCACCAGGTTATCACCCACCTTATTCGCGCGGTAGCCGACGCCGTGAATTTCCAGTGACTTCGTATATCCCTGTGTCACACCCACAACCATATTGTTGATCAGCGTGCGATACAGGCCATGCTTCGCTTTATGTTCT
The DNA here is from genome assembly GCA_035294305.1 of Ktedonobacteraceae bacterium. Taxonomy (GTDB): domain Bacteria; phylum Chloroflexota; class Ktedonobacteria; order Ktedonobacterales; family Ktedonobacteraceae; genus DASRBN01. The sequence goes on along the minus strand of DATGLD010000050.1, from coordinate 9,021 downwards.
TTACTTTCCGAGGGACGAGTCACGCTTAGCTTACTGTCCTCAAGGTGCAGCGTCAAATCGGGATCGACCTGATATTTCAACTCTCCCTTGGGACCCTTGACCGTCACCAGGTTGTCCTCAGTCCAACTCACCTGCACCTTTGGCGGCACAGTGATTGGAGCGCGTCCAATACGAGACATTTCTACCCTCCTGCCTTGATTACCAGACGTAGCAAACGACTTCACCACCCAGGCCCTGTTGATAGGCCTTCTGGCCGCTCATCAGTCCTTTGGGCGTCGAGAGAATGGCTACTCCCAGTCCTCCACGGACACGAGGGATGTTAGCCCGTTTTGTATACACACGCAGTCCTGGCTTACTGACCCGCTTCAACTGTGTCAATACCGGGCGCTTATCCACGTAGCGCAGCGTCAGACGAAGCGTCCCCTGTGGTGTATCCCGTAAGATTTCGATATCCTTAATGTAGCCCTCTTCTTTGAGCACGCGCGCGATGGCCAGCTTCATTTTCGAGGCCGGGATGAGTACGCGCGTATGCTTTGCAGCAGCCGCATTGCGAATACGTGTCAGCATATCCGCGATAGGATCAGTCATATTCATTGAACAACATCCTCCGTCACCAGCTCGACTTCGTTACGCCGGGCAATTCACCGCGCAGCGCTCGCTCGCGGAAGCAAATGCGGCACAGGCCAAACTTACGCATATAGGCACGCGGTCGCCCGCAGATCTGACAGCGGTTGTGCTGCTGCACCTTATGTTTGGGCTTGCGCTGCGACTTCACAATCATTGATGTTTTTGCCATTCCACTCTCCAGTGTTATTTTCTAAAGGGCATGCCCATCAACCTGAGCAGCCTTCGCCCCTCTTCATCGGTGCGAGCCGTCGTTACAATACTTACTTCCATTCCCCGTACTTTATCGACCTTGTCATAGTCGATTTCGGGAAACACCAATTGTTCGCGCAACCCAAGCGTATAGTTGCCGCGGCCATCGAACGCCTCCGGCGATACTCCCTGAAAGTCACGCAGTCGCGGCAGAGCCACGTTCATCAACTTATCCAGGAATTGATACATGCGGTCACCGCGCAATGTCACCATGCAGCCGATCTGCATGCCCTCACGCAGCTTGAAGGCCGCTACTGAGTGTTTCGCGCGCGTAATCACCGGCCGCTGCCCGGTAATTGCCGCCAGGTCGGAGACGGCCGCATCCATCGCCTTGCTGTTCTGGATGGCCTCGCCCATACCGATATTGACGACAACCTTATTGATGGTGGGCACCTGCATTGGATTCCTGTAGTTAAACTCCTTCAGCAGGGCAGGCGCGACCTCTTTTTGATACTTTTCTTTGAGCCTTGATGCCATAGCGTTTAACTACTCCTCGTCCGATCTTCGATGATCTTACCGCATTTCTTGCATACGCGCACCTTACGCATCTTCTGATCGGCCCCCATGGGGCGGCGATCATGCGCCACGCGTGTCGGCTGCCCGCACTCGGTGCAAATCAGCATGGTATTCGAAACGTGAATCGGCATTGCCTTATCGATCACGCCTCCCTGGCGCGTCTGACCTTGCGGGCGCACGTGCTTTTTGACCATGTTCAAGCCCTCGACAATCACTTTGTCGAACTGGGGCATCGCCCGCGATACTGTTCCCTGCTTGCCCTTATCCTTGCCGGTGATGATCAAGACGGTGTCGCCCTTCTTAATATTCATCTTGGCGAGGTGCAGGGGCTTTTTTTCTTTCTGCTTTGTTGCCATTTTTCCCTCAAAAGTCTATCGTTTGTCTTTGTCGTTCCGTTGGGACGACAAACTTCAACGAACCAGCACGACTGGCAAGGCCCCTGTAGGGACAGTGCCTGGTGCCTGTTCTGGGACCCCGAGGCGGACAGGCGCCAGGCGCTGTCCCTACAGGGGAAATTCCCTTAGCAATTGTCAAAGTACCTCTGGCGCGAGCGAAATGATCTTCATGAAGTTCCGTTCGCGCAACTCGCGTGCCACCGGGCCAAAGATACGCGTGCCACGGGGGTTATTACCGGCAGCGATGATCACCGCGGCATTCTCGTCAAAGCGAATATGCGAGCCATCGGAGCGGACATATTCTTTAGCCACGCGTACCACTACGGCATTCACTACTTCGCCTTTTTTCACCTGGCCATTAGGCGCGGCCTGTTTGACAGAGGCTTTGATCACATCCCCTATTTCCGCGTACTTTTTCGCCGACCCACTCAGGACGCGGATGCACATGATTTCTTTTGCTCCCGTATTGTCGGCGACTTTCAGTCGTGTTTGTGGCTGAATCATCCTGATCTCTCCTTATTCTTCCGCTTCCGCTTCATTCGCGGCGGAAATGATGTCGGGGTCGACTTCAGCCAGTACTTCTTCCACCGGCACAATACCGCTGCCGCGCTTAATAATTTCTACCAGCCGCCAGTGCTTGGTTTTACTTAGCGGGCGGCTTTCCTCGATGCGCACAATGTCGCCGATCTGGCAGGTATTCTCTTCATCATGCGCGTGAAAACGCTTGGTTTGCTTGTATGTGCGCTTGTAGATGCGATGACGTTTCAGCGATTCTACAGCGACAACAATAGTTTTATCCATTTTATTGCTGACCACGCGCCCAACTTTTTGCTGGCGACGGTTCTTCACAGGGGTCTGCGTGGTAGCAGTATTACTCTGCTGTGTCATTTTCAGTCTCCAACTCTGTCAAGCGGTGCAGCAGGCGAGCAATATCTTTGCGCGTCTGAGCGAAGATACGATTATTCTTTACTTCACCGCGCTGCTGCTGCAAGCGCAGGTTGAACAGCTTCAGGCGCAATTCTTTCAGTTCGCGGTTGGCTTCACCATAGGTGTACTCGTGTATCTGTTTGCGACGCTCATTAGCTTTCGACACTCTCTGCCTCCCCTCGTGTTAAGAAGCGGGTCTTCACGGGCAGCTTATGACTGGCCAGGCGGACCGCTTCTTTGGCGACCTCTTCGCTGACACCGCCGATCTCAAAGATGATTCGCCCCGGTTTGATGACTGCTACGTAGTGATCGACTGCACCCTTACCACTACCCATACGTGTCTCTGCCGGCTTGGCTGTAATAGGCTTATCGGGGAAGACGCGGATCCACACTTTGCCGCCGCGCTTCATAAAACGGGTCAGCGCGATACGGGCCGCTTCGATCTGGCGGGCCTCCAACCAGCAGGGCTCGAGGGCCTGCAAGCCATACTCTCCGAAAGCGATAGTGCTGCCGCGCTGAGCAGCCCCTTTCATACGACCGCGATGCTGCTTGCGGTATTTATATCGTGATGGCGCCAATAACATGGCTCAATTCTCCTCTATCCATTCCATACAGGTGGATGAACGCCGAACAAGCACTGCCCGGCGGCATTTCCACCTGCCTTGCAATCATCACTCAGCGCTCCCTGCACCCTCTTCCGGCGTTGCCGGAGGCGCTGGCGGCATAGCAGCGGCCTGTGTCTCAGTGCCCTGGACCTCCTGAACCTGGGGTTCTTGAACAGCAGAGGCGGCCTGCGCCTCAGGCGCCGCTTCTGGAGCTGCCGCTGTTGGCTGCGACTGTGGTGCCTGTTCGGTACTTCCAGTCCGACTACCGCGAGGTGGGCGCTCGCCCTGGGGTCTGGCCGGGCGCTCGCCCTGAGCGCGTGGCGGACGAGGCGCTCTTTCGCCCCCCTGCGCCTGTGAGCGCTCGGCGCGAGGCGGGCGCTCGCCCTGGGGTCGTGGGGCACGCTCACCCTGGGGTCGTGGCGGGCGCTCGCCCTGGGGACGCCCACTGCGCTCGCTGCGGGGGGCTCGCTCGCCGGCCTGTCCCTGTGGCCGCTCGCCACGGGGGGCTCGCTCACCTCCACGCTCACCACGTGGGGCACGCCGCTCGCCGCGACGCTCCCCACCTTCGGTACGCTCACGTGGAGTAAAGGCCGGCTGCGCCCCTGCTTCCTGCAATTCACCGGGCTCGCGGCGTTTGCTGGGCAAAATATCGCCCTTATAAATCCATACTTTGATACCAATTACACCAAAGGCCGTGTGGGCTTCCGCCAGGCCATAATCGATATCGGCGCGCAGGGTGTGCAGGGGAATTTTTCCCTCTACTTCCTTCTCCGTACGAGCGATTTCCGCGCCGCCCAGGCGCCCACCAACAACAACACGGATGCCTTTTGCATTGGCGCGCATTGTCTTCTGCACGGCCTGCTTCATAGCGCGCCGGAATGAAACACGCTTCTCCAACTGTTCTGCGATACTGCGTCCGACCAGGTAAGCATCCAATTCGGGCTGGCGAATTTCGACGATATTGAGCCGGACGCGTTTCCTAGTTTGCGCTTCCAGCGTCGAGCGCAATTTATCGACCTTTTCGCCGCTTTTGCCAATCACAATACCCGGCTTGGCGGTATGGATCGTGACCGTCACCTGATTGGCGGCGGCACGCTCAATCTCGATATGCGAGACCGCGGCGTTGGCAAGCTCTTTCTGGATTGTGCTGCGTATTTTGAGATCTTCCGCGAGCAATTCTTTGTAATCACGCTCAGCGTACCAGCGAGACTGCCAGCCTTTCACGACGCCGAGCCTGAAACCAATGGGATGTACCTTATGTCCCAATAGTATACTCCTTTCTCTCTTAGCGTCTCCGGCTGCCGACCTCGGCCGGGTCGTCTGAGACAATCACCGTTACATGACAGAAGCGCCGCAGAATGCGAGCCGCCCGGCCATGTGGACGCGCTTTAATACGTTTGATCCGGAACGAGTCATCCGTCACAATGTTTAGAATATACAGATCATCAGGATCAAGATTATAATTATTCTCAGCATTTGCCGCCGCCGACGCGATAACTTTGCTGACCGGCTTTGCGCCTGCATTAGGCATAAACTGAAGATACGCTAACGCTTCATTCACGCGCAGGCCTTTGACTGCGTTAGTGACCAGGCGCATCTTGCGCGGCGGAATACCTATGTCTTTTGCAATAGCCCTGACTTGCATGTTGTACCTCTCGTAGGGGCTCGATGTATCGCGCCCCATCTCACCAGTTCCCCTGATGCGGACAGGCGCCAGGCGCTGTCCCTCCAGGGGGATTCCCTCAGTATTTACTTTGTTCAACCATATCTGGCCCCTACACCCCACCGGGCGCGATACATCGGGCCTACCACCGGCGGTGGAGGCAAGTTATCAAGCCCTAGCGCACCGAAGTGGTGCGCTCGCTCTTGCCACCAGCGTGACCACGGAAGTGGCGTGTGGGCGCAAACTCACCCAGCTTATGGCCTACCATATTCTCCGTGATATAGATAGGCACGTGCGTCTTGCCATTATGCACGCCTATCGTCATTCCCACCATCTGCGGGAAAATCGTTGAGGCACGCGACCAGGTCTTGATAACTCGCCGGTCGCCGCTCCTCAGCATCGCCAGTACTTTCTTTCTGAGCGATTCGTGAATGTATGGCCCTTTTTTCCTTGAGCGCGACATTTACTTCTTCCTCCTGCCAGCATTGCGACGCCGGACAATGAAGCGGTCCGTTCTTTTATTCTTGCGCGTTTTGTAGCCCAGCGCGGGCTTCCCCCATGGTGTCTGCGGTTGGCCACCAATCGGTGAGCGCCCTTCACCACCACCATGTGGATGGTCGCGGGGATTCATGACCGAGCCTCGCACAGTTGGACGACGGCCCAGGTGACGCGAACGTCCGGCCTTCCCAAGGCTGCGGTTTTCATGATCGACGTTGCCGACCTGCCCGATGGTTGCCATGCACAGGATATGGATACGGCGCTGCTCGCCTGACGGCAAACGCACAAGCGCGTAATCGCCCTCCTTCGCCATCAACTGCGCGCCCACACCGGCGCCACGAGCCAACTGACCACCACGGCCGCGAGTCAACTCAATATTGTGGATCGTGGTGCCAGTCGGGATATTCTTCAAGGGCAGGGCATTGCCTGTGCGAATATCAGCATCCGGTCCTGCTTCGACGCTATCGCCTACTTTCAACCCCAGTGGAGCTATGATGTAGCGTTTCTCACCATCCAGATAATGGAGCAGGGCAATACGAGCCGAACGGTTCGGATCGTACTCAATCGCGGCTACCCGCGCGGGTACGCCGAGCTTATTGCGTTTGAAATCAATCAGGCGATAAGCGCGCTTGGCCCCACCTCCACGGTGGCGCGTCGTGATTTTACCCTGATTATTACGCCCAGAGTGTTTCTTCAAGCTGACCGTCAGAGACTTCTCGGGCTTTGTTTTTGTAATCTCCTCGAAAGTCGAAACCGACATGCCGCGACGCCCAGGAGATGTCGGACGGTACTGTCTAATTGGCATCTCTCAACACCCTCCCTTTAAGCCTTCAATGCGTCGATTGACTGTCCCTCGCGGAGGGTGACAATCGCCTTCTTCCACTCGCGGGCCTCTTGAGGTCGAGGAGCGGTTCCTTTACGCCGGATCATACGCTTCTTGCCAGGCATGCGCATGATATTGACCGAGACAACATCTACTTTAAAGATCGTCTCAACCGCGCGGCGAACGTCGATTTTATTCGCGCCTAACGCCACCTTGAAGGTGTATTTATTGTATTTTTCCTGCTGGCCCACCGATTTTTCTGTGATGACCCCGTGACGCAGCACCTCAGTGATTTCCATCGTGCCTACTCCTCTTCGTCTTCTGCCGCTAACAAGTCTTCATCGCCGCTCTCATCCTCCCCTTCATCCTCACCCGCGTTCTCAGCTGCATCATTATCCAGGTCGCTCTCCGCTGCCGGTTCCTCGGCGTCCGTCGTTTCTTGAGCAGCAGTTTCCTCGCTATCCTGGGTATTTTCTGCGGCGTCCAGTTCCTCGGCGATTCTGCGACTTGCCTCTTCGGCGCTCAGTCCTTCACCGAAAACCATTTCAATCCAGCGCACCGTCATTTTCGGCATAATCACGTAATCGTGCTTCAGCAGTTCAACAACGTTGATCGATGAGACATGCTGCACCTTGGCGGTTGGGATGTTACGCGTCGAAAGGACGACATTCTCGTCACGCCTCGGCAGCATCATCAATACCTTTTTGCCTTCGGCTGACGGCAACTTCTCCAGGATCGCCACCATATCTTTGGTACGCGGAGCGTCAAGCGTCAAATTCTCAACAACAACCAGTTGCTCATTTGCAACTTTATCCGATAGGGCTGAGCGTATCGCCAGCCGGCGCATCTTCTTGGGTACATCATGATGGTAGGAATGAGGTCTTGGCCCCCATACAACACCACCATGCCGGAACTGCGGCGCGCGAATGCTTCCCTGGCGTGCCCGCCCGGTACCTTTTTGCCGGTAGGGCTTTTTGTTACCACCCGATACTTCACTGCGAGTCTTCGTCGAAGCATTGCCCTGCCTGCGATTCACCAGTTGCGCCGTGACAACCTGGTGCAGGACAGGCACATTGGGAATAACTCCGAACACCTGCTCGCTCAGTTCGAGCTCTTCTACGGCCTCTCCGGCCATGTTATAAACTGTAGTCGAGGGCATCGTCGTTACCTCTTCACATGCTTCTTAATCATGAGCAAGCCGCCGTTGGCTCCGGGCACTGAACCTTTCACCACCAGCAGATTGCGCTCAGGATCAGCTTGAATCACTTGCAGACTCTTGATGGTCACACGATCATTCCCCATGTGACCTGCCATACGTGTACCCTTGAGCACGCGTCCCGGGGTGGTACCCGAACCGATTGAGCCGGGAGCGCGCGTCCGATCCGATTGACCGTGCGTCTTCGGCCCGCCGCCGAATCCATGCCGCTTCACTCCACCCTGGAACCCTTTACCCTTGGAGGTGCCGACGATGTCGACTTCCTCACCTACGGTAAACAGGCTGGCGTCAAAAGTCGCGCCAAGTTCCAGTTTTTCTGGGCTGGTACCATCCTGCAATCGCACCTCGCGCAGTACCTTGAATGGGCCAAGTTCCGGCCCTGGCCGCCGCTGGCGATTCTGCTGTACCTTCAACAACTTCTGTATCTGTTTATCTTTTTTCGCGTCATCAGCTGGAACGGCCACCTCTGTTCCCTCTTCGGCAGACTCAGCGGTCTTTTTCCCACGCTGTTCCTGCTGGTACGTCTGCAAGCGTTTACGCTGCGCCTTCAATAATGGCAGGCTGTGTCCAAGATGCCCCAGTTCGGGACGGGTGGCACTCTTCAATCGCTTCTGCTCAAAACCGATTTGCACAGCTTCATAACCGTCGTGGGCAACCGTTTTGATTTGTGTGATGACACAGGGACCAGCTTCGATGACCGTTACCGGAATGACGGTGCCATCTTCCCCAAATACCTGGGTCATGCCAACTTTTCTGCCCAACAATCCACTGAGCATTTCCTTACCTCTCTTCTCTCAACCGTAGGGGTGAGATTATGACACGAACAAATTCACCGAAGAAGATGGGAGTGCAGGCCGATCATAGATTTTACCAGGCCATCCCAGGGCCGATAAATCGGCGGTGGGCGCGATCAATCCACCCCTACAGGATGATTTGTTCATGAACATTTTTCCTACAGTTTGATCTCGATATCCACGCCTGCGGGCAGATTCAAACGTGTCAGGGCCTCAACAGTCTTATTAGTTGGATCTATAATATCGATCAAGCGTTTGTGCGTGCGAATTTCAAATTGATCGCGCGCATCCTTATCGATGAATGGTGAACGCATGACGGTAAATTTATCGATCTCTGTCGGCAGGGGTACCGGGCCTGATACCCGCGCTCCTGTTTGCTGGGCCGTATCCACAATCTGCATCGCTGACTGATCGAGAATGCGGTGATCGTATGCCTTCAGGCGAATACGTATCCGCTGCTTGCTTCCTGTTGCCATGTATCCTTTTCTCCTATGCACGAAATCTCCTTGCTTTGTAGCAGGAGTTCATACGCAGGGGTGTCCACATGTATTTGGGACACCCCTGGATTGCTTAGTTCTCGACCTTGGTGCAGATGCCAGCGCCGACGGTGCGACCCCCCTCGCGAATGGCAAACTTGACCCCCTCTTCCATCGCCACCGGCTGGATCAACTCCACCGTCATGTCGATGTGATCCCCCGGCATCACCAT
>DATGLD010000049.1:0-265882 GCA_035294305.1 Ktedonobacteraceae bacterium | reverse complement strand
TTCTCTCGGCCAATGATGCCGTCTACGAATTGTTAGGCTTTCGCACAGATGAAGTCCTGGAACAGTCCCTCTCGCGCTTCATCAGCCCTGAAGAAACAAGAGAGTTTACCGCCGCCCTACGCGAGGTCATCGAGCGCGGCGTGATCCGTAATACGCGCCTGAACCCGCGCAGCGCCTCCGGCGAGGTCATCCCTACCAGCCTGAACGCTTCCGCTCTGCGCGACACCTATGGGAATGTGATTGGCGCCATCGGTATCCTGCGCGATATGCGCGAACTGGATAAAGCGCTGGCGTACTCCGACAGCCTGATCAAGAATGCGCCCGACCCGGTCTTCGTCTCCGACCTGGAAGGAAAAATCTTGCAGGCCAACGACGCGGTTTACGAACTATTGGGCTTCCGTCCAGACGAAGTACTGGAACAATCTCTCTCGCGTTTCATCAGCCCTGAGGAAACGCGTGAATTCCTGGCCGCCCTACGCGAGGTCATCGAACGAGGCGTGACGCGTAATGCTCGTCTCAATCCACGCAGCGCTTCCGGCGAAATCATTCCCACCACGCTTAACGCTTCCGCTTTGCGCGATACGGACGGCAAAGTGATCGGCGCTATCGGCATCCTGCGTGATATGCGCGCTTATGAGAAGGTCGTGCGCGACTTGCAGGAATCGAAGGCCGAGCTGCAGGAAAAGATTCTCGACCTGGAGAAGTTTGAAGAGGTCGTCGTAGGGCGCGAGTTGAAAATGATCGCGCTTGAGAAAGAGATCGAGAACTTAAGGCGTGAACTGGACAAGGTCCTGCGAGGATGATTTCTATGCCTATTGCTCCGGAGCACCTACCGGAAACCATTCCACACATGGAGATGAGCCTGGAGGAACTCCAACGCGAATACGCACGCCTGGTAGAGCAGAAGAATGCCCTGGAATTACGCGTACGCAAAAGCGAGGAGCGACGACGCGCCCTCATGCACATCTTGAGCGATTTGAATACGCTCAACCGGAAACTTGCCGACCAGCGCAAAGCCATGATTCATATTCTGGCCGACTACGAGCAGGATCGCAGCCGGCTGGCCAGGCAAACGGAGCGTTTGGACAACTCGCGTCGTGCCCTCATGCATATTCTACAGGACTCGTACCAGTCGAACCTGCGCCTCGAAAATAGCCGCAAGGCCATGATTCACATCATGAGCGATCTCAAGGAAACAACGGAGGAGGTGCAGCGGCGCGAACAGGAATTGCGCGAAAAACAGGAACAGCTGGTGCAGGCCGGGAAGCTGGCAACGCTCGGAGAACTGACCACCGGCGTCGCGCATGAACTGAATAACCCACTGAACAACATTGGCCTGTTCATAGGCAACGCCATCGATCTGATCGAGCTTGGCATGGCCGATACCAATCCTGAACAAATCCTGCAAGAATTGCACAGCGCGATGCAGCAAGTACGCAAGGCCACGGAAATCATTTCGCACCTGCGTACATTTGGACGCGCCGCTTCGTTCAGCCATGAGCCAGTAGACATTACGCAGGTAATCCAGCGCTCGATCTCGCTTATGCAGGAACAGCTGCGGCTGCGGCAGATTGAAGTACGGCTGCATTTTCCCGAAGAGGGAATTGTCGTGATCGGCAACGCCATCCAGTTGGAGCAAGTCTTCATCAACCTGCTCACCAATGCGCGTGATGCGATGGTCGATGCCCCATACAAGACCATTATCATCACCTGCAGAGCACAAGCAGATAGTGTGGAAATTCGTTTTCGCGATACCGGGCCAGGGATACCGCCAGGGCTGGAACAGCGCATTTTCGATCCGTTCTTTACGACAAAGGAGGTTGGGACCGGTACTGGCCTGGGACTTTCCATCACCTATGGCATCATTAAAGAACACCAGGGCACGATCATCGTCCAGAACCACGAGGAGGGTGGCGCCCTTTTCTCGATACAACTGCCGTTAAATCTGGATAAATCATGAGGTATCGGGCATGACAGATAGACCACACATACTTATCGTAGATGATGATCCGGCACTACTGCAGGCGCTTCCTCAAACGCTGTACCTGCGCATTCCAGGCGTACAGGTAGATACCAGTGATACAGCTTTAGAGGCGCTTAAGCAGATACAAGAGCATGATTATGACGCCATAATAAGCGACATCAAGATGCCCGGCATGGATGGATTGGCATTACTGACAAAAATCAAGGAGCTGAGGCCAGAGACACCTACCTTATTGATTACTGGCCATGGCGAGCACGAGCTTGCGATTCAGGCCTTGCGCGGTGGAGCTTACGACTATATTCAGAAGCCTATTGACCGCGAATACTGCATCAACGCCTTACTCCGCGCTGTTCAAATGCGGCAGCTGCGACACCAGGTCAAAGAACAGCAACTGGCGCTGGAAATGTATGCGATGTCTCTTGAGCAAAAGGTACAGGAGCGCACTGCCGAACTCATACGAGCTAACGCGGCAAAGGATGAGTTTCTCAATGTTGTCTCGCACGAACTCAAAACCCCTCTAGCGAGCATGAAAGGCATGATCCAGCTCTTGCATCGCCAATTTGCGCGCGAAGGGTCGGATAACCTGCGCAGCGTGGAGCTTATAGAACGCTCTATCCATCGCATGGAAATGCTGGTGAAGGATTTACTAGATATTTCTCTCATTGAGACAGAAAAGCTTATCTTGCGCGCTCAACGCAGTGATGTATGCGCGATCTGCCAGGATACACTGGATGAATTCATAGCGGGCACTCATCCAACGCCACCTGTCACCCTCCAGGTCCCTGATGAATCCATTGAAGTCGAGCTAGATGCTGACCGCATTGGCCAGGTGATTCTCAATTTGTTATCAAATGCGTACAAGTATTCTCCTCCAGGTTCTCCAATTACTATGACTGTTGAACGAACCGGAGATGTATGTAGGATCTCCGTCCATGATAAGGGACTTGGCATATCGGCCGAGCAGCAAGCTCACATTTTTGACCGCTTTTATCGAGTCCCCGGCAATGAGGTACAAACAGGCTCGCATGTCGGATTAGGATTAGGCCTTTACATCTCAAATAAAATTGTGGAACAGCATGGCGGGCGTATCGAGGTACAAAGCACTCCCGATAAAGGCAGCACTTTTTCCATCGTACTGCCCCTGTCAATGCCTACCGAGGACAGCAAGAACGGATACGAGACAAGCCACAGCAGCGTGTAAGAGAAACCGCCCTACATAATCGCCTTCATCAACTCTTCTGGCGTATTGCTGGCGCACCCCAGGCGACGAACCACCAGGGCGGCGGCGGCGTTAGAAAGATAGGCAGCTTCGGCGAAGCTAGCGCCTGCAGCCAGGGCAAGCGTAAAAGTCGCGGCTACCGTGTCGCCCGCGCCGTTAGTATCGACGATCTCGCTGGCATGGTCCAGGCGATGCACGGGCAGGTGCAGAGGAGGCCGGTCTACGGTAAAGAGACTCATGCCCTCCGCCCCGCGTGTGATCAGAACGCTCTGCGCTTTGCTGCCCTCCAGCAGTCGCTGCCCGGCCTCATTCAATTCATCTTCGGAATTAATCGTCGTGCCGAGCGTGAGTTCGGCCTCGGGTTGATTGGGCGTGAGAGCCGTGGCGCCCTGGAAACGGAAGAGTGAGCCATGCGAGTCAACCACCACCACTTTATTCAGTTCTCGCGCCAGGGGAATACAGCACTCAATGATCTGCGGGCTGATGACGCCGTTTTCATAATCGGAAAGCATCACGGCATCCATCTGCGGCAATACTTGCCGGATGTAGTCAATAATCGTGCTCCGGTGCGGTTCGCCTACTTCTGATGTATCGACGCGGTCGATACGCACGATATGCTGCTGCACAATCTGCGGACTGCCAGCTATAATACGCGTCTTGGTTGAAGTCGGGCGCTGCGTATCGGTCAGCAGACCTTCCTGGTGCATGCCCAGTTCCTGAATGGCCCGGCGCAGGCGCTGACCGGGCAGATCATCCCCAACAACGCCGGCCAGGAAGACCTCTGCGCCAAGAGTGCAGGCATTCACAGCCACATTTGTTGCTCCCCCAGGCACCGTGCGTTCCTCATTGAGCTCCAGTATCAGAACCGGCGCTTCACGAGCTATGCGCGTGGGTCGACCGATCAGGTATTCATCGGCTACCATATCTCCTATCACCAGCACACGCTTGCCCGCGAAATCACCCACCAGCGAGCGCAATCGTTTTCTAGCTATATGAAATTCAGCGTCCATGCTTCCTACGCCCTTTCAGTAAAATCAACACGATGAAACGTGGTATTGCCAGCATACGCTGCCAGCGCCATGGCTCACGATAGAGACGATAAAGCCACTCAAGGCCCATGCGCTGCATGATGAGCGGCGCGCGGCGCTGGCGACCCGAAAGGAAATCAAATGCCCCGCCCACTCCCATAGCGAGGGCCGCGGGTAAGCGTTCAAGGTTACGATAAATCCAGAGGTCTTGCGCCGGAGCGCCATAAGCAACACATACCACGTCGGCTCCGGCAGCTTGTATACGTTCAATGATGGCATCTTCCTCGGACACAGCAGGTGAACCGGCGTAAGTACCCGCTATCTCTAGACCCGGGGCAAGCTCCTGCAAACGCGCTGCCGCCAGTTCCGCAACACCTGGAGCAGCACCCAGCAAATAGAGGCGATACCCGGCTTTCGCGCAGCGCCGGGCCAGGGCCACCAGCGTATCGGTTCCGGTAATACGTTCAGGGGTGGGACAGCCCATAAAGTGCGTAGCCCAGACAACACCTATACCATCGGCAATGACAAGCGCTGCGGAATTAATGGCTTTGCGGAAGAGTCTGTTGCGCTGCGCCGCCATCACAAATTCGGTATTCACCGTGATGATCTGCCGGCAGGGCAATGTATTACTGCTGGCGCGGCGCAGCGCAATGAGCCGCTCGATAGCATCGAGCGCTTGCTGTTGTGAAAGACGGTCTACCCGCACACCGAGAACATAGGTAGACGCGAGAGGAGTTTGTTCAGACATAAATGGAAGCTACCAATGAATGATTTCGGACTCGGCATCGGTCACCAGTAGATCGGGTCGTGTCTCTTCTATATAACGCCGGACATGGCTCAATATTTCGTCCGCGTGCTGGCTGCTGTTACTGATACAGCTCACGCCAAGTTTTGCGATCTGCCAGCGATCCTGTTCATCGACCTCGGCAATCGCGACCTCAAATTGATTGCGCACCCGCGCCAGCACTGATTTGACAATCTGCCGTTTGTCTTTCAACGAATGGCACATGGGCAGGTGTAATGTGATTTGACTGACGCCGACTATCATGTTGATAGTATAGAGCAAGGACGGCTGAAGTTGCAAATGGGATGCCTTCTTGCATCATCTCGACGCATCTGTACGACTCTGGTACAATGTGTAAAAGATATAGTACAAAAGGAGAACCTCTCATGGCTGAAACAGATACATCAACCGGAGGAAAACCGGCCCTGCCGATGCAGGGAGTGCCGCAACCGGCAAGAGACGAGGTATTGGGCCTGCCTCGCGTTCATATATCTACCCACCCCGTGATGGCGCACAAAATGACGGCGCTGCGTGACAAGAATACACCACCGCCTGAATTTTATCGCCTGGTGAAGGAGATCGGCGCGTTGCTGGCTTACGAGGCAACCGCGAACCTGGCGCTAGAGCCTGTGGCTATCCAAACGCCCCTGGAGCCGATGGTTGGTCAGCGGCTGGCAGGTGGCATCGGCGTGACGCCCATCCTGCGCGCGGGGCTGGGACTGGCAGAGGCATTCCGCGAAGTCATTCCCGATGTACAGATCTGGCACCTGGGCCTGCGGCGCGACGAGAACACGCTGCAGGCGATGGAGTACTACAACCAGTTGCCCCATCGCGTGGACTTGCAGGTTTGCTATGCCGTTGATCCTATGCTCGCAACCGGTGGCTCGGCCATCGATGCCATCAATATTCTCAAACGGCGCGGCATCCCACGCCTCTCTTATGTCGGCATCATCGCGGCCCCCTATGGTCTGCTCAAGCTGTCGCAAACGCACCCCGACATCGACATCTATATCGCGGCGCTCGATGAAAGCCTCAATGATCGCGGCTACATCATGCCGGGTCTGGGTGACGCGGGAGATCGCCAGTTCGGCACATTTTAAGCCGCCTTATCATTCAAACCAGAAGAACAGATAGACAATGCCAATTCCATATATGCCCGATCCCAATACCGGCGACAACCAGGAGCCGGAAGAATATAGAGCGTACCAGGAGCAAGAAGCACCTGCTTTTGATCCCCTGACAACAGAAGAACCCGAACTACCGGTACCTATAGAGGATGAGCTACCTTTACCTGCCTCACCTGAAACGCAACTGCCACCGGAGGCGCGGAGTGAGGCCAACGGCGGCCCGCTGGGTTGCTGCCTTGGCGTAACCATTGGCCTGTTTTTTAGCGTTTTCATTGGCGTCGTCGGCTTCGGCGGCGATCTGGCCTACGGGTTGAGTTTTGTGCTACCCTTTCCCGCGCTTACCAATATTCGCATCGCTACAGGTTTAATCGCGGTGATAGGCGCGGTGCTGTGTGGCTATTTTGGTTGGAAAATTGGCAAAAGGATTTACCGCGAGTACGAGCCGCCCGTTATAAAAGAGAGAAGCAAGAAACGCAAGACGAGACCAAAGGCAAAAAGGCCCAGATTGGACCCGTACAAAAATTTCTAGAGGGGGATATATGCGCGTCGTTATTTTCTGCGATATGGAAGGAATCTCCTGTATCGAAACCTGGGAGCAAGTCTCAGCCGGAAAACCATTCTATGAAGAGAGCCGCAAGCTCTATACCGATGAGATGAATGCGGCAGTGCGCGGCGCTCGCGCTGCCGGTGCCAGCGATATCACGGTGGTCGATTGTCACGGCGCAGGAGGCGCATATAGTTTCAAGAGTTTTCTACCGGACCGCCTGGAATCGGGCGCGCAATACGTCTTTGGCTATCCTTGGGCGCGCTATATCCAGCCTTTCGAGCAGGGCTGCGACGCTATTCTATTCGTTGGCGCGCACGCCATGGCCGGTACACCCGATGGGGTCCTCTGCCACACCGTCTCCTCAGAGTCCTGGTACAATGCCTGGATCAACGACACGCTGGTCGGCGAAAGCGGCATACTGGCGGCGGTCGCGGGTTGCTGGGACGTGCCTGCCATCTTCGTTTCCGGCGACGAGGCGACCTGTCGCGAGGTAACGGCGCTGCTCGGCGAAGGCGTTGTGACGGCACCCGTCAAGACAGGTCTGGGCCGTTTCTCGTCGCGCAACATGGCCCCCAGAGATGCCTGCTCTTTAATCGAGATGCGGGCAGCGCAGGCCATCAGCATGAAGCAACACTGGCCCGCGCCTTATAAACCCCAGGGGCCGGTGACGTTCCGGGTCGAACTTGCCTCTCCAGATAGAGTTAATGATTTTTTGGGGAGAACCGGTGTGGTGGTTGAGGGGCCACGCACGGTATCTTCAACGGGTGAGAATTTCTGGCAGGCCTGGGATCAGTTCTGGTACAGGAATTAGGTTTCGGCGGCGCTATCAATCGCCCTGTAAAGCCGGTTCGCGAGCACAGACCAGATTCCTTCAGCAGTATGGCAGTCTTTTGCTCTATTTTCCAGTAGAGTTTTTCGCATTTATCAGTGATGAGTTTTGGGGGATAAGAGTTGTACATCGTATAGATGTTTGTGTTCCGATTCGCTACATGGGGCAGACTGGCGCTCATGATGATCCATTGACAGATCTAAGAAAATGTAGATTTTTACCAGGGCAGATGTGGAAAAGACCATAGAAATGCAACTAGTTGCCGAATATTATATCAATCAAGAACGAATAGCCTGGTTGCCACTCCAGCCGGAGCGGCTCCAGGCAGGAACAAATCCATATGAAAGGACGTATTCTTATGGTTCGATTGCTTATCCTCTTACTGAGCAGGCGTTGGGGTCTGATTGTCTGTGGCGTCATTCTAGTTATCGCGGGGCTGATCTGGGGCGCAGCGGGATCGCACCAGGTCACTTATGAAACTAGCCAGAACAACGTTAACTACCATATCGGTAATGGCTCGGAGACAGGCAACATTTACATCAATGCCGATGGGTCCTCGGACTACTTCGTTGCGCTCAACGGAAGTTTTGGCAGGCCAGTTGCCCAGAGCGACATCGATAACTCTACCGCGATCAGTTTTGTTGCGCGCACAGACACAACCAGCATCGATCTGGATGTAAACGGCACAACTATCAATGAGGCCCACCAAATTGAAAAGCTAGTCTTTTACGATAGCAGCGGCAACGTGCTGGGAACCTACACGACAAGCGAGTACAATGCCAACCCCAATGGGTTTTATGACAACGAATGGTTGAAATCGATCTGGTTGATCATCGCCGGCGCAATCCTGGGCGTTCTTGGACTCGTCTTACCCGTGTTCAGAAAGCGGCAGCAGGTAGCAAGCCCTGTCTTTACCGGAGCTGTTGGCGCGCAGCCCGCTCAACCCTACTCGCCGTATCAAGCAACCGCTTATGGGCAGCCTTATCAGGAACCGCAGGCAGCGCCCAATCCATACGGACAGGCGTACCAGGGGCCGCAGCAATATCCACAACAGTATCCACAGGCGACGCAATATCCGCCGCAGCCAGGCAACCAGCCAGGATATAATCCTTACCAACAGCCGCCACAGGGGTGAGGGTGCTGGAAAAGAGCCCACATGTGTATGAACATGGTTCATACACATGTGGGCATTGGAACGCTTACGCCAGCATCAGTATCGCGATGCGTCCTGAATTGTTCCCTAACACATCCTTGGTGGCGGCTGGCAACGAAGCCAGACCTGACATAGGGCAAATCAGCCCGGAGTGGCCCTATCGAGATATGAGTTGTCGATATATGCGCCCTTGAGATTTGCTCCGCTCAGGTCCGCGCCTCGCAAATCGGCCCCACTCAGGTCTGCTCCGCTCAGATTCGCTCCGCTCAAGTCTGCGCCTCGCAAATCGGCTTTGCTGAGATAGGCATTGCTCAGGTCGGCATACGTTAAAATTGCTTCGTTGAGGTGCGCTCCACTGAGATCGGCTTCTTTCAGATATACTTCACTCAGATTCGACTTGTAAAGATGGGCCTCACTCAGATTCGCTCGAAATAGTTGGGCCTTGCTCAAATCTGCTTTATAAAGCAGAGCCTCCATGAGGAAGGCTTCGCTCATCACTGCGCCGCTCAGGTTCGTTCCATAGAGCAGCGCTTTGCTCAAATTGGCGCTGCTGAGATACGCAGCACTGATGTCGGCTTCACTTAAGTCTGCACTACTTAACCAGGCTTGATTAAGACGAGCTTCCTTCAGGTTGGCCCTGTAGAGAAGCACTTCGCTCATCCGTACCCGGTAGAGACGGGCTCCACTCAAGTCTACTTCGCTCAGATTTGCCCTGCTCAGATTTGCCCTGCTCAGGTCTATTATTGCGCGAGGATGCGCTTGCTTCCAGGCATTCCAAACAGGTACCCCTTGCTCCAATAGATGAAGATGATTCTGGTTTGCCATCACGATGCTCCTCCCCCGTTCATCGTTGCCATAAGGGCGCTGAGGCATAATTCCGAAGAGGATTGTCTCTTTCAAGAGAAGTTGCAAATAATCACTAAAAGTTACGAGCACTATCAAAGCCAAGCTGGTATTCACCGCTGATAGCCGATTCCTTTCCTTGTGATTGTTCCTTTTGCCAATACTGCCATCCACTCATAATTCTTGCAGCGGGCCTACGGCCCGTCAGGACGGGAGGGGAAGCAAGCGGGGACACCCCGCACCCCGGCAGGGGTGAACCCCCTGCACCCCGAGTTATGAGTGGATGTCAGGCCAATACTCTTGACAAAAGCAATCTATTAAGATTATGATTTCTTTGATAGAAGCGTGCAGCTATTTCGACAACCCAACGTGATTCCCTAACGCTACTCTTACGGCGTAAGAGCCAGCATCAGGTTCGTGTGCTCCTTTTGAGGAACCCTACTTCCTTCCCCATCCATTCCTGGAAGTACTTCTCAGCCTTCTTCCACTAATAGCCCAGTATTGATATTTGTGATCGATTATCTATCTCACAATCATATCGCTAATCCGGTGTAAGGAGAGATAGAATGCCTGAACTCCCGTAATCTGCCAGGTTGGCTAGATTCAACGGCCAGATTTACTGAATGGCACAGGCCATGCTATCGAAATCGGCCATTTTCTGCACATCGCCAGGCATTCTGTAGTTCTCGTAGTGCGGCCTTTAGTATTCTTGTCTTGATGAAGTGGGTTTTGCAATGGACAGAACCCTACAGTGAGGCACAGCGTATCGCTGCGCTTCGAAAGGAGATGACGATGGCTAATTGGTTTGAAGACATCAGCAAAACGATGGCTGATGAAAAGATCGGACGCCGTACCGCGATACGTCGCGTTGCAGGCACTCTGGCAGGCGCGGCTCTGGCCTCGGCAATTCCTGGAGCCGCCCTGGCTAAGAGAAGTCAGGCGTGTCCTGGTGGTGGAGGAAACTGCAGTGGTGGGTTTGTGAACTGTAAGAACAACCCGAACACGAACTGTTATTGCTTCACCTCCACCAAAGGTAAAGCAGGCCATTGCGGGTGTAACCAGTTCTGTTCCCAACTCTCAACCTGTACGAAAGATAGCGATTGTCCAAAAAGCGCGTTCTGTTCAGTTCTCAACGCCTGTACCGGTTGTGGCAGTTCATCTGGTGTCTGTATCACGAAGTGCGCAGGCAAGAACAGAAACTGCCAGCTGGGAAGTGGACATGGCACAACCGCAACGCGTTAGCTCTCCCTCTTAGCCCATCCGCTTGCGCGCCATAGGAGAACCTCTAAGAGGACCTCTCCAACATTTCTGTGATCGACCATCTCTTTTGCGAGGTAGAGGGCGCAGGCATTGTGCCCTCTACCTCGCAACCGGAAGCTTTCCACAAGTGAGTTTAGCTTGCGCTCATTCAGGGAGGTTGCAGGAAGCACTACCGCTTCCTTTCTGGAATCTCCCGAATAGGTCTATACCCGTGAATACTTTCCCCTGGTATTCTATTAAAAAGGAAATGCCTATGTTGTCCTCCCAGTCAAAGCACTGTGAATCTTCTACTGAGCGGTCAGACTCCTTCAGTTACTTGCTCGATGGGGCACGTCGTGGTGAATCCGAGGCATTGAGTATACTCTATCAGCAATTTCTCCCAGGAGTATCGACTTATATCAAAGTTCGCGTTCCTGAAGGGATGACAGAAGATTTAACCGCGGAAGTTTTTTTGAAGATGATCGAGGGCATTCACCGTCTCCGCGCGAGTGATGAGGCCGGGTTTATCAGTTGGCTTCTCCAGATCGCACGTATCAGTATCGCCGATTTTTATCGCCAACGTAGAAAACATCCGGTATATATACGTCTTGAACCAGAGCTTTGGGAAAAAGAAGATATTCGAGAAGCCTGGAGGATCTTCTCGAATCATCTTGATACCGATCCCGTACAATGGGCAGAGGTTCGCGAGGAGTGGGATAGCGTGGTCAGAGCGATCAACATGCTGACGGAAGAGCAGCGCCTGGTCGTAATCAGCCGGTTACTCCTTGGATACAATGTGAAAACCGTCGCAGCCAGGATTGGTAAAAATGCCAACGCTGTGAAGGCCCTGCAGTTCAGGGCGCTCCACAGCATTCGGCGACAGCTCAGTTGAGAACAAGCTTACTCACAAATCCCGCCGCTGAAAGCGTACCGCCCCTCCCACCGGCAACGCGATGCAGTAGAGTATCGCCCAGGCGAAGAGCGCCGGAGCTATTGGCTGGATCGAGGTAAAGGGCGTGTTCAGGCTGAAGAGCAGGCCACGTTCCTGCACCAGGCTGAATACAAAGGAGGGGACGAGGTAGTATGAAGCGCCGTGCCAGAGGGCATCGGTCGGAATCACCAGATTGACGAAGGTGGTGATATTCTGCGTCGTCTGACCCTGCGACGCGGTAATCAGTTGCACGAAGCTGGCCAGGGGCGCGCCGATAAAGAGCATGATCGCGATGGCTCCATTGACAAGGGTGGGAAAGATGGTGCTGCCCAGCGTGGTAAGCGCCAGCAGGACGAGCGTGCTGATTTCGATCATGCCCAGCGCGGGCAGAGCGTTTTCCGGGAAATAGCCTGTGCGCCAGTAGATGAGGCCCAGGAAGGTGAAAAAGAGCATCGCTGTGTAGATGGTCAGGATCAGCGCGTAGCCCAGCCATTTCCCGAAGATAATCTCCGCCCTGCGCAAGGGCTTCGAGACGACGACGGAAAAGGTATTCGCCTCCATCTCGCCGGAGACCATGTTGATGCTCAGCACGATGGTCAAGGCTCCACTGAGCAGGTAGGCGGCCCATACCGATAGAATAGAAATAATTATGTCAAATTCCAGCAAGAATAACTGCGGGTCGGAATGGTTCGGAGCATTCGCGAGCTGGATCGAATAGGCGGAGTTGAGCATAAGAGCGAACACCGCCAGCAGCAAGATATTCAATACCAGCATCGCCAGCAGGAGCCAGCGATGAAAGGCTTCCTGAATGGTGAAGCGCGTAATCAATAGCAATCCCATGATATATTTCCCTCTATGAAGGACAGACAGCAGGTCGTGTCCCTACAGCATGAAATTAATTGCCTGGCTTCAAAGCATCTATCGTATCGAAAAAGATTTGTTCGAGCGAGAGGCGGCGGGGCGCCAGGGTATAGAGACGGGCCCCACAGGCATAGACGATGTCCGCGATATCCGCCGCTTGCTCGTCACGCTGCACCTCGACCTGGAGGCTGCTCGGGTCATCTTCTTGCGCTTCTATAGAAAGCGCGACGGCTTTGAGACGCAGGAGCAATTCCTCGGTAACATGGCTGACGCGCACTTCAAAAACCCTCCTCTTGTCGAACAGCTCGGCAGGCGCGCCAACTTTCAAGATGCGTCCCTGGTTGATGATGGCGACACGGTCGCAGATGGCTTCGACATCGGCCAGCAGGTGCGAATTGAGGAAGATGCTGGTCCCCTCTTCCCGCAGTTCGCGCAGGAGATCGCGCATATCACGCTGGCCGACAGGATCGAGGCCGGACACGAGTTCATCGAGAATAACCAGGTCCGGCTTATTGATGAGGGCCTGGGCCAATCCGATGCGCTGCAGCATACCCTTGGAAAATGTGCCCAGTTTCTGATGCTCGCGCCCGGACAAACCCACCATCTCCAGCACCTCTGTAATGCGTTTTTCCAGGACGGCTCCTCGCAGGCCATAGAGCCGCCCGTGAAATTCGAGAAAGTCACGCGCCTTGAACCAGCGGTGGAAGGAGGGGAATTCTGGTAAATAACCGACGCGCCGGCGCGATTCTATGTGATTGATTGGCTGGCCCAGCACGCGCACCGTGCCTTTTGTGGGAGCGACCAGCCCGGTAAGTATCTTCACTACAGTGGATTTGCCCGCGCCATTTGGTCCAAGGAAGCCGAAAGCCTCGCCCCTGTAGGTGACAAGGCTGACATCATCGACCGCGATGATCTGCCGGTAGACCTTGCGCAGCCCTTGTATTTCTACCGCCGGTAGGCGGGAATCGCCGCTCTTAGCAGGCGAGGGCGACCGTGAAGGTTCGCCCTTACTATACACGGGTGGGCCTACCGGCTCCTGATTTGTGGCGGATTTGCTATTCAATTGCATGTATCACTTATCCTTGATTCTTCCCCTTCGTGCCGCAGGGCTTCGGCTCACTGCGCTCAGCATGACATGCCTCTGACCATCATGCTGAGCGCAGCGAAGAATCTTAATATAACGAATTGGCCGATGTCAACAACTGGTTGGTATCCGAAACGGTGCCTCCGACGGCATAGATGATATTTCCTGTTTGCCAGACGACCGCGCTGCCAGCAGGGAATTGCTTGAACTGCTTAAGAGTGGTCGAGACGTTACGGGTGAGCAACAGTCCGCTGCTACCATGCACTGTGATGGGCTGTGAATTGATGCCCGACGGAACCGGCAACGGAATCACACCGCTGCTCAGGTCGATCTGTTTGAGCTGCGCTACCAGTTGAGAAGGCAGGCCGGGGAGCGATAGCGCGACATTGCGCAATTCCTCAAGCGACGCACTGCCGGTGGCGCGTATCAACGGGCTTGGAACTTCCATGATCATGAATTGGGTATCGGCTCCGTTTCCGTATGAAATCGCCACACCCGCGCTAATAGTTAGCTCAAAGGTCGCGCCATCCAGATTGGCCGGAATGTTGACGTTGCCATAGCCATTCTGCGAGAAGAAGGCACGCGCTTTGCCGGCATTGAAGGTAAAGGTAGCCTGCCCGGCGCTCATTACACTGAAATCAGGAGGGCCAGAGATGCCGCGCGGCAGGTAGTGGGGCAGCAAGATGGGGAAGTTGACCATATGTGCGGCCTGCGCTTCCGTCAGATCATCCTGGGTTTGTAAGCTGCCAGGCTGGACCTGGAGGGTTCCGAGATCCTCAAACGATGGAATGGGACGCGAGGATAACGTTTTTATGTCTTGCTTCGTGACCTGCACGGTCTGGAAATGCTGCACGCGGAAGAGCGAGAGAAACTGGCTTGCTAACGCGCCAGCGTTGGGTACCAATACCAGCACAATCAATACTGCCGCTACAGCCGCGATCACCCAGCCGCGAGAAACGCGATACCATTTGCGCGGCTCGATCTTCCTGGCCGGCAAGACCTGAACTGTTGCTCGCCTGGCTGGTAAAGCCTTGAGCGCCTGTTGACCGGTAGCAGCGGTTGCGCCCGCCGGTTCAGGTGTTTCATCAAGAGCAACCTGAGAGAGCCCATATACAGGAATCTCTTGCCGGCCATCCAATTGCAGGCCCGTTTCCGCGTTTTCGGTTGCCCCCGCTCCGGCAGCAGCAGCGAGGACGATTTGCCGAACCATGGCGATATCGGCAGGCCGGGCAAGGGTATGGTCTTCATCCTGATAGACCGCATTAATTTCCAGGATCATACGCTCCAGGGCCTGATTCTGCTCGGCCTCGCTCAACACGCTGGCAATAGTATCGACGTCGCCGTTCTCCATAGCGCAGATGTAACGCTGGAGAATCTGAGCATGATGCTGCATAGCAGGGGTCAGTTGCTCATACATGGCTTTCTCCTTCCTGATCGTTCATATGTTGTTCGCGCCAGGCTAAACGCAGGCGTTTCAAGGCGCGATGGAGCCTTACACGCGCCGCGGCAGGGGTAATACCAAGCTTCTCCGCCAGGGCTTCTCTCTCAAAGCCATAGAGGAACGCCAGCTGTAAGAGTTGCTGATCCTCGGGCGAGACGAGAGAGAGCAGCAAGGCAGCCTGTTCGTTAGCGGCGACATCCTGTTCCGGCCCGGCGGTTGCGCATGCCGGAATCTGGTCTAGCAGTTCATCGTCGCTCAGGAACTCCTGCCGGTCTGTTGAAAGCTCGTGAATAAATAATTCGCGCCGCGAGCGCTTCGCGTGCTCTGCCTTTTTGCGTTTGATGACGTTAATCGCTATGCCTAGAAGCCACGCCATCGGCTGGCCTGCAGGATTGAAGCGGTCGGCATGGTCAAGCGCTTCGATGACCACTTCTTGCAGCACCTCAATCGCCGTAGCTGTCACCTCTTCACCCCTCGCAACGCCCATTCGCTGCACGTAGGAGCGCAACGTACCAAGGAGCGCCGCCGCATTGTCAGCAAGAAATTCGACAATGCGCTCCTTATTAGAGCCGGTCGAAGGTATAATATAGGCCACGCCGCGTGGCATATCTGGTTCCATTTACACGTCCTTCCGTACCTGTTGATTGATAGAGGCGTGTCTGATTCTGTCCCTACAGTATACTATTCAATCCTGAGGAAGAAAGTGTTACAGAATGTTCAGGGGAAGGAAATAGGGCGCTCCCTCTTCTCAGAACGTATTTGTAACCGATTAACCATACTTGACCTTCTCTCTCATTTCGGGTATATTTATGACCGGAAAACGATTTTGACTAATTTAGTTTAATTGGTCAACCAGTCACACATCTAAGGAAGAGGTGGGAAAGGTGTCGAATCGACGTAGCAGGAACGGAGAAGACAGAAAGCAGGAGGAGCGATCGAAACAACAGGAACGCGCCCAGCGCATTCTCGATGCCGCGGCAGAGTTGATACAGCGCTGGGGTTACAATAAAACAACGATTGACGATATTGCCAGGCGAGCGGGAGTGGCAAAAGGCACCATTTACCTGCACTGGAAAACGCGCGAAGACCTTTTCGATGCGCTGATGCGGCGCGAGGAACTGGCGCTGGCCGAGGATATCCGGCGCCGTATTGCTACTGATCCGGAGGGGGCAACACTGCATGGCTTGATGAAACATGCCACACTGGCGACCATGAAAAGCCCGCTGATGAAAGCGGTGATTTTGCGCGATACCAACATGATAGGCGAACTGGTGCATAAAGAATACGCAACCGAGGCTTACGAAGAAAGGATAGATCGCTACAAGACGCTTCTTGAGTTCTTGCGCAATCATGGCCTGGTACGCGCCGATATCGGCATACGTGAGGAGCTATACCTGTTGAGCGCGCTTTCGACGGGGGTTCTACTCATTGACCCCTGGTTGCCGGATGACATCAAGGTACCCGACGAGGTAGCTGTGGAGTTAATGGCGGAAACGATTCGACGCACCTTTGAGCCGCGCCAGGCGGCCACTCAAAGCGAATTACAAGAGGTTACTACGGTTTTTAATCAGTATATCGATCGAGTCGTAGAAATTACAAAAGAGCAGGTTCAAAAGGAGATAGAGCGATGAGTACGCTGGAACCGGTTATCGTAATCGATAACCTTCATAAATCATATGGAACTGTGGAGGCGGTAAAAGGCATTTCGATGAGCGTGGAGCGAGGCGAAATCTTCGGCTTTCTGGGGCCGAATGGCGCGGGAAAGACGACGACGATTCGCTGCATGCTGGATGTTATTCGCCCCACTTCAGGGACGATTCACGTGCTGGGGCTAGACGCCCAGCGTGACGCGCATGAACTACATCAACGTATTGGTTACCTGCCTGGAGACGTACGACTGCCGGGTCAGATGACCGGCAAGCAGGTGATTGGCTACTTCTCGCGCTTGCAGGGCCGCGAACCGGTGTTATTAAAGGACCTGGTGGCACGTTTCGATGTGGAAATGAAGCGTCCTCTTAAGGGCTATTCCAAGGGCATGCGCCAGAAGATCGGCATCGTGCTGGCGTTCATGTGCGACCCGGAAGTGCTGATCCTGGATGAGCCGACATCTGGCCTCGATCCACTGTTGCAGAAGACGTTCAACGAGTTCTTGCTGGAGGAACAGGCGCGCGGAAAGACCATCTTCATGAGTTCGCATATCATGAGCGATGTGGAGAAAGTGTGCCAGCGCGTGGCGGTGATCCGCCGGGGAGAGCTGATAACGGTCGAGGCAGTCGAGGCGCTGCGCGAAAAGGCCGGGCAGCATGTGACGGTCGAATTCGGAGACGCGGTCAAGGCGGAAGAACTGGCACAAATCGCGGGGGTTAGCAACGTGTCTCAACATAATCATTCTTTTAATCTAACGGTCAGCGGCACTATGGACCCATTGATCAAGGCGTTCAGCCGTCACGAGGTCATACGTTTACAGGCCGAGGAAGCCCCGTTAGAGGAAGTATTCCTGAAATTTTATGAAGATACAGGCGCCGGAACATCACCGGCGGTGAATGCGCGATAAAGGAGCGAGCATCATGGCAATAACATCCATTTCCACAAAAAGCATACCGGCCCCCAGGAAACGCGCGCATGGGCTGGCAATTACGCTACAGGCGCTGCGCAGCGCGCAAATACCGATTGGCTCAGGCGCGTTCTATGCATTTTTTGTCGCGCTCGTTTGCGGCTTAATCTATCCATCGCTGGCCAATTTCAATTTAGGCGCCTACCTGACATCTAATGTTGTAGCCGGGCTGGTCGGGGCAAAATTGCCCAACGCCTCGAGTTTCTCAGCGCTGATCGCGCTTGAACTCTACAGTTCGTTTTATGGTTTGATCTTCGGTGGACTGGTGGCCTACATTGCGGGCGCGGCCTTGCCCACAACGTTTGAGAACGGTACGCTCGATCTCGCGCTCTCACGGCCCGTCAGTCGCACGCGCTATTACCTGGAGTTGTGGCTCAGCGCGGTCATCAGCGCCCTCATCTTGAGCGTATTAACAGTGTTCGCGGTCTGGATAAGCACGCTCTTCGTAACCAATGCCGGTGTAAGCTGGCAATGGCTCCTCACCGCGCAGGCCACCGGGTTTGCCTTTCTCTTCATGGCAACAGGACTGGGCATGTTGTTCGGCTCATTTCTCAATTCCAGCCGCGCGGCTGGAGGCGCCGCAATCGGCATTATCGGCCTCTTTTACCTGATGAACACGCTTGGTGGGCTTTCCGATAAGCTCTCCTGGATGCAAAAGATTCAACCATTTTACTATACGCAGGCTGTGCAGGCGCTGGCGCTGCACTCAATCACCTGGTGGTATCCGTGGATACCGGTTATCATAGGATTGGTTACTGGGATTATTGGCCTGGTCGTGTTCAACAGGCGCGATTTGCCTACGATCTGAAATCTGTAGAATCGGTGGGCCGAGAGGGCGACCACTATCGATGTTCCGAGAGGGCGACCACAAGGGTGCGCCCTTGACCCTCACCCTTGCAAGGCCTGGGATTTACATTCGTCTTGACCATCCAATTGCCATCTGCTATAGTTCTGGTAGGCAGAATCCATAGTAATTGATAATTCGGCCTGAAATACGTTTAAAACGGAGAGATGATGAAAAGTTACTGCTAAGGAGTAAACATCATGCTAGTTCCCTTTTTTGGGCTGGATACAGTTACTATACTCACAACGGTCTTCTGGATATGGATGCTCGTTGACTGCCTGTTTTCCAAGAAGCCCGGCGGCATCAAGGTTGGTTGGTTCATCTTTATCCTGCTGACGCACATTGTGGGGGCGGTAATCTACTTTTTCGTCGCCTGCTCGCGTCAAAACCCGGTTGACGCTTTTGCCTATTATCTTCAATATATCAAGCGCGCATTCCAGCCGGAAACACAGGCTTACGCAGGTCAGCAAGCCCAATGGGACCCGCCGCAACCCCAACAGGCAGCGCCACCCCTCCAACCCTACTCTGATTACCGGCAGGGATATCAAGCGCAAGATCAGCATCCCGAGATTGATGCGCAGCCGGTAGCGCAGGAAGTGCAGATGGAGCAAGATCACGCGGGGCCTCAATATGAGCAACCGATGGTATCATATCCGGAGATACCCCAGCAGTAAGCGAATATGACAATCTCTCACAACTGGAGCCAGGTAGTTAGCACCGCCACTGCCTACCTGAGCGATATCGATCCTTTCATGGCCCACGCAGTTGAGCGAGTTGGGCCATGTATGCTCGAACCCAACCCTAATGTATTCGAGGCGCTGGTCGACGCGATCATTTCGCAGCAAATCTCCGTCCGGGCCGCGGATGCAATCATGGCGCGCCTGCGCGCCGCGACGCGCCAGGCGCACTCGCAATCTACGGATTTTGCCGGCTCGCTCACGCCCCAGGCGCTGTTACCCTTAGACCATGACGCGCTGCGAGCAGCCGGACTTTCGATGTCAAAGGCACGCTACATACGTGACCTGACCGAGCGTGTCAGCAACCGCCAGCTGAACCTGGAGCGCCTGACGGAGCTTGATGATGAGGCAGTCATTGCGGAATTGATTGTCGTCAAGGGCATTGGCCGCTGGACAGCCGAGATGATTCTGATTTTCTCACTGGGCCGCACCGATGTGCTACCCGTGGATGACCTGGGCCTGCTGGAGGGTGTACGCGAGGCGTATGGCTTAGATAAGCGGCCAACCCCCAAAGAGATGCGCGAGCGCGGCGAAATCTGGCGCCCTTACCGCACCTTCGGTACATACTATATGTGGGGGGTGCGACGTATCGCGATGGGGATGATAAAAGATCGGACGAGGATTGTGTCGTTATAGGACTGGCACATCTCACGGTCGGCAGGCTTCGCGCATCATTCAGGATGGGCATAGTTGAACTCATGAGGCAGAATCTTATTGAAAGCATCTCCGGGAGCTTGCA
This sequence comes from Ktedonobacteraceae bacterium, assembly GCA_035294305.1. Lineage (GTDB taxonomy): Bacteria > Chloroflexota > Ktedonobacteria > Ktedonobacterales > Ktedonobacteraceae > DASRBN01. Next base: position 245,878 of record DATGLD010000049.1, on the reverse strand, counting down.
TCTATACTAGTAGAAAGGCAGTCAAGTTAAAACTTTTCCGCTATGGACACACCCGATAACTACTATGCTATTTTAGGCGTACCTATTGATGCTGATAGCGATACTTTGAAGCGCGCCTATCGCCAGCTGGCACGGCGCTATCATCCCGACCTGGCAGGACCAGAGGGCGCGGCGCAAATGAAACGTATCAACCGCGCCTACGATGTACTCAGCGACCCCGAAAAACGCCAGCAATATGATACCATCACCGGCGGCGTTATTGACCTGCGCAAGGGCGGATTGACGCGCCCACGCCCCGTGCAGCGCAAGTTCGATTCCTCAGAAGATATCGAATACGAGGGCCTCAGCATTTTCAGCACCCGAGGACCATTTCACCGGGGAGCGCGGTTACAAACACACATTGGTGTGATTTCAGCATTGAGCAGCGCGAAAACCCCAGATGGGCCGTGCATTGCTGTGGGGACGCTCGATGGCAAGGGCTTACTCTGGCAGCAGGGGACTGATCGGGCGCGCATACGTTTTGCCGCCGATCCGGCTCTTACGCTCGAATCGCTGCGCGAAGTGCGCTTTTCAGCTTCCGGAGGGCTGGTAGCAGGCTGGGGGAGATTAGGACTGCACGTCTGGAACACGCGCGATGGGTCGCTGTTGTGGAGTCACGCGCTTCATGTACGTGCTGTATCCGCCCATTACTCGCTCGATACGGTACTGCAGGAACACGAGGATGGTACTCAGGATGTATGGATGGCGCTGCCCTTGCTGCGCGATGATCCGCTGGCCCCTCGTTCCCAGGGGGTGCGCGCTACGGATGTGGTACAACATCGCATTGGAACCGCTGCCGGGACATTGAGCGAGCCGCTGATCTGTGCTGAAGATGAGATTGAGAAACGACAATTCTGGGCGATACGGCTGCGCAAATTATCCGCCGATGCCCGCAGCCTGCTCACGCTTTCCTGCGCCAATGTAGCCGATGAGCAGGAGCAGATGATCGTCATACGGCGCTGGGACCTGGCGGCAAGAGCGCGTTTCGGGGGAAAACTACGGCCACAGATTACTGTGTCTCTGATGGCGGGAACCTGCGCGGATTGCGTGCCACCATATGCGGTTACCCCAGACGCTACAGTGGTGGCGTTTGTTTCTAGAGGGCAGGGACCAGCCACTGCCCCTACGGGTGATGCGGTGCGAATTTATGATACCCTGAGGGGGACGTTTCGTGAATTGAATAGCGGAACGATGGGAGCAAGCTCGCGATTGGCCATTTCGCCCGATGCCGGGTGGGTCGCGGTAGCGCGTGAAGATAGCGAGATGAATGAAGGGGTGATCGATCTATGGTCTACTACCAGAAGTGAGATCATGCAGAGATTCTATCATCCCTGGCAGATCAGCACGATGCATTTCGCCGATCACGAACTGGTTGTTGCCCTGACGGATGGAACCATTCAGGTATGGGAGGGGTGAGCGCGTTGCTATTTCTACGCCCATTCGTTGCTAATAGCAGTACATTTTTTTCAGTGTCTGAGAGTATTTTCATATCTCCCAGAGAAGCGAGGTATTAGCCCATGCGGATTTCAGTAGTTGTACCCGTATATAACGAAGAGGAGACAGTGGCCCAGGTACTCGAAACGCTCTCTCAAGTGCCGCTCGACCTTGAGGTAATTGTAGTAGATGATGCATCAACCGATCGTACCTGGGAGATTTTGCAAGCATTACGCCAGAAGGCTCCATTTAACAGCTATCGTTTCATTCGTCACGACCATAATCAAGGCAAGGGAGCAGGCTTGCGCACAGGTTTCGCCCTGGCTACAGGAGACCTGGTCACGGTACAGGACGCCGATATGGAGTATGACCCACAGGATATTCCGGCCCTGGTGCGTAAATGGGAAGAGGCGGGCAAGAGCAGTGTTGCGATCTACGGGCGTCGCGACCTTTCGCCGCAGAAGTTTACGACGCGCTGGGGTAATCGCTTCTTGACCGGAGTCACGAACATCTTATACGGGTCGCACATTCATGATATGGAGACATGCTACAAATTGATGCCGGGTGTATTGGCGCGGGCCCTGCCCATGGAGGGTCGCCGTTTCGAGATTGAGCCGGAGATTACGGCCTGTATCCTGCAGGCAGGCTACAGCATTCTTGAAGTTCCCATCAGTTACGCACCCCGTAAGGCCAAAAAGCTCTCACCCTGGAAAGATGGGTGGCCCGCCCTGGCAATGCTGCTGCGACGACGGTTCCAGAAACGCTTTCAGTTCACCCCGCTCGTGGGGCGCGATAAATCTGACCCCTACGAGGATAGCGAGACTCCGGCGAGCAGCGTAGTGGAAAAGCAAAGGACGAGTGTGCGACAATAGGGAAAGGCGACCGCGAGGAGGCCGCCTCTATATAACAGGGAGGTTATTATTATGCCGGATCGTCCAAGGATTCTCGTGACACAGAAAGTTCCAGACCCTGCCTATCCACCACTGGAGGAAATCGGCGATGTAGAAGCCAATATGGACGAAGGGGTTATCTGGCCTTATGAAGAATTGCTGCGACGTGGCCCCGGCCACGACTATATTTACTGCTTGCTCACCGATAACATCGACGCGCGCTTCTTAGAAGCATGCGCTTCAGCCACACCGCGCTTAAAGATGGTAGCGAATATGGCCGTGGGCTACAACAACATCGATGTTGAAGCGGCCACACGCCTGGGAATAGCTGTCAGCAATACACCTGGCGTCCTTTCCGATACGACTGCCGACCTGGCTTTTGCCCTGTTGATGGCCGTAGCACGCCGCATTCCCGAAGCGGAACGTTTCCTGCGCGCGGGCAAATATCACGGTTGGGGGCCTCTGCTCTTCTGTGGGGCCGAGGTACATGGTTCGACGCTTGGGCTGATCGGAGCCGGGCGCATCGGCAAGCTGGTGGCGAAACGTTCCAGCGGCTTCGACATGAAAGTGATCTATTACGATGTCTATCGCATGCCAGAGGAAGAGGAACGCAAGTACTCCGTCACCTACATGCCGTTTGACGCGGTGCTACAGCAAGCCGACTTTATCAGTGTTCACACACCCTACATGCCATCCACACACCATCTGATCAGCGAACGCGAGTTGAAGCTCATGAAGCCGACTGCCATCCTGATCAACACGGCGCGCGGGCCGATTGTGGATGAGAAAGCGCTGGTCAAAGCGCTGCAGGCCGGAACGATTGCCGGCGCAGGCCTGGACGTATTTGAGAACGAGCCGGACGTCGAACCCGCACTGCTGACCATGGAGAACGTGGTGCTTTTACCGCATATTGCCAGCGCCTCGCTGCGCACGCGCACGTTAATGGCAACCATGGCAAGCGATAATATTATCGCCTATCATCTCGGCCAGCGCCCGCCCAATATTCTTAATCCAGAGGTACTCGGTAGCTCCTCATAAGTGTTAATGTCAGGGCCGTGACTCCTGCTGAAATCTGACAACCGAATGTAGCAATCAGCCTCTGGCCGTGTCATGCTGAGCGCAGCGAAGAATCTTAGTGAGCCTGGACGCAGATTCTTCGCTGCGCTCAGCATGACACGAACGGATTCCCCACTTCGATTGGAAAAATTCATTAGATAAGCAAGAGAAAACACTGATGCAAGATCGTTTAGCAAAAGCAATCCAATTGCGCGAAACAGGAAGAGCTAAGCAAGATCAAACCATGCTAGAGGAGGCCCGAACGCTCCTTTTAGAACTGGTCGCCGCCTACCCAAATGAAGCCGAGATTACTTATCAGGCCGCCATTGTTCATGACAATTTGGGGCTGGAACGAGAGGCTATACCTTTTTACATACGAACTCTTGAACAAGAACTCTCCGGTCTCGATACGGCAACGAAGCTCATGAAACGTGAAAGAGCTTTTCTTGGCCTGGGAAGCACATATCGTGTCCTGGGAGAGTATCAGAAAGCAGAAGAAACGTTGCGGCGGGGTTTGGAAGAGTTTCCACAGAGTCGGGCCCTCCAGGTCTTTCTGGCACTGGCGCTATACAACACGCAGAAACAGAAAGAAGCTATGGAACTCGTGTTGACCAACCTGCTCGAAACCACCTCTGATGAAACCCTTCAATATTACAAACGTGGTCTTTTGTATTATGCATCACATCTTGATGAAATCTGGGAATAAGAGGAATTTTGAGGCTTCAGGCGACCACAAGAAGATTCTTCGCTACGCTCAGAATCTTCTTGTGGTCGCCTGTTTACTTGTCTTTTTCCTTGTGGCTCAATGCGGCCTGCGCCGCCGCCAGTCTCGCCACCGGCACGCGGAACGGCGAGCAGCTGACGTAGTCCAGGCCAACCTCGTTGAAGAACTCGATACTGTCGGGGTCGCCGCCGTGTTCGCCGCAGATGCCAAGCTCCAGGTGCGGGTTGGCGGCGCGGCCTTTCTCGACGGCCATGCGCACCAGCTGGCCCACGCCATCGCGGTCCAGCGTCTGGAACGGGTTGACCGGCAGAATCTTGACCTTCTCCTTCAAGCCCGGCTCCTCCAGGCCATCGACGTATTTCAGCAGGAACTTGCCCTCGGCGTCGTCACGGCTGAAACCGAAAGTGGTCTGCGTCAGATCATTGGTGCCGAAGCTGAAGAACTGCGCTACCTTCGCGATTTGATCGGCGGTAAGCGCGGCGCGCGGCAGTTCGATCATCGTACCAAACTTGTATTCGACAGCAGAACCGGCCTCTTTTGTAATCTCCTGCGCCACTCCCTCAAGCTGGCGGCGTACCTCTTTCAGCTCGTTCACATGCCCGACGAGCGGGATCATGATCTTCGGCTGCAATTTCTTGCCCCCGCGCGCAACCTCCAGCGCGGCCTCCAGGATGGCGCGCGTCTGCATGACGTTGATCTCAGGGAAAATCAGTCCCAGGCGGCATCCACGCAGGCCGAGCATGGGATTCATTTCGCGCATGGCCCCAACTGCGTCCAGCATCTCACGCTTTTCCTTCAGCTCCTGCTCGTGGCCACCCCCGGTCTCCAGGCGCGTCACCTCGACCAGCAGGTCTTCATATGATGGCAGGAATTCGTGCAGCGGCGGATCGATCAGGCGAATGACGACGGGATAGCCATCGCCGGTCTCGGGGTTGATCATGGCCTCGAAGATGCCCTTGAAGTCGCCGCGCTGGAATGGCAGCAGTTGGTCGAGGGCAGCCTGACGCTCTTCTTTGTTCTTGGCCAGGATCATCTTCTGCACGATTGGCAGGCGCTCCTGCTCCATGAACATATGCTCTGTGCGGCATAGCCCGATGCCCTCAGCGCCGAAGGTCACAGCGCGCCGGGCGTCACGAGGATAATCCGCGTTCGCCCATACGCCCAGCCTGCGGAATTTATCGGCCCAGCCGAGCAGCTTGCGCAGATCGGCCTCCTTCTCAAAATCGGGGTCGACGGTGGCGATTATGCCCGCGAATACCTCGCCGGTGGTGCCGTCAATCGAGATGTCGTCTCCCTCGTGAATGACCTGCGTGCCATCGACGACGCGGAAGAGATGTTCGGCTTCACTTACCCTGATGCCCTCGCAGCCGGCCACGCACGGCAGACCCAGGCCGCGCGCCACGACTGCTGCGTGACTGGTAGCGCCTCCACGTGCCGTCAATACGCCTTTTGCGACCAGCATGCCGTGTACGTCATCGGGACTTGTCTCGGGCCGCACCAGCACAACCGGCGTACCGGCCTTGCCCATTTGCTCGGCGCGGTCAGCGTCGAACACGGCCTTCCCCCTGGCAGCGCCGGGCGAGGCGTTCAATCCTTTCGCCAGCAACCGGCCCTCTTTCTCGGCCTGCTTCTTCTGGTTCTCATCGAAGCGCGGCAGCAACAACTGGTACACCTGGAAAGGATCGACGCGCTGCACTGCCTCCTGCTGGGAAATCAGTCCTTCCTCGACCATATCCACCGCAACCTTCACGGCGGCCTGCGCGGTGCGCTTGGCCGAGCGCGTCTGGAGCATGTAGAGGCGACCCTTTTCGACCGTGAACTCCAGGTCCTGCATATCGTGATAATGCTGCTCGAGGCGCTGCGCTATTTCCTGGAACTGCCGGTAGACATCCGGTAAATCTTGTTCCAGGCGGCTGATCGGCGATGGCGTGCGAATACCGGCCACGACATCTTCGCCCTGCGCGTTCAGCAGGTACTCGCCGTAAAGTTTCTTCTCGCCGGTGCTGGGATTGCGCGTAAATGCCACGCCCGTGCCGCTGTCGTTGCCCATGTTACCGAAAACCATGCTCTGCACGTTGACCGCGGTGCCCAGATCATGGGGGATCTTGTTGAAATTGCGGTAATCGATGGCGCGTTTGTTGTTCCACGACGAGAAAACCGCTTCGATTGCTTTGCTTAATTGCTGGTAGACATCGGTGGGAAAAGGCTCACCGGACTGCCGTTCGGCAATCTGCTTGAATTCGCCGGCCATCTGTTTCAGATCATTGGCCGGAATCTCGGCATCGGTCTTGACGCCTGCGCGCTCTTTATAGTTGTCCAGCACTTCCTCAAATGCCTGCGGATCAATATCCAGCACGATTTTGCTGAACATCTGAATGAAACGACGGTAGGCGTCGTAGGCGAAGCGCTCATCTCCCGTCAGCTCAACCAGCCCCTTTACCGTGTCGTCGTTGATGCCCAGATTGAGTACGGTATCCATCATGCCCGGCATGGAGAATTTGGCCCCTGAGCGCACAGAAACCAGCAGCGGATTGTCTTGCCGGCCAAAGCCTTTGCCCGTCTGCTGCTCCACAATCTTGAGCGCCTCAAGCGCCTGTTCCCACATGCCCGGCGGGAACTTCTTGCCGGATTCATAATAGGCGTTACATGCCTCCGTGGTAATCGTGAAGCCGGGGGGTACAGGCAATCCGGCGTTCGTCATCTCCGCCACGCCCGCGCCCTTCCCACCCAGCAGGTCACGCATCCTGGCATTGCCCTCACTAAATAAATAGACCCATTTACGTGGCGAATTCTTTACGGCTTCATCCAATCCTGATCGTGTGATTTGTGTTGTCAAATGAACCTCCCTATCTTTTTATGCTGCCTGATTGCCTCCAGGGCAACCCTTGCGGTCACCTGCTTGCTCGCCTGCTATACGGCGCCGTTCAATCGACGATGGCCGCGATCAATCGGGCCCTATGGGCCTAAAACAATATTTCTGGCCCAACGCACAACGCGGCGAGCGCTTTGTACGTAGGAATTTGCCTGTTCCGCGCTAATCACTTCGTCTGCTTCTTCCGGTGGAGTAGCGGCGTAGAACGCTTCAGGATGAAATGGCGTCAATTTTGCCATCTCTTCTTGAATATCTGGAGGAGCGCCTACCAGTGCGCCCAGCGACCGCAAATCGTGGTCATACATGGAGCGGCGACCAAAACGACGCAGGCTCACAGCCTGAGCCGACTTTTCCACTGCCTGGTTACAGAAATCGACGCAGGCAAAGTGGCGTCCCAGTCCCAATTCTACACCGGCAGTCGCCATGTCCTGCGCGGCCTCCGCGAATAATCCAATCGCGCCCTGGATATCGCTACCTGCGGGAGCTTCCTCCTCATCCTCTTCGTCTTCGCCATACTGGGACGGCGTCGTCCGGATATCCTGCGCCGGTTGGGTCTCTACAATATCTTCGGGTAGACTCACGCCTTCCAGCAGTAAGCGTTCCAGTTCATCCTGATCATCATTGCCGGATGCTGAGTCATTACCCTTACTATCATATGTTTGTGACATCTTGCGTTCCTTAGTGCCAGGCTCTTGGGGTTACCTGTAAAAGATGCTCCTACGCTTTTGATTCACCGAGCATATCTTATTCCTGCCGGGGCGCTCTGTCAATGTTGATCCAGGAACTTCTTTATGCTCACCTTCGTCATAGTTATGAATCAACGGTTGATAGTTCTATCAGGAAATGGGCAGGAGTAAGCAGATGAAGACACATGATAATGATACGATATATAGCGGACCTGCTTCTCAGCAACGGAATACTCGCCCGCGAGACAAGGGATGGCTGGCCGGATTTGGCGCTGTTGTTGTGGTGGCGCTGGTAATTGGTCTGACCGCGTTTGTCTTCGCGCAGGCCAGGCAACATGGTAGCGCCCAGACGAGCCCCACGCCTCCCAGCGGGCGCTGGCAACTGGTGTTGAAAGGCTATAGCATCACATCATTAGTGGCCGCAAGCATTAACCCTGCCGACCTATACGCATGCGCGACTATTGAATCAGGTGGAAATGGACAATCAGGAACGGGACCCGTGGCGTTGCTGCACAGCACAGACTTTGGAACGCACTGGCAAGATGTGGGCAAGATGGCGGCCCTGAGTGCAAGTTGCCAGGTTGCCGTCAACCCCGCCAACGGCAATGAGGTCTATGTAGTAACGGACGGGGGAAATGGGCGGTCCTCCGAAGTTTTGAAGCATAGTACCAATGGCGGCCAGACCTGGGAAACGATTTCGCCGGTGCTGCACGCGCTGAACGGGAATGGCACCATGCCATGGTACGTGCAGGAATTGCGCATGGCAGGGAACCGCCTCTTTGCGTTGCAATGGACGCTGTTAGAAAATCAGCCCTATGTACACCAGCCACCCTATGGCATCCTGTCGCGCGTCATTACCAGCGCCGATGGTGGGCATAACTGGTCAGTATTCGATGCCCAATTAAGTTCCACCCACCTGGGAACTTTCGATTATGTCGTCGATCCATCCAATCCCAACGCCGTCTATGAGTTATTGGGTCTGCCCTGGCTGCCACCGGTCGCAAAGACCGCTGGGGCCGCAGATGTTCGCGCATCTGCCATCGGCTCTGACGAAAAACTCTATAAGACGACTGATGGCGGGGCCACCTGGCACATGGCGCTGGATAATCTGCCTTTCCGCTCGCAGGTTCAAATAGCCACCGGCCAGCCAGATATCCTCTATACTGGCGGTATAAGCGGCCCATTGCCTCTTGCCGGCCCGCCCAATCTCCTGCCACAATCACCGGCCTATCCAGCCGTCGCAGGCTCTTTCCAGCTCTATGTGAGCACCGATGCCGGAATCACGTGGCACGATGTAGCTCCTCCCACCGGCCTCTTCGGCTTGAGCAACTGGTTTGTCACGGCTCATGGTCAGCTTATACTCGGGGGCCTGTATGCCGCAGTGGGCAGCCCGACAGTCGTGCCGGGTACAGCCGTTCCTGTGACGCCGGTCACCAGCACACCGCAAGCATCCATAAGCATTCCGGGGCAGGCAACCACAAGTGCCCATCCTTACAGCCAGGGGCAGCCTTTGTCCTCGCGTGCATTCGTAGCAGCGCCCTCGCCATATATCCAGCGTTACGACCCTTTTGCTAACAAGTGGAGCCACGTAGTAACTCCCCCTGCCTACGGCTTTGTTGCTGAGGTAACCCCCAGCAACACAAGCGCCGGCATGGTTATATGGTATATGGGAACGGACAAGAACGAGGTGGATTTGTACCGGTATGTGGTGTAAATGATCCAAAAAGGGCACCCCGGTGGGTGCCCTGGAGGAATCACACACGAATGCTGATCAACATTGACAGCCTTCCCCTGTAAAGCCGATCACGTCCGTGCCTCCTTGATCTCCATAGAAATCGAAGTACATGGGGCGTTCGACCACTATCGTCGTCCCGTTGCCCAGGGACTGCACGATGATGGAAACGGCGTAGGCATTCGCGCCTCCATTGTCGTGCGACTGCGCAATCGGGACGATATAGTTGTTGATGTCGAGCGTATGGCGGCTGTGCGCCTTCACCACGATCTGTTGCTGGATGACGTAAGTATCGGCGAACATCGTAACGGCGACCGTTTCATCGGCATTGGTCGGGTTTTGCAATGTCAGAAATTCCGTAAAGTTGTTGGCCGTGTAACCTTCGGCGAATGCATAGGCGTTGTGGGATGATGGGCCGGCCTCCCCTATGGCCTCCGTGCCGCCCGAATAATAATGCGGGCCAAAGTGGAAGTACATCAGGCGGTCGGCTACAATCGGCCCGGTAGAGGTGATTTCAGCCGAAGAATCATTCGTGGTCTGGCATGGATTGACATCGCAGGCGCCGTAAGGATGAGCGTTGGCCTGATTGACATCTAACACGTAGCGTCCAAGCGGTGGAACCGTTACCTGAATGGCCTGCGTATGCCCATTGCTGTATTCGAGTTTGATAGTGGCGGTAGCAGGCGTCGACGAGTCGAAGTTGGCCAACTCGAAGTATTCCTGGAAATCTTTGGCGGTATAGCCCTCGGCAAAGAGCCAGTCATTACCGGGAACCGGGACACCAACAACGCTGGCTGCGCCGGTCGTAAGCCCGCCCGCATTGGGAATGGTATCGCGGAAATACATGGGTCGCTCAACGACGATGGGCAGGTTGGAAGTCACATAGACCGAAACCTGGCTGTTCGCCGGGGGCGCGCCTGTACCACGATGTAGCGGAGGAATGGAGACGACCTGCTGAGGGCAAGCCGGCTGGCCATTTTGCCCACAAGAACCGGTATAGTAGGTGATTGTGGCCGTCGCCGTCTGCGTGCTGCTCGGATTGAGCATGGTAACGTACGAATAGTAGCTGCGACCGGACTGGCGTGTATCGGCATAGGAGAAGAAGAAAGATTGCCCGGGCGCGGTGGCTCCGAGCACATCGGTTCCGCTCTGAATCCCCTGGAAGTTGAAGTACATAGGCCGTTCGGCGATGATAGCAGGGCCACTGGTCACCTGTACGACCGCCGAAATGGACTGATGTGAGCCGGATGGCGGGATATTCAGATCCGAGTTCACATTGACGGTGAAGCGCGAACTGGCGGGAACGGTATGATTAATCGTCACCGGCGAACGCGACTGGAACAGATAAGTGACGCTGACGGTAGCCGCCTGGCTGGTGTTGGGGTTCTCCAGGGTCAAAAATTCCTGGAAACTGCCACCGACACTGCCTTCGGCGAAGTACCACGTCTTGCTGGCGGGCGCGGAACGCGAACCTGATTGGTTGAGCGCCAGTGATACCAGGTTGGTGGCCAGCGTGAAGGCGTTGTAGCTGCCCAGGCCCGTCGCCATGTCGTAATTGGCGGTGGCAGGATAGACACCGTTATTCAGACCTTTGTAGTCGTTATTGCCAGTTGTAACATCGTGGAAACTGGCGCTGTAGCTGGACTGGTTGTTGCCGACCTGGTAGAGCAAGGGGGCGACGAAGCCGATGTTGAAGCCGCCCGTCTTCAACGACATCTCGTTAGTTAACGTCATCATCGCAGCCCACATCGGCGCCGCTGCCGATGTACCGCCGATGACAACCCAGGGGCCGTTGTTCTTGCAGTAAGAAACGGCGGGCGATGTGCAGTAGATCAGATAGCCAGTAGTCGGGTCCGCGTTCAAAGAAACATCCGGCGTTTCGCGGCAGAAGCTGCCCTGGGGGGCATTGCAGGGCGTTCTCGAACTGTAGCCGTTAATGACGCCAGGAGCGATCTGCCAGGTTGGCAATTGCCAGTACTGGCTGATGCCGCCGCCGGAAGCCCCATAATTGTTATTCCACGTAGTTTCGCTGCCATACGAGGGGCCGTTCAAGGTCAGTGTGGTGCCGCCGACTCCGGTTACGAACGGCTGCGCGCCAGGGTCTCCGGCATTCAATATACTCGAAGGCGACCCGTCGAAATAGCAGCCCGCGCTGCCGCTATCGCCAGAAGCAGCGAAGATATTCTGTCCCTGCGCGACGGCTTCCATGAAGAAGGCGTTCTCTTGCTGGGCTTCCTGCTGCCCGATCTCGCTTTCGCACGCGCCCCAACTCGTGCTTATCACCGGAACCGCGTCCTGGACGACCTGCGCCCACTCGGCATTGTAATCTGACGGATCGTTGGCGGCCTCGTAAATGCGCAGCACGCCGAGTTGAGGCGCGGCGCTCAGCACAAGTTCGGCATCCAGCTCGACCTCCGCAACGCCGTCATCGGTAGGAACCTTGCCGGTGCCTGCAACGACCGTTTGAATTGTAGGGTGCGCGTGACCAAAGCATGAGGCGTAGTTAGTCAGGTCGCTCATCTGGTAGGTAGCGAGTTCAAAAAGCGCCACTGTTTGACCCTCGCCCGAGTAGCCCGCGCTGTACAGGCCATTCAGGTTGTAGGCTGAGGCCGTTTGATCGGGCGTCAAATAGCTGCTTCCATGTCCTAAGCAACTCACTGAAGCTCCTTGCGGGTTTGATGGAAGATTCTTTTCGTCTAATGTCGCGTGTTGCCAGCGCAGCGCGTTGTTGAGTCCGCTGATGCTCAATACTGCTCCTGCCAGTGTCGCTGGAAGCTGCGGATCGCCAGGATTCGCATAAAATTGGTGACCATCAGGCGCGGTATAATTGTTGATCCGCACATGAAATACACTCTCCACCTGCCCAACCGTACCACTAAACGTAATCAGAAGACGATGTCTATAGGTGGCTTTAATCGTAAAACCGGATTGTTGTAGAAACTGCAGCAGCGCATTATAGGTCGTCTTATCCGGCCCAAAAACATCGGTTACCTGCGCGGGGGTTAGATAGCGATGATAATTCAGTGATTTAGGATTGGTAATATCCTCTACATAGTGTTTCAGGCCATCGGCATTGCTCAGGCGCAGCCCAATGGAGAGCGAAATTTGCTGATTCGGGTCTGCCGGCCCTTGGAGGTGACTACGCTTGATGATGGGAGAAACGGTACCTGGAAATGTGACACTGCCGCCTGCTGGAGCCGCGTGTATAAAATTGCCGCCGAACCGCCAGCTTAACGCCCCGACGATCAACAGAATGGCGAGCAATGGGAAAATAATCCTGGGACGTATCTTCCACCGTGGGGATTCCGCGGGGGGGCGGGAAGCGGGCGGCCACGTGGATACGCCCCTGAGCCCATAACGATTTCCAGATTGTAGGGGCTTCTTATGTGAGGAAGGCCCCGATTCATCAATTGGCATAAAAACCTCTTCTAATTATTGGCAATATACGAGGGCGATTGGACGTTCACAAAAGTTCACAGGGTAGCGCCCCTACATCCATGATAAGTAAATCCCTGCTTTTCACAAACAGCCTGCCTCATTGATAGGACGATGTTCCTATTCTCTGCCTCTGCCCTCTTCAAAAAGAACGGGTGCGTGCAAGTTGTTTCTCCGCTGAGAACCCAAAAACTTGTAAAAGGATGCGGTAAGTACCGTGTTAGAAAGTGAAGACGAGAGTTATACCCTAATTGTTTTCCTGTTTCTCCATAGGAAAGCTGATAAGACAGATAGATGTTTTGAAAGAGCAAAGCAATATGTTCCGTTTCTTTTCCGTCACGATAGCTGGTATACTACTTACAGAACTTGTAGGATATTCCAGAACCGCAGCCGGAGTGCTTCTATCGCTTCCAGGAAATGCCCTTACTGAAGCCTGGCTTGCGGTTTCCCAGCCACGTGAAAGAACGTATGCCGGCATGAAGACGGATAAAGAGCGCAATGTGCAGGATACACAGTCATTCTCATTGGCTCGAAATACTACTCAAACAACAGGTGAGCCGCCGACCGTCGGAGAAATTTATGAGCGTTTCCGGCGACCGATCCATTCGTATATTTTTCGCCTGCTTGGCAGTCAGGAAGACGCGGACGATATTACGCAGGAAGTATTCATACGCGCATTTACCGCCTGGAATGATCTCTATGACCGGGAAAATCTTTCCGCCTGGCTCTACAAGATCGCGACCAATTTATGTGTTGATCAGATGCGACGGCGCAAGCGCATCTCCTGGTGGCCGCTTTCACGACGCAAGGCGAACAGCGAGTGGGGCGAAACCTATCTTGAGGAAGAAAATTCCTACTTGCCTGCCAGCAGCGGCGGCATACCGGAGATAGCGGAACGAGACCATATTCGGCAGGCACTGGCAAGTATGCCACAGGATTACGCCATCGCGTTAATCCTGAACGCCGCCCAGGGTGTACCTTACCAGGAAATCGCGGAAATCGTAGGCATATCGCCCAATGCGGCTGCAACTCGTATCTCACGCGCGAAACGTATGTTCGCCGAGCACTACGAGCGTCTCAGCAAGCAGGATGCAGCAGCGGATAAAGAACGGGGGCCGGTACGATGAACGAGTACAATCTGCCGCCCATACCGCAGCCGGGCGAGACAGGCCCTCAGGTTTGTGAGATCGTGCGCCTCTACCTGGCGGTCATGGACGACCTGACGGCGCAACAAATCGCGCTCTTATCCGAACACGTTAATACCTGTTCAGATTGCGCCGCCGCATTGCAGCAATTGCAGCAAACAACCCACCTCGTCGCATCAGGCCTCGCGCAGACCACCCCTTCACTGCGTGTGGATCGCGCTATCATGGCGGCCCTGGCTTCTATGAATGGTAAGGCTGCCACTACTCCTGAACGGGAAGTCCCGCGTCATAAAGCCAAAGTGAGCGGGCGTCCTGCCTGGCTGGTAGGTTCCCTGGCAACTGCTGCCGTACTAGTCGTAGCCTTGTTCACGACATTGTTTATGAACGGCATATCACCATTAAATACCGGGCAGCATGCATTTAGCCTGCCACAAAACCTCTCCTGGAGCAGCTATGTTCTCTACCATAAAGAGACCAACGTCGGGAAAAATGGCACACGCTACAATGTCTACACCTACGATAACCTTGGCATGCATATGATGCATGTAGAAACCGTTGCCGGCTCGCTGGACGTGGTCGCAGTAGCTGATGAAAAGAGCGGCGAAGTCCTGGGCATGGATATGAAGCATCACGTGGCCCAATGGGGAGCCGATCAATGGATGGTGGATGACTCGGCTTTTGACCTGGCACAGCTCAGGCACGACCTGGCGACAAACAGCGCCATCTACCTCGATAAGGGCGCCTTTCAAGGGCAACCGGTCTACCGTATTCGCCTGAAAAACGGCCTCGTGCTATTGCTCAATATGCGATACCAGCCGGTGAATGTGCTACAAGGCGCGGCTGGCCCCGGCACAGGCAAACCCATTTACCAGAGCCTCAAGCTAATGCCATCATCCCAGGTGCCAGGTGATATGTGGAATATGAGTGTGCCGCCGGATTTTCATATGGGGACGCTGCCGCCTAAGCCATAAAGCCGCGCCAGAAGTACAGCATCCTCAATCAGCAACCTCAAGATTATCCGGGATCTCGAAGTATTGCTCGATTAACTCGAAATGTTCCGCTTCGTGACCACAGATATCGGTAACGATGTCGCAAATTCGCATCTCAGGGCCTTCATTCCAGGGCGGGCGTACCTTCTCTTGCAATCTCTCATCATCAAGTTCATCGGCAACGAGATGGGTAAAGCCCTTGTGCGTTTCCTCCCAATAGTTGCGTACCTGTGGCAGCGAAAGCGACTTAGCGACTTCTCGCGCCTGCGCGTTGGCCTCATCTCCCGATGGCATCACGGGTGGAAGCTGCTGATCATGCGTGTATGCCACAATGAGCTTGAGCGTCGAATCCTTCCAATGGGCCATATGCGCCAGGAAATCCTCGACCGACCAGCCCTCCGGGGTGAACGCTTCCTGCTGCTGTTCGTCGCTCAAATGGTTAATGAGCCTTCTAAAACGCGCATCATCTTCCTGCAAGGCGTCCAGAATACTCTGCTGCGTGGATCGTTCTGTAGCCAAACTGCTAACTCCTCTCTATGTATGCGATCTATCTTATCTTATCTTGCCTCAGCCATCAATCACTGCTATGCCTTAACGTTACAATAGAAAAGGGGAAAAAACAAGGCGCCTCATCTACCATGTCTATAGAGGACGACCACCTGAGAGAAGTAGAGCAGGCGACCACCAGGGTACGCCCTCCGTGAGATCCCTGGTGATGTCTCTCTTGTAGTCTACATCACCTTGCCTCTATCCTGCACGAGTTTGACCCATCCTGTTGACGAAGGTACAATGAAGTAGAAGCAGTTCCACCTTTCGAGCAGTCCCTTTCTGGTGGTTCGTACTGCAAAGCTCCACAGCGTTGTGGAATAGCAAGGCATTCCCGGATTGCTCAGGAGAATCAATACATGGCAGAACATGAAGCAGTGATCGTTGGGGCGGTTCGCACGCCAACGGGCAAATTTCTTAGCAATCTTGCCGGTTTTAGCGCACCCCAGCTTGGTGCAATCGTGATTAAAGAAGTTGTACGCCGCTCCGGTATCGCCCCGGATGCGCTTGATGAAGTAATTATGGGCAATGTCGTCTCGGCAGGAATTGGGCAGGCGCCCGCGCGCCAGGCCGCGCTGCATGCCGGACTCCCCGACGATACTCCCGCGCTCACCATCAACAAGGTATGCGGCTCTGGCCTCAAAGCTGTTATGCTGGCAGCGCAGGCCATTCGTGCTGGAGATGCGAAAGCCTTTGTCGCGGGCGGCATGGAGAGCATGAGCAACGCGCCCTACCTCCTGGAGAAGGCCCGTACAGGCTATCGCATGGGCGATGGCAAGCTCATCGATGCCGTCGTGCATGATGGCCTCTGGTGCGCCTTCGAAAATATTCACATGGGCAGTGAGGCCGAGATCATCGCCGAGAAATACGGTGTCACCCGCCAGGAGCAGGATCATTTCGCGTTTGAGAGCCACCAGAAGGCGCTGGCCGCGACGAGCGCCGGTCGTTTCAAAGACGAGATTGTGCCTATCGAGGTCAAGCAGAAAAAAGGCCTGCTGGTGGTAGATAGCGATGAACCCATTCGCGGCGACACCTCGATGGATGCGCTGGCAAAACTGATGCCGGTCTTCGAGGAAGGGGGCACCGTGACGGCCGGCAATGCTCCCGGTCTGAGCGATGGAGCTTCGGCCACCGTTGTAGTGGATAGTGACTTCGCCAGGGCCAACGGTATGAATACCCTCGCGCGCATTATAGGCTATGCTACCGGCGCGATTACACCGCGCTACATCTTCGCCGCGCCCCCGCGCGCCGTGCGCCGCCTCTTAGAGCGCACCGGACTCAAATTGAGCGACTTCGACCTCATCGAGGTCAACGAGGCATTCGCAGCCCAGGCGCTGGCCAACGGCAAAGAACTCGACTGGGACTGGTCGCGCGTCAACGTCAACGGCGGGGCTATTGCCCTTGGCCATCCCATCGGCTCCAGCGGCTCGCGTGTCCTGACGACGCTGATCTACGAATTGCGCCGCCGAGGTGGTGGGCGCGGCCTCGCTACGCTCTGCCTGGGTGGTGGCGAGGCGGTAGCGATGGCGGTCGAGGTATAGAAGCATTTCATAGAACATGAATTGGGTAGGCTCTATACGACACCACATAGAGCCTACCCAATTCATGTAACAAACTCTACTCCAGCGCCCGAACCGGCCCCCCATCCACCCCTCCAAACCAGTTAGCAGCATAAACGCCCGCAGCAATCGCCTGCGCAAATGCCGACTGCGCCGCCTGCGAGGACTCGATGCGCCAATCGGTCTCCTTGTCCTCGTTGAACCAGATCACCGCCTTAATGGCGGGAAAGGCGTTGGGAATTTGGTTGGCGTAGGCATCCGTAATCCAGGCCGCTTTGTTGCCGCCGATTTCTGCTGAGGCCGTTTCCGCCACCATTAGCGGCCTGCCCGTGGACATGGCGAGAATATCGTCGTAGGTCTGGCGAAATACCTGCGCGAAGGTCTGCCATGTGTGTCCATCCAGGTAAGACCAGTTATAGCCGTCCATGCCGATCCAATCGACGTAGGATGAGCCTGGATACAATTCACTTAATAGAGTGCTGCCGTTGTATTCGACGTTTGGAGACCAGACCCAGGTGACATTGGTGACACCCAACGCTGTGAAGATGTCGTGTACGTGCCGGAATGCTTGCACATATTGTCCGGGTCGATTGCCATTCACCTGCTCCGACCAGGGATACCAGTTGCCGTTCATCTCCTCGGCGAAGCGTAAGAAATAAGGGTGTCCCCAGGCTTTCGAGGCCAGTGCCCATTGAGCGATATACGCATCGAAGCGCCCGGCAATGATATTGGCCAGGGAAAACGCCGGTTGATTGGCGCCCTGGGTATAGTTCCACGGTTCCCAGGAGATCATCGGAATGGAGCCGTGATTGCGCACATTGTCCATCCATGCCGGCTCGAAATTCTGCGAACCATCGTTCAAGCCCCAGCCCTGGTACCACATCACGATGGAAACAGCCTTGTGTGCGTCCTGCTCGAAAGCTGTGACCGCTGACAGGTTATTGAGCCAGCCGGGAACATGCACACCCCAATAAATTGCCGGTGCCTGATTTCGAAAATACAATGGGTGAATTGGAACAAATCGGGGTGGTAATCCGTTTGCCATCAGCACTAATCCTAAAAATGGAACCAGTGCAACACTCCGCTTCGTAAACAATGAACTCCACCGAGAATATACCACCCGCACTTGCCTGGCGCCAGTCCGCATACTATGAATACCCCTTCTAACCTGCCTGGTAGATTTCCTGATTGGTTGTCGTATTTTGCAGCTTGCTATTTTTAGTATAGGAGATGGGTAAAAAGGACACTTGCGCATTTAGTTGATTGACAAAAATAAATGCCTCGTTTACTGCACAACACTCTGATTATTCTTTGTCCGGCTCGGCGACCGCGCCTTCCCGCCGGATCAGCAAAAGCAGCAATCCCGCGGCAACATATGAACCCGCCATCGTCCAGAATGCCGCGCCGAAGCCGTAATGGTCGATGATCCAGCCCAGGATGCCGCTCCAGATCGAGCCGACGCCGAATGCCAGGGCGAAGTAGAGACCGAAAGAGGTGTCGCGAATAGCCGATGGCGACGTATCGGCCAGATATGCCTGCAGGAGCGGACTTTCAGCGTACACAGCAAAACCCATCAGCACCAGCGACACTGGGATGAGCCACAGCGGCATGTCTGGGCCGGCCACCACAATGAAAAGAATGGTGGTAAAAGCCGAGGCTCCATAGAAGAAGAACAGCATGCGGCGGCGTCCTATCCAGTCAGAGAGGCGACCGCCCAGCAGCGGTCCCAATACACTGCCAACTAGCAGGATGGTGAAGAAAATGCTGATCGTTGTGCTGTCCAGGTGGCGTATATTTTGGAGATAAAGCGGGACATAGGTAGTGACGTTGCCCAGGCCGCGTCCACCGGCGGCAATAATCGAGACGAGCATAATTATTGCCAGCGTGCGATTGCGCAGCGGTTCGAAGAGCATTTTTACACCCACCGTCACCGTGCGTATTGACCACTGCCGGAGTTGTGCATTGCCCGGTTCTGTTTTCTGGCGTGGAACGCGCCGGTCGAGCAGGTCTTTTTCGTCGACCAGGATCAGTATCGCGATGCCGATCAGGATGCCCGGCAGGGCCGCGAGATAGAGAACCGGTCGCCATCCCCACATGCCGAGCAGGGGGCCTGCGATGAGCGGCACCGCCAGGGTGCCGATATTGCCACCCGCCACGTGCCATGCCAGCGCGTATCCGTGCCGTTTGCGACCGTAACGGTCGGAGAGATACGAACTGCCCACCGGATGCTGCGGCGCTCCAGCGATACGCGAGAGCATGCTCCACAACATCAGCGTCCAGAATCCGGTGATAGTGCCGGTAAAGAATGTGCTGATGCCAACCAGGATATTGCCCACGCCCAGCATCACCTTGCGCAGGATATAGCGACTGAGCAGGCCGAAAATAATTTGTAACAGGCCCCCGACGGCGTTGGGTATGGCGACGATCAGGCCAATCTGAGTATAGCTGAGGTGATATTCGACCTGGATAATGGGATAGATCAGCGGCATGAGGACCGACATAGCGTGAATGACGGCATGGGCGGCGCTCACCAGCGTGAGATCGCGCCCTGCTGCTGGTATGGAGATTACTTGCTCTTCGCGGATGTCATATTCGGCTTGAGATAGCTCAGAAACGTTGCGTTTTGTTTGCTCCATGTGGCCTGGCTCCCTTTAAGAAGTATACCATAAGGTAAGGTGAGGAGTCATGGGCCAATTTTGGGGAAGGAACAGGCCATTGGATGTTTTGGCTGTCTCATCTACCTCCTCTCCTCCGCCATCCCCCAGCCGTGAATATGGTACAATACTCTAAGAAGAGTAACATGTGTCTACAGTGTACCCCTTAGTGGTACAGGATTCGAGAAAACGTCATTTCCCAGCACCTCAACGAGGAGGAATCACTTACCATGCTTGAGCAGAAAGCACCGGAGACGAAAGATCAGCCCGTATACGAACAGGGCACCCTTTTTGATAAAGAGGAACTGGCGCGTCTTCAGGTTGAGCAGCAGCGGTGGGAGAATACCACTGTGCGCAAGTCTTTGGAGCGCATGCCCGAACGCGCCGACCGTATGACCACGTCCGGCGTCCCCATCGAGCGCGTCTATACGCCGCTGGATAACGCTAACCTGGATTACGAGCGCGACCTCGGCTTCCCCGGCGAATATCCCTATACCCGCGGCGTGCAGCCCACTATGTATCGCGCGAAGCCCTGGACGATGCGCATGTTCGCCGGTTTTGGTACGGCAGAGGATACCAATAAGCGCTTCAAGTACCTGCTCTCGCAAGGTCAAACGGGCCTCTCGACGGCGTTTGACATGCCCACGCTGTATGGCTATGACACCGATCATCCGCTGGCGGCAGGCGAATTCGGCAAGTGCGGCGTCGCTGTCTCGTCGCTTGCTGATATGGAAATCCTCTTTGAGGGCCTGCCGCTCGACAAGATTACCACTTCGATGACTATCAATAGTCCGGCATCCGTAATCTGGGCCATGTATATCGTTAATGCCGAGAAGCAGGGCTTCCCCAGGGAGAAGCTGGGCGGCACGCTGCAAAACGACATTCTTAAAGAATACAGCGCCCAGAAGGAGTTCCTGTTCCCGCCGGAGCCGTCGATGCGCCTGGTCACGGATACCATTGAATTCGGCACGCGCTATATGCCGCGCTGGAACACCATCAGCATCAGTGGCTACCATATTCGCGAGGCCGGAGCAACCGCTGTCCAGGAACTCGCATTCACCATCGCTGATGGCCTGGCCTATGTTGATGCCGCGCTTAAACGCGGCCTGAAGATCGACGAGTTCGCGCCACGGCTGTCATTCTTCTTTGACGTGCATAATGACTTTTTTGAAGAGATCGCCAAATTCCGCGCCGGTCGCAGGCTGTGGGCAAAGCTGATGCGCGAGCGCTATGGCGCGAAAGACCCCCGCTCCTGGCTCATGCGCTGCCACGCGCAGACAGCGGGCGTCTCATTGACGGCTCAACAGCCCGATAACAACATCATACGCACAACTATTCAAGCGCTGGCTGCCGTGCTAGGTGGCACCAACTCGCTGCATACCAACTCGCTGGATGAAGCCCTGGCGCTGCCCACCGAAAGGGCCGTGCTGATTGCCCTGCGCACGCAGCAGATCATCGCCAGCGAAAGCGGCGTTGTCAATACTGTCGATCCTGTAGGTGGCTCCTACTTTATAGAGAAGCTGACGGACGAGACGGAGCAAGCGGCTAAGGACTACCTGGATCGTATCGATGCGCTCGGTGGCGTGCTGGCCTGCATTCAGAACGGCTTCTTCCAGCGCGAAATTGCCGAATCGGCCTATCGCTACCAGCAGGAGATCGACCAGCACAAGCGCACCATCGTCGGCGTCAACGATTATATTAAGGAAGAAGATATCAAGGTTCCAACGCTGTATATCGACCGCGTGGGAGAGCGGGCCCATCTCGAGCGTCTCAACCGCGTGCGCCGCGAGCGCGATAATGCAGCTGTCAAACGCGCGCTGGAAAATTTGCGCCGCGTGGCCGAGGGTACAGAGAATACCATGCCGGCCATTATCGAGGCGGTCAAGACCTACGCCACGCTGGGCGAGATCATGGACGTCTTCCGCTCTGTCTTCGGCGAATACATGGAACCGGCCGTGTTTTAAGGAAAACGCATGCTTGAAATACATAAATCAGGCCTGGTCAAAAGGCAAACGCTGTCCGATGGAGAACTCGCTGCCATTGACCAGCTTATAGCCACCTGCAATGCATACGAGGGCCTGCGTATGCGCCTGAGTACAGAATGGCTCAAAAAACGTACGGGCAATTCGACCAACGATTTTCTCTATTATGAGAATGCCAGGCTTGCCGGCTACCTGAATATCGATAGTCATGGCGTCCTGGAAAAAGAACTGACCGGCATGGTCCACCCGGATTACCGGCGCAGAGGTATCTTCAGCGCCCTGCTTGCGGCAGCGCGAGAGGAATGCGACCGGCGCGGCGTGAAGAAACTGATCCTGGTGTGCGAGGATACCTCTCGTTCTGGCAAGGCGTTTGTGCAGGCTATCGGGGCTCAGCACGACTTTTCCGAACACGAAATGGTGCTGGGAACCTTTCACGAGAAACCGGTTGCCAGCCCACAGCTGCAAGTGCGTCAGGCAGGAGCCGAAGACCTGGAAGCCATCGCAATAATTCATGCTACAAGCTTTGGCGATGATCTACAAAGATCAAGGTCATATACGGAGATATGCTTGCGGCGTCCCTGGTGTACCTTCTATCTTGGCCTGCTGGGCGAGGAACCCGTTGCTTGCCTGCGCGTGGACGACCTGGAACAGGAATTCGGCATTTACGGTTTCGGCGTGAGGCCGGAGTACCAGGGACGCGGCTACGGCAGGCAGTTGCTGCAAGATATCATCCGCATGCTGCGCGCCGCAAGCACCAAGGGCATTATGCTCGATGTTGAAACCGATAATACGAATGCCGTCGGGCTATATCTTTCATGTGGGTTTGAGATACGAACGACTTATGAGTATTATAGTTTGACTATCGCGTAAGGGCCGATTGATCGCGTCCCAAATGTATAGACTCAGGTTGATGGTGAGGATACCCGGAGGAGGGCGACCACAAGGGTCCCCTCCGGGTAGACCTGGCGCCGCCTTATATTAATGCCTATGGGGCCGTACCCCGGCGATTGCCCTTGAAAGTTAAGGAGAATATCATTTTCATGCGCTGGTTAGAGTTGAAGGTGCGAACGCATCCAGAAGCGGTCGAATCGGTGAGCGAGCTGTTGAGCCGCTATACGCCGGGCGGTGTGGCAATTGAGGAGCCAATCGAACTGCTAGACGAGGGGCAGGAGTACAGGGTACTGGCGGGCGAGCCTGTGAATGTGTGCGCCTACCTGCCTATGGATGGCAAAGAGGAGGAGACACGCCAGCGTGTCGCCGAGGGACTCTGGCATTTATCCAGCCTGGGTTCACAATTTGTGGGAGACCTGCAAACCCGCATCGTGAACGAGGAGGATTGGGCCAACGCCTGGAAAGACTACTATCATGTGACGCATATTGGTCGCCGCCTAGTCATTCGCCCATCCTGGCGCGACTACACGCCCAAAGACGACGAGGTTGTGCTGGAACTCGATCCGGGCATGGCTTTCGGCACCGGACTGCATCCCACCACTCGCATGTGTCTCGAGCAGGTAGAGCAGCGCGTTCAACCAGGCATGCGCGTGCTGGATGTCGGCACCGGTTCAGGCATTCTGGCGCTGGCCGCCGCTCGATTGGGCGCTTCCGAGGTCTACTGCATCGATAATAGCAGCGTTGCCGTTGAAAGCGCCAGGGCGAACGTCGCGGCCAATGCTCTGGAAGATCGTATTATCGTGCTGCTGGGAACGCTCGATGAGGCAGAGGCCACGCGCATGCAGAACCGGTACGACATGGTGCTGGCGAATATCATTGCGCGGGTCATCGGCGCCATCGCCCTCCAGCTTGCCGGAGTGCTGGCCCCGGGCGGCATACTTATCGCCAGCGGCATCATCGAGGAACGCCGCTATGAAGCGGAGCAGCCGCTCCTGGACGCCGGTTTGCGCCTGGTTGATGCAGCGATGATTGATGATTGGGTGACGCTGGTCATGACGAAATAACATGCATCGCTTTTTTGTCTCCCCTGAACTACTCAAAGAAACGAATACCACCATCTCCTTGCCGAAGGAGCTTGCTCACCAGGTGCGCGACGTTTTGCGCCTCAATCCAGGCGAGCAACTGCTCCTGCTCGATAATAGCGGCGAGGAAGTCCTGGCATCTATCGCGGCAATCAGCAAAACAGCCGTGGATGCCCACCTGCTTGAGCGGCGTCCAGGTAAAAGCGAATCGCCCGTTCGCATCATCCTCTGCCAGGGATTGCTCAAATCGGCGCGTTTTGAATGGATTCTGGAAAAAGGGACGGAACTGGGCGTCTCGACGTTCTCGCCCATCCTCTGCCGGCGCTCGATGGCGGGTCTTGAGGGCACGCGGCCATCCAAAATTGCGCGCTGGAAACGCATCATCCAGGAGGCGGCGGAACAATGCGGTCGTGCGCGCCTGCCGGAGCTGTTGCCCATCCGGCCATTGATGCGCGCCCTCAACGGCATTCCCGCCGGAGCTATCGCGCTGATGCCCTGGGAAGAGGAGCAGAATTGTACTTTGCGGCAGGCGTTGACATTCTATAAGGCGCGACAATCCGCTGAATCCCGGTTGGATACTCGGACAACCGCGACCGTCGTTCTCTTCATCGGTCCCGAAGGAGGCTTGATGGCCGAAGAGGTTGCCCTGGCGCAACGTTCCGGCGTGCAGGTCGTGTCGCTCGGTTCGCGTATTTTGCGCGCCGAAACCGCGGCGCTGGCGGCAGTAGCGAATGTCATGTATGAATTGGATGGGTAACTTCTTGCTCTTGCTGTGCAGTGCTCCAGAAATGGCGCAGCAGGCTCAAGGCCACAATACCGGCCAGGAAATAGAAGAAGCCCATCAGGTACATCATGCAGCCCTACTCGCCACTCGTGCCATACGGGAAGCGGCTGCCAGCGCAGGCATATATTGCGGCAGATGCCACTCAGCCAGGCCTCGAAGCGTTCCGGCGCGCGCAGTTGTGGGCGTATCCAGTAGGGCAGGGGTTGTGGCGGATGTGGGATGGGGAGCTTGCTCCGCTACCCACCGCGACCCCACTCCCGCCCCTACTGATCGCGAGCCTCTTCACGTGGGTATTCAAGCCGCGTCCCTTGCGCGAGGGGCAAAAGAATAGTAACGGTCGTGCCCGAATCGGGGATGCTGGTCAGAGTCAGCGTACCGCCGTGGGTTATGGCGATGCCGCGAGTGATAGAGAGGCCCAGGCCTGTGCCGCCTGCCTGCCGCGAGCGCGCTTTGTCCACCCGGTAGAAGCGTTCTCCCAGGTGTGGCAGATGCTCGGCGGCGATGCCGATGCCCGTATCGCGGACCTCCAGCAGCGCCTGCCCCTGCTTTATCGCCGTGCGAACCCTGATTTGACCTCCGGGGCGATTGTATTTGATGGCGTTATCGAGCAGCGCCAGCGCAGCCTGTTCGAGCTGCATGGGATCGCCTATCACCACTGCGGCATCATCGAGTTCCGTGACAATGCTGATCTTCGATTGATCGGCAAGCGCCTGTATGCGCCTCACCCCGGCCCGGGCAATGCCGGAGAGGTTCACCACCTCGTGTTCGCGGTGAGATGTGCTGTTATCCAGGCGCGCCAGCGTCAGCAGGTTGGTTGCCAGGTTCGACATATGATTTGTTTCGGCGACGATATCCTCCAATAACAGCGTGTCTTCCTCATCCATCTGGCCGTGGCTGCGCAACAGGACTTCGGCATCGGCGCGCAGCAGGGTCAGGGGCGTGCGCAATTCGTGCGCGGCATCGGCGATGAAACGCTGCTGGTTCGTCCACGCCAGGCGGGCCGGGGCCAGCGCGCGATTGGATAAAAATAGGCCGCCCACTCCCGCGCCGACCAGCGCTACACCGCCAAAGGCAAGCATGAGTCTCAGCAGCACAGAGAGCGCCTGCTCCTGCGGCTGGACAATCTCGCCGGCCACAATGACGCGCACATTCCCGCTGCCTGGATTCAACGACGAGACGTCGTTCCCCGGCACAAGCAGCGCGTAGCGATAGACTTGCCCATATGGACTTCCTGTATCCACGATATCGTCGGTCGAATGGCCGGTTTGCAGCGCCTCCTTCGCAAGATCATTGGAGAGGAACGCCGCCGGAAGCCCTGTACCATTCGAGATCAGATTGCCATGTTGATCGTAGCAGGCGATTATTTCGGGCATAAAAATTCCCCGGCCAGGGCCACCGAATTGACCTGTATTGTCATCTAATGGACAGGCAACGGATGAAGCTGGACCTGAAAGCATTTGATTCAGGTGATCTTGAGCATGCATCTGGGTATCGCCCTCGATGGGATTTAAAAGGAACTGCTGCGCGCTGATGTAAACGGCCACGCTAAACAGGATCAGCGCCGCGGCCAGCACACCACAATACCAGAGCGTCAGGTTAATTCTAAGCCCGCGAAATAAGATCGCTCCCGGTTCTCTTGAGAAAGGACTCCTGCCCCGGCGCAAGGGCCACAGCGACCGTTGCAACTCTGGCGACCCCTGAGCGAACCTGCTCCTTTGCATGCCATTGCTCCTTCGCGCCGTTTCAGGCATCGATCTTGTAGCCCACGCCCCGCACCGTCTTGATCAATGGGCGCGAGAAGCCCTGGTCGATCTTGTCGCGCAGGTAATGAATGTAGATGTCCACGACATTGGAAAGCGCATCGAGATCATAACGCCAGACGGCATCGGTAATCTGCGTGCGCGAAAGCACCTGCCCCGGATGGCGCATCAGGTATTCCAGCAGGGCGAACTCTTTAGCGGTTAACTCGATGACGCGCCCGCTGCGTCGCGCCTCATGCCTGACCAGGTCGAGCGTCAGGTCTGCCACCGTCAGTTGCAGCGTCTCGTCAAAACGGCGGTCCCGGCGACGCAACAGCGCGTTGACACGGGCCAGCAATTCCTCCATCGCGAACGGCTTCGTCAGATAGTCGTCGGCGCCCACATTGAGGCCCATCACACGATCCTCAACCGCCCCACGCGCCGTAAGCATCAGCACCGGCGTCATAATGTTTTCGGCGCGCATCTGGCGACAAATCTCGATGCCATCGATTTCTGGCAGCATCAGATCAAGAATAACCACATCATAGGTATCGCTCAGCGCGAGGTCAAGTCCGGTCTCACCATCGTGCGCCAGGTCGACAGTATGGCGTTCTTCCAACAGTACGCGGCGCAACAAATAGGCCAGGCGCTTCTCATCCTCAACAACAAGTATATGCATTCTCCGTCCCTCGTTTCATACCCTCATGCGGGAAATCGCCCTTTCCCTACTATACCGCATAGCAATTTCTGCTGCTATAAGAGGGCTAGCATCTAGACCCATCTTTATGTTCTAGCTTAGCATCGCTTTATTGATTTTTTATGAGAAGTGTATGAGAGAATTCTCATGAAACGCATGTAGCTGCATGAGAAATCCCTCATCTTCTTCCAATGTACGTCTCATCGACCCCTGCTACCCTGAACAGCAAGATGGTTCAGTCCACTATTCATGCTTTTTGAGAGGAAATAACTATGTTAGAAACATTGCAACTCTGCAAGGGAGAGATACAGGAAAACGCCGTTACCGTTCAGCCTCAATACCAGCGAGAACCGGCACAAAATCACCGCGTTCATCCTATAATTAATGGTCGCTTCGCTTTGTTTGGGCAGGTTCTGAGATTTGCCCTGGTTGGCGGGCTAAATACGCTGCTAGATTTGCTGATCTTGAATGGCCTGTTGTGGCTATTTCCTACGAGCAGCACCGCCATGCTGTTGGCTTACAGCGCCTTTGCCTTTAGCATAGGAGCCATCAACAGCTTTCTCTTCAACAAATATTGGACTTTCGGGCAAAGACAGAAGACGACGCGCAAGGAACTGCTGCGTTTCGCCGCGACGACCTCGTGCGGCATCGTATGGAGTAGTATCATCCTCTGGCTTGCCGGCAATCTGCTGCATTCCGTGCTGGTCAATGCCGTCTTGTGGGCCAATGCCTCAAAGGTGATTGCCATTGGTGGCACCGCGCTGATCTCCTACCTGGGAATGCGGCTGTGGGTCTTCGTGAGCAGGGGACACCTGGATCAAACACCATCCCGGTCACTTGCTACGGTCCCACTTGAAGATCGGATATTGCCGCTTATGCAAGGGAGAGATGTTTCCGGTGCATACCAGCAACTTGTGAACAAGAAAGAGGGCCGGCCTCTCGTTGGTCATAGCCTTTCTGCCGTCCTGCCTGCATATAACGAAGAGCAGGTCATCGCAAGTACTGTTTCAGATGTTGTCGCCGTCTTGACCGGCTGGTATATGGACTTTGAGGTGTTGGTTGTTAACGATGGGAGTACGGACCGCACAGGAGCAATTGCCGCCGCGATTGCCGGCACATATCCGCAGGTTCATCTCATCACCCATCCCGTCAACCAGGGCTATGGAGCTGCCCTCGCGAGCGGCTTCGCAGCGGCGACAAAGGATTTGACCTTTTTCATGGACGCCGACGGGCAATTTGACATACGCGACCTGCAACAATTTTTCCCCTACATCGACGAATATGAGGCCGTGATTGGTTATCGTATCGACCGCCAGGACTCGTGGATGCGCAAGATCAACGCCTGGGGCTGGAAGCTCCTGATCCTTGCAGTCCTGGGCGTGCGCGTTCGCGACGTAGATTGCTCCTTCAAACTCCTGCACACCGCATTCCTGCGCCAGCATCCATTGGAGACGCGCGGCGCCATGATCAATGCCGAACTGCTGTACAAGTTGACACGCGCGGGCGGCAGTTATCGCGAGATCGGCGTTTACCACCATCCACGCCTGGCCGGACGTGCCACGGGAGCAAAACCCGCCGTCATCCTGCGCGCGCTGCGTGACCTCTTCACATATGCCTGGAAATGGGGCGTAGGGGCCAGATTGGAACTCTCTCATGATACTCCAATAAAAAATCAATAAGCAGGCTCTATGCTTGCGTTCATGAAACGATATGCCTGGCGCAATCGCCAGAACATTCAATAACACGAGGAGAACACATGTATGGCTATAGTAGACACGACGGCTCAAGTACAAGCGGGTGAGTATACAGCGAGAAAGAAGGCCGCTGCTCCCTCATCTCTCTGGCAACGGCTGGCGCTGGTGGGGGTAATGCTCGTCTCGCTCTTCATGAATTTTTACCAGTTGGGGCAGAATGGCTTCGGCAACCTATATTATGCCGCCGGGGTGCGCAGTATGCTCGATAACCTGCACAATTTCTTCTTTGTCTCCTACGACCCCGGCGGCTTTGTCACCATCGACAAACCCCCGCTAGGCTTCTGGCTGCAGGTACTGAGCGCAAAAATCTTCGGTTTTACGCCTTTCAGCGTATTTTTGCCTCAGGCTCTGGCTGGCGTACTCTCGGTAGCTCTGCTGTATCACCTGGTGCGGCGTCACTTTGGCGTGGTGGCCGGTCTACTGGCTGCGCTGGCCCTGGCGCTCAGTCCGATCAGCGTCGTAACCAATCGCAATAACACGATTGATAGCACGCTGGCGCTAGTTCTGCTGTTAGGCGCTTGGGCGGTGCTGCGGGCCGCCGAAACCGGGAAGTTGCGCTGGCTGCTGCTGTGCGCCGTAGCGGTAGGAATAGGCTTCAATATCAAGATGCTGGAAGCCTACCTGGTCGTGCCCGCCTATGGCCTGCTCTACCTGCTCGCCGCGCCCAGGAGCATATGGAAGCGCGTGCTGCACCTGGCACTTGCAGGATTGCTGTTGCTCTCCATCTCGCTCTCATGGGCGCTGGCCGTCGATCTTACCCCGGCCTCGCAACGTCCCTATGTCGGCTCCAGCCAGAATAACTCAGAGATCAGCCTCGCGCTTGGCTACAATGGTATCAGCCGCCTGCTGGGACAATTCGGTATCGGCGGACGCACAAATGCGAATACGGGCGCATCCAATCAATCCAGCAACGCGAATGGAAATGGCGGCCCGCAGGGCAGCGGAGGCAGCAACGGCGTTTTTGATACGGGTACACCTGGCCCGCTGCGCCTCTTTACCGAACCGTTAGGAGAACAGATCGCCTGGCTGTTACCCCTGGCGATACTCGGCGCGCTCGCGGTTGCCTGGCAGCGACGACCGCACCCGCAAAGCGACCGCAAACAGCAATCCCTGATATTGTGGGGCATGTGGCTGCTTACTATGGGCGTCTTCTTCAGCATCGCCGGCTTCTTCCACCAGTACTACCTGGCTGAAATGGCTCCCGCGATTGCCACGCTCTCCGGCATTGGCATCGTCACTATGTGGCAGGATTACCAGCGCTCCGGTTGGAGAGGCTGGCTGCTGCCCCTGGCACTGATCGCGACGGCCGTCGTCCAGATCAACATCCTGAATAGCTACCCTACCTGGGGCCAGGCGCTCATACCTCTCATTGCTATCCTTTGTGTAGGAGGCGCGACCGTGCTATTCGTTCTCCGCCTGCTTCCGCGCTTCGATTTCGCTATCAGCAAGGCGCGCTATATGCTGCCCATATTGAGTCTTGCTATGTTAGGACTGATGATTACCCCTACCGTATGGGCGGCCATACCGGTGCTGGAAGACGTTTCCGTTCAGTTGCCCGTAGCAGGCCCAACACAGCAAGGAGGCCCTGGTGGCAACGGCACCGCAAACATCAATGCGGGCGTAGACACCGCGCTTATCAAATACCTGGAAGCGCACCAGGGGAACGCGAAGTACCTGGTAGCCGTACCCAGCTCAAACGCAGCCGATAGTATCATCCTGGCAACGAACAGGCCGGTCATGGCGCTGGGAGGCTTCAGCGGTAGCGACCCTATCCTGACGACCTCGCAGCTAACCGCGCTTGTAAAGAACGGAACAGTACGCTACTTCCTGCTCGACTCGTTCGGTGGAGGATCTGGTCCATCACAGCAGGCAATCGACCAGTTGCCCGGCCAGAACGGAGATTTTCCAGGACCCGGTGCCGGTGGGCCACGAGGATTGGGAGAAGCTGGTGGCGGACCTGGCCAGCAAAGTTCTCTCACCTCCTGGGTAATACAGAACTGCACGGCAGTGCCGTCAAGCGCCTGGCAATCCTCCTCGACCAATAGTGGGTCTGGCTCAGGTGGGACAATGCTGTACTACTGCTCAACCACAAAATGAACGCTTAACATAAGTCATCCCGTATATGAGGTACGGGAAAGAGGGCGAGGGCGGAAAAGCTGGAGGTGGAGGGCGACCACATATGAGCATCGAGAGGGCGACCACAAGGGTACGCCCTCCACCCTTGCCTGTGTCTCACATTCAGGATCACTCAAATTGGAAACCTCACATTTTTCTCCAATGAAGATTAAATCAACAGAGGCTATGCTCATACTGTGAGGAAAAGAGATTTTGTAAGGGCGTACCCTGGTGTCGCCCTCCAATCCAATGACACCCTTGTGATAACTCACCAATAATAAGGAGAGCAAACAATGGAAACAAATCCATACGAATATGAACAATCTGTTCCCTGGATACCACAGCAGAATCAAACTCTTGCAAACAAAGATCATACAGATATTAAGGAGCAAATTGCGTGGCCGCCTTCACCTGCGCAGTATCGCGAGCAGCAACAAAGAGTTAGCGCTCAACGGCCCCACAATGTACTGGCGCCTCGCGCGGATGCCAGGAGCGCGGGACAGCCCACTCTTGCAGGCGCCAGGAGGGCAGCAGGGCAGGCACCCAAAGAGCTGCGCATGACAAAGGCGCGCGCGTTGGAGCTGGTTCGCAAGTTCAAGCAGTCGCTGGTTGTAGCATCTATTATCAGCTTCGGTTCCATCAGTGGGCTCGTGGCCTATCACCAGATCGCTACTACCACCGCAACCAATAGTACGTCATCGACGACTTCTCAATCAACATCATCGTCAAGTTCGTCTTCTACCAACTCAAGCAGTTCGAATAGCAACTCGAGTAGCTCAAATAACAGTTCGAGTAGCTCGAATAGCTCCACGAGCAGTTCCGGCGGCTACTTTAACCAGAGCGGCAGTAATAATTTTGGTTCAAGTAGCTCATCGTCATCCGTAAGCGGAACCAGCGTTTCTTGAGGAAATAGTGATGCATGCAGGCCACAAACACGATACACTATGATATACTAGAGACGGTGGAAGTGCGGCCTGCCCAACTTATGGAGGTAAAATCATGGCAATATGGGAAGCAATTACCTGGAATGTGGCGCGGGCAGGCGGCTTTACCGCGTATATATTACTGACATTAGCAGTCGCAATAGGATTGGCGCTCTCGACACAGTTGCAGTCACCACGCTGGTGGCCGCGACTGATCAACAGCGAATTACATAACTTTCTGACGTTGCTCGGCACGATCTTTATCGCCGTGCATGTGCTGGCGGTCTGGATAGATCCGTTCACACGTTTCGGCTGGTACGAAGTATTCATTCCTTTTGCCAGCACGTATCGTACATTCTGGATGGCGCTCGGCATCGTCGCGTTATACCTTGGCATCGCTATCGGCATCAGCACCTGGCTGCGCCCGCATATAGGCTATACATGGTGGCGGCGACTGCACGTTCTGACGCTGGGTATTTATGCCCTCGCGACTATTCACGGCCTGGGTACGGGCAGCGATACGCAGGCACCCTGGGCGCTGGGCATCTATATCGCCAGTATTATACTGGTAGGGTCACTGTTCTGCCGGCGGCTATTGGATCCGGCAGGCAAACGCAAACAGCGCGAGCGCGCGCAAGCAGTCGCCAGCAGAACTGCTGCTCCTTATAATCATAGTGACTCTCGCGCACAACGAAACGTTGATGTTACTACACAGCGTATTAACAAGAGAGCATCAGAAGTTGTCCATATTAAATGAAGGAAAGAAGGAAGGAGGATATGCGTAATGGGGCCAAATGAACACCCATGGATGCGCTGGCATCCACACCAATGGAATGGTGGTGGATACGGCTGGTCGCCTGCCCCAGGCCCAGAATCATCAGCATTTTTATCGATGTTGAGCACCATATTCTGGATCGCCCTGCTTATCATCATGACGTGGGTCTTGCTGCGATTGATCTTGCCGTACGTGAAACCTCTTCTCGCAGACCTGCTGGCTTCACCGTCAGATGGCCTCTCTTCCTTAGATAAACTGCGCGAGCGCTACGCAGCTGGTGAGATCGACGCTGAGGCGTTCGCGCAGATGCGTGAGCGATTGGTAGCCTCTTACGAACCAAAGGATATTCGTCCTGCCGAAAATGCCCACTCACCTGTCTCCTGGAACGGCCATAAAGAGATTCTTTCTTCCCCTGTTCCGTATGAACAGGTTGAGATGATGGAGCAGAAACAGTATTTAAGAGACGCAGAGTAGAGAGGCTCACACTGCGGCCTTCGTTCCAATCTGCTCGTTAAAGAACGCCAGCACACGCTGCCATGCATCTTCGGCGGCGGCATGATTGTACCTGCTCCCCTGCTCATTGAAGAAGGAATGTTTAGCGCCTGGATAGAATTTTATATCGTGCGGGATGTTGTAAGCTTGCAAGGCTGCTTCTAGCTTATGCCCTTGCGCCGTGGTGAAATCGGCGGTGGGATAAGAGCCTACAACGGGACAAAGACGCGCCACGGCTTCCAGCGGGCGTGGATTCGAGGCGTAGAAAGGCGCGATGACCTTGAGACGGCTGTCCGTGCAGGCCCACGCGATGGCAAAGCCCCCTCCCATGCAGAACCCAATCGCGCCAAGACGGGTAGTATCGACACCGGGCTGCTCGCTGAGGAAGGTCAGCGCTGCTTTGAGGTCTACAATACCCTGGTGATTGAGTGAGTTGAAGAACATAGCGGTCATGAAGCTGAACATACATACGGCGCGATTGCGTCCCGCGAAGAGATCGACGGCAAGGGCGATATATCCCTCGTTGGCAAAGCGGCGTGTGATATCCCTGATATTCTCATTAAGACCATATGCCTCGTGTATTACGACAACGGCGGGAAACGATCCCTCGCCCTCTGGACGGGCCAGATAAGCGTCGATTTTCTTTGCGCCGGATGGAAATGTGACACCTTGTGCTGTTTGAGCCATTGGAAAATCCTCCTTCTCATTCATAATATTGCAGAGGTATACTCTTGTGGTCGCCTGCTAGCGCCTCTCATGTGCCTTTTAAGTATAACACCTTACGCCTCACTGATATGAAGATGCCAGCGCCAGCATCAATACGTTCTACTGCTCACGTGACTTTTTCCCCTGATTGCCGTTCTATTGGTTAATGATAGCGTGGGCATTGACACTGGCTACGATTGACCCCCTGTCTGCTACGTGCTATTATAACGCAACATGGTCGATTCCAGGTGCGAACTATCGCGCTTCTTTCGTCTCATTCTATTTACCTGGAAGGTGAAGACGAACAGGTGCCGGAGCAGCTTGTTATGTATGATGTGTATGGTGCATATAGTGGGGTACCGGGCGCTTTGTTGCGCCTGCGTGAGGCTGATATCGTCAGCGTGGCCGGGTTGACGGTCGCCTCGCTGGGGCAGGAATATTGCCGTATTGGCGCCGTCCACTCAATGAAACGCCAGGAGGCAAGAGTCTCCGGTATCGTTGATGTGCCCGACATCTCTCCTGAGCAAGCAGTATTACACACAAACGGTGTCACACCGATAAAACAGGCAGATACGCAAAACGCTCCAGGATGCTACATTGTCGGGGTCGAAGTGCGGGCTGACCACTCATGGATTGCCACCTGCACATGCGACCGGCAAGACTCCGCCTGTGTTCATGCTGCCGCACTGCTTTACCAGTGGATTTCTCATCCCGCAACCTTTCAATCAACAACAATACCTTCTGCGGCACACCTATCCTCCGCCAAAGATAGCGATGCCGTTCGAGCCCCGCATTCCCAGGAGGACCCACCTATGCCATCAACCGTCCAGGATTCCCAGGCGGAATCCGTTGGCCAGAATCCGCAAAAGGGGCGCGATATCACTCCCGCCGTCTCAATGCAGCGTAGCGCGGTCCACTTCAACGCCTCGACCTCCAGGATCACCGGGCATGCCGGCACTATTGCCGAAATGCTTGCATCATTAAGCCTCAGCGAACTGCGTGGTATCGCTCGTGAATATGATATAACAACGGTTGGCTTGAACAAGCTGCAGTTAGTTGAAGCAATCACGAATATGCTTCAGCAGGCTGAAGTGGTGCGACGTAT
Source organism: Ktedonobacteraceae bacterium (assembly GCA_035294305.1). Lineage (GTDB taxonomy): Bacteria > Chloroflexota > Ktedonobacteria > Ktedonobacterales > Ktedonobacteraceae > DASRBN01. The sequence continues at coordinate 211,073 of DATGLD010000049.1, read as the reverse complement.
AGCGGCAACCCTCGAAAAATCACAGCGTCAATTGTTAGCCGCCCTCACCCTCGCCGGTGGCACCATGAGCGATGAAGACCTGCGCGGCCTATGCGAACGATTCTCATTAGGAAGCCCCGGCCAGTTGCAAACGATGCTGCTCGCCCTCTCAAGTAAAGCATTTATCCTGCGCTCCAGCCTCAACGCCTCACTACAACAGCGTATGGGATTGAGTGGAGCATCGCTTGACCTGCATTGGCAGGTGCCGCTGGAAGTGCGGAGAGCCTTGCACGTAGCCGTTCCCGTCACCACTTTTGCAGTCGAATCCTCCGGCAATGGGAATAAAGATGCGCTCAATGTCCAATGGGCGGAACAGTATACCCTTCTAGCCGACCTTCTGTTAATAGCACGTGCTCTGGATGGCTATCTGGTTGAACGGGAAGAGCGGCGCGATTCCCGTAGAGGCCCGATTTATCGCGTCCCCAGTCCAGCGCCAGGAACAGCTAATCGGGTGGGGATTTCGTCGCCAATTCCTCGTAAAGACGGAGATCCAGGGGCCAGCGATGGGTCAATGTTAATTCCAGCGCCGGGCGATATGCCAGAACCCTCGCTGCTGGAATCATTGCAGGCCGCGACGATGAATAGATACTCGCTCGGATTTTTGCGCTTCGCGGTCCGATTGCTGAGAATGGCTGAGATCGTCTATCCGGGTGACACATCGACACCATGCCTGCGCGTATTGCCCAATGCCGCACAGTTGTTGCTTGGGCCGGGACGCGCCGACGTTTTACGAGAACTCTTCTCGCATTGGTTAAAGCAGACCAGTTATGCCGAGCTGTTGGATCTGAACGATGAGGGAGTGCGATTGTGTTGCCGCTGTACACCTTCAGGCCAACCGGCGCTGCGAGCGGGAGAACTGGAGGCCGAAAATAGTGAGGCCCGGCAAACCCTTACCGCATTGATAGCGCAGGCACCACGAGATCGCTGGATCAATTTTCCCTCCTTTGCGCGCTTCATCTACCGCTTAAATCCCTACTTCTTGCAGAGAAGACAGCGCCATTTTTCATCGCCTCACTGGTGGATGGAGCAGGAAGAGGGGCGACCCTTGCGCCCTGCGCAATTGCCGGAATGGTTGCGCGCGGAGGGACACTACCTCGCTCGCTTAATACAAGGCCCACTGCACTGGTGGGGTATCGCGGATATTGTGTTAGCACCCGACGACCGCCTGCTTGCTTTCCGGCTAGCTCCAACAGCGGGCGTTCTTTTGAATGGCATTCCTGAAACGAACAGCCTGCGGACGACGGTGAGCACGATAAATGGGGCCTTGACGGAGAATAGTTCCGGGGGCGGGATACATCTGGCCCCTACGATTACTGTATCTGAAGAGAGCAAGCTGCTGTTGCCTTCCATTCCTGAGAACTGGGAGGTCATTGAGCTGATTGAGCGCTTCACCGAAATCTGCGGTGTTCAGGCAGGTCAACTTTGCTATCGACTCTCCGCGGCATCATTGAGCGCGGCACTCAGCCGTGGACAATCGCCTGCTCCTTTACTAGAGTTGCTGCGCAATGCCGGGGCGCCTGCGTACGGTGAAAGTACCGCCATCAAGCAATGGCTTGCGCAACTTGAAAGCAGAATAGCGAACTACGGACGCATTCGCCTCTACAGCGATGCGACCCTGCTGGAAGTTGCCGATAGTGCCGTCCTGCGCGAACTTGCCGCCGTAACCTCCATCAACGATGCGATTGTGCGTCCGGCGCATCCAACGTTGATGATCATTAAAAAACAGGGCGCGGAAGGCCTCATCGACGAGCTTAAGCGACGTGGGCAGGCCCCACTCACACACGATGAGGCAGGGTGATATGGAGCAGAGCGACCTTTACCTCTTACAAAACGTGCCTCCCTATCACTTGCAGGCGTTAGTAAAGGCACACCGGTCCTTATTTCCACTCAAAGACCTGCATCTTGAATTCGCCGCCGAGCCGGCTTCCGCACAAGTCACTGAAATTGCGCAGCACCTCTTCGATCCTACAGTAATCCGCGACACCTTGCAAAGCCTGAGCGAGACAGAAGTAGTAATCCTAAAGGAACTGGTTTCATGTGGTGGCCGGGCCAACAGCCGCGATCTGGCCCTATACCTCACGATGGCCGGTCTACTCAATCCTCCTAAAAGTAAAAGAGATACGACTCCCCTATCAAAACCTGCTCCATCCGGCATGTCCACCAGCGCTCCAACGGGTGAACCTGGCATAGGTGGACGACATGCATCGCAAGGCGGGCCGCCTCAATATCCGGCTCCTCACCCACATGGCACTTTTGAGCAAGCGGTTCACCGCCTGCTGCTCCTGGGCCTGCTGTTCTGGGGAAAACAGACCAATTTTGTCGGGCGTGACTACGCCAGTGGCGTTTATGATGGAGTGCTGATTGTACCCCAGGCTGTGATGAAGGTCGCGAACGAAGAGTGGAAGATCGATGAGAAGGAAGAGACAGGTTCTTTATTCGAAGGGGTGGATTTGGGTGAAGGAGTGCAGGCTTTGCAGCGAACGCTCTATCTCTACTGGTCAATTGTGGCCGGAACGCGCGAAGGGCTGCCCTTAATCAACAATAAATTACTCTCGCGCTCGTCCTTGCGCCAGGTAGTGGAGCAGATGCACTCCGCCGGGATGACGCGATTGATAGAAAACGATGGTATACTGGAACTCCAGAGAGGCGACCATGAGCCTGATCAGCCGATTCTCTACCGCTCACCTACGATGCCGCTCATAGAGCGCATACGTACTGAATCCGATGTCCCCCACCTGTTGTTCACCAGGTTATTGCTCATGAGATTGGGGCTGCTCCACGAGCAACGCGGCGCATTGTATGCAACTCCCGCGGATGCTTTTTTTGCCCTGCCCCTGCTTGAACGGGCCCGGCGTTGCTATCGTCTGTGGCTCGAAAGCTCTTTCTGGAACGAACTCGTTTATTTACCGGATGTCGTCTTGCGCCCCGCCCCTGCTCCTCTTGAACCTACCCACGAAGAGGCCATACGCGCCAGACAGCTCGTTGTGCAGCGTGTCCTCCATGCACGGCCGGAAATATGGCATGACCTGGCTGTTTTTATTGCGCGTACCAAGCTCTATGTTCCTTACCTGCTCTTCCCGCGCCAGTATGGGTCGCGTGTCGATCGCTATTCGATTGGCAGCAATCCCTACGGGTGGGATTTTCGCCTGCGCCGCGGCTGGTTAACGCACCGTGAAGGCTGGCACCAGGTTGAGGGCGGATTTATTCGTTCCATCGTGACCGGGCCCCTGCGCTGGCTGGGACTGGTCGAAATAAACGATGAGAAGCATCCCGGCGCCTTCCGCCTGTCGCGCGATATCGAGCTGGTCACCGGCGATCATCCGGTAGAGATGAAAGAGCCGGAATGGGGGCGATTGATCGTGCAGCCAAATTTCGAACTGGTAGCGCTGGCGCCCGTTTCCGAGGCGCTGCTTGTCAACCTGGATCGTTTCGCCGAGCGCGTGCGCCTGGAGCGCATCGCGCAGTACCGCCTGACCAGGGCAAGCGTCACGCGGGCCATCCAGGCCGGCATGCAGGCCGCTGCCATCCAGGAGATACTGGAACAAGCAGCTGGGGACGATAGCAATATTCCCCAAAACGTGCGCTATTCGCTGCTCGAGTGGGAACGCCAGGCACGCCGCATCGAACTCTGGCGGGGCATGACGCTGCTGGAAGTCGAGGATGAAACCCTGCTGGATGCGCTCTATGCCGATGAGTCAATACGTTCTATACTGGGACGCCGCCTTGCTCCTCGCTTGGCGGAGGTAGCCACCAACCAGCTGGCAAACATCCAGGAGCTACTCTGGCAGCGCAACTACCTGCCCGCGCTCGTCTCCGCACCCATACATGAGAACCTTCTGGAGAGCGGGCGCCTGCCAACATTCGAACCGCAGTGGCGATTACAAAACGATGGCCTTTTACAACCCTGCCATCCCCTGGTTGACCTCTACCTCGCCGCCGAACTTGAGCGCTTTAGCGAGCCGGATGAAAGCACCGGATGGCGCAAACTGACGACAACGGCAATCGCGGCGGCTTGCAACTCCGGTCTTTCGTTAGAGAATCTTTTACGCTTCCTACAACACTACTGTGAGGGCGGCATCCCGGCCTCCTTCTTGATACGCCTCAGATTATGGGGCGGCGGCTATGCGGAACGCGACACGATACAGGTCGAACGCTCGCCCTTGCTCAGCCTTTCAGCCCAGGCCCTGCGCGATATCCAGGCAGATGAGGAGCTTGGACCCTTGCTAGGTACAGAGGTTTCCCAGGAAAATCGCCTGGTTCGTGTACCACCAGAGGCGCTGGAGCTGGTAATAGAACTGTTGAAAGAACGGGGATTTAAGGTAGAGTAAGATTATCTCTCGCGGCCAGGGCGATTCAAAAGTCGAGAGGAGATGCCAGTACCTCTGTAGGAGCAATGGCCACCCGCTGCCGGCCAGCGCTGCAATACCTGCTGATCGTGGTACTACCGTTGTGGATGACAATTTCCAGGTAACTGTCAAACATGATGGTGTCGGTGATGCCGGTGGAGTCGCTGGCGCGCTGCAAGACACGATTGCCCTCGTTGTCATAGAGGAAGCTGTCCGTTGCCGTCGTGCCACCGGGTGTTGTCCAGCTTGCCAGGCGTCCCTCGTTATCGTAGCTCATGCTGTAGTGGGGATCCCTGGCACATGAAAAAGATTGCTGACTACTATCATGTGCTGCCATTTTCCCTCGTTTAGGGCTTTTATATCCAGGACCTTTAAATCGCCCCGTCTCAAGGCAAAAACCTGACATCCACTCATAACTCGGGGTGCAGGGGTTTCACCCCTGCCGGGGTGCGGGGTGTCCCCGCTTGCTTCCCCTCCCGTCCTGACGGGCCGTAGGCCCGCTGCAAGAATTATGAGTGGATGGCAGAAAAACCTGTTGACAAATCACCTGATGTATGATATCTTACTGTTACGAAAGCAAGGCAATATTAGCGGGAGTGGCTCAGTGGTAGAGCATCTCCTTGCCAAGGAGAAAGTCGCGGGTTCGATCCCCGTCTCCCGCTCCCCATCATTCACTGGTTTTTCCGGCGACGTCGCCAAGTGGTAAGGCACGGCTCTGCAAAAGCTGCACCAGCGGTTCGAATCCGCTCGTCGCCTCCCATCAGACGTGATCTCGGAGTCACGTCTTTTTATTGAGTAGTGATGGTTTTCCCCATGCGACAGCAACATAGTTATTCCACAGAAGCGATCATCCTCAAGCGCATCGACTTAGGCGAAGCCGACCGTATCGTTACCCTCTTTACGCCGGGCAAGGGGAAATATCATGCCATCGCCAAGGGCACGCGCCGCCCCGTCAGCAAACTGGCCGGCCATCTTGAACTGCTCAGCCGCAGCCAGTTACAGGTGGCGCTTGGCCGCAATCTCGACATCGTAACCCAGGCCGAGGGACGCGAAAACTTTCTGCATTTACGATCCGACCTCTGGCATATGACCTGCGGCTTCTATCTCGCCGAACTGGTTGATCGCTTTGTCGAAGATTCGACGCCCCACCTCGATATCTATGCCTTGCTGCTTGAAACCTTACGCTACCTGGACGCGGACGCCATGGCTCTTGAGCAACAGCGCACCAATGGCACCGAACCTGCCGGGGACGAAGTCAAAGCAGACGAACACACTCGATTGCTACTGCGCTACTTTGAACTGCACCTGCTCTCGGCAATCGGCTATGAGCCTGCGCTACAGAACTGCGCTCACTGTGGAAACGAGCTGCTGCCGGAAGAGAACGGCTTCAAAGCCTCTCTGGGGGGCGTCCTGTGCCCGCAATGTTCGCGCTTCTGGGAGCGTCGTCTCTCATTGAATGCCCTCAAAGTGTTGCGTTTCCTGCAGCGCGGCAAGTGGATAGAGGCCTCACGCCTGTGCCTGGACGAGCAGTTGCAGATCGAGCTAGAGATGATGATGCACAGCCTCTTACGCTTTCACCTGGAGCGCGATCTGAAATCATGGAGCTTTTTGGAAATGTTGAGCGTGAAGAAGTAGGCACAGGACGCTCTAGTCAACAAGATAAGCTCATGGTACAATAGTCGCTATATCCGAGGCTTGCCTCGTTCTTAATTATTTTTATTTATCCTCGACGTGGAGGCGCACATGAGTGATATCACGACCTCTTCTGACTCTTCCGAAGCCAACGCTCGTGTTCCCAGGCGCATTTTGAGTGGCTATCCCGCTTACGTCTTCTGGGTGATGTTCAGCATCAACTTTCTGAACTATCTTGATCGTAATGTGCTAACCGGCGCGGCCAATGTGGTAGCAAAAGAACTGGGGTTTGGATTTGATGGTATTGGCTATATCGCATCGGCTTTTCTGATCGTCTATACACTTGGAACGGTACCCCTGGGCATCTGGGCCGATCGAGTCAAGCGCAGAAACGTGGTTGCCATCTGTGTGGCCGTATGGAGTGTAGCTACCGCCCTCACTGCGCTGGCAAACAGCTTTATCACGCTCTTCCTTTCGCGCATGATTCTGGGTATTGGTGAAGCGGGCTATTTCCCCGCCGGTACCGCGCTCATGAGCGACTATTTTCGACGCGCCACACGCTCGCGCGTCATGAGCTGGTGGAGTGTCGGCCAGTTGGTTGGTATCCTGGTCGGTTTTGTGGTTGGCGGCGAGGTAGCCGGTATCTTCCCCGGCAGCTGGCGCTTGGCATTCATCTTTACCGGCATTCCTGGCCTGATCCTGGCATTTCTGGCATGGAGGATACGCGAACCCCGCCGCAATCAGGCCGATCAGGAGGCTGTAGAACTGGAACCCCTTTCGTTTGGCAACGCGACTGAATTAGAAGAGCCACCACATACACTGCACATTACTTCGAGCATCTTTGCCCAGTTTAGAACCCTGCTAAGCATTAAAACACTGGTAGTCTTGATTGTAATGCAGATTTTCGCATTCTTCGTGTTAGGAGTAAACGTTGTCTTTTTGCCGACCTATTTGCAACAGAAAGACACCTTCGGCCTGACTTCGGGGCAGGCAGGTCTCTTCTCGGGGGCCGTGATCGTGTTCGCGGGCATGGCTGGCACGATTCTTGGTGGCTACCTGGCAGATGTCCTGAACCGGCACCACCCAGGAGCACGCGTGCTGGTGTGCGGCATCGGCTTCTTGTTGAGCGCCCCATCTTTTGCCGTAGCAGTTACTGTGCATGATCTCAGAATTTTTAGCATCTTCTTTATCCTTACCACGCTGTTGATCCTGTTTTACCAGGGCCCCAGCACGGCTGCCACGCAGGATGTCGTGCCATCGATCCTGCGAGCATCGGCAGTGGCCCTCACATTGCTCATTGCTCACCTGCTGGGCGACGCTTTTGCACCCTCGCTGGTAGGAACACTGGCGACCGTCTTTGACCCGACGCATGGACTGCATTTCAAGAACAGCGTAGGCGGGCAGGACTTGAGCCATGCCCTATTGATTACCTGTACACCTGCATTAGTAATTGCCGGCCTGGTTGGCATTTTCGGCGCTCGCTGGATGAAGGCGGATGTGGAGGCAGCGGAGCAGGCAGATCAAGAACTGAATAATGCAGGTTGAGATGCAACATTTGTGGAGTAGGTCGCATTGGGGATGTGTTTTTTCCTACTGCCCTTTATTGAAGAATATGTTATAATGCGGCCAGATTATTGTAAAGGCGGTTTCTTGCCATCACCTGGGTTTCTGCCTGGACATGCACTAAAGAGCGATGAAAAAATATGGTGAATAATTATCCATTTGACCCTAACAATCCGGCTTCCCTTAGCAATCCGGCCACTCCGCAAAGTGCTATGGGAGGCAATCCGCCGGAATATCCTTTGCCGCCCGTGGCTCCTCAGGCGCTCTCTGTTCCCAATTCCGCGCAATCTGCGCAACAGGTATCCTCCGGCGCAAAAAACAATGGGAACGTGGATAGCGGTGCGAAAATCAGTGAGGGAGGGCATCATCGTTTACCTGCAGGTACGGAGCTTTCGTTCGGACGATATCGCATTGAGAAACTGGTGGCCGCCGGGGGTATGGGCGCCGTCTACCGCGCAATAGATACGCGTTTTGATCGTCCATGCGCCGTCAAAGAGATGCTGGACGACTTCACGACGGATGAAGAACGGGGGAAAGCCGTTGAGTGGTTCAAACGCGAGGCAACATTCCTGCTCGATCTGAATCATCCCTGCATTCCTCGCGTACGTGACTTCTTTGCCGAGGGCGAGAGACATTACCTGGTCATGGATTTTATTGAGGGAAGAACACTTGCCGAGGTACTGGAAAAAGAGGGGAATGTCCCTGGCGTGAATGGAGCGCGCGGCGTTTCGGAAGCGCGCGCTCGCAGCTGGGGGCAGCAAGTATGCAGTGTCTTAACTTATCTCCACAATCAGAAGCCACCGGTAATTTTTCGTGATCTGAAGCCTTCCAATATCATGGTGACCAACCAGGACGAGATCAAGCTGATTGACTTCGGCATTGCCCGCACGGTGCAATCACAGCGCCAATCGACGATTATTATGACGATTGGTTACGCTCCCCCCGAACAACTTCACGGCATGCCTGAACCGCGCAGCGATATCTACGCGCTGGGCGCAACCCTGCATAAAGTGCTGACGCGCCATGACGCGGCCAATAATAAACCGAGCATCTTCTCATTCCCGCCCGTTCGCCTGCTGCGACCAGATATTTCGCCCGCTTTCGAGCAAATTTTGATGAAGGCGCTGGCCCCCAATCTAGAGCAGCGTTGGACCAGTGCCGCCGAGATGGGGCAGGCCATTATCAAACTGCCGCCAATCAGGGTGAACCCGCCGGTAGTAGCGCCAGTACCCACAGTGCCTGGCGGAGATCGCAATACCCCATCAAGACCCGCTGTGAGCAGCAATGGATTAACCGGCCCGGCGGGAGCTTTGATCCGGTTAGCGCAGGATCACATCCGGGCCGGTCGCATCGATCCGGCATATGCGGTCACCGGCCAGGCTTACGCGCTTGAGCCGAATAATGCCCTGGTGCATAAACTCTATGGGCAGGTCTTTGCGCGCCGGAACCAGCCTGAGCAGGCGATGCAGGCGTACAATCGTTCCTTGCAGTTCAATAATACCGACCCGGAGACGCACAAACTCGTAGGCGATGTCTATCTCTATCTCAGAAGGCAACCGGCTCAAGCCATTCCCGCCTACACCGAGTCGCTGCGTTTGAACGTCAACGACCTCGAGGCACACATGCGGCTGGCAAAGTGTTTCGAGGAGACTGTGCAACTGGAACCGGCGCTGCGCGAATACCAGGAAGCGGCCCGCCTCGACCCCAAACAACCAGGCATTCACTATACGATTGGCCAGCTTGCCTGGCGCCTGAATCAACTGCCATTGGCAGAACGTGCTTTCGTTCAGGTCCTCACGATCAATCCCGCCGATCACCAGACGCGGTTTTTATTAAGCCAGGTCTACGAACGTGAAAACAAGCTCGAAGAGGCCTTCGAACAATGTAAATTTGTAGTCGATGCCATGCCGGCGAATACGGCGGCTCAGGCTATGCTGCAAAGATTGCGTATTCAATTGAGGCGTTAAGGCGGGGCAGGACAAAATACATACTTTCGCGGAGCTGAGTGGGACGATGAGAAACAATACGACAACACATCAATGTAGACCGCATATAAGGAGAGAAAAACATTTGAGCGCGCATCGCTTCGTAGCTGGGATGCGCAGGAGTACCGGGTTGCTTGTACTCTGTATATGGAGCGGGTTGCTCATTGCCCTACAACTCCTGATTCCCTCGCTTGCGTTCGCCTCTACAAGCAGGATTGCGACCGGCCCTGCCTTATTCTCCCAACAAGAAGTCCTGGAACTGGCAGGCGTTTCAGTAGTGCGCCTGGTCGTCACCTACCAGGTATCTGGAAGCTCTTCAAAAACATCGACCGTGCTTTGTAGCGGGTTAGGCGTGATTGTGGGCAGCTGGTCTCCCAGCAGCCCGACCGATAAAAATACCTGGGTGTTAACCGATAGCTTCCTGGTTAATACTGCCGGCACAAGTTGTAAGGGCTCATCAGGCGAGTTGACCGCCATTGAGGTGCTGGCCAATGCTACCTACACCGCTCAATCCTCGTCACTCGTCTCCATTGGCCGGCTCACCTGCCAGCAAGCTCTCTGTCGTGACGCGTCTAGTGGAACCTCTGAAACGGTAGACGACCCGGCAAGCGCCGGTGGAGGTCTGCTCTTTTCTTTTCATAGCGATGCGCAGCACCTGCAACCATTTCTCACCATTGCTTCTCCTGATTCGAGTGCCACCGGCACCCCAGTGGGCATCGAACTGGCAGACGGAAACACTTCCTCGGCATCCTGGCCCACTTCATCTTTTGTAACGGCCCCGAACACGCTGACACGGTACCTGGTTCCCGATGCGATCACCTCCCTGCCGGGCAGTTCGCCCGGCAATGTCTCTTCCACCGCGACCCTAACCGGCACTCCCCCGCTCCAGGCTACTCCAGCCCCACCTCTGAACTATGAGCCGGGAATGCCCCTTGTGGCTTCGGATGGAACATTGACCGGGATATATGTGAACGAGAACACCTCCATCAACGCAACCCAGATCAACGTTTTGCTGAGCCAGGAGCCAGAATTTTCACCCGCGGCCCAGGGCCAACATAAGAACCCCTTAGAGGCGAACTGGCAGAAAGCTATTCAGGCTTATTATACTCAAGACTATCTGGGGGCGCATACGGCGCTCACTGCCATAGCCAATGCTAACCCTGATTTTAAGGCCGCCGCGCATTTTGATCAGCAGTTTGTGGATCCAGAGCTTCAAAGGAACAGCCATTCTACCTCCACTCCCGGCGTCGGAAATAGCGGCAACGGCACAATTTTAGGCTTCCCTGCCCAGCAAGTCATACTGGTAGCAATCATTGCCGTGGTGATCTTACTCGCACTTTTATTAATTGTGGTTAGCCTGACGTTCGGGCAGGCGCGAGCGCGGCGCAAGCAAGAATTGGCCCAATTCGAGGCAGATCAGGCCGAGGCGCAGCGCCTGGCCGAGATAGAGGCGCAGCGCCAGCAGGCCAAGATTACGGCGCGGCTGCAATCCCCTTTCAGCACCGTTCGTTGCCCGAACTGCGGTGTACAGGTCACCGCCGGTGATTCCGCATGCCCAAACTGCCATTACCTGCTCTCGGCCTCGGATTCTGGATTACACCTGCGCGCTGTACCACCTCCTCCGGTAGAGCCACCTCCCCAGATGAGTCCGGCGCAGGCTTATTCCGGCACACCCTCCTCGCCTTCTGTCAGTGAAATTAGCGAGATGCCGACGCTGCAATTCCCGCCCAGCAATGGAAACGCGAACGATGCCGAGAAGACGCAGCCTTATGATATCCAACAGTTGCAAGGTATGAATCTGAGCCTGGCAGTGGGGGCGCGCACCGATCGCGGTATTAAGCGCAAGCACAAACCCAATGAAGATAACTACTTCGCGCTACAGGCGCCAAGACCCACACAAACTCAGCCGCAGGAGTTCGGATTATTTGTGGTGGCCGATGGCATGGGCGGGCACGCGAATGGACAGGACGCCAGTCGCCTGGCTATTCAGACTATCATTGATTTTATGCTGCCGAAACTGGCCAGCAATGAGCCGATGAGCGAGGACGATTTTAAAAACCTGCTCAACGAGGGGGTGCAGCGCGCAAATCAGGCCGTTCACCAGCGCAATATGGAAGAACGGGCCGATATGGGAACGACGATGACAGCCGCCTTAATCGTGGGGGCAGTTGCTTATGTTGCCAATGTGGGGGATAGCCGTACCTACCTGTATCGCGAGCCTGAAGGACTGATCAAGATCACGCACGATCATTCAGTGGTTGCCAGCCTGGTTGACGCGGGTATTATTAAACCCGATGATATCTACACGCATCCCAAACGCAACCAGATTTATCGCAGCCTGGGCGAGAAGCCGTATGTGGAAGTTGATACGTTCAAGGTGCCACTCCAGGTAGGCGATAAATTGCTGCTGTGTTCTGATGGCCTGTGGGATATGGTGCGCGATCCTGAGATACAACGGCTGATGAGTGCTCCTGCGCCCGACCCCAATAAGACCGGGAAGGAGCTGGTGCAGGCGGCGCTGGATGGTGGCGGTGAGGACAATGTAAGCGTGATTGTGGTATACATCAATGAAATGAGCAGCCAGCCCACCATATCAAACGTCCAGTTGATCGCCAAGCCCGAGAACGTTACCCTACCAGAATTGCCTCTACCAGGAGTGTAGGGATGGGTGATGGAGTTTGACAAAACACACCAACAAGGCCGATGATGAATTTTCACCAACGAGTCCCGCAACGGGCGCTGGGCGCGATCCATCGGCCCCTACTGGTCGATGCTTCTCTCCTGTGCTATAATCAAGACAGCAAATCTTGCCTTTATTCAACCATGTACAGAACAAAGGCAGTTATTTGGAGGGAAGGCACTTGGTTACGACTGTTAACCTCAATTATCTATACGCGGGCATCCTGTTTGCCGCCGGTTTTATCTTCGTCATGCTGACGACCACTGTGGCAAACATCATTGCCCCTCATAGTAGAACCAAAGAGAAACTACAGACCTATGAATCCGGTGAGACCCCAATAGGTTCCGCCTGGGTCCAATACCCGCTGGGGTTCTACATCTTCGCCCTACTCTTCGTCGCTTTTGATGTAGATATTGTCTTTATTATCGCCTGGGCGGTCATCTTTAAGCAGTTAAGCGTTTTTGGCTTCTTTGAAATTCTCTTTTTCATTGTTGTGCTTGCGATTGGTCTGGCTTATGCGTGGCGCAAGGGAGTTGTACGATGGATATAGTACCACGCCCAAGAAGTCTCACTACCTCTACCAGCGGGTATCGCGACCAGAACGCAGCGCTCGCCCGGGACCTCGCCCCAATAGCGCAAATAACCGGAAAACCGGTCAACCCCAAGACGCTGAAAGGCGATTACCTCAGCCTGGATGTTGATCGCAGTAACCTGGTGGCTGTATGCCGTTTCCTACGCGATCAGCTTGGTTTTGATATGCTGAGCTGTATTTCGGGCGTCGATATGATAGATCACCTGGAAACCGTCTACCACGTGCGCTCGCTTACCCGAGGGCAACTGCTCCAGCTCAAAGTGCGCGTAGATAGCGATAAGCCGGAAGTAGATAGCCTTGTCTCGGTCTGGCCAACGGCGAATTGGCTCGAGCGCGAAACGTTCGATATGTTCGGTATTCACTTCACAGGCCATCCCGATCTGAGGCGTATGCTGCTGGATGATGATTTTGAGGGCTATCCCCTGCTCAAAAGCTTCCACCAGGTGCCATTAACCGTCAAGCCGCGTGCGACCACGCAGGTTGACCCGAATGTAGCCGTTGCCGGGCCGTACCAGCAGAAGGGCGTGGAACATGTGGTGCAGAAGAAGCTCGGTCAGGGCCTGGAAGAACGCCTGCATCCGGGTACGCCGACCTTTGGGCATGCTTTCCACGGAGCAGCGGAAGAAGCAAATCAGGAAAACGTGACTGCGGCAGTCTTACCGGGCCAGACACCGCCCGGTAAGACTGCGCCGGGGAGTTGAGCAGGTACTATGCCAAAGGCAAGAAAACGAACAGGTAAATCGCAGGCCACAGCTCGCAGGGCTGATGAATCGGCAGTGGGCACGATGAATCGGCCCCTACAGAAGCCTTCGACTTCTAAAGCGCAAGCACGGGCAGGCAACGCGACAGCCCCCTCGCAAGAGACTGTAAGCGCACAACAGGTATATCGTCCATTCATTTCACCGGTTGTGCGGGGCCCGCAGAGCTTGATTATGCCGGGTATGGTAGCTCTGGGCTGCTGGTTGATGGCTTTCACCCTGTTCTTTCTCTCGACCGACCCGAATCGCAACCTGTTCGGTGGTATGGCCGTGCTGATGGCCCTGATGTGGACGTACAGTTTTGGCACGCGTATGCGCAAATTACTCTCGCTGCAACGAAAATCATAACATGAGCTTAGTCAGGGCGTACCCTCGTGGTCGCCCTCCAATAGACCTTATAGTAAGGGCATACCCTCGTGGTCGCCCTCAAACTCACTTAGAGGAAATCTATGGCAACAAATCAACGTACAAGCGCAAATCCACACGTCGCAGAAGCGCCCGAGGAAATTAAATCTCAGGAAATGCTGCTCAATATGGGTCCCCAGCACCCCAGCACACATGGCGTTTTGCGCCTGGTGCTGATGCTGGAAGGCGAAACGATTGTGGATTGTACGCCGGTGATTGGCTACTTGCATCGCGGCATCGAGAAAATCCTGGAAAATCGACCGATTATGGGCGGCATCCGCTACATGGATAACGCGGACTACCTTTCTCCCATGCTCAACGAAATCGCTTACGCGGGGGCGGTCGAGCAGGAGATGGGCATTGAACCGCCGCGGCGCGCGCAATATATCCGCCTGCTGGTCGGGGAAATGCAGCGTATGGCGAGCCACCTGGTAGCCGTTGGCACCTATCTCCTTGACCTGGGCGCGTACACCCCTGTATTGTGGGCATTCCGCGACCGTGAGGGAATTCTTTCACTCTTTGAGGCGCTGGGCGGCAGTCGCTTCAACGTCAATTATATACGCGTCGGGGGTGTCCTGCATGACTTTCCCAAGGGGTGGCTTAGTGAATGCCAGGCCCTGCTGGACCGCATTGAGAAGAACATGGGTGAGATGGAGGGATTGATCACCGGCAATGAAATCTTCGAAGCCCGCACGCAGGGCGTCGGTTACATTGATCCCCAGCAGGCCATCGCCTATGGATTGACCGGCCCAATGTTGCGCGCTACTGGTGTCAACTGGGATTTGCGCGTCAACCGCCCATATATGGCCTATCGCGAAGTGCCCGTGAAAGTTCAGGTCCGCCAGGAGGGTGACTGCTTTGCGCGTTACAAGGTGCGTATCCAGGAAATCTATGAAAGCATTCGCCTCTGTCGTATCGCAATTGATCAGATGCCCGGTGGGCCAATCGGCACGCGCACTCCCATCGCGCTGCGTCCTCCTCGTGGTGAAACCTATTTTGCCATTGAGAGCAGCAAAGGCGAACTCGGCATCTACTTTATCAGCGACGGCAGTGAATACCCCTGGCGTGGGAAGATACGCGGCCCGTCCTTTGTTAATCTACAAATCCTGCCCGAAATACTGCGCGGCCACAAAATGAGTGATGCGGTAGCTATCATCGGCAGCTTCGATCTTGTGCTGGGCGAGGTTGATAGATAGCATTTTTTGGAGTTATCTTTATGTATGTACTAAGTTCTACAAGTCCTGGTCTGGGAACGCAACTGTTCAACGGCATTTTCTCCTGGCAGTTTTTGCAGTTTGTCGTTGCATTCCTCTCCTTTTTCGGCTTCGTGCTGACAAGCGCGGTGATCCTGATCCTGGCCGAGCGCAAGATTATGGGCTGGATGCAGGATCGCGTTGGCCCAATTCACACAGGTCCTTGGGGACTGTTACAGACTGTGGCCGATGTCGGCAAACTGTTGATGAAAGAGGACATTCATGCCTCTTTGACCGATAAATCGATTTTCTTGCTCGCCCCATCCGTCTTTCTCGCGCCCGTCATCGCGGCTTTTGCCGTCATACCTTTTTCGCCATATGTAGGTCTACCTGGAACGGCGCTGGCTACTGGTATTGTCTATTACGTAGCAATGAGTTCTATTGACGTGGTAGGCGTTGTCATGGCCGGTTGGAGTTCCAATAACAAATATGCTTTGATCGGTGGCCTGCGTTCCGCCGCCCAGATGATTTCATATGAGTTACCGCTCGTTCTTTCCCTGATCGGCGTCGTGATGCTCACCAGCGTTCTGGCCGGCACGCTCGGCTACCCTGGCAGTCAGAACATAGGCACCATCTCCATCCGGGAGATCATCAATTTCCAGAATGCCGCCGCCTGGCCGGGCAAGGGCATCGGTTTCTTCGATTTCATCTTCGAGGGATTTACGCCCTGGGCCTGGTTCTTCCTCGTACAGCCCTTGATGATCATCATCTACTACACCTGCGGTCTCGCCGAGACGAATCGCTCACCCTTCGATCTTCCAGAAGCGGAATCGGAACTGGTTGCCGGCTACCTGACCGAATATAGCGGCATGCGCTGGGCCTTGTTCTACCTGGGTGAATACGGCAACATGACCATTGTTTCGGCGATTGCGACAACTTTGTTCCTTGGTGGCTGGTCCGGCCCCGGTGTTGCCTACCTGACCGGGCTTAATTCACCTGGCTGGGGTCTGCTCGGCAACCTGCTGGGTATTGCTTACTTTATTCTCAAAGTCTACCTGCTGTGCGCCGTGTTCATCTGGGTGCGTAGCACACTGCCGCGCTTGCGTGCCGACCAACTGATGCAGTTCGCGTGGTTGATCCTCATTCCCACCACGCTCGGCAATATCGTGTTGACCGCGGCGATCTTCCTCATTCTCAACGCTCTGGGCGCATCGAATATCATCTTCCTGGTCGTCCTGGGCGTGATCAACTGGCTGCTGGTGTTTGGCTTCATCCAGGTGGTCAGGCGCGCAACTGTCGCCACGACACGTAGAGCGCAGGCACCTGCTATTCGCGCGCAGCGGTTGGCAGGCGCCGCTATGCAATTGCCAGAGCGAGCTACGGTTTCCAGCGGTCGAGGTCAGTAAATTCATTCAGGAAACAGAGAGGCCAGGCGAAGATGTTCGCCTGGCCTCTCTGTTTCCTGAAGTATCCTATATCCCCCTTAATTTCAATACGACCAGCGCAAGGAAAATGCTCAGGAGCGAACCGGCCACTACCTGCGCTACCGTGTGACGGCGCAGGACGACGCGCGACCAGCTCACCAGTACCAGCAGCAAGAACAAGGGCAGCAGGGCCAGGCCATAGAGAACGGTCAGCATTGTAGCAGCTCCTGCCATGGTTGAGGCATGAATACTGATCTTCCACCAGAGAGTGGTTACCATCAGAATCACAGCGCTGATGGTTGTCAGAATCAAGGCCGTCTGCAAATCTCTTGGCCCATGCAGCAGCGATAGAACGAGTAATCCAATACTGGTAGAAATGATGCCGAACAGAAAAGGCCCGGCGCGCTCTGAGCGACGACTCACGTCAAAATCCGAAAGCTTGCCGGTACGTACGCCGATCACGACGTAGATCAGAGGGCCGACGCTGAGAAAAAAGAGCGTGATCAATGCGTAGATGAGGGCTGCCAGTTGATTGCGGGCATGGTAGAAAGCCACCAGCAATACGAATGGCAGCGAAACCGAGACGGGGGTCAGGACCGTCGAGACAATGCGGGCAAAACGTACATGCCGTGGTTTCACTACAGGAGCTTGGGTGACGATATCTTCATTGTTCTGTTGCAGTGCTGATAGCTGTGAGCTTCCTTGATTCGTCATAGCACTCCTTCTCGTTTGAGATCGACCTGTTGAGCAATGATTCTATGACCCATGATCTTACTAGCAACATCGCTAAATGCCGCGGCGTCTCCACTGCATAGTACCTCAAGCCCCTCAAAGCCTCGCGGGCAAGCAGGATTCTGGATTCTCGCGCGCATCAGCCCTTCCGCATCCAGTACCGTGTGTGTACGACGCGCAATAGCTGTTCCACTATCGATAATCTGCACGGAGGATCCAACAACACGCTCGATTGCACTACGTAAAGCAGGAAAATGGGTGCAGCCGAGCACAATTACGTCAACATCTTGTTTCAGCAATGGCTGCAACGCCTGCCGAAGCGTGGCTTCCACAACAGGACCATCGAGTTCACCGCGTTCCACCAGTGTCACCAGTTCTGGACAGCCAACCGCATAGGCCTGAATGCCTCCCGCGAACTCATCAATCAGCTGGCGGAGATAGAGGGCTTTAGCCGCCTGGTTGGTCGCAGCGATGCCAATGCGGCCTTTTTTGGTAGCGCGTGCGGCAGGTTTTACCGCCGGCACGACTCCGATAAAAGGCGTTGATGGGAAAGTGGCGCGCAGGGTGGCAATGGCTGCCTGAGTGGCAGTGTTACAGGCAACAATAATCAACTTTACCCCACGCTCAATGAGAAAACGGCTGATCTGAATAGATAGGCCGGTGATATCTGCATCACTGCGCATCCCATAGGGGCAATGCGCGGTATCACCAAAGTAGATGTATTGTTCATCTGGAAGCTCTTGCAAGAGGGCCGCGAGAATCGTTAACCCTCCCGCCCCCGAATCAAAAACCCCTATTGGGGCCACTGCTTTGCCTGACAATGTTGACCTTTCATCATCGAGATTGATTTGACTACGTTCCGCATCGCGAGCAGGATGTGTTTCGTGCGTAGATACGACATCCTGTGTATTCCAATCATCCATATGCACCTGAAGCGGGTTTACAGCTTATTGCATTTACACTTGACATGTTCGGGTTTGGCTACTATCTTCTCCCCGCGCCGAAGCGCCAGGAACCGGACTTTTTCCCGGCTTTCCGATGGGGATTGAAATTATATTGTCACAGTACGAAACTCGCGCTGCTCGCCAAATACATGGCGCATAGCGTCACTAATTTCTCCCAGCGTAGCATATGCCTCCACAGCAGCGATAATCAAGGGCATCAGATTTTCCGATCCCCTGGCGGCGCGTTCAAGAGCGGTCAAGGCCTGCTGCACGCGCTCGTTGTCGCGTCGCCGGCGCAAAGCCGCCAGTCGCGCGGCCTGCTGCCTGCCGATCTCAGGATCGACGCGCAGCAGCGTTGGGCGCTCCTCGTTTTCTATGGTGAAACGATTGACGCCAACCACAATCGCTTTTTGCTCTTCCAATGCGCGCTGGTATTCGTAGGCGGACTGTTCGATCTCAGCCTGCATGAAGCCTTTCTCAATAGCATGCACGCTGCCACCGAGTGCATCGATCTGCCGGATATACTGCCAGGCCTGCTCCTCAATCTTGTCTGTCAGGTACTCGATATAATATGAGCCGGCCAGGGGATCTACCACGTCGGCAACGCCGCTTTCATAGGCGAGAATTTGTTGTGTGCGCAGGGCAACACGCACCGACTCTTCCGTTGGCAGCGACAGGGCCTCATCCTTAGAATTCGTGTGCAGCGATTGCGTGCCGCCGAGTACCGCGGCGAGGGCCTGGTATGCCGTGCGCACGATGTTGTTATCGGGTTGCTGCGCCGTCAGCGTCGAACCGGCGGTCTGGGTATGGAAGCGCAGCATCATAGAGCGCGGGTCCTGAGCATGGAAGCGATCGCGCATAATATGCGCCCACATGCGGCGCGCGGCGCGAAACTTGGCTACCTCTTCAAGCAGGTTATTATGGCTATTGAAGAAAAAAGAGAGCCGGCCCGCGAAGGCGTCTACATCGAGTCCCGCATCCAGGGCTGCCCGCACGTAGCTGATAGCATTGGAAAGGGTAAACGCCACTTCCTGCACAGCGGTCGAGCCTGCCTCGCGCACATGATAGCCACTGATACTGATGGGATTCCAGCGCGGCAGATTCTCAGCGCAGTACCTGAACATATCGGTGATGATGCGCATCGAATGCTGCGGGGGATAGATGTAGGTGCCGCGGGCAATATATTCTTTCAACACATCATTTTGCACCGTGCCGGAGAGCTTGCGCACATCCACGCCCTGCTTTTTGGCGACGGCAATGTAGAGCGCGAGCAGGATACTGGCCGTGGCATTAATAGTCATGGATGTGCTAATACGCTCAAGCGGTAAGCCGTTGAGCAGGGTCTCCATATCTTCCAGGCTGGAGATGGAAACGCCCACCTTGCCAACTTCTCCTTCAGCGAGGGGATTGTCGGCATCATAGCCCATCTGAGTGGGAAGATCGAAGGCGACGGAAAGGCCAGTCGTACCCTGTGAAAGCAGGAAGTGGTAGCGTTTATTGGATTCTTCGGCTGTTCCGAAACCGGCGTACTGGCGCATTGTCCACAGGCGGGAGCGATACATGCCTGGATGGATGCCGCGGGTAAAGGGAAATTCGCCGGGGTAGCCCAATTTATCGTGTGCGTCGAAGCCTCGCAGATCTTCCCCGGTGGGCAGGTCGGGTATTTCGATGCCTGAACTGGTGACAAAGCTGTCCTGTCGTTCAGTGGTTTTTTCTTTGGCTTTGCGGGCGGTGGTCTCGCGCCACTCCTGGATGTTTTTGCTCTGATATGGTTCCATGCATAACTCCTCACTATATCCCACAGAAATTATAGCATATTGAGGAGAAAGTGAAGAACGCTATGACTTTTTTGGCCCTCCATGTCAAAGCAACTGCTCCGGGTCAATACCGAGCGCCCGCAGCCTCTCGAGAATTACTCTGTTCTGTTTTAGTGGTGGTTCTGATCCAGGTTCAAGAGTATTTGCTTCGCCTCCTCAGCACTCTGAGCATCTACCAGTTTAAAGAAGAGGAGTTGCAAGGCTTGCGCATCTGCGATCTTCTCAACCTTCTCTTTCGCAAACGAGGCCATCTCTGGGAATTTCTTCTGAATATAACCCAGGAGCATATCCTGTCTCCCTCGAGTGATGCCTTCCTCGCGACCCTCCTCGCGACCCTCCTCGCGACCCTCCTCGCGGCCTTCCTGGCGGCCCTCCTCACGACCCTCCGCAAAGTACTCCTGTGCAATCTCTTTGTAGACCCACGACTCCCGTAAAATGTCCTGGAACATCTGAAACCTCCTCTTGAACCAGTCGCTTTCGTCCGTGCCTTCTTTGAAGACCAGCCCACCTAGCAAGCGGGTGAGCGCCAGCAGGTCGTATTCTTCCGCCTGGGCCAGTTGCTCAATCGTCTGCTCGATCACTGCTGGCTGCTTGCCTCCTTCGCTTAAAATGACGAGCGGTAGTAAACCTGACCTGCTTCGATGTAAAAAGAACTCGGCCGGTATCTGCCATAATTGTACCACACGAAAGTAAAAACGATATGCTTCGCTTCCATCGGGATGCCTGTGAATATAGGGGGATTGCACTACTTCCCCGACTCTGCGCAGGTAAATCACATACGGATAGACTTCCCAATGCTCGTGTTCGCGAGAAGCCGATATACTATATTCGGTCAGGCGCCGTCCCATCTCTGGATCGCGATACGATTGAAACTCGATCAGCAGCAAGCCCGGCTCTCCATAGGCCTCGATTTCGATGAGAGCATCCACGAAGAGCGGCTGGTTCTGTAATTCGACATTTAAGGTGCGTACGAAACTGGCTTCCGCCATCAACCAATCGGTGAAATGCTGCGCATAGATTTTCACCATACGCTTTAGAATACTATCCCATAGGCCTGCCACTTCAAACAAGACCTCCTCTTGTTTCTTTCTGCCAACACTATAGCAGAGCGAAAACGGCCTGTCGAGGGTATTACGACTGATGGGCTAAGAGACATTAGTCCGTACCGCATGATGCCCAGCCGGTGGTTCTTTCCTGTGCTAAAATAAAGAGGCCTCGATATGTTGCCAGAATGAGATTGACCAGCTTGCATCACTAGAAATCAAGGGAGAAATAGCTTCATGAATGCTCTATCCAGACCTGACCTGAGTGATATTTTTGCCTACATCGACGCCCATTCTGAGGCATTTTTGGCGCGATTGATCGATTATTTACGCCGTCCGAGTATTAGCGCATATGGTGAGGGAATTGCTGAGGTCGCGGAATATATTGCCGGGGTGATGCGCCAGATGGGGCTGGCGGTACGCATCCTGCCGACGACTGGCTGGCCGATAGTGTTTGGCGAGTATCACCTGCGCCCGGATGCTCCAACAGTGCTGCTTTATGGGCATTACGATGTCCAGCCACCTGATCCGCTTGAGGAATGGATTTCGCCGCCCTTTGAGCCGGCTATTCGCGATGGTCGTCTCTATGCGCGTGGCGTTGGCGATAACAAGGGCCAGCACTTTGCGCAACTCATGGCGCTGGAAAGTCTTATGGTCTGCCATGGCACACTGCCCTGTAATGTCAAGGTACTGCTCGAAGGTGAGGAAGAGGTGGGCAGTCCGCATATGCCGGAGTTTGTGCGCAAACATCGAGATGCATTACAGGCCGATTTGATGATTGTCAGCGATGGGCCGGTACATGAAGATGGGCAATCTACGATCAGCTTTGGTGTGCGGGGGGTGCTAGATATAGAATTGCGGGCTCGCGGGGCCAATCGCGACCTGCATTCCGGTCATTGGGGTGGAATAGCGCCCGATCCCCTCTGGACGCTGGTTCACCTGCTGGCCTCGATGAAAAATGAGCGCGGCGAGATCACCATCGATGGTTTCTATGATCATGTGCAGCCTTTGACCGAATTGGAGCGCGAAGCGCTGGCGAAGTTGCCCGTTGACGTAGATGAAGTCAAGCAATCGCTTGGATTGCAACGCCTGGACGAACCACAGGAACGTGGCTATTTTGAACGCCTGACGGCCTGGCCCACGTTAACAATCAACGGCATTCATGGTGGTTATGGCGGTCCCGGCTCCAAAACTGTTTTGCCACACCAGGCGGTTGCCAAGTGCGATATTCGCCTGGTAGAGGCGCAGACCGCCGAAGAGATTCTGGCGAAGGTCAAGGCGCACGTACAGCGTCACGCCCCTGAGGTTAGCGTCACCAGCTATGGTGGAATGGACCCATCGAAAACGCCGCTGGATTCGCCCTTTACCGAACCGCTGCGACAGGCCATCACCGCCGCCCAGGGCGCAGAACCTCTGCTCGTACCTGCTAAAGGAGCCAGCCTACCCAATTATGTCTTTACGAAAACGCTGGGCATTCCAGTCTTTGGTGTTCCTTATGCCAATCCCGATGAATCCAACCACGCGCCAAATGAGAATATGGAAGTGACACGATTCTTTATGGGTATCAAGACGGGGGCAGCTATGCTTGTTTACCTGGGCAATATGAAATAATGTTACTTATTCTGCTCGCTGCTTACGACAACCAGCACATCTCCCTGATTCACCGTCTGCCCCTTATTCACCCTGATTTCCTTGATTTTGCCGGTTATGGGAGAGGGCAGGTCGTTCTCCATCTTCATGGCCTCGAGGATCGCCACCGTCTGGCCGCGTTCTACCCTGGCACCCACCTCTAGCGCTATGCCAAGCACCAGGCCAGGCATGGGGGCGCGTACGATTGCCTCACTCGTCTCATGTGCCTTGATCGAACCGGCCAGCGCCTTCTCGCGTTCGTCCTCGACATGTACCTCGAACCGCTGCCCGGCAACCTGAACTTCGTAGGTGAACCCATCTTTCTCGCTGGGCGTAGCAATGCGGCGAGCGAAGACTTCGTACGATTTGCCCCCGATGAGCAGGCTATAGCGCCCGCCTGTGCCTATCTGTCCCTTCGCATCAGCTGCCAGGGGGGCAATGTGGCGCCAATCGATACTCAGCGTCGTACCATCAATGGTAATAACGCGTTGATCACTGTTTTCGCCGGTATCAATAGTATGCGACTGGTTATTGACAGTAGAAATATATGCCATATGCTTTTCCCTCTTGACATATGAAGATGGGGACGATGGTTGCCCACCAGATACGATGGTGGAAAGGCGACCGCCAGGGTACGCCCTTACTATGATGACGTTCCACCTCGGCTGAAACTATCTCGTCGTCGTTGTAAGGGCATACCCTGGCGGTCGCCCTCCCATTTTCACCTTGTAGTGCGTGTTGTAAGCGTCAATGTAATTCCTTGTAAGGGCATACCCTGGTGGTCGCCCTCCCATTTTCACCTATGATTGCCCTCTACCCCAGCGCTTGGTCTACCCCTATAACAGCTATTATATCATCCTCTTGCTATGGCAAGAGGTTCTAGGGCGCTTACAAGCCGCCACTATGCCAAAATTCTAATACATCTCTAACATTTCTCCTATGCGGTTCTAACACACGTTATGCAATACTGTAGGCAGAAGTTGAACGGGCAACATTCAGAACGACTTGCAGGTTTGAGGACATGGACACAGAGAGCACTTCCCTACAACACCATAATGGTATGAGTATGCGGTATGCGCAGCAAACGCCGCATTGCGCGAACTGTGACATCGAAATCCTCTGGCCGCCAACAGTAGTGCATGGGAAGACCTACTGCTGCACCGGATGTGCGGCAGGTGGTCCCTGCAACTGTGATTATTCGCAGTATCGTTCGGTCAACATTGCGGGTGTTATCCACTATGGCCCGCCCTCAGAATAGCATAGGGAATGGGCGCGGGTGGCCTGTTTCCCGCGTAGAGGCTGAACACTACACATACCCGTTAACCCCAAATTTTTTTGAAAAGGAGTGTTAGTCGTGGCAAAGATTCATCCAATTGGCGACCGCGTGGTCGTAAAGCCCGCCGCTAAAGAAGAAGTGACCAAAAGCGGCATCGTTATTCCTGACACCGCCAAAGAGAAGCCCCAGGAGGGCATCGTCATCGCCGTTGGTAGTGGCCGATTGTTGGACAATGGTGATCGCGCAGCTCTGGATGTGCGCGAGGGCGATCGCGTCCTGTTCGCCAAATATGGCGGCACCGAGTTCAAGCTGGACGGTGAAGAATATCTTGTGCTGAAAGAAAATGACATTCTGGCCGTAATCGGCTAAATGTGCTTGTTTGTTAGGAGGAAAGAATAGCTATGGCCAAACAGCTTGTCTTCGACGAGGAAGCTCGTCGGTCGTTAAAAAAAGGTATCGATATTTTGGCCGGGGCGGTCAAAACAACTCTTGGCCCCAAGGGCCGCAATGTCGCGCTGGATAAAAAGTTTGGCGCACCCAGTGTTACCCATGATGGTGTGACCGTTGCCAAAGAGATCTCGCTCGAGAATCCTTTTGAGAATATGGGCGCGCAGTTGCTCAAAGAAGCGGCTACCAAGACGAACGATGTAGCTGGTGATGGCACCACTACCGCTACCGTACTGGCCCAGGCCGTTGTCACTGAAGGCCTGAAGAACCTGGCCGCCGGTGCCAATCCCATGCAGCTCAAATATGGTATCGACAAGGGCACCGAGGCGGTCGTGGACTATATCCGCTCCGTAGCAGTGCCGGTTGATAGCAAGAAAGATATCGCGCAGATTGCTACGAACTCCGCCGCCGATGAAACGATTGGCAACCTGATCGCGGAAGTCATGGACAAGGTCGGTAAAGATGGCGTCATCACCGTTGAGGAATCGCGCGGCACCAACTTCGAGACCGAGTATGTCGAAGGCATGCAGATCGACAAGGGCTACATCTCCGCTTACTTTGTCACCAATACCGAGAAGATGGAAGCCTCGCTCGAGAACCCTTATATCCTGATTACCGATAGGAAGATCAGCGCCGTACAGGATATCCTGCCCATTCTGGAGAAGATGACCCAGCAGGGTCGCCGCGATATCGTGATTATTGCTGAGGATGTCGATGGCGAGGCCCTGGCCACCCTGGTTGTCAACAAGCTGCGTGGTATTCTGAACGTGCTGGCAGTCAAGGCTCCTGGTTTTGGTGACCGGCGCAAAGAGATGCTGCGCGACATCGCCGTACTGACCGGCGGGCAGGTCATCAGCGAGGAGATGGGGCGCCGTCTCGACAACACAACCCTGGCCGATCTCGGCAGCGCTCGCACCGTCGTTGCTACCAAGGATGATACCACCATTGTCGAGGGCCATGGCGAGGCCGCTGACATCCAGGCCCGCATCCGCCAGATCAAAGCCCAGATCGACGAGACTACCAGCGATTATGATCGCGAGAAGCTGCAGGAGCGCCTGGCGAAGCTCTCCGGTGGCGTTGCCCTGATCAAGGTTGGCGCCGGCTCCGAGGTCGAGTTGAAGTATCGCAAGACCCGCGTTGAGGACGCGCTCTCCGCTGCCCGCGCAGGCGTGGAAGAGGGCATGGTTCCCGGCGGCGGCGTAGCGCTGTTGAACGCTATCGAGGCCCTGGACAAACTGCATCTTGAAGGCGATGCCGCGACCGGTGTTAACATCCTGCGTCGCGCCCTTGAAGAGCCGCTGCGCCAGCTCGCCATCAACGGCGGTAAAGATGGCTCGGTCATCGTCGAAGGCGTGCGCCGCGCTCAGAAAGAGCATAACAATAAGAACTATGGCTACAACGTCCTCACCGACCAGTACGAGGATATGTTCCAGGCCGGTATCACCGATCCTGCCAAGGTGACTCGCTCCGCGCTGCAGAATGCTACCAGCATCGCGGCCATGATCCTGACCACCGAGGCCCTGATTACCGATCTGCCTGAGAAAGAGAAGCCTGCTGCTCCGGCAATGCCAGAGTACTAGGGTAATAAAGAACACGAACCTGGAAGAAATGGCCCTCACGGTTGTGAGGGCCATTTCTTCCAGGTTGATCTTATTTTGTCTTACTGATCGCGGCACTTGTCCTTATGACAGGAATTTGAATGAATTGAGCATGGGCAGGTAGTATTCCTGGACGGCCTGATCATAAATTTCTATGGGGGCAAAAAAGGAAATGTCGTAGTACAGGTGATTGCGCAGCACGGCAATGCTTGTCATATGGAAAGTTACGCCATTCGCATTGGCGAAGGTAGCATCTACCTCATCCCATGGAACTCCTCCAACGGTACGCTGTGCCATTGTTGGCTGGATAACCTGGAAATTAGTTATCCCCTGAGTACCCTGGATTCCCGCCAGATTACCCGAATTAACGTCGTTCGTGCCTGAAATTTTTGCCGAGCCGGTAGCGGTGAATCGCTCGATGGTAATAAACAGGCCATTGTTTTGCTGCGGCGCAATGGTAAAGTATGAACTATCGCTAGATTTCTGCACCGGTTCCACCGCCCAATCGGATGGATATTTCAAAGAAACGCCCACATCAGAGCTATTCAGTGTTTTAAATGAGGCGGGCGGAGGTAACTGCGTCCCGGTTGTCGGCGACGGCACAGGCGTGGAATCTGGCGCCGGCAGCACTATATTACTCGAGCTTGGTGCGTTATTGGTGGGGGAAAACCGCCCATTGGCATACAAAATACCGAGTGTCGCTCCGCCACCGATAAGGATACTGAGAAAAAAAAGCCCCAGTGCGACCGGAATGCTGAGCGTTGATTTTTTGGATGCGCTTTTACTCCTGGTGACCGGAATGCTAGATGATTGTTGCGCGGGCCTGGCCACCTGGATGGTCTGTGTGCCGATTCCAGTTGAGGAGGAAAAATTCTGTGGCACAGTTGACGGCCAGGGAGGGGACCCAGCCGGTAAGTATGAGAATGAGACCGGGCGAACCTGGTAGCCACACCCGGGACAGGATAGAGATGAGTCAGGCAATTCCGCGCTGCATCGAGGACAGTTCATAGGGATCTCCCATCTTATGCTGTTGTTGGAACTAAACGACAATCGAACCGTACTATTCCACTACGTCGCTCTGTTACAACTTTTATCACTTCAAGCGTAAGCTGATCACCGATGGCAAAAGGAATATCGACCTCATCTAAGACGCGGCACTCGAAATGCCGCTCCGGATCATTGATATCGGCAATCACACAGCGTACATAATCATGTTCGCTGCCTTGAAATATGGTTTTTAACCCTGGCTCTTTTTCCAGTAAGGTGCCGGAACGTGTCATATCTACGAATTCCTTGTATCAAAGCATGTATTTGCATGAAATATAGTGGAGCGAGAAGAAAATGTCAACCTTTGCGAAGACAATTTTTTGCAGGTGAGCAGAGGAAGATCAACCATCCTCCCTCTATGGGGCGTGGGAATGGTTGATCTTCCTCTGCTCACGTCGTAAGCTCGAAAGAGGACAGGGACAAGCCCCTGTCCCTACTTCAAATGAGACAGCGGGCCGGCATTATCCGGGAAATTGCTGGTATTGAGCACCTGAATTCCCGCGTGTTGCTCACCGTTGAATGGAGTCACGACCGGCTGGGTCTGTCCAGGTTCGCAGCCCAGATTGAACGGCACCTGCGGATCATTGAACCAGAGGCCCAGGTGATACTGGTGTGTGGCCGGGAACACGATATTATTATTATCGCCAAGAGAGATTGAGAACGTCTCAACACTGAAGACGCCCTGCACAGTAGCACTGCCTGAGCCATACTGATTGGCTTCCAGATCGGTCTGATACCAGGCAACGCCGAAAGGTTTGTTAGGAAGTTCAATGACGAAGAGGTCATAGCCGGTGTGAGGAGCCAGTCCGGTGGCGTTAACCGTCATCTTGAAGTTCAGAGAGTTCTTCTTAATAGTAACGGTGGCGCTTGCATGGGGCAGGCATCCCGAAATATTCGGAGAGGGCACCATGCTAAAGGTAAACGAACTTTTGTCGGGTTGGGCGTTTGCATGCGCGCCGTTGGTAGAGATGGAGGAGGCGGAAGCATGCATAGTGAACGCACTGAACGAGGCTACCGCCATAATCGCCAGCGCCACAAGGCCTAATCCCTTGAACCAACGAGTAAACAACTTTTGCATACGTTGCATTCCTTTCCTTTCTTCTCGTGGGAGCGAGAATTGCTGATAGTTTGCTACATGTTACTGAGATTTGATTGGATAAAGGATCTTCTTTACCGATGCTGCCATCCAGCACTTATCCTCTGCATTTATCCTGTGTGAAGATTACCTGGAAGGAGGGGTTGGTCGTATGCGTAAGATTACCCATTTATGCGCCAGGACGAGTCCATCGAGTGAGAGGTCTAGTGACCAGATTGATCGCGTCCGGAGTGGGCTATCACCCAACCAGGCCCCAGCGAATAGCATAAGCAACGGCGGCGGCTCTACCAGGTACGTCGAGCTTCACAAAAATGTTGCCCAGGTGACGATTAACCGTCCGTGGGCTGATTACCAGTATCTCCGCCACTTCACGGTCGGTGTGACCCTCCGCAACGAGCCGCAGCACTTCCAGCTCGCGCCTGGTAAGATGGAAATCAAGCTCATAGCCCGGGTGTGAGAGATATGCATGAGGAATACGCTGTTGGGCCTGTCTATCCCGCTGCTGCTCCAGCTGGCCGATGCCCTCCCGAAGAGTATCTACAAGATCGGCGGCGCGCTGCATACCGTGCTGTAAAAATAGCGTTCGCGCCTGCTCGCATAACGCGCGCATATGTTGCGATGAATAGGAAGCACGGTCTGCCTCTACTCGGCTGCGCATCAACGCCGTTCGCGCCTGCTCATAAAGGATCATCGCCTCTTCAGGCCCATTGTTGGCACGCCGGCAAAGCGCCAGGCCATCTTCGAATG
Organism: Ktedonobacteraceae bacterium; assembly: GCA_035294305.1. Classification (GTDB taxonomy): domain Bacteria; phylum Chloroflexota; class Ktedonobacteria; order Ktedonobacterales; family Ktedonobacteraceae; genus DASRBN01. Next base: position 182,080 of record DATGLD010000049.1, on the reverse strand, counting down.
CCTGCTGCGCCTCTTCCCACGCGCCTTTTGAGGCCGCAACCTCTCCCAGGATGCGGTCAACCGAGGCGCCATAATGCATAAAGCCACGCAAGGCACGAACGCGTTCGCTATACAGCGCCGCGCGTGTACCTGCCTCCAGATGCAGGTAGCCCTCGGCAAGAAAAGGTATGTAGAAATGCCCGCTAAAACCGGCCGGTTCCGGAAAATCTGCCGCGCGATCAAGCTGCGCCCTTGCTGCTGCTTTCCCCCTGCGGCCCGTAACCGCCAGAAAATGGCCATAGAGCGCGAGCGTGCTGGGATACCATTCCGTATTACCGGCCGCCTGGATCGCCGCAGAGAAAAGCCGCTCGGCCTCATCCCAGTTGCCACGTCGAAAATGTAGCTGCGCATGGGACTGCATCACAACGGGCTTGAGGCGCACATTATTCAGTTCCTCAGCTTCCTGCATCGCCCGCTGCAATTGCCATTCACAGCCCGACCAATCGCCCGCAGTCAGCGCCATTTCCGCTGCATTCCAGTACAGCCAGCCCAGGATATAACGCACGCCGTAACGACGCGCCCTGTGCAAGCCACGCTCTGTATAGAGGCGCGCCTGCTCCACGTCGCCCAGTGCCAGGTAAATGATGCCCAATCCCTGCTCGCCAAGCGCCGCGCGATAAGGGTCTCCAACCGCTATGTACAGCTCGCATGCCTGTTTCAATAAACGAATAGCTTCGAAAATATGCTCGCCCCAACCGCGAATCCAACCGATCAGATGTAAAGCGAACGCCTGGCCACTTTGATCGCCGATTGCGGTTGCCAGCTGGTGCGATTGCCACAGAGCCGTTTCCGCCTCCTTGCCCTGGTTCAGGAAAATATCGAGCATGGCCGTTGCCTGTAAGAGCAACAGGCGCTCGCTCGTAGTAACACGCTCGGGACTCAACACTTGCCTGCCGCTTGAAAAGCTGCGTCCCGGTATCCAGGGTACGGAAATCGGATTATTCGCCTGGATATCGCTTTTGTCGTTTCCTGCCTCGATTGCGTCCTGGGCCGCCTTCAAATGAGCAAGCGCCAGGTCATACTTGCCCTGCATACGATACGCATCGGCCAGCAGTCGATTGACCTTCGCCAGCAGGGACGGGAAAGCATCGTGCAGTTGCCGGCTATCTTCCGCCTCTTGCTGAAACTCGCTTATCGCCTTTTGGAACGCACCGCACGCCTGCACAAGCTCTCCTAGCTTAGACCAGCTCTCCCCTATCGCTATGTGTGTTTGAATGGCTAGCAGCGCCTTCTCTCGCACGTCTAACTGTGTTGATAGCTGAAGCAATTCCAGCACTACTCGCAGGTGAGTAATAGCCTCCCGCAAGGCCTGTTGCCGGATCGCATCCTCTCCCGCAAGCAAGCTCCAATGAAGCGCGGCCTCCTTCTCCCCGCTCAAAACAAAGTGCTGGGCAAGTTCCGCGGCGTGCGCAGCAGCTGCATCCCCATACGAAGCCTCTAACGCGCGGCCTATTGCACCATGCAGGAATCGCGCGCGCTCTACGGAGAGCTCGCCGCGCAATATCTCCTGGACGACTCCCTGGCAGAATCTATATGTATCAAGCACCTGGTGAGGAGCCGCAGCAGGAACCCTCTCAATCACCTGCGCCCGGCGCGCCTCATCGAGCAAAAACCGGATCTGTTCCTCGTCTTGCTGCAATACTCGTGTTAATACCGCCAGGGGAAAGGTAGAGCCGAAGAGGGATGCAACACACAGAAGTTCTGCGCACTGGGTACTGAGTCCTTGCAAACGCTGCTGCACAGCCAGTGTGATACTCTCTGGCAACGGCACATCAGCACCTCTTGCCTGCCAGATTCCCTCGTGCTGTACGAGTCGTCTGTCCTGAGTGAGCACGCGTACCAATTCTTCCAGGAAGAAAACGTTCCCCCCGGCGCGAGAGACCAACGAGCCTATCAGGTCCGCCGCAATCTCGCCAGGCAGCAAGGCGCGCAGGTGCCGTATCATAGCTTCTTCATGCAACAGGCCAAGTGGTAAAACGTGAAGAAATCCCTGTCGCATTAAATCGCTCAAAGCCCTGGTAGCGGCAACTGTTGCTGCTGTCGATACAACCGTCTCAGTAGTATGCCCTGTGGCATTGAAACTGCCGGGTGGACGCGTCGCGCCGGCTAATGCGACCTGGCTGCCGCGCAAACGTATCGTGAGGTAGAGCATCAATTCCAGGCTGGCGCTATCGGCCCATTGCAGGTTATCAATGCTCAGCAAAAGCGGCCGGTCAAGAGCCAGGCGTTCCAGCAATGTGGCAATCGCATCGAACAGGCGAAATTTCGCCTGTTCGGGAGAAAGTTCCGGCGCTGCAATGGAAACGCCCAGCTTTTCAGGAAGTTCGGGAAAGAGATCGGCCAGCGCTGTGATCATTGGTAGGCCAATAAATGAAATCTCGCCTCCTTCGCCATTAAGCGAGTTCTTCTTCTCTACCATATCTAATCCTAGATGATGCGAGAGTTGATCGCGAGTAGACGAGCGCAAAATCGGGCGCAGGGCCTCGATAAAGGGAAAATAGGGGAACATGCGACCAGATTCATACGCGCTGCTCTCCAGCACATAGAAGCCACTTCCCCTGGCTATTTTATGCAACTCGGCCAGCAGGCGAGTCTTGCCCACACCCATTTCGCCGCTGATCGTTAAAGCACGCGCGCCCGCCGGTTTATCCTGTGTCACGGTTTCCAGCAGCAGCGCAATGACCTGCAATTCGGTCTCGCGCCCTACCAGTGGCAGCGCGTCATTCTGATCGCTCCGGGTCGCTTCTCTTGTAAGTGGATCTTTAAAGGGTATGTGCATACTTTTCAACGCAAGGATGATCCTGGTGGATACTCTGGATCGCGCTGCTTGTGCAAGAGCGGCGCGATATCGTGATAGATGAAAAGCGCGTAAAAGACGATCAGGAACGGCGCATCGAACAAAAAATAGAGCCAGAAGGACGGCGAGGCATTGAGCCACAGGAGATGGTAAAGCAACGCGCCCGCAACGAGCGTGCCATACACAGCAGCCACAAGCGCCAGCGGGCGGACGCGCGTCCAGTCACGTTCTGTAGAGAGCCAGAGAGCGCCGACCGCGTTGCCCAGAACAATGGCTCCGATAAAACGATCAAGCAGGGGTGGGGTAGGGGTAGGCCAGAGAGGGAGACGCAGCTCCGGCAAAAAGAAAAATCCGAGTCCCACCAGGAGATTAAAAATTCCTGCCAGCAATGCCAGTTTACGCTCTAGCGGACTAAATGTCAGACGCTTCATGATCCCTCCTTACCGGCCGTACTCGACTGCATTCATTATACAACCGCCAGGATGAGAAGAAACCGGTAGAAAAGCCGAACGATCGAGGGGGATAGCATGCTCGCACTTACCACAAGGAGCTTTCAACCATCACGAGCATACTACAGTTGCCCACCTTTGACCGCTCTACAGTGACACCGGCGCTAGACCTGTTGACCTCCTCTATCCAGGCAGTCCTGCGCCTCCTTGCATTGATATGCTTTGAGCAAGCCAACGCTGACATTGCTGCCGCTGGTGAAATCTACTTGCGTTTCCAGAGCATGATCACCTGTCAGCCATTGATATTGCCCGGCTGAGGTGGTGATAGCACGCATAGCTTCGATAGACCAGAGATGATGCGGAACTCCAAGAGCATGGAATTTCTGTAGCAGGCGGGCAGCGACGGCACTGATAATGGGTGTAGCGAACGATGTTCCTGACCAGTACGCCCAGGCATGCCCGTTGGGTTCCTTATATTCCGGCGGTTGCTCCTCTGCTACGAGCCTGGGATAGCGATGCGAACTGAAGACTCCAATGGGCGAATCGACATCCCTGGCCGCGGTCCAATAGTGCGCATCGGGACCGACGGCACCTGGAGGAACGATGCCTTGCGGGCCAACCGGGGGCACGGGGATGGGCCTGCTGCCGCCATATGTTGCGACTCCATTGTAATTTGGAGGCAAGGCTGGGTAGTTGCTATAGGAGGCCGCGCGATAGCATTTATCGACGGCGCCAACAGAGATAACTTCTGGGAAAGCCGCCGGATAACGCGGGCCACGGCGATACGGCGTGCTGGGGCTATTCGAGTCGTTGCCTGCCGCGGCCACGACGACGGCTCCAAGGGTGGTCAGGCTCTGAATGACGGTGCGCAAACCTATCAACAGCAGATCAGGCCCCGGCCGCTTCTTGCTGATGGAATCTGGGGGGAAGCTACCATCATCTCCAAGCCAGAAGCCGGTTAATTCCTCTTGAGGAGGCGCGAGGACAAGGCTCAAATTAATCACTACCGGCCTCCCACGTAGTCCGCCATCTTCGACATCCCTCAGCATCAGCTGCAGGATATTCTGTAGAGTAGCAACCAGGGTCAGCGTATCGAATGTACCGTAGTCGTTCAGCACACGGATATAGTGAATATCAGCACCGCGAGCCAGGTCGCGGACAATGCCGGTAACAAACAGGCCATGATCTTCCATGTTGAAGCCGTAAGGCCGCCCATAGATGTCGTAGCCCGTTATGATCTGATCGTCGGCATTTTCCCTGAGATGGTCCGGCAGATATTGATATTCCCTGCGAATAAAAGGCGACGTGGAGCGTGTCATCTCCTGGGCGATTTCTTGCAGCAGCAGATTGCTAGCACCAGCGTTTGCGGCAGCCTTTAGAATATCATCCGGGTGCAGTTCGGGCATGGTATCCAGCACAAAAACGGTCACGCCTTCGCCGGTCATCCCCGCGATGGGAGATGGATGAGGAGAATTGAGATCAGGAAGCGTGATAGGCCAGTAGCCGGGCGTAGCGCTACACGTATTTTCCGCCGGTACGGGAATAGGAGGAGAGCCAGGCCCACCACCACCATAGCAGTGTGGAGCGCTATCCCCAAGCCAGTTGGGCGCAGCAGCAGTGATAGGAATTTTTCCGAACTGCCTCAGCAAATTCAGATTACTATTCAGCAGGTTGACGACCTGACGTGTATTCGAAAGGCCTTCGCAGCAATCACCTGCCTGGTTCGCCACGCGCAAATCTTGTATAGGATGAGGCATTGGCACCTGCTCAATGCCGAAGTAGCAGATGACAATAGTACCATTACCTGAAGGAGATGGAAACAGGTACTTACCCCGGAGATCGTTGATGGCATTTTCCCCGTTTTCGGACTGCCCTTTATCATCGCCATCTCTGGGATTCTGCAACATCGTTTCGAGCGCTTCTATTCTTCTTTTGAGTGCCTCAATGCCCTCTTCTACCACGACTTCTACCGTTTCAGCTAACTTCTCGCCTCGCTCTTCATCCCGGCCCTGGCCTTCCTCTATAGGACGAGGATGGGGAACATCCCGCACGCTGATAGTGCTGAGCGCAAAGCCGCGATTACGAAGGAACTGGTCGAGATTGTTCAAGTTTAAGGAGGCGATAATTTCTTCGGGAGAGGAACCATAAAATGGCTTCGTGGAATGAAATGATACTCCTACCTGGTCTTCAATCCAGGACATAGTCAGTTCGCTCCAGGCTCCACTATCACCTTGATCGCTTCGCATATGTGATCTCCTTTAGGAATACAGGGGTACCCTTTTAAATCACCCTTGTAATTGCTGGTAGAGTATGTACCGCCTGGTGCACTTGCCCTTGGCGTTTTCGGTTTGGCAGTTCTACTGCTTCCATAACATGCGGCAGCTGCCAGATCCTTTCCTGAACCTGTTTAGGGATTGAAACGAATACCTGCGTTTCTATCTATGTAACGACGGGGGCCGGCCTTTTTACCGGTTACTTACCGATAACACGACATCCTTGCCGGCGTTGGCGAACACATCCGGCGAGAGCGACCCTGTATCGCCAACGAGACGAAAAGCGGCCCAGAAATAGGGATGAGCATGGGCCTGGCGCGATCCATGTAGCAAGCTGCACTGCGCGGCACGCAGGGCCTGCACCTTCGTATCTCCCTGCAATAACCTGGCATAAAAGCGCTGCATCAATTCGCTGGTGGCACTATCTTCCACTTGCCAGAGGCTCATGACCAGGGAGGAGGCCCCGGCCGCCAGGAATGCGCGTCCAAGGCCAATCTGCTCATCGCCCCCACCGGTGAGCGCCAGCCCGGTTTCGCAACCACTCAGCGTGACAAGCTCGCACCCGCGCAGGTCCAGGCCAAAGGCGTCGATGGCATTAAGCTTGCCATCAGCCAGCAGTACAAAGGAGAAATTAGGCGCGTCGAGCCGGCTCTGACCATGCGTGGCAAGATGAATGATGGGGCTGCCGGGTGCCTGCTCAATGAGCCAGGCAATCGTTGCTTCGCGCTCGAGGTAGCAACGGCCTCCCAGCATAGAGGCCAGCGTTTCGGCTTCTTCGAGCGTACGTCGCAGGTGCCCGTTTGCCGAGTAGCCAAACACGAGTGGCCGCCCTGCGCGCTCCTTTGCGCCAGCACCAGAGCCACGTGGGTCACTATGAGACGAGGCGGCACGGTCACGGGTAGCGTTGTTGTCCGGTGCTTTTAACTGTCGCAGCATATTGCTCGCGGGCAGGTAGTGCATTTGATAGTCTTCTATCAGGAAACGAGAGCCATTGTAAAGAGCATGGAATGGCAGTTTGTGCAGCGGCCCATACGGAATGATGGTGAGGAAGCCAGCCGGTGATGGCAGCCGTTCCTCTACTGGCGCGATCAGAAGATCGTAGAGTTTTCTCAACAACCGGCGAATGACCTGTTGCGGGGGCGAGTCGATGCTGGGCCAACCACCCGGCTGCAGATGAGCGTGCAATAACGGTATCAGGCGTTCCAACTGTTCAACCCCGCCAGGATTTTCAAATGTAGTAAGACCCCCCTTGGTGAGCGCGAAGATGACCAGCTTTCCTTGATGGAGAAAATATGCCAGCATGAGTTGATCTGGCGCCAGAGACTGGCGCAACCGGCTAACACTCACTTGCTGTCGCTTGTGTCGCGCACCCTTCTGTGGCTGCATGGCGCGTTCGGGGGGCGACCTCAAGGGTACACCCCTACTACCTCCTGGTAGCGACTCCGATTGGTGAAGAGATAGGCGTTCAAATAGCTCGTTAATTTTTGCTTCACAGCGGCAGATTTCACGCTCGATGTCCTCACGTTTGATAACCGGGGAATCGGACGCCTCGACATTTTCGAGCATATTGCTATAGTCGCGGTAACTTTCCTGCCAATCCTTGAGTTCATGCTGGAGACGCAGCAGCATGGCATTATTCGTGTGTGCTGCCTGTATAGAACCAACATTGCGTTCCCCTGTAGGGACAGCGGCTGGTCCCTGTCCCGCGGCCCCCGAGGAGGACAGGGACCAGCCGCTGTCCCTACAGAGGCGCTCATCAGGCTCACTAAAGTCCCATCCCCTATTGAGATACTGGCGCAGAGCTACGGAACGGGCCTGTTCCAGGTAGCTGAAAGCACGTTCTGCTTCGCTCTGCTGTAAGCACAGGGCGATCATATCAGCGTAGACTGTCCAGGCAGTATGCAAAAATGAAGGCGAAAGGTCGGAGACGAGGTCATTCAAGATGCGTTCAAGCTGTGATATAGCCGCGCTATAATGCCTGGAAGCCTTAACAGAATTCCCTTGCAGCAGGGCAATTCGCCCCAGCAGGTATTGACTTTGATAGACCGATTCCTGTAGACTGTGGCGGTGTGCCTGTAGCGCCGCCTGCCGGCATAATGTTGTCGCTTTCGCTAACAGACCCGCGGTGGGAAGAATATCTTCTTGCGTGGTTGTCCTCAGACCGATATTTTCCGGAAATCTTTCTTTTGATTGCAGAATGCCCAGAAGCGCATTGACCATTACCAGGGCGGCCTGAACGGAGCGCGGCACTAAACGCTGAGTATCAAAGCGCCGCTTGAGTGTTTGTGCGGAGTTATAGGCTTCGATAAATGACCCCATTTCGAGTAATAGCTCGGCCTGCTGGAGCCTGGTGCGGTATGCGTAACTCTCGAATTTGCCACGAGCATAGAGCCGCGAGGCTTCATCGAGGGCGATAAAGGCCTCAGATAATCTATGCGAGGCTTTCAAGGCTGTTGCATATGTACAGAGCGCTTCGGCAGTATCCAACGACATGCCCGATGCCCGATAGGTTGTTATCGACTCGCTCACTAGCTGGCTTGCTTCCGCGGCTCTATTCAGTTTCACCAGGCACTCGGCCATAAATACTTTCAGCTCGGCCAGTAAGACGGAATCATCTAGATCGTTTTGTATGGCGCTATCACGCGCCGCGTAATAGCGCCGTAATGCGGACCCATAATACCCCTGGGCATAGTCATACTCGGCCAGGTTCATTTCTGTATAGATGAAGAATCGGGGTTCTCCCAGGGCGATAAAGTTTTCCAGGGCCTGCTGCATAAGTTGCCTGGCCGCCTTAAAATCGCCGAGCAAAAAGAGATTTGAGGCTTGATTACTTTCGGCCATGGCGATGGAGCGTCGAATATAACTTTCACTCACGCCAGTTATAGCAGGGTATGTGGCACGCAATCGCTCATAAATTGCCAGCGCATCTTGATAGCGAGCCAGGCGGGTGTAGATAACCGCGACATTGTTATCGACCGTGCAGGCACGCGCGTATTCACCATGGCGCAGGAATACTTCGCGCGCTCGCGTAGCCTCCTTTAAGGCTTCCTCCGTTCGACCAAGCCAGGCAGCAGAAAAAATCCATCCGATGCGCGTGCGCGCCCAGCCGATTTCGTCACCCAGGCGCTGAAATTCCTGCGCGGCCTCATCCAGATATTGCAGGGCGAGTTGATGCTGGCCCATACAGCGAAAAGCATCGCCTTTGGCAATCAAACCAAGGGCACGCGATGGAGCATGCCGGACGTATTCGCCAAAAAAGATCAACAATTCTCCTAGTTTGAGCGAGATAATGGGACTGATGTTTTGTTGTCTGAGGGCTTCATCTTTGATGAGATTACCAATGCCTGCATGATCGGACCATTCCGCGCTATGTTCTTGCAGGTATATACGCCCGTCTTCCAGGCTCAAATCGCAGAGATGTCGCAAAAATAGCTCGTTATCCATAGTCCGAGTTTTTCCCGTCCGCCAGGTGCCGGAATACGCCGTCTGAGCCCAGCAATCAGCTTCAACAATTAAGCTATCTCTTAAGTAGGCCGATCACTCGGCCCCTACGGTTCGATGGTCAATCCCTCAACAACCAGTTCACGGCCAGGGAGATAGACGATCATGAAGTATTCACCGGCGGGTACAGGCTTAAAGACGATATTACCAAGGTCATCTACACTTGTACGTAAAAGTAGCACGGCTCCTTTAGCCTTGCTTCCGTTTCTGTTCGCGCTGCTGCCGGCCAGCGGGCCGGGAGCGATGTAGAGTTCCGCCGCTATACCCTCAAGCGTCGCAGCATTTTCCGGGGGATCGATGCCGGTGAGGATACCGAGCAGCATATATTCGCCATTGCTTGCCAGCGAAAGATGCAGAGAGAGATCGATGGATTCCGCTTTGTACTGGCGCGGCCAGGAACTTTCCGGCGCTTTACCACGCACAACAAACTGCGCCTGGGACCTTTGTACCTGAGTGGCGAAAATGCGACGCACAAGGGAACGAGGTGCAAACGCGGGAAGCGACGACGGAATGTCATGGACGCGCAAATATTGCCGTGCTTCCTCGGCCTCCATGGCGCATAACGGGCAATCCAGGATATGATTTGCTATCCTGATGCGCCTTTCATCAGGCAGGAAATCATATTGCGCGCAGTACATGCTCAATTCTTCCGCTGAAGGACACTCGCTGCGATAGAGGTGCGAAATTAGGAATGTATTGGCCTGCTGGTAGCTAGCAAGTCTCTGCTTGCAGATTTCACACTGCTCAAGATGATTTTGCGCATCTTCAGACAACGCTTCGCCGTCGAGAGCAAAGCGTAAAAGCTCCTCGTCACTGGGAGCTGTCGATTCTTTACAATCCATCATTCGTCATTCCTCATCACTGGCAACATAGTGCCGGGCAATTCACCGACTATACGCTTCCCTCATGGGAATCTTGCTATATAGACGCCCGAAAAACCTTTTTTTGCGCATCATCATTTCTACGTTTTCTAGCCGGCGCATGTTGCATGGATTCCTTCCTGGGCGACCACAAACTCCTGGCCCGAGGGCGGCCACAAGGGTACGCCCTTACTACGTTCACGGTTCGTCGGGGCCAAGTCGCCAGCGAATCTGTTCTCGATTGCGAATCAGTTTTTCGATGATGTTGCGCCGCAGGCGGTAGACCTCGTTGACATCGCTGAACTCCTGACCGCAAAATTGTACAACCTCCCTGGCCTTCAATCCGCAATGAAAAAGCAAATAGGCCAGGCGCTGTTCTCGCTCGCCAGGGAGCAAGCCCTTGATGACACTCCATAACTCGCTCCCATCATCGGTCTCATCCTCGATGGCAGGCTCCTCTAAAAGAGGATGATCGGGATCATTCAGAGAAAGTTCTGGCCGCGCGTAACCACGGAGCGTATCAAGCATAGCACCGGTGAGGCATGCCTTCAGGTAGCTCAGGGCGGCGGCAAGGCTGGCAAATCTCAATTCTTGATTATATGCTGCCGCCTGCCAGAAACGATCAAAAGCCTTGGCAACGTAGTTCTCCTCGCTATCATGACGACTAGCAATATCTCGCCTGGGGTGGCTGCGCACCCAGCTTTTCACCAACGGTCCAAAGCGCTCAACCAGGATATTCCAGGCTTCATTATCATGCTGTAAGAGGGCACGGTGGAAAATTGCCAGGCAATACCGGTCATCATATGGCTCTTTACGCCGGTAGTTCTCGATCTCGCTCATACAGCGCTTTGCGAGCACTGCCAGGCTCATTTGATCGGATAAGTCTTCCATTTCTACACCCATAGCTGTCGACCTACCTTCCGAGGGTTCGCCTGGCGTCACTTCCTCTCTTAAGGGACATGAACAACAGGCAAACTGTGTCACCCCATCGAACGGACGCAAACGGGGTATTACGTATGTTAAACGCACTCAACTCACAAATCTCAAATAACGACGTTAACTGTTGTGTAGAGACGTGCCTGGCGCCTGTCCTCGCCAGGGTACCAGGGCAGGCACCAGACCTGTTCCTACGGGATTCCCTATGCGGTGGGAAACATTCATCAGGGGTTTTCCCCGGGATTCCCAAAGTATTTTGTTCAAGTCTTACCAGTAGCTTACCTGATGAAGAGGCGCAATGAATATGACATCCGACACATTTCTAGTGAGATTCCCGAGACTTTATTTTATCCTTGCTTACTTGCCTAAAAACATGTATACTTTATATGTACAAATTGGTCTCGTTTCCCAGAATCGTACATAGCGTGTAACCGAGCAGCATGGATTAACTTGTTGAACGCACTAAATGGGAACGAATGGTTATGAGTAAGCGCATTTTGCTGGGCGTCGATGCTCCTCTATCCCCTGCCACACTGTACGCAGTGCGTACGGTCAGTGAATTGATCGAGCAGACCTCTCCTCGTGTTAAACTTGTGCTCGTGCATGTCGTCCCCGCTCCCTACATCGCATCTCCCTCACTTGGAGTGTATGCCGGGCAGTTACAAACAACAACCGTCACCACTGAGCAGCGCGCACAGGCGGAGCATGTGCTGCGAAAAGCCAGCCTGGAATTGCAGAACCGCGGTATCGACGCTGACTCCATCGAAACGCTCATGCGCGTAGGTCTTCCGGCTGAGGGCATCGTCAAGGCGGCAAAGGACGTGTTCGCGGACCTGATTGTTGTTGGCAGCCGGGGCAACGCGCTTAAGCAGCGATTGCGCCGCGCGTTCGCGGGCAGCATCTCGCGCAAAGTGTTGCAACTCGCACCTTGCCCCGTCATGATCGTCACTTACCCTCGTCTTAAACAACCCTCTGACCTGGTGACATGGTATGAAGAAGCCATTACACGCTACCTGCAAGAACACACCGGCGGCCTGATGGTATTCACCCCGGTGGAAGTTGCGGAAAAATTTGCTCCTCCGCATAAAACCGCTCCTGGGCGCAAAGAGACCGCGGCCGCCATTCTTGCCTTAGAGCAACTGGCGCGCGACGGCAAGCTCTGCCGCCACGATGTGAAAGGCGAGATGCGCTACGTGAACGATTGATTCCGGCGAACGGAAGAGGTAATGAAGAGCTCAACATGCTGTAGGGACAGGCCCTGTCCCTACAACAATATTTCTAGTTCTTCTGGCGTATTTACGGGCGCCTGGCATGCGAAATTCTGGCAAACATATGCGGTGGCTCTGCCATCCTTCAAGGGACGATGCGCCAGTAAAGGAATAGTTTGTATCGCCTCGACATCGGCAGGCCTGGCACAGGCCAGCACGCTATCCGGCAAATAGCGGTTGTTGATGGCGTCCAGCAAATTGCGCGTACCGGCTTCTCGCGGCTCGCCGATAACGGCAAATTCCTTGACGGGCGAGATCGCGAAGTCGAGCGCGCACAACGCGTGCCCAAATGCTGATGGATACCGCACCATTACGTCGGCGATGGGCTGCAGGTAATCACCGGCTCGCCGGCGATACGATTCCTCACCGGTGAAAGCCGCCAGGCGCAACAATACACCGGCGGCTACGCTGTTACCCGAGGGAGTGGCATTGTCCATAATGTCTTTGGGGCGGCTCACCAACTCCTCAGCATCGCTGCCGGTATCGAAGAAGCCTCCATTCTGCTCATCGGCAAAGAGCGTTATAGCCTCATCCATCAGACGACGAGCTTCCGCGAACCAGCGCGGATTGAATGTAACCTCATAGAGCGCCACCAGGCCATCCGCCAGGAACGCGTAATCTTCCAGGTAGCCCTTAATGCGGGCCTGGCCATCTTTATATGTCCGCAGCAGGCGACCATCACGATAGAGCTCGCGCAATAAAAACGCGGCGTTTTTCTCAGCGACCTGCAGGTAATCGGGTCGATCCAGGTAACGGGCCGCTTCCGCGAAGCTGCGCAGCATTAAGCCATTCCAGGCGGTCAGTATCTTCTCATCACGCCCCGGTTTCACACGCTGTTCGCGTACTCGAAAGAGCATCTCGCGGCTGCGTTGCAAGGAATCGCGCAAGCGTTCCAGGCTCACTTTGGCGTCTTCCGCCACTCTTTCTGGCGATTGCGCGACATGCAAAATGTTCTTGCCCTCAAAATTGCCGTCCGTCGTAACATCATAATAGGCCATGAACAGCGGCGCATCTTCCGGCAAGAGGTGAGTCCGAAGCTCCTCGACCGTCCAGGTGTAGAATTTGCCCTCTTCCCCCTCGCTATCGGCATCCTGCGTCGAATAAAATCCGCCTTCCGGCGAGGTCATCTCGCGGATCACGTAGTTCAACGTTTCCTCGACTACGCGACTATAGGAAGGATCGCTGGTGACCAGGTAGGTATGCAGGTAGATGCGGCTGAGCAGGGCGTTATCGTAGAGCATCTTCTCGAAGTGCGGCACGAGCCATTCGGCATCGACGGAGTAACGATGAAAGCCGCCGCCCAGGTGATCATAGATGCCGCCATTGGCCATGTGTTGCAAAGATGTGTCGATGATGTCCCGTTCAGACCTGGAAGTCCGCGATTCTAACTCGCCGCGCTGCCGGTGCAGGTACACGCGCAACAGGAATTCCAGGGACATCGTATTAGGAAACTTGGGCGCACTGCCAAAACCACCATTCACCGCATCAAAATCCGCAGCCAGTTCGCTACTGGCCCGTTCCAGCATCGCGAGCGGCATCGCGCCAGGCGCAGGGGAGCCTGCATTGCGCAGGGGAGCGCTACTGCGCTGCTTCAGGTAATCTGCTACCTGGTTAGCCTGCTCCTCGACATCCTGGCGGCGATTCTCATAGGCATCGGCCATACTGCGCAGTACCGTAACAAATCCCGGCATCACCTGCTGGCCGTAGCGCCGGTCGCGCGGCGGAAAGTAAGTGCCGCCAAAGTACGGGCGCCCGTCGGGCGTGAGAAAGACCGTCATGGGCCATCCGCCCTGGCCATTGTTGAAAGCCTGGACCGCCTGCATATAGATGTTGTCAATATCCGGGCGCTCTTCGCGGTCTACCTTTACAGAGACAAAATGCGCGTTCATCAGCGCCGCGATGTCCTCGTTTTCGAACGACTCGCGCTCCATGACATGGCACCAATGGCAGGCAGAGTAGCCGACGCTGAGTAGAATGGGTTTATCCTCAATTCTGGCTTTCTGCAGGGCTTCCTCGCCCCAGGGATACCAGTTGACAGGATTATGGGCGTGCTGAAGCAGATATGGACTCGTCTCGTCGATGAGCCGGTTAGTATGCTTGTATTGTGCTTGTGAGTTGGTATTATCCGACATATCCCCTCCCGAAACGATGGTTTTTCGCCTCGCTTTCTTTTGATACGTTATCTTTGGCATTGTATCATATAGGGTTTTTGGAAGGGGATGTGCCGGACAGGTGAGGTTACCAGCCCATGATCACGTCGATATAGTTGCGCGTCTCATAGGGCAAGTAGTTAAACCAGTTCGCCCCACCCACACTTACCGCCCAGTTGACCGTGCCAGGGCCGGCGTTATAGGCCCCCAAAGCCTTGGCATAATTCCCGTACTGATAGGCGTAGCTTGCCATCAGCCGGGCCGCGGCACGTAGCGATTGAATCGGGTCATGCGGATTGATGCCCATACTGGCCGCGGTTGCAGGCATAAATTGTGCGATGCCGATAGCTCCGGCGGGCGAGACAGCCCAGGGATTGAAGCCGCTTTCCTGGTTGATCTGGCGCACAAAAAGATTGGGCGAAATACCGGCGTTGGAAGCGTCCTGCCTGGCTATCGCCACATACTGGGACTTTGGAAGAAAACCGCCTGAACCAGAACCGTAGCCGGACCCACCAGAACCGTTACCAGGAATACAGATTGTTTGATACGGGTAAATAAGATTGGGATTGGCCAGGTGATTGTACGAAGCAAGTTTCTGCCACGTCGTGTGATAGCGTAGCGCAATCCCGCTCAGCGTATCACCCCATCGCACAGAATACCCCTGGTCACCGCTCGCGCATGAACCCTGCGCGAAAACGCCCAGTAAGTGACCGCCGATAGCACCCCCCGCCAGCGTTACCACAAGCATGGCCAGAATGAGCAGATGCCTGGCCGCCAGGGGAAGACCCTGCAAACGTAAGTGACGAACGTTGTGCGAGAATGCTTTCATGCTCTCACGAATTCGCATGCAAACCGTTCCTCCTTTTGAGTATCGTACTGTGTCACACTACATCATCTTGTGCCAATTGATGTACTTTATACTAACTGATCTATGCAGTACTTTTCACAGAAAGGCCACAAAAGATAGCAGGAAAGTACCAGACCGTGTTAACATATTCTGTGCTGCTTGAGATTCTTTTGTTACAACTCGCATTGAGCTTTCGTTCTATTTTGTAGTTAAACACTGCTATTATCGTCCTACCTGATTTAGGAGACATGCTTGCATGCTACACCTGTTCGCATTTCATACCATCTTTGCTTCCGGCATTACGATCCAGATTGGCAATAATGCCTGGACTATCAGCAGCGCTTTTATCGTCTATCTCGTGATTGCGGCCATTGTTGGGCTGGTTGCGGAGTTCATCGTCGGATGGCGGCTGCCATTCGGCATCGTCGGAGCGATCATCGCCGGATTGATTGGCGTCTGGTTGATGACGCAGGTAATCATCATTAGCGGTTTTAATGATATTAACGTCGATAACGTACCGCTTATCCGGGCGCTGATCGGGGCGATCATCCTGGTAGCGATCTGGCATTTGCTCACCTATCCTGGCTGGCGCGGGCGCAGGCGGTACTACCGGCGCTATTAGGCTGATCCGGGAGCGATCATGCTGTTGAACAAACATGAGACATCCCGAATTTTGATGAGTGGGCTTGGAGAGGGCGGAAACGTCGGATGAGAGGGCGACCACCAGGGTACGCCCTTACTATGACGACAAGCTCATGGCAGGGGGAGCGTGTCATAGTAAGGGCGTACCCTGGTGGTCGCCCTCTTCCCCTTGCCTGTGGTCGTCCTGGATAGGTGGAGAGACGCGGAATATCGACATGCGCGAGCGTAAAGAGTTGGTCAACTCGACGAGATGGGCCATTGATTGCTGCATCTGGCGCATTTGCTGGGTGATTTCGCTGGTCATAGACGAGATTTGTTCGATGGAGTGTGTCACCAACTGGGAACCGCGCTCCTGGCTGTCGGCAGCATTGACTATGCCTTGAACAAGGTCGGCCATCTGCTCGGTAACAACACTGATGGCTTCCAGCGCGACTCCCGTTTGAGAGACGAGCTCGGACTGTATTACGACCTGTGTGATGTTCTGCTCGACGCTCTGGGAGACAGTAGCCATTTCATGCTGTATGGTGCGCATGCGGGTGGCAACCTTGCGGGTGGCCTCGGCGCTACTGACGGCCAGAGCGCGAATTTCCTGGGCGATCACGCCGAAACCCTGGCCGTGTTCACCGGCGCGGACAGCCTCAATAGCCGCGTTCAGCGCCAGCAGGTTCATGCGCGTCGTCAGGTCTGTTATTTCCAGGACGATATCATTGATCTCCTGCCCGCTTTCGCCCAGTCGTTTCATGATGCGAGCCGATTGCATGGCCGTTTCACGAACCTGGCGCATCCCCTCGGTTGCCCGGGCAACCTTATTCTGACCCTCTAGCGTCACCTCCATCGATTCCACGGCCACCTTGGAAATGGCTTCGGCACGCTGCGATACGCGCTTCATGGTCTCTATCATCTGATCGATTACATGCGCGATGTGCTGAACCTGGCGCTCCTGCTGGCTAGTATCATGAACGAGGACTTCCGAACTGCGCTGCACATCCTGGGCATGCTCATCGACGGCCTGCGTCACCATTTGCGTGCTACCCACGATGCCGCTAATGGCCTCTATCATCTGATTGATGGCCTCCCCTACGGCCTCTAACTTCTCATGTGCGGGCCGCACCCGCACGCGCAGGTCTCCCCTCTGGACCTGTTCCAGGTCCTTGCGCAGATGGACAATCGCCTCTTCCAGCACCAGGCGTTCGGCTTCGCGTTCTTGAAAGATACGGGCGTTGTCAATGGCAATCGCGGCCTGGCCCGCGAAGAGTTCGATCATCTCGACACTTTCGACGGTTGGTATCTTGCCATCCTCTGGATCATCCAGGGAGAGGAAGCCGAGCAATTTTTTCTTGCGCGGGCTGTACAGAGGTATGATCAAGGCATCCTCAGGATGCCAGCCGCCCGGTTCGTAGTTTTCCATAGGCATATCTACCGCACGAGGAATGTCGGCAAATTCATCGAAGTGTTCGTGGGGAATGAAATAGCTCTGGCTGACCAGAAATTCTGGACGCATGAAGCGCATGACCTGCTCAACGGTGATATGTCTTTCGCGTATGAGCCGTTCGCTCTCCTCGGATGCCCCGATAAAGGCGGCACCTACGAGGTAATCGCAATCATCCTTAAGCAGGTTGATAACTGCCATACGAAAGCCGGTGCAGACGCTGATAGAGGCCACAATTTGCTGTAAAACCTCATCGAGGCCCAATTCGGCACGCAGGATATTGCCCAGGCGAATCAGTTCCTTGATCTGGCGCGTATTTGGAGATTCGCCTTCATGAGGGATATTCACGCTTCGTGCTTGCAGCAGTGATTCATCCGTGGGCGAGGGCAGGGTAGACACGCCTGGATGCTCGCGCTCCCATTGCGCACGCTCTGCGGGTGAGCGAAATCGGACACGCAAGGGGACATAGAGGTTCTGTTGCCTTCGTTCAGACATAGCCTACCTACTTTCTCCTATGGTTCGGGATTCAATGTCGTATCGTCCATCTATTTTGTTGAGCATAGCATATACATGGTGATTCCTTCAAGGAGCTAGGAAAAGAGGGATTCCTCATCGCCAGGGCAGAGATATAGTATCTTTCTCCTAACGACGCCCTTTACGCTTTCTTTGTCTGCTTGTTGCTGTTACACTGCGCGTGGTAGAGTTCGCGAACTAAACAAAACACGGAATCCAGTCTTTTCATGATGGCTTAGTTCCTACCCCTGTCGAAGCGGGGATCAGGATAGCATATCATTGTTGAGTTGAGATAGGAGAGGCAGCCTCTCCAGTGAGGAACCCAGGAGGATATCCTAATGGCATTAAAAACATCGGAGCCTGACCAGTTATCTACCTACAACGAGCGTTCAGTTGGCCACCCGCTTCTTTCCGAAACCTATGTTGTTCAAACTATGCCCGCCGTGCTTGGGAAGCGAGACATGGCAATTACGGCCATCATGGCATTATTTTTGCTGACCAATGCTGTCTCCGGCGCTGCCGGCGGACCCGTTTCACTGGTGTACCTGGCTTTTGGGGCCATCGCCTTCTTTGTTCCCTGTATCATCGCCACCATCCAGCTTGGAGTCCTGCTTCCTAACGAGGGATCGCTGTATAACTGGACAACCCGATCCTTGAACCGCTTCTGGGGACTCTTCATCGGGCTATGCTTCTGGCTCAGCGGAGTGCTGGCCGTCATAACCGCCGGTAGCGCCTTCATCACGACACTGCAAGGTCTCAATCCTGCATGGCTGACCGAGCCCTGGCAGCAAGGCCTGGCGATTCTCGGCCTGATCTTCGTTGCGGCAATGCTGGGCCTGCAGCGCATGCGGACGATTCAGAATTTCATTAACATAACTTTCATCCTGACAATGCTTTCGGTGTTCCTGGTGGGGGCCGCCGCTTTGGTCTGGTTGGGGGCGGGACATCCAAGTATGACGAACTTCTCAGATAGCGCGGGTTGGTCGCCCACGCCGGCAACGTTCTTTTTGTTCGCGATCATCACACTGAATTTTATCGGCGCCAGCGGGCCGATGAACATGGCCGGTGAGCTGCGCGGGCGCGACTCTGGAGAGATGCTGAGCACGATCCGGCAGCACCTCTTCATAGGCGCCCCCATCGTGGTAGTCTTGTACACTGTTGTGACTACGAGTGTACTGATTGTGCGTGGGTCAAATGTGGGCCCATTTGATGGCTTCACTGCAATCCAGCAAACACTAGGGACAATTCCGGCAGATATCGCCGTCATCTGCTACCTTGCATACCTGGTAGCCGCCATGGTTTTCTATACGTATGCTTCGGCCAGAATCCTGATGGCAGCGGGTATCGACAGATTTTTCCCGGTGCGTTTTGCCCGTCTCAACAGGAATCGCGCCCCCTCCTTCTCAATCATCTTCCACGCGCTTGCCACCGCCATTATCGTCTTTTCTGTCTACATTATCGTTCCGCTGCTGACCACAGTTGGCGGCAGCGCGATCAATACTACTATAGAGTTTTATACCGTGCTTGCAGCCGCGTGTACGCTCGCCTGGACGGTCGCTACGACTTTTTTCTTTGTCGACCTGGTATGGCTATACCGCCGCAACCCGGCCTGGTTCTGTAGCATGCTACAGTTTCCCCTGTGGCTGATCTGGTGCAGTGTTGTAGCAGGAGGAGCCGCCTGCGTCACAACTATCATAGCGATCCTCGTTTACCCCTGGACTCCCCTCATCAGCAGCGGGATGTGGTGGATACTCGTTGGAGGTCTGATGTTTGCTATCGCCACCATCGCGACTATAGTATCGCAATTTCTCAGTGGAGATGCCGCTTTCGAGCAGATGTCAGAATTCTCCTGAAGAATGGCAGGAAGCGAAAGGAGCAGTTCCAGTTCCGCACACCTGATCGATGCTACAAGCAGGAGAAGTGTCTGGTGCCTCTGCCGTGCGTGAATCGGGAGAGGCACTATCCCTACACGAAAAACTGAAAGTTGCTTGCGCTGAGCCATTTATAGGTAATAGCATGCCATCTCGCATTTCACATCTTATCACCTTGACAGATGAGTTCTATCACGATAGACTGAAGCAATGACATCGAACTTCATCGATGCAGCATTCGTTTTGTTAGCCTGTATGCTCTCCTGGAGTACATTGGGAAACTGGCAGAGGAGGGTTTGTTATCCTATTTTATCTGAACGGAAAGGCAGGTCTCATGGAAACAACGTCGGGAACCGGTACTACTCCATCTAACAACGCACAGGTACAGCGTCTTGGGCATCGCCCTACACTTACCACGTGGGATGCTATCGCCCAGAGTCTGGCTATCGGGCCAATTTTTAGTTCTGCTTTTGTGGCGTTTCTGATCGCGGGAAGCGCCGGGGGAGCGGCACCCCTCTCAACCTTGATCGGGGCTATCGGAGTGCTGGCATTAGGCTGGCTCATTTCCCTTTATGCGCGTCGTGGTGGGGGAGCCGGCGCCATCTATGACTATTTGAGGAGACTGAGCCCCGCCTTCGGCTTATTTGCAGCCGGAATGTATTTTTTCGGGGCGCTTACCCTGGATTCTGGCGGCTTTCTGGTAATAGGCCTTCTCGCCACTCAGGTGTTCGCCTCCTACCTGAATCTCACCGTTCCTTTCTGGGTTTTCTCCCTCATCGCGCTCGGGTTGATTTTCACGCTCAACTATCTAGGTATCAGGATTACCACGCGTGTTCAACTCACGCTCAGCGCCCTTTCCGTCATCCCTCTACTTATTCTGGCGATTGTAATTATCGCCCATGGTGGAGATAGTGGGAACACATTACAGGCATTCAATCCAGCAAGCGTGCCCGCCGTTCCTACCAGCGTGCCCGCCGCAGGCATCTTCCCCGGCATTCTCTTCGCCATCACGCTCTTCATCGGCTTTGAAACATCGGCGTCTTTGGGCGAGGAGACCCGCGACCCGCGGCGTTCCATACCAAGAGCGGTTATTGGAACTGTCGTGATTACCGGTATTTTTTACTTGTTGATCGTATATGCTTCGGACATCGGCTTTGGCCTGAGCAATTCGGCGAAGTGGGCGTCTGATCCCGCCCCACTCGACACACTCGCCACTCGCTATGTCGGCTCGTGGCTGGCGGTGCTGGTAGACATTGCAGTGCTTTTTGATGCGCTTGTCGTTATGAGTGCCTTCATGGCTACCACCTCGCGCGGCCTGTTCGCCCTGGCCCGTCACCAGTTGTTGCCTTCACCATTAGCGACGATAAGCGCGCGCTTCCGCACACCGCTAGGTGGAATCATTGCCGTTTCGACCGTCGCGCTGCTGATTCTGATCATTGTCGCAAGCACGACAGGAAACTCACCTACGAACGTAATCACGGTTTTCGGTATTATGAGCACGATTGGCAGCCTGTTGATCGAGTTGATCTACGTCGCGCTTTGTTTCGCAGCAGTTCGCCTGGTCACGCAGGACCCTACAAAGTGGTGGCGCTGGCTGTTCCTACTGGTGGCTGTAGTAACCCCTATTCTGGGCATTTATGGCAGCGTTGTGCCGTTTCCGATGTGGCCGCAGAATCTGGGAATCTTCATTTCCCTGGGTGTGATTGTCCTTTCACTCGTGTGGACCCTGGTGAACAGGTTCGTCTTTCCCGCTCGCCTGGGTAAGGCCTCAGAGCCTCACCCCTGGGAAGTGGAAGAGGTGAATCAAGAGGTTGCAACGGCTTCCTGATCTTATCTCATGTATCAAACTATTTTCTGCCTGCTTGTTCTTGAGAACGCGCAGGCAGAAGTTGAAATGGGAATCTACTGGTCCCTCTGAGAGTGGGGGCTATGATCCGCAGGGCAGGCGCTATGCCCTGTCCCTACAGGATAACTAGAAAGAGTGTAAGAACGATCTATGGCTACAACGGCTGGACCCACCCGCCATCCATTTGCTCCGCTCACGCCAGAAGAAATCGCGACTGCAGTCGCGATTATCCAGGCGCAACAGACAAACCCGGAACATATCCGCTTCGTAATGGTGCGCCTGCACGAGCCGCCTCCCGAAGTAGCGCTTTCCCGCCATCCCAACAACACAGTTCCTCGCGAGGTCTTTTTCTTGCTGCTCGACAAGACACCAGGTCAAAGCGGCGCCTACGAGGCAATTGTTGACCTGACTAAGGAGGTAGTGACCACGTGGAAGCGCATTGAGGGGCAACCAAGCATCATCTTTGAAGAGTTTTTTGCCGCAGAGGAAGCGATCAGGACGGATCCCCGCTTCCTGGCTGCGCTCGCGCGGCGTGGCATTACAGAGGCTGACCTGCCGCGTGTTCGTATTGATCCCTGGTCCGCCGGCAACTACGGCAACGAAGATGAGGATACCCGCAGAGTGCTGCGCACCACTGTCCACTATCTGCTCGATGAGAGCGACCCCGAAGAGAACACCTATGCGCATCCTATTGCGGGTCTGCACGCGGTCCTGGATTTGAACACGATGCAGGTCGTGCGCGTGGACGACTTCGGCGTGGTTCCTATTCCACAGAAAGCTGGCAACTATCTACCCAAGGATGTGGGTATGCTACGCTCCGACCTCAAGCCTATTCAGATCGAGCAGCCGGAAGGAACCAGTTTTACCGTTGAGGATGGTTATCGGGTCAGCTGGCAAAAGTGGGAATTTCTCGTCGGCTTCTCACCACGCGAAGGGCTGATCCTCTATCACATCTTCTATGATGGGCGACCGCTCTTCCGCAGCCTGCGGCTTGCTGAGATGGTGGTTCCATACGGCGATACCAGCCCGGATCATGTTTTCCAGAATGCCTTTGACGTAGGAGAATACGGCGTTGGCTGGCTCGCAAACTCTCTCGAGCTCGGATGCGATTGTTTAGGCGCGATCCACTACTTTGACGCCCACATGACCGAGAACGATGGAAGCGTCCGCACCATCAAGAATGCGGTATGCATGCACGAGGAGGATGACGGCATTCTGTGGAAACACTGGAATTACCGCACTGACCACACGGAGGTCCGGCGCTCGCGCCGCCTGGTCGTCTCCTTTATTGCTACGGTTGGGATCTACGAGTATGGCTTCTTCTGGTACTTCCGCCAGGATGGCAGTGTGGAAATGGACGTGAAGCTGACGGGCATTATGAACATCGGAGCCGTCGGGCCAGGTATTACGCCGGAATATGGTGAGCTGCTGAATACCGACGGGTTATATGCGCCTATTCACCAGCACTTCTTCAGTTTTCGCATAGAGCCGATGATTGATGGGCTGCAAAACTCGGTGGTAGAGACGAACATCGTTCCAGAGCAGGATAGCACGAAGAATCGCTGGGGCAATGCCTTCAAAGCTGTGGAAACCCTTCTACGCAATGAGGCCGAAGCCCAGCGCGACATAGAACGAGACCGGTCCTGGAAAATTATTAATCCCAATGTACACAATGCTTTAAACGGCCGGGCGGTTGGCTACGAGATTTGTCCAGGCGCTAGCGCCAATTCCTTGCTGCTGGCTGCTCCCGATTCCAGCATCGCCCGGCGCGCCGCATTTGCCAGGCACCATCTCTGGGTCACACCTTTTCATCCCGACGAGCAGTTTCCGGCTGGAAACTACCCGAACCAGCACCCGGGCGGCGCCGGCTTACCCACCTGGACACAGGCCAACCGCTCTATCGAGAATACGACGCTAAGCGTCTGGTACACCGTCGGCGTGATGCACAACACGCGTATTGAGGACTGGCCGGTGATGCCTGTCAAACATGCGGGATTCATGATGCGCCCTTTCAACTTCTTCGTGGGAAATCCCGGACTGGACGTTCCTCCCACTGAACACGGAGATAGTTGCGAACACGACGGACACCAGATGTAACGTATCTTCTCATACGTGGCAGTTACCGTTTGAAAAGGGCCGCTATCAACCGGGCGTGAGGACCTGGCTCGCTACCACCAGCACAATTATGCAAATCAAGATAAGGCTCAGCCAGACAGCAGCAGCGCTCGTATCGTTGCCACTGGACATGGCCGGCAATGCTTCAGGAGCAGGAAGCAGCGCCGGGCGGTCATTCTCATCCTTCCCCGCCGGGGCAATAGCTAGCGGAATCTGGAAATCCGGAACGAGGTTTGTACTGGTGCGTCCGGCTACCTGTATTGCCAGCAGATCATGCCGGAGTTCGGAGACCCGCTGATAGCGGTTTTCGGCTAACGGCTGCAGCCCTTTCATCAAGATAGCCTCGAATTGGGGAGACACATTAGCGTTGACCTGCCTGGCCGGCAAAATCGTCTGTCCTCTGCCCGTTGTTGGTAGACTCCCGGTCACCACATGGTAAGCAGTTGCCATCAATGCGTATAGATCGGATCTCGGATCTATCACCCCGCGCGCCAGTTCTGGAGCCATATAAGGAGATAGTTGGGCGCGGCCGCCACCGCTAATGAGTTGCGCTGTCTGCATGGCCAATATGACTGAAAAGGTCGTGACGGCACACTGCCATCCTTCATTAACCAACACGATATGCTCCGGGCGAATGTTTCCATGCACCAGTGGAGGGAACTGTTGGCGCAACAGCTCCAGCACCTCAGTCATCTGCAAACAGCAGTCGATCACATGCCGCTCGGCTATAACCCCACCGCTCGCTCGCATACGGGCAAGGAGTGATTCTCCTTTGTAGGCCTCAAACACAAAAAAGGCCCGACCCCGTTCGCTAAATGCATCCAGTAGCGATGGGATGCGCCGGTGGCCACCAATTGCCCGCAGTACCATCGCGGCCTGCTGTAAGGCCGATTGGATGGAGGAAGAAGCCATTTGGGGTAGTTCCAGCTCATAGATGGTCACCGGAGCAAGACCTTTCTGGGTATCATAGGAAACCCATATCGCTTCAAAAATCCCCTGAGACCAGTCCTGGCGTTCGCGGAGTTCACCCAGACGATAACGCCCACTGCGCAATATGGTACCCGGAGGGCTGGGAAGGACATTTGATGGGGAGGTCGACAAAGGTGAAGGGGTTAAAGGAATCGCCTGAAAGTTATGGGGCGCCAGCCCCTCTTGCATGCCCCTGGGATTATCAACAAGAGTCGAGAAAGAAGTTACGGGCGACTCCGTTGAGGGACCTTTCGGTTGCCATCCAATCCATTGGCTTACATCTTGATACTCATTGATGCCGACTGGACGAGCTTTCTGCCCTGCTGAATAGGAGGAAAGTCGGGGACTTCCCGACCTGAGAGGGCTGATCCCGCGTACCGCCAGACCACAATTCGCGCAAGCCCCTGCGCGAGCATCCCATTCATGATTGCAACGGGGACATTTCATCATCGACCTCTTTCCGCTTCCAGTAGACTACATTCGAACTGCGAACCTGGAAGCAAATACTATTGCTAGAAAGGCTTGTTTTCGCAAGAGCCATGATAGTTGATAGCAAGGGAGCTGTCAATCGTATATCCCCATTTATCCTATTGTGCCTGTTTCAATACATGCCCGTTGCCCTTGCCTCCCCCATTTGAGTTCCCATTATTCCCATTGCCTCCTCCGTTGCCTCCATGGTTGCCGTTGCCCCCATTATTCCCATTGCCCCCATGGTTGCCGTTGCCCCCATTATTCCCATTACCTCCTCCATTCCCACCTTTATTGTTGCCGTTCCCGTTGCCTCCTCCATTCCCATTTCCGTTCCCGTTCCCGTTGCCTCCTCCATTCCCATTTCCGTTCCCATTCCCGTTGCCTCCTCCATTCCCATTCCCGTTCCCATTCCCGTTGCCTCCATGGTTACCGTTATCTCCATGGTTCCCATTTCCGTTCCCGTTGCCTCTATGGTTGCCGTTGCCGTTGCCTCCTGACCAGGACGATCCGAACATCGTTATTTGGGCAAAGGTGCCATCGGGGTTAAGAATACCTATCGTGTGGGATTGCCGGCTGCTGTTGCTATTCCAGGGCAGCTTGAAGGTATAGACACCATTGTTGAGGCTACCATTGCTACTCATAACCTGCCCATCTATAACCAGCTGCGCTCCCGATTCAAGGCCACTGCCATCGATAATGACGGTCGCCAGTTCGCTAGAATGGGTGGGTAGAACAAGCTGTACACTCCGCAGGTGAGGCACATTATCACCCAGATCAGCGAGCGCATCGGTCGTCGCCAGGCGTTCTTGCAGATTGAGCCGGGGTAAAAATCCGCGCAAGACCTGGCGCGCATGTGTTTCAAGCGCGGCGAGATTACTCTGAAGTTGACTGCGCTGCGGCCCGGCAGGAACCTGGTTGATGGACTGGACGGCGTTTTCGATTTGCTGGCTCAGGTCTTCCAATTGCTGCTCGTAAGACTGCGTATCGGAAGGGTTGGCAAGATCGGCCAACGTGTTGAGCCGGTCGGCGGCAAATTGCAAATCCAGTTCGGCACGAGCGGCAGCCGAACCACTGAGCGAGAGACGTACATCCTGCTCCCATTGATTTATTGCGTAGAGCGGATTGTGGGGATTGGTGATCTGAGCCGAGGCTATTACTATGCCAACTACCAGCAATATAACCAGTAGACAGCAGCTTAAGGCGACACTAAAGACGGGATGCGCCCGCACTAGCGAACGCGGGGAGAGCTTGCCCCACCAGGGAGTCTGCGCTCTCTGTATACGTTGCATGCGTTGTACAGCATTATGTACCAGCATGCGCTGCTCCAACCTGCCGGCAAAGTCCGCATCAACCCGCACAGCTGGCGCCAGTTGAATACGGCGAGCAATAGCAACCAGCCCCTGTATTTCCTGGTCGGAGTCGGAGTCAGATAGTGTGGATTGCGGCAAGTTTGGTGATGTCTGAGCAGACCAGAAGGAACCATTTTGCCGTTCCAGCTCGTCATTGAGATGTTCATAGAGAGGATTCATCGTACCCCTCCTCGATTTTGCGTCTCTATAGGAGATGTCTCACCGGGCGACACGTCCTTTTGCAGGAAACGGTGCAGGCTATGCAGGGCACGAAATTGTAATGCTTTGATGGCATTCTCATTTTTACCAAGCATGCGTGCAACGGTAGCTACATCATATCCCAGCAGTAATCGACCAACCAGTACCTGGCGTTGCTCTTCGGTGAGCTTGTTCATGGCTTTGACCGTCGTGTTCCATTCGTCGCGCGCCTCCGTCCAGCGTACCGGATCGCTATCAGGATGACTGGCGGAGATTGGCATGTTTTCAGTATCTCCTTCATTGTCCCCTGATGTTGATTCGAGCGGAACATGAGCCGGTAGCTTCTCGCGCTTGCGATAAAAGCCTGCGACAGTGATGCGCGCGATCTGCAAAATCCAGGCCACAAAACCCGCCTCATCGCCAGTGCGCAACTGGCCGATACCTTCAACCATTTTCAGAAACACTTCCGAAGTGAGGTCTTCGGCGGTAGCACGATCAGGAACACGGGTAGCAACATAGCCAAATACGCCGGGCAAGAACTCACGGTAGAGCGTGCTCAACGCCTCAGATTCACCCTGCCGTGCAGAATCAAGCAGCCGGGTGAAAGCAGATGCGCGCTTCCCTGTATCAGGGTCGCTACTACCGGATGTTCGACGCCAGGAAAACATTACGAGCCTCTCCTACAAGAAACCGATACTAAAAGAATCAAGGTAATGCGAGAACTGCGAGGTCATAGCGCCAGGAGCCAATGTTGGATTGCACTGTTTCCACTGCTCCGTTACATTTTCTTTCCTTGCTGCTAACGGCCTCGACCACAGGAAATCCCCCTCTGGTTAAGTTGCAATCGGGTGCATTTTAGTTACGGGTAGGGAAAAACGCAACGAAATTGGACCATCTGGGTTTAGCAATGTGTTGTTTCCCTCGTGCCCCCCAGCCGTAACCAACCGGGGGTAAGATACAACCTTATCTTAGATAGCATTCTTCTTCAAACACCTTTCTTTCTTTTTCCAGGGAGGAATTCAATGAGTATAACGGTCTGTCTTGCGACGAGCACGATAGAATACCCAGAAGGAGGGGGTCATTTCTGGGTCTATCTCAACTGGGCCCTTGGCCTGCAAGCGCTGGGCTGCCAGGTGATCTGGCTAGAGGGGGTTGATTCGCAGCTGTCTGTACATGAAGTACAGTCTCTTATTTCAGCATTGAAAACATACCTGGAACCATACAGTCTCGCGAATCACGTGGCCCTCTGTTCCTGGAATGGCGAGCCTTTGCCCGCAGCTATGACGGCGGACTGCCTGGATATCGAAGCAGCATGCGAAGCAGACCTGCTGCTGAATTTAGCCTACAGCATTCCATCCGGGCTGGTGGAGCGCTTTAAGCGTAGGGCGCTGGTAGATATCGACCCCGGCCTGTTCCAGTTGTGGCTGAGCCAGGGATTGGTTACCCCGGCCCGGCATGACATCTACTTCACGATTGGAGAGACGGTTGGTACGCCTGGGGCAAGATTTCCAGACTGCGGCCTGCAATGGCATTACACGCCGCCTGCTGTTTTTCTGCCCGCATGGCCGGTAACTCCCGCATATGCAAAGGCACCTTTCACCACGGTTTCCGGCTGGTGGGAAGATTGGATTGAGTACCGGGGAGAAAACGTCAACAACGATAAGCGAACCTCGTTTCTTGCCTATGCCGACCTGCCATTGCGCACATCAGCGCAACTGGAATTAGCGCTGTGCCTGTCGCCGGACGACGATGGGGACCGGCGCTTCCTTGAGCAGAAAGGCTGGAGGATTCGCGATTCGTGGGAGGTAACTGCGACTGCTAAACAGTACCGGGCCTACATTCAACAATCGCGTGGCGAGTTCAGTTGCGCGAAGCCATCCTGCATGCTGCTGCAAAATGCCTGGATCAGCGACCGGACGCTGTGCTACCTGGCCAGCGGCAAGCCTGCAATCGTCCAGCATACCGGTCCCAGTCGCTTCCTGCCGGATGCGGCAGGGCTGTTTCGCTTCCGCAGCATAGAAGAAGCCGCGCGCGCGCTGGATACCGTGCAGTCAGATTATGAGCGACAGAGCAGACTGGCACGCCGGCTGGCGGAGGAATATTTTGACGCGCGGAGGGTGGTAAGCTCGGTGCTCGAGCGAGCGATGGCTTGAGAGTGAGGTTGTAGATGAATAATACCCACGGAAGTTCCGGGGCGGGAGATAAAGTACTGGCCATTTTGTCCTATCATAAAATAGGCAAGCCTGCCGTTCCTGATTGGGATACGTGGTTTCATATACCTGAGGCGATTTTCGCGAACCAGTTGAGCTACCTGCGTGAAAATAGTTGGCAGGTGATCGGCCTCGAAGACTTCCTCAGGTCCCTGACGGCACCGGATAGCTTGCCAGAGCGATCCGTGCTCCTGACATTCGATGACGGCTACCGGTCGATGCGCCGCGTTGCTCTTCCCTTGCTGGTCGAGCTTGGATATCCGGCAGTGGTCTTCGTTCCAACCGATTTCATCGGAGGGCATAACTGGTTCGACATCGATAATGAGCCAGAAGATATAATGTGTGACTGGGACGATTTACGTGAATTGGAGCGCTGTGGGGTCTCGGTTCAATCACATGGAGTCTCGCACCGCACATTTTCAGAGCTTGACCTGGCCCAGCAAAAGGAAGAATTACTGCGCTCCAAAGCGGTGCTTGAAGAAGGGCTCGGCAAATCCATCACCGTCTTCGCGTATCCTTACGGGGATGCCGGTGTGGACGCTGACATGCAGCAGAACCTGCTGAGAGAGTGTGGCTATATCGCTGCTTGCCTCTACGGGGGAGGGCCGGTGCGCTTGCCCATTAGCGATCCATACCGCCTGAGTCGCGTGGCTATGGGCCCTGATACTGATCTAGAGGTGGAACTGGAGCGGGGAACCGATGAACGAGAATACCGGAATGATGGAAGAGAATAAGAATCCAGGAACTCTGCGCCTGATGTGGCGTCTGCTACGTATGTGCATGCCAGGTCAGATACCGCTGATTTTAGTGGGGCTGATCGTATCGCTGGGGTCAGCGGGAGCCGCGCTGCTCCAACCATGGCCCTTGAAGCTGGTGGTCGACAATGTTGTGAGCAACCACCCGCTTCCGGGTCCTTTAGCCAGCGTGACCGGCATCATTACAGCCCACACCGCGATCACATCCCCCAGAGTCGCGCTGCTGGTTATCCTTTGTCTCGCGGTCTTAGTGATTCAAGCGCTCGTGGGTCTATTCGAGGTGCTCAGTACCTACCTGCTCGTGTCTGTTGGCCTGCGCATGGTGTTCAAATTGCGGTGCGCCTTATTCAATCACATCCAGCAGCTATCGCTCTCGTTTCACGACGCGACCGCCGTTGGCGACTCGCTCTATCGCGTCACCTGGGATACGTACTGCGTGCAGGAACTGTTCAACAGTGCTATGATTCCGGCGCTCACCGCCGTTTTCACCCTGGGCGGCATTGCCTTCATCATGATTTCTATCGATTGGAAGGTGACGATTGCCGCGCTGATGATCGGCGTGCCGCTAGTATTCTTCATCCGGCGCATAGATAAGCCAATGACCGAATTTTCGACGCGCGTCCACGAGCGCGAGAGCGATATCAGCTCACGCGTACAGGAGGCGCTGACGAGCATCCGAGCGGTACAGGCCTATGGACGGGAGGAGTTCGAGGGCGCGCGCTTCCGCCAGCATGCCAATGCCAGCATGCGCGCGAATCTGCGGCTGACGGTTCTTGAAAGCGGCTCCCAGGCAGTGATTGACTTACTGCTCGCCGTTGGCACGGCGGCCGTGATCGGAGTCACTGCTGCCGAGGCCCTGGGAGGACAACTGACCGTAGGCGATGTCGTACTGCTGGTTGCCTACGTAGCAATGCTCTACCAGCCCTTGCAGACGCTAGCATCGACCGCGGTTGTGGTACAGAGTGCGGCCGCGGGAGCACAGCGCGTCTTTTCAGTGCTAGATGCCTCTCCCGACGTGGCCGATGCAGGAGACGCCATCGAGCTACAGGGCAGGGCAAAAGGCCATATCGCTTTCGAGCATGTCTCGTTCAGCTATCGCGAGGATTTGCTTACCTTGCGCGATGTTTGCATCGAGGTTCCCGCCGGTGGGACAGTGGCTCTGGTTGGTCCCTCCGGCGCCGGGAAGACGACGCTGGCGAGCCTGCTTATCCGCTTCTATGATCCTAAGGCGGGCCGGATCACGCTCGACGGGGCCGATCTACGCAGCCTCACCTTGAAGTCTTTGCGGCGGAATATCGCGCTGGTACTGCAAGAGCCGGTTTTGTTCTCGGCCAGCGTGCGCGAAAATATCGAGTACGCGCGTCCAGGGGTCACGCTTGAGGAGATTAAGGAGGCAGCGCGTGCAGCAGGTGCCCACGAATTTATTCAGGCGCTGCCCGGTGGTTACGAGACGGAGATCGGCGAGCGCGGGGTCACCCTCTCGGGTGGCCAGCGGCAGCGGCTCTCAATCGCGCGAGCCTTTTTGAAGAATGCCCCGATTCTAATACTGGATGAGCCGACGAGCGCGCTGGACGCCGAGACGGAAGCACAACTGCTGGAAGCCCTCGAACGCCTGAAAGAAGGCCGCACCACGCTGATCATAGCCCATCGCTTATCGACGATTCGCAGCGCGGACCAGATTGTCGTCCTGCAAGATGGAATGGTCGTGGAAACAGGGACGCTCACCGAACTGAGGCAAGGCGGCGGCCCTTTCCAGCGTCTCTATGATAGCCAGTTCCGGTCTGTGCCTCATTAATGGGGATTGAACAATCCAAACAAAAAAGATAGGAGCCTTCTCCCCAGGGCCGTAACCAATCGCCACTGAAATACAACTATCTCTCCGTCAGCAACATTTGCTCATGGGAAAGCTGCAACAATCTATTTGTGTCAACAGCGCCTACAATCGCTCCATATGCTACATGTAAAGGGGATTTTACATGTCTATCTCTATCAATACTGGTGTGCGCCCCTGTGTACAAGGAAAATTCCTCTTTGTAGATGAGGAGAAGTTGTATGTTCGCGGCGTTACCTATGGGACATTTCGCCTTGATGAAGATGGTAACGAGTGGCACGATCCAGAGGTTACGGACCGTGATTTCGCTATGATGGTGGCAAACGGTGTGAACGCCATTCGCACCTATACGGTGCCTCCACGCTGGCTGCTGGATATGGCTCAACGGCATGGCCTGTATGTGATGGTTGGTTTGCCCTGGGAACAGCATGTCGCGTTTCTGGACGAGAAGAAACGCGCCGCGTCAATAGAGGAACGCGTGCGCAAGGGAGTGAGGGATTGCGCCGGCCATCCGGCTGTGCTTTGCTATACTATCGGCAACGAAATTCCCTCTTCGATTGTGCGCTGGTATGGTCACCGTCGCATCGAACGCTTTCTAGAGCGGCTCTACCATGCGGCAAAAGCCGAGGACCCCGGGGGCCTGGTGACATATGTGAATTTCCCGTCCACCGAATATCTCGAGCTGCCTTTTCTTGACTTCGTCGCTTTCAATGTCTACCTGGAGTCGCAAAAGAAGCTCCAGGCCTATCTCGCGCGCCTGCAGAACATTGCCGGCAATCGACCGTTGTTAATGGCCGAGATGGGACTGGATAGTCGCAGGAATGGCGAGGAGAAGCAGGCCGAGACCTTAGACTGGCAGATACGTACGATATTCGCCGGAGGCTGCGCCGGTGCATTCGTCTTTGCCTGGACGGATGAGTGGTACCGTGGGGGCTATGAGATCGACGATTGGGACTTTGGCATCACGACGCGCAATCGAGAGCCAAAGCCGGCGCTGGAAAGCGTGCGCAAGGCATACGGTGAAGTACCATTTCCAGCAGATTTAGCCTATCCACGCATTTCCGTGATTGTTTGTAGCTACAATGGGCAGCGCACGCTGCGCGATTGTCTCGAGGGCCTGCTGAAATTGGAGTATCCAGATTACGAAATCATCCTGGTCAACGATGGCTCTACCGACCTGACCGCAGCTATCGGCGAGGAATACGGCGTGCGGGTCATCACCACCGCAAATAATGGTTTGAGCAAGGCGCGCAACACCGGCCTGGAGGCCGCCACAGGCGAGATTGTGGCCTATATCGATGATGATGCGCGCCCCGACCCTCACTGGTTGACCTATCTGGCAGCCACATTTATGAGGAGCGAATATGCAGGCGTAGGAGGTCCAAATATTGCACCTCCCGGAGATGGCCTCATCGCCGATTGTGTCGCCAATGCGCCCGGTGGCCCTGTTCACGTACTGCTTTCCGATCAAGAAGCGGAACACATTCCAGGGTGTAATATGGCGTTTCGCAAATCCCACCTGCAGGCCATTGGTGGCTTCGATCCCCAGTTTCGCATTGCCGGCGACGATGTCGATGTTTGCTGGCGCCTGCAACAGTGCAGTTGGAAATTGGGTTTCAACCCGGCCGCGATGGTCTGGCATCACCGCCGCAACTCGGTACGTACGTACTGGAAGCAGCAAAAGAACTACGGCAAAGCGGAGGCGCTGCTGGAAAGGAAATGGCCGGAGAAGTACAACGCCGCCGGCCACCTGGCATGGGCAGGCAGGCTATATAGTCCGGGCGTCACGCGCGCGCTCAATTTCTGGAGGAGCCGTATCTACTCGGGCACCTGGGGCAGCGCGCTTTTCCAGTCCGTCTACCAGCCAGCGCCGGGCACCTTCTGGTCACTGGCATTAATGCCCGAGTGGTACCTGATCCTGTTAAGCCTGGCCGGTCTATTCCTGCTCGGTATTTTCTGGCCGCCACTGCTCAGCGCGTTGATTTTACTTATACTGGCAAGCGGTCTAACGGTTGTCCAGGCATGGCTGAGTGCAATCCATGCCTCTTTCTCGACTACGACTCACTCGCGCTTCGCACTTACCAAGTTGTACAGTCTGACGATATTGCTGCATTTGCTGCAGCCCCCGGCGCGTTTATGCGGACGCCTGAGCTTTGGACTAGCCCCGTGGAGATGGCGCGGGGTATCCGCTCATGTGCTGCCCAGGCCACAAATATCAACCATCTGGAGCGAGCAATGGCAAGACCCTCTTGAACGCTTGCGCCGTATCGAAGCCAGTATTCATGCGCTCGGCAGCAATGTCCGGCGCGGCAGCGATTACGACCGTTGGGACCTGGAGGTATGTGGGGGCATATTTGGCACGACTCGCACGCGCATGGCCGTCGAAGAACACGGCGCGGGCCGGCAACTGCTGCGTTTTCGCCTGTGGCCGCGTTGTTCGTTCGCCGGCCTCGCGCTCATCCTGCTATTTGGTCTGCTCTCGACGGCGGCAATGTTCGCACAGGCCTGGAGCGCGTCGGCAGTTCTCGGCATTGTAGCCATATTGCTGGCGGTTCGCGTATACGAGGAATGCGCCAACGCCATGGCAACGCTGCTGAGAGTGTTAAAGCACCCGCACAAAGCTGTTAAACATACACGGGTACCGGGCCGCGAGGCATTATATGGGAAGATTGAATGTGAGCAACCGCAAGGATCTTCCATTAACAGATGAATAGGAGTCGATGTACATGAAACGGCTGCGTATTATCGTCGTTGGCACGCTTGCATCCAACCCTTATGCGGGAATGGCCTGGATGCATTTGCAGATTGCCGCCGGCCTGCAGCGGCTGGGACACGATGTTTTCTACTTCGAAACGACCTCGGCCTGGCCATACGACCCGCTACGCCAGGAGATTGTCGGGGATTCGGACTATGCCTTGCCATACCTGGCGCGGATCGCACAAAGCTTTGGACTGGGAGATCGCTGGGCTTACCGGCGCAGTTACACGGATAAAGAGTGGTTTGGCTTGAGCCGGGGCAAGGCCGAGGATTTGCTTGCGCATGCCGACCTGGTTCTGAACGTGGCCGGAGCAACCAAATTGAAGGAAGAGGGACTGAAAATAGGACGTCTCGTATACTATGGCACCGACCCCGTTCTCGATGAGCTTGCCTATGCCAACGGCGATAAGAATACGCGCCTGTTCATTCAGGAGCATGACGACATTATTACCTATGGCGAGAACATCGGCAGGCCGGATTGTCCCATACCGCCCTTGCCAGGACTGCGCGCCAGGACTCGCCAGCCGGTGCTGCTCGATCTCTGGCAGGCAGGACCGCCCTTAAGAGATGCGTTTACCACGGTGAGCAATTGGAAGCAGGAAGGACACGATATTCTCTATCAAGGCGAAACCTATTATTGGAGCAAACACTACGAGTTTATGAAGATTCTTGACTTGCCGCGGCGAGTTGATCAACCCATCGAGCTGGCAATGGGGCTGGCCTACCTGGAGCCTGAGACGCTTAACATGCTGGAGTCCCATGGCTGGCGCTTAGCCGATGCGCAGGCATTTTCGTTGGACCCCTGGCGCTATCGCGAGTACGTACAGGCCTCGCGCGGCGAATTCACGGTCGCCAAGGATCAGAATGTGCGGCTGCGCAGCGGATGGTTCAGCGAGCGCAGCGCCTGCTACCTGGCATCCGGTCGCCCGGTAATCACGCAGGATACCGGTTTCGGGACGGTGCTGCCTACCGGAGAGGGCCTGTTCGCGTTCAAGACGATGGAGGATATTCTGGCCGCTTTCGAGACTATCAACGCGGACTACGAAAGGCACAGCACGGCGGCAAGAGAGATTGCGGAGGATTATTTTAAAGCGGAAACAGTACTAGCGAAACTTCTAGATGACCTGGGGCTTTAATCTATGGAAGGAAAAACCAGGCGTTACCTGATTGTCAACGCCGATGATTTCGGGCTCAGCGCTGGCGTGAACCGTGGCATCATCGAGGCCTTCGAGTATGGCATCGTGACGAGCTCCAGCCTGATGGTCAACCGCATAGGAGCAGAAGAGGCTGCTGCCTACGCTCGCAGGCAGCCAAAATTGGGCCTCGGCCTGCACATAGACCTCGGTGAATGGGCATACCGGGATGGTGAATGGGTAACCCTGTACGAGGAGGTTCCATTGGATGACGCCAGGGCGGTAGAGGGCGAGATAGCGCGGCAACTCGCCTCGTTTCGTTTCCTGGTCGGCAGAGAGCCTGACCATCTCGACTCGCACCAGCATGTGCATCGCGAGGAGCCTGTGCAATCAATCGTTACCGGCATAGGGGAGAAATTAGCCATCCCCGTGCGACACTTCAGTCCACAGATCGGCTATCGCGGAGAGTTCTATGGTCAGACCGAGGAGGGCGAACCATATACTGAAACTATCAGCGTCGATGCACTGATCAAAACGTTGGAAGCGCTGCCCCCCGGCATCACAGAACTTTGCTGTCACCCGGGCTATGGAGATGATCTGGATACGATGTATAGAGCGGAGCGCGCGATAGAAGTGCAGACACTCCGCGATGCCAGGATATGGGCGGCCCTCGATGAGTTAGGAATCGAGCTATGTTCGTTTAATGAGATCGCTAAAGGGCTTTGACGAATTAACTCGAAGAAAGCGACCTCCACGAGAATTTTCCGAGGGCGCCCTCCAGGATTATTTTGCCAAACACCCCCATGCCCCTATGTTTGAGGTGTCACTAGATATGGTATGTAATACCCCTTTAATGAAAGGGGTATACGCCCCACCAGCAGCGTTCCCTCGGAGGTATGTTGCTCTTGATCCACGTGCCCGCGGCGATGGAAGAGTTCAACCAGCTCACTTTTATTATAAGGAATAACCAGTTGCACGGATTCCATGGAGGCGGCCAGGACCTCGGCAATCTTTTCGCGTAAGGCATCCAATCCGATCTCTTTCAGAGCCGACACGGGAACAGCGTTCGGATAGAGCGATGTATCGACCTCGGAGGGATCGTCAAGCAGGTCGATCTTATTCAGGGCGGTGACGCGGGGTTTTCCTGCTGCATCGAGATCGGCCAGGACTTCATTGACGGTCTCGCTCTGTTCGATGGCGTTTTCATGGCTGATATCAACGACTTCGAGCAGGAGGTCGGCATCGATGACCTCTTCAAGCGTGGCGTGGAAAGCGGCAATCAGTTTAGTGGGCAATTTTTGAATGAAGCCGACGGTATCGGTGAGCAAGGCTTCCTGGTTGCCGGGCAGCACGATATGACGCGTGGTGGGATCGAGCGTGGCGAAGAGCTTATTCTCGGCGACCACCTCGGCCTCGGTCAGAGCATTGAAGAGGGTGGACTTGCCAGCGTTGGTATAGCCCACCACGGCTACAACGGGGATGGCTTGCGAGGCGCGCTGCCTGCGATGGAGCATACGCTGCTCGCGCACGCCCTCGATTTCATCGTGCAGTTCGGCTATGCGGCTGCGAATGCGTCGGCGATCAATTTCCAGTTTTGTTTCACCAGGGCCACGCACACCAATGGCGCCACCGGCGCCCGTCGCTCCCGCGCTGCGCGAACCACCTGCCTGGCGCGAGTATTCGTCTCCACGCCCTGACAGGCGTGGCAGGCGATACTCCAACTGCGCCAGTTCGACCTGCAGGCGGCCCTCACGCGTGCGAGCGTGCTGGGCAAAGATGTCAAGAATGAGCGCGGTGCGATCAATGACCCGCGCTTTGAGCAACCGCTCCAGGTTGCGCTGTTGAGATGGGGAGAGTTCATCGTCGAAGATGACGAGATCAAAACCAAGGAGTTTCTCGGTATCGCTCAATTCCTGCGCACGCCCCTTGCCAATATAGGTGGCTACGTCGGGATGGCGCAGGCGCTGGATCATGGACCCCACTACCCTGGCACCGGCCGTGCGTGCCAATGCCCCCAGTTCACTCAACGAGTCTTCCACACTCCAAAGACTCTCACTTTCATCGTGTTCGACGGCGACCAGAAAGGCCTGCTCAGGCCTTTGCGCGCCTGCTTCGATAAACCGGCCCTGTTTTGCCGTAGTTACCTCCACTCTATTACATGTACTACATAATGTATCTCTAACAGTATTGTATCATCCATACAGAAGAAGGCAAGCCAAGCCAAGGCAAGGTTCAAACGTGAACCGGGATGGTTTTCACAAAGAAGCTATTGACTTTCGCGAACAGGCTATTAGTTACGGCGGTGTTATAAAACTGCTGCCAACTCTGAAATTGCGAGGCGCTGACACCAGGTACCTGGTGAACATTCTGGAGAAAATTTTGCAGGACGACCAGCAAGATGACCCAGATCAGCCACGCCTCGACAAAACCAATCACCGCCCCCAGCAATCTATTGCCAAAGCCAATCAGAGGCGTCTTATTTATCACGCCGTTGATGACGGTGCCGATAATGTGGATGACCAGAACCGTTGCGAAGAAGAGCAGGATATAGGCAATGAGCGGCGTAATAGAGATGTTGTTCGTGGCGAGAAACGCCATGAATTGAGGCCCATACACCTTAGCGATGAGAAAGCCTGCCGGAAGGCTGAGCAGGTTGAAGAGGCTGAAGACGGCGCCATTGCGAAAACCATTAAAGACGAGCAGGACAATTGTGATGATAAAAAGTATATCGACCAGATCAAACATCGTTTTGATTCCTCTCGATAAAGATGGAATACGACCCAAAAGCTGAGTCTATTATATACCTGCTTAGACGTTATGGGAAGTGGAGATGTAACAAGACAAAGGAGTTGGAAGCACAAGCCCAGGAGCTCTCGGCGCAGCATGGATCCCAACGACCGGCACAACAACACCTCACCTGCCGGTGATGCCGGCGATGGCTGGTCGCTTACCCTGGGGCCGATCACCGCCGATGTGTATGATGGGAATACCTGGCAACGCCGGCGACCGCCTCCTGCTCTATGATAGACCAACAAGCTCTCCTAATACACGATCACGACTGCCAATAAGGACGTAGGCTCTTCTAGAAGAATCTACGCCCTGGGGGTGATTACTGCACACTAATAACCACATCATCCACGAAGAAATCGGTGGGCTGGTACTGGCCCTGCATATTGGTTCCGCGGAAGAAAAGCATCAACTGCTTGCCCTTATATGCCGCGAGGGCCGATGAGAGATCGTAGGTCTTCGCGACCCAGTAGTTTGTGACCTGCGTATTGCAACTCGTCTGCATATTCGCAATTGTGGCTCCGGTTGTGGTGTGCAACTGGCTGTAGAAGTAATCAAAGCATTGATTGCCCGTCTTACTCGTATCCGAATACCACCAATAGGTGATAGTGATCTTTGTATAGCTGGCCGGTACGGTGAATACCTGCCAGATACGATCATCGCAACCTGGATAGCCGCAGAGGTAAGCGCTGTTCTGTCCCGTGTGCGCATTAAAATTACTGACGAGCTGGTAACCGCCGGAGGATGATTGCTGCCAGGGAGACAGTCCACTCTCGAAACCGCCGTTCTGGATCAACGGCGGCGGGGGCGTCGGAGACGGCGAAGGCGATGGTGATGGAGACGGCGAAGGGGTACTGGTCGGCGAGGGCGTTGGAGTCGGCGTGCCCCCGCCATTGAGCGAGGCCAGATCGTGGGCAATATTGTTGATATCGGGTGATCCTATGCCGCTTCCCATGTCGTAGCCACTCGTGGCAGGATAATAGAGATTGTTGCCGGTGGTAATATCATGGAACGCTGGGAATTGCTGCTGCGCATTGAACAGGGTATAAAGTGTAGGGTTGGCATTACCGGTGGTCGGCTTGCCCTGCGCCTGCAAATACTGGTTGATTAAGGCGGCGCTGCCGGCCCATAAGGGAGCAGCACCACTCGTGCCACCAACCGTTAACCAGCCACTGGAAGGACAACCCGCGTTCACCACTGTACAATACATGGCATAGCCCGTCGCCGGATCACCATCCGCCGTGATATCCGGCACTTCGCGGCAATACTGGCCGCTCGGAGCATGACAGGGCGCGCCGCTACTGTAACTGCTGATGACACCGGCTCCTGTTTGCCAGGAAGGCATCGAGAAGGTATTGCTGACGCCGCCTCCGCTGCCCGCGCCTTTCGGGCTGCGATGCGTATCGTTCGGGTTTGACCACACCGATTCGCCGCCATAGGTGCCAGCATTGAGCTGCAAAGTGGTGCCCCCTACGCCGGTTACATACGGATCATCGGCGGGCGAGTCCACCGCCAGATTATTATCGGCGCAATCATAGGCGCCCGAATCGCCGGAGGCAGCGAAGAACGCCATGCCCTCTGCCGCTCCCTGCTTGAACATGTTGTCCAGCGTCTGCAACTCTGCCGGACCAGTGCTGGACTCACACAATCCCCAACTGATGCTAACAATCTGTGCCTTGTCGTCGTGGACAATCTGGTTATAGGTATCGTTCAATCCCTGCGTCGTATTGGGGCCTTCGTAGACGATTTCGCTGGCATGCGGCGCCATAGCCGCCGCGACCTCGATGTCCAGTTCCACCTCAATCGCCCCCTGTCCCGCGTTTCCGCTGAAATTATCAACCAGCACGTTGCTGATATTCGGACTGCCGAGATTATAGTACTGGAAATACTGCACAATGTCGCTCGCCTGGTAACCATCGAGCTCGAAAAGCGCGATGGTCTGATGATCGCCGAGCATTCCGGCGCTTTGCAAAGGCGCCGCATCATAAGCGTTGGACAAGTCCTGTGGACCATAACCACCTGTCGGCCCGGCCAGTAAAGCCGTATGAGCCTGGCTGTATCCGATACGCGCACTGTGAGTAGTGAGGCGTGAATAGAGCGGAGAGTATTGCACGCTATCGTCAAGACCGCCAATGGAGGTGATGTACTGGCTAATCGAAGAGGGCACGCTGGGTGGAGTCGCATTGGCATAGAAAATCTGGCCGCCCAGCTGGTAATTATTGATCTGCGTATTGAAGGCTTGCTGCACGGCGCTAACCGTGCCTGTGGCATCGATGAGTAAATTGTTGGGCGCAACGCTATTCACCGTCAAACCCTGGCTCTGTAAATAGGCAACCACCTGCTGCACCTGGCCTGATGTTGGGGCAAATAACTGTTCGAACTCGCCAGGCGTCAGGTAGTGATGATACTGAGAGGATTGGGGGTCATAAATAGAGCTTAAAAGCGTATCCAGGTCTGATGCATTGCGTAATTGCAGACCGATAGAGAGATTCAACTGCTGGTTGGGATCGCTGGCCTGTAAGAATTGGGCCTGCGCAATCACCGGCGCGATATTCCCATACAAAGGTGATGGCCCATTCTGATCTGCGCCTGCCGCCAGGCGCATGGCGAGAAGACTGGCGGAAATGAGTACGACGCTGCTAGCAAGAAATAACAGATTGCGTACAAGATGACGTTGCATACGATTCTCCAATGGCAGGACAATCGGAAGATCGCCCCCACAATATACAGGACTTTTGGCCTATCCGGCGAGCTACACGGCAGCGCTTCCACTACCGGTACCTGGCGAAAATAAGGGTTCTACCAGATTTTGCTCGCCGGACACATACAAAAACACTTTATATATCTTTTACCTGTCAGGTGCATGACCTGAGAAATCCTGCTGAAATAAACGTAGCCAGGGGCTGAGTTTGCGGAGAGGGGGCATAGGGGCCAGATTTATCGCGTCCCATGGGAGGGTGAGAGCAATCGCGCGAGGCTGATAGGGAATGTTCATCGCCCAGGTTGGTCATGTCATTTTGAGCGAAGCGAAGAATTTGTATGCAAGACCCCGGAGATTCTTCGCTTCGCTCAAAATGACATGCGTCCCGGATACGTACCGGTTTTGCT
Source organism: Ktedonobacteraceae bacterium (assembly GCA_035294305.1). Classification (GTDB taxonomy): domain Bacteria; phylum Chloroflexota; class Ktedonobacteria; order Ktedonobacterales; family Ktedonobacteraceae; genus DASRBN01. The sequence continues at coordinate 140,976 of DATGLD010000049.1, read as the reverse complement.
GGCGCAAACCTATCACCGGCGATAGGTAAGGTGAGCCGACCTCTACGGGAGATTTCTGGACTCGACAAATCGGAGGTGGGTCCAATCAATCAGCGCCTACCGTGTGTATAGTGCACGCACATTATAAAACGCGCTCCAGCCCGCATACCGGGCCGTCTTCTCGCCAAGCTCATCCTCGATTACCAGCAGGCGATTGTACTTCGCGACTCGCTCGCTGCGGGCTGGCGCGCCCGTTTTAATCTGCCCGGCATTCGTTGCCACCACCAGGTCGGCAATGGTTGTATCCTCAGTTTCTCCCGAACGATGCGAAACCACCGCTGTGAAAGAGGCGCGCTTCGCCATCTCGATGGCTGCGAGCGTCTCGGTCAGCGTACCGATCTGGTTGAGTTTAATCAAAATCGAGTTGGCCGCATGCTCCTCAATTCCGCGTTTAAGACGCGCCGTATTCGTCACGAACAGGTCGTCGCCCACCAGTTGAATGCGATTTCCCAGGCGCTGGCGCAGCAGCGACCACCCATTCCAGTCATCCTGGGCCAGGCCGTCTTCAATAGTGATAATCGGGTATTCGCCAATCCATTGCTCATAAAGGTCTACCATCTCAGCGGAATTAAGCGTCCGCCCTTCGCGCGCCAGCACATATTTACCATTGTCGTAGAACTCACTGGCCGCCGGGTCCAAGCCCAGGCAAATGTCTACCCCCGGTTTGTAGCCTGCCGATTCGATAGCCTCGACGATCAACTCCAGCGCCTCGCGATTGGAGCCGAGGGAAGGCGCAAAGCCCCCTTCATCGCCTACATTGGTATTGTACTTTCTGCCATGCAGCACCTTCTTCAACGACTGGTAGACTTCCGCGCCCATGCGTAGCGCCTCGCGGAATGTTGGAGCACCGACTGGCAAAATCATATACTCCTGCATGTCCGTCGAATTGTCGGCATGCTTCCCGCCGTTCAAAATATTCATCATCGGTACCGGCAGCGTGCGCGCCGCGACACCACCCAGATAGCGATACAGCGGCTCTTGCAGCGCATTTGCCGTCGCCTTCGCCACCGCCAGAGAAACACCAAGGATGGCATTGGCCCCCAGTGCGCCCTTATTGGGAGTCCCATCCAGCTCGAGCATCAGCTCGTCAATCAATATCTGATCCATCGCGTCCAGCCCAATAATCGCCTCGCGGATAGTTTCATTGACATTGTGAACTGCTTTCAGCACCCCCTTGCCACCGTAGCGACTCCTGTCTCCATCGCGCAACTCGACGGCTTCATGTATCCCCGTCGAAGCGCCAGAAGGAACCGCTGCCAGGCCTCTCTCGCCGCCCATCAGTAACACTTCGACCTCAATTGTTGGATTTCCTCGCGAGTCAAGAATTTCCCGCGCTGCTATATCTTCGATTGTAGTAATCCCATTGACATCGACCCGCATAATAAAACCTCCCTCGTTATACTGCTTTGTGCGAAAATTGCTCCTGTTCTCATCGGCCCCATTTTGCTTCCATCTCTCCTGCTTACTTATTATATCTTATCTCCAATGTCTCATATCCCAGAGGAGGCGGACCGCTTCGATCAACCGGGCACGTCGTCTAAAAAAAGTCTGAACAGCCGGCTCTTGCTCGCGCTGAAGAAGACGGCAAACTGGCAATGGAGTGCACCGGGGAGCTGGTGGATCAGTTGGGACAGGGCATCAGCCACTTCGTAGCCATCGCCAGCTTGCAGGCAAGGTGAATAACTGCTCGCGCGCGTGAAGAACCTGAACCATCAACGGGCCAACCGGCTGTTGTTGAAGTTTAGCTTTTAAGGAAGATATAAGCCGGCAACGGACACCCTGGGTAGAGTGAAATCGACTCCTTCTCACTTGTTGGTATCAGCGTCAACGTAAATTGGCGATGGGCGGCGAATGAGCGAGCCGCGAGGCGAGCTGGCTCGCCCTCCTTTCAGAGGACCGGTATTGCCGGAGAATTGCAGCGGGGATTGCACCGCTGGCTGTATGCTAGGCGTCTCCGAGGCATTCTCAGCGTTCGATTGCAACATCTCTAATCCCTGCCGCAGCGTCATCATATCGCGCAAGAAGCAGGCCACAGCGGAAGCCGCCGACCCTTTCTCTTTGGAAAATTCAAAACGCCTGGCGGTTGCCTCACCTGCTACCTGCGCCGCCTGCGCCATAGGATCAGACGTTTTGGCAGCGTAGACATCCTGGAAAATGTCTTCCCAGTTGCTCCACCTGCCGCGCAGGGGCTTCCAACCGAGCTGGCTGTCGCTCACTGTACGCCACTTCTCCTCGGTAAATTGTATCCAGTCATCCATCAGACGAGAAAAGATCTCTAGTTGCTGGCGCAGGCGCTCCTCCTCTTCTGAAGGACGCTGCGGGAAAGCCTGCGGCAAGCCATCGGGGGTCTGTGAATTGGCATAGCCGTTATACCCCGTCCCATTCATCGCCGGAAAGCCCATCTGCGGTTGATTATTTACTCCCGCCAGCGCTCCTGTGGTAGAAGAGGGGAAAATACCCGAACTGGCCAGCGCCGCCAGGTTAGGAGCTAGCTGCCCGTTGGGCATGCTCAGCATCGGTATCTCTGTCCCCGCCGGTATCTCACCAATCACATGCATGCCACTTGTGGCAAATGACGGGCTTAAACTCAAAATAGTCGAGCCATCCGGCAGCACCATGCCCTCGGATAGCGCGGGTAGGCCACCGATCACAATTTCCTCATGCCCAATTGCGTCCAGGATACGCCAGGCGAGACGAGGATGCTTGATCGCCCACCACAACCGGCGCGTAATAAACGTACTGGCAAATGTAAAGTGCACTACCAGCCAGACGACGCCACGCACTGCCAGCCAGTTCAGCAGCCCGACAAGGACAATCCAGTACCAGGCGTCGTGTTGTCCTGCTTCCTCAATGAATGTCAATACAGCTGCCACAGTCAGGCTAGGGTCGCGCAAAGGATTGATAAAATCGACAATGCGCCAGAACCACTTCCGGCCTGTATTCGCGTTCAATTTGCGCTCCTCTCGACCCTACCTCTGGTGCGGTAGGTAGGGTAGGTCGCCAGGGACTACGTGATCGCCCCTACCTACTACTACTCTGATGAGGAATTCTAGCATGCCTTCACAGGTGACTACAAGCTCTCACGCATGAAATAAGTAGTAATGGGCTATGCTGGTACATCTACAATGTCCGCCAATCTTCACCTGTCATATTGCCAAAAACGTATACCAACCATTGAATAGGTAAAGAACGGTACTTTGGTACCGGCCTGTCCAGAATCGGAAATCATAGTAAGGGCGTACCCTTGAGGTCGCCCTCCACTTTCTCTGTTGGCGCTCGCCCTAAATGAAACGCTTCTGCAACTCCAGCAGCTGGTCAATCCCCTGTTCGGACAATGAGATGAGCTTATCCATGGAGCCACGGTCGAAAACACCTCCCTCCCCGGTTCCCTGCACTTCCACGAACTGGTGTTGCGCCGTCATCACGACATTGAAGTCAACATCGGCGCGCGAATCTTCTTCGTAGCACAGGTCCAACAGAATCTCTCCGTCTATGATGCCCACGCTCACGGCCGCTACAGCCGTGTGTACCGGATGCGCTACCAGCACTCCCCGTTTCACTAATAGCGAGCAGGCGCGATACAATGCCACATACGCGCCGGTAATCGAAGCTGTGCGCGTGCCTCCATCGGCCTGTAACACATCGCAATCCAGCGTAATCGTGCGCGGTCCCAGCCGTTGCAGATCTACAACTGCCCGCAATGAGCGCCCAATCAGGCGCTGAATTTCCTGCGTGCGCCCGCTCACCCGGCCCTCGCGCTCGCGCGAGCTGCGTGTGTGGGTCGCGCGCGGCAGCATCGCATATTCCGCTGTAAGCCAGCCCTTACCGGTTCCCTCCAGAAATGGGGGTACCTTTTCTTCCATGCTGGCCGCGCACAGCACGCGCGTCTTTCCGGCTTCAATCAGGACAGAGCCCTCGGCGTAATCCAGGTAATCGACGGTGAGTTTCACCGGGCGAAGTTGAGTCTGAGAACGTCCATCAATCCGTGTCATATACAGAACCCTTCCGGTACTGAAGATTGGGGGATAGGGACCTTCATTGCGTCCCGCTTGTGCTGTTCCCAATTTCAGGTATTTTCTTGAGAGAGTATAGCATATTCAGTTTGCGGGGACCCGCGCGTAGAAGCGTACTACTATTAAGAACGTTCCATGTGGCCTCTGCTTGTAGAGAGTAACAGAAAGGCCAGGGGTAACCAAATCATGAACGGCTTGCAACTAAATTGCCTTTTCAGGCGTATATTAGTCGGAAACACAAGAGAAGAGAATGCCGGGATGTTTTCCTCAATTATGCCCCCTGTCTGCTACAGGAGTGTGGAAAAAGCCACAGGGGAACATTTATCCTGAAACCTTTTGTAGGTTTGGAAAGTGATACATCTGGGCAGAGGGCTGTTTCAATCCCTCACGGATTGAGGAAAGGATCTGGCTCTTGCCACTTCCTGTGAGAGCAGTATCGCTGTTAAACCCGAAAACGTCAAGCGTACATACACCCGTAACAGGCCAAACGAGATTCTTCGTGCTTTTTAGGAAGTCCAACTGAATGAGGGAGACTCGTGTTTGTAGGCGCGACTGGCTATTTTGATGTTATTTGAACCATAGGCCGGTCGATTTGTAGGGGTAGCTATGCATTGCATGCGCTCGTGGCATGCAATGCACAGTTCTCTCCTTGTGGTCACCTGTACAGTGAATATGAATGCTGGTTGCAGGATCCTCTAGACGCAAGACAACGAGTCACTAGCAGAAAGGATTGACCGTATGTCGACGCAGATGGCGCTACAAAAAAGGCCTTCTCGCTTGATACACGCTGATCGTCTAATCATTGCCACTAACCGCGGCCCCGTCGAATTTTTCTTAAGCCAGGACAAAACACTCAAATACCGTAGGGGCGCAGGAGGAATGGTCACAGCGCTCGCAGATGCTGGCAACTCCAATAATGTCACCTGGGTGGCTATGTCGATGACCGAGGGAGACCGTGTTGCGTTTAAGGAAACTCAAGATGGACTATTGCCCTCCCCATTGCCCGGTCAAAAGATGCACCTTCGCTACGTCACTATCCCCAGACCCGCCTATCGCAAACACTACGAGCAGATCAGCAACCAGTTACTCTGGTTTTTACAGCACTACCTCTACGATCCTCAGACAGAAAAGCTGACCGATGAGGTGATTCAAGATGCCTGGAAAAATGGCTACAGTAAGGCCAATCAGTCCATTGCTGACGCGGTATGCGAAGAGCTTGAACGCGAGGAAACCCCGGCCGTCGTCATGTTGCATGACTATCATCTCTACCTTGCGCCCGCCCTGATTCGCGCCTGCTACCCCTCCGTCGTCTTACAGCATTTTATTCATATTCCATGGCCCGAGGGGCGTTACTGGAATTTCTTGCCCAGCAATATTGCGTATGCCATCTTTAACGGTCTTGTTGGCAATGATATTCTCGGTTTCCAGACTGAGAATGACGCCAGTAATTTCCTGCAGGGCGCGGAGATGTTTCTCGAAGGGGTCGAAATTGAACACGACCCCGCTAGTGGCGGGGGCACTATTTACTGGCACGGGCGCACTACCCAGGTAAACGCTTACCCCATTTCTATTTCCGTCGTCCAGGAGCGCAAAATTGTACAGAGCGCTGCCGGGAAAAGGGCGGCCGAGAAGATGCGCCCCCTGCTCAATGAGAAGACCATCGTGCGCGTCGATCGTATTGAGCCGACAAAAAACATCCTGCGTGGTTTCCAGGCATTTGCTCAGATGCTCGATGAGCATCCTGAATTGCGAGGCAAGGTCAATTTTCTGGCCTTTCTCGTTCCATCACGCCAATCGCTTTCGGTGTACCAGCGCCACAACACTGAGATTGTGAAGCTGATAGAAGAGATCAATCAGAAATATGCGACGGATACATGGACACCCATTCATGCCTTTTTCCAGAACGATCGTGTCGAGGCCCTTGCCGCCATGCAATTTTACGACGTGCTACTGGTGAACCCGATCATTGATGGCATGAACTTGGTTGCCAAAGAAGGGCCTGCCGTCAACAAGAAGGATGGCGTCCTGGTACTGTCGCGCACAGCCGGGGTATATAAGCAAATGGCGAAGGCCTGTATTCCCACCTCGCCCACCGATACAGCGGAGACTGCCCATGCTCTCTATAAGGCTCTGATGCTGCCTTCCCAGGAGCGCCGCAGGTTAGCGACGCTGGCGCGGCAGGAGGTCGAGCAGCATGATCTGAGTCACTGGTTGCGCCGGCAGGTAGAAGATATCAACGCGCTGCTGGATACGGCTACTTCTACTCCCTTGCCTCTCACATTGGACGAGGTGTCTTCGAATGTAGGGTAGGCAGTTAGGAGCGAAAAGCGCCCATCGCGGTTTTTCACTCCTAACTGCTTATAACTCATTCACTGCCTGGCGGAGCAATGCCACCATGCCCTCCACTTCACGCACGATGATATCCGCGTGTTCCAGTAATGCGGGCAGGGTATCGTGATGCTCAACAACAATAGCCACGGCCGCTATTCCATCTTGCCGCAAGCGTGCTGCCTCCAGAACGGCATCCAGGTCAGTGCGATCATCTCCGGCAAAGACCACGCCCCGCAGCTGATGGCGCTCCACGAAACGCCGCAGAGATACACCCTTGTCTATTGTCAGCGGTGTCCTGACCTCCACGACATATTTGCCCTCGCTCAAACGCAAATGCAGCTTTCGCGCAGGCTCTGCCAGCAGCGCCAGTATCTTCTCGCGCGCCCCTTGAGGATCGGGAGAAAGGCGATAGTGTATTGATCCGCCGATACGCTTGCGTTCCATCAGTACCCCCGGCATTTCAGCCAGTTCCAGTTCCGCCAGGTCCAGCAATTGTTTGCCCGGCTCCACGTATGGAAGCGCCTCCGGCACTACCTGTACCGTGTGCGTTGATGGCAATCCATCGCACCATTCCAGGCCGTGATTGCCGATATAAGTCAATCCCTCAACATTGATTATGGCCGCACCGCTTTCTACGCTGCGTCCCGTGACAATAGCAACGTGAGCTTGCTGGCGCGCGCGCTCCAATAAAACAGCTACCCCCGGATAGAGTTGTGCCTCACCAGGTGTCGGTGCGATGGGACTGAGCGTGCCATCGATATCGAATACAAACCCGCGAGGGCGTTGAGAAAGAACTGCCTGTATATCTGTAAGCGGCATGTATTCCCTACTCTATGTCCTGCTGATTACCTATGAAGCACAGGACAAGTTGAGCTCGCATTGTCTCTGGATCGCGCCAGAGACTCTGCGCTGCGCCCGGAGTCTCTGCTCACCTTCTGGGTAATCACCACTTATGTCAGCTTTTGCTGCAGTAGTTAGTATTGAAACATATTATATAATCCCGTCCCTAAATTGTCCTCAATCAAAGGTGTCTGCTTCAGAATAGAATGCCTTCCATGGATGAGTTACACGCGACAGGCTCTTAAGCTGGACCTAACTAAATACTGCTGCCAAAGACAAAATGAGCCTTTTACCTGGAAGTAAACGTTGTAAATACTGTTAAAACTGAGATAAGGGATCAACAGAAGTCAAACAAAAGGAGAGACATGAGAAACTGCATACAAAGACTCTCGAAATATATACGGATGGGGCCATATGGCATCGCGGCAAGCGTCATTATTGCGCTGTCCGTCATCTTCCGTACCATCCTGGTGCTATTTTATTTTCCCGAGACGAATAGCGACGAGGGGAAGATGGGTATAGCTGGTATGCACATCGCTTTCCAGGGCCAGCATCCTATTTATCATTATGGCCAGGACTACCTGGGCGTACTCGAAGCGTATATCGCCGCCCCCTTTTTCCGGCTTTTCGGTGTCTCAATTTTTACGCTGCGTATTGGCATGCTCATCATGTTCGCGCTCTTTATGATCGTGATGTACTGGTTAAGCAGCCTGCTCTATAGTAAGCGCCTGGCGCTATTGACCCTGCTTTTGCTGGCTTTCGCGACGACCGATATGCTGATACAGCAGTTACGTGCCATTGGCGGCGCTATGGAGTTGATCCTCTTTGGCGCGCTGATGATGCTGCTCGCTTATCGCCTGGCGGCAACGGCAGGAGAACGCAAACGCTGGCGCTACTTTCTCTATTTCGCCTGGGGTTGGACGGCGGGCATCGCCCTCTGGGTGCATATTTTAGTGCTGCCGTTCGTGGTGTGCAGTGGCCTCTTGATCCTCGTTTTTTGTTATCGCGAATGGCGCACGCTAGCTATTCCTTGCTTACTGGCCGGTTTCATGCTCGGTGGCTTTCTTTTGATACCGGGCTATTCCGCTATTCCCCACGCGCTGTCATTTCAGAGCGGAGCAAGCGTCATGGCGGGTGCCAGCCCGGCGGAGCTGAGCCATCTCTTGAGGAAACAGTTCATCAGTACATTTATGTGGGGTATTCCGCTCACGACCTGGATTCAACCAATCTGCACCGTCTACGACCTGCCATACTACGGCCCTCGTACCTCGTTGACAGTATCCTGCAGCGTTCTACAAGGAAGCTGGGGAGTCTCCTACGTGCTTTTGTTAGCGATAGGCATGGTACTAGCAAGCAGCGCTTTCTGGAAGCTCCGTAGGGGCCGATTGATCGCGTCCACCGCCGATTCATCGGCCCAATACGCCGCTCAGGGCCAATCGTTCAGCCCCGAAATACAGCGGGAAACAGCGCGCCAGTTTGCGCGTTTGATGCTCTTATTGACCGATGCGCTGATCATATTCCTCTACCTGCGCAGCCCTCTTTCGGGATTGAAGCCGTGGAGTACGCGTTACCTGGTCGGTACGCTGGTGGCCACGCCTGCCATTCTCTGGCCGCTCTGGAGGCTGGTAGGTCTGGAAAATGTTTCTCTGACGCCGAGATGGTCTGGATGGACTGCCAAATGGCTCAGCTGTACCGCGCTGGCCCTGGTCATCGTGGTGGCCCTGGCCAGCACCGCCTGGACCGTGACCACGGTGCCGGCCGCCTATGCGGACGAGCAGCAGCAGATGCAACTGGTCAACGACCTGCTAAAGATGAAAATAACGCGAGTGTACCTGGAATACTGGACCTGCTACCGGCTGCTCTTCCAGAGCCAGGAACACATCCTGTGCGCTAAACCGCCGTACCCTTTCACTGTAGGCAACGATGCATACCTTCCCGATGCGCGTGCCGTGCAGCCCAATCCCAATGTTATTAATCCGGCGGTGCCATTTCTTTTCCCGGCGAACGAGCCCTGGGAAATTGCGGCGTTTGAACAATATAATAGAGAGCATGGGAAGCATTTTAAAAAATATACCCTGGATGGGATGCTATTGTATATTCCTGTACTGACGGGATGAGGCACCGCTCATTCTCCCATTCTCGCGTGATATACTACAAACAGTGTCGTCCTGTACCACTAGTATTTCGCGAGGAGAACATGCCAGCAAATTACCACTATATTTTAGTTGACCGCGATGAGCGCGTCGGTATCGTGACGCTCAATCGCCCTGAGGTTCTCAATGCCCTTAATCATCATGTTGTGAGTGAGCTTGCCAGCGCCCTGGAAGCGTTTGACAACGATAATGATATTGGGTGTATGGTCATCACTGGCGCGGGTGATAGAGCTTTTGCTGCCGGGGCAGATATCAAGGAAATGTCCGATAAATCGCCCATCGATATGATGCTGGGTGGCTTTGAAGCCTGGCAGCGCATCCGGCGGATTCACAAACCCCTGATCGCGGCTGTCGGGGGCTACGCGCTTGGCGGGGGCTGCGAACTGGCCATGCATTGCGATATGATTGTCGCCTCTGAGAATGCAAAGTTTGGACAGCCAGAGATTCTGCTTGGTGTCATTCCTGGAGCCGGTGGAACGCAGCGCCTTGCCCGCACCATCGGCAAATACCGTACCATGGAAATGGTGCTGACAGGCGCGCAGATTCCGGCGCAGGAACTGGCCAATCTAGGCCTGGTAAATCGTGTTGTGCCCCGGGGTGAACACCTGACCGAGGCGGTAAAACTCGCCAAAACGGTAGCTGCCCAGGCTCCTATCGCCGTGCGCCTGGCGAAAGAAGCAGTGCAGGCGGCGTTTGAAACCTCGCTCACCGAGGGCCTGGAACTGGAGCGCAGGAACTTCTTCCTGCTCTTCGCCACCGAGGATATGCGTGAGGGTATGCGCGCTTTCCTGGAAAAGCGCAAAGCAGAGTTCCAGGGGAGGTAAAAAACTATGGAAGAAGCGGTTATCCTCTCAGCAGTACGAACTCCCATCGGCCGCTATGCGGGGAGCTTGAAGGATGTGCGTCCCGATGACCTGGCCGCGCTGGTTATAGCGGAAGCGGTGCGCCGGGCAGGTATTGATGCTGGTAGTGTTGAAGATGTTATTCTTGGCTGCGCAAACCAGGCTGGCGAGGACAATCGCAATGTTGCCCGTATGTCATTGTTGCTGGCCGGTCTGCCTGTCCATGTTGCCGGGCAGACCGTCAACCGGCTGTGCGGCTCCGGCTTGCAGGCCATTAACAGCGCGGCCCAGGCCATCGCGGCCGGCGCGGGCGACACATTTGTGGCTGGAGGTGTGGAAAGCATGACGCGCGCGCCATTTGTGTTGGGCAAGGCCGATAGCCCTTTTAGTCGCAACATGAACCTGCAGGATACCACCCTTGGCTGGCGCTTTGTTAACCCTCGCCTGTCCGCCATGCATCATCCCTACAGCATGGGTGAAACGGCGGAGAATGTGGCCGAACGTTACTCGGTCAGCCGCGCCGACCAGGATGCCTATGCGCTGCGCAGCCACCAGCGCGCGGTGGCCGCGCAGTGGTCAGGCCGTTTCGCCGAAGAAATCCTGCCCGTGAGCATCCCGCAGAAAAAAGGGGAGCCCGTTATCGTGGCCCAGGACGAGCAGCCACGCCCGGATACTACGCTGGAGAAACTGGCTGCGCTCAAGCCTGTCTTCCGCAAGGATGGAAGCGTGACGGCAGGTAACTCTTCGGGAATCAACGATGGCGCGGCTGCCCTGGTACTGACCTCCCTGAGCCGCGCCCAGGAACTCGGCCTGCGCCCGCGCGCGCGCATTGTGGCCACCGCGGTAGCGGGCGTCGATCCAGCATATATGGGCCTCGGTCCCATCCCTGCCACGCGCAAGGTCTTACAGCGCGCCGGTCTGAGCATCAAGGATATCGATTTGATCGAACTGAACGAGGCTTTTGCCGCTCAGACCCTGCAATGCATAAGAGAATTGGAGATCAATGAGGAAAAGCTCAATGTCAATGGCGGCGCCATCGCGCTTGGTCACCCGCTTGGCTGCAGCGGGGCGCGCCTGGTCGTCACCATATTGCATGAGTTGGAGCGGCGCGGCGGTCGCTACGGCCTGGCAACCATGTGCATAGGCGTGGGCCAGGGCATTGCGACTATCATCGAACGAATGTGACCCAACTGGCATATTTCTTGCGTCTACTATATAATAATAGTTGCAGAATACCTCTACCTCCAGGAGTATGCATATGGAGAATGCTCAGGCAGCAAGAAAATGGTCGGATTTACGTGGAATAGCTGTAGTCAGCCTTGCGAATGGCGCTAAAATAGGCTCTGTCGATGATTTTTACTTTGATCCGGCGACTTCTCAAGTCTATGCCTTCAAGCTGAAAACAGGCCTGTTCAGCCGTAAGATATTGCATGTGTCCGACATTCAGGGCATCGGACAGGATGCGATCACCTGTCCTGATGAGTCGGCTATACAAAGTGAATCGGAAGAGAGCCAGCTTTCTTCGCTTCCCAACGGTGAGGCTCTACCCACCTTCAGAGTCATGAGCGCCAGTGGAACTGTGGTTGGCAGTGTCGGAGAGGTTCTACTTGATACGAGCAATCCAACTACTGTACAGATCACCGGGGTCGTACTTAGCGGTGGCCTGCTCCAGCACCTCGGCGTTCGCTCTTCGACGATGATCAAAGCACAGGATATTCATTATGGCCAGCATGTTCTGGTCATTCCAGATGCGGTAGCGCAAACGCTTCAGTAGGGAGAAGTGGATGTGTGGAGGGCGTACCCTGGTGGTCGCCCTCTCCTTTTACCTGTTTCTTACGAAACCTCTTCTCCATTTACCGCCGATTCATACGCTTCCTTCAGCTTGGGAACTGTCTCGTATTGATCGAGTTCCGATGGTTTGATCCAGCGCATTTCTGTGGCCTCCCAGTCGGTGTGAATGGCATCGGGGGTTAGCACCTCGAACAGGAAAGGATGAACGAACCAGTGTCTTCCTATTGAGGCATCGACGTATTCTACAACCGCGCCCCGCTTGAGCATTCGCACCTGGTCGCGCTGCAAAGTTGTCTCTTCACGGATTTCCGTATAGGCCTGTTCTTCGGGCGTCACACCCTTCTCGACAAAGCCACTGATGCCTCCCCACCGCGCATTATAGCTGCCCACACGCTGGCTGCGGCGCACAATCAAGATGCGCGGTTCATCATTATTTGTACTATCGGAACGCACCAGAAAATTGGTGACAACGGGAGTATCCCGTAGAGATTCGTGCTCATTATTCAATGGTTGAGAATCCATATTTGCACTCCTGAAAAAGTTGGCAGTTGACTTACGCTTGACAGTACAGATTGGCTCCTATATAGTATGCTTGGCGTAGCATACCTAAATTACACAGCCATTCGGCATTCGTATGCTATCATTATATCTTTTTTCGAGCCTTTTAAGGCCTGTGTACCTGACTACTGGAGGTAGGCCGAGTGTCATCGCTAACGACGTTGGATATCGTCTTCGTCCTCATTGCTCTGATCCTGGGAGCGGGGGTTGCTCTCTATGCGGGGTATTTACTCGGGACGACACGAAATAAACAGCAATTTGAAGAACGCCTGCGCATCGAAAAGGAGGCCAATGAGCAACGACTCCTGGATCTCCAGGCGCAGCAGCGTGAGGCGCTGCACGAGGCACGTGACGAAACCGCTCGCTTCCGGGCGGCCATGGAACGTGACAATGCCGAGCGCCGCGCCGAACTGCAGCGCCAGGAACGGCGCTTACAGCAAAAAGAAGAGGTTCTCGAGCGAAAAATTGATGCGTTAGAGCAGCGCGAGCGCAAGCTGACTGCGCGCGAACGCGCTGCCGAGCAAACTCGTGAAGAGCTGGAGGAGGTAAAACTCGAGCAACTCAACGAGCTTGAGCGCATTTCACGGCTCACCGAAGAGCAAGCGAGAGAAGTCTTACTGTCTCGTATTGAAAATCAAGTGCGTGCTGAGGCGGCACGCAGAATTCGCGCAATTGAGGAAGCGGCCCGCGAAGAGGCCGATGCCCGCGCGCGCGAAATCATTACGCTGGCCATCCAGCGCTGCGCCTCCGACCAGGTAGCCGAGGCGGTTGTCTCGGTGGTGCCCTTGCCGAATGATGAAATGAAAGGCCGCATCATCGGTCGCGAGGGGCGCAATATCCGGGCGCTTGAAGCCGCCACGGGCGTCGATCTCATCATCGATGATACCCCGGAAGCGGTCATTCTCTCGGGTTTCGATCCCGTACGGCGCGAGGTAGCTCGTCTTGCATTGACGAAGTTGATTATTGATGGGCGCATTCACCCTGCTCGTATTGAGGACGTGGTGGCCAAGGCGAGGCAGGAAGTGGATATCATCGTGCGCGAAGCGGGCGAACGCGCGGCTATGGAGGCCAATGTGCATGGCTTGCAGCCCGAATTGCTCAAAATCCTTGGCCGCCTGCACTTCCGCACCAGTTATGGGCAGAATGTACTCGCGCACTCCGTCGAGGTTTCCATTCTAGCCGCGACCATGGCATACGAACTGGGCGCGGATGTCAATGTCTGCAAAACGGCGGCTTTGCTGCATGATATGGGCAAGGCCATTGACCAGGAGGTAGAGGGGCCTCACGCCATTATCAGCGGTGAGATCGCCCGTCGCTTCGGCAAATCCCCCCGGGTCATTCACGCTATAGTTGCGCACCATGCTACCGAATCCGAGCCGCAGAGCCTGGAAGCAGCTATCGTACAGGCGGCGGACGCGATCTCAGCCGCGCGTCCCGGCGCTCGCCGTGAGACCATTGACCTTTACATCAAGCGCCTGGAAGCGCTTGAGAATATCGCTAATTCGTTTACCGGCGTAGAAAAATCGTTCGCGATCCAGGCCGGTCGCGAGGTGCGCATCATCGTCAAACCCGAGGAAATCGATGAATACACCGCAAATCGCCTGGCCAGCGATATTGCCCACAAGATCGAGGAAAGCCTCGATTATCCCGGGCAAATCAAGGTCGTCGTGGTTCGCGAGACGCGCGCAATCGATTACGCCAAATAAGCCCGGCAAGCCGCAAGCAAGGCTTGGCCGGATATGCTGTTGTTCATTTTAGTGTAACCGTAGAATCAGGAGGAAAGGGCCGCCTGATGAAATCTTGACAATCAAGATCCGCCAGGTCATTCTTCGACCCGCTCAGAATGACCTGCTTAATCACTGTCCAGCTTTAGTTATCAGGATTCATCAGGCTGCTTATCTGTTCTTATGACCAATTACATTGACCTTCACACCCATTCGACCGCTTCGGATGGTATTTACTCACCGACCGAATTATTGCGCCGCGCCAAAGAGATTGACCTGCGCGTGCTGGCCCTGACCGATCACGATACCACGGATGGCGTCGATGAGGCAGCGCAGGCGGCTCGCACGCTGGATATAGATTTTATCCCCGGCATCGAAATCAATACCGATGTCAGCGGCGGAGAAGTACATGTGCTCGGATATTTCATTGAATATGCGCGCCCGGAATTTCAGGCCATTATTAAGGTGCTACGTGATGCGCGCGAGCGTCGCGGGCAGCGCATCGTTGAAAAGCTGAACGAGCAGGGCGTCAACGTCTCCTGGGATCGCGTGCGCGAAATAGCGCAGGGAGCGGTAGGCAGGCCGCACGTCGCGAAGGCCCTTCTGGAAGCTGGCTATGTCCAGACCATCGGTGAGGCTTTCGACAAATATATCGGCACAAACTGCTATGCCTACGTCCCTCGCTACCGGCTCACGCCGGAAGATGCGGTGCGCCTCATCGCCAGCGCCAATGGCCTGCCGGTTCTGGCCCATCCCGTCGAACTTCCCGGCCTCGACGAACTGCGCAACTGGCTTCCTGGCCTGTGCGAAGCGGGTATGGTAGGCCTGGAGACCTACTACGGTCCTTATACATCTGAGGAAGAGCAGGCCTTGCTCGCCCTTGCCAATGAATACAACCTTATTCCAACGGGCGGCACCGACTTCCATGGTCCTGGCATCCATCCCACGCCGCTTGGCGGCCGCCACGTCCCCTACGAGGCGGTTGAACGCCTGAAGGCCGAGGCAGCTAAACGACGAGGCAAGAAGCCCCCGTCTTTCGAGCTACCCCCTCCTGTGCAGGAGAAGTAGTTGTTTCAGGGAGGTGGGAACGTGGATGGCCTGCTGAGCGGTAGCTCAGCAGGCCATCCACGTTCCCACCTCCTGAGAATGGCAAGAGAAGAGATCGAAGTATGACTCACCTCTACTTAATCCGTCATGGCCAGGCTGATGGCCTCCAGCCGGGCATCATCGGCTCGATCACTCCCGATTCTGGCCTCTCACGGCTGGGGATTACGCAGGCCGAGCGCCTGCGCGACCGGTTAGCCACCACCGGCGAGATACAGGCCGATGTCTTAATATCCAGCCCACTGAAACGGGCCAGAGAAACAGCGGATATCATTGCTCCGGCGCTGGACCTGCCGGTGCTGGTCGATGACGAGGTCCAGGAGCTTAACCTGGGTGAGTGCGAGGGCCACGCACCTGCGCGATATCGGCGCGGCAAGACGTATTGACTGGGAAAATATTCCCGCCATGCCCATTGCATGGCGAGCCCCGGACGAGTAAAACAGGTACAACGAATGATGTGGAAGCCGCGTATAATAATTAGGGAAGACACTGAAAGAAGAAATCCTGAGCCAGATAATACGAGGATAACACTTGGAACAAGAAACAACGCGCCAGAACAGGCGCCGCTTTGTGCGCGAGCTTCTGGAAATTCTGACCCTGACCCTCTTAATGTTTCTCGTGCTGCGTTTTGCCGTCCAGAATTTTCGCATCGATGGACCGAGCATGGAACCAACGCTGCACAACCAGGAATACATCCTCGTCGATAAAGCGGCTTACTTCTTTCACGCGCCCGAGCGAGGTGATATCATCGTCTTCGAATACCCGCTCAACCCACAGGTAGACTATGTAAAGCGCATCATTGCTATTCCCGGCGACATCATCAGCGTCGTTGGGCAGCGCGTAACCGTTGATGGGGTGACGTTGAAAGAACCATACATCAACAAGAGTGACCCGTACAATCCTTTTCCTCCCATCGTTAACCGCATCGTGGGACCGAACGAATATTTTGTGATGGGAGACAATCGCGGCAACAGTTCCGACTCACGCGAATGGGGATTTGTGCCCCGGCAGAACATCATCGGCAAGGCGGATTTTATCTACTGGCCGTTCGGTGAAAACAATTACGGCTTGCTTCCCAACGCCAGCCCGGTTTTCGCGAAAGTTCACCAGTGAGGGCCTATATTTACAAACTGCGCATAGCCTCGCGCCAGCCCCTTTCGCGCCAGCGGCTCCTACCATCTCCGGTGCCCTCTTCGCCCGCGGGCCGCCGCCGCAATTTCTCCTCTTCCACCTGCTCGTTCATCAAGAGGCTCGCCGCGAGAGCCGCTACCACCTCCCGGTCGCGCTCACTTTCTATTACCTCACCTCCAGTCGTTGAAAGCGGTGGCGTTTCTACATTTCTCTTATCCCATTCTTCCGCGATAAAATCGGTGGACATATCTCCTGCTTGAAAGCGCGGATTATCCATCAGCCAGCGCGCGAAAGGCAGCGTTGTGCGCACACCCATAATGCGGTATTCATCAAGCGCGCGGCGTAAGCGCGCAATGGCCTGCGCGCGATCCCTGCCCCATACAATCAGCTTGGAGAGCAGGGGGTCGTAGAAAAGCGGCACCTGCAGGCCTTTGTACAGGCCACTATCAACGCGCACGCCTGGGCCTGCCGGCTCCTGCAATTCCAGTACCGTGCCTGTGGCCGGTAAAAAGCGGTTTTCGGGATCTTCCGCCGAAATGCGACTCTCAATCGCCGCTCCATTGAACTGGATATCTGCCTGCGTAAATGAGAGCGGCAGTCCGGCGGCCACGCGAAACTGCTCCTGCACCAGGTCGATGCCGGTACGCAGTTCGGTTACCGGGTGCTCCACCTGGATTCTAGCATTGACTTCTAGGAAATAGAAATTCCGGTCGGGGCCGAGTAAAAATTCGGCGGTCCCGGCATTGATGTAGGAAATGGAGCGAATCAGGTTGATGGTCGCGGTCGTCATGCGCTGCCGCAGCTCTTCGTCCAGCACGGGAGAGGGGGACTCTTCGATCAATTTCTGATGGCGGCGCTGTATGCTACACTCGCGCTCACCGAGATGCACGACATTGCCATGCGTATCGGCGATGAACTGTACCTCGATATGCCGCGCGGGATGGATGGCTTTTTCCAGGTAGACACGATCATCGCCAAAAGCGCTTTTCGCCTCACTACGTGCCGTGCGGAGTGATGCGGGCAGGTCTTTGGGGTCGCGCACGAAGCGAATACCCTTGCCACCTCCACCTGCCGCGGCTTTCAGCAACAGGGGATAGCCGATGCGGGCCGCTGCCTCCGCAATCTGCGCGTCATCCAGTTCATCGGTCATAGCGCCGGGCACAATCGGCACGTCCACTTCCTTCGCCATCTGGCGCGCTGCCGTCTTCTCGCCCACACCGCGCTGCACTGCCGCGGGTGGCCCGACAAAAATCAATCCCGCCTCGTCGCACGCCTCCACAAATGTGGCATTCTCAGAGAGAAAGCCATAGCCGGGATGAATGGCCTGCGCGCCCGCGCGCTTAGCGGTTTCGATGATGGTAGGAATATGTAAATAACTCTTCGAAGCCTGTGACGGGCCGATATGATACGCTTCATCGGCCATACGTACATGCAGGGCATTGCGATCAACATCACTATACACGGCCACGCTCGTCAGGCCAAGCTCACGGCACGCGCGAATCACACGCACGGCAATTTCGCCACGATTAGCAATCAATACCTTCGAAAAAGGCCAGTTGGATATGGAGTTTGTAGGCACGGAAATACTCCTTTCAATGACTGTATTATCGCAGATTCGCGCCGGATTCACAATCTGTTTGATCCATAGCTCCGCATGGTTTAAGGGCGCTACGGGCCGGATTCATCGCGCCCCGGGGTGGGGCCGCCCCTACAATGATCACCTGATTTCTAGGGGAGAAGAACCTGCACTACCCGCGAAATCACTATAGGAAAATCAGGTCATCCTTGAGGGTATATGGTATTATTTTTTGCGAGAATAAGGTAAAGTAATCATAAAAGAATGTTTAGTCACATGGATTACTTAGAAGGATAAGAGCAGAGACGAGATGTGTAAGCAGTAAGGATATTACCTGCTGCAAATGGGGGAGAAAGGAAAAACATGGTAGTTCGCTACACTTCTGGAGGCACAAAATGCTTTTCCATCATTGGCATCGTAACCATGATTCTAGCAGGATTAAGCGCGTGTAGCCAGGGCGGTTCAGGCACGATTGCCTTCACTAATCAATCACCGATTACTATTGGAGCATCAATCTCGATCAAGGGTGACTTCGCCGCCGATGCCGCGGCCGTTCTCAAGGGGTATCAACTCTGGGCGCAAACCATCAACAATAGCGGCGGATTGTTGGGGCGCCCGGTCAAGCTGGTCATTCTCAATGACGACAGCACACAGGACAAGGTGAAAAGCAATTACGATACCTTGATTACCAAAGATCACGTTGATTTGCTATTTGGACCTTTTTCCACGCTTCTAACCAAGCCCGCGGCTACAGAAGCGCACAAGTACCATTATGCGTTTGTAGAAGGTGAAGGTGGGGGTCCCTCGCTATTCGATCCGACACAAGGGTATGGGTTCGATGATCTCTTCTGTGTGACTCTTCCGGCGGCTAATAACCTGGAGACTTTCGCGGATTACATCCTCTCGTTGCCGCTCACACTTAATGGCAAACCCTACCGGCCCGCAACCGCCGCCTATGCCACATCCGATGACCCGTTCACGCAGCCACAGTTGCAACTGGCCGAAACGATGCTGGAGCAGGGTGGCATCAAAACGGTTTACTCCAATGCCAATTCACCCTACTCGGCCGATGATCCCAATTATGTGACGAAGTTTATTCCCGGGGTGGCGCAAAAGATCGTCGACTCTAAAGCCCAGGTGGTGCTGCTGGGCACGCAGTTTCCCGATGTGATCGCCTACCTGAATGTCTTCAAGAAAGATCACTACAATCCACAAGCCATCATCGCCACTGCTGGACCTGACCAGGGCCAGGATTTCATCAAAGGAGTTGGCGGAGTCAAATATACCGAGGGTATGTTCGTGCCTAATGGCTGGTACCCGCAGGCCAATACATTTGGGAATGCGCAGATGGTGCAGGCCTACCTGGCACAGTATGGTGGCAATGAGAATGATATCAATGCCGACGTGGCCGAGGCCTACTCCACCGGGCAGGTATTGGAGCAGGCGATTACCAGGATACACAGCCTCGATAATACGAAACTGGTCACCGAGCTGCATAACGATGTCTTCAATACGGTGCAGGGTCCGGCAGAATTTCCCACCAATCTCCATGGAATGAATAGCGAGGCGCTGGCCTACCTGTTCCAATGGCAAATGGGGAATTTCATTCCGGTCTATCCCTCTTCGGCAGCCGCAGAGAATCCCGAGTTCCCTAAGGTCAATAACTATTGAGAAATCAGGACGACTTCTACAGCTGTCCGCCGGAGAGTTCTAAATAAAGGGCAAAAGGAACCAACCGTTTTTGAGAAGGAAGAACGGGCGGTTCCTTTTGCCTTTTTTACCGATTCGTATAGGAATTTTTGGGGACTCTCCCACCCAGAAGTTCCATTTTCCCCTAAATTCGGGTAAAGTAAAACTCGTCGATTTACCAGGTCAATCCTGATGAGTTTCGTGTAGGTAGGTAGAGGTATACTCCAGAGGCATTCGCATTAGCCGGTGGAGTGTGCATATTCCCGCAGAGGGCGATCACAAAAGCCTTCGCCCAGCTATCTCGCAGCAACCGAGGGGAGAGAAATGAAAGACATTGTAACGCGCTTCACCATAAAGAGCAGAGGAGCTATATCGACCGTTTCTATCATGATCGTGATCCTGGCCATATTGAGCGCCTGTAGTTCGGGCGGCAGCGCCGGCTCGACGAACTTTGCCGATTCGACGCCCATCACCATCGGCGCCTCGTTCTCCAATTCAGGCGACTTCGCTGATGATGGCAAAGCGGTAGAGAAGGGATATCGCCTCTGGGCGCAGATGGTCAATAATAGCGGCGGCATACTCGGTCGCCCCGTGCAACTTGTGATCCTGCACGACGATAGCGACCCTGATCACGTAGCTGCCAACTACAGGACGCTGATTGACAAGGATCATGTTGACCTGGTAGTAGGGCCATTCTCGACGCTGCTCACAAAGGCGGCGGCAATTGTGGCCGATGGCGGCAACGCCTCCCACAAAGTTTACGCATTTGTAGAGGGCTCAGGTGGCGGCCCCTCGGTATTTGACGCCCATCATGAGAATTTATTCAGCACCAGTGTCCCAGCCGTCAACAATCTGGCGACCTTCGCGGATTACATTCTCTCACTCCCTGAGACGCTCAATGGCAAACCCTATCGGCCTGCAACCGCTGCCTATGCCACTTCCAATGATTTTTTCACACAGCCACAATTGCAAAAAGCCGAAACGATCATGGTGAATGGCGGCATCAAGACAGTTTTCTCGAATACTGGCGCCGGTTTCCCCAGTGATGGACAACCCTACTCGGCTGATGATCCCAATTATGTGACGAAGTTTATTCCCGGGGTGGCGCAGAAGATTGTAGACTCAAAAGCTCAGGTGGTGTTGTTGGGCACGCAATTCCCCGACGTGATCGCCTATCTGAATGTCTTCAAGAAGGATCACTACAATCCCCAGGCCATCATCGCCACTGCTGGACCCGACCAGGGCCAGGATTTCATCAAGGCGGTGGGTGGAGTCTCATATACTCAGGACATCTTTGTGCCGAATAGCTGGTATCCTGATGCCAACACGTTTCAGAATGCGCAGATGGTGCAGGCCTACCTGGCACAATATGGTGGTAGCAAGTACGATATCAATGCCGACGTGGCCGAGGCTTTCTCGGTGGGGCAGGTCTTGCAGCAGGCGATTACGAAGATACACAGCATCGATAATACGGCGCTGATTAATGAGTTGCACAATGATGTCTTCAACGGCGTGCAGGGGCCGGAAGAATTCCCCAGCGATTTGTATGGACAAAATAGCCTGGCGCTGGCCTACCTATTCCAATGGCAAAATGGGAATTTCATCCCGGTCTATCCCTCTTCGGCAGCCACGGGGAATCCTCAGTTTCCCAAGGCTGCGAACTATTAACAAATCATCAGGGCGACACTTGTGGTCGCCCTGGTGGAGTCCTGCATATTTTTGCGGTCATGAGCCGGCAATCACTTCATTCAAATCCCGGCCCAGGTCTTTCAGCACTACCATCGCGGCATTGCGCCCTGGCGCTCCCGTAACCGAACCGCCGGGATGGGTTGTCGCGCCGGTCTGGTAGAGGCCGGGAATCGGCATGCGGTGTTGAGCATAGCCGGGAACGGGTCGCAGTGCTTCAGTTTGCGATGGGTCCTGGTCTCCGCCATGACAGTTGCCGTGCCAGTTGTGCCGGTTATGACGTTCCAGGTCGAGCGGGCTGCGGATTTCGGTCGCCAGTATCTTGTCACTGGTCAGGTTGGGGGCGTAGCGGCGCAGGTGTTCCAGGTTGCTGGCCGCCACCTGTTGCTTGATCTCGTCCCATTTTTCGGCTCCCTCGCGTAATGAGTAGGGTTGCACGTTGATGATCTTCATCGTATGCTTCCCCTCCGGCACGCGCGAGGGGTCTTCTACCGAGGGCGTCAATACCAGCAGCACGGGGTCGTCGCTATTGACGATGCCGTGATCGAAATCCCAGACCACGCGCAACTGCCGTTCGTCTGTCTGCGCGATGCCGGCCGCCACCACTGCCAGCGAGCCTTCATCAGTAGCGAACCTGGGCGGGTCGCTCGTCGCATAGTGGGCCACGAACATCGAGCGACCCGCTTTGTAGGTGTCCACGCCGTACAGGAATGCATCGCCCCAGACCTCGGCGGGAGCCATCTCTACCAGGTGTTTGACATGGATGGTTGAGACAACAGCATGGCGCGCGCGGAACTGCTCTCCGTCTTCCGTTTCGACACCCACACAGCGACCACCCTCAAGTAGCAGGCGGCTTACCGGCTTATTCGTCAGCACGGTTCCGCCGTGATCCTCGATGTAGCGACCGAGTGCGGCGGTCAGTTTCCCGGAGCCCCCTTTGGGAATAGCCCAACCACTGCGCTGCCGCCCGGCCACAAACGAATAGGCCAGCAGCCCGGTTCCGGGACGTTCCGCCGGTTGCAGCGTTCCCTCCGCGAACCACAGCATCCACGACTTCACATGCCAGTCTTCAAAAGCCGCGTCGATGATATCCCATGCCGAGAGCGCCTGGCGACGCATCCAGACCGCTCCCTGCGGGTGGGAAGCAAGGGCGCCCGAAACCGAAGAATCCCAGCCGATAGGCGTATAGCGGATTTTATTGAAGATGGAAGCCACGGCACGCCATTCGGTGATCATCTTTCGATATGTATCCGCGTCCTTGCGTGAGAACTTCGCGATCTGTTCACACGTGCGGTCAATATCGACCCACTGCGTGATATAACTACCGTCCGGAAACATCACGTGGGAAGCGGGATCAACCTGCACATACTCCAGGCCATATTCCACCAGCGGCAGTTCCTGGTTGCGCCAGATCGGGCTTTCCATAAAGATCGCATGCGCCGTCGAGCAGGTATCATGCAAAAAGCCGGGCAGTGTCAACTCCTCGGTCGTCGCGTTACCGCCAATCACGGAATGCGCCTCCAGCACCACACAGGAATAACCTGCCTTAGCCAGGTAAGCCGCCGTCACCAGGCTGTTATGCCCGCCACCGGCCACCACGATATCAAATTGTTCTGTCACCTTTCGTGTCTCCTGTTGTATGCGAACAATGTAGTATCAAATCAGCCCCGCGTTCGCCACATCTTGCCGCAGTTCCTCGCGCTCTTGCGGCGTAATCGGCATCAATGGGGGGCGTACCGGGCCTCCGACCATCCCCATCAGATCGCACCATGCCTTCAGATAGGCAATTGGCATCACGCGGCGCGCAGGCCAGGGATCACGCAGCCATTTATCGAAGATCTGGCGCGCGGGGTCTAAACGACGGGCAACTTCCGCGGCCTCCTCGATGCGATTCGCGAAGACGAGCGCCGTATAATCCTTGATCAGCGCGTAGCCGGGCTTCTGGATCAGGAATGGCGAGGCCGAGGACATGTATAGCTGGCAACCATGCTCAACCATCAGCCCAAAGAAGTTGCGCTCATCGGGATGGCTCACCAGAATGCGATCTCCCACCAGCCGTAGCGTCTCCAGCGTATGCGGCATCTTGGGCGAATTCTTCACCGCGATGATATTCTCCAGGTCTGCCAGGCGGCTCACCATCTGTGGACTGAGCGTGATGCCGGTATACCCCGTGTTGGTAATCAGTATTCCGGCCTGGGTGCGGTCCGAGATGTAGCGGAAATAGCTGTAAATTTGCTCGTCGTCGTAGGCCATGAAATACGGATTGCCCACCGCCAGGTAATCGGCTCCGGTGCGCTCGGCATGATGAGCCAGTTCGACGCTTTCCTTAACCGAGGTATGGCCGATATGAATCATGACCGGCACGCGGTCGCGGCACTCGTCAATCACGATTTCGGCGGCCCGCTTGCGTTCCTCTGTCGTCAGCGCCCAGAATTCGCTCATGAAGTGGCCGCAATAGATACCATCCAGCAGCCTGTTGTCGATGCAATAGCGGATATTGCCGCGTAGCCCCTGCTCATCCAGTTCGTCTTCGGCTGTGAAAGGATAGGGAATTGCTCCCCAGACGCCCCGCAGATGGGCGCGTGCATACGCTTTGGCCTCAGCGCGGCTATAGCGCGGAGACGCGCTGGTGACACTCATGAATTACCCCTTCCTTTCCCTACGAAAACTATTTACGCTCGCAATTGGCCGCGCATCCAATCCGCCATCTGCGGTCGATGCTTGTACACGATGTTATTGCAGACGTGATTGCCGTCCTCAAACATCCACAGTTCCACCTCTCCTCCTGCCTCCGCTGCCATCCGTTCGGCGTCCGAAGGGGGTATGAGGCGGTCCAGGCGTCCCATAATGATCAACAACGGGCAGCGCACCTTTTCCATGACGCCCTCCAGATTGAATGACGCTAACTTCTCCAGCGCCTCCTGCTCGCTGCCGGAAGCGGAGCGCGCGATGAAGGCATCGCGCGTCAGGCGCGGCAAGCGATCAAAGTGGCCGGTGATGTTATAGCCACCGGCGACGGCGATAGCCGCCTTCACGCGTGGCTCAAATGCTGCGGCGCGGGGCGCGTAGTAGCCTCCCATGCTCACGCCCATCAGTCCAACGCGGCCCGCATCGACATCCGGGCGCTGCTCCAGGTAGTCGATAGCATGACGGATGGCGACCTCGTAATCGTGGCGCATCGGATGCTCAAACTCCATCTCGCCCTGTCCGGGACCATCGATGGCCAGTACTGCCATACCGCGCTCTAAAAACACATTTCCATAGTTGTGCATCTCTTCCTTGACCGAGTCGAGGCCGGGCACCAGGATAACCACTGGCGGTTTTGCCACATGCCACGGCTTGCGCAGGATGCCATACATGGTGGACCCGCCCTCATAGGGAATCGCTACCCGCTCGCCCGGCATATCGAAATATGGCAAGGCTCGCTGGTAGACGGCTACATTGCGCTCGTGCGCGGCCCGCAATTGATCGGGATGGCTCAGGAACAGAAATTTCCCGAAGTGGTAAGCCATCGCTGCATGCAAATAATGATATGCCGCCGATTCATAGTTCCCGGCTGCTTCTGCCTGCTCGCCCATTTGCTCGTGCATTGCTCCGCATTCGCACCATTTCTGGCACCATTCGTCCCAGGTCTCCACACTGTTGGTGACGCGAATGAAATCGTTGTAGTCGATGCCGTTGGCAATGAAGCGCGGCGCCCAGTTGTCGATGGCGCTCTGCACTCGTTCATCTCTCGCCATGGGTTTACCTTTCTAACAGTTTCTGGCGCATCCAGTCCGCCTGTTGCGGCCGGTGCTTGTAGGGGATGTTGTTGCAGACGTGGTTGCCATCTTCAAAAAGCCAGAGTTCCGCGCTGCTGCCGATCTCCGCGGCGATGCGCTCGCCCTGCTCAGCAGGCACGAGGCGGTCGCGGCGGCCTTGAATGACGAGCATGGGGCAACTGACACGCTCCGCTACGCCTTGCAGGTTGAATTGCTGCAATTTTTGCTGGGCCTCCTCTTCGTTAGCGGCCTTGAGGCGATGCACCATCGTTTCGCGACTGATGCGCGGGCGATTGCGAAAGTTGGTAGCCTGGTTGTAGGGGCCGCAGTTTTCGATAGCGGCTTTGATGCGCGGCTCGAAAGCGGCGGCGCGCACGGCGAACTGCCCGCCGAAACTAACACCCATCAAGCCAATGCGCCGGGCGTCTATATCTGGACGGCTTTCTAGATAGTCGATGGCGTATCTTACGGGAACTTCGTAATCGTGGCGCAGGGGGAAGTCGAACTCCATCTCACCCTGGCCGGGACCATCGAGCGCCAGCACCGCCATACCGCGGCGCAGGAAGTCATCGCCGTAGAGGTGCAGTTCTTCTTTGACGGAATCCAGGCCAGGAACAAGGATCACGATGGGGGGCTTTGGCGTATGCCAGGGCTTTCTTAAGATAGCTGGCATTGCCGCTCCTCCCTCATAGGGGAAGGTGACGCGCTCGCCGGGGAAATCAAAATAGGGCAGGGCGTGCTGGTAATCGCGCACGACGTGATCATGAGCGACCCGCAGTTGGTCAGGATGCCGCACGAATAAATATTTGCCGAAATGATAGCTGATAGCGGCGTGGAAATAATGATAGGCGGCGGAAATGTAGTTTTCTTGCGCTTCAGCGTGTTCGGCCATCTGCTCGTGCATCGCCCCACACGCCGACCATGCCTGGCACCAGTCATCCCAGCTTTCGATACTGCTGGTGACGCGAATGAAATCGTTGTAGTCGATGCCGTTGGCAATGAAGCGCGGCGCCCAGTTGTCTATCGCGCTCTGCACCTGTTCGTCTCGCGCCATAGTGTTGTGTGAATCCTTTCCAGAACTGTCAAGCATTGGATAGCGTGCCGCCCAGGTAGAGATGGCCGATCTCCGGATTGCTCAGGATTTCGGTATGCGTCCCCTCCAGGCGAATGCGCCCGCTTTCTAGCACGACGCCGTTGTCGGCCAGACTCAGGCCGGTGCGCGCGTTTTGCTCTACCAGCACAATGGTTCTGCCGCTGCTCTGCATGACCTTGATCTTCTCGATCACCAGTTTGAATGTGCGCGGGTCCAGCCCCATTGATGGCTCGTCTAGCAAGATTACGCGCGGATCGAGCATCAAGCAACGTGCGAATTCGACGAGGCGCTGCTGGCCGCCGGAGAGGCTCCCCGCTTTATCGCGCGCGCGTTCCCTGACGATGGGAAATTTTTCTTCGACCTCGCGCAGGCGGCGCTCGACCAATCCCTGGTCGTGTATGGTATAGGCGCCCAATCGCACATTCTGGCGCACCGTCATTGTCGGGAACAGGCTATGACTCTGTGGCACCTGCACAATGCCAAGCGCCAGGATCTGGCGCGGCGTCAGGCCCGTAATCGAGCGACCATCAAAGATCACCTTGCCCAGCCGCGGCTTCAACAGGCCGCTCAGCACGCGCAAAACGGTGGATTTGCCCGCCCCGTTAGGCCCTACGATGCACGTCGTCGTCCCCTGCTCCACCCCCAAAGAGATGCCCTTGAGTACATCACCGCCATCGTACCCGGCATAGATATTGTGTAATTCCAGCAGCATGTTGTTCAGTCTCCCAGATACGCTTCCAGCACCGCCGGGTTCGCGCGCACCTCTACGGGCGTGCCCTCGGCGATCTTCGTGCCCCGGTGCATGACCATGATGCGCGAGCAGAGTCCCATCACAAATTCCATATTGTGCTCTACAATCAAAAAGGTCACGCCACGTTCATTCAGCGCGCGAATACGGCTCGTCAGGTAGTTGATCATCGTCGGGTTCACGCCGCCCGCCGGCTCATCGAGCAAGATCACACGTGGTTCGGCGATCAGGACGAACGCGAACTCCAGCAGTTTTTTCTGCCCGTAGGAGAGGTTGCCCGCCGGCAGATTTTTGTGTTTGGTCAGCCCCACGAAGTCCAGCAATTCCAGCGCCCGCCGCTGTTCGTGCGTCGAACTCCAGCGGCTGAAGAGCCCTTTCAAATCGTTGCGCTGGGCCGCCACGTGCATATTCTCCAGCACTGTCAGGCGCGGAAAGACGCGCGTCAGTTGAAAGGTGCGTCCCATCCCCAGGCGGAAGACTTTGTCAGGCGAAGCGTTGGTGATCGCGCGCCCCTCAAAGCGTATCTGCCCGCCATCGACGCGTTCGTAGCCCGTCATTACATTGAACAGCGTCGTCTTGCCCGACCCATTCGGCCCAATCAGCCCCGTAATGGAGCCTTGCTCGACGCTGATGGAACAGCTATTCAATGCCTGGATGCCGCCAAATGCCTTGGTGACGCCCTGCGTTTCCAACAAACTCATACGTTGATGCCCTCCCCCGGTTCATTCTGGTTCGGCGCGATTGCTGTAGGGGCAGATTCAGCGCGCCCGGCGGTTGATCGCCCCACGCCTGGAAGGGCTGTGATGACTATACCTCCCTCTGCTTGCAGAGGGCTTTCTTGCTCACGCATGGACCGGTACTTTGTCCACATGTCCTGCAAGGTAGGCAGGATGCCACGCGGCAGCAGGAGCATCACCAGCAAGAAAATTCCGCCCAGGATAATCAGGTTATAGCCGGCTTCGCCATACTGCAGGTTGAGGTACTGCTGCAAGGGCTCCAGGATCAGTGCGCCCAGGATGGGGCCAGGAAGTGTTCCCAGGCCGCCCAGGAAAACCATCAGGACAACCGCCACGTCGAAGTTTGGGTCAAAGATGGTCGCTGGGTAGATCGACTCCACGAAGTAGGCATAGATAGCCCCGGCAGCTCCGGCGAAAAACGCGGCAATTACGAATGCCGCCAGCTTGGACGCGCCAGTCTTGACGCCCAGTCCGAGTGCGCGGTCCTCGTCATCGCGTATCGCCAGCAGGCCCAATCCAAATTTGGAGTTGCGTATCCACCATGAGACCAGGGTGGCGATCACCAGCAGGATGAGAGCCGCGTAGTAGAACGGATAGTTGTAGAAATAGCCGCCCCAGGAGACGGGAAGAGGCAAGCCCAGGCCGGTCGAGCCATTTGTGAGCCATATCAGGTTATAGGCTAGCAGTTGCATGATGAAAAACATCGCAATGGTGATGACGATAAAGGTATGCCGCCGCACGCGCAGGGCGATCCATCCAAGCGGGATCGAGACCACCGCAGCGATCACCGCCGCCAGCGGCACCAGCGAGAACGGCTCGTACCCTCCCGGAATGTTCCAGTGCAGGCAGAAAATAGCCATGGCGTAGGCGCCGATACCGAAGTAGGCGATGTGCCCCAGCGAAATATAGCCGCTATAGCCGCCCAGGATATTCCAACCTGTAGCGACGGCGGCAAAGATCAGCGTGAATACCCCGATAGTTGTTACCGTCGGGTCGGTAAATACCTGTGGAAAAATGATCGCGCATGCCAGCAGCGCCAGCACTCCGACCATTTTCAAAATCTTCATTGCTTCCTTACCTCCGCCTGACCCAGCAAACCCTGGGGGCGAACAACCAGGATGATTACCAGCAGGATGAAAAAGACCGTACTGGCCCACACAGGCGACCAGACGACCGACGTAACATCTTCTACAACCAGCATACCGACAGAGGCGATCAATGCGCCCGACAGGCTGCCCATGCCACCAAAAATGATAATGGCCAGCACGCGCGAAATCAGGTCATATGAACTGGCGGCATCAAAAGCATTCGTCGCGCCAAAAGCCATGCCGCCAGCCGCAGCCAGCGCGATGCCGATGCCAAAAGTGATCGCTGAGACGCGCTCTACATCAATGCCGATCAGTTCAGCCGCCACGCGATTCTGCATCGATGCGCGCAGGCTAAAGCCGAATTTGGTGCGATAAACCAGCCAGTAGAGGCCGGCCAGCAGCACAACTGCCAGCAAAAAGCCAAATACATAGATATACGAGAGATAAAAGCCCGCCACGTTAAACGATGCCGTTGTATACCATCCCTGCAACTGCACCAGGTCAGCCGAGAAAATCAGGTTAAGTACACCCTCAATCACCAGCGCTAACCCGTACATCACCAGCAAGGATAGCATCGTGCGGTCGCGCTTCAACGGGCGAATAAAGACAAATTCGATCAGCACTCCGAAGCCGAACATCACTGGCATGGTGATGAGCAGTCCCAGAAACAGGTCGATGTGCAGCTGTTGCTGCAATACATAGCTCAGGTAAGCCCCCAGGATTACCAGGATACCTTGCGCGATATTGATGATATCCATCACGCCAAATATCAGCGTCAAGCCAGATGACATCAATGCATAGACGCCTCCGGTCAAAATTCCCGTCACAATCGCTTCAATAATAAGTCCCACAATTGCTCCTCTGAATGGTCGAGGGCCTCCGCCCCTCGTCTTCTCAAATTTGCTTACCGCCTGCAGGCGGTAAGCAAATTTGAGAATTGACTATGTGTCCTATGGCCAGTTGGGTTTGGGGAACTCGGGAGTAGCAGTAGCCTGGTCGGGTGGTAGTACCGGCACCACATTCCCCTGTTGCCATTGGAAAATCGCCGTTTCCGCAACGGTATTCTCGCCCTGCTCGTTGAATTTCGCTGGGCCTTGCACCGTCTGGAAGGTATCCGAATGTAGCTCGGCAATCAGCTTGGCATTATCGATGCTATGAATTTTGTTCGCTGCCTCCTCCAGCACCTGCCCCACCGAGAAAGCCTCGGCCGTATCCGCGCTGATCTGGTCGGCCGTTCCGCCATATGTTGCAATGTAATCCTGCACCATTTGCTGGTTCTGGAATGTTTTCAAACCTGGATACCAGCCATTGGGAAAGTAGATGCCCTCGGCAACGTTACTGCCCCCGATAGGTCCGGTGAATGAGGAACCCTGGTCTGGCCCCGCCGAGGCTACGAGTGCTTCCGGGTTATAATGCTGCTGCCGGAAAGCCTGTACGTAGGCAATGGCATCGGGCAGCATCGAACCTAACACCACCAGCTGTGCGTGCGCGGCAATCACACCCTGGGCAATTGGTGTGTAGTCGGTGGTCTCTGCCGGGTATACTTTATAGAAAACTGTCTTGATCCCGCCTTGCTCCAGTGCTGCCTTTGCTGTGTCGATCATTGGCTGCGTGAATGGATCGTCCTCAGTCGCATAGGCCGCGGTCGTAGGCCGCTGCGATGGCGGCAGCGAAAGGATATACGATGTGAAATCGTTCAACTGGCTCACCACCGGCGATGATACCGCAAACAGGTTGGTCAATCCCTGTGTAAAGACGGAGGGGCCGCCTCCGGAGCCCTCGATAAACGCATAACCATAACGGCTGGCCACGACTGACGCTGGCTTGGTCAACAGCGTCGAATACGGCCCCAACACCAGGTCATCGTGGTCGACGGTGATGAACTTCTGGTAGTTGGTGACGACCTGCGTCGTGCTGCTGGCATCCGAGGCAAAGTCTAACTGCACCTGCCGGCCCAGCAAGCCACCACTCTTATTGATCTCTTTTGCCCATAGTTCATACCCCTCCTGTTCTGCTTTCCCATCGGCGGAGAAGTCGCCTGAAAGCGACACGGAAATACCAATTTTGATCGGGGTCTTCGGCTGGTTAGAACCCGAACTGGAGCCGTTTGTGGTACTACTTCCACAGGCACTCAGCGCTACCAGCGCTACAATCAAGACGCAAATACTGTTCAGGAATGTTCTTGGACGCGATAGATATCGTCCGATCATGACTCCCTCCTTTTTACGATACACGAGGCGCGATTATGGCCAGGAATACTATGTATGGTATTCCCGTTCGTAACGCGTCCTCCACGAGGGTACCACAGCGGTCCCTCGCCAATCCTTGCATGCCCTTTATTTTTACATGGCAAGAATTTCAACTATCAAAATACGCCTATTCTTTACCCAGACCTCTCAACTCTCTCAAGGCCCAGCTATACAGTACTAGCTTCGCGCCAATTGTTCAAGTCGGGACAGTGCCTGGCGCCTGTCCTGATGTGGTAATACATGCCTGCCGCGCTTGCGAGAAACCTCCATACTTCGTGTAGCAACTCTTGTGCCTGTCCTGATGTGGTAAGTACGTGCCTGCTCTCACAATTACAGGCTAGCCCAAAAGTCCTAGTGGCTCCTCAATCAATATTGCCACACTGTCTAAAAACTGCGCCGCGCCCGCCCCATCGGTGGCGCGATGATCGCAGGTAAGTGTGAACGTCATCATGGGTTGCACAGTAGCCTGTCCACGTACGGCCACGACACGCTCGGCTATGCGACCGGCGGCCAGGATAGCCGCCTGCGGCGCATTGATGACCGCGTTGAATGCATCAACACCATACATACCTAGATTACTGATCGTAAATGTGCCATTGGAGATATCCGGCAAGCGCAGTTTGCCCGCCTGTGCCTTCGCGGCCAGCGCTGCACGTTCCTGGGCGATGCGCTGGATGGTGAGTGTGTCCGCCAGGTGGATGACCGGTACCACCAGGCCGTCCTGCGTGGCCACGGCCAGCCCGATATGTATTTCCTGATGCTGGATGATCGTACCATTCTGCCAGGAAACGTTGAGGCGCGGGTGATCCCGCAGCGCTGTCGCAACGATTTTTACCAGCAGGTCGGTATAGGTGATCCTTGTGGAGGAACGCTGCTGGATATGCTCGCGCCAAGTAATCAGGCGGCTCGCGTTGACTTCACGCACCAGGTAAAAGTGCGGTGTCGTCGTCCAACTTTGCGTTGTACGCTCGGCCATGATGCGCCAGGTCGTACTGATAGACGATAGCGGCTGTTCAAGTCCAGGGTCTGTTCCGGCTATATCCGGTGTTGCCGGGACGGTGGCGGCAAGCACATCAGCGGTCAAAACTGCCCCGCCAGGGCCACTTCCCATGATGTTCTTCAGCTTCAAATTTCGCTCGTTTGCCAGCCGCCGCGCTTTTGGTGATGCCGGCAGGAGACGAGGCCGGATTTCTGTCGTGGGCGCCTGTTGCTGTTGAATATGTGACAGCACATCTGCTTTTTGAATGCGCCTCCCGGCCGCCTTCACCTCTGTCAGGTCGAGATGATGTTCCGCCGCGATGCGCGCGGCAAGTGGGCTGGCTAAGGCGCCGGTGGAACGAGCGATGCCGGCGGCAGCCTGCGCCTCACTGTTGCCATTGATCGAAGGATTGATACGCGTAGCGGGTTGCGATGCCGGAGTATTTTCCCCCTGGGGCAACTCATCTGCCGCCAGGATAGTGGCAATGACATGCCCAACGGGAACCTCGACGCCTTCTCTGGCCAGGATATTGACAAGCCGGCCGCTGGCGGGAGCCTCAAGTTCGACCGTAGCCTTATCGGTCTCGATCTCGGCCACAGGCTCACCTTTTACGATCTCCTCGCCCTCGGTTTTGAGCCAGCGCACTATTTTGCCCGTATCCTGCGCCATACCCAGTGCGGGCAATATCACATTTGTCGCCATAATGGGTCTCCTACGCTGTAGGGACAGTGCTTTGTGCCTGTCCTACGGGCGCTGCCTGGTGCCCGTTAGCAAGCACGTTTAGATTGGATTGTGTTTCGCGCGTTGTTGGCAAGGGGCCGCTGGCCGTGTAATAGCGCACGCCCGCGACCAGTAGCTGCTCGGCAGGGAAGCGCGTGATCACTTCACAGCCGTCCGTTGTTACAACAAGCTGCTCTTCGATACGCGCTGCCGTCCAGCCGTCGCTGGCAGGCCAGAAAGTTTCAAGCGCGAAGACCATGCCCTCTTCTATCACCTCGGGATGGTCGAGCGAAACGAGGCGGCTGAAAATCGGCTTCTCCCAGATCGAGAGCCCGACGCCATGCCCATATTGCAGGGCAAAAGCCGCTTCCTCATTGGGGAAGCCAAATTCCTGCGCCTTTGGCCATAGCTTGACAATATCGGCGGTCGTCACCCCTGGCTTGATCGCATTGATCGCCGCGTCCAGGATATCACGGCAGCGCTTATACGCATCGACCATCCCTTGCGAGGCGCTGCCGATGGCGAAGGTGCGATAGTAGCAGGTACGATAACCGTTATAGCTATGCAGGATGTCAAAATAAGCCGGATCGCCCGGACGAAGCGCGCGGTCGCTAAATACATGCGGGTGCGGGCTGCAGCGCTCGCCCGAAATCGCATTGACGCCCTCGACATGTTCTGAACCCATATCGTAGAGTACCTTGCTGACCAGTCCTACACATTCGTTCTCACGTATGCCTGGCTTCATGGTGCGATACAGTTCATCGTAGGCCGCGTCAACCATCATACAAGCAGTGCTGAGCAGCGTGATTTCGTCCCGCGTTTTAATCAGGCGCGCCTGTTGCATCAGTTGCTGGCCATCTACTACCTTGATGCCCTCGGCTTGTAGGGCGAAGAGCACCGGCAGTTCGATAGCATCCACGCCCAGTGGCTCATGAAGCAACCCACGCGACTCAAGCTCGACGCGAATTTTGCGCGCCACGTCCTCGGCCCTACCCGCCTCTGGCAGCATTGCGCCGCGCTGGGTAGAAATACCGGCGCGCGAACGCTCGCCCAACCAGGGACAATACAACTGGTGGTGGCGGGCCGCGGAGCCAAAATCCCACAGAATCGGTTCATCATCTTGCGGCAGCAGGCTGAAACGAGCCAGCTTGTCCATTGCCCAGGTGCCGATATGCGTTGCTGTGATGTAGCGAATATTATTCATATCGAAACATAGCAATGCGCCCAGCTCAGACTCCTTCAGCAACTTCTTGATACGCGCCAGCCGCTGTGTGCGCAGGCGCTCAAAATTTGCCCGTTCCTCCCAGTCCACTCCCATTAAGCCATAGGTCTTTATCGCCATGATGTACGTCCTTTCGCTTTATGACCGATAGGTATTTCCTGCTTCCCACACAAATTACCCTGGAGGGACAGCGCCTTTCAGTTATGAAAAAACATCAGGATCGTTTATCCTACCGCCCGCACAACGTCTTAGCCAGCTCCGCCACCCTCTCAGGTGCCGGCACCGTCAGATCTTCAAGCACCGGTGAGAACGGTATGGGAACATCCATCGCGCCCATACGTTTGACCGGCGCGTCCAGGTAATAGAAAGCTCCATCGGCGATAATCGAGGCAATCTCCGCGGTGACACCATAGCGTTCGTAGCCTTCGTCCACCACAATCGCGCGGCTCGTCTTTTTCGCCGAATCGATCAACGCCTGCTTGTCAAGCGGGAATGTCGTGCGCGGGTCAATCACCTCCGCGCTGATGCCCTCTTGCTCCAACAGGTCAGCAGCGGTCAGGCAAACCTGTACCATACTGCTCGTCGCCACTAGCGTGATATCGGTTCCTTCGCGCTTGATATCGGCAACGCCAAAAGGGATGGTATACTCTTCTTCTGGCACCGGCCCTTTGAGCTGGTACATCATCTTGTCCTCAAAGAACACCACCGGATTATTATCGCGAATGGCCGTCTTGAGAAGACCCTTGGCATCATATGGCGTAGAGGGTAACGCCACTTTCAGGCCCGGAATATGGCTTACCCAGGCATGCAGGCTCTGGCTATGTTGGGCTGCCGAGCGCCGCGTTGCCCCCAGCGTCGTGCGTATTACCAGCGGCACCTGCAATTTGCCGCCCGACATGTAATGCACCTTTGCCGCCTGATTGACAATCTGATCCATCGCCAGCCCGATGAAGTCGCCAAACATAATATCCACCACCGGGCGCATGCCCGTCATCGCGCCACCCACCCCCAGGCCTGTGATACCGGCCTCTGAAATCGGCGAATCGATCACGCGCTCCGGGCCAAACTCTTCTACCAATCCGGCAAGCACTTTAAATGGCGTCCCGGCCTCGGCCACATCCTCCCCGATGATAAATACGGATGGGTTGCGACGCATCTCCTCCGCCAGCGCCTCGCGTATGGCCTGCGCAAGCGTGATCTCACGCGTGTGGGCCGATACACCGGCAGTGGGCGCGATGAAACGGCCCCGAGGATTGCTGGTCATGCCGGTTAGGACTTGCTCGGTTGGATTATTAAGCGTAGACATCTTCAGCCACCTCTCCCGGCTCTGGATATGACGCATCCAGCGCAAATTGCTCGCCCGCCTCGACTTCGGCGGTCACGCGCCGCTCTATCTCTTTAAATACCCCGGCATCGACTCCCTGTTCTTCCAGCAGCCACCTGCTG
Source organism: Ktedonobacteraceae bacterium (assembly GCA_035294305.1). Taxonomy (GTDB): domain Bacteria; phylum Chloroflexota; class Ktedonobacteria; order Ktedonobacterales; family Ktedonobacteraceae; genus DASRBN01. The sequence goes on along the minus strand of DATGLD010000049.1, from coordinate 105,456 downwards.
AGCAAGGTCAGCGGGTCATGATTCGTCCTCCACTCTTGCTCCTCCTCTTTCGAGCGATAATACGAGCGCGAAATATCGCCCACGTGATGCCCATAATAGCGATAGGTATTGCAGATCAGAAAGGCCGGTCCCTCGCCGCTCCTGGCTCTTTCTACCAGTCGCTTTGCTGCCGCGTGAACTTCTCTTACATCCTGCCCATCTACCTCCTCGGCAGGTATACCGAAAGCCCTCGCCCTGGCGCTGATCTCGCCTGCTACCATCTCAGAAAAGTGCGTGTATTCGCCGTACAGATTGTTCTCGCACACGTAGATTACCGGCAATTTCCACAGCGCAGCCATATTCATCGCTTCATACAACAGCCCCTGACCGAGAGCGCCGTCTCCGAAAAAACATACCGCCACCTGCTCGCTGCCGCGCATCTTACTCGACATCGCCGCCCCCGTGGCTATCGCCGTGCTGCCGCCCACAATCGCATTTGCGCCTAAATTGCCGGTATCCTGGTCGGCGATATGCATCGAACCGCCCTTGCCGCGGCAGTACCCGGCCTCCTTACCCAACAACTCCGCGAACATCCTATCGACGGATGCGCCTTTTGCCAGGCAGTGACCATGCCCGCGATGCGTGCTGGTGATATAGTCGTCACGTCGCAGCGCCTCGCACACACCCACTGCTACAGCCTCTTCACCGCTGTACAGGTGAGCCAGGCCCGGCATCTTCGCGCTTTTGTACAACTCGTTCACGTGCTCTTCAAAAATACGGATTTTGAGCATCTGCTCGTACATGTGCAGCCATTGCTCCTGGCTCAATGCCGTTGCCTGCTCGTCCCCCATGATCGCTTGTACCGGTATGCCCTTCGCACCGGATAGTTCAGAATGCGGCATGTGTTATTCCTTGTCTAATCCGGCCATACGTGCCAGCGCTCTGTACACGATGGCAAAATCGTGCTGCGCCAGCCCCATTGCCCGCGCAGCTGTCAGAAATTCGTTACTTACTGCCACCGTTGGTAACGGCACGTCGAACTCGCGTCCGAGTTCCAGCGCCAGCAGCAGATCCTTCTGCATCATGTTCACATTGAACCATGCCTCCTCAGGCATATCGAGGATGAACGGGGCGCGGTACTTGAGCGAAGGCGAGGCAATCACCGAATTGAGCATCACCTCCAGCGCCGTCTCGCGTGGGATGCCGCCTTTTTCCGCCAGCAGCATCCCCTCGCTCAGCGCCAGGAATTGTACCTGCAGGTTCAGGTTGACCGCGATCTTCATCAGCACAGCCTGCCCATTTGGGCCTATATAGGTCACCTTCGGCCCAATATCGAGCAAAATCGGCTTCACTCGCTCAAATGTAGCAAGATCACCGCCGACCATCAGCGAAAGCTGCCCCTGCTCCAGCGTAATCACGCTCCCCGATACCGGCACATCCAGCATCGAAGCGCCCCGTGCAGCCACCTGCCCCGCCAGCTCGCGCGATTTGGATGGACTGACGGTGCTCATATCGATATAAATTTTGCCCGGCCCTAAGCCGGCCAGGATACCGTTATGCCCGCTCACTACCTCTTGCAGCGCCGTCGTGTTTGTCACCATCGTAAAGGTCACATCTGCCATTTCAGCGGCTATACGCGGCGTGTCCGCCCAGCGCATGCCTCTATCTAGCAGCCACTGTGCCCGCGAACGCGTGCGATTATAACCGGTGACGGTATGCCCGGCATCAAGCAGGCGCTTGACCATGCGGCCACCCATGGCCCCAAGTCCAACGAAACCAAGATTAGCCATAAATAACCTCCTGTTGGGTCTGCGCGCGCTGTCAGTGTATAGGCGATCCTTGAGGTCGCCCTCCTCGAGGCCGCCTCCTCGAATGTATAAGCGCCTACCCCTCTTCCAGGGGATGCGCATCCGGGGGTGCAATGAACTCGCTACCGGCCCCTACATCGTCCCGTACCTGTTTCAGGTGGGCTTGCATTGCCTTGCGAGCGGCCTCCGGGTCCTTACGCATAACCGCGGCAAGCAGGAGCTTGTGATGAACCTGCCCGCGCTCAGGGCCACCGGCGACAGCAAATATTTGCTTGCGCTGCGCGCTTAGCAGGTCAACGACAGAGTCCAGCAGCGCCAGAATAAGCTCGTTCTGCGTGGCCTTTGCCAGGGCGCGGTGAAAATCGTTATCGGCCGCGATAAAAGCGTCGGCATCGTTCAAACTCGCGTCCATCACCTCTACTGCTGCCTGCATCGCGAGGATTTGTTCCGGCTGCGCCCTCGCCGCAGCCAGCGCCGCGATTTCCGGCTCCAGAATTTCACGCACTTCGACCAGGTCTACTGTTTTGTTGGGTTGCCCGACGCGCATCATCAGCCCCAGCGAATGCCTCATGGCCTGCGAGGTGCCATCAATAACAATGGTTCCGCGCCCAGGCCGCATGTCTACCAGCCCCTTCTGCGCCAGCGTTTTCATCGCCTCGCGTACAGCGGTGCGGCTGGCCTGAAACTGGCTCGCCAGCTCGCGCTCCGCCGGCAAGCGATCTCCCTCACGCAGTTCACCGCTAAGAATACGCTGCTCTATTTGCATTGCTATCTGCTCATAGACTTTGTTAGAATGTACGGGTATATAAGTCATGTTGTACCGGAGGATTTCATTGGTAAGATTATCATACCATTTACGAATAAGATAAAGGTAACATATTGTTGTTGCGCTGTCAATGTTTTACATCTCTGATGCTTGCTTACTACGTGGGCCAGAGCTTCATTCACCTGAGGCTCTTCATCCATTTACCGCGATTGGGGCGGGCGCGGGAACGAGATTTATTGTCTCATCGAGAGACCCACTAGGAAAATCAGGTCACTCCCCCGCCCAAAAGTATCATTTCTTGCTGAAGTGATGTACACTACCGTGGGAGTGTTATACGAGCATTTTCACGATTTCAGACAAGGATAGTAGTCTCCTGCATAGTGTAGGGGCGAGATTCATCGCGCCCCGCATTTGAGTAGGGATTGGAGCCCGGTATGTTGAATTTTTTGAGCCGTCTATCTATCTTCCGTCGCCTCTTCCTGGCATTTGCCCTCTCGGCGGCAATACCAGGGGTTGTCATTATCTTGCTTGGCAGCTACTATCTCGGCGCCTTGAACACACGCAGCCAGGCAGTAAGCACCAGCTTCGATGCACAAAGTATCGCATCTGAACAGCTGGCGAACCTGGAAACCATGAATGCGCTGCTGAAATCGCGCGAAAATCAGATCTTTGCCACTAAAAGTGGCGTCATTACCGATGCTTCTCTTGGCGCCGCCGGTGCACTGGTAGACAGTGAGATCAACGATCGCCAGTTGCAGTTTGACCAGGCCTTGAAGGATTATCAAAGCAACTATGAGCTGGCTACTTCCAGCAATATGAGTGTGATCCGGGGTATCTTACTGAGTGATCTGCCCAACAATACCATTATTTCGGATCAGCAGCGTGCGCTGAATGCAGTTATACAAAAGCAGTGGCCGGAATATCAAGGATTTCAAGAGGCCGAGATAAAGCTGCTGGAAAAATTCGATGGGCAAGCGACCTTTACCCAGGCTCAACTCAACACCGCGTACCAGCGAGCCTATCCCATCCTGTACCAGGCGAATTTGAGCTTCACCAACCTTAAAAATAGCTGGCAAAGCGTCGTCAATGACGCAGTGGCGATGGGTAAAGCCGTCACTACCGTTGGCCCATCAGAAACGCAACCCGTCATACTTTCTACCGCTATCGCTTTCCTTATCACACTGCTCGTGATTCTCACCGCCGGCTTCCTGGTCAACCTGACCATCACGCGGCCACTACGCCAGCTGGCATCGCTCACACACCGTATCGCGAAAGGTGATACCAGCGCTCGTGCGAATGTAAGCGGTCGCGACGAAATCTACCTCGTTGCGACCTCTATGAATAGTATGTTGGACAACATTGTCCGACTGATTCAGGAGACGCAGACACAGCGCGACCTGTTGCAGGCGCAGGTAGAAAAGCTCGTTAGTGAGGTGAGTGGCGTCGGCGAAGGCGACCTGCGTATCCAGGCCGAAGTCACCGCCGATGCACTGGGCGTGCTGGCCGACTCGTTCAATTATATGGTTGAAGAGCTCAGCAGCCTTATCATACGCGTGAAAATGGTCGCGCGCGAAGTACAGAATTCCACAACCATGACCTACGAACGCATGGTGCAGCTGGTGGAAACCGACGATATGCAATTGCAGCGCATTACGGATGCCGCTGTAGAAGTGGAACGCATGGCCGACTCCAGCCGCCAGGTGGCTGAGCGCGCGCGTGTCCTCTACAACGTCGCACGTGAAGCCCGCCAGACAGCGCAAAATGGCCGCCAGTCGGTGCGGCAGACTATCGAGGGCATGGGCCGCATCAACGAAAACGTGCAGGAAACAGCAACTAAAGTGCAGGCGCTGGGCGAGAACTCGCGTGAAATCAATAATATCGTAGAAGTCATTTCTAACATCGCTCACCAGACGAACCGCCTGGCGCTGGACGCCGCAATCCAGGCAGCCATGGCCGGCGAAAACGGCAAGGGGTTCGGGGCCGTCGCTGCCGATATCCGGCGATTGGCCGAACGCGCCAAGGACCAGGCCAGCCAGATTGGGCGCATTGTACGCAACGTCGGTGACGATATTGCTGCCGCGGCAATCGCTATGCGCGATACGGAACGTGAAACATCCAGTGGTGCGCGGCTGGCCCAGGAGGCTGGCGCAGCATTGGAATCGATCTTCAGCGTCGTCGAACGCCAGGCGCGCGAGATCGAACTCATCAACCAGATGGCGACGCAGCAGTTGCAATCCTCCGGTGTGGTCGTGCAAATTATGCAGGGCGTCTCCGAATCCACGGAGCAGAGTAGCGCGAGCACACGTGCGGCCGCGCAGAACATCGAGCGATTGGCGCGCCTGGCAGAGCAGCTCCTCTCCTCGGTAGAAGCCTTCAAGTTGCGTGACAATCAAAACTACTTTGCTCCCGCTTCGAATGTCACCATCACACCCGAAAACGAACGGGATAACCAGTTTTCCCTCAGCGGCGCTTTCCGGACGGTTACCGCCAGCGCTCAACCGGCTGGCCCCGTGCTGGCCAGCGCTCCGGCATATAATGCGCTGGCCCCGGCAACTCCACGGCCTGTTCCCGCCGCGCCCCAGCAGCCGCCCGCGTCTCCATTCGCGCCATATACTCTGGCACCCTACAGGCAGCAAACAAATGGACAATCTCCGGAGCAGCAGCCGCCCACAAATGGACAGCGGCGACCCTGGCGCCTCATACAATCTGAATAGCAGGTATCCAGGTTATACATGAAGAGCCTGAACAGGCGACATTGCCGCCTGTTCAGGCTCTTCATGTATAACCTTTTGGTTATAGGTAGTATTTGTAACACCTATCCAAATTCATGGACAGGAGGATGAGGGGGCTGGTAGACTTAATTTATACAGACATCGTAGGGATAGTGCCTGGGGCCTGTCTCACAAAAAGCCGGGAATAGCAAAACAGTTGAGGAGACTTCTATGATTGCACAGAGGGCAAAAACCAACAATGTCGTTGAAACTGGCGATGACGCGACTGTGCAGGCAGCAGTAAAGTTACTCACCCAGAAACAGAAAATCGCCGCTTACCGCTGGGTATGCGAAGTATGCGGCATGATTCATACGGGTGCCGTGCCTACCTCCTGCGATAGTTGCGGGGCGGAGGCTTCATCGATCGTACACCTGACAGATTTTCCGCACGAGATGAACAGCCGGTGGTGATAAACGACTGAATGGCAGATTTCCCCAGCGAGGGATTGAAATCATACAAAGCCCCCACAAATATGGCCAGGGTCCATGATCCTGGCCATATTTTGTGATTGTTGACAATCAACATCAGTAAGTGTCAAGCCCTTATGTCTGCCATCCACTCATAATTCTTTCAGCGGGCCTACGGCCCGTCAGGACGGGAGGGGAAGCAAGCGGGGACACCTCGCACCCCGGCAGGGGTGAAACCCCTGCACCCCGAGTTATGAGTGGATGTCAGCTTATGTCATCCTGAACGCAGCGAAGAATGACAGGCCCTATGGGTGGAATGACGTGACCCATTTTGCTGGTGAAAACTCATTTATAGATGAGAGCTTCTCACACGCGTATCTCTTCGTGTATCCACGCAGGCATCACCCCCCAGAGGTTGAGCGCGGTCGGACGCGAGTGCCAGATGCGCGGGGGAGTCGTTACATCGCGGTCGTAATATTGTTGTAATTCGGCAGAAAGTTCGATGTGAACGCCCTCGGTATCGGCGAAACGCAGGAAAAGGTCGTTGCCCGCGCCGTGACGGCCAGGCCCCCATAAAATTGGAGTTTGCTGGCGGCTGAGATAGTCGGCCCATACCAACAAATCCGATCCACTGGGTATGCTATAACCGATATGGTCGATATCCTGTGTGCCTTGTATAAGTATCACGGTATGGTGATCACTGTTGCAGCGCAGCCACACCGCTTCGCGCAATAACCAGTCCGAGATATCAAACCCCAGCGCCTCGGTGTAAAACTCGACCATGGCTTCCATCCGGCCTGTGCGGATTGCCAGGTGCTGCAGGGCATATGGATGGAGACGCGTGCGCTTTCCCTCGCTGCTGATGGGAGAGAGGGTCAGCGAGTCATCAGGCGTGACCGAAATTTCGATGCGATTGCCATCGGGATCATTGAACCATAACGTATCGCCCATCTCTGGGTCGCCATCACGCGCCTGCAACGAGAGTTCGATACCCGACTGTTTGAGGCGAGCGGCGAGGGCGGCCATCTCAGCATCGGTGTCTACCTCAAAAGCCATGTGATGCAATCGTGACTGCTGGAGCGGAAGCCGTCCATTGCCGCTTGAAGTGCGCGTATCGTTGAAGAGGGCCAGGCAGTGATGTTCGTCGCCCAGGGCCAGGTAGGTATTCGCCTCCTCGATTTCTACCTCCTGTTGCGGCGAGATAACTTCGGTGGCGCGCAGATTGAAGCCTAACACCTGGCGATAAAATCGAGTTTGTGCCGCCACATCGTTCGCCCACAACCCCACATGGGACAGTCTTTGTACATGCACCTTTTGAATCTGCTGCTCACTCATGGTTAACCTGCCTCCTGGTCTGTTATCGATATAAACCGCTATTTGCCCGTACTATTTCAACTCGTATCATACACAGCCCACAGTGAGGGGTCAACGGAACTACCCGAAGGTCATGTGCCATATTCCTGCCCTCAATTGAGGAAAAATCCCTCTCGCGACACTGAAGTGCTGGCGCATGGAACCGGCCGCACTTCAGTGCATGGCGTGCAGCACACGTCCACCACATCCCAACTACGCTATACAGGTAAGCGAGGCTCTCTACACCACCAGACCTCCCATCCCACGCCCACACATACGCTGCACAGCGGCCATGCATCACCGGCATACCACACCACATCCCAACATCACACCCGGACACAACGCATGGCACACGTTGAGTCCTGCCCGTGTTCGCACACCAGCACTTCACTATCGCGAAAGGGAATACGCTACAGAGAAATATCCATCACGGATATCCAGATTCAGAAGATTTGTGATTGCGGCCCTTACCTCCTGGAGAAGCACTTCCACCACATTACTCCACTCCTCATCATTGCGAGGGTTCTACTTGTATTGTACTGGGAGCGGACACGCTTCTGGTTATGAGATCATGGAGGTTCAGTTAAGAAATGATGTTTATTATTGCAAAGTTCTTAACCTATGAATCAATAGATATAGGATTATCTATTCCCCATCTTACTCATCCTCGATTTGCTCAACTTCTACCCGAATCTTGTTGCCGCGCAGGGCATTGGAAGCAGGAGTATATGAGGGGGGGTCCCATTCGAAAGCGATCTTCTGGCGCTTGACGGGTATCTCTGCGTGCAGTTTATCCCAGCGGTCCTCGCGCGCCATATTGATCTGCACGTGCTGCTCATCTATTTCAAGGCGGCGCGAGATGGCCGTAAGCAGGTCGGCCTTGATCAGTTCGAGCAATTCGGGATTGACTTTGATACGATCATGCACCAGAACAACCTTCAAGCGCTCCTTGGCTTGCTCGCTTGGAGTCGGCTTCTTGCGGCCGGTCATAAAGCCAAACACACCCATAATTTGTCCCCTTTGCAGGATGGCTATCAACGTACGCGCTTTTCGGCCAATGCAGGACCAAATCCCATCAAACGCCTCAAGCGTTCCATGAGGGACGGTGTTTCAACAACGTCATCCAGGGGAACCTCTTCGCCCAGAATGCGTTGCGCCGCGCTGAGGTAGGCACGCCCGGCACGGGAGCGCTTCTCGTAAACGACAGGCTCACCTTTATTCGTCGCGATAATGATCATTTCGTCTTCTGGAACGATGCCCAGCAAATCGATGCCCAGGACTTCCAGGACATCCGCTACGTCCAGCATATCGCCCCGCTTGACCATTTCGGGGCGCAGGCGGTTGAGAATCAAGCGCGGCTCCGGCTTGCCCGCCGCCTCTACCAACCCGATGATGCGGTCGGCATCACGCACCGAGGCCATCTCAGGATTGGCGACAATGATAATCTCGTCCGCGCCCACAATCGCGTTACGAAATCCCTGCTCGATCCCGGCGGGTGAATCGATCACCACGAAATCGAACTCCGTGCGCAATTGCTGGCAAAGTTGTTCCATTTGCACGCTATTGATGGCATTTTTATCACGTGTCTGGGCGGCAGGTAGGAGATAGAGTTCCGGCACGCGCTTATCTTTGATGAGCGCCTGGCGCAAACGGCACTGGCCTTCTACCACATCGACGAGATCATAGACGATGCGATTCTCCAACCCCAGGACAGCGTCAAGGTTACGCAAGCCAATATCGGAATCGACGACAGCGACCTTTTTCCCTTGCAGTGCCAGGGCTGTGCCCAGGTTCGCTGTGGTCGTGGTTTTGCCAACACCGCCCTTCCCCGAAGTGATGGTAATCACCCGACTATCCATACGCACGCTCCATTAGCAACTGTTCAACTATCTGCTTTACGAGTTGTCTATAAGATAAGCAGGAACGCAAAAGGCCCTACCTCTATTAATTAAGAACTCTTCTCTCTCGTGCTATTTTCGTGATGGGCGACCACTGATCCATGCCTCAACGACGATTTGTCCATCGCGAATAGAGGCGACCTCTGGCCGGGGCTGCACTTCGACCCCATCTGGTGGCCGCGAGAGCAAATGCGCGATACGCAGTTGCACAGGAGCCAGCAAGAGGGAGCAAACGACCGCTTTCGTGTTATCGGGATAGCCTGCGTGCACCATGCCGCGCAATACTCCCCAGACAATGATATCTCCCCCGGCTATGATTTCCGCGCCAGGATTGACATCGCCGAGGACAACGATATTACTGTGATGGTGAATGGCCTGGCCCGAACGTACCGTGCGTCGTAGGAACAGCGTATCATCCGATGCGCGCGGATCGCGTTGTGCCGGGAGTAGCATCCCGTCGCCCGTTGCCTGGGCCACGGGCGAGGTACTGGCAGGATGAGGAACTGCCGGCGCGGCATTCTTGCGCTGTACCGTTGCTGTTTCCAGCGGCATGACCGACATCTGATAATGGGCAAGTAAGGCCTCAAGTTGTGTTCGTTCGCTGCCCTGGAGGGAGCGGCGACTGGTATCAAGGGCCAGCGAAGCGCCGCGGAAAAAGCCGGGGGCTTCGGCCAATCGCTCGGCCAGCGCGTTGAGCAATTCGCCGAAAGGCGTTCCAGGCTCCAGGGTTAAAAGCAGGCCATTGCGCGTACCCTTGATTGCGACATTACCTTGCACTGATTGCGGTTCCTCCTTTTCCAGTTCGCCGTGTGCCTTCGGTGTACTTTCCCCCGAAGTGTCCTCCATGCCCATTGTTTCACCGTCCCACGCGCATACTGGCTGAGGCGTATGCAACGATTTTCTCTCTCCATGCCCTTTCAAGGCACATAATATCACCATCAAGTATAAGCGGACAGGCGTCAAAACGCAATAGGTGTAGGTATTATGGTATTATTGGTTGGGAATCGGGCTTGCAGTTCTTCCCAAACCTTCATACAATGCCACTAATAACTACTTCCCTGCTGAATAATGTACGTTAGCTCATAACTTTATGGAGAACTATATGGCCGACTTTATGAATTTCCCGACCCCACGCGAAAAGGTCCTCATGCATGGCAACACAACCATCGGCGTGATTAGCGATATCTGCCTGGTCTCGCATTTCCAGGTTGGTTCCTGGCAGGTGCTGTATCGACCAGAGGAGACCGGCAATGTGAAACGTTGGGGACTGCCCCTGATGATCCCCAATTTCTCGCGTCTCAAAGATGGCATTTTCAAGGAAAAAGGCACTATGCTGCCCATCCATGGCTTCGGTCGCTTGCTGCCCTGGACGGTTACTTCCATGGACAGCTCGTCCCTTTCGATGCAGTTGAGCAGCAGCGATGCGACTCGGGAGAGCTATCCCTATGAGTTCATCTTTACAGCCACGATCCAGGCCGGCGAGCAGACGCTTACTTACACCGTGACCATGGAGAATCGGGGTGATGAAATCATGCCCATCGCGCCCGGCTTTCATCCTTACTTCGCTATAGAGCAGCAGCAAAAATCACAACTGATTACCGGTGGACTGCCGGCATTTAAGGCCAGTGACTTCGATTGGGTCACGAACATACCGGACAATCCCTATCCATTTCCCCATCATGTCGATATCCAGTTTCCAGGCAGGGGCACACTGGCGATTGCGGAATTGCCGCAGGATGGCCGGTATTCGCTGTCCAATATGCAGGTCTGGTCCGAAACGCCGGGCAAACCAGATCACGATTTTGTCTGCTTTGAGCCGACTGCTGGCACCGAAGACGCGCTCAACCGCCCCACGGACCGTTTGTCAATTGACCCGCACAGCGCGCGAACCATCGTCTTACAATTGACGGCCAGGCATCTTGAATAGGAAAAGTTTGGTGGGACTAAACCTTCCCTTAGGGCGATTGAAAAGTTGCGTCTTTGGGATTGCTGATGAATTTTGAAAACCGGAAGAGGCAATGCTGTAGGGAAACCCCAAGCTTTGGCTTTTCAATCGCCTTGCTCTACTGTAGCGTAACCGTGCATTTCATCCGCGCGTAATATATAATAGAGTATTATCGTTCGATGGTTATTCTCTGCTCATTTTCAGCAGCTGCGACCACCAGCGTACGTCAGGGTCCACAAAAAAAGAATAAGGTGTACCTTTTATGAAGCAAGAACCGGCCAGTAAACTCTGGCTACAAAATAATAACAATTTGCCGCCGCAGCGACAACAAAATCAGCAACGTCCAAATATGGGTCCTGGCGGGCGTCCCACTCCTAACAATGGACAACAACCAGGTAATGGAGGCATGTCTTCCCTCAACCGCTGGCTGTTGATCATTGTTGTGCTGATGCTCGGCATCTACCTGTACCAGTTTTTCAGTACAAACAACAGCTCAAGTACCCCTACGACAGATGAGCTTACATATAGTGACTTCTATAATCAAATCTACACGGGCAATATTAAATCCGCGACCATTATCGGGTCAACCGATATTACGGGAAATTTTTGTACGCCCGTAACCACTTCGGCAGGGACGTTCTCGACCTACCATGTCGTGCAGCTTCCTGACGGAGACCCAAATCTGACGCCCACGCTGCTCAAGCAGAAACCAACGTGTGCCGCCCAGACAACGGTAGTCACGCAGACGCCGAGCGATAATAGCTTCTGGTTGAACGTGTTGATTACCTTCCTGCCGTGGGTTTTCTTGATCGGCCTTTTCATCTTCATCAGTCGCCGGGCCACACAAGGGCAGCAGGGCATATTCAGCTTCGGCAAGAGCCGTGCCAAGCTGATTCTGGAAGATCGCCCCAGCACAACTTTTGCCGATGTGGCCGGAGTAGATGAGGCGAAATACGATTTACAAGAAGTCGTGGAATTCCTCAAGACGCCCAACAAATTCCAGCGGCTCGGCGGAAAGATTCCACGCGGCGTGCTGCTGGTCGGCCCTCCTGGAACTGGTAAGACGTTGCTTGCGCGCGCCGTAGCAGGCGAGGCAGGGGTGCCTTTCTTCTCCATGTCGGGGTCGGAATTTGTGGAGGTGCTGGTCGGGGTAGGAGCCAGCCGCGTGCGTGACCTCTTCGACCAGGCAAAGAAGGCCGCCCCCAGCATCATCTTCATCGACGAAATTGACGCCGTCGGACGGCAGCGCGGAGCAAGCATCAATACTAACGATGAGCGCGAGCAGACACTGAACCAGTTGCTGGTGGAGATGGATGGGTTCGATACACGGCAGGCTGTGGTTGTGATAGGTGCGACGAACCGCCCGGATGGACTTGACCTGGCGTTGCTGCGTCCGGGTCGCTTTGACCGCCGTGTCACAGTAGATCGACCCGACTGGAACGGGCGACTGGCAATCCTGAAAATTCACGTACGCAATGTGCCGCTAGCGCCCGATGTAGACCTGGTCAGAATTGCCCGCTCCACACCCGGTATGGTGGGAGCAGACCTGGCGAACCTGGTCAATGAAGCAGCGCTGCTGGCAGCGCGCCGCAACCTGGACCGCGTCACCCAGCGCTGCTTTGATGAAGCTCTTGACAAAATTATTCTTGGCGCTGAACGCCCGCTCGTGCTGAGCGACGAAGACTTGAATGTGATCGCCTATCATGAAGGTGGACATGCTCTTACGGGCTTGCTCTCGGAACATGCCGATCCGGTGACGAAGGTGACGATTGTGCCGCGCGGCCAGGCCCTGGGGGTCACGATGTCGACGCCGCTCGATGATCGCTATAACTACTCGAAAGAGTACCTGCTGACGCAGATTGTCACCGCGCTAGGAGGTCGCGCCGCGGAACAGGTCGCAATCGGTCATATCACTACGGGAGCAGAGAACGATCTACAAAAGGTGACCGCTATCGCGCGCCAGATGGTCATCCGCTGGGGGATGAGCGAGCGCGTAGGAACCGTCTCGTTCAGCGAACGACAAAGCCCATTTTTAGCCGGTGGCGATACCGGCGCTCCCAGCGATTATAGTGAGATGACCGCCGAAATTGTCGATGAAGAGGTTGAGCGCATCGTTAGCTCTTGCTATAAAAAGGCGCTGGAACTCTTGACAACACACCGTGCAACGCTTGATCGCATTGCGCAGGAACTGCGCCGCCACGAGACAATTGACGCCAAACAGCTTCAACAGATCATGCTGGAAACAGGAGCAGTCCCCGTCCCGTCGGCTGCCGGTGAGCAGGCCACGCCGCAGGAACTTGCGCCACCCCCACCCATTGAGCCACCTGTCCCTCCCGAAAGCAGGTAAATCGGATGAAAGTTACCGAAAAGAGGAAGCCGGGCGCAGCGCTTGTATCTGGCTTCCTCTTTTCGTGATGTGTCTTGATGTTTCATAGTCCCTCATTCAACGCATTCATACCCAAAAGTACTTTTTCCATAAAGTCTATAGACATATTCCAAGAACTATGCTATATTTCTCGTGGCGGGGGCAACCTACCTACACTCCCTCTGGTTGGATTTGCGAGCAATCAGAGCGCTGCAGACAACAATCACCCCTCGGTTGCTCGGATGCAGCTCTGGAGACCCCTAATGGCTAATACCAATGCTCCCGCTCCTTCCTTCAGCTTTTCGAAGACCCTTCTGTTGCGCTTTTATGGTATAGTGTAACCTGTCACCAGACAACACATCTCCTGCGAATTTGCTGAGACCAAATTCCATGCTAGATCGTGTCTGTATTTGAAACCTATCCCTTATCGCTAGTGGCTCAACAAAAAGAAAAAGAATTTGAGGTGAAAGATGGCAAAAACAATGAACCAGGATCAAACAGCCAGTGGCCAGGCTAATGGGCAGCAAAAAGATCGCAAGAAGCAGGCCCGGCGCGAGGCGAAAGTGATGCTGGCAGTAGAGAAGGCAAAAGCCAGTCTCGAGAAGGCGCAGCGGAAATTGGCCAAGGCTAAGCAACGTCTGGAGGTACGCGCTGCCCGGCTGCAATCTCTGGAAAACAAATTGTCGGACATGCGCTCCTCGCAGGCACATGATCGGACGCAGAGCGACAGTTTAGAGCATGGACTGAATGGGCAATCAGGGCAAGGCATCAACGACCAAACAGCGGTTGCTACTATGCCGTCAACGCCGGTAGACCCTCCCGCTACGCAAACCCATAGCATAGGCGAAGAGAGTGCAGGCGGAGCCACCGAGCCTGCCAGCACCCCTGATACTCCCATTCCGGCCAATCAGGAAGTTTCCTTACCCCCGGTAGAAGGGAGGGCTGACATTCTCCCTGAGGATCAGGCAACGGGTACGCAGGAAGCCACTGCCGATTCAGCAGAAGCATCAAATGCCGCTTCGTCATCTGAGAGCGAGGCAGAAAGTTCGTATCCAATGCCACAGGAGCAGCAAGAGGATGAGGCGCCAGCTACCTGGGCATCTTCCCCCGGTGAGCCGTCCCAGGAAGAGACATATTAAGCAAGGGTATGGATGGGTTGAGAGCGCCCGGATGACCTGGCCGCTCTCAACCCATCCATGCCTCTGTTCTCAACGAACAACTCTGAAAGAACGAGAAATTACTTGCTTTGCCGCATATACTTCCGCAAAAAGCTGCCCCGCTTCCTTGAGGCCAGCACGCTCTTCTCATTTAATTTGAAATAGATCAAGAGCGCGATGCAGAGCCAGACGCCGGCGAATATATAGCCGCCCAGGACATCCGATGCCCAGTGATCCCCAAGGTAGATACGTGATGGACCAACCAGGACCACAAACAACGCGGAAATGACCAGTAGCGCAATACGCCACCAGTAGTTGCCTTTAAAGAGAATGACCCCAAACGAAAAAAGCAGGCCCCAGAACGCGACATAGGACATTACATGGCCACTGGGAAAGCTGAGCCCATTCGCGTGTTGTAGCACGTCAACGAGATGCGAATTTGGACGCGGGCGGTCTACCAGCAACTTGATCGAGATGTTTAAAAGGGCATCGACTGCTGAAACTACAATCACGGTCACGGCTTCCAGGTACAGGCGTACGAGAGCGAACAGGGCTGCAGCCAGGACAATAAGGCCGATTTGTAAAGGCAGTGTATTGCCAATATAGCTTACACCGGCCATCGTTGCACTCAGCCAGGGAGATTGATTTTCCTGGAACTCACGCGTAATCGCTACGTCGATAGCCAGTATGGGATGGATGTGGACCCACCAGGCCAGTAGCGCGAAGAGCGCAAGCAGGATGGCATCAGCAGTAATGAGTATTCGTCCCCACCTGACGCTCTCATACCAGCTTCTACGCGACCCACTTACTTCCTTTTCTGCCTCGCTAATCACCGACCCCAATTCATTGCCGAGTCGCGTACCTGTAGGAAGCTCCTCCATAGAGTCTTCTTTTTTCTGCTTTTGCGCCATGATGGTTCCCTGCCAGTTTCTTCACTTCGATGAGCATATCCTTTTGGATATTATAGACACGTTTTTGTTGAGCATAAGGTTTCCATTTGACGAATAGCCAATTTCTCGTTAGACTTTTACGTAGGCGAGACTAAGAAGGAGTCAATGCAACATGTCTCAAATTGAAATCCGGCCGGCTCGACCCGAAGATCGTGATGCCGTACTCGCGTTTTGCGTTCATACATGGGAGTGGGGTGACTACATTGAATACGTATGGGATGAATGGTTACACGACCCCCATGGC
Source organism: Ktedonobacteraceae bacterium (assembly GCA_035294305.1). Lineage (GTDB taxonomy): Bacteria > Chloroflexota > Ktedonobacteria > Ktedonobacterales > Ktedonobacteraceae > DASRBN01. The sequence goes on along the minus strand of DATGLD010000049.1, from coordinate 89,812 downwards.
CTTTTACTCGTCGCGCTCATCGAAGGCAAGCCGGTGGGCATAGAACACATGCGCATGCTCACCACCATCGAAGCATGGCTCGAGGGAATGCGTGTCGATCCGGCGTATCGCAGGCAAGGAGTGGCAGCGGCACTCAGCACCGAGATGATTGCAGAGGCCATGCGGCGCGGCGCAAAGGTGGCGCGCCTGATTACCGAATCAACCAATAATAACTCCATCCGCCTGGTCGAACGCGGCTATATGCGCCAGGTGGGGGCATATGCTCCCTATAAAGCGCTGCCTGTTCCGGCAGTTGCTAAAAGACAGTATGAGCAGGAGATACCAACCCTGGCAACCTCTGCTGATCTCGACGACATTATCGACTATCTCAATGTCTCGAATATCTTTCCTGTCGTGGGTGGCCTCTATTACGAAGGCTTTACCGCCTATAGCATCACCCAGGAAATGCTGGAGGCAAAAATAGCGGCGCAAAACGTCTATCTTTTGCGCCGTTGGGAGCGGCTGGACGGCCTGGCAATCGTCCAGCCACGCGAGGGACGGCAGGGCAAAAACCTGTTCATCGGCTACATCGACGGCACCACCGAATCGATCAGCCTGATGGCCTATGCCCTGCGAGACAGAATTAGTGAAATGAACCTGGATACTGTCCAGGCCAATGTTCCTGACCTGATCATGGTGCGCGATGCTTTCACCGGGGCCGAGTACGAGTGGGACGGAAAGATTTTTTATACATACGAGCGAATACTGGAATAGAGTTCACGCTGATACGCGTAAACATCCCTATTTTCTTGTATGTCTCTACCTCTTCGCTCTGAAGATCGCTCTAGCTCGGCTTCATGCAGGAGAGGTATCCGATGAATATGCGCCATCCGTTGCTTCAAGAGTGGGTGCATCGACAGTAACCTCCGTTTCTGCCTGAGTCGCGGGCTTGCGCGCAGGGATATAGCGTTGAGCATGGCCGAGCGAGGTGAAAGAGAACGAAAATGGAATAAGAAAGACGAGTACTCCGATGGCAGCATAGACCAGCGCTACATTGTTTGTCAAAGTAATCGCGTAAGCTCCTGCAATACTGCCCAGTGGAATAGCAGACCAGGCGAGTACGCTGGCAATGCTAATTACGCGCCCCAGCATGTGGTTCGGCACAATGGCCTGGCGCAGGCTACTCGTATTGATATTGAAGAGGATGCCCAGTCCACCGATCAATGCCCACAGCGGCAAGGCGAGCCAGTACCAGCGCATCTGTGAAAACACGATCGTCAGTAACCCCTCGGTCATCAATGCGCCCAATGCAACGCTACTGAACGACCAGCGCTTGCGCAGCAATCCCGCCGATAATGAGAGAACTACAACTCCGACGCTCGATGCAGAGTACAGCAGGCTTATCTGCACATAGCTGGCCTGCAATTGATGCCTGGCGAATAGCACGAGTTGAGCGCCGGTTGTGACGCCGACAAAATTGACCATCGCCATCATCAGCGAGATATTCCGCAATACGGGATGACCCAGTACATAGCGCAACCCCTCGATAACATCACGGCCAATACTGGCCGATGAGCGTTTCGCGCCAGTATTGAAGCTAGCACGAATCAATGCCAGTGAAAAGGATGAAACCAGAAACGAGAGGGCGTCAACAAACATAAGCGTCGCCAGTGGCATCACTGTCACCAGCAGGCCGGCCAGCAAGGGCCCGATCACCTGCGCCGCAGAGTAGCTGGCCTGGATGCGCCCATTCGCCGTCACCAGGTCGTCATGGTTAACCAGCCCTGGTATGGCCGCAAATTGTCCGGCCTCGAAGCAGATGGTGAGCGTCGCCTGCACAAATCCGACTGCGTATATCCACCACACGGTAAGCAGGCCCAGAATGGCCATGACAGGAATCGATGCAATGATCAGCGCGCGCCCGATATCGACCGCGATCATCATGCGCTTGCGATCTACGCGGTCCGTCCACGCGCCAAGGATCAGTCCGAAGAGCAGATACGGCGTAAATTCAGCAGCGGTCGTAATGCCAAGATTGAGCGCCGAGCCGGTGAGTTTGAAGACCAGCAAAGGCAGCGCGAAGAGGGTAACCGAACTACCCAGATTCGAGATGGTCTGACCCGTCCAGTATTTCCAGAAATCGCTGCTCAGATGCAAGCCTGGTTGAGTAACAAGCCGTTTGCCGGTTGCCATCGAGCCCTCCTTTACAGGTCACTCGTTTTCGTCGGACGATGTAGATTCCAGCGTAGTGGATGTAGATATAGCCGATCCTTGCAGGTAGGGGGGAGCTATGAACATAGCGACAAAAATACTATAGACCTTGCCATCAGGGTCTGGCTTTTCGTGCAAAATATCATCAACGAGCGCTTCAAGCCGCTCTTGATAATATGCCGCGCGCTCAGGTGAGAGCCGGATACGTGGAAATCCATCGTAAAGCAATGGATCTTCTTCGCCGCTCTCCATAGATTCGATCAGCTCGTTACGTACATTGGTGAATATATCAAGGCCAGGGGATTCTCCGGCCATGTCTCGTGAGAGGTTAAAGTCAAAGATACGAGCCGTGCGGGTGTAGTAATTCGCGACGATCCCCCGCGTCATTCTCCTCGCAACCACTTTCGCTAATCCTGCTGCCTCAAGCACGTGGAGATGGTGGCCGATAGCGCCAGGTGTGGCACCCAGCCACACTGCGATCTGTTTGGCCGTCGCCGGCTGGTTCTGGATGATACCCAGGATTCGCCTGCGCGTGGGGTCGCCAAAAGCCTTGAATTGCTGCACGGTCTCGATGGTCATCCTGGGTGGCAGTTCAGGCATCTCGACGGGTACATCCTCCGGCAGAACTGGAATGGCATCGATATCATTATTGCTTTTGAGCGTTCTCATACGTCGCCTTCTATACTGATTTTCCTGAATGAGCAACGATTTCAAAATGATATGGAAATCTATAACGTACTGGAAATATAGCACATTGCGAGCGCCTTGTCAAGCCATGTATGCTGCCATCCACTCATAATTCTTGCAGCGGGCCTCCGGCCCGTCAGGACGGGAGGGGAAGCAAGCGGGGACACCCCGCACCCCGGCAGGGGTGAAACCCCTGCACCCCGAGTTATGAGTGGATGTCAGATGTATGGCAAAAGGGTGGTTAATAAACTATAACCCGTCCTCTACAATCATCACATACCCTTAACCTGTCTATGACGAAACTGTGCCAGAGCTATGCTATTGTTCACCTGAGATGAAGAGGGGGGACATAAAATCATATGAAACCAGATTGCAAGGAGAAAACATGCCAGAAGAGAAATACACCATTCCCGAGATGGTAGATGAAGTTCGAGCGGGGAAAATGCCGCGCCGCCAGTTCATGAAGAGGCTGGCGCATATGGGCATCACGGCTGCGGGCATTGGAGCGATAGCGGCAGTCGCGTCTATTCCAACTGCCTCGGGGCCAATCACCAGGGCACCGGTGATAGAAGATGGAACGGATCACCTGCAGTTGCATGACCAGCACCTTCAAAATCAAACCAGCGGGAATACAGGCGCTTTGCAGAACGACTACCACGAACATGCGATCGTAGAAGACAGTATGTATCCAGAGCCGTTTGTCGGTCGCGCCGCCATCATGGCCCGCAAGGGAACCGGCATGGCCGCCATTCCCGATTTGCAGATTCAGGTTGTGAACCGCGTCGTACAGGGCAACCAGGTAAGCGTCGAGTGGGTCGCGACGGGTACGCACTCGGGAGACTTCCCAGGCCTTCCGGCCACGGGGCGTTCTTTCTCCATCCAGGGGGTCACAGTCGTCGTTCGAGAAAATGGCAAGATCACGCGCGAATCGCTGTATTATGACATGGCTGAGGTTCGTCGCCAGCTTGGCTAGTTGTTTCAATCTCTCATCTTAGAAAGCAAGTAAGCAGGGCATTCTTTCGTGATGGCCCTGCTTACTTTCTCTCTTCTGATTGCTCACCCCTCCGTGGGGCCCTGGTTCCTCAACTCCTGGAAGATCGTGTTCGTGGTCTCCCTCAACCTCTTATTCGCCTCCTCCAGATCAAGCACCGCCTGGACGAATCCGCTATATTCCCGCCGGAAAAGCATAAACATAATAACAAGGGTTGCGATCCACCAGATGGTCTCAATAACGATGGTTACAGCGAATGGGACGTTGTGACCAAGGGGGGAAAGAGAGAAGAACGATTGCACAATAATCCAGCCCACCAGGGCAATGAGTTGAACGGTGACGAAATAACTGATCCTGGACGCGCGCTGGCGCATACTAACGGCTGCCATCAGAGAAACCTCCTTCTTAAACTACGTACCTCTCCTTAACGATGGTTCACTGGGATTTGCCATATATAGTTATACACCTTCAGAGTAGAACAGGCAAGGGCGCAAGTATAATCTTCTTATACCCAGGATCATTTTTGATGACACGAAGGCTGTACCTGATATCACCTGGATGAGCCAGGAGCGGTTAAAAACTGCATTTAATAGCTCAAGCATAGCTACTTTTCGCTCTAGTGGAGTGCTTCGATCTTCTTGACCCGGCATAAACCCCACCTTTTCTAATCAAACAAGCTGTACCTCTTCGCGAATTGTAGTATGCTCGGCTATTAAAAGCAATGTTCCCAACAAACTCGCTCTTTACTCCCAGGCCCCCAGTTTTACATATCCCTTGAGCAGATCACGCGCGATGATGAAATGCTGGATCTCGTCCGTACCCTCGTAGATGCGTGTGACGCGCAGATCACGGTACCAGCGTTCGATGGGCATTTCGCGCGTATAGCCCATGCCGCCGTGAATCTGCATCACGCGATCCACCACGCGGTTCGCCATATTTGAGCCATACAGTTTAGCCATGCTGGCCTCGTGACGGTTATCCAGGCCCTGATCGACTTTCCAGGCCGCGTGCAGCGCCAGCCACCTGGTCGCCTCGATTTCGACGGCGGAATCGGCGATCATCCACTGGATGGCCTGGCGGTCGGCAATCGGCTGGCCGAAGGTGACGCGCTGCTTCGCATAATCGATCGCCATCTGCAGCAGGCGTTCTGCCGTGCCAACACAACGTGATGCGATCAGCCAGCGGCCCTGGCCGATCCACTGCATTCCCAGCGAGAATCCGTAGCCCACCTCTCCCAGCACGTGATCTTCCGGCACACGCACGTCCTCGAAAAAGAGTTCCGCCGGGGACCATCCGCCCATGGTAGGCACAGGGCGCGATGTCCAGCCCATCGAGCGGTCCACCAGGAAGCAGGTGACGCCGCCCTTCTGAGGGGGCTTGTTGCGGTCCGTTACGGCGAAGACCATTGCGAAATCGGCCTCGTTGCCTCCGGTAATAAATACCTTCTGCCCATTGATGACCCAGTGGTTGCCATCTTTGACGGCGGTGGTGCGAATGGCGGACGGGTCGGAACCCGCGCCTGGCTCGGTCAGCGCGAAGCATGACTTGCGTTTCCCCTCGATGGTCGGAATGAGGTACTCTTGCTTCTGCTGCGCGTTGCCATGATAGAGGATATTATCGGCGCTGCCCCCAAAGGTGAAAGGAACCAGCGTTTTGCCGGTTTCCATCATGATCAACGCGGTCATGACCGCGCCCAGGTTGGCCCCGCCGTATTCTTCAGGCGTATTGATGCCCCAGAATCCCATCTCTTTGGCTTTCATTTGCAGGGAATGATAGCGTTCCGGTTCGACGCCGTTGGGATATTTCCCTTCATTCTGAAGCACCTCCTTTTCGAGCGGTATCAATTCGCGCTCAACAAAACGCCGTACTGTCTGCTGCACCATTTTCTGTTCTTCAGTGAGGGAGAAATCCATAGCAACCCCTTTCGTGGTAGCGAAAACGCTCAAATTGCTGGCAAAGACTAACAGTGCCTTCATTGTAACACAGGTGAGGGTAATCTTAACAACACAACCGGTTATCCTGTACGCTTCCCGCAAACGTGTACGTGATATACTTGGGTGTGAGTGAACGAATAACAAGTATTTCATGGGGCAAAGAGAGTGATTTTGACAACAGTGGGGTTCTGGACGATTTTGAAGAGGGCATTGCTCCTACGCTGCCCCCGCTGTGGCAGGGGAAAGATATTTAAGCGCTGGTTTGCATCGTACGAACGCTGCCAGGTGTGCAACTTTATGTTTGAACGCGAGGAGGGCTTCTACACGGGCGCGATTGCCATCAACCTGGTTGTCAGTGAGCTGATCGTGACGGCGGTCGTTATCCCTGTCGCGGTATGGGCGGCCCTGACTCCAGGCGTTCCGGCGATACCCATCTTCATCGCCCTCTCACCCTTGCCGGTTATCCTGCCATTCATTTTCTTTCGCCTCACCAAATCCTTATGGATAGGCCTCGCCTTCTGGCTCGATCCTCCCCACAGGAATGACAGCGGTAGTCTGAGATAATACTCTCTAAAAAAGCAGCGAAAGACCTTTTTCCTTCCGTCATACGAATCTACCATGGCTCACATACTTTGTGGGCTTTATGTTTCCCACTCTGACCGGCAGTAGTACCGGCAGCGTTTCACTTGTAGCGGCGCTCAACTCCGCGCAGGTCGCCTCCGAGAGAATAGGCGCCTGATTGTTAGCCGTCCTCCCGGAAGCCGATATTCACCTCTTCGGCAAGCGAACCTGGAATGCGCTGTTCCAGGTCCTCGTATTGCTTGCCAGGGCCGGCAACCAGCCCGCGATTCTCTGACACGCGCATCAGTGTAGCTCCGATAAGGACGCAGAGGCCGAAGGCGGTTCCTATTGCGAAAAGCGGCAGGCGGAAATTTACCCCATACAGCAGGCTGAACCCGTTGGAGCCAAAGAAGCCGCCGAACAGTCCGAAAGCGTAATACATCCCCTGTACTCTACCGCGTGCTTCAGCGCCCGATGAAGCGGCAAGGTGCGCATCGACGGCCGGTTGCACCATCGAATAGACGATCCCATGGACGACGAACAGGACCAGGATGATCATAAAGGTATTGGCGAGGCCATAAACAATGTAGAGCGGCACCTGGGCCAGCCCGAAGATCAGTACCAGCAGCGAACGGCGCACGCGGTCGGCTACGCGCCCGGTGAAAGGCGTCAAAATGACATTGGGTATCGACCAGGCCATGTAGGAAAAACCGATGATCGCGACCGACGCGCCCAGATGGTCGTGCATCCAGAGTGGCACCAGCGTGATATCGAAGCCAACGTACAACCAGTCTCCAAATACCAGGATGTACGCGGCGATCAATGGCAGCGTGAAGAGCCTGCGGAAAGGGATGCGTACTGCCTGTCCTGCCGAGGATGACCCGCTCCGGGGACGCACGTGGATCATAGTGATAACGATAACAGCCGCGAGCAAACGAAAAATGACCGCGCCGATGAAACTGGTGGCATAGCCTGTAGAGGCCAGCAGTCCACCAAGCGCCGGACCCAGCAGGAAACCGGTATTGAAGAATGCTCCGAATATGCCATACGCCTGGCCGCGCTGCTCAGGTGGAACGCTATCCGCAACGAGCGCGCGAGCCGATGGCACCACTGCAGCCGCTGCAATGCCTTCTGCGAAGCGTAAGACCACGAACAAAATAGGATCGGTGATGAACAGGTATGCCAGCGAGAGCGCGGCCTGTGCCACGAGACTGATCAGCATCATCGGCTTGCGCCCGAAACGATCCGCAAGCCAGCCTGAGGGATACTGGAACAGAAAGTTCGAGATCAGGTAAGCCGACGACATCGTCCCGATGACAGTAAGAGAAGCCCCGCGTGATTGCGCGTAAAGCACACGCACGGGCCCTATCATGCCAATACCTGTATAAGCGGCGCAGACAACCAGTGAAACTGCCAGCAGCGTTCGATTACGCAGCATTCCCCCTCCTGAATTTCTATGTCAATCTGTATTATACTGTGATTTATGAGACAGAGAGGCCCGCGGCATGTCATGCTGAGTGAAGCGAAGCACCTCTCGTGCGTAGTAACGGCCAGGTCACCAGATTCCGTTGCTCTCACTATGATACACCATAACTTGTGATATTGCGGGGGTAAGAGGGCGACCACAAGGGTAGGGCCTTACAATGAAACGTTATGGCTTGTGATATACTGAACGTGTTTTCTGCGATGCACAAGCAACTCCATTGCTATCACTGTTCAGAAAGGAACATACCATATATATGAGTACACAGCAAAATCTGCCCCCAAACTATTTTTATCATCAAATGCCCAATGGCATCGAAATGATCGGCCAGTATATGCCGAGTCTCAGTTCTATTACCTTTGGCTTCCAGCTGGATGCCGCGGTCATCAACGAACCGGAAGATAAGCAGGGTCTCGCGCACCTTTTTGAATACATGCTGTTCCAGGGTACGAAGCAGAAGGATGCGCGCGCTTTGAACGAGGCTTTTGAGTCCCTGGGGGCGCGTAAAGGGGCCAGTACGGGCCTGGAGACATCACAGGTGTGGGCGCAGATCGTCAATACCAAATTTGATGCCACCCTGCAACTGATCAATGAGCTCCTGCTGACCTCTACATTCCCGCGCGAGGAATTGGAGCAGATGCGCAACATTGTGCTGCAAGAGATTCGCCGTCGTGATGATGAGCCTATGAGCCGTATCTTCGAACTTGTACGCGCTCATTTCTATCGTGGCACAGCTCTAAGCCGCCCATTGCTTGGCACGTCAGAGAGCGTGCAATCCTTGCAGCGCCAGGATTTGCGCGATTTTTGGAAAGCTCGCTACCGGCCCAATAACACGCTTTTCGCTATCGCCGGAAAGTTTGACTGGGATTCCGTCGTTCAGCGGGTGGAGGACTTGTTCGGCGATTGGAGTGGAACAGCATCCCCATCACTGGAACAGCGACCCCAACCGGCTCCCAGCATCGCCCTGGAACACCAGGAAGGGCAGCAAGAGCACCTGGCCTTGATGTTCCCATTTCCCAACTATACCGACCCCGATTACTATGCTGGCCTGGTGGTAAGCGAGGTGCTTGGTGGAAACATGGCCTCGCGCCTCTTCGTCGAAGTGCGCGAGAAGCGCGGCCTCGTCTACGGGATCTCGGCAGGGCTGGCAAGCAACAAACATATCGGTGGCATACGCATTTATGCCGGCACTACTCCTGAGCAGGGGCATGAATGTCTCCAGGTCATCGTGGACGAACTGCGTAAATTGGAGCAGGATGGCATTACCACCGATGAACTTGAGCGCGCCAAAGTGCAGTTAAAGAGTGAAAATGTGATGCGCAGCGAAGGCTCTGCCGCGCGTATGGGAGCCATTGCTCGCTCCTGGTGGTATGAGCGCAAGATACACACCATCCAGGAGGTCAAGGAAGCCATAGACGCCGTGACGCGGGAGCAGGTACTCCAGGTACTGCGCCGTTTCTCCCCGTTGCATCCCCTGACGGTGGCAGCCATTGGCCCACTCACGCAGGATGAACTGGTTGGGGATATACTCTAAAGGGGCAATGCGCAAGGATACGTGCTTCCATATCGCATCTCAGGACAATCTGCTATAATGTGCCTTACCTGGCGCACAGGTAAGGTAGAGCGATTCCATTGAATGAAACGCTGTGAGGAGAACTTGCAATATGGCGGAGCAGCAGGATGCAAGCGCGCGCGGGCGTATCCTGGAAACGATTGATGCTGAAAAGGTACGCTTCGTAAACCTGGAATTTACAGACGTGGTCGGTATGGCAAAATGCGTGACGATTCCCGTCGAGCAGTTCCCTGATTGCCTCGAACAAGGAAAATGGTTCGATGGCTCCGCGCTGGAAGGCTTTGCGCGGGTCGCCGAAAGCGATATGTACCTGGTGCCTGATCTAAGTACTTTTGCCGTCTTGCCCAGGCAGGTACGCCCACAATCGGCCATGCCTCTCGCGCCTCTGCAATCCACCGGCCCATTCTCTGGTGATGACGTCGTAGCACGCGTGATTTGCCACGTGCGCACTCCCGACGGCGAGTATTTTGATGGCGACCCACGCGCCACGCTCTTACGCGCGCTAGACGCAGCTGCCGCGATGGGCTACGATTTCCGCGCGTCGCCTGAAATGGAGTTCTTTCTGCTGCACCTCGAAGATAAGACCCCCAGGCCGCTCCCTCATGATCGCGGCGGTTACTTCGATCTCTCCACCGACCTGGCGGCTGCCGTCCGGCGACAGATGGTACAGGCTCTGCAGCAGATGGGCATTCGCATCGATGCAAGCCATCACGAGGTGGCGGCGGGCCAGCACGAACTGGATTTTGAGATGGACGACGCGCTGCATATCGCCGATAGCCTGATAACGACAAAATATGTCTTGAAAGCTATCGCCGCGCAGCATAACCTGTATGCTACCTTTCTTCCCAAACCTTTCTATGGCGTGAACGGTTCAGGCATGCACACGCACCAGCAATTGATCCAGCGTGCGACGGGTCGCAATGCTTTTGTCGATGAGCATGGCGAGCTAGGGCTTTCAGATGCGGGCCGTTACTTCATCGCGGGCCAGCTGGCGCATGCCCGTGGGCTCTGCGCGATACTTGCGCCCCTGGTAAATTCATACAAACGCCTTGTGCCTGGCTATGAAGCACCGGTGTACATCAATTGGGGTAGGGTGAACCGCGAGGCCCTGATTCGCGTACCACGCCCTGGCGCCGACCCCCAATCCTCGACGCGCATCGAACTGCGCTGCTGCGATCCCAGTTGTAATCCCTACCTCGCCCTCGCTGTCATGCTGCGAGCCGGCCTGGATGGCATACAACGCAAGTTGCCCTTACCCCCGGCTATCGATGAAAGCCTGTTCCTGCGCGACGAAAATGACCGCCAGCGCCATCGCTCCAAACTATTGCCGGCCACACTTGGCGAGGCGCTCGAAGGGCTGCGAGAAGATACGTTGCTGCGCGAGGCGCTGGGAGATTCGATCTACGAGGGTTTCATCGAGGCCAAGAGCATCGAATGGAGCGATTACCGCAAACAGGTTCACGAATGGGAACTGGACCGCTACCTCTCCATCTTCTAGCAAGGGCGGCGCTCGTCTTCCCGGGCTGAGCCTCCGCTATTTGTCAAGGCCATTTGAAACTAGAGCGGTCGCCTTAGCACTATCGCTTCTCAAGGGCCTGGCTATTTGTAATAGATTGTTGCGCTAAAAAAAGAGTCTACAGTATAATAAATAAGGCGAGTTGCTTCTGTTCATGGGTACTAGCCAAGAGGAATTTTGAAAGCAGGAAGACCCTGCGTAGTCGAAAAGGGTAAGGGTGCCGCCTTACTTCGATGAAAGGAATCGTTAGCATGCCTATAGATCAGCCACAGGAAGAAAGCACTTATGTGATGGACGCTGAAAGCGCCACGGAAATGGCCCGGCTGTTGAATCAAGATCGCCTCATGACACAGGGCATGGGCGGATTATTCGTCGAGCGCGCGGACGACCTCTCCGATATCCATGATGTTTTGGATATCGGTTGTGGGCCTGGCGGTTGGGTGCAGGATGTAGCCTTTACATATCCCCATATCAATGTGACAGGCATCGATATCAGCAAGCAGATGATCGATTACGCCAGCGCGTATGCCCGGGTGCAGCATCTTAAAAACGCCAGCTTTCGGGTTATGGACGCTCTGAAACCGCTCGACTTTCCCGATAACTCCTTTGACCTGGTCAATGCTCGTTTCATCGTCGGTTTCACGCCCAAAACTTCCTGGCCAGCGCTCCTGCAAGAATGTAAGCGCATCTTACGCCCCGGCGGAATCTTTCGCCTGACCGAGTCTGAGGGGGGCTTCAGTACATCACAGGCCTGTAACGATTTAAGCATATGGTTGTTTATGCTGCTTAAACGCATCGGCTTCACTTTTTCGCCCGATGGTCGCTCTATAGGCATTATGCTTGCTATGCGCCGCTTGCTCCGCGAAGCTGGCTTCGAGAACATCCAGAAGATGGCGCATGTCACCGAAACTGCGCCCGGGCTGGAGGGATATTCGATGGGGGTGAATAATATCAAAGTCACTTTTCAAACACTCATGCCCACGCTGGTTAAAATGGGTATCACGACTCCGGAAGAATTTGAGCGCGTCTATGATACCGCTCTGCGGGATGTGCTCGCCGATGACTTCTGCGCATTGGGTTTTTTTGTGACCATGTGGGGACAAAAACCGGCCTAATCTTCAGCACAAATGAGATGAACAAACACACAGCACGTGCTTGTTCATCTCATTTGCGCTGAAGAAATCTTTTAATCATGTGGTCGTACAAGCCAGTAACGACCGTTCTCGCGCATCATGATGCGCTGGTCGATCATCTCGCGGCGCAGGCTCGCGACATCCTCGTGAAATGACTTGAGAATGGCGTTCACCTCTTTCTCGTCATAGAGACGACCCCACTCGAATGCACGCGCCAGTTCCTCCATCACGTAGCGCCGTTTCTTGTACTGTGAAGGGATGCTCAGCAGGCGGCCATCCTGAATAAAGGTGGCCACCACACGGGCACGCTCATCGCTGCGCGGGGGCAGTGGGTTATGTGGAAACACTCTGCTCGCGATGCGCTGCGTACTCTCGGCCAGTTGCTCAAGCCCCTCGCTGGACAGTTCATAGTAGTGATAATTGTTCTCGCGCCTGACCTGCACCAGTCCGGCCATGACCAGCGGCGTAAGATGGTGAGAAACCGTCGGCGGCGTCACATCCAGCGCCTTCGCCAGTTCCTGCCCATACATCGGGTGTTCCGCCAGCAGACCCAGGATGCGTATGCGCGTCGGATCGGAAAGCGCTCGTCCGATCACCACCAGCCGCTTCATTTCCTCCATAGAAAGATTCGGCTCGCTTGCCTCTTGCTCTCGCTGTTCGTCTTTTTTGTCTTCCATAATTCACCTCTTTTCCTTACCATACAATTAGGAAATTGTCTAATTATATGATAAATGAAGATTGACTGGAAGTCAAGAGGTTTACAACAAAAAAAAGCCATACGCTGGCAAATTAATACCGTAATTTGTTGTGCTGCTCCGTCTATCCAGCAGGTTGAAGCTGGCGGAAAAGGGCGGCGTATCAACCAGTTGTAAACAGTGATGTCTTCTAAAAAGAAGACAGGAAGGAAGAACACGTGAGGACAATCTATTACTTGCAGGAGGGTATCCTGATTCTCTTCGGTGGTGGCGATGCCGGAGGGATACTGATTACTTCCCACGGAATCATCCACGTGCCGGGGAATAATCCCGATGTGCGACGAGAACTTCAGGAGGTTGGAGCCATTCTTGAAACGGCGGGTTCCCTGGTCGCCGGGGCGCGGCATATCGCGAACGAGGGTTTGCGGGAGCGCCTGGACGTTGTGACTGTGGAGATGTTCCAACTGGCAGGAAAGGGCCTTCAGGAAATCATCGCTCATGTAGGTGCGGAACGCTGATTGAAAGAAAAGCACCCGCTTCTGTGTTCAGGAGGCGGGTGCTTTTCACGAGTAAACTATTCTCATCTCAAGAGATTCCGGCAAAGATCTGGCGTACCGGACAGCTGAAACCTGGAAGAAATGGTGATTCAAGCGTATCGTTTTCATAGAGCGTGCTGTAACTTTTTAGTATGGCTTTATCGCGCCGGTAGATTTCAACATAGCGCTCTTGCCAGTTGACGATCCAGTATTCCATGACACCGCGCCGCGAATAGAGTTTGAGCTTCGTCTGGCGATCTCGCGCTGTATTGTTTCCTCCCGGTGAAAGCACCTCGATCACTAATTCAGGCGCAGAATGCAACTTGCCGTCCGGTTGTAAGGCAGTAGCCAGCCGTTCCCGGCTGATCCAGACAACATCTGGTGCAACATCATCGTCTTCGGCAAAGATCAATCCAGGAGCTGCATTTGCCTCTCCTATACCCGTCTGCAAACTCCAGGCATCAAGTAGGCCACCCAGTCGAATACAAACGCGCTGGTGGTGCCAATCAGGTTGCTTTGACACGTACAATTCTCCATCTACAATTTCATACCGTTTGCCGTCATCCGACAAGTTTTCCAGGTCCTGGGATGTCCAGCGTAGAGTCGCCATATCTGCTCCTACTCTGTCACTAATCAATGGCACTTCTCCTTTCCTCTCCTCATGACAATTATACTACAAATGCTCCCTGATTGCCTCTCTATACACCCGTTCATACGCGTCGATCATCTCATCCAGGGCGAAGTTTGCTTCGACGTGGGCGCGGCAACGTGGGCGCGGGATGTCGAACAGGTCATCGACCAGGGCGGCGGCGTGCGCTCGTTCGCCCTCTTCGACGAGGAAGCCGGTTTCGCCGTGGCGAATGATCTCCTCGGTCGCGCCGCGCCGGTAGGCGATAACGGGCGTGCCGGTAGCCATCGATTCAACGGCGGTCAAACCAAAGGGTTCATCCCATTCGATGGGGAAGAGCAGGCCTAAAGATTGCCCCATGACTTTCCACAATGCCAGCCGTTCAAGCTGGCCCAGGTAGGTCACGCGCTCTCCGGCCTCTTGTAGGCGGGGGGCAATGCTTTCGTTATAGTAGCGCCGGTCGTAGATGCCGCCCGCGATCAACAGGCGGTATCCGGCCATTTCGGCAATCTCGATAGCCGCCTCGACACCTTTTTCGGGCGCGATACGACCCGCGAACAACAGTGGCGCCTCCTTCGAGGGTCTGGGCGAGAAAGGGATGGCATCCAGGTCCAGCCCATTATAAATCACGTGATCGATGGCGGTGTATTCTTCGTAGGTGCGCGCGCAGGCATGCGATACGGTAATCAAGGTCACGGGATGGCCCTGCTGATCTAGCACGTGCAGGGCGGTATTGATCTCAGGCGAAACCGCCGGAAGATGCAGTGTATGAAGGACAGGAATATCGTGTATCAGCGTGCTGCATGCATACGCGGGCCAATCAAAAGCGTGTATATGTACCAGGTCAAACTCGGCGCTGCGCCGCTGCAATTGCAGAAAAAGGTCAAGGAAGAGATTTGCCTGTGTGAAGAAGCTGCTATCTGCCGGGCGTTCCTGCGCCGGTCCTGAAAAATCGGCGGGCTGGACATCATCGGGTACGGCCACCGGCTCGATCTCGATTCCCGGAACGAAGGACTCATTGCGCGCGAACAACGTGACGCTGTGTCCACGATGCATCAACCCCTGCGCCAGGTCAGCCAGCAGCGCCTGGGCTCCTCCCAGGTAGGGCTGAGCAATAGTGGAAACAAGCGGTGCAACCAATGCGACTCTCATAGTTCTCCTCGATAACTGGCGCTATTGTTCTCAGTCTCATACAGCTTCACTTCATACAAAAGACCGTTGGGAAAGACCGGCTCCAGCCGCTCCCAGAACTTCATAGCCAGTACCTCGGTAGTGGGAATGCAGCCCTCCAGCCAGGGTACATCGTAATTGAGGTGTTTATGGTCAACCCATTGGATCACCTGTTCAGAAATCGCCTGCTTGAGGTCCGTCAAATTTAATACCATGCCGGTGTGTGGGTCTGGTGTGCCGCGAACCGTGACTTCCAGGATATAGTTATGTCCATGTCCATTGGGATTCGCGCACTTCTCGTAGATGGTATAATTTTCTTCTTCCGTCAGATGCTCGCTCCACAAGCGATGCGATGCGCTGAAGCTCGTACGCCTTGTCAGGTAAACCATCTCTGTATCCTTATGTCTTCATGTATATCAAGCATTACTAAATATTTCCAGATTGGTGCCGTTGAGCTTGCGGCCTGTATCATCTGCCAGGAAGAGCAGTATCTCGGCCATATCGTCGGGAGTCATACCGGCTTTCAAGTGCGGCGCGGCCTGGCGCAGCATAGTGGTATCCACCGCCCCCGGGCTGACGGCGCAGACGCGAATATCGTAGGGCCTGCCCTCTACCGCCAGAATCTCGGTCAAACTGGCCACACCTGCTTTGGAGACATTATATGCGCTCAAACCCGGAAATTTCTCCACGCCTTTCACGCCTGAAAGTGACGACAGGTTGATAATGACGCCGGAATGCTGGTCGGCCATGATACGAAATGCCTCGCGGCAGCACAAAAACGTGCCCCGCAGGTTGACCGCCAGGACACTATCCCAGGTAGCCACATCCATCTCAACGAAAGGGCGCACGGCCACTCTACCGGCGCAATTGACGAGGATGTCCACTCTTCCATAAATACTCATGACTTGCTCAAAGAGGTGATGTACGTCCTCTTCGCGGGCGACATCACCGGCGATAGCCAGCACGGGCTGTCGCGCGCGCGAAATCTCTGCCGCGACTTCATCTAAAGATGAAGCGGTGCGGCTGAAGAGGACTACCTGCGCGCCCTCGCGGGCAAAACGCAGTGCGGTGGCACGCCCGATGCCACGCCCGGCCCCGGTTATGATGGCGATACGACCTTTGATGCTCATGATGATTATTATAGCACGCGGGTTTTTGGTAGTGAGGCATGTTTTCTTCAAGAGCTTGAAGAAAGGCGATTTAGCAGTGCTATGGTTTCACGATCTTTCAAAGATGCAGCAAGAAGTGTAAAGAGAATAGTGATGTACTCAGGTCTTTAAAAGCGCTTCCTTATGCCCGTTACCTTCTTCTTTGCCTGGTTCTGAAAGGGGAGAAAATAATCCTAATTGCTCAACAATATCCGCGTGTTGTTCTATCTCATCTTGGGACTGTTCGCCAGTATCTGATTCTTGATCGCCAGCCTGTAGAGATAAAGTTTGAATGTGGATACCATTCAAGCGGCCTCTCGCAATTTGCACATATTCTTCGTTGATTTCTATTCCTATACAGCGCCGATTGAGCTGTTTAGCCGCAAGGGCAGTAGTTCCTGATCCTATAAAAGGATCAAGAACTAAGTCACCCGGTTGAGTGAAAAGTTTGATAAACCAGGCCGGTAAATCGACAGGAAATGTGGCACTATGACCTTGATTAGCACATTCCGTCGCAAGATGCAAAACGTTATCGGGATATGCTAATTCACGTCCTACCCAGTTTTCAATCTTTTTACCAAACCCACTCTGTACACGTGAGTTATCACGTCGTCTATCCGTTTCGCTGAGGTTGCGTAAGCGTGTTTGGCTCCAGTTACCCATAGGAACGCGCACTTCATCCTGATACATGGCAAATTGCTTCGATTTAGTAAAGTGTAAGCAGCGTTCCCAAGCATCGCGGAACCGATTTGGCCACTTGCCTGGATAGCTGTTCTTTTTATGCCAGATATACTCCTCTGTCCACAACCAGCCTTGTTTCTTTAGGGCGAGAATCAGTTCGAGTACATAGGTGTGCCGCTCACCATCTACTACTCGCTCTTTAATATTGAGAATGAAAGAGCCTTCCTGCTTCAACACCCGTTTTAGTTGCGCAGCGATAGGGAGAAACCATTCGACATATTTATCTGGATGCACGCCACCATAGGTATCCTTACGCTGATCAGCATAGGGGGGTGATGTGACGATCAAGTCAACAGAAGAGGCCTCTAATCTGGGGAGAATATTCATACAATCGTCATGAAATATTTGAAACTGTTCGCTATAGGTTAAGTTGTGCATAGGAAATAAATACCTTCCTTCTGACTGAACATCTATGGAGAAACTCAGCATCTGTATGTGCCTTATCTTAGCTTTCTTTAAGACCCACGTCAAGAATTTTTTATCAAGATGGGTTATCAGTGGTGGCTATCTCTTTCCGCATAAACTCGGCGAAATCGTCCAAACCGTTACGTCCAACAGGTCGCCCTGGCCGTTCGCCTCGATAGAGCGCCAGGGCCTGTTGAATGAGAGGATAATACCGCTCGGGCAGGTGCGCCAGTCCCCACTGGCCGCCTTCATCTTTGGCAAGGATTTTTCCGTCACGCAGGTAAGCTAAGACGCGGCACGCGTTCAGGACGAAAGAGAGGGGGTCTTGCCGCCGTCGCTCCAGTTCGGATTGGACTTCTTTGATGATTGCTTCCCGGAATGCTTGCTCCGGCACCTCCGGCAAGGTTTCCGCGCTGGGTTTCCCATACAGGCAGATGCCGCACTCGCGCAGGATACGAATAGAGATAGTGAGATCAAAGTCCTGCTGGACGGTATCGTTCCAGTGTTGCCAGGAGCCGTCGCGTAACTCCTCTTCGTACTGCTCACGCAAATTCTCGCTATAGTGAAGATCGTAGAGTAAGGGATGATGGAAAGGAAGAATGTCTGGTTCGGCCAGAAAAAACATATCGAGCGGGCATGGCATTCTTGAGATGCGTAACAGTGTTGCAATAATTTCGCGTTTCGTTTCCACATTCATTCCTTGCGCGTTTACAACGATCAGGTCAATATCGCTGCGGCCAGGTTGAAAACCGCCCAACGCGAGCGAGCCATGCAGGTAGATGCCGGAGAGATTCTGGCCCAGCAGGCGCTGCAGTTCCATTTGCACCGTATTTACCTGGGCTTTTATAACCTTTGAAGAAGTTGTCCAGTCGTAACGCATTATCCTACAAAGCTCCTTAATTTTCGCGAATGCTTATTTATCATAATACATTTTGTTGTCGCCTGTATTACGTGGGTGATTCCCTGGCAGTGGGAAGGGATTCTGAGCGCAGCGAAGAATGACATGCCTGAGGACGTGGGCAATCGCTGACAACCTGGAAGCCGTTTTCTGAGATTCTTCGCTGCGCTCAGAATCCCCGTCACTTATGGGTAATCACCTGCCGCATCGTGCTTGAAAAATATGTGTGGGCAGCACATTAGGAGATGTTATCAATTCAAACACAGACGGACGATAGGAGGAGTGCCACCCACACATAAGAATATACCACAATTTTTGGAAAAAGTTCAAAGAATTATGGAAAAAGTACTATCTTGTAATAGACGTCGAAAAAGAGGGTTTTGATGAGAATTTGATTAGAAACAAGCGGGGGGCAATTTTTTAGCCTGGACGATTGCTTTCATGGCTTGTTGAAACATTGTGATATCTGCTATAATGCCAAAAACACGTATTTCTGCAAGGTAAAGAGGAGTGCCTGAGCTCCTGTAGGGACAGCGCCTGGTGCCTGTCCGCGCCAGGATGCCAGGCCCACCTTTTGCCCTGTTTATATATTGGTTGTATCGGGGGGGCGCATGACCATTAATACCAGGTTGCAAGGATCGCTGCGGGAATTCAGCCTCGTAGAAGTCCTGCAAATGATGGAACTGAGTGGGATGACCGGTGCCATTC
The DNA here is from genome assembly GCA_035294305.1 of Ktedonobacteraceae bacterium. Classification (GTDB taxonomy): domain Bacteria; phylum Chloroflexota; class Ktedonobacteria; order Ktedonobacterales; family Ktedonobacteraceae; genus DASRBN01. The sequence goes on along the minus strand of DATGLD010000049.1, from coordinate 70,815 downwards.
ACCTCAAACAGGAAACGGGGCGTACTGGAATCATCTACTTTCAGGATGGCAAGCTGGCCGGTTGCTCCGAACTCGATTCGGGCGCGCTAACGTTAGGAGATGTTCTGCAACAACTGGCTATGGCGAATAGCATGCAGATAGAGCTAGCTTTTTCCCAGCAGCTACAGGACCCCTTCGGCAAGCGCATCGGCGAGCGCCTCATCGAAATGCGCGTGATTAGTGAGAGGCAATTGAGAGAGGCGCTGCGTACCAAGGCATTGTGGACAGCCCGCGAACTGGCCCTGTGGAAAAATGGCGCATATGAGTTCGTTGCCAGTCCCCAGGGCCAAACGATTTTACCTTACGGTGAAGAATCGCTTGACCTTGAAGTCATGGGTGTAACGATGGAGATGGTACGTTACGAGGACGAGTGGAAACACCTGAATAAATATTTGCCCCAGGGGATGCACACAACGCTCCAGATGGTTCCGGCCATCCCTTATCCCATGAGCTTCGATAGTCGCACTATTGAATTGCTTGGCAAAGTGAATTTGAATCGCAGCGTGCGTCGCATTGCTAGCTCCATCCGGCGTCCAGAGTTAGAGGTTGCCCGCGACCTGGCACAGCTAGTCTATCATCGGCTCCTTATCCCCGTTTTCCAGGAGGCCACTCCGCACCACAAGGGAAACGGCAATGGGCGCAGTGGAGTGCGCCTTCCCGACCCCGCCGAAAAGCTCCGCATGGAAAGCTTTGAACTACTCAACCTGATCAGCCGCATGGAGCAAGAATGGCTGCGCCGGCGCACCCCGATGGAGCAATTATCCGCGCTGGCCGAATTCGTCAACTGGATGATGGATGCTCTTTCCGAGGCCTGCCGCATCAACGGCACCGAGCTGGACCCCAACACGCTGGAGGTCTTGCTCACCCGCAATAACCTGCGCTACATGGGCAACTATAGATTTGTGATTGAGCAGAACATGATCAACGTCCAGAATTTCACGTCGCTCTGCCACGAGGTGTTGCAAGGGGACATACAGAAAGCCACGGACTTCTTCGAGGAGGGCTGCATCGTCCTGCAGAAAATCCTCTCCTGTATCTTCGATTCGATCAATGCTCGTGTGGCCTCCCTTTACGAGCGCCTGGAGAACCAGGAGGTGTGGGAGGCGATGTTCACTCAGTTTGGGCTGCCACGGGGGTAGCTCATTATCACTTTTTGACAGGATAGGAAACGAATACCGTCTTGATCTCGCTGAACTCCTCTACCGCGCTCGCGCCCAACTCGCGGTGACCATTGCCACTCGCCTTCATGCCACCGAATGGCAGTTGAATCTCGGCCCCCGTCGTTGGGGCATTGAAGTAGATCAGGCCGGACTCGATCTCGCGCATGGCACGGAAGGTCAGGCGGCTGCTCTCGGTGAAGATAGCCGTCGAAAGTCCATACTCGGTCGAATTCGCAACCTGCATGGCCTCTTCAAACGTATTGACGGGAATGATGGAGACAAATGGGCCGAATACTTCCTCCCTGGCAATTCGCATCCCTGGCGTGACATCGTTGAAGATGGTCGGCTCGTAGAATGCTCCGTCGCGATGGCTTTCATCAGTCAATGGAGAGCCGCCCAGCATCAGCTTCGCGCCCTCCTGCTTGCCGATCTCAGCATATTCCTGAACCGCCTTGACGCGCCCCATATTCACCAGCGGACCCATATCGATATCTGGGTCCAGGCCATCACCAACGCGCAGCTTTTCAGCAGCCGCTACCAGCCGGTCGGTGAAGGCCGACTGCACCGATTTTTGTACGATAACGCGGCTGGTAGCTGTGCAGCGCTGTCCACTGGTGCCAAAAGCTCCCCAGGTTACGCTCTCCACGGCCAGGTCAAGGTCGGCATCTTCCAGCACGATTACGGCATTCTTGCCGCCCAGTTCCAGCGCGCAGCGGCGCAGGTCGCGTCCGCAAATCTCGGCCACGCGCCGTCCCACCTCGGTTGAACCTGTCAGCGAGATCATATTCACGCGCTTATTGCTTGCCAGCGCATCTCCTAACGTTCCGCCGGGACCCGTCACGACATTTAACACACCGGCCGGCAGTCCGGCCTCGGTTAGAATTTCGGCAAGTCGCAGCGCGAGCAGGGGCGTATCGCTGGCGGGTTTGAGGATGACAGCGTTGCCGGCCTGCAGCGCCGGAAGCGTCTTCCAGGCAGGGATGGCCATGGGAAAATTCCAGGGTGTGATGATGCCTACTATGCCGACCGGGTGGCGAATGGTCATGCAGAATTTATTGCGCAATCCCGAGGGGATCGTTTCGCCTTCCGCGCGCCGTCCCTCACCGGCCACATATTTGGCAACATCAATGGCCGTCTGCACATCGCCAAGCGTCTCCCGCAAAATTTTGCCCATCTCGCGCGTCATGGCCTCAGCCAGTTCCTGTTTATATTGTTCCAGCAGCAGGGCGGCGCGCAAGATGATCTCGCCGCGTTCAGGAGCCGGAGTAGCGGCCCAGCCCGGTTGCGCCTTGACCGCCGCGTCGATGGCATCCTCAAGATCGGCGGGCGTAGACTTCTGGTAATGCCCGATGATTTCGGAAGTATGAGCCGGATTCGTGCTGGTAAACGCCTCTCCACTACGCGAGTGGCGCCACTCGCCCCCAATAAAATTCTGATACATTTGACCCTGTCCCGCCTGGGCAGGGAATGAAATTGACATGATACATCTCCTCGTTGAGTTGCGGAATCTTCTCTGAACCACGTGGTTGTTCAATCTACAGCCATTATATCAGGCAGGAATAAGGGGCGTCTAATGTTGTGTGGCAGCTGATGGGCCTTGTGGTCAGACAAGTGCGCATAAAATTGAAGTGAATGACAGAAACATGTCCCCATTTTGACATTTGTGCGTTTTTATCAGTACCATTCTTGATGAGTGAGACCAGGTTTTGGGGAAGATGCCAGTGATACCGCTTGAGAGTGACTGTGATAACGCTGAAAGAGACGAAAAGGCCATGATAGAGGCGGCTCAGGCCGATCCTGCCGCTTTTGAATTATTGTACCGGCGTTACCTTGCGCGGGTTTACCGCTATTTGCGCTCGCGGCTAGCAAACACCGAAGATGCCGCCGATATGACCCAGCAGGTTTTTCTTCAAGCGCTTGACGCACTTCCGGGCTATCGACAGCATGAAGAGATACCGTTCGCAGCCTGGCTTTTCCAGATTGCGCGTCATGCCGTAACTGATGCTTACCGGAGTCGTCGCAATGCTATTTCCTGGGATTCTTTATCAGAAGTATTTCTGCCTGCGCTCGAACAAGACCCGGAAACAATCGTGCTTCAAGAGGAGCGCCTGGCACGCCTACGTATGCTTTTAAGCAAACTCGACGCTGATAAGCGCGAGCTACTTGCTCTGCGGTTTGCCGCAGGACTTAGCTCGCCACAAATTGCACTCGTTGTTGGCAAGAGTCCTGCCGCCGTTAAAAAGCAGCTTACTCGCATCCTTCAAACACTCAAGGAGCAGTATCATGCAAGATAAACGCATGCTCTACAGGCGTTATGCTGACCTTCTCAGCGTGAATTCCAGCCCTGAATTAGCGCAGCTCATCGCCGATCTCGATATGATTTATACAATAGATGAGCCACCAGATGATCTCGCTCGCAATATCGCGCAATCCCTGGCAACACATAGTAATAAGCAGAGATCGGCGACGACCAGAACTCAGCCGGCAAAAAGAGGAGGTATACCCCAAACCCATCCAGCTTTGTATAGGAGAAAGGCGTGGCAACGCTCTATGAGTACGCTCGCCACAGTATTTTTAACTCTTCTGCTGGCCGGTTCTTTGCTGGTTGTATTGAATCTGATACGGCAGGGCAGAACTGGTGGGGGCGGGAATGCGCCGCATCCTATCGTGCCAACAGCCGCTGCAGGCTCCAGCCTATCCCTGAACCAGCTGCATATGATCGATAGTATGAACGGATGGGCATGGGCTGAAAATGAACGCGGCAAAAATTTTACGGTACTCCATACCAATGATGGAGGATATCACTGGAAGATGGTAAGCCCGGGGAGGCAAACATTTGGCGAGGGGAGCTGGCCCTACTTTCTAACCGGCTCTCTTGCCTGGGTCATTGTACCGCAAACTGCGGGACATCCGGCGCTCCTGTTTCGTACAACAAATGCAGGCCAGACATGGAATCAAACAACTCTTCCAGCAGAGAATATTGGCGCGGCCAGTTTTATCAATGCCCAGACAGGTTGGGTAACGTCCAATGTTGTTATGGGTGGTAGACTCTCGGCAGTAGAAATTTTTCATACGATCGATGGCGGTCAAAACTGGACAAGAGTAGTGACCAGTTCCGCGGCCAATAGCAATCATTCAGGGAGCTTACCTTTCAATAATGCCATTTTCGGTATGCAATTCAGCAATGAAACAACGGGATGGATTACGGGAGCATCAAACGCGAATAATGATCCGTATCTCTATGTCACCCATGATAGTGGTCACACCTGGCACCAGCAAATGCTGCCTGCTCCAGAAGGTGTGCCGCCGCCGGATGCTGGCATGGTTATATGGAAACCTCAGTTTTTCTCGACCAGGGATGGTATCCTGCCGGTTAGCTTCTGGTCTCCATCAGGTCTGGATGTGTATGTCACCCATGATCGGGGAGAGAGCTGGCAGAGTACCTCGTTCCTACCGGTAACAAATACGAATGTAGATATGGCGGCATCGACAGGCGATCCAATGTTTGTGGATATGACTCATGGATGGTTAGAGGTGAATCAGGCACATCCCATGATTTATATGACCGGTGATGGTGGTCAACATTGGGGTTCCGCACAGTACTCCCTGCCTTTTGCCCTGCCTGTCCTCGATTTCGTGTCAGGTAGAATCGGATGGGCAATTGGGAATGCAGGTAATGGCGCGACTGAATTGTTCAAAACGATTAATGGGGGGAAGAGTTGGATGCAAATTCGCTTCATTATTTCATAATCGTCAGGGGCAAGCAGGACGATGCTTGCCCCTATACGGAGATGACCAGAGCGAATCTACTTCAGGCGGTTTCGATGGTTGGTCCACCGCTGGTAGGGGTTGCTTGCTCGCCTCCTGCGGACGGAGTCTCCTGCGCGAAATCGCCCTCCTGCGCTGGGCGCTTGAAGATGTAGTAGGCCGAGTTAGCGGTCAGAGGCTGAATGCCAACCAGTTCCCAACCTTCCTGGCCAAGCGTGTTGAGGTAGCGACGAGCAAAGGCGCTGCGCCGCTCGTTGCCGATGAGCGTCTCCAGACCCTCGCTGGAGATGCGCCCGCGATAATCAATATACGCAACTTTATAAGCCCATTGTTGTGCCATGTGTGATCTTTCCTCCTTTTTTCATGTATGCGCGCCTTCCCTCTGAAAATGGCATTGAAACTCTCCCGGCACAACCCTCGCCGCCATATCCGATGACGCCCCCATAGAGAGAACGTTCTGGGACTTTTTCCGGCGCTACCTGTTTGGTCCATTGGATATGCCAGAAAACATTCCCGCTATTCCGCCTCGCACGCAGATATAGAACATTCTCTATGAACGACCGGCAGTGCGCCGGGTTCCACAATCAGCGCCTCACCAATCGTAGAGTTGTGCCGGTAGATTCCTCTGCACGATGTAAGTATAGTCGCGATTTCGGCGAAGCGCACCGCTATTTTCGACGGTTTTTTTGGCAGGTAAAATGAACGGGACCTTCCTGTAGATTTTGACAGTTGAGGGCGGAAAATCAGAAACCAGGGCGACCACAAGCCCTTTCTTCTCCTGTGGGCCAAAGAGAGAGACAAACATCTTATTGTTCAACTTGCAATCGCCTGGATATCGTGTTACAATAGAGACACCAGGGATGCAAATAGGCCCCTGGCTCTACTAGGGCGAAGGTCCTTGATAGGGAAGCCGAAAGGAGGCTTGACAAGACCTATGAAGATACCGGTTCGCTTACTAGGAATGGTGTTTCAGGTTACTTAGGAGTGCCCGTAGAGGCGGGCATTTCAAGCACCTGAACCTTCAGCTACATCTTCATCCTGCGTTGAGCTCGTAAAATATATTGCCTGGATGAACGTGTAAGGTGTGAAGGTAAGAAAGGAATGAGGGCTGGATACTCGCAATATCCAGCCCTCATGTATATGTTTTGCAGCTACTTTTCCATTGGCAAGTCAAAAACGAAGGTGGTGCTATTTTCGTTACTAGTGCTCAGCTCCAGGCGCAGTTCACCGCCGTGGGCCTCAACGATTGATTTGGTGATATAGAGGCCAAGGCCGCTGCCGCGCTGGGTACCACTTCCTGGTAGGCGCGTATAGGGATGGAAAAGCTGGTTCTTCTGGCTTGCGGGGATGCTGATGCCCACGTTGTGGACGCTGATATGAGCAGCATTTTCTGTTTTCCAGGCGCTTACAGTAATCGTTGTTTCCTCGTCGGAATATTTGATGGCGTTATCCAGCAGGTTCCCCAGCGCTTGCTCCAATCGGCCAGCGTCCCAGCATCCAATCACAGGCTCTTCGGGAGCCTCTATAGCGAAGGTATGATATGGAGCGACGGGGCGTACCTGCTCCACGACATCTTTGATGAGCTTTACGGCATCGCACGGATGGCAGGAGAGCGTAAAGCGGCCAGAAGAGAGATGGGAAGCATCCAGTAAATCTTTGGCGAGCCGTGCCAGGCGCCAGGCCTGGCCGGTGATGATATTGGCGGCACGCACGATATTTTCGCGGCGCTGATTGGGGCGCGCCGCGATCTGGGCATAATTGATGATGGGTGTCAAAGGGCCACGTAACTCATGAGCAATCATGGCCGCAAATTGTTCTTTGCGCGCCAATTGCTCCTTCAATAGAAGATTCTCTGCCGTCAGTTCATCCACCTGCTGCTGCAAAGCCTGGATGGACTCCTCCTGTGTGCGCTCGTCCTGTACCTGCATATTTACATCTCCCGCTATTTGCTGAGGGGGTTGTGTAAAGTATACCTTTATGTATGATGATATGCCAATGTTGATGCCCATTATTAGGAATATTGGGTATACTCATCGCGTATTATTTGGACAACAAGATGGCAAATCTCTTAAATAAGAGGAATGATTCGAAGCAGGATGAAAAAAGTAGGGTAAATACGAATTTACCCTACTTCAATTAGATTGCGGGCAAAAGATCGTGTTCCTGCAACTCTTCTCGCGCAACCTCGCTCAGTTGATTCAGATCCATCGAGGGATCGGCATGCGAGATGAGATGGCGGAGACGTTCGAGAATCTCCAGGCGCATATAATGATCGGAAGTGAGCAGTAACTCACCTACCGCGATTTCGATTTGCCGCCGCTGCATGGCGGCCAGCACTGATTCTGCCATAATCGATTATCTTGTCCCTACCTGGACTCTATCCTCGCCGGTTTTCTGCGCGGGCTTTTCGGAACTGCCCTCGCCGGATTTGCTTCCGGTTGTGGCCTTGCTGTCGCTTTCCTTCGCTGTCTCAGCGCCATCGGATTTATGGTTATGTCCATTTTCACTGCCTGAACTGTGAGATGGGTGATCGGTCTTATAGAACCCCGAACCCTTGAAGACGATACCAGCGGGGAAGAATAGTTTATGAATGGGGCCACCGCATTGCGGGCAAACGGTCAAAGGCACATCGGTCATCTTCTGCCAGATTTCAAAGCGATAATTGCAAGATCGGCACTGGTACTCATAGGTTGGCATACGCTGTTTCACCCCTTAGTTGTACGAACTACACTCTATCAACAGGGAAATAGAGAGCGTTCGCATTATCGAACGCCTCTACCATTATACTATACTAGCCTGCTCTTCATTTTTTTGTCAATCGTCTGATGAGACTGCTAGCACTCTTCTCATTACTACAACGTTTTGCGGAGGCAAAAGTATTCCCGGCCTACTCCCCGCGCCCGATGTATTCCTTGACCTTCTCGGCGGCATCTCTGGTCATGCCATCGAGCGCGGCAAGCTCTTCCAGGCTGGCGTTGCTGATGGCGCGCACGGAGCCGAAATGCTTCATCAGCGCCTGTTTGCGTTTGGGGCCGATGCCTGGAATCTCGTCCAGTATCGATTTGAAGGTGCGGTCGGAGCGCAGTTTGCGGTGATAGGTGATGCCGAAGCGATGCGCCTCGTCGCGGATGCGCTGCACCAGGTAGAGGCCCTGCGAAGAGCGCGGGAGAATGATCGGGTCGGGCGAGCCGGGAATAAAAATCTCCTCGTTCTCCTTTGCCAATCCAACCGTGGGCACATCGATATGCAATTCCTGCAACACTTCAAGCGCCGCGCTGAGCTGGCCCTTGCCGCCATCGATAATAATCAGGTCGGGCATCGCCCACTCATGTTGCAGCGGCGTTTCCGGTTCGGCCTCGCCCTCGCCATTCTGATTCTCGTCGCTCTTTTCGTGTTGCGCGGCCCTGCGGAAGCGCCGGCGCAACATCTCCTGGTGGCTGGCGAAATCGTTAGGGCCTTCGACCGTCTTGATCTTGAAACGGCGGTATTCGCTATTTTTAGGCCTACCCGCCTCGAACACGACCATCGCCCCCACCGAATTGGTTCCCTGCGTATTCGAGATATCGTAGCATTCGATGCGCATAGGTGGAGCGGCCAGGTTCAATGCCTCCTGCAACTCTTCCAATGCCATCTGCGTCTTCTGGCTATCGGTCAACCACTTGATACGCTGCTGCTCCAGCACCTCGCGCGCATTTTGTTTGACCATCTCGACCAGGCCCACTTTTTCGCCACGTTTCGGGACGGTAATCGTCACCGCGCCCTTGCGTTTCTCCTTGAGCCAGGCCTGGATCATAGCGCGATCTTCCGGTTCGGCCTCGACGATTACTTCAGCCGGGACGTGCGGCGAACTCTCGTAGAACTGCATCAGGAATGAGCCCATTACCTCGCCGGGACTGCTGTCCCGCGTCCCTTGCAGGATGAAGTATTCCCGACCGATCAGCTTGCCGCCGCGGAAGAAGAATACCAGCGCGCAGGTTTCATCCTCTTCACTGGCAAGCGCAATCACATCCTGGTCGTCCTGCCCCTCTGTGGAAATGATACGCTGCTTTTCCAGGATGCCCTCAACCGCTTTGATACGGTCGCGAATGCGCGCCGCCTCCTCAAAATTGAGGTTTTCGGCGGCTTCCTCCATCTTTTCTTGCAGGTTCTTCACCACCTCATCATGCTTGCCCTCTAGAAAGAGAATCACCTGCCGGATGACGGCGTCGTATTCTTTACGCGTCGCATAGGCTACGCACGGGGCAAGGCAGCGATGAATATAGTATTGCGTGCAGGGGCGCGGCAGCAGCTTTTGTTTCCAGCCCGCCGGTGGTTCGCCGTTGCGCGGAGGCGCCCAGGAGCTGGCATCGTAGCGACAGGTGCGAAAGGCAAACAGCTTGTTCAGCAGATCGAGCGTCGAATCTACCGCGCCTGAATTGGTGTACGGCCCGAAGTAACGATTGCCGTCGCGTTGAAAGCTGCGCACGCGATAGACGCGCGGAAAGTCCTCCGCCAGCGAAACTTTGATGTAGGGATAGTTTTTATCGTCGCGCAGCAACACGTTATACTTAGGACGATACTGCTTGATATAATTGCTCTCCAGCACCAGGGCCTCGACCTCGTTCTTGACGACGAGAAATTCGATATCATCCACCTTCGCCACCATGCTGCGATTCTTGGGACTGAGGTCGGTTGACTCCTGAAAGTAGGAGCGCACGCGGTTGTACAGCGAGATGGCTTTGCCGACATACAGGATGGTACCCTGGGCATCCTTCATCAAGTAAATGCCCGGTTTATGTGGCAGTGAGTTCAGTACCGATTGGATTTTTTCGTTCATTGCTACTCATTCATCTCTTCCATTAAAGAGGTATTCTGGTAGACACCGGCTACCGGGAAGTGGATACCGGCCCAATCCATTATAGCATAGCCAGTCTTATTGACTTGTAGATAGGCATCAATATATCAATCAATGGCTTGCCGGGAGAATGAATGCAGCGTAAGATGTACGCAGGAAATTCCATATCTCTCAAGCCAGCTGAGGAGATGAGCATCATGACTATTGTGCTTCGAGCCGCCATATATGAGGACTATGAGGACGCATGCGCATTGTATGAGCAATTAGACCGCCTTCACTCTCAGGCCCTTCCAAACTTTTTTCACCCTGTGGAGGGGCCTGCCCGCTCACGGGAACGGTTTGCAGAGCTTCTTGCTAACGAGGATGCGGCCCTGTTTGTGGCGGAGCAACAGGGAGACCTCGTTGGCCTGGTCTTTGGCTATGTGCGCACGACGCCTCCTGTGCCTATGGTTGTGCCGCGCCGCTTTGTCCAGGTTGATGAACTGGTGGTAAGCGAATACGTCCGGCATCAGGGCGCTGGACAGTTGCTGATGGAGCGAGTGCACCAGTGGGCTCGTGAACAAGGGGTCACAGAAATTGAACTGGATGTATGGGAGTTTCCGGCATCTGCTCTGGCTTTTTACGAAAAGCTGGGATATCAGACAACAAGGCGACACATGAGAAAGCAATTATCCTGACTCTCCCACCTGCTTGCCCTGCTTACTGCTATACCAGCTAATAGAGCAAAGGAAAACATGAGACACCTCGTATCTTGACGAGAGGGCATCTAGAGGGCGGGAAAGTTGGAGTGGAGGGCGCCCTCCCCATACCCCTTGAGGTCGCTCTCTTACCATTGCCTGTTCCTCAATTCAGGATGCTCACGTTTATTGAGCCGTCCAAAGAAGTCTCTTCGTTACGACTGGTCTGCGCTCTCGAACCTCTGAGCCGTATCTTGCAGGTGGCGGCCAATGTCTTCGCCGTTCTGAACAACCTGGTCTACAGCGGCGCGCCAATCCTGAAACAGCTGCTCGAAACGCTGGCGGCTTACACCCTGCCAATCACCCTCGAGATCGCTAATATGACTCTGGATTTGCGGGCGGATCTGATTGGCAATCTGATCGTCGAGCTGGACGAATATCTGTCCCAGCTGGCGCATCAGATCGGTATTTACATGAATGGTGGTCATAAGATCTTACTCCTTTTTTATGTTCAATCCTCTTCAGTCGAGCATCGCAGTATGGAGCCCGGTAAAATACGTCTTTGGTTCCGCATACTTGCTTCCTGAAATTCAATATAAATACTGGCCTCAAACACCATGTATGGATGTGTCTATATGCCCACGGTGTGTCTGGTGATATGCATTTTGTGACAAATTACCATTTTGGAGCATAGGCAGAAAGCCGGCCGGTGTTGTATACTGGAGGCGTCATAATTCATCTTATCCCACTGGTTCAATAAAATGAGTTGTATTGGTACAGCCGGGCATATAGATCATGGCAAGTCAACGCTGGTAAAGGCGCTCACGGGTATCGACCCTGATCGATTGGCGGAAGAAAAAGAACGCGGCATGACCATAGACCTGGGCTTCGCGTGGTTGACGCTGCCTAATGGCCGCGAGGTCAGTATCGTCGATGTGCCGGGCCACGAAGGGTTCATCAAGAATATGCTGGCCGGGGTGGGTGGCATCGACGCGGCGCTGCTGGTGATTGCCGCCGATGAAGGAATCATGCCGCAGACACGCGAACACCTGGCAATTCTCGACCTGCTGCGCGTGCGACGGGGCATCGTTGCGCTCACTAAGGCCGACCTGGTCGATGAAGCATGGCTTGACCTGGTGCGAGAAGAAGTTGTTGAGCAGTTGAAACCAACCACGCTGGCCGGCGCCGCCATTATCCCCGTTTCGGCCTATACTGGTCAGGGATTGCCGGAATTGCTTGCCGAATTAGAACGTATCCTTGATGAAGAGCAGGAGCGGCAAAACATCGCGCGCCCGCGCCTGCCGGTTGACCGTGTGTTCACGATGACCGGTTTCGGGACTGTCGTTACGGGAACGCTGCTGGATGGCTCTTTCAAACCCGGGCAGGAGGTAGAGATTTTGCCTCAGGGCCTGAAAACGCGCATCCGTACGCTCCAGACACACAAGCACCAGGTCGAGATAGCGCAACCCGGCAGTCGCGTGGCCATCAACCTGGCAAATGCGCCGCGTAGCGAGATTGAACGGGGCAACGTAGTTGCACTCCCCGGTCAGATGCAGTCAACCATGCTCATCGACGCTCGTATTCGACTGCTGGCGGATGCCGCGAGGTCGCTCGAGCATAACACGCTGGTCGATTTCTATAGCGGTTCGCAGGAAGTACCGGCGAGGGTGAGGCTGCTCGATGCTGATGCAGTCGAGCCCGGGCAAAGCGCCTGGGCGCAACTTCGTTTGAGCCGCCCGGCAGTGGTGGCACGGCGAGACCGTTTCATCCTGCGTATTCCCTCACCCAGTATGACTATCGGCGGTGGAGAAGTGATCGATGTGCACCCCCGTTACCACCGGCGCTTCCAGCAAACGGTGTTGAGCGCCCTGGAAACGCTCGAACGAGGATCGCCGGATGAGCTTGTCCTGGCCGCTCTTGATCGGAGGCGTGAAACGTCCAGGCAAATTGCAACTCCGCAGGCGGCAAGCGGTCGCCCGGCGCGCCCTCATGCTCAGGCAGGAGCGAAGTCTCTTCACGGGCTTCAAGGATATGAACTGGCCGAGATCGCTAAACAGAGCAGTTTGCCAATAGATGTGACGCAGGCGACCCTGGAGACGTTGTTAACTGAAGGACGAGTGCGCAAGGTGGGAGGCTTCTGGTTTGCGCAGCCTGTTTGGGATGCTTTCAAAGAGGAAGCTGTTCGCCTGGTGAGTGCGTATCATCGCGAGTACCCTTTACGGGCAGGCCTCTCAAAAGAGGAATGGCGCGCGCGATTGGGCCTATCTTCTAAGATGGTGACCGAGGTGGTGACCACACTCCAAGAAGAGGGGCAGTTGGTGGAAGTTAGCGGCGCGAAAGGCGCTCCGGGCGGCTTGCTTCGTTTGCCCGCCTTCGTTCCAACGTTTACCGAGGCTCAGCAGCAGCAGATTCAGCGCCTGCTGCGGCAGTTCAATGAGAACCCCTATACTCCCCCCGGACGAGCGGAGGCCGAGGCAACCGTAGGGGCCGAGGTATTAGCTGCGCTGGTAGAGCAGGGAAGACTGGTGAAGTTGGGAGGTAATATGGACGCGGTCCTCTTCCTGCGCGAAACCTATGAAGAGGCGGTGGCGAAGTTGATAGCATACCTGCGCGAGCATGGCAGGATGACGGCTTCCGAAGCGCGTGACGTTTTAGGCACCACGCGCAAATATATTCTGCCTCTACTCGAGCATATGGATGAGCGGCGCATCACCCGGCGTGTCGGAGACGAGCGGGTGCTGGGCATCGCAACCAGCCAGGGACCAATTTCAGGAGGTGGGGCGTAGGGACCAGGTACTACCTTGCCAACCCGGTGAGTGGGAAGCATGAGCTACCATTCATCTCATCTAACGGCGAAGCCGTAGCCGCGGGCGAGTGGCCTCTCTGATCATGATAAGAAAAAGATCGCGTCCGGCCACGCTGGGGCCGCTAAAGGATGAATCCCGAATATTAATAGGATTTTAGCAACACAAATAGGTTAAAGTGTTCCATTAAGTTGCAAAATACGTTACAATAGTGGGCGCTGGAAGTAATAAACCGATTTTTTCGACTTGATATGCGGGATTAGTGAGTTTAACAGTTCGACTCTCTACAAATCCATGTGTTATCGTGGCTATGCGCGTTAACCAGTCGGGCGCAGTAATGTTTTTGGAAATGGGTGAAGCTCCGCTTCACAGGTGCGGAGAACTATGCAAATCGAAATGCTGGGTGAGCGTTACCAGTTACAAGATCCCATAGGCCGTGGGGGAATGGCAACCATCTATCGCGGTCGGGACCTGCATATGGATCGCGAAGTGGCCATCAAGGTGCTACGCGACGTCTACAGTACCGACCCCAAGTTCGTGAAGCGCTTCGAGCTTGAGGCGAAAGCTGCCTCGGCCTTACAGCATCCTAATATCGTGCAGGTCTACGACTATGGCCTGACCGATGGCAATTATTTCATCGTGATGGAGTTGGTCGAGGGAACCGACCTGCGCCGCTATTTGCGGTCACGTGGGATTCTCGATGTTGACCGCGCGGTGATTATTGCTCATGATGTCGCCCTTGGATTGGGCGCGGCACATCGTCGCAACATCGTGCATCGCGATGTCAAGCCACAAAATATCCTGGTGGGTCGCAGAGGGGCGATTAAACTGACGGACTTCGGCATTGCTAGCGTCTACAAAGATATGAACGCGGAACGGCTCACTACAACCGGGATGACCCTGGGTACAGTACAATACTACGCGCCTGAGCAAGCCCAGGGCGAGATTGTTACGCCTGCCGCTGATGTCTATGCGCTGGGCATCGTGATGTACGAAATGCTCACCGGTCACCCGCCTTTCGATGGCGACACGCCGGTCGCAGTAGCGATGCAGCATATTCAAGACGCACCGACACCACCCGGCCAACTCAACCCCAATATTCCTCTCGCTCTGGAAGATATTATCCTGCGCTGCCTGGAGAAAGTGCCGGAGATGCGCTACCGCGATGGCTCGCAGTTGGCACGCGCCCTGGAGATGCTGGGCGAGACCGATAGCGATGATGTTATAGCCAACGCTCCTACGATAGCTCCCGGAGCGACCCCTGCTCCTTACAAGCAAACATTGCCTCGTCCTGCCGGTAGCGGCGGGCGAACAATTCCACAGCGGCCCACTTCATCTCCGAATAATATGCTAAATGGAGCGGCAGCATCCAATTTCAACGGCGCGGATAGAGGACATAACTCGGGAGTAGACCGGCCCCCACTTCCCGACCAGCCCGCATACATGCCGCCGTATATGCCGCCTCTGAATGGTCCACAAGGACCGGGGCAGCAGCCTCCCTATCAACGCCGCACGCTGCCGCGCTCGGCAGCATTACAAGATGACAGGCGCGAATCACGTTTGGCCACAATCGTTACCGCACTCATCATTCTCGCTACCATCGTTCTGCTTGTCTTTAGCATCTACCTGGCATCGGCGCAGTTCCACCTGTTCAATTTGCCTTTCGCGAATGGTGGTTCGACTCCAACAACGTCTCAGACCACAACTACATTAGTCCCTGTTCCCGATCTTTTACAAAAAACTTATCCAGAAGCAGAGCAGATAACACAGCAGCAAGGATTTAAATTGCGCTCTGATAATGGATCTACAGTTGGCCTTGTTCAAAAACAAAATCCTGCTTATCCTGGCCTTACCAGTCCAGGTAACTATATTGATGTCCAAATGGTCGCGACAGTGCCAGAAATCCCGAAAGGTACAAGTCTAGCGGAGGCCGAGCAATTGCTTGAAGATAATGGCATCTCTAATACTAACTTTGTCGTAAAGTCTGCCGGTGTGAACTCCCAACTTGGACCAAATACCATCTCGAGCATAGTTCCGAAGAGTGGCACTATACTTCAGCCTGGCCAGAAGGTGATATTGTATGTAGCGAACTATGGAACTCCTACAGCGACACCAAGCCCATCACCAAGTCCATCACCAAGCCCATCACCAAGTCCATCACCAAGTCCATCACCAAGCCCATCACCAAGCCCGAGCCCATCGCCGAGCCCGACGCCGGATCCAAGTCCGACACCCAGCCCAAGCCCGACACCCAGCCCATCCCCTTCCGCGACGGGTTCGACTCATCAATCTAATAACGCTATTGCCCGTTCTATAACTCATCCTTCTATTAGAGCCAGTTCTAAGGGTGTAACTGTGGAAGTGGGAGGTCTGTGGATACTCCTTCTCCTTGGCATGGCACGCTTCAGGCTGCGAAAGCGAATCGTGACAAGACGGCGCCACAGAAATAGGGATGCCTCCGGTGAACGAGGTGAAAACGCTTAGGAACTGAGTAATCGGCTCCTCGCATATCTTCCCTCCCTATTGGTTCCTGGGAACGCCCAGTGCTATACTATGTAAGAAATAATTTAAGGCTGCTCTGCGCTTGGGCTGAGCAAAGAGAGGTAGTATGTTGCAACAAACTTCAAATGATACAACGGCTGCGCGGGACAGGCATACAGCGCACGTCATTCACTATGATCTGAGCTATATTTTGCAGGGGGCAGAACACGGCATGGATGGCCCGATCGTGCTGCTCCACGATATTGCGGCGGGAGCTTTCGAATGGGAGAGCCTGCTTCCACTACTGGCCGCTACGAACCGGGCGGTCTATGCCATCGATATGCTGGGTTATGGCCTTTCTGAACATCCCTGGCCCTCCGATACCTCCATCTGGGGACATGCCGACGCCCTGTCCTTCTTATTCAACCAGCTCAATCTAACGAATATCGTGCTGGTAGGGCATGGTATCGGTGGGAGTGTGGCCCAGGTGCTAGCGACTCGTCTGAGTCACAGTCGTGTCGCGGCCCTGGTGCTTATTGATACCTATTGCTACGGCTATGCATTTTCGCCGGACTGGCCGCTTGCCGATATGAAGAAGGCCCAGGATCCCGATCTTCCCCAGCATACCAGCGTCGAGGATATGCTCAACGACCTGAAATCAACATTGCCTAATGCTTCCAGCAATGCCGATCAACTCAAACAGGCCATGAACCCCTGGATCGATCAATGGAACAGCCACCTGGGCAAAGAGATGTTTTACCAGCATGTCCGTCTATTGATACCGAGCTATTCCAACTCTGTGGCATCTGATTTGAAAGTAATGGGGAAACCCGCGCTCATTATCTGGGGCGAAAAAGATCAGCAGGTTCCCTTAAAGTATGCTCAACGCCTGCACCGTGAAATACCTGAGTCGCACCTGGTAATTATTCCGGGGGCGGGTCACATGGTCTTGTTCGATGCTCCCGACCAGGTAGCAAGCGCCCTTACAGATTTTGTGGGACGCTTGTAATGAATGTAGGAATACATCAAAAAATGCGCGCCCGCGGGCGCGCATTGACCTACATTATGACGCCAGCCTGATATGTTCATCCTGGTGGCGAGATGAAATGGGCCGCGTAATTTTCTTTGTTTTGGGCGCGGAACTCTTCCGCGCCAGCCGCTCGCGCTGGTATTCATCGGAGCAGCGATTGTACTCTTCAACGAGCAGGATGTAGGAGTCGTACAGCTGCTCAAGCACCTCTAAAGACTCGCCCTCCTGCTCCGCTACGATCAGATCGTACCATTGTCGCTGCATGCGTTTCTCTGCGTTTTCAAGCTCTCCTAAAGTCATTGCCTCTACTCCTCGGGCTAAGAAGCCTTGCGGCTCTGCCTGTACTCAGCGCTCAACTGAGAAATCAACTCTTTGGCGCTAAGATAGCTCATATTTTCGGCATCTTCGGGTTCCGCCTTGCCCAGGTGTTGGCACAATTTGCGAATACTCGCCAGCTGCTGCTCTGTGGCAGAGGCATTGGTACCGCTGGCTTTCTCTTCAGTATCCCCATTGCTGTTAAGCGCAGCCGGTCTGACTGGGGACAGAGGTTTGCGGGCATTACCATTGCCATAACCACTGTTTTCATATGTTGCAGGCGTATAGGAGGGCCGCTCTACGGGCGCGTCTACGATACGGTGCTCCTCGTTGAGCTCTGGAGCGAATTGTGTGCCATAGCCGAGCGCGGCGAGGGCACGACCAATGGCGCCGGTTTCAGCCTTTTCGATGAAATCGGGGAAGCTGGCCGCCTTCTCGGATTTCGTGCCGGTTGCGACTCCACCTTTGCCATCTTTCACGACGGCTCGGAAAACAGCTATGCCGTTAGCGCGTTTCGTGACTTTTTCGCTGCGGCGCGTCTCATTGTTCCAGGCATAGCCCTCTTCCTCGGTTTCGCGGTCCAGGTCAAGGTGAACAAGCTCAGTCTCGATGGTTCCTTCTGGGCACTGCTCGCGGAACCAGACTAAGCGCCACTGCACGGGCAGGTAATCGGAACTGCCATTTTTGCTCTTCAATTGTATTACATGCTCGTTCGGATTGAATGTGCTACGCCGCTGCTCTTCGCGTCCGTTTCCGTTCATATGTTCACTCATCTCTAGCTCCTATCCTGCCATCAACTTGAAACTTTGTTCTAAAAACATTATACAAGTGACAGCGCTTTCTGTCAAGTTCGGACATGTAACTATTCTTTTTGGGAGGGTGGAAGGAGGAAAATGGTAGTAGAGAAAAAATCAGGGCAACTCGCGTTGCGCGCAACGCGAGTTGCCCTGATTTTTTCTCTACTAGTAGCTCCAGTTCAGCCCACACTGCGAGCAATGTCTGGCCGGATGATCGCTCTCGAAAGCCTCGCGAAATGCCTGGTAGCGCTCGCCGTGCCAGATGGCCTCGATTGGCTCCGCGAAAATGTTGCCCAGCACGCGCTCCTCTTTGTATTCACGGGCGCTTCGGTGGCCGAAAGGCGCGAAGCAGCACGAGAGGACGTTTCCGCTCGAAGTGATGTAGGTCAGCGTGTAGGGACGATGGCAGCCGGACCAGGGACGGTCTCCAAAATCACGTACGAGGCTTTCAAGGGGCGTGGCAGAGCCTGCTGCGTTGAAAGCGATGCCTCGTTCCTTACACGTCTGCTCGCAGCGCCGAATCAAATCCAGCTCTTCGTGCGTGGCGCGGCGGAACAACGCCTGCCTCGAACTGGCCAGGCCCTGCTCGAAGTAGACGAGACGCTGCATGTAGACCTCGCGTATGCCATTTTCGTAGGCGAGATCAATGAGAGCGGGAAGTTCGTGCAGGTTCTCTTTCATAGCGGTGAACCAGAGGGAGACGGCCGGTTTGCTGGCATTCTGCTCCCGCTGCATCATGACGAAGGCGCGGATATTGCGCCAGATTTTATCGAAGGCGTCCACACCGCGCACATGCGCATAGGTCTCGCGAGTCGCGCCATCCATCGAGAGGCGGTATTCGTCCAGTCCGGCATCGATCAATTGCTGGCCGCGTTTGACAGTCAGGGCGATGCCGTTGGAGTTGAAAAGCACGTATGTTCCGCGGGCTTTGAGGTAACTGACCATACGCGGCAGGTCTTTGTTAAGCAGCGGTTCGCCGAGTCCATGCAAGACGACTCGATCTAACACCGGGAACTGATCGACGATATAGCGGAAATTATCGAAGCTCAGATCGCGGTCGTCCTCGCGCGAGAGTAATGTGCGCGGACACTGCTGGCAAAATTCATTGCAACGGCTGGTCGGCTCAATGTAGATCGAGCGCGGCAGCTTAACCACGGTAGCTGTTGTCATACAAACTCCTTAGTAGGGGCATACCTTTGTGGTAGCGCGTTGATCCTTTGTGAATACCTGTTGACAATAAGGCAGCGGTCACCGGGGCAAGCGAACTATCGGCTCCCAGCAATTGTTCCAGGCGCTCCAGGTCTGAGAGCTCATCAACATCGAATAGCGTCTCAAGCGTTGAGACTTTCAGGCCCTGGCTCTGTGCCAGTTCAATAGTCATTCGCGCTACCTTGCTCGTGCTCATAGGTATGCCGCGAAAAACATCATGTGGCTGGCGCATGGCGATCAAATAGTAGCCTCCGTCGTCCGCCGGTCCCAGCACAACGTCGGCCCCATCGAGCGCCTGGCGGGCCGTCGCGACAATATCCCCGCACATGTGCGGCGAATCCGAAGCAATGACGATGGTGCGTTTATATCCTGATTTGTGCATGAACTGAAAGGTATGCAGGAGACGTTCGCCAAGCCCGGCACCCTGCTGGGGAAAGTAATGCATGCGCTGCGCGAGCGAGGGCGTTAGCGATGCGATAAAACCGGCAAAATTCACCTCAGATGGCGTATATGACCAGTGGAGATCGGCAACGCGCCCGGCAAATTTGCAAGCAAGGTCGGTGAGAAATGCTTTGTAGAGCTTTATTACTGCTTCATCGCCGATTGAGCGCGCCAGGCGTGTTTTAGTTGTACTGGCGTGCGGATAACGGGCCATGATTACAAGTGTAGTATCCGGCATGAATATCTCTCATTCTAACATAGCGAAGCGTAGTGCTCACCATAAAATATGCTGTCTTGATACTCCCGGTGATTGTCCCGGCGACCTTCGAGCGGCCATGACTGCGGCGGCGATAGTGAATGGGCACTTCTACAATGCGATAATGCGCTCGCGCAGCCTTGACCAGCATTTCGACGGGCCAGCCAAAAGTCATCTCGCTCATGCCTAAAGCATCGAGCATTGAGCAGCGCAGTGCGCGAAAAGATCCGATATCATGAAGACGCACACCGTACAACATGCGGATCAGGCGGCTCACCAACCAGTTCCCCAGCCTGGCCTGGAGAGGTACCGCGCCGCGTTCTGCGCGCTTGCTGGTGCGCGAACCGATAACCAGGTCCGCCTGGCAATTACTGACCGGCGCCAGCATGATGGGTAGATCGGCGGGATCATCGCTGCCATCCCCGTCCATGAAAATAACGATCTCAGCTCCCAGGCTGCACGCCGTTCTGAAGCCTTTCAAGCATGCTCTGCCATAGCCGCGCACGGGTTCGCTGGCCACAATTGCTCCCGCGCTCTGAGCCACGGTAACTGTCGCGTCTGTGCTGCCATTGTCTACCACGATCACCCATGAGGCAAAGTTCATGGGAAGTTCTGCCAGCAATTGGCGGAGGGCATCTTCTTCATTCAGCGCCGGTATGACAATAGCAACCTTTTCAGCCATCATAAACTCTCTTTACTCCTTCCATCTACAAGTTCGACAAGAGGATAGCAGGCCCGTGCAGGGTAGGGGCGGCCCTTGCGGTCGCCCAGGTCCTTCTCTCGCTCCGTGTTCATATCTCCTATCACGGTGAAAAGGGAGCCATATTTACAAAGCTGTACCATCGCCCGCACGAACGATGATACAGCTTTGTAAATATCTGGTGTCTATCTTCGTGCAGAACATATGAGAGACTGGAAAGGCTCAGGTTTACCTATGCGAACATTACACGAGCCGAGAGGAGTACAGGTAAACGATAGACCTGCAGTACCTGCTTATTCCTGGTGGCGTCTATTGGCACTCTGTGCGTTATTTTTACTCTCGGTCATTGTCTATATTTTGCTGATTGGTGCGGCACCGCCCAATGACTACGTTGTCTCACCCTTTCTGCATGTCGAAATACTCAGTTATATTCCCTACCTGGCGGCTTGCGCCTTTGTGCTGGCAACCAGGCCCGTGCCGGGGCGCTGGCGCTGGATCGAAATCAGCAATATTCTTGTGGGCGCGCTTGTATTTCGCGCTATGCTGCTGCACCTGCCGCCCGGGCTATCGCGTGACTCCTGGCGTTACCTGTGGGATGCGCGCGTAACACTGCACGGATTCAGCCCGTACGTTTACGCTCCCTTTGACAAAGCCCTGGTGCCGCTGCGCGATACCGTACTGCTTCCGAACATCCGTTTTCGCACTTCTCCCACCATTTATCCACCGGGCGCGCAAGGTATCTATCTGTTGAGCTATCTACTCGCGGGACCAAATTTGTTCTTCCTCAAGGGCATTTTTCTCATTTTTGATATGGTCACCTGTATCGGGCTTGTAATCTTACTCGGACGCAAAGGGCTGGACCAGCGCCGCGTGCTGCTCTATGCCTGGTGTCCCTTACCCATCATCGAATTCGCCATTGAGGGGCATGTCGATGCCATTACCCTGACATTCACTATCCTGGCCGTACTCGCCGCGACCAATACCAGCCTGCGCGGGCGACTGCTGACCGGCTTCTTAATCGGCCTTGCAACCCTCACCAAAATTTACCCGATCCTGCTGCTCGTCGCCCTTGTGCCTGCCCTACCCAATCTTCGCTTCGCTCGATTATGGTGGGAAGACATACGCGACATCATACGCTACAATGCTGCTATCTTTATTGCCTGTTGCGTCACCATTGTGCTCGGCTACCTGCCCTATTTTATCCTGGGCCATGGGCAGGTAACCGGCTATTTTGCTACTTATGCCAGCGAACAGGGAGAAAACGCCGGCGTGGTGCAACAATTCGTAAGCTGGCTAGGCGCTCAATACCAGCTGTCGCTCAAGTCCACCATCTCGCTCGAACATATCACCGATGTTCTGCTCGTAGCTGCCGCATCGCTGTTCATTTTCGTATTGCGCTTGTATGATCGCATCAGCATGGAAGCGGCTGTATTCTTACTTTTCGGCGTTATTCTCTCGATTTCTTCTCATGTATTTCCCTGGTACACTACCACGCTCTTGCTCTGGGTGCCTGTACTGATCGGTCCTATATGGAAGCATAAAATGCTGGTAGGTGGGGGATTGGCAATCATCGTAGTGTGGTTTTTTACGCTCAGTTCTATATACGGCTACTTTTTTAAGGGTATACCCGGACAACCTCATCCGGTACCTGATTGGACTCCTTATTACAACTTTGTCTACTGGCCTGTAGTAGTAGGGCTGGCTGTTGCAGCAATCATCGGCATGGCCAATCTCTACAGGTTTCGAAGGGGACAGTAACTTGCGAACCATTCAACACAAAAAGAACATTGATGAAAAACAGCCATTGGAGAGGCCCCGTCGTGCAAACTACTTTCTAGCATCGGCCTTCGCCGCGCTGGCTGCCGGTTTGATAGCAGCTCTGCTCTCTGTGGCACTGATGGGCGTATTGCGCTTAGCAGCCGGGGTGCCGGCACCAGTAGAGTTGTTGGGCGATCACGTACTCAAGCAGCTGACCGTCTATCAATTTGTCGACCTCCTGCTGAAATTCAGCCCACATGCTAAAACCATTCCGCTCGGCTTGACCCTGCTGAGCATGATCGGCCTTGGAACGGTACTCGGACTGCCCTATTCCGCATTTGTGCGGCCAACGTTACCGGCGACGAGTAGCCGGCCATCCCGCCGCGCATGGCTGGTGGCTGCGCTGCTCGCTCTTATCATGACCGCAGCAGCCATCATCCTATTCTGGGGTGAGATCGCGCAAAACTTCCTTGGTTTACCTCTTGAGTGGGCCAGGATCGTCACAATAGCAGGTCTGCTTGCCGACTTCAGCCTCTATAGCCTTATCCTTTGCCTTCTTTATCACATCCTATTGCCCAAACAACAGATTGATAGTCAGGCAGATCTGAAAATACAGCGCCGGCGACGACAATTTCTCGCTCGCGCCGGAGTTGCCGCCCTGAGTATCGGCTCGGTGGCAGGCGCGGGTGGCGTGGTAAAGGCATTTCTGAATAATTACGCTGCTTATGATGGTTCGGAAACGTTTCCGATTCGTGGTTTCACCGCTCCCATCACGCCCAATAGCGAACACTACGTCGTCACTCAGAATCCCATCGATCCTGCGGTCGATACAGCTATCTGGCGGCTGGAAGTAGGGGGCCTGGTTGACCGGCCTGGAACATACACCTATCAGGAAATCCAGAATCTGCCCTCTGTCTCGCGGGCTATCACGCTTGAATGTATCGCAAGCGGCGTTGGCGGGCATCTCATCAGCACCGCCATCTGGCAGGGTGTGCGGCTGCAAACACTGCTGGAGAGGCATGGCGATGCGCAGGCAAGCGCCCGCTATATCGCATTTTACAGCGTCGATGGCTATACAGTGAGCCTCCCGCTCAACGAAGTACTCGCGGTTGACCCGATTCTGGCCTGGCGCATGAACGGCGTGGAACTGCCCATGCGGCATGGTTATCCGCTGCGCGTCTTGATTCCCGGTCGCTACGGCGAAGAGAATCCCAAGTGGCTCACGCGCATCGAATTGACCGATCATTTCGTGGGCGGCCTTTACGCCGATCAGGGATGGTACAACGGGCCATTGCACACTATCACGCGCATTGATCGTCCTTTCGGGCACATTCCTTTCAGTTCCCGCGTTCAGATTGGCGGCATCGCCTTTGCCGGCAATCGCGGCATCTCAAAGGTAGAGATCAGTGTCGATGGCGGCGCAACCTGGAACACGGCGAAGCTGGACCCTCCACTTTCGCAGGACATGTGGGTGCTTTGGGCGTGGGAGTGGACGCCACTGCTTCCAGGCCGCTACACACTCGTTGCGCGTTCCACCGACGGCACTGGGGCGCTGCAAACCAGCAAGAAAACAGGCACCGTCCCTGGCGGCGGAACTGGCTATCATTCAATAACTGTACAGGTAGGATGAATATGTCGCAACCCAGTAGGGACGGCGCTTGCTCCTCCCTGGAGCAGCGTGACGAATCTTCTCATCTGCTGGCGCAATATTACTTTGAACGCTATGTGCTGGAGGTCTGTATCGCCACGCTGGAACGCGGCGGAACGACCTCCAGGCCGGATACGTATCAGTTCCTCTCGTCTCTAGAGGCGTGGGGATTGCCAAAATATCCTGATCGGACTGTCATCCTGCCACCGGATGCGAACCTTCCCGAAGAAGTGATAGCGTTCATTCATAGGAACGCTGAACTCTTCGAGGAGCAGGATTGCTGGCTTGGAACCTGGATCAACCCCCAAACGAATCACTGCTACCTCGATATTACCTGCATCTATACACACCTGGATGAAGCACAGCGCGAGGCAACTGCACTCTGTCATAGAGCGCAGCGCAAGATTGTTGCGCTCTACGATTTTAAACGCGAGCGTACAGTGTATCTGTAGGCGTGATATAGTTTCCTATACTCTCCACGGGGATAATTATCCTTCCAACTTTAAAGGCCTACAATCGTAAATAAAGGCGAAGAATTAATAATTCTGTGACGGATTACGGCGTACTCGAGAAAGTACAGGCAGCGGTCATTAAGAGCGGCTTGTAAAGCGCATCATACAGCAAGCAAAATGAACACTGAAGGAGAGAGAAGAATGGATGCCAGGTTTTACAATAGCGAAGAAATAGATATTGAACGGCTCGCCAATGATCTTGAAAATATGTACCGCATCCAGGGCTATCAGGTGCAGCAGATCGGTGGTGGAAATCAGGTAATGGTGCAGTTGAAGAAAGGCGGCGACCTGGAGGCGCTGATCGGTCTCCAGGCGGCTTTAAGCGTGATTCTTCAGCGCACTTCGGGCGGCGTCGTAGCGATGATCGGCCAGCAAAAATGGATAGACAAGGCCGCTGTAGGCGCCGTTGGCCTGGTCGCCGCTCCGGTCCTCTGGCCGTTAATGATCACTGCCGGCGCGGGCGCCATTCGCCAGGCCAGCCTGGGCAACCAGGTACTCAACGCCGTGGATAGCCTGATACATCAACAGTACCCAAATGTGCGCTTAGGGCCGGTTCCGGTACAGATTATGCCCATGATCCAGCAGCAGTGGGCGCCACCTCCACCGCAGTACCTGCCACCTCCGCAGGCGCCACAGTATGTTCCGCCCGCTTCCAACGTGGTCAATGCCTTGCCTGCCACACCGGCTAAGTTGCGCTGCCCCAGTTGCAACACACCCTACGAAGAAGGGGACACCTTCTGCAGCGGTTGTGGCAAGTCGCTCAAGACGCTGTGCCCAAATTGCAAAGCAGAGATCAAACCCGGACTGGCTTTCTGCCCGAAGTGCGGCGCTTCAACATTCCAGGCAAGTTCGCCTTCTCAGGCAACCATTTTGCCCTCGACACCTGCGCCGGCGCCAACCATCCCGGCATATACTCCTCCAGCCCAGCCGCAGCCTCCGGTGCAGCAGAAGCCGCCGGTACCCGTTTATACACCTCCAGCGCAACCACCTAAGCCCGCGCCGCAGCCACAGGCCCAACCGCAGCCATACGTGCCGCCTACGCCACAGGAGCCGCCGGTAATGCCGAAGCCAACGATTACGATGATACCGGGATCGGCTAAACCGGAGACGCCGCCCGCGCCGCAGCCGCCCAGAAAGCCCTCTGTTCCGGTCTATACACCGCCAGTGCAACCTCAACCTGTGCAGCCAGCCGCGACCACGATACAGACAAACGTCTCTCCGTCATCGCAGACCATACCGGCTCGCAAACCGATTCTGCCAAAACCCGCTAATCAACCGGCATTCGATCCCAATGCCGTATGGGGTGCTCTGACCTTCAGCGACGGCAAAGAGATAAGGCTTTCCGGCGAACGCGCCATGGTGGGACGCGCCGACCATGACATCGGCGACCTCGATCCAGAGGTAGACCTGAGCACTATGCAGGGGTCTGATACCGTCTCGCGCATTCATGCCACGATTGAGCATATCGGCAGCACCTACACGCTCACAGACTTGAATAGTACGAACTCCACACGCGTTAACGGCAAGCGCCTGGAACCCGATAAGCCCACTCCCATCAAAGATGGCGATACACTCCAATTCGGCAAAGTGGCCTGTACCTTTAAGAAGGCTTAACCTTTTTTCTCTGCCTGAAAAGAAGAAGCCTTCTTCAGGCAGAGAAAAAAACCCCAGCTAAAGACTTGACATTTCCCCGCCTTTGACTGTATAGTAGTAAAGGATATAGTTAATATTGTTGATCAACAACATCAACAATGTTCCTTGGCATAAAACTGTATCATCATGTTGCCCTGGCCACGCGCGTGGTGATGCATTGTTCTTACATCCCTGGTGCTTTACTACGAAGAGGAGTGATGCAGCAGGCTGTGCCGTAGGGGGGAAGGCAACGAAGCCTGGTTTTCATTCTTTGTCTGGGTATTTTTTTGTCATTTTTCTCCCCACATCAACTGAGAAGGCTGTGACGCTGTTCTTTACATTTTTAAGGAGAGGAACGGGCATGTCTGATCAAGAAGAGAAGCCAAAGAGTTTGCTCGAATTAGGCCCTGGCGAGGGAAGCAAAGTCGAGCGTATCAAGAGCGAGAGCAACTATCTGCGGGGGCAGATAGCTGAAGAACTGGCTCAAGATAGCCCACGTTTCACCGAAGCGCAGGTACAGCTCATCAAGTTCCACGGCATTTACCAGCAAGAAGACCGCGACTTCCGCCACGCGCGCAAGCCCGGCGAGGATAAAGCCTACCAGCTCATGGTACGTTCGCGTATTCCCGGCGGCGTGCTCACGGCCGAGCAATACCTGGTAGAGGATGAGCTTGCCGAACGCTATGGGAATGGTACGCTGCGCATTACCACGCGCCAGAGCTTCCAATTGCATGGCGTCTTGAAAAGAGACGTGCATGCCACCATCCATGCAATTAATGAGGCGTTACTATCCACCATGTCCGCCTGTGGCGATGTAAACCGCAACGTTATGGCCTGTCCCGCCCCTATTCACGATAGTACGCATAGGCAAGTAGCAGAGATGGCTCATCGCATCGCCATGCACCTGGCTCCCCACAGTCGGGCTTATCATGAAATCTGGGTCGATGGCGAACAGGTAAAGACGGTAGAGCAGCCCGTGGATGAAGTAGTCGAGCCAATTTATGGTCCCACCTATTTACCGCGCAAATTCAAGATCGGCGTTGCGTTCCCCGGCGATAACTGCATCGATGTATATACACAGGATATTGGCCTTGTCGCCTGCATCGAACAGGATCAATTGATTGGCTTCACCGTCCTGGTCGGCGGCGGCATGGGTATGACGCACGGCAAAACCGAGACCTATCCACGGCTCGCTACACCTCTCTGCTTTGCCACCGTCGACGAAGTGCTGGAAGTAGTGGAGACGATTGTGACCATCCAGCGCGATTATGGCGACCGGGCGAACCGCAAGCACGCGCGTATGAAATATGTGGTTGAGGAGCGCGGCATCGCCTGGTTCCGCGAGCAACTTGAAGGCAGGCTGGGCCGCAAGGTACAGGAACCACGCGAACTGAGCTGGCATGATGTAGAGGACCATCTCGGCTGGCACGAGCAGGGCGATGGACGCTGGTTCCTGGGTCTGTATGTCGAGAATGGGCGCGTGAAGGATGATGAAACCATGCGCCTGCGCACTGGCCTGCGCCATGTCATTTCTGAATTTCGTCCCGGCGTGCGCCTGACCGCTCAACAGAACATACTTTTGACCGGTATAAGCGAGGCCCAACGCGGCCCCATGGCGTCATTGCTCGCTTCTTACGGCATAGCGATGAACCCGGCTGAAGTGGGCACGCGTCGCCTGGCGCTGGCTTGCCCGGCGCTGCCGACCTGCGGCCTGGCGCTGGCCGAGGCCGAGCGCGCATTGCCCATGGTGGTGCGCGAAATTGAGGCAGACCTGCAGGCGCTGGGGCTGGCCGGTGAAGCCTTGAGCGTGCGTATGACGGGCTGTCCAAACGGTTGCGCTCGTCCCTACATGGGCGATATCGGTTTTGTGGGCCGCACCAAGGATGTCTACAACGTGTATATCGGCGGCGACCTGCTCAACACGCGCCTGAACATGCTATATGCTTCCTCCGTACGCACGCAGGATTTGGCGTCGATCATTCGTCCCCTGCTGGTTTTATGGCGCGATGAGCGCTTGCCGGGCGAAGCTTTCGGCGACTTTTGCTACCGTGCCGGCATCGATTACCTGCGGGCAAAGATAGGCGAGCAGCTTCCGGCCAGCAATGGACATGCTCACAACGGCCACGTCAAAGAACACCGGCCGACCAGAGCGTTGGCACGACCGATTGCCGGTGATTGAAAATTTACGGCGCGTCCGAGGGCCGATCAATCGGCGATGTCCGCGATAAATGGGGGCCGGCGGCGAAATCGCCGGGACCGATTCACCGGCCCGCCCGTGCCAGGAGTAAATATAAATGCCGAACTACTATCCTGTAATGCTCGATGTTCGTGGCCGTTTAGCCATCGTCATTGGTGGCGACCGGGTGGCAGCAGAAAAAGCCGCCGGGCTGAGCGCCAGTGGCGCTGATGTACACGTAATAGCTCCTCAATTCTGCGAGGAATTGTTGAAGCAAGCTGAACATAAGCGTGTTGCATTGCGCTATAAAGCCTACGAGCTGGGCGATCTGGACGGAGCTTTCGTCGTCGTTGCGGCCACAAACGATCCACAGCTCGTGCAGGCGATCTGGAATGAAACGCAAGAGCGCGGGCAACTGGTCAATATCGTAGACGTTCCCGCCTATTGCTCATTCATCCTGCCCTCGATCCTGCGCCGCGAGCCGCTGACCATCACCGTCTCAACCGAGGGCACCAACCCCAGCCTTGCCAAGCGCATTCGCCACGACCTGGAAGAAATCTTTCCGCCCGCCTATGGCACCTACCTGCAATTAGCGGCGCTGGCTCGCGGCTATTTACGGCAACAGGGTATCTCGTATGACCGGCGCGATGAATTCTTCAGCGACTTCCACACTTCAGAGGTGTTGAAGAAACTCGTTGAAGGAGATATCTCGCAGGCGACGGCTATCACTTCGTCTCTTTTGCAGCGCTATGGCATTGAGGTACCCGCGAATACATTGGCAGCAGGACTTGAGGAGGAACGGGCATATGCGTAAGGAACAGTTAATCAAGCCCACCAATGATGAATTTATCCAGGATAATACGCCGACAGGGGCCGATAAATCGGCCCTCAAACATGAAAGTGCTTCCCGCGGCAAAGTCTACCTGGTCGGCGCGGGACCCGCTGATCCTGACCTGATCACCGTCAAGGGGCTGCGCTGCCTGCGTGTGGCCGATGTGGTGATTTATGATAGCCTGGTCAGCCCGCAACTGCTTGAAGAGGCGCATCCACAGGCCGAGCGCGTCTATGTCGGCAAGAGGGCCGGCCACCACTGTATGAAACAGGAGCAAATAAACGCGCTGCTCATTCAGTATGCCCAGCAGGGTCGCATAGTGGTGCGATTGAAAGGCGGCGACCCGTTCGTCTTTGGGCGTGGTGGTGAAGAGGCGCTGGCGTTGGCGCAGGCCGGTACCTCGTTTGAGATTGTGCCGGGAGTCAGTTCTGCCATTGCCGTGCCCGCCTACGCGGGGATACCGGTTACGCATCGTCATCTCGCGTCCTCGGTCACAATTGTGACCGGGCACGAGGATGCCGCGCATACCTCCTCGCGTGTGGATTGGGAAGCGCTGGCAAAGCTGGATGGCACCCTGGTCATTCTGATGGGAGTCGCCACGTTAGCGCATATCGCGGAACGCCTGCGGAACGGCGGTCTTCATCCCGATACCCCCGCGGCAGTTATCCAGGAAGGAACTGCGCCTGAGCAGCACGTGGTGACGGGGACGCTGGAAACAATTGCCGACCGCGCAGCAAGCGCAGGTATCACTTCTCCGGCGGTCGTGGTCATCGGAGCGGTCGTCACATTGCATGAAGCTCTCACCTGGTACGAGGGAGTGCGCGAGGCTTCCCACCCTTCGGCTGGGGCAGGGATCGGATTGATCGCGTCCTCTGGGGTGGAGGCGTTCCCAACTCTTGAGGGGGAGAGAGATTTTGCGCATACCGGCAAAGTAACGGTGTAAAAGACACCTGTTGGAAGAAAGGTTTCAAGGGATAACAGATGAGGTTGCTACTCAGTTGTATTTCAACGAAACATTCGGTCCTCAAAAAGCATTGGACTGAAACAAGCTCGAATACTTCATGCCCGCTCACCGTTTTAGGCAGTTATCAGAAGCCGGAAGAAGATCCTGGTGGGCTAGTGTGCCTGATAGAGGACATGGGCTGCACGCAAAAAACGGTCGATCTGAAGCTGGCGGCGGGTATGGTCGATTCGGACAGGGGTGTTTTCGTCACCGCTTTTGGCAGCGTGCATGAAGTTGACTCCAACCTTGGCCTGCGCCAGAATGTAGTCAGTTTGCCCCAGTTCAACGCGTTGCACTCGATATCGCGCACACGCCGTGGCTACCTGGTTGCCAGCACAGGTCTTGACCTGCTGCTTGAGTTCAACCGCGATGGTGAGGTGCTGTGGAGCTGGTGGGCAACCGACCACGGCTTCGAGTTCACACCCGGCGGTCGCCGCCGCAAGATCGATAAAACCGCCGACCATCGTAACATCCAGTATGGAACGCTGAGCCAGACGACGCACATCAATTCAGCCGCGGAACTGCCCGACGGTCGCTTCCTGGCCTCGCTTTTCCACCAGGGGATGGTGATTGCCATCGACCGCGAAACCGGCGAGTGGCAGCCAATCCTGGAGGGTTTAGACCATCCCCACGCCGTGCGCGTGCTGGATGAGAATCACTTTACCGTCGCGGACACGGTGCGCGGCAGGGCGCTGCTGGTCAACATCGACAAAGACGGCGGGCGGGTCCTGCAGGAAATTGACTCAGGCACCACCTGGCTGCAAGACTGCCGCTACGATGTCGATCACAACTGCTGGATTCTGGTCGATGGCAAAAACTCACGTGTCATGCTACGTCGCGGGCTTGCAGGCGAGCGAACGCTGGCAGCGTTCGATTTTGACCCGGAGTGGCGGCTGTTCGAGACGCACGTGTTGTGATGTGCCTGGCCTTGAGCAAGCATGACCGGCAGCTAAAAACGACTTTCAGCGGGCATGAGCCATCTGATAGGTTTAAATCCGGCTTGAGCGAGGGCCTGCGTCGAAGTATGGCGGCGCAAGGCCCGCTACCGGGTTGTGTAGTAGCGCATCTCCTATTCTTTGTTGAAGTTCGTGAATGCTATGATAAACCAGCATCCTCCGAAACCCCTAGCGCCAGCGCCGACCAATCCATCTCTCCTCGCCCCTTAGCTATCGACGACATAAAGCGATCATGCAGGAGACTTCCAAATGGCATTGGCATCTGCGCTTCGTTGGCGGTTTGTAAAACGAGACTGACATCCTTCAAGCCCAGCGAGAGGTAGAAACCGGCCGGTGTATACCGCTTTTGCGCGATAGCTTTCCCGTAATTGCGATAAATGGGGCTGTTGAAAATGGTCTGGCCAAACATATCTATTACCTGAGAACGGTCAATACCATTCTTTTCGGCCAGCGTCAGGGCTTCAGCCATCGCTTCCATTGCGGCTGCGACCAGAAAGTTGCCGGCCAGCTTCACCACGTTGGCGGCTCCAGGCTCTTCGCCAAAGTCAAAAATACCTTGCCCCAGCGCCTTCAGCACAGGCTGTACCCGTTCCTTTGCCGCTTGTGGACCGGAGACGTTTATCCACAATTGCTGGGCCGCTGCCGCTTCCGGCCTGCCAAAGACCGGCGCCGCGACATACGTACTTCCATGCCTGACATGCAGGTCCGCGAGTTTGCGCGCCGTAGCAGGCGATATAGTACTCATCGACAGGTGGATGCCATTTGAACCCAGCCGTCCCAACAAACCATTCTCGCCCAATACCACCTGCTCTAAAGCGGCATCGTTGGCGACCATTGTAATCGCAATCCCGCCCGGCTCCACGGCCTCAGCAGGATGGGAAACCTGCTTCGCTCCTTGCGCAACCAGGGCTTCCGCTTTAGCCGGGTTGCGGTTATAGACACGCAGATCAAAGCCGGCCTTCAAGAGGTTGCCGGCCATAGGCCGGCCCATGTTCCCTAATCCGATAAAACCAATTCGTTCGCTCATCATTTAATCTCCTTCTTTATATTTCAGGCTCATCTTATGCTTCAAAAGCAATAACGACATTATACAATACGAGTCTGAGGGGGCCGACCGCCTGGTTCATTCAATAGTACTCCGGAATACTGGATAGGTGGGAAGTAAGTAACCTCTTGACAATATCTTTTACAATCTAAACGTATACCCATACCAGGGGGGTATGGGTCTTAGCATAGATGCATAATGTTGAGTAAAAGTAAAACCACAAACTATTAGTGAAAGGGAGTTTCTGTGCAGGTAATCAACAGCATCGGTCAGGCCCTCTATATGTCGTTTAGCATGTTCTGGGAAATATTATGGCCCTTAATCCTGGGCTTTACCCTCTCGGGTATTATTCAGGCGCTTGTATCGCACCAGGCGATGGCTAAGACGCTTGGATGCGATGGGCCGAAGTGCCTTACCTTTGCCACGCTGTTTGGCATTGCCTCAAGCTCTTGCTCGTATGCCGCCGTTGCCCTGGCGCGATCCATCTTTCAAAAAGGGGCCAGTTTTACGGCGTCGATGGCGTTCGAACTTGCCTCTACCAATCTCGTGATTGAGCTTGGCATCATTTTAATCGTACTGATGGGCTGGCAGTTTGCGCTGGCAGAATTTATCGGCGGCATTCTGATGGTGAGCCTTATCTCGATCATCTTCCATTTGACCCTACGACCACGACTTGTGCAGGCGGCAAGGGCGCAGGCGGAGAAGAATCTGGTGGGCAGGATGGAGGGACATGCGACGATGGATATGAGCGTCTCCGGCGGCTCATTTTTCTCGAAGTTGTTCAGCGGCAAGGGATTTACGGCTGTGAGCAGTTATTTCGTGATGGGCTGGGCATCTGTATGGGTCGATATTGCGCTTGGGTTGCTGATAGCAGGAGCTTTAGCCGCCTGGGTACCCGATTCGTTCTGGCGCGCGTTTTTCTTCTCCAACGATCCAACTATCGCGAAAATCGAAGGCCCGCTGGTTGGGCCGCTTGTGGCCATTGTCAGCTTCGTCTGTTCTGTTGGCAATGTACCGCTGGCGGCCGTTTTGTGGCGCGGCGGCATTAGTTTTGGCGGCGTGGTAAGCTTTATCTTCGCGGACCTCATCATCCTGCCCATCCTGGACATTTATCGCAAATATTACGGCTGGAAGGTAATGGCGTATATTCTCGTCACATTCTACGTGACGATGGCGGTCGCCGGATATATTGTGGAATTTCTATTCGGGGCATTGGGTATCATCCCACAGAACCGCAACATTGTTGCGATCACGGAAGGGATACAGTGGAACTATACAACGTTCTTGAACACCATCTTTCTTATCCTGGCAGCCGTACTGGTCATCCGCTTTATCCGCAACGGCGGCATACCGATGCTGCGCATGATGAACAAGCCGGAGCATGAGATGATGCATCATGAAATGAGCTAGTTATTCCTTCTCAGAGGCCCGGTTGTGATAAAATGCAAACAAATGACTCTCTTCATATATCATAACCGGGAAAAGGCAAGCATGGACATTCAATTAGAACAACACGCTGAGATCGATGCAGAGCGGCAACGGAAGGCGAAAGAATATGCGCGGATACGCCGCCGTCTCTCGCTTGTGAATATGGCGATGGGCGCGGCAGGCGTCATTATCTTACTGGCAACCAATCTGAATAGCTGGCTGCGCAACCTGCTGCAGCCGCTCGGTTGGCAGCCGGTTGCCGGCTGGTTTCCCTGGCAGGTGCTGGTCTACTTCCTGATCCTGATGCTAGTCTACGAGATGCTCACCGCTCCGCTGGTATACTACAATGGCTTCGTTCTGCCACATCGTTACGGGCTTTCGACCATGAAACTGGGTGATTGGCTGGGCGATTTGTTCAAGGGTTTGTTACTGGGCCTGGCGCTGGAGGGACTGGTAATCGAACTGGTCTACGCGCTGCTGGCTTTTCAACCCGCTAGCTGGTGGTTATGGGTCGCTATCGTGATGCTGTTCTTCACGGTGATTATGGCGAACCTCGCGCCGGTGCTGATTTTGCCACTGTTCTACAAATTCACTCCCCTGCCCGAAGGCGATCTGACAAAACGCCTGCTGGCGCTGGCCACACGCGCCCACACACGCGTGCGCGGCGTCTTTACCATGCACATGAGCAACAAGACGACAGCCGCCAATGCCGCCTTGATGGGATTGGGCAACACCCGCCGCATCGTGATCGGCGATACGATGCTGGACCGCTATACACCGGACGAGATCGAAGTTGTGTTAGCGCACGAATTAGGGCACCACGTGCATCGTGATATCTGGAAGCTGATTATCAGCCAATCGATATTGACGCTGGGCGGCCTGTGTATCGTGAATCTAATATTGCACTGGGCGGTCAATACCCGGCATTACTATCCCGCGCTGGCCGATGCTTCAACGATACCTCTGCTGCTGGCGCTGATCGGCGCGTATGGTCTGGTCATCATGCCGATAGGAAACGCTATTAGCCGCTTAATTGAGTACCAGGCCGATGAGTATGCGCTGCAATCCACCGGCATGGTAGAGGCATTCAAAGGAGCGATGAAGCGCCTGGCTAACCAGAACCTATCCGATGTCGAGCCATCGCCCATCATCGAATTCCTGTTCCACGACCATCCATCAGTAGGCAAACGTTTGAAGCACGCGGACGAGTTTGAAGCGCGTGGGAAGTGTGTGATTCCGTAAGGGCCGGGCAGTCCTCTCCGGGAGACAGGTATACCGTGCCCACCGCCAATGTATCGGCCCTCGTCCCCTTGCACTAGCTCTCTCCCCGGCACGCTTTTGGTGCGACCTGGCAAGCGCTGTCCCGAGGAGGGCGACCACCAAAAAGTGTCGGCGAATAGAGATTCTTCGCTGCGCTCAGCATGACATTCGCGGATGCTTCCCGATTTTGATCGTGAAAAATCATTATCGACCGTACTCGCAATCAATGGGGGCCTACGCCATCAGCGCCTGCATTAGCCCCGCCAATTTTTCTCCCGCCTCATCCGGTGTGCCAGCGGGCATACTCAAAATTGGCTCGTCTACGCCTGCCGCTACCCATGTATCCAGTTTGGCGACGATCTCCTGTGGAGTGCCAACGATGGAGGTCGCCTCCAACAGGTTGTCAGGAACGGCAGCTATGGCGCCTTTCATGCCCTGCTCCCAGGCTTTTTGAACGGTTTCGACCTCGGCTCCAAAACCGTTGCGCATCAGCATTTGCGCGTAATAGACGCCCATCCTGCCGATGTAGTAGACCAGGGGTGAAGCAACGATGGCACGAGCCGCCGCACGCTCATTTTCATCAGCTTGCTCGCTCAGGATTACTGTAGTGATGTAAGGGGCGATGGCGGCGCTGTGCGGTGGCCGGCCCGCAATGCGCGCTCCCTCGTCAAGCTGCGCGCGCAGATCGCCCCATTTGTTCGCCGGCCAGTAGACGGGCAGCACGCCATCGGCAATTTCGCCCGACTGCACCACGTTCTTCGGCCCCATAGCCGCGATATAAATAGGAATGTTCGTGCGCGGAGGCGTGAAACGCAGCTTGAAGCCGCGCTCGAGGTTGAAAAATTCGCCATGATAGACCAGTTTTTCGCCGCGCAGGATCATGCGAATGATCTCCACATATTCGCGCGTGCGCTGCACCGGTTTCTGGAACGGCACGCCATGCCAGTGTTCAATCACGTTGGCTCCCGACGGTCCCAGTCCCAGGATCATGCGGCCGCCGGAACGCTCGTCCAGTGTAGCAATCGTGCTGGCGATCAGCGCGGGCGTGCGCGAATAAATATTGGCGATGCCGGCTCCAATTTTGATGCGCCTGGTGACACGTACCAGGTCGGCCATCGATGTGAAAAGTTCATAGCCCCAGGACTCGCCGAGCCAGATCGAATCGTAGCCCAGTTCATCGGCAATACGTACCTTTTCCATCACCGAATTCCATTCCGCCGGAAAATTCGGAGAATCGGCCGTCAGCCCGATGCGATTGCTATAGGTTCGGGCGTTGGAAGATGCTGAGTCTGTCGTCATGTTTTTGAAATATCCTTCCGTGATAGGTATGAGTATCGCGGTAACTTTGTTTATGAAAATTGTTCGCGCCTGCACCGGGTGGCAATACATCATGGAAAATTGGGATGACTTTATCCTCCAGATCAAAGCAGCTTGCGCAAGTCATCCACATATACAGGGCAATCGCGGACTCATATCCTACCTCATTTCTTTGCTAGCGCCAAGTATATCACAACTAAGATAAGTAGCATGTGTACCCAGCCCAAAACGCTGTGAACGCGCTTGTTGACGGGATGCATGAGTAAAGGCCTCACCTACATCCGAGGCCTCATCTAACCCTCTCAGCTACTTCGATACCGAAGGCGGTCCTTTCAAAACGAAGCGCAAAGTAAAACCCTGCACCAGCAAGGTAAAGAACACCACGGCATACGTCGAGGCCACCAGGCTATCGTGCGAGGGTATATTCAGGGGTAGTGCCAGCACCAGGGCAAGCGATAGAGCGCCACGCAGGCCGCTCCAGAAAATGACGACGCGCCAGGAGGCCGGCAGAAAGCTCCAGAGTGTTGGGGGAATGAGTGGCTGCGTTAGCCATGGCAGCATTAAGACGACTATCAGGCGCGATAACAAGACCGCGACAACCGTTATACCCGCCGTGATGAGCAGTGAGGACAATGATGTACTGGAGAGGAAGCGCGCGGGGTTGAGTTCAGCGCCTACCAGCAGGAAGACCAGCGCATTGGCAATGAAAGCAATCACACTCCAGAAATTATCGACCGCCTCTAGCGTATGCTCCGCCATGCCGGTACGCCGCCCATAGCTGCCCAGTAACAGAGCGGCAAAAATAACTGCCAGGATGCCTGAAGTATGCAGCGTATCGGCCAGCAGGTAAATGCCATAGGCCGTCACAATCGTAATCGTCGTCTCTATTAACGGCTCGTCGATCAATCTGACTAGCCGGCTCACAATAAACCCTCCTGCCAGGCCGATAAGTGTGCCGTCACCAGCTTCGAGCAGGAACAAGAGGAAGCTGTTGAGCCAGGGCTGGAACCCTGCCGGAGACTGGCCCTGCATTGAAAGCAGGATGAGCGAGAGAAAGATGGAGTAGAGCGCCCCGGCAACTCCATCATTCAAGAGGCTCTCTCCCTCGATGATCGACGAGAGGTTCACATCAACTTTCGACTGGCGCAGCAATCCTAATACAGCAACGGGATCGGTCGGCGAGAGAATGGCCCCCAGCAGAAAGGCCGTCAACCAGTTGATGCCGGCGAAAAAGTGCAGCGGTAGCGCTATCGAGACCACGCAAATCAGCAGCCCCGGCCCTACTAATAAGAAGATATGGAACCAGTTCTGGCGCAGGTGTTTTGTTTCTATCGACCAGGCGCCCTCGAAAAGGAGCGCAGGGAGGAAAACGAACAGTACCAGGTCTGGCGTCAGGTGAACACCTGGGAAAAAACCGGAGAGACTGGCAGCCAGTCCCACGACTACAAGCCCGAGCGTGTAAGGAATGCGCAATCTTCTCGTCGCCAGTATCACAATCAAGGCGATGAGCAAAAGCAGTTCCAGTAAGCGCACAATTGAAGTGATATTCGTCATGAGACACCTTGAGCCATAGAAAGTACGGTTCCAGCTATATCTTCTGGAAAAATTATGGACAATCCAGCCGCTTGACGCAACCTCATGCAGCGTGTAATCTCATGATATCGTAACAAAAACCGGATTGGCCGTAGGGATAGCGCCTGTCCTACACGGGGGTACGAGCACAGGCGCAGACCCTACAACCAATCCCCCATCGGGTTTCTTTTTTCTCAAGAAAGGAACGTATGGATTCACGCCTTGAGCGCATTATAGGCCAGGTGCCGG
Source organism: Ktedonobacteraceae bacterium (assembly GCA_035294305.1). Classification (GTDB taxonomy): domain Bacteria; phylum Chloroflexota; class Ktedonobacteria; order Ktedonobacterales; family Ktedonobacteraceae; genus DASRBN01. The sequence continues at coordinate 32,916 of DATGLD010000049.1, read as the reverse complement.
GATGGAATGCTTCAGATGTTCATGTAACACCCTTGCCGGGCGGCATCACGAATCAGAATTACCGCATTGAGGCCGGCGGTGAAACGTTCGTGCTGCGTATCGGCGGTAAGCGAACGCACCTGCTTGGCATCGACCGCCAGCGTGAAAGCATCTGTACCACCATTGCCGCTTCACTTGGCGTCGGAGCGCCGGTAGTTGATTTTCTCGCTTCCGAAGAAGTGCTGGTGACGCGCTTCGTCGATGGCGATATCATGACGCCGGAAACCGCGGCCCGGCCCGCAGTGCTGCATCGCATCGTCGATGCCATGAAACGCTACCATGCCGGACCCGCGTTCCCTGGCACGTTCTCGCCTTTCGAGACCGTGCGTAACTACCATAAGCTGGCGCTCGAAAATGGCGTCTCGTTTCCAGACACGCTGCCCCATGTTTTTGCGTTGATGGCACGAATTGAACAGGCGCTGGGGAATATCGCCGCGCCGGTGCCATGCCATAATGACTTGCTGGCCAGCAATTTCATCGATGATGGGCAAACCATCTGGATACTCGATTGGGAATATGCGGCGATGGGAGACATGTTCTTCGACCTGGGCAATTTTTCCGTCAATCAATCCTTAAGCGAGGAGCAATGCGAACTGCTGCTGCGTTCCTATTTTGGTGAAGTGCGACCCACAGACCTGGCGCATCTGCACCTCATGCGCCTCGCTTCGGATTTGCGCGAATCGTTCTGGGGCTTCTTGCAACTGGGCATTTCCGAACTGGACTTTGATTACAAAGCGTATGCTCATGATCATCTCAACCGTTTCCTGCATAACGTTGAAAGGTCGCCGTTTGAAGAATGGCTGCGCGATGTAGGAGATGGGGTTTGACATATTCAACAGGAGACTTCTTTATGCATGATCAGGCCAGGGTAGTCATTATCGGCAGTGGCATCGCGGGTTCGAGTATTGCGTATCACCTCACGGAACTGGGGTGGCGTGACATCGTTGTGCTTGAGCAAGGATCACTCAGCGGGGGCACCACATCGCACGCGCCCGGCCTTGTGGGTCAACTGCGCTCTTCCGTCAGCCTGACAAAAATGCTGGTCTATAGCGTTTCCCTTTACAAGCGGCTCGCGGTCGATGGCAATCCCGGTTATTTCGAGGTGGGCAGCCTGCGCCTGGCTTCTTCTAAGGGGCGCATGGAAGAGCTGCAGCGGCAGGCCGGCTTCGCGAAAGGCGTAGGCCTGGCAGCCGAGTTGATCAGTCCAGGTGAAGCGAAAAGATTGTTTCCGCTGATGAGCCTGGAAGGAGTCGAGGGCGCTCTTTATCTTCCTACCGATGGCTCCGCTAAGGCGCCTGTGCTGGCTCAGGCGATGGCGAATATTGCCCGGCAGCGTGGAGCTTGCTTCTACGCGGATACCCGCGTGACCAGAATCGAGGTGGTAAATGGGCGCGTGCAGGCCGTTCAGACTTCACGCGGTCGCATTCGCAGCGAGATTGTGGTGATTGCCGCTGGCATCTGGTCGCCGCGCATCGGGCGTATGGCCGGCATTTCTATTCCGCTCATTCCGATGCAGCACCAGTACGTTGTGACCGCTCCACTGCCCGAACTGGCCGGAGACGTCACCATCCCTAATCTGCGCGACCCCGACAAGCTGGTCTATTTCCGGCAGGATGGGCAGTGCCTGGTACTCGGCGGCTACGAACGCAATCCCGCCGCGCTCGCGGTCGATGCCATTCCTGATACTCCCAATCCGACCGTCCTCGAATTCGACCCACCACGGTTTTCCAGCTTGATGAATGGCTGTGTTGAGCGCATTCCTGCTTTAAAGCATGTGGAACTGGTCAGGCGGATAAACGGCCTGGAGTCGTTTACGCCGGATGGAGAATTTATTCTCGGCGAATCGCCGGAGGTGCGCGGCTTGTGGGCCGCCTGTGGTTTTTGCGCGCATGGCGTCTCCGGGGCCGGCGGAGTTGGCAAGATGATCGCGGAGTGGATTGTTGATGGCGAGCCCAGCCTCGATCTCTGGCACATGGATTGGCGTCGTTTTGGGGCCTATACCGCCAGCCGCCGCTACATCGCGACCCGCGTTCACGAGGTGTACAGCACCTACTACGATATCAGCTATCCGGCCCTGGAGCGTAGCAGCGCGCGCAAATTGAGGCTCAGTCCTCTCTACAACCGGCTCGAGGAATTGGGCGCGGTCTTCGGCGAGAAAGCCGGTTGGGAACGTCCCAACTGGTTCGCGCCCAACGGACGTCTTGCCGAGGGCGAGAACTGGCCGGTTCCCTACGGGTGGGCCGCTCGCTACTGGTCGCCTGCTATCGGCGCTGAACATGTGGCCGCGCGCGAGCGTGTCGCGCTATTCGACGAGACTTCTTTCAGCAAAATAGAGGTAATCGGCCCTGGAGCGCTGGCCTTCCTGCAATACATTACCGATAACCAGATGGATCAACCGGTAGGGACCGTCACCTACACCTCGATGCTCAACAAACAAGGTGGTATCGAATGCGATCTGACCGTCACGCGCCTGGCTCCTGACCGTTTTCAGATCATTACCGGCACCGCATTTGGCAATCACGACCTCGCCTGGATGCGCAGCCAGATGCCCACCGATGGCTCGGTGTATGTCAACGATATTACCTCGAGCCGCTGCTGCATCGGCGTCTGGGGTCCGCGAGCGCGTGAGTTGATGCGGCAGGTCAGCGAAGACGATTTCTCCAATGCAGGCTTTCCCTATCTCACGGCCCGGCAGGTGGCAATAGGCGATATTGCGGCCCTGGCCCTGCGCGTCACCTACGTGGGCGAACTCGGCTGGGAAATCTACGCGCCTATGGAATATGGACTCCGGCTCTGGGATACCCTCTGGGAGGCAGGGCAACCATTAGGCCTCGTCGCCGCGGGCTACCACGCCATCGAATCGCTGCGCCTGGAGAAGGGCTATCGCTACTGGAGTACTGATATTCATTCGGAATACAATCCCTACGAGGCGGGTCTCGGTTTCGCCGTCAAGCTCGCGAAAGGCGATTTCCTCGGCAAAGCGGCTTTAGAGCGTATCAAGGCGCAGGGTATCACACGTAAATTGTGCTGCCTGGTGCTTGACGATCCCAGAGCCGTAGCCCTGGGAGGCGAGCCATTTCTAGAGGTCGATAGAGAACGCGTTCTGGGCCGCGTCACGAGCGCCGGCTACGGCTATACGGTAAGGCAGAGCATCGCCTATGGCTATTTGCCTGTCGAGTACACAGCGCCTGGAACCAGGGTAGCAGTGCAGTTGTTCGGCGTAAGATACGGAGCAACGGTGATGAAAGAGCCGTTGTATGACCCCAAGAATGTGAAGATCAAGGCCTGAGCAAGTTCCGGGGCAATGCGAAGCGGCCTGGCAGCACATTCGCCGCCAGGCCGCTTCGCATTGCCCCGGAGAACCGGACGAGTCTTACTTCACTTCAATCGTAAAAGGCACCTGCATTACATATTGCGGGCAGGCCTGGCCTTTCTTACAGATGGCTCTGCCAGCGAATATCAATTGCGCCGTGCCGGTGTTTTGAGCGGTGAATTGCCACACGCAGACCTTGCTGGCCTGTACCGCGTACCCGGCGGGCTGTTGCAGCGTCAAATTGCCCGGTACAGAGGCGGGGCCTTGCCACATCTGGCCGAATGGCAGATCAACTTCGATTATGTCAGCAACATGCGCGGTTACTGTAGAATTCATATTCTTCAGATTCACCGTCACGTTTGGTTTTGGCCTGGAACTTACGGTAGCGCTGCTGGGGCAACCATCGGCTGTGCCGCTCGTGCCGCCCGAAGTGGCGGTTGGCGTTGGCGTATTTCCGCTTGAACCCGATCCTGACCCTGAGCCTGCTCCCGCTGTGGCGCCACAGGCCGAGAGTAGAAATGCCAGTGCTATGGCAAGCGAAACAACCGTAAGCAGCGATCTTCGTTTCGACATGTGTTGTGTACGCATTAGAGTAACTCCTTACCTTACTATCGTCCTTGCTTCCTAAGCAACCTCAATACATGAATAAGTATGATGAGTACTTGTACTATCCGAACGTTTGCCGGCAGGCAAAAGTTCCCGTTCGTAGTTCTATGAACTATGAACGTACCTGCTTGCTCATGTTCGGGGTTGCCAGCATGGTAAGGAGTTCTTCAGCGTCGAGAAGGAAGCGGCGCGAGGAGAGGATTTGATGGGCAAGGCCAAGGCGGAGCGCTTCGGCGGCGGAAATGGTCTCGCCTGTTAGCATCAGGCGCATTGTGGCAACGCGACCGATAAGTGAAGGAAAATAGGCGGCAGCAACCGGCGGAAAGACGCCGAGTTTGATTTCCGGCAGGCCGAAAGTAGCATCCTCGCGGGCAATCACGGTATCGCACAGCGCGGCCAGTTCACAGCCACCGCCGAGCGCGTGACCTTTCACCAGTGCTACGGTAGGAATATGTTGCGCGCGCAATTCTTCAAAGGCCGCACAATTATCGTACACTGCCCGCAGCATCTCTTTTTCGCGCCCGTGAAGATGATCGTGTATATCGACCCCGGCGCAGAAGGCGCGCTCTCCCGCCCCGGTGATGACGATTAGTCGCGGCGCATTCTTCATGGCCTGCCGCATGGCCGCCGTCAGATGATCGAGCATCTCGATTGAGAGAATATTGAGCGGGGGCCGGTCAAGAATCAGCCAGAGTATATTATTATGGCGGCGTATGTGTAAGTCGGGCATAAAATATTACCTACTGGTGTTTTCTGATCGGCACTTATCACGGCCCTGCGGGGCGTGATAAGTGCCGATCAGAAAACACTACTTACCCGCGAATTTCCCCTGGCGTTTCTCCGCATAGGCCGCGAGACCCTCTTTGGCATCCTCGCTCTGGAAGCAGAGCTGCTGCAGCTCGCGCTCGATAGCCAGAGCCTCGGAGAGCGAAACCTCGGCGCCGGATTGCACGGAACGCTTGATGCGACCGACGGTCTTAGATGCCTTGCTCGGCGGGCAGAAACCGCGCGCGTACTCCATGACTTTGTCCCAGTAGCCCTCGGACTCGTAGATGTAGTTGATCAGGCCGAGTTGCTGGGCCTCTTCAAAGCTGATCAGCTTGCCTTCGGTCATCATTTCGATGGCCTTGTTCTTGGGCAGGGCGCGTGCCAGGCGCTGCGTGCCACCGGTGCCGGGAAGCACACCAAGGTTGATCTCCGGCAGGCCAACCTTCCCGGCATTGCGGCGCGCGATACGAATATCGCAGGCCAGCGCGATCTCCAGACCGCCGCCAACCGTGTGGCCGTTGAGCGCCGCAATGACCAGCTTGGGCGTCTGCTCCAGCCGCAGTAACGTCTCGTTGGCGTGCAGGCAGAAATAGTACTTGAATGTTGGCGTAACGGCGTTAAGCATCGATATCTCGGCGCCGGCGCAGAAGAACTTTTCGCCTGCCCCACGCAGCAACAATACATGCACATTCTCATCAAAACGCGCCTGCAAAATAGCCTCGTCCAGCTGGCGCATCATCTCGTAGCTGTAGGTGTTGGCGGGTGGATTCGTCAGCTCGATAATGGCAATGCCATCGGTCACGGTATAGTTTACCAGCGTTCGTTCGGTTGTCGTTGTCATGATCGCTCTTCCTTTCGTCTTGCATAGGCGTCCAGGATGTCATCGTCCTTGATACATTCAAAAGGGGTATGACATGCGTTACAGTAATATTGTACGGTCAGCAATTGCTGGCCGAATAACGAGAATAGCTCGGTATCGGTTGAGCCGCAAAAAGGGCAGGCTATCGCGGCCTTTTTCGCGGGTCTATCCAGGTTGTTTGTATTATATCCCATCTCAACTCACCTTCGCGGTATATCTTCCGGGCAACCACCAGGCCCCATGGAGAGGGCGACCACCAGGGTCCCCACTCCGCATTCCAACCGCCCCCGCCCTTACAATGACGACGCATCATGTTCAAAAACTTACCTGTGTAAGCCTGGTCGTCCCTACGAGTGTTCTGGTACGGCGGCGGGCAGCCTCCTGCTTGCGGCATCCCATTCCGACCAGGGCAGTGGCCGGTTGGGTTCCCAGCGTTTGGTTGTGGCATCGAAGGAAACGGGTACATCCATCTCCAGGCCGCTTAGCGTGGGCATGATCTTTTGCAGGTAGCGACTGCGCAGTTCACCGGGGGTCGCGTCGATAATCCCCTCGCGGTAGAGTTGCTGCATGTTGGCATCATCGTTGGGTCCGAACCAGCACAAGGTCTCACCCCACAGACGCGCGAGGGAGCTGGCAAGCGTGGCCCGCACAGCGCCCCCGGTTTTCGCCAGGCGGCGCACCCAGCCCTCGGCGTGCACCTGGTGCAGGCGCTCTTCCTGCACGATTTTGCGGGAACGCTGGCGCAGCGGCTCGTAGGTCGAGTTCTCAGCGGCCTCGAAGAAGGTTGTGAGCGCGTTATCCAGCAGGAAGTTGGTGGCAACGAAGTCGGCCCAGCCCGAGAAATCCTGGTCGAGACAGGCAACGTGATAATGGAGTGTGCGCGTCATTGGCTCGACCTGGGCGGGATCGGCTTCGGCCTGCGTGAAGTCCTCGAGCAGTGGATAGAGCGTGCGCGCGTGCCCTAATTCGTCCTGTGTCATGGCGGCGGCGGCGACGGCGGCTTCCAATGCTGGAGCGCCGTTGCACCAGTAGGCATAGCGCCGCCCGATGGCCTGTTTGTTGTCGGCCAGCGATGACAGGACGGCGAACAGCGCCGCGTTGTCTATACGTGTGTTAGACATATGTTTTTGTTCCTTACGATTCGATCACGGTAACAATACAATTCCGCGGCACAAGCACCATCTCGATCCAGCTGAACTCGTCGTAAATACTGCGCGCGTAGACTTTTGCCAGTTCCACGTCATCGGCCATGACATTGCCGATTTCGTGCAGTGGCTCTTCGTATTTGCGGCGCGCGTAAACCTGCCAGACCTGTGTTTCGTTTAATGCCTGACGCCGGGTGGCCGGAGATGGCGCCGTTTCAGTCGTTGTTGTATTCATGTCGCAATCCCCCACGTTCTCAGGATATCTATGCCTTCTTCGCTCAGCCGCGCCTTGGTCCAGACGGGGTCCCAGACGGTCTCGATATGCACTTCGCGTACACCCGGTTCGCGCAGCAGGCGCGCGCGAATATCGTCCATGATGAAGTCCATCGCCGGACATCCCATTGCCGTAAAGGTCAGCTTGAGATCAACAATGCCCTCGTGTTCTTTTATATCAACAATCAGGCCCATATCGACAACGCTAATAGGAATCTCCGGGTCCTCTACATCGCGCAGGGCATCCCACAAAGCGGGACACAATGTGTCATTTTGTGGATGGGTTTCAAGTGATGGATATGTGGTAGCCATGATTCAGTCCTGCTCCAACAGGCGCAGCATCTCGCGTTTGCCGCGCTGCACCATGCCGACAAATTCCTCGTTCTTGGGGCCGCGCGCCTTCCAGCGTTTCATCACATCGTCCCAGGTGCAGGGGCCATCTTCAAGCAGCCAGCGCTTGGCCCTGGCATCGAAATGCGCCGGGAACGGGCAATCGATGACGTATTTTTTCTGCTCCTCATCATAGTGCGCGGGAACGTTGAGCTGTAGTTCATTACACAACGGCACAGCAGTGGACATCCAGATCTGGCGTAGTTCGTCGTTGCTATGACCCTTGAAGCCGTAATCGAGCTGTTCGCTATGCTTCTTGAGGTCGTCCGGCAGGCCGAACCATTCGACGGTCAGCAGGAACATCCAGTCGACGGCCTTCTGAAGTTCCTCGTGTCCGGCGCGGTCCTGGTTGATCCTGCGCATACCCTGCTCGCCATGGCGCAGGTGGAACGTCTCTTCCTTGTCTACCTTCACCAGCGCGCGCTTCCAGGGGCCGAAGGTCGTACTCTGGTAGACATCGCCGAGCAGTGTGTAGCCGGCGCGGTCGTAGAAGGCGTTGGCAACGACCAGCTCTACCCAGCTATCCAGCGGAACATCAAACGCATACGGGTACTTGAAATTACGAGGGTCGCGCTCAAAGATCAATGCGTCCGTATCCACGCCCAGGTCGCGCATCAGCCGGTAAGCGATGTGCGCATGCCCCAATTCGTCCTGTATAATAGAAATCGCGGTACCAAATGTGTTGAGAGAAGGTGCGTGGACGGCGGCGTGGTAATAAGCGGGTGCGCTGATCAATTCTGTATCAGCGGAGACGGTAAGAATGCGCTTCATTCCTTCCAGGTAGACAGGACTCATCTGGTCGATAGACTCGATCAGTTGCTGCTTGTGGATGCGATTCAGTACGTCCTCTTCGCTGCGTAGGGCGGTCGTAGTCATAGGTGACGCTCCTTTTGAGATACACATCGGTGACTCTCATATCTCCATATGGATATATCAAATTGTATGGTATAGCGAGGAGGGTTGTCAAGTTGAAAGAGGCTGTTGTTTCCGCTTTCCGGTGAGCCAGGGGGGAGCGTACCCGTTCAGCGCTGAAGCGCATAGCGCTGCTCTGTTTTTTGCTCTTGCTTTCAATGGTTCTTTACGTCAAACTGATCGAGGTTGCGCTCGAACCCGGGAATGATATGCTGCCATTTTTGTTTACCTGGTTGATTTGCTTTCTTCCTTAAGCTTCATGTTTGACGCATCACTGATTTATATCCCCATGATCACATAGATATAATTCTGTGTCTGCGCCGGCAGGCAGCTGATCCAGTTCGAGCCGCAGCTCTGGACGGCCCATTGAACGGTACCGGAACCGGCATTGTAGGCGGCCAGGGCCATGGCGTAATTGCCGCCATACTGGTGGCTATAACCGGCCATCACATTAGCAGCAGCTTGCAATGCCTGAATGGGGTTCCAGGGGTCGATACCGAGTCCCCGGGCCGTAGCAGGCATGAATTGCGCGATTCCCTCGGCCCCGGAGGGGGAATAGGCGTTGGGATTAAAGCCGCTCTCCTGGTTGATCTGCCGTACAAAATAATCAGGAGAGATGCCTGCGTTTATCGCATCCTGCTGCGCGATAGCAATATACTGGCTTTTCGGCAACTGCATCTGAGGGGGAGCTTGCATCTGAGGAGGATTATTCTGCGCAACGGGCGGCGTGTTGTCATGAGAAATAATCTGCCAGTTCGCCACCTGCGTTTGCACCCAGCTTCCGAAACGAATCAGCGGGGGAGCCGAACCCTGCCCGGAAGCCAGGGGAGTCAATGACAGCAGCGTAGTAACCAGGATAACTCCCATAATGGCAAGAATGATGCCATTGCGGAGCCTTGAATTCTTGCGCCTTGCCGGTACATCGGCCGCATTAGATATCCTGCTTTTATTAGTGCCTGGAATAATCACGATGCGCTTTTGAGCGATTTTATCTGCCGGCATCGTGGCCTTGAGCGCGCTTGTAAGTGAGATGGGACCGGTTGTAAACGGGGGTGTATCTGAAACAGGTTTGAGTTCTTCGGTAGTGCGAGTACCGGTGCTCACAGATTGTTCTGGAAATAAATTGAGAGGGGAGGTCGTTCTGGGCGCGTAAACTGGAATGTTTTCTTCCTCTGGCACTTCAATCAGGCCAACTCCATTTGTTTCCGGAAATGGTGCAAATGGGCGGAATTGCGGCATATCGTACCTCTTACTAGTCTTATCTACTACGGTTTTCGTCACAACTTACTGGTGAGTCTACCTGTATAGACCAGGGTTCGTCAATTTTTGGAACATGTAGGAGTTAAAAATAGTACCAAAATCCCAAAAACTCAACCATTTCTTAACCACGGGAGGAAGCGAAGGTGAGCGCTGTAGAGTGCGAATTGATCTAGCAGGTGGTCCCCCACCCCCATCTCTCTCCCCGGCACTTTTTGATGCGGCCTGGCAAGTGCTGTCCCCACGGGAAAAAGTGTCGGGGAGAGAGATCCCCATGCCAGGCCGCCCCCGCCCTTACAATGACTACGAGCCACTCACGCCAGTGCTTTTGTGGTTGTTGTTTGCCGATTTCTATAGCATAATGGAGGAAAATATTCTGCAAGTAAAGGGGCAAACACATGGCTTCATCACCAGCCAATCCACAGGTGGAGGCAATTCGTCTGAGTGTTCAGCATTCTTACGAAGAACTCAACCAGCTTATGAATGGCCCGTTAGCTCAATTAGAACAGGGCAAACTCTATCAAGCGCCGGCGGAAAACGAGTGGACGATCATGCAGAACCTGGCGCATATCGTCGAATTCATGCCCTACTGGGCCAACGAGATCGAGAAACTGGTAGCGCACCCTGGCCAGAATTTTGGGCGCACGATGCAGCACGAGGGACGCCTGCGCGCCATCGAAGAGCATAGCCACGATAGCCTGCAACAGATTAAAGCGCTGCTACCTCCGAGCTATGGCCGCCTGCAAGAGGTATTGAGCAAGCTGAAGGATAGCGATCTGCAATCGACGGGCGTGCACGTGCGCTACGGCGAAAAGTCCCTCGACTGGTTCATCGAGGAATTTGTCACCGGGCATTTGATCGCCCACCTGGAGCAGATGCGGGCGGATCTGGCGGCGGTGGGGTACTCTCCAGGCGCTTAATCAAGTTGCTGGTCCAAGAACGCGACGGTGCGTTCCCATGCCAGGTGAGCTGCCCCGGCGTCATATTCCGGGCGATTCTCTTCAAAGAACCAGTGTTTGGTTTCAGGATAGATATAGACAGTGACCGGTCCGCCCGCGGCCTGAATCTCCTGCTCTACCTCGGCGACCGCCTCAGCCGGCTCGAAAGGGTCATTTTCCGCGAAGTGGAATTTGAGAGAATTCCCCCTGGCTTCAGCACACGGTGTAGTTCGACAAGCGCGCGACCCCTGTTATGATACCTTGTCAAAGTGCCTGAGCTTCTATACACTATGCGTGAAAAACAAAAGACGAGGTGCGTGCATGGCGCAAAAAGTGCATCTTACTGGAGAGAGCTATCCCTTACTTAACAGTCAAGAAGAGACCCTGGAGCCCGGAGACTGGTCTTTCGCGCATTTGACGCGCGAGGAGACTTTGTGGGGGCCACATGGCTATCATCGCTATCCTGCCAAATTCATTCCACAACTCGTACGACGACTCATCGAAATCTATTCTGCTCCTGGCGAGCTGGTCGGCGATCCTTTTGTGGGTTCAGGAACGACCGGAATCGAAGCCCTGCGCTCCGGCAGGCGCTTTTGGGGAGCGGATATCAGCCAGATCGCCCTGCTCATCAGCCGCGCTAAATGCCGCCCGCTTGCCCCTTCTGACCTTTTGGTTGCCTGGGCAGAGCTTGAGGGCCAGCTTGGCACGGTTTCTCGTATTGGCAGACGGCATTTGACGCAATCTGAAATCGAGGCAATCGGGGCTATCGATAGCGCACATGCCGGCGCGGAAGAACGCCTCGCTTACTGGTTTCCATTACCCTATCGCGAGAGCCTGGCGCTTCTGCTTCAACTGATCCTTCTGTATAGCGAGGGCGACATCCGCACGTTCTTCCTATGCGGCTTCTCAAATATTTTGCGGCGTTGCTCCACCTGGCTCAGTGGCAGCACCAAGGCACAAAAAGACGTCAATAAGGTGCTGGGCGATCCTGTAGAGGAGTTTCGCAGGCAGGTACGCGACATGCTGAAGCGCAATCGCCTCTACTGGCAGGATATCGAACAACGCGGACTGGACCCTGCTGCAACGGGGAATCGGTGTCACATTGATCACGAAGACGTGCGCCGGTTGAGCTTGCCTGATGCCTCGCTTGATTTACTCGTTACCAGCCCGCCCTACGCCACCTGCTATGAATACAAAGAAATCCACCAGCTTACCCAGCTCTGGTTCGAGCGTTATGGTATCATTTCTCCTGCCGAGGAAGCCTTGATTGGCTCGAAAGGTGTCTCTCGCCTGGCATCATCGGGACATTCCACATCGCATCCCAGTGGTTCCACCAGCGTCGATGCCGCCCTGGGCGAGCTAATGCTCCTGGCAGAGGGCTCATTGACCCAGACGGTATATCGCGAGGTGCGCGCCTTGCAGCACTATTTTCAGGACATGTCCCTTGCCATGAGCGAGATGGCGCGGGTCACTATGCCAGGCAAACACCTGGTACTGATCGTCGGCGATTCTTATCGTCGTGGTATTACCATTCCAACCTCACAGGGGCTCTGTGAAATGGCCGTCCAGCTTGGGCTGGAAGTGGAACGCACGATTGTGCGCAAGGTACCTGCTCGCGTGCTCGTAGCTACACGCGATAAGAAGTCCGGGCGTTTCTCCTCAACTGCGCAGAGCGATGTGCGTGCCTATCCCGAAGAGTATGTGCTGGTGTTCAAGCGACCGTAAAAATCTATCGATTTGGAATTTTCCGCACGATTTGTCAAAATTCGGCTTTGCTATGGGAACAGCATACAGCATAATAATCATAGCGACAAGGAGTCACTAGTAACATGAAAGCAACAGCACAAGAGTATGACTTTCATCAACGTATTCTCGCCAGGGATGACCCGATTGCTTTTGCGCAGCTTGCCGAGGCGCTTTATGCTCCACTGGTGCAGGATGTAGGCAGGCGTGCGGGCAGCAACTGCGATGCCACGCTGGTTGAAGAGTCTGTCGGCCAGGCGCTGCTAGATTACCAGGATAAGCCGGAGAGATATGATCCGGGACGCGCGGGCCTGCGTAGTTATCTTGCGATGGCCGCCTATCGCGACTTCCAGAATGCGCGGGCCAAGGAACAGCGCATTACAAGGCACCAGGTATCTCTCTTCGACCCCAATTTTCAGGAGCAAGATATAGCAGATAGCCTGGGCATCGCGGATATGGTAGAGGGGCATGTGCAAGCGGAGGCGCTCTGGCAGATTATCAACCGGACATTTCCCGATGCCCGTGAACGACGTATCGTGACCCTGCTCATGAATGGCATTCGCTCGCCGGAACCATACGCACGCGTACTGGGGCTTAGTGACGGGCCCGAAGATGAGCGGCTCAAACAGGTCCAACTGGTAAAAAATCGCATCACGCGGCGATTACGCCGCCGCATCACACAAGAGCTTCAACGCACAGGAGGAACAATCTCATGAATTCCAAGCATCCATCTCTCGAGCGCCTGGCATTGCTTGCCCAGGGACGCCCAAATCTGCTGGCCGGGCCGCTTGCGCTCTACCAGGAGCAGGAAGGGCTGGATGATCAGCAACTCGCGGCTAAGTTGAGATGCAATATTGAGGTGCTGCCAAAGCTTGCTCTCTGCGAGCGTCCTCGACCGGCCCCTCATTTTCGCCAGGACATCGAGCGTATCGCCCGCTATATTCAGGCTGATGTGATGCAACTGGCGCTGTTGATCCGTGCCGCCGAGTCGCGAGAGGCGCTCAGTTCCAGGCAGAATGCCGCTCTACCGGCGCTGCTGGCCGCACGCGATTATGACGATGATGAAGATGAGGCAGGGGCAGGCGATGAATAGTGCCTTTCTCATCGAGCATACGGCGCAGGAGTTCTGGGCGCTGGTGGGAGAAGCGCCCAGCTATCCTGGCGATATAAAAATGGCCATTACGCTGACAATGCCACTTGAGCTATACGGAGTTCCGGGCCTGCGCGTTGCTGATGTGCTGGAGTGGACACAAAAGGTGCGCATTGCCTATGATATGCCGGGATATAATCGCCGCCTGCACGGGTGCCTGCTGGCCGATAGAGATAAGGGTACTATTTTTTACGATGCCGGCGACTCCGGAGATGAGCAGCGTTTTACCCTGGCGCACGAACTGGCGCATTTCCTACTCGATTACCAGGCTCCGCGCCGGCGCGCGATCACAATTCTTGGCCCGTCCATTCTCGCGGTACTCGATGGTGAGCGACCGCCCACGATTTCGGAGCAACTCCATGCTGCGCTCAGCGATGTTTCTTTAGGCCCAATGAGTCATTTCATGGAACGACCGGATGAGGGCCTGCCAGCATCGATTGTACTTGATATCGAGAATCGCGCCGACCGTCTTGCCCTGGAATTGCTCGCGCCCGCTTCATGCTTGCAGGAGATGATGATTGTATCAACCGCCCCACGCGGCTTTAACCAGCGCTTGTCCTTTTTAACGCAGCAACTGATTGTTACCTATGGTTTGCCGGCGACGATTGCCGATTCTTACGCCCGTTACATCCTGGCTCAAATGGGAGAATCGGGTGTGTATGACTGGCTTTTTGCAACAGGGGATGAAATTTTCTAATATTTGTGTCAAAATAAGCACAGGAGTCGGGAATATAATAGAGAGAGAGCAAGGAGTAGGGGAACACGTCTGGAAGGACAGCGAGCGGCTCGTCCCTATCCCGGTTGCGGCTCCAGGCAGGCACCAGGCACTGCCCCTACACGATTTCCTGATCTGATTGTGAAAAAATCATTACCGGTCCCTACCCTATCCGAAGAAGATTACAATGCAAAGCGACCAGGCGGCTGACAAACATCCACCGGATGATCCCGGTCGGGATAATGCCCTGGCAATGGGAGGCGATGAGTTCCGGGCGGCGTTTGGGGAGTCGGTGGATCATACGCTCGATATCAATACCTGGCGACTGGGGGAAGACCTCGCGGATATGTACGCGAAACTCGAGCGCGAGGTTGCGGATGCGGTAAAACAGGGTGGACGCATCCGTGAGCGCATTCGCTCGGAGTTGTTCCCGCGTGCCTTTGAGCATCCACAGGCACCTGAAAATGCCGGGTGTTACAAGGTCGATGTTGCGACTATCGAGCAGATTCACCGGGGGCTGCTCTTTAATGGAGGAGTCGAGGCCTGCGATGGAACGAGCATGGTTCACGATACGCTGCCAATTACGCTGGCGCAGATAGGCGTCTCGCTTGTGTCGTACCGGGGAGACCAGGGAACCTGGCTGCATCGCCTGTATCGCCGCGACCTGCGTGTGGGTGGCACTGACCCGATTGATGAAGCCTTAGCCTTGCTCAAGCAGCGCGGCAAGCGTGACAGCACCGACGCGACACAAAGCAGGCGCGACCGGCTCAGCGATTTTACGCAGCGCGGCATCATGGAATACGCGGAACGCGCCATTCTATTGCATAAATCTCAGGCCGTCTGGCGCATGGGTCACGGTCATCCTGCGCCATACGAATTGCTGACCGGTGGAGGGCTGGTCATCAACGGCGAGATGCCGCTGCTGGAATACAGTATGAAGATGTGGCGCGGACTACTGATAGAGCATAAGCGTTGGGTGTTTGTAGTAAGCGCGCCCGCTGATCGCGTCTGGCTTACCCTGGGTGATGCGCTCAACCCGCTTGAATTCGCGCTGGTCGGCACGCCGCTACAAACGATGCGCGATATCGCGCGTGGAAACCTGCCCGTGCAGACGGGATTGAAGGCGCGAGTGCAGCAGTTTGTCGAGGAACTGGGACCGCAAATCGTGATCGGAGTGTACCGGGCATCGGCCCAGGCCCCGGTGCGCATGTTTTACGCGCACCGCGACTGCGCGCACCTGGCGGCGCTCATCGTAATGGCCGATAGCGTGCTGCAAGAACATCGCGGCTTTCCGATGCTGATCGACCTGGCGGACATGATCTGCCGCTCCACCTTTGGCTCAGGTACATTTCAAAGCATGATCCAGCAGGCCTATGCCGAGGCCGGTGAGCCATTCCGCTATCTTGGCGAACGCGAGACGAGATAAGAAGGAGGGTACTCCTCATGATGGACAACCACAATTCCGATGCGAAGATGCACCTGCCGCTTCCTGATGAGGTATTCGAACAATTGCACGCAGACACTGCCCAGGCCGGTGGAGCATATAATGAACCGGAGGGATATCAGAATGCGATCGGGCGCACAATGTTCGACCTGCCATCAAGCGAAGATAATACCATCACCATCCTGTTGCCGAGGGATGATATTCCGAAGGCGCCCTCGCAGGCATTGATACGCATTCGCAGCGTGACCGATGACCGCACATACCTGGGAATCGTCGTCAAGGGGCCATTCGCCGAGCCTGATGGACTGCGCGGGGATGCGCCCATTATGATTACAACGGCGGTACGCGGGGGCATCTTCATGCCGCGCTATCATGGCCGCGTGCAGGTCGAACTGCTGGGTGAGGAGGCGGATGGCGTATTGATCCCGCCGCGCCTGCGTCCATTGCCCAATAGCCCCGTCTTCGTGCTGAATATGGATGAGACATCGCGCACATTGCGGCTGGACGGCGACATTCCGCTTGGCGTGCCGGTCGGCTATGAGCAGATCACCGCCGCCATTCCCTCTGATAAGAAATCGGTCTTGCCGCGCCACCTCGGCATCCTGGGTACGACCGGCGGCGGCAAATCGACCACCGTTTCCTCGCTCGTCAGCAGCTTCCAGCAGTCCGGGATGGCCACGATTCTGATCGACACCGAGGGCGAATATACCGAGATTTATCAACCAACGCAAGATCATACGATGCTTACGGCGCTTGAGAAACGAGGAAAAGCGCCGCATGGCGTGCAGAATGTGATGGTGTATCACTTAATTGGACGCGAAACGACCTGCCCGGACAAAAGTCGCACAACAGCATTCTCGCTGCAATTTTCCCAACTCTCGCCCTATCTGGTAATGGGGATGCTCGAATTGAACGAAGCGCAGCAACAACGCTATCAAAAAGCTTATGATATCGCAAAGCGTATCCTGTGGACGCTCCGAATATTCCCAGCTAATGACGCTGAAAAGCAACAGGTGTACGAAGTAGACGAGATGGAGACGGGCTATCCGCGCATGAAGATCGAGCATATGTACGATGTGGTACGCGCCTGCGCGGAAATAGCTGCTGGTGGTAAGAAGTCTTCAGAGTCCGGTGGCTTTGAATACCGTTTCTCGAGTCCGGATTTTCAGCGTAACAGAGACCAGGTTATTATGGTTCTCAAAAAGGAGACGGCAACAGGGATTGACCATGCTGAAAGCTGGCGCGTCGTGCAAGCAAAGTTGGGGCAGATGGTACGACTGAAAGTCTTTGATAATGCCGCCGCGAGGTCGCTCAATTATAGAGACCTCACGAAGCCAGGCAAAGTGAGTATCATCGATCTGAGCGATACGGATATGCCAATGGTCAATAACTTTGTGATCGCCGAGTTCTTGCGTGGTTTGCTGGAGGCTCAGGATGAAAACTATGCCGAGGCCGAAAAAGATGAGAGCAAGGCCCTGCCGCGCACGATGGTAATTATCGAGGAGGCGCACGAATTTCTTTCCCGCGAGCGCATCGCGCAGATGCCCGTTCTCTACCAGCAGGTTGCGCGCATTGCACGGCGCGGCCGCAAACGCTGGTTTGGCCTCACTTTCGTCACACAGTTGCCGCAGCACCTGCCCGACGAGGTACTTGGATTGATCAACAATTACATCCTGCACAAGATCAGCGATGCCAACGTTATCAATCGCCTGAAACGTTCGCTCGGTGTCGTGGATGATTCGCTCTGGATGCGGCTTCCCAACCTGGCGCCCGGGCAGGCTATCGTCGCCATGAGCAGCTTTGCCCGCCCATTGCTGCTCAACATCGATCCAACGCCATGCAAGCTGCGCATGGTGGAGTAGGGGCTAGATTGATCGCGCCCTAAGCACATGAACTGAGAGTGAAGATGGGTGAGTCACCACGGAGGACGACCACAAAGGTTCCCTTCCCACATCCACTTGTGTAAGTTCCGACGTTGCTCGTGCAAGCGGAATGCGGAGGGGACCCTGGTGGTCGCCTTCCGTGGGCATTCACCCTAACAACAACGGAGGTTTTCTTATGACCACCCGTACGGTACCCGATTCTGTCTCGATCTCGTCTCTGAATACGCTACACTACTGTCCACGCCGTTTTTACTACGAGTATGTGCAGTGCGATATGCTGGTCAACGAGTACGTGCTCGAAGGCACATTGCAACATCAACACGTACACTCGCAGGGGAAAGAGACCACGCGCGAGGGCGAAATACAGACCACGCATCTGTACCTGTTCAGCGAATCGCTGCACCTCTCCGGCTTTGCCGATGTGATCGAGGAGCAAGATGGTATGCTGGTTCCGGTTGAATACAAACATGGGCGGCAGGGGCAATGGCTCAACGACTCCGTACAACTCTGCGCGCAGGCGTTGTGCCTGGAGGAAAGGCAGCCGGACAAGCCTCCAATTTCTCACGGTTATATCTACTATATCGGCTCGCGCCGGCGCGTGCAGATCGACTTCACGCCAGAACTGCGGCAGCAAACGCTCAACACAATCGCTCGCGCCTTCGCGCTCTCAACCCAGGAGACAGTGCCACCACCACTCGACGGCCCACTGGCTGCTCGCTGCCCCAAATGCAGTCTCCAGCCACTCTGCATGCCGGAAGAGGTCAGGATGTTGCAAGCAAGAACGCGCTCGTAGACGCGGGATTTAGCGCCCCATACACACAAGCGTAAGGTGAGGATGGGTTGGACCCCTGGAGGGCGACCACAAGGGTCCCAGCCCCGCATCTACCACCGCCCCCGCCCCTACAATGACTACGGAATCGCTGCTATGAGCCTCGTAGTCATAGTAAGGGCGGGAGAGGAGCGGCGGGGGGGGGGAGACCATTGAGGTCGCCCTCCACAGGGTACGCACCTCCCATCACTTTACTTTCATACCTGGAAGAGCAGATTGATCACGCCCAAAAAACACAAAAAGTACAAAAGTACATAAGAAAGGGAAAACGCATATGCCAACGCTCTACCTGACAGAAGACCGCGCATTGGTGCGCCGCGATACCGAAGATTGCCTGCTGGTACAGATTCCTGAGAGGCGTGGGAAAGACGGCATGGCGCCGACGCCGGCCCGCAACGAACGCATCCCTTTAGTGAAAATCGATGATGTGGTTGTGATGGGCGAGGTGACATTAACCGCTTCCGCGCTCCACTTATTGCTGGATCACAACATCGAGATCAACTTCCTGACCCATTTTGGTAAATTCAAGGGCCGCCTCTCGCCGTCGCTCTCCAAGAACGCGATCCTGCGTATGGCGCAGTACCGCGCGCATAACGATATGGCAAGGCGCTGCGAACTGGCGCGCCGCTTCGTGATCGGCAAGCTCTCGAATCAGCGCACCATGCTGCAGCGCTACAATCGACGCCAGTCAGATAGCGAAATGAGCCAGGCCATCGACAAGATTGCCGGCCTGCTTCATCAACTGCAAACATTGTCCGTAGAGACGACGGCCTCGTCTCCCAGATTGGCTACTGGTGACAATCGAGTCGAGGGAACGCCTCTCGAGTCTATCCTCGGCATGGAAGGGGCCGGCAGCGCGGCCTATTTCCAATGCTTCGGCAAGCTGCTATCGGACCCGGAGCAATGGCCGTTCGAGAAGCGTATCAAACGCCCGCCAACAGACCCGGTGAATGCGCTGCTCAGCTTCGGCTATTCCATGCTCACCAACCAGGTCGCCAGCGCCGTACAACTGGTGGGCTTCGATCATTTCGTCGGCTACCTGCACAGCTCCTTCTATGGCCGACCCGCCCTGGCGCTGGATATCATGGAGGAATTCCGTCCCATCATCGTCGATTCCGTCGTATTGAGCCTGCTCAACAAGCGCATGTTAGGGCCAGACGACTTCGTAGTCGAGCTAGGCGCTTACCGCCTCAAGGAGGAGAAGCGCAAGATATTCTTCACGCAGTTTGAGGAACGCCTGCGCGAAGAAATCCGGCATCCCATCTTTGGCTATCAAGTAACCTACCGGCGCTGCATCGAATTGCAGACACGGCTCGTCGCCAAGTTTCTGACCGGCGAAATCGACGAATACCCACCATTCGTTGTCAGGTAATCCGTAGGGGCCGATTGCTCGCGCCCAGCGCCGATTCATCGGCCCCGCTCAACGTTGGGAATCGCGAGAGGAGATCAACATGAAAAACAGCGCGAAAGTGAGCGACGACGTGACTTGCTATGTCGTCGCCTATGATATTCCAGACGACCGCAGGCGCACGCGCATTCATAAAACCCTGCTGGGCTTTGGCAAGTGGACGCAGTATTCGCTGTTCGAGTGCTTCCTGACTAAAAAGCAGCTCATCCTGCTGCGTTCGAAACTGGCGGAACACCTGGTACCAAGGGAGGATAGTGTGCGCTTTTACCCGTTGTGCGCGAACTGCGTAGCGCGCGTGGAGACGGTCGGGGGGCCGCCGCCGGAGGAAGAGCTGTTGTTTGTGGTATAGGAGGCAGAGAAAGGCAGGCGGACGTTGACCCCGAGGAGGGCGACCACCAGGGTCCTCTCCTCATCGCCGCTCCTCTCCCGCCTTTACTATGACCACGAAATCGCTCCTGCGGGGCGCGGTGTCATTGTAAAGGCGGGGGACGGTGGTGGATGCAGGGTGGGCACCCTTGTGGTCGTCCTCCAGGGGCGCTAGCAACTTCCTCGCACCAAAAAACTGTCAAGGGGAGAGCAGGGGGAACCCGATAGCTAAAAAGTACCAATCCATCCCTTGTGTATTTCAGCACGAAAAACAGTTTATGCAAATTCAGTTGCTAAAAACAGATTTTGTTGCAGTGTTTATGGTATGCTTGAGATATCGCAGGGGTAAGGGAAATAGCGCAAAGAGATGCAGTCTCGCAGGAATATCTTCCTGCAAATTTCAAGGTGAAGTGTTCACCTGCTCTTTCGAATGGAAAGGTTGCAATATGGACGGGGGGACTTCGGGCGAACGGTTCGCGAGAGGTAAACGCGCAAGCACGGATAAGGCATGGCGCACAGTGCTGCTGGCCGTATTGTTTCACACCTACTGGCCGCAGCGCCTGTCACGGGATGAAATCATCAAAAAGCTCTCCGCGTTCTACGGGGAAACAGCCATTCCGGCGCTGTATCGCGACCTGGCGACGCTTACCGGTTGCAAAGTTGAGGAATTGCCCAAACCGGATAGTGAATGGCTGGCCGAATGGTGTGCCGAGCAAGAACAGTTAGGTTTCATGGCAATCAGCTATGACCGTGAAAAAGGCACCTTTGGCCTGGAGCGTTCGCTGTTCGCGATCGATATCAGCGAGGAGGAGGCGCGGGCGTTCGCGGCTCTGCAGGAGGGCTTTTCGCCCGGCACGCCCTACGCCGGGGCCGTGCAGCACTTGTTGAGGCGCTGGGAGTGGTTATTCAGCGAAAAAAGCCGCCGGCTGGTGCAGCAGAAGCGCAAGCGGCGCGCGCACCCGGTGCAGCTGCCGTTGTCGCCGGTCGTAGATTACAGCCAACATACAGACACCATCCTGGCATTAGACCAGGCGCTGGAAGATGGGGCGTATGTCTCGTTTGCCTACACTCCGCTGGCGGGAGAAACGGTAACACATGAACGAGTAGAGCCATACGAGCTCGAATATCGCGATGGTCACTGGTACTTCACGGCCTACGTGCGCGACCTGAATACCTTTCTGGATTATCGTGTCGACCGCATCTCGCCCGGCTCGCTCTCTCTCGACAAGGACCGCTTTTTGCCGGGAAATCGCCGTCGTCCGGGGGTGAAGATACGCTACTGGGTCTCTCCCATGCTGGCCCGGCACGGCAGTTTGAGCGCCCGCCTGCGTGACCAGCAAGTGACAATGCTGGAGAACGACGGCGGGGCAATCGTAGAGGGAACGGCGCGCTCCCTCTGGTGGGCCAGGCGCCTGCTATTAGGCTACGGCGAGCAGGTGAAGGCGCTGGAACCGCCAGAGCTGGTGGCAATGATGCGAGAGAGCGCGGGAAGTATGTGTAGGATGTATGAAGAAGAACAATAATTTTTTCTCACGTTCCACTTTTCGCAATGGCACAGGTATAAATAAAGTATGGAAAGGATATAGTATGAAGCTGGACTTAAAAATCTTACCTGTCTATTCAGAAGAATATGCCGGCGCTCAGATTGGCGAAATACACCTGTTGAAGCACCAGGTCGAAACATGGGAAGCATTTGGGAACCCTGAAGTCGATGTCATCTTCAATGTGGCTATGACGGGTGATGGCAAGAGCCTGGCGGCGTATTTGCCGGTCTTTCAGGATGGAAAAGCGGCCATTGCTATGTATCCCACCAACGAATTGATTCAGGACCAGTTTTCTGCGCTTCCACGTTATGAAGAGCGACTTGGCATTACTCTGCCGCGCAATGCCTTGATGTATGGTCAGGAGATCACGCGCATCATGCAGGGGCGCGATATTACTGTCCGGTTGAATGCCGTAAGAGGTTTGTTGAGACGCAATCCAATTCTTCTGACCAATCCTGACCTGGTTCACCTGATTATGAGCCACCAGTACGGATGGGATTATTTGCGTAAAGAGCTACCCACACTGCTCTCTGCGAACTTCGATTACTTCATTTTCGACGAGTTCCATGTCTTTGGCGTGCCACAGATTATCAACGTCATGAATATGCTTGGCTACCTGGCGATCAATTATTCTGAGAAGCCGGAGTCGCGCAAGAAATTCGTCTTTCTCTCGGCCACTCCCAGTAAACTCATGAATACGCTGCTGCAAAAGAGTGGATTGTGTGTGAGAACAGTGGAGGGTACATATAGCTCAACGGAGAAGGAGGGCTACCGCCGCATCTTGCAGCCTTGCGAGCTAGAACTGCACGAGCTGAGCCAGGAGAGACCTATCGAAATATGGGTCGAGGAACACCTGGAAGAGATATTGTCATTCTTTCGCCGCTATCCAAACTCCAAGGCCGCCATTTTAGTATATTCGGTAGCAACCGCGCGCCGCTTGTATGCGCGCCTGTACGATTTCTTTGAGAAGCAGCATGGTATTACTGTTGGCGAGAATACCGGATTGACGTATCGAGACGACCGGCGCGAAGCCCTTAAAAAACAGATCCTGGTTGGAACATCGACCGTTGATATCGGTGTCGATTTTCGCATCAATTATCTCATCTTCGAGGCTTCTAATGCAGGTTCGTTCTTGCAGCGTTTTGGGCGCCTGGGCCGGCACGCGGACTTCGATACCTATCATGCGTTCGCGCTGGTTCCACGCTTCGTACTGGAACGCTTGCAGAACGAACTACAGGCGGAAAGTGAGGTTGACCGCGAACGCTTCAACGCGGCAGTGCGCGCTGCGTTCCCCACAGAAGCGGAATTTTCGGGTTACACGCGGCGCTGGGGTGTGATGCAGGCGGCGCAGGTGCTGGCGGCATTGCAAAGCGAGGGCAGGAAGGATGCCAACGACGAGTTTCTGGCGGCCTTAACGGGCGAATACGAGCAACTCTACGGTTGGCCCGAACAGCCAATCATGCCGAAAAAGCTCAGGCAGTTTCAGTACTTACAAAAAAATTCTCCGGAAATTGTTGCCGAGTTGAGCAGTTTCCGCGGCCAGAGTCCGCTTTCCTGTGCTGTCTGGGACGTAGATAATCATCTCAAAACCTACGACCTCTTCTTCCTGATTGCCAATACCGAAATCGAAGCCATGACCGAAGCGGAGTTTATGGCCGAGGTCAGAAGGCGCATTCAGGTGCGCCAGGAGCAGGTCTACGAGCGCGATTTCCGCGATTCATTGCTCTATCTGAGGATACATAAGTATATTCCCGAAAGCCAGCGCCTCGTGCTGGGCCTGAACATGGACCTGGGCGGGCAGCCGCAGATCATGCACCAGGCGCTTGAACTCAACGGCTTCTTCATCCAGGAACCAGTGTTTACCTGGCGGGATCGCGTCAACAAATCGCTCAAGGCCAAAAGGCTTGTGTGCGTGTTCAGCGCCATGCCACGGGCGGAACTCAAGCGCAAGTTGAACCTGCCCGCGCTTTTCCCGATCCAGTGCGTGCAGGATGTGACCGGCGCGAGATATTCCGTCGCCTTTGGGCAGGAGGCGCTGCTGCTCGACTCTCTCTTCTCATGGCAAAGAACCGGCCAATAAGAGCGAGGAGGGCAGGAGGGCTGACCCTGGAGGGCGACCACAAGGACCACCACTCTCCCTGACGGGTGGATTTGTCCACCGGGGCAGGAGGGCTGACCCCTGGAGGGCGTGGAGCTTTAAGAAATTGATATAGTGAAAGGTAGAGGTTATGTTCAATGTTTATTCGTGATTTTCTGTTGCGCGCGGTCGATCCTGGCGATGAGGTGACGCGCGCGTTTGTGCAAACAATGGTTCCGCGCCTGATCGTGCATTACAGCGATAGATCGGCCAAGGGCGGCGATCATGCCAGGGATGAGATGTACGATGAGCGAACGAAGCGCGCATTTGAGGAAAAAGATGATCAGAGCATGCTGAGCCACCAGCTCAACGGCATCTTTCCCACGTTGCGCCTGCTCAACATTCTGGAGGCGGAAGACCTTGCGATTGTACCCTATTCCGCCATCGAGCGCAGGGTGTATATCCTGGCCTACCTGATGCACGATGTCAACAAGATTCTCAATATTCGCGACCTGGAAACCCGCACGCGCGCGGCAATCGAGGAAGCGAAGGGGATAATTGCCGGCGAATTGGAGCAATGCAGCGCGCATGCCTTTTTTCCTGACTGGCGCTACTATCTGGAGGATATCGCCTATCTCGTCGTCAATACGCAGGAGCAGTGGGGAACGCACCTGATTACGTATGGGTGGAATCTGCGATTGCCGGAAAAGCGCATTCTGGAATTGCGCAGTCTCTGCACCTATTCCGACTGCATCGCCTACCTGGTACCGATGCCCTCGGCGATCCTCTCGTCAGACGATGCGCGTAAGCTGAATCGTATTCTGGCGGAGTTAAGTGACGATCAACTGGCCTTTACCTATCATCAACTGCGCGAGGTGCGCGGGCTGCTAAGCAATGTCATTAACGATAGTCTCGTCAGTCTCTACACCGATGATGGGAGGCGCAGCGGCATCTGGCCCTACCTGTTCTTCTCGGATGGCGTCGTCTACATCGCGCGCAAGAAACTGTCCCTAACCATTAGCAGGGAGCAGGTTGTCGAGAGAACGCAGGATCGACTGCGAGAAATATGCGCGCCCAGGATCAAGGATGGAGCGCCGGGTTTCAAATTCGACAACAAGGGCATCGTGAAGCATCCCGACTATTACTTCGACTTTCTCTCGCTCGAAGACTACGCCGAGTTGCTGGCACGCTTCACCGTCAATATCACGCGTGGCGATATCACGGCGGGTCCGCTGGAGAAGTTGCGCCAAATGCAGGCGCGTGGAGAGATTCCGGCAGATATCGATTTGAATCTCAGACCCGATGTGCGTGCGGGCATGATGAGCCGGTTCCTCTCGATTGTTTTCTTGTCGCTGCTCGGCAGGCTCGACAAAAAGCAGGAGGCCTTGCGCGCATCCGTTGAAAAGGCTGTAGTTGAGCAGTTGGGGCTGGCACCTTATTGGGAACAATCGAAGGCTATTCCTAATAAAGGTGGAACCGAGTATCGCTGGTTCTGGCTGGGTCTCCGCTATATCCGCGATCATCCTGGTCTGAGTGAAAACGACCTGGAAGCGGTGTTTCTATCTATCCTACGCATGGTGATCGAGATGGCAGGGGAAGCATTGCGCAAGGCAATGCCACCGAAATATCTGCCGCATCTTGTTACCTACCTGAACAGCATCGTTGAATTGCCGAAAGCCGTACTGGCGGGTAGTGCGTTGCCCGATTTTGCCGCCGAGTTGGAGCGGTATGCCAGCGCAAAAAAGAAGAGTGGCAAAGAATTGATCTGCACGCTTTGCAACAGCGCCTTCCCAACCGATGAACAGTCGGATAACGCAGTGTTGTTCCAACCCTGGGTCTACAAGAACAAGCTGACGCTTTATGCCGGGAAAAATGCGGGTGGTGTCTGCGCGATTTGCTCGCTCGAATTGATGCTGCGGCAGAACTTGCAGCGCGGCACGCTGCGGCTGACCGGCTCGAAGTTCGAAGGTCTGCGCCCTAAGTATCTGGCCGTCTATCCCAATTTCTTCTTCACGGCGGAAACAGGCGCGCTCGTGCAGGGTATTCTTGACCAGCTCCAGAGCATCAACTTCTTCACTATCCGGCGCAAGCTTGATGGCCATGATCTGACCGTTGACAGGCTGCTGGAACTCGATGCTTTCCAATCCTCAGAGACTGACGAGACCCCACCGGCCCAATTGCGCCCGGCACTGGTGGAGGACGAGAGCGAATTGGAGCAGGAAGACGAAAGCGAACCGGCAGTACCGGTACAGGCAAAGGCTTCCGACCGCATGTACATCAAATATGAGCCGTCGCGCTATCCCGGCATGTGCTTCTTTGGAGTGAAGGCGACCAGCGATGATACCGATTCGGCGGCCTGGGCGATGCCCGCGTTCCTTGCGCTGGCGCTGCCGCTCATCACCGGGGCTAAAGTCGTGATCTCGGAAATGACCTTACCGCTCTTCTCATCCGGGCGTGATTTTCGCGAGACGGTCATTTTCGACGCGCCGCATCCCTATCTTGACCGCCTGCTCAAGGGCAAACGCCTGCGCGTCAACCAGCTTGAAGCGCGGCTCAAGCTGCTGGCAAGCCTGTACACCGTCAATCTGGATACCTACGCAAAAGGAGGGAAGCCCGAATGGCAGCACCTCAGCGCCATTGCCCGCGACCTCGATACCGACCCGTTGTTGTTGTTCAGCTACCTGCACGAGCAGGAACGACGCGATGGCCGCGAATCGTTCCGTGTCCAGGATGCAGAACGCTACTTGCACATCTATACAGAGATATTGGAGGCAGATGTGAGCAAAATCGAAAAATGTGTAGACCTCTACACCGTTTTCTATCAGGGTGGATGGCAATCCCATTCCGTCCTCAAGCCCGTGGATATTGTCGCCAGGGCAATCATCAATAGTCCACTCGAGATTGAAGAAGCCGATCTACTCTGGCAAATCCAGGGCGAACTCAAAAACTGGCTTGACCGCGTGCGCAGCCGCCAGGCAACGGGCCGCGCGATGTTCTATGGGAAGGAGATCACCGAAAAGGAGGAGCCGGCTATTCGCGCTTTCGTACAGTTCTTCTACTATGAGGTTTTCAAGAACTATTGCCAGGGTGAGCGCGGCATCCTGCGCAGCCGCATCAACCAGTTCAAGGATGGCTGTGAGGCCTACTACATGCACCTGATTCACCAGAAGCGCATTGAGGATGAGGAAGAAGCTTCCGAGGCAGAAGCCGCTGCCGTGTAGCACCATCAATTACAAAGCAAGAAGGAGAAATTACCCATGTTTCTAAACACACTCGAATCGCTGGATGTTTTTCACAGCGAGATTCCCCGCCTACCAATGGGCAAGTACGCGCATATGGTGATTGTGCGCGAAACCAACTCGTTTGCGCTATTCCAGACGGATGGCGAACTGAACATCAGCCGCGTCAGCAAGGGACGAAAGGCCGAGAGCCAGGACCAGGCAACGCGCATTGTCCTCTTCAAGCGCAAGCAATCGACGCCTGAGCGCCTGACAGGTCGCGAACTGCTGCGCCGCTATGGGCTGGTCGAAAGCTGCGAATACAACTCCGATAAGTTCTGCAAACGCTGTCCCGACTGCATCTACTACGGGTTCGCTATCGGCAGCGAGGGCTCAGAACGCTCGAAGGTACTCGTCGATTCGGCTTTTTCGATCACTGGTTATGATATGTCGCACCAGCAGTTCACATTCAATGCACCATATGAGAATGGCACAATGAGCGAGGGCGGTAAGATGAAGACGGCGCTGGGCGAGCAGGATTATGTGCTGCCGCAGGTGTACTTTCCATCAGTTGTGACGATCAAGGACCCGACCGAGGCGGAATTTATCTATGTGCTGAACAATATTCTGCGCACGAAGCGTTACGGCGCACAGAATACCCGCACCGGCACGGTAGAGAACCATATGATGGCGGTGATCTTCGCCGATGGTGAGATTTTCTCGAACCTGCAATTGACGCAGGCCGTTTATGACGCGCTGACGCCGGATCAGTTGAAGCGCACGCCGCTCGCACTGACCGATGTGTTGTCCTCTACCCAGGCCGTCATTCCTAATCTGCTGGCGGAGGATGGGGTGGTAGCTAACCTGGTCATGGGTGAGCGTCTGAATCGCCTGCTGCACGAAATCACGCAGATGGCCAGCGATGAGTCGCAGTTGCGCCGCGTGCTGGCGCAGGCAAATGCCGAGACCATGCAGTACGCGAAGAGCTATGGCGTTGATTCCGCGAAGGAGAAGGCGAAGAAGTAGGAGGTCTCTCATGTTCATCACCGTTTGTCACCTGAAGTTGCATGACTATCTTTTCTATGCCTCACGTGAAATGGGACGTCTCTACGAGACAGAAAAGTACCTGCATAACTACGGGTTGACATACGCGCTTGGCCTGGTCAGGCCTCCCTACGCGCATCCTACGCAGGTGCCGCGCTACCAGGAGGACCTGCAGGTGATGAACGAGCAGGGGGTGTATGTGACGCCAGCTCACCCCTTGCGTACCACCTTCTCGTTCAACACCTTCAAAATGGCGAATGTACGCTACTATAGTTTCACGCCCCAGATGAGTACCAACCAGGTTGTGTTTGGGCGCGCGAAAGAGCTTGCGCCGGAGAGCACTTTTGAGTTTTTTGTGCTGAGCGAGTCGCAACAGCGTTTGCCACACTGGATTCGCCTGGGCAAATGGATGGCAAAGGCACGTGTCGAAGTCATAAGCGAGGGCTATGCGGAAATCAAACAGGGTGATTATCGCGCCAGTGGCGCGCTCAATCCACTCGATCTGTCGCATCCGCCTGAAAATTGCAACATCGTGGCGATGGCTCCGGCCAGCTTGATTACAAACGCGCATTTCACAGGCAGCTATTACGAACTGAAGTATGGTGAGGAGAAAAACGCTCGTATTGTTTGCCTGCCGGCAGAAATGAACTACCAGCCAGATCACCGTCACCGTCAATCGGCGTAGGTAGAACTGATTGCCTGGTGCAGGCATACAATTGGCTTACCTGTCTGCCGCCAAATATGAAATTTTTCAACTGAATCGGGCAATCCTGTAGGGACAGCGCCTGGTGCCTGTCCACGTACTCCTGGTGAGACAGGGACGAGCCATTGTCCCTACAGAATGGGGTGGGATGGTGCCCAGGCAAGGACAGGGACGAGCCACTGTCCCTACAGGAGAGGAGCTGCCGGTTCATTACTGGTTTTGGCCGTAAAATTTCATGTCTGGCGGTAGTTAGAAGGAAGGATCATAGTCATGAATATAATATCATCCTCCCCCTCCAAGCTCTACGCCCTCCTGCTCAAGCTGCGCCCGCTGGAGAAGGGGACGCTGATGCCTTTTTCGGGTGAACTGGTGCATGCGGCCTGGCTTGACTGGATGCGCAACGCGGCCCCGGATGTCGCGACGATGCTGCATGAGGGCAATAAGCGACGCTTCTTCACCTGCTCCAGCGTGCAATTCCCACTTGCACCAGACAAAATGCGATTTGCCGAGCGGGAGAATGTCCATTTGCCAGTGGACCCACAAAAAACCTATACCATTCGTATCACCCTGCTGCTGGGCGAATTATTCCCCCTGTTTTACAATTCGCTGCTGCATTTCAACATGGCTGAGTTAGGAACCAAAAACTTGCCCTTTATGCAGATCGGCAAACAGCAATTCCTGCTGGAAGAGGTGATCTCCGGCAACGATGAGTCCTCGGGCTGGACAGGCTTTACAACATTTGCTGGCCTCGTGGAGAAGGCAAGGACTGCCCGGCTGGGGAATCCTGAATCCCTCACGCTGCAATTCGACTCTCTGACCACATTCAATAGAAGTACTGCCAGGGAAACGGGATACGGAAAACATTTCGCCTGCCTTCCACTTCCGCAGTATGTCTTCTGGGGATTGATCCGCCGCTGGCAAGAGCTGGCTCCGCCCCATTTAGCAGATATAGTACAAAAAGAGGAGATCGAGCACTACATTAACGAGGAGGGCATTATCATCAAGGATTACGAGCTGAAAACGCACCTCGTGCACCTCGTCAATCATCCACAGGAGGGCTTCGTAGGAAGCTGTAAATATCACCTGCGTGGCTCGGATGATGCCTTGACCGCGGAAGGTGCTCTTCCGGTACGCCGGCAACTGCTTTTGCTCGCGCAACTGGCCTTTTATACGGGCGTAGGATACAAGACAACCATGGGTATGGGGCGCATACGGCTTGTGTAAATTCACATGCATATGGAAGGGACCTCTTTTTCCGTTATCTATTCTCTGCTATACTATGCACACTGCATGCAATAGCAGAGAAACGGTAGAGATAGAGTGGATGCTACTCGATTGTTCTGTCTATCAACTAACAGCAGGAAACATATTTTTAGGGGTAAATATGCAAGCAGTACAGAGCCCTTTTCTTCCTTTCCTGGAGGGGAAAAAACAGTTCATCATTCCTATTTATCAACGTACCTATAGCTGGACGCGAGAGCAGTGCGAACAACTATGGAATGACATTGCGCGGGCCGCGACAGATGAGGAGGTTAGAAGCCATTTCATCGGTTCCATTGTCTATATCCAGCATGGAATGAGAAATATAGCACATATACCGCAATACCTCGTTATCGATGGCCAGCAGCGTCTCACAACGCTTTCTCTTCTGCTGATTGCGCTCGCAAAAGCTGCCAAAGATGCCAGCGCTACCTCTAGTGTTGAAAGTGATGATATCTATGAATCCTACCTCATCAATAAATTTAGCAAGGACGAACATCGCTATAAGCTACTGCTAACACAGAGCGATAAAGACACGTTGATGCAGTTGATTGATGATCCTGAACTGGCGAGGACGCGCATACAGGCGGCGAATCGTTTGCTGGAAAATTTTCTCTTTTTTGAGAATCGCATCCGCCAGAGCGGTATGGATCTCTCCACACTTTATAGCGGGATCAGTAAATTGATCATTGTTGACATATCGCTTGATCGCGACCACGACAATCCCCAGTTGATCTTTGAGAGCCTCAACTCTACCGGCATGGACCTATCGCAGGCCGATTTGATTCGCAACTATGTATTGATGGGACTTGATACTGATGAACAGGCGCAGTTGTATAAGAAATACTGGTATCCAATGGAGCAGAGTTTTCGCCAGACGGATGGTAGCAATTCGTTCGACCGTTTCATGCGCGACTATCTGACCATGAAACTGGGCAGCATCCCCAATGTCGACGAGGTCTATAGCAGCTTCAAGAGTTATCAACACAGCAAATCGAAGATGACCATGCAAGAGATCGTCGCGGATATTGATCGTTTTGCCCGCTACTTTGTCATCATGGCCCACTTATGGGAAAGCGACCGCGAAATCAAGCGTATCCTGCATGATATCAATACACTGAAAGTAGACGTAGCCTATCCTTTCCTGCTGGAGGTCTACGATGATTATGCCAACGGACGGCTTTCAAGAGAAGATTTCATCGCCATCTTGAAGCTAGTGGAGAGCTACGTGTTTCGCAGGGTTATCTGCGGCTTGCCAACAAATTCGATGAACAAGACATTCGCCACACTCGCAAAAGAGATCGACAAGCAACATTACCTCGAAAGCGTGCAGGCGGCATTCCTATCGATGGACTCGTACAGGCGTTTCCCCCGGGATGAGGAATTCCGCGCAGCGTTCGTCATTAAAGATGTCTACAACTTCCGCAGCCGTAACTACCTGCTCCGCAAGCTGGAGAACTTTCAACGCAAGGAATGGGTGACGGTCGAAGAATATACCATCGAGCATGTGATGCCGCAAAACGAGCATCTATCGGCGCTATGGCAGCAAGAACTCGGCCCCAAGTGGAGGGAAACGCATGCCCGTTACCTGCACACCATCGGTAACCTCACGCTGACCGGCTATAATTCTGAACTAAGCGACCGGCCATTTCAGGAGAAGCGTGATATGAAAGGCGGTTTTGCTACAAGCCCCCTGCGGCTCAACGAAAGATTGGCCCTGCTAGAACATTGGAATGAAGATGAAATTAACAGGCGAGCGCAGGCACTCGCGGACCTCGCCATTACGATCTGGGCAATACCCAATCTATCTCCAGCGCAAACTGCCAGATACAGCAAGCCGGCAGCAAGGTTATCTGTAGCGGAAATTATTGGCCCAGTTGAGCATCCACAAGCCGGATTCATTCCCGAGGGTTTTAAGGTTGTGCAGCTTGCCGAAAAGAAATTTTACTATTATCGTCTCGTGGAGGGGAGATGGGTGCAATATGGCAATGGGAAGACTCCCTGGTATGCTGTCTCCTGGGAAACTGTTGGCAGGTGGTTACGAGATTTCGAGAAGAAAAGCACCATACCGCTGGGTGTCGGTGGAGAAATTCACCCTTTATATGCCAAGTCTAACAGCAGAGTTGCTCTGGCCGAATATAACGATCTCATCGATATGGACGAAAACGGCGTATATACGCTGGACAGCTATCCATTCCTGCAAGGAGACATACGTGAATTGTTTGAGCGCTTGCGCAAACGCATTCTGAACTTTGATCCAGAGGTACGTGAGGAGTGCAAAAAGCTCTATATCGCCTATAAAACGACCACCAACTTCGTGGATATCGAGCCACAGAAGAGCCAGCTGCGGCTATTTCTGAACATGAAGTTCAGCGAAATCGCGGACCCCTGGGGTTATTGCAGGGATGTAACAAACGTAGGTCACCATGGTAACGGTGATATAGAGGTAACCATTTCTTCAGCCGAACAACTCGATGACGTCATGGACCTGATACACCAGTCCTTTGAGAAACATTGGGAGGCGATCTATGCATAACTGTTCGGAATCAGGCGCCGGAGTAATACGCGAATGTGCTGGCTACCAGACTTTTCTTATTCTAGAACGGAAGAGCTTTCCGAGAGTCGCAGTGACGGACTCTCTGAGCAGAGATGCTCGGGGCAGCTCGCAGGCCGATTCACCAGGAAAGAGGGCATGGTACGACCGCATTATTTACCCAAAAGTACCCTCTAAAAAAGAGATGCTCGCAATCTCTTGTATAGACCGGCTTCTTATGCTATACTATTGGGGTAGCTGGCTAAATGGCCTGGGAAGCCCGTTGGGGATTGAAACTCGGTATCTAACAGTTGAACTGTAGAGATAACTTGGGCTAAATGGCCTGGGAAGCCCGTTGGGGATTGAAACATCAAGCTGCGTCCGGCTCTCTTTACTATGGTAACGGGGCTAAATGGCCTGGGAAGCCCGTTGGGGATTGAAACTTCACGTTCGCACACACACACACAAGGTTTCTATGCTCGGCTAAATGGCCTGGGAA
>DATGLD010000048.1:0-596401 GCA_035294305.1 Ktedonobacteraceae bacterium | reverse complement strand
CGCACCATTGTCGAATGTTATCTGGAAATTAACGATATCTGTATTCCCCTCGGCCATTATCGCACCGAAGAAGGGCCGGAGCATTTCTTTGCCTACAATGTCGAGTATCTGACGCGGCGCACGTTTGTGCATGGCTGGATTATCGGTCTCGGCATTCAGTTGATGAGCCAGCTCCAGGAAAATGCTCCGGAAGAGATCGAGGCCATCATGCGACGTGTAGGCTTGCCGCATTCCCCACATGCCAACGGGCTGAGCCGGGACGATGTCATCACAGCGTTGGGGACGTTGCGCGACCGCACGCTGGCAGATGAGCGCTGGTACGGTATCATTCACCAGCGCGACATCACCCCCGACTTCATCGAGCGCGTCACCGCCTCCCTGGATTTTTGACATGAGGAGCTATTCTGGCTGTGCAGTGACATGGCAGGAAAAAATGTGATATAAAATCTGAAACACGAGAAGGTTTTTACCTGACAGATGAAGGATACACCATGAAGCCAGAACCGGATACCGATACCAGTAGCTCGAATGAGGTCACTTCACCAACGCTAGAGGCGGGGCAGCAAGAGACACGGCGTTTGATTGCGCTGGCCCAGGAGAAAGGAATTACTTTGCGCGTGCTGGGCGGCGTTGCCATTCAACTACGCTGCCCGCATGCTGCCCACCGCGCTCTCACTCGCAGCTATGCCGATCTTGATTTTGCCGTGGGCAGCAAGCAGACGCGCGCTCTCACCGGCCTTTTGACCGCTAACGGCTACTCAGCCAATCGCCGTTTCAATGCCCTGCATGGCGAGAAACGGCTGCTCTTTTATGATGAGCCGAGATCGCGGCAGATGGATATCTTCGTGGGCAGCTTCGAGATGTGCCACAAGCTCTCGCTCGATCAGCGTCTCCATCTCCATCCCTTGACACTCACCCCTGCCGATTTGTTGCTGACCAAGCTCCAGATCGTGCAACTGAACACGAAAGATATCCAGGATGTGCTTGCGCTCCTGCTGGATTTCCCACCTGTGGAATCTTCAAAGCTGCCAGGCGAAGAACTGGATGTGAGCATCATAGCCCGTCTGTGCGGACAAGACTGGGGCTGGTTTGCGACCGTAAACGATAACTTCGAGCAGATAAAGGGACATACATCCGAATTGCTGGAGGTTGAAGAAGCTGCGCTTGTGAACGAGCGCATCGAGGCAATCCAGCGTCTCTTAGAGAAGTCACCGAAATCGACGGGCTGGCGCTTACGTGCTCTGGCAGGTCGGCGCATTCCCTGGTATGAACTGCCCGAAGAGGTCAACCGCTAATATCTCCGATTGCCTCTACTACCGGGAGCCTGGCGGCGATGATTGCACCCGTAGAACTGAGAGCGGGATGGGCCTGCAAAGCCAGGAGAGCGTAACGATTGCTGGTGGTTCCCTTCCTTCCCCTCGTTGTGCTTGTAGCCGCTTTCCATCATTGTGCTTGAGGCTGCTTTCCATTGTCCTCCTTGAGCCGCTCTCTTCACAGACATTCGTGTCCTGCCCGTGCTATGGCTGAGCTTGCCCCAGTTTGATGGGTCAAGGTCATACCTCACCTGATCCATGCTGTTCTCTCCTGAAAGCAAAAAGGACAACAAAAAACGCGCACCGTGGCGCGTGAAAAGACGAGGTGTCCGATTGCCTCAAACGTATTCGCACCCCCGTCGGGGTGTATGACAGTTTATGGCGTTGACAGTTTATTGACAGTTTATGACGTGGACAAAACTGGATTGTGGTGGACGAACCTGGACAGGGAGAGCAAGGAAAGAGGCCGGTTTAGCCGGTTGCAGACGGGAAAAAAGAGGTGCGATGCCGGTGGAGGGATTCGAACCCTCAACCCCGTAAGGGGACTTGTTTTTGAGACAAGCGCGTATACCGTTCCGCCACGCCGGCCAGTCGATCATGCTGTATGATAGCGCATCAAAAGCCCAAAGTCAATATCATTTTTGGCTTTATTTTGCAATCTTCATCGTCTCACGACACCCTACCGTACTCCCCAATCAACCGGTACTTTTGATAGCGCATCTCCAACAAATCATCGATGGGAATCTTTTTCAACTCGGCCAGATTTTTCAGCACGGCCGCCTTCAGGTTATCCGCCGTGAGCTGGTGATTGTGATGCGCACCACCCAGCGGCTCAGGAATCAACTCATCTACCAGGTGAATTTCCTTCAGTTCGCGGGCGCTGACTCGCATAGCCTCCGCTGCCTGGGGCGCGTAGACCTTGTCGCGCCAGAGAATTGACGCTGCCGATTCGGGAGGCGCAACACTGTAAACGGCATATTCCAGCATCAGCAGGCGGTCGGTCACGCTAATGGCAAGGGCGCCTCCGCTGCCACCCTCACCAGTTACAACACCAATCGAGGGAACACGCAGGCGAGCCATCAAATACAGATTCGAAGCGATAGCCTCTGCCTGGCCGCGCTCCTCATCCTCCAGACCAGGGAATGCTGCCGGCGTATCGATCAGGCAAATAATCGGGAAACCGAACTTTTCCGCCTGTAGCATCAATCGACCCGCTTTACGATACCCCTCAGGGTGTGGCATACCGAAGTTACGAAACTGATTCTCTTTTATGTCACGGCCCTTTTGATGACAGACCAGCATCACCGTCTCACCATCCAGTTTTGCCGTGCCTGCCACGATAGCGTGATCGTCCCCAAACGCGCGGTCACCGTGCAGTTCGAAGAAGTCCTCGCACATCAGGCGAATGTAATCCAGGGCATGCGGGCGATCCTTGTGCCGGGCGACCTGTACTGTCTCCCAGGCAGTGAGATTGCGGTAAATCTCCTCCGTGCGATGACGCAGTTCGCGTTCAGCCTCCTGTAATTGCCGGTGCTCATTTGGTTTCAGGTGGTCGCCCTTGCGCTGTAAGCTACTGATCCGCCTTTCAAGCTCGGCAAGCGGCTTCTCAAATTCCAGGTCGTAGGCCATCGCTTTCCCCTCTTCTATCTGCTGAATTCGGCTCCATTTTTATCGTGGTGGGTATAAGATTTCCAGCCTGGCGAGCTGTCTGGGGTGTATATAAACGTAAGAGGCGGGCAAGCGTTGGCCGCAGCTCGCGCCTGTGGACGATGGCATCGATCATACCATGCTGGAGGACAAATTCCGAGGTGACGGCCCCCTCGGGCAGCTTCATATGCATGTTCTGCTCGATGACGCGTGGGCCAGCAAAACAGATCAGCGCTCCCGGCTCGGCAATAGTGACATCGCCCAACATCGCGAAACTGGCCGTCACGCCGCCGGTTGTAGGGTCTGTAAGCAGGCTGAAGTATGGAAGTTTTGCTTCGCCCAATTTTGCCAGCGCCGCTGACGCTTTGGCCATCTGCATCAATGAATAAAGACCCTCTTGCATACGCGCGCCACCCGACGCCGAGCAAATCAGAACCGGCGTGTTTTTCTCGATGCCAAGTTCTATCGCGCGCGTAATCTTCTCGCCAACCACCGAACCCATACTGCCACCGATGAAGCGAAAATCCATCACAGCAAGCACAAGCGGTAGCGACTCGATTGTAGCATAGCCACTCACTACTGCCTCGTTCAGGCCCACCTTCTGGCGTTCTTCTTCGAGCTTTTTCGCGTAGAATTGCACCTCATCTTTGGTACGGGTCACGAATTTGAGGGGGTCAACGGAAACCATATCGCCGTCTGTTTCAACAAAGCTGCCAGGGTCTACCAGCAGTTCAATTCTTTCGAATGCCGGCAACTTGAAATGAAAGTTGCAACGAGAGCACACTTTCAAGTTCTTTTCCCACTCGCGCGCCAGCAAGATTTCGCGGCACTTCGGGCATTTCACTACCAGGTTGCCCGCGGGCGCACCTGATTTCTCATCCTTTCCGGTTGAGGATTGCCCGGTAGGTGGAATGGCAGCTTCCTTGACCATGTAGTTCCCTCCTCATCAGTCTTGCGCGAAAAGCGCCGCCACAAAACTCTGTGGATCAAAAGGAGCTAAATCCCCGACTTTTTCTCCTGTACCGACGAATTTAATCGGCACCCCCAGGTCATCGGCGACGGCAAACGCAAAGCCACCCTTGGCGGTACTATCTAATTTGGTAATGATCACTCCCGTCAAACCGATATCTTCCGCGAATTTGCGGGCCGCTAGCAGTGCGTTCTGGCCAGTAGTTGCGTCGATGACCATCAAAAGCTCTTGAGGGCCGTCGGGCAGCAGCTTCTGTATAACCTTGTTGATCTTCTTTAACTCTTCCATCAGGTTATACTTCGTATGCAAACGCCCGGCAGTGTCCACGATCAGCACATCACTACCTCGTGTTCCTGCCGCCTGGATCGCATCATAAACTACTGCGCCTGGGTCCGAACCCGGACTCTGGCTGATTACCGGTACGTTGATGCGCTCACCCCACACTTTGAGCTGATCAATAGCCGCGGCACGAAAAGTATCTGCCGCCGCCAGGATTACTCTATGACCCTCTCTTGTGAGCCGGTAGGCCATCTTGGCTATGCTGGTGGTCTTGCCAGAGCCATTCACGCCGATGACCAGGATCACCGTGAGGGGGGATTGTTTGGCAAAATGCAGTGGGGTGGGCTTCCCAAGCAGCTTGACGAGCTCCTCGCGCAGCGCCTGCTGTACCTGGTTGCCTGTGCGCATCTGTTCTTCCGCAACCCGCTGGCGTAACCGGTCCATCAACCACATAGTCGTACTGGGCCCAACATCCGCACTAATCAACGCCTCCTCCAACTCATCCCACAAATCGTCCGTAATATCATTTTGCCGGAAAGATTCACCAATCCGGCCAAAAAGTCTACGTGTGCGGCTTAAGCTGTTTTTAAAAGGATTAAGATTTTGCTCAGACGTGGAGTCCCCACCTGCGCGCTCTGAAGCAACTGCTGGTTGGCTTTGGTGTGCTTGCTGCTGTTGTTGCTGTTCTTCCCGCTGTTGCTGTTGTTGCTCTTCCTGTTGCTGCTTTTGTTGTCGCCCAAAAAATCGATTGAGCACGTCAGCAATGACTCCTCTTAGCTGTAGATAAAAAGAAAAGGCAAAAGGAAAAGGTTTTGCCTTTTGCCTTTCAACTCACGTTCACCGTTCACGGCACCTCAAAACCTATGTGCGGCTGCCGCGATACGAGTGAAGTGACCCATCGCTGATGGGTTCGTTAATGATGATATCGCCGTTACGGATCTTGATATTGTACAGGCACGACGGGTTAGTGCAAACCCAGGCCTTGTACTCAATGGAAGCTCCCTGGCTGCCGAAATCCGAAAGCGGAACCAGATCACCTTCACCACATTTGCGACACCGGGGAAATGCGTTCTCCACGAAATCGCCTCCTTCCTTACTCTCTGAAGGGTACAATTCGCCAACCTCACCAGTGAAACTAAGCGATGCCTGGCGAAGAAGTAAGCCGAGGGGGAGCCTCCGCCTCTGCATCCGCATCCCCACAGCAGTCATACATAATCTATGCCCTCGCTATCATACCATACTTTCTAGCTTCTGTCAGCATACTTGTGAAGAATTCTTCATCTTACTTGTTTATTGCCCAGATAAGACACTCCCTTCTTCGCCAGAAAGCGGCCTGTCAGCATTTTGACGATGTATGTCTGCTTCTAGTGCTAGCATAGCAGGTGTCACAACTTCCGTCAAGCTCTATGTAAATCTATGGATATATAGGCCAGCTGGGTAATTTTCCCCATACATGGAAATCTGTTCATTTTTTCTGCTCTCTCCGTCAACTGAAGCAGGCTTTTCTCGCCGCCAGGCCCCTTCAGAATAAAGCCAGTACGCCGATAAAGATATACCTGAATACGATGAAGTATATCGATGAACCTTGATATAAATTGCTCCTTACGCGCTTTGGCATGAATATTGCACTAAAGCAGTATAGAAGAGCATATCTGAACAATTTACGACTTCCTCCCCTAGTACAAGGAAGTCCCCAACCTCATATTTGAAGTGTGTTTGACCAGGTGAAAGAGGGAGTACTAACAATGGTCGCAAACCTATCAAGGCCGTATAACGCCAATCGTTTACGTAACGAAGTTTCTGCCATGCTGGCAAGGAAAGGACCCGTGAGAAAAAACAGCGCGTGCGCTGTAGCCGAGGCGTACCACGAGTCTGACTTGCAGGATGATTTCTTTGATGAGCGAGAAGAGGCATTTGACATTGACGAGGAAGAAGATGCGCGAGGTATCACCGATGATGCGGTAAAACAATATCTCAAGGAAATCGGAACCTATCCATTATTAACCGCCGAACAAGAGTTGCTGCTGGCCGAACGCATCGCGCATGGTGATCAGGCCGCGCTGCACAGCTTGATCGAAGCAAATCTCCGCCTCGTTGTCAGTATTGCCAAGCGCTATTCAAACCAGGGTCTGCCCCTGCTGGACATCGTTCAGGAGGGCAACATCGGACTGATGCGGGCCGCGGAGAAGTTCGACTACCGTCGCGGTTACCGTTTCAGCACCTATGCTACCTGGTGGATTCGCCAGGCCATCAGCCGCGCTATTGCCGAGCATTCGCGCACCATCCATATTCCCGTACATGTCGTAGAGATTATTTATAAGATCAAACGGGCGGCGCGTCGTTTATATCAGGAGTATGGCAGCGAGCCGCTGCCAGAGCAACTGGCCGCCGAGGTAGGATTGCCAAAAGATCGGGTCATCGAGCTATTGAGCGTCTGCGATCAACCTGTTTCCCTCGATGCTCCTGTAGCTGAGGACGAGCAATATCACCTCGCCGATACTCTAGAAGATACCAACCCGGTCAACACTGTGGACCAGGTATCCTACCAACTCTTGCGTAACAGCATCGAGCAGGCCATGAATGTCCTCGACCCGCGCGAGCGCACGATTCTCTCCATGCGCTATGGCTTGCAAGATGGTAAGACGCACACGCTCGACGAGGTCAGCGTGGAATTCAAACTCACTCGCGAGCGCATCCGCCAGATTGAAGTCAAAGCCCTGCGCAAACTGCGCTATCCAGACCGCTATGGGGATGCGGGATTACGTGAGTACATACATGCCTGATTGAGGGAGAGTATAAGCGGTGCCTTTTTGCGCCGCTTATACTTCTAGCTCTACCCCTCCCGCTCTGGCCTGTAAGTAGGCATAGATGAACGGATCAACATTGCCGTTCAGGTAGCCCTCAGTATCGCTCGTCTCATAATTTGTGCGATGGTCTTTGACGATATTGTATGGATGGATGGTGACCGTGCGAATCTGCGTCCCGAAATCGGCCTGTACAAAATCGCCTTTGAGTCTGGCCGCCTCTTCTTCGCGCTTCTTCACCTCTCGTTCGTACAGGCGCGCTCTCAAAATGCGCATTGCCACTTCGCGGTTCTGAATCTGCGACCGTTCGTTCTGGCACGTAACGACGATGCCTGTAGGAATATGCCGGATGCGTACCGCCGAATCGGTCTTGTTCACATGCTGGCCTCCGGCCCCTGTCGAGCGGTAGGTATCTACCTCGATATCTTCGGGTCGAATGGTAATCTCGATGGTATCCTCGATATCGGGCATGACTTCGACTTTGGCAAATGAGGTATGGCGGCGATGCGCGGCATCGAAAGGCGAAAGGCGTATCAATCGATGCGTGCCAATCTCAGAGCGGAGGTAGCCGTAGGCGTAGCGCCCGCGAATCTCGATGGTAACGCTCTTTACCCCCGCTTCCTCACCCTCGTTGTACTCATAAATCTCGGTACGGAATTTGTGGCCTTCGGCCCAGCGCAGGTACATACGCAGCAGCATCTCGGTCCAATCCTGCGCATCTACACCACCGCTGCCCGCGTGAATACTCATGATCGCGTCGCGTGTATCGTGTTCACCGTTGAGCATGAGCGCGAATTGCAGCTTCTCGATCTCCTGCTCGATATCCCCCAGTGACTGTACAACTTCTGCCTGCATGCCTTCATCTGGCTCCTCCTCAAGCAATTCGGCTAATCCATGCAGGTCGTTCAGTTGCTCATCAATGCTTTCCCAGGTCGAAACCTCATCGCGCAGCGCGTTCAATTGCTGCATCTGGCTCTGGGCCTTGCGGTTATCAGCCCAGAAATCTTCCGCTATGCTGCCTGCTTCCAGGTCCTTGATTTGTTCTTTCTTTGTTG
This sequence comes from Ktedonobacteraceae bacterium, assembly GCA_035294305.1. Lineage (GTDB taxonomy): Bacteria > Chloroflexota > Ktedonobacteria > Ktedonobacterales > Ktedonobacteraceae > DASRBN01. Next base: position 588,333 of record DATGLD010000048.1, on the reverse strand, counting down.
CCAGGTCAAAGACGCACCATCGTTTCATGGACGCGCCCTTGCAGGCGTTCGATTTGATTGGTAAGTTCGCTCATAGCTGGCATTGTAACACGTTTTGGTTAGCTTTGCACGTTGAACCACTCCATTCCAGTTCTGTATGCATGGGGGTAGGGGTCAGATTCATCGCGCCCCGGAGCGGGCCGTACACCGCTTCTGCGAAAAGGATGTAGAACCCCAATCCGCTCTACTTTTCAAGGCTATCTTTGTGGTAGCATTACTATAGGGCATGACCTTCTCCCTGCATGCCGGCTGCTCATAATCATGTTTGCTGGTGAAGCCAGGTCAGCTATTCTGAAAAGTGAAAGGGATTCCGTATGCAGTCAAATATACTTGCTTCTACGACGCCTGTACGTTGGGGTGTACTCAGTGCCGCGAATATTGCGATCAAGTACGTTATACCGGCCATCATGGCATCGCAGAGCGAAATGCTACTCGCGCTCGCCAGCCGTAATCCGCAGCGCGCGAGAGAATTGATGGCTCATCTGCCCGATGTGCGCATTTACGGCGAATACGAAAGCCTGCTCGAAGACCCCGAAATTGAGGCCATCTATAATCCCTTGCCTAATAGCCTGCATGCGGAATGGACGATACGCGCATTAGAAGCCAAAAAACACGTCCTGTGCGAAAAGCCCCTGGCGGTTACTGCCGACCAGGGGGCGGCAATGATCGAGGCTGCGCGCGCGAATGGGGTTCTCCTGATGGAGGCTTTCATGTATCGTTTCCATCCACAGACCATCTGGGCGCTTGAGCAGGTGCAGGCGGGACGCATCGGCGAGGTCAAACTCGTCCATTCCTCGTTTTCTTTCAATATATTGCATCCCCCGCGCAGGCAGGACATCCGTTTGCAGGCTGCGCTCGCCGGCGGCTCGCTTATGGATGTCGGCTGTTATCCCATCAATTTCTGCCGCGCTGTCTATGGCCATCCACCTGTAGCCGTGGCTGCTCGCGTCTACCGGCCAGATGACGGCGAAGTAGAGCGTTCGGCCAATGCCGTCCTGGATTTTGCCAATGGGTGCTTTGGCCTGATCGACTCCAGTTTTGAACTGCCTTCACGCCAGAGATCTGAAATCATCGGCGATACGGGAACGATTATTATTCCCACTCCATTCACGCCCGGCAACGCGGAGACCGAAGTCATCCTCGCTCTGGAAGGGCAAACGATCCACCAGCGTGTCTCTGCCGTCGACCAGTACCGCCTGGAGGTTGAACACTTCGGAGCCTGTGTGCGCTCCGGCACCCCGCCCTCGCTCAGTCTGGAAGAATCACTAGAGAACCTTGCTACGATAGAAGCCATCTATTCATCGGCCGGCTATCCGTGGCCTCCTACACCTACCAGTTCATAAGACTCGCTAACCGCGAAGGAGAAGACGACGCTATGCCAACCATTGATTTCGGACTGATGCTCAGACCATCTCATGCTGGCAATACGCTGGGCGAGGTAATGGCCTATAACCGGCAGTGTATCGAGGCTATGAAAACCGGCTTTACGACAATCTGGCTTGAGGACCACCTGCAAAGTGGGCAAGCTGACCAGCTCGAATGTTTCAGTACTATCAGTTTTCTGGCCGCCCAGTATCCCCAGTTCCACTTCGGAACCCTTGTCCTCGACCAGTCCTATCGCAATCCGGCGCTGCTGGCAAAGATGGCGGCTAACCTGCAATTTCTAACAGGTGGAAGACTCATAATCGGCCTGGGCGCCGGCTGGAAAGAGGATGAATACATCGCCTATGGCTACCGGTTTCCGGACACCAGGACGCGCCTGGAGGAATTGGAAGAGGCCGCGATCATCCTGCGCGCCATGTGGACCTCGCAGTCAGCTACTTATGCCGGCAAGCACTATCGCGTTGCCAATGCCTGGTGCGAGCCGCAGCCATCGCCCGTGATACCCTTATTGATCGGCGGGGGAGGCGAGCGACATACGCTTGCCATTGTGGCACGCCACGCCGATTGGTGGAACTACAATTCCGTCCCCGTAGAAGAATATGCCCGCAAGCTGGCCATCTTGAAAAAGCACTGCGAAGCCGTGGGCCGCAACATAGCGGAAATTCGGTTGACCTACCTGGCCACTTTGAGCGTATCCGAAGACCCGTCGCGAGTCATACGCCATCCGCAGAAGCATTATCTCGCCGGCAATGCGGCACAAGTGACGCGCGAGCTACAGCAATTTTGTGAGCTTGGCGTCACCCATTTCATGTTGCGCATCCCAGACCTTGCGACACTCGAACACTTTATTACCGCCGTCGTGCCACATTTGAACAACTGACTCTCGATTGCCCCATTCGCGCAAGCAACTCCTTGTCCTGCTTGCGTCTCACCCCTGGCACAAGCTCAAGAGATTAGCTTCTTCGATAAGACCACACCCGTATTCAGCCCTACCGTGTGCAGCCCTCCGAAAAAACGCGCGTGTTCGATCTTCATACAGCGATCCTGTACCACGATCAATCCGGCAGCCCGTGCTTTCTGCGCTGCCTCCTCGTTGCGGATGCCCAGTTGCAGCCATAACACCTTCGCGCCTATCGCGATAGCCTCGTCCGCGACAGGTGGTACATCCTCCGCCTTACGGAAAACATCCACCATCTCAATTGTTTCCCCCGCCTCTTTCGCCTCCGTCAGCGTGGCATAGACTCGCCTGCCCAGGATAGTTTGCCCGGCATAGTTAGGGTTGATGAGGACGATGTGGTAGCCTTCGGCCTGTAAGTAGATGGCGACAAAGTGGCTAGGGCGATACTGGTCGGCGGAGATGCCAACAATAGCCACATGCTTGTATTGCTGTAAGAACTGTAAGCGGTCATACATGTCAGGTGTTAAATTTTTCATATAGTCATCCTGGAATGTGATGCTAGTTGTGTTCGATTATTTAAGCGGCGGCTTTTCGCAGCGCCTGGTCCAGGTCCCAAAGAATATCCTCTACATTCTCGAGACCGACCGAGAGACGAATCAAATCGGGTGTCACCCCGCCTGCCAGCTGATCCTCCTCTGAAAGCTGCTGGTGAGTCGTGCTGGCCGGGTGAATGATCAAACTGCGCGCATCGCCCACGTTTGCCAGGTGCGAAAGCATGCGCACGCTGTTGATAACAGTCTTGCCCGCTTCATAGCCCCCCTTGACGCCGAACGTGAAGATCGAGCCTGCGCCGCGTGGAAGATAACGCCTGGCCAGTTCATACGAAGGATCACCAGGCAATCCGGGATAATGCACCCAGCTCACCGCCGGATGCTCGTCCAGAAACTGCGCGACCCGCAAGGCGTTCTGGCAGTGGCGCTCCATACGCAGCGATAGCGTCTCCAAACCTTGCAGGAGCAGGAATGAGTTGAAAGGACTGATGGCGGGACCGGTATCGCGTACCGTCTCCACACGCGCCTTCATAGCGAACGCAAAATCGCCGAACGTCTCATAAAAGCGCACACCGTGATAGCCAGGCGAGGGATCGACGATATGCGCAAATTTGCCGTTATCCCAGGGAAATTTGCCCGCTTCGATCAGTACTCCGGCAATGGACGTGCCATGCCCGCCGATGAACTTTGTCGCCGAATGCACGATAATGTCTGCGCCATACTCAAATGGGCGGCAGAGGTAGGGTGTGGCAAAGGTATTATCGATTACCAGCGGGATACCCGCCTCGTGAGCGATGGCTGAAACAGCTGCGATATCCAGCACGTCACCGCGCGGGTTGCCGATGGTTTCTCCATAGAGCACCCGCGTGCGCGGAGTGAGCGCACGGCGATAGTTCTCAGGGTCAGTGCTGTCAATAAAAATGGTATTGATACCCCAGGTGCGTAGCGTCAGGTCGAACTGCGTGTGCGTTCCCCCATAAAGACTGCTGGAGGATACAATCTCATCACCGGGGCGCAGTAGCGTCATCATCGTTACCATCTGCGCCGCCATACCCGACGCGGTCGCGACCGCTCCGGTGCCCCCTTCGAGAGCCGCGATGCGTTCTTCAAACGCCGCTGTGGTTGGGTTCATGATGCGCGTATAGATATTGCCGAAACGCTGCAAGGCAAAGAGGTGCGCGGCATGATCGGTGTCGTCAAAAACAAACGATGTGGTCTGATAGATTGGTACAGCACGCGCTCCCGTCGCCGGATCGGGCCGTTGCCCGGCATGGATAGACAGTGTGTCGAAGCCAAAGATGTGCTCGCTATCAATTTCTGGCATAGTAGGTGCTCCTCCGCTGAATGCTTTTCCTCCTTTATCCTATCACAATTCAAACCTGTTATCGCTTATTACCCTGTTAACATCATCTTAAAAAGAGTATTACATGAGCAGATTATACTTTCCATGATGGTACATTATGATACTATCTGTCACCTTTTGATATATTTTTGTTCTTTCTTCGTTCGAGAGGAGGTAGAAACATGTTATTTCCGAAGGAATGGACAGCAGGCGCGCCATTCCAATTGTCTCCCGCTGGAAATCTTATTGCCTACATCATTATCTGGGCAGTTTGTATCTTTGGGCTCTTCTTTATCTGGCGGCGTGGCAGAGCGGCAGGTTTTGCACGCTGGACAACGCAGGACATCCTTATTCTTTCCATCATGGGTGTGCTACTGGAAGTCTATGACAACCTGATTGGCGACCAGTTCATCACTCCCATCATTCAGCTGATTCCTTTTGGGCATGCCTTTGCCCTCAATGATCTGCCCTACATGTTCTTATTGATGACCGGCATCGCCTTGATAAGAAAACCCGGCGCGGCCACCGCAATGGTTTTCCTGAATTTCATCCTTATGCAGTTGCTATATAGCGGGTCGGGTATCAATGTTCTGATGTGGCCTTATGGTATCTTGCAAGGGCTCTTCGTAGACCTTTACTTCGTCTTGCGTGGCAATCGCGTCTTCGCGAAAGCGAACTGGACGGCCGTTATTGATGGTCTCATAATGGGTGCTTTACGCGCTGTCCCTGCTGTCACCATCCAATCAGCCATCCTGGGGCCATATATTGAGGGTTCTACAAGAACCCTGGCCTATATTCTGCTCTACTCCCTGTTCAACCTGCTTGGTAACGGTGTGGAAGCCGGTATATCAGCGCCGCTCGCCATTCGCATTGCTCGCTCAGTTAATCCGGGGGCCAGTGCCAGCGCGGAAACTGTACCCCAAGCATGGAAAGAGGAGACTGCCTGATGAATCCAGTTACATTGAGGCGCATTGGCATAGCTGGCGCTATTCTGACGCTACTCGTCGCTATTGACGGCATCTACATGCTTGTATCGAAATATAACGGTGGTGAAACGCAGAACTATAACCTGCCGGATGGAGCAACGGTACTTATCGCGGCAGCTCTCCTGCTCATCGTCACGATTGTAGCTTTTCTGCTGGCGATGCGTGCCAGCACAAGTTCGAGCGCCGCAGCTAATCAAAAGAGTATCAAATCCGAGGTGAAGCCTCAGTAGGGGCCAATGGATATTTTTCCGACCAGAAATGCCGCTCGACCGCGGTTAGTGTTTCGCGCCCTCTCTGGCCGGAAAGGTAGTATTCATCGCGCCTGATGCTGGGGGATCGGCTTATCGACAGAGGAAAAGATGCCAGATGTGCATATAAACAAAGTCTCTTTTGCCTACTCTGGCTCGCCGAAGTTGGTTTTGCGCTCTATCGATTTGACCATCCATGAAGGTGAATTCGTCTTGCTCGTCGGGCCATCCGGGTGCGGGAAATCAACACTCGCACTCGCGCTAGCCGGATTGATCCCCTCGCGTATCGCGGGCCTTATGCGAGGGGGCGTTTATTTTGGTGATCGCAATGTGAGTGCCATGAACATTCATGAAGTCTCACAGCATATCGGCATGGTCTTTCAGAACCCCGAAGAGCAATTAATTCACCTGGATGTCGAATCGGAAGTGGCCTTTGGGCCTGAGAACCTGGCTTTGCCGCGTGCGGAGATTGCGCAGCGCGTGTCAGAATCGCTGGCATTCACGGGTATGCAGACCTGGCGCAAACAGGAGATTTTCGCGCTTTCGGGTGGTCAAAAACAGCGAGTGGCGATTTCGGCCACCCTGGCCATGCGCTCGAAAGTGCTGGTACTTGACGAACCAACTTCGGATCTGGACCCGGTAGGTACGCAGGAAGTATTGCGAGTTCTGCGGACGCTAAACAAAGAATATGGCATGACCATTATCCTGGTGGAACATAAGATCGATGAAATCGTGCCCTGGGTTGATCGTGTTCTATTGATGGATGACGGGAAGATTGTGGTGGATGCTCCGCCGCGCCGTGCCTTCGATGATATACAACTCTGGCAGCAATTGGGTGTCTCAGTTCCGCAGATGATTCTGCTTGCCAGGGCGCTGCCGGATGTATTTCACGGTACAACTCCTCTATCTGTGGACGAAGCATATACAGCGCTGTCTGGAACAGACTATGCCCGCACGCTTTTTCTGCGCAATGAAGCTGTGAGTAATGGAGACGCTGGCCTGAGCCGTGAAGATCGTAACGTGGATTCCACACCTCCACTTCTCAGCTGGGAATCAGTTAGCCTTTCGTATGGCGCAAAGCAGGTGCTCAAAGATATCAATGTCGAGGTCAGACCCGAAGAATGGGTTGCTATAATTGGACCCAATGGCTCCGGCAAGACCTCTATGGCGTCGCTCGCTATGGGATTTCAACGACCAACAGGGGGAGTAGTTCGCTATAAAGGCAAGGCTGTAGTGCCGGGGCATATTTCCCAGCAATCCGAGGGTATGTCCTACCTCTTTCAAGCCGCCGATAGTATGCTGTTTGGTGCAACAGTCGAAAAAGAATTCATGTTTGGCGTCACACATTCCAGGAAACGTAAGAAACAGGCAACGTTTTCGCTAGACGAGTTGCTGAAGACGGTAGACCTGCAAGATCATCGCAACGATAATCCTTTTCACCTGAGTTTTGGGCAGCGCAAACGCCTGGCGATTGGCGCGCTCTTAACAAGGCATCCAGACCTGTTACTCCTGGATGAACCTACAACCGGCCAGGATGAGGGGCACGCGCGAGCTTTCCTGCAATTTTTGCAACAGCTGCGCGTGCGCGGGCAATTCACGTATGCCATGATTACACATGACATGCGAGCAGTGGCGAGCTATGCCAGCCGCGTGGTAGTGCTGAATAATGGCCATATCGTCAATGATGACGTCCCTGAACGCGTATTTGCCCATCTGGATGAACTGACGCAATGCGGCATTCTTCCACCTCCCATCGCGCAACTTCATGCCCGGCTTTGTGAGCAGAAAGCCGCCAGGGTGGCGCTGACAGTAGATCAATTTTTGCAATTACTCCCATCGCTAGAGGCCAGGCCATGATCGAGCTACTTAACCAGTTCTTTTTCCATACTATCGTTGGGCGAACTATTATTGGTTACCTGCTCATGTTCATCGTTCCTGCAATGTTACCGGCCTTGTTCATTATGCTTGTCGGCGTGCAGGGCTTGCGTCACCTGTTTTCATACGAGCCAAAACAATCCATTATCCACCAGCTTGATCCGCGCCTGAAAGTACTCTATCCATTTATTATCGGTGTATTGAGCGTTTTGCTGAACTGGGACTTTGTCTTTCTCTTGCTGGTGTTTACTCTCATTCCCTGGGTACTGTTAAGAACCTCGCAGGCACGCATGCGAGTCGTATTAACGATGATCGTTACACCAGCCATTGGTCTTATCTGGTCTCAGGGCCTGTTCCATATTCAGGATTACCAGCACCCAAATTTGATTTTCACCTTTCCACCAACTATCAGTTGGTTCGGTACTCCTGGCCTGTCTGGTACCGGGCTGCTCTATGGGGCGCAGCAGGCGGGTAGGGTTATGGCGGGTGCGTCGTCCTCCCTGATTTTGTTAATGACTACCAAGCCTTCTGAGGTCATCTGGGCCTTCTACAAATTTCGCATGCCTGTGGCGGTTGGCCTCGCTTTTAGCGCCGCGCTGCGTTTCCTTCCCCAAATGATCGAGCGCATGACTGTTTTGTTGCAGGTCATGCAGGTACGTGGCTATGATCTAACCATCCCTCGCTGGTGGCAAGTTCATCTCTGGCCCGGCTATATCGGGCGCGTATTTATGTGCATCCCCATCATTACCGTCCCATTGCTCATCAGCTCGCTCCGCTCTACCTCCGTCATGGCCGTGGTCGCCGACGCCCGCGCATTTGGCTCAAATCCCAAACGCACCATGCTCATCGAACACCAGACCACCCTGGCCGACCGCGTAGCTATTTTTCTCCTCCTGGCTCTCATCATTACCGTAATCATATTGCTTGTCTTCCACATCGGAAACCGCCAGATTTAGCTCGTAATAAATTCATCCATTACAGCTTTCATCTCATTCACCATTGAACTGAAGAAATGTGATAAATGTCTTTAATTCACTTGATTTTACACCACATGCGTTATTGAAAAAAGTGATAACTCCTGCAATAATTCGCACTTTTGCTTCTCAATGTCTTTGATTTAAATTAAAAATAAAACCATTAAAATTTTGTAATAATATCTATTTCCAATGAAAAAACTTATTGACATGAAAACCCACTTGTGTTATAGTCCTCGTGGCTACATCAAGAGGTGAGAACAGACTATAATTTTCTATTCGTATTGAAGGGTAGAAATATGCTGTTTTTCCAAATCGAATTCAATTTGAGGGTCCTGTTATTTCCATCAAGGAGGATTTCATGTCACGTATTTTCCGCATGCGGAACCTTTGGTTCTTTGTAGGACCGATTGCTGTATTAGTGTTATTGTTTGCCGGTATTCTGGCTTTCAGAATACCCAATAATGCACACGCATCATCTCAACCGACGCTTTATGTCGGTTCATTTATCGGAACTAATTCTGGCTGTTCATCGCCAGGGTTCACTTCCGTTCAGAGTGCGATAGATGTTGCTAACCCCGGTTCTACTGTTTATTTGTGCGGTACCAACCCCTATGTCGAACAGGTGATTATTACGAAAGCCATCACGCTGACTGGAGATCCGGGCGCGGGTATTCAGGCGCCGAATCCGTTCCCATCGACCGATCCCTCACGCCTGCCACCCCAGTTTCAGAGCGATAACTTGTTTGTGCCACAGGCCATCGTGTTCATCTGGGGTTCAACCGCCAATGTCAATATCAAAGGGCTGATCATCAGCGGCCCACTGGGCAATGGCGGCTGTGCAAACAATGAGTTTGGTGTCCTGGTGATCGATAATGCCGCGGCAACCCTCACTGGGGACCAGGTCAATAATATCGAAGATATGAATCCTAACCTGTATGGCTGCCAGTTCGGCGTCGCTGTGCAGGTTGGTCGTGAATACTGGCCAACCTCGGACTTCAGCAGTGACGTCCAGGAGAACTTCGTTGGTACTGCTACCGTCACGACTACCTCCATATCCAACTATCAGAAAAACGGTATCACTGTTGATGGTACCGGTTCCAAAGCTACCATAACGAGCAACACGATCACCGGTTTTGGACCAACGTCGTATATCGCCCAGAACGGTGTTCAGATCTCGCGAGGGGCAACAGGCACTGTGTCCAAAAATACAATTTCTGGGAACTCTTACAACGGACAGGGTGGAGCGTCCTCTACCGGCGTTCTCGTGTATGGCGGCTCCTGCTATGAAGGCACATCCACGCCGCTGACTACCGGCGTAAAAGTTCAGGGCAACACCCTGCAGGGTAACGATCTCGGGATTGCTTTCTCTAACCTCAACGAAACAAACAACCAACTCGGTTTCTGCTCGCTGCCGATTACTCCGACCAGCGATCAGGCCATAAGCAATCGTATCTCAGACGATGCTGTAAACAACGTATCGGGGTATAATTTGTTCGGCTACCCCGGTGGCTACCAGGCGGGTATCTCAGAAGAGGGATATGCTGACAAGATGCAGAAGAATCAGATTTGTGGCGTCGGCTACACGCCTGTAAATCCTCCACCCTACCTATCTCAGATCGATGTTGCGGGTACCAATCCAATCCTGAGCGGCAACAAGACATGCCATGGCACGTCTCAAACTGATATTGGGGCGAGTAATCCATATGCCAAAAAGGGCCATATCCGCAACGTGACCAAACCGTTCAAGTAGTCCTGGCTATCGAGTAGACTCCTTATAGGCTGAAGTCCGGGCAGAGGAAAATTTCCTCTGCCCGGGCTTATTTTTGTTTTCCTGACATCCAACCCAAATATGTGCTACACTTTCAATGGTGCCTGTGGTTCCCAGCGCCAAGAACTTTCACTAGTAAGACATGTTGGAGCAATATTTTTATGGCACAAACAATTGACACAACCGGCCAGAATTTCGCGGTCGGTAAGCGCACGCGGCGCAAGGATGCGGCCGATAAAGTCCGCGGACTTACTCGTTACGCAGGTGATATGCCAGTAGCCGGGCTGCTGCACGCCCGCCTGGTGCTCAGCCCATATGCTCATGCACGGATCGTCAGCATCGATACCTCTGCCGCTAAGAAGATTGAGGGTGTAGTGGCCGTGTATACCAGTGAAACCCTGGGCATGGCACATCGCGATAGCAGTTCGCGCTCCCAATCACCTCTTGCACAAAAGGAGGTCCTCTGGTGTGGCCATCCCATTGCCATCGTGCTGGCGGAGACCGAGGCGGTGGCTGAGGATGGAGCCGCCGCTGTAGATGTCGATTACGAGCAGCTGCCTGTTGTCATAGACCCCATTACCGCTATGCTGCCGGGCGCTCCGCGCGCGCGCTTGCAAGAAAACGATACCACGTCTGAAATCGCCGGCGGTGGCGCTCATGCGGCCGTTGCCGAGGACGAGGTAGCCGACACAGACGAAGAACTCTCGCAGAATGTCAGCGATAAGGCCCATTACCATGAAGGGAATATGGAGAGCGGGTGGAACGAGGCCGAGGTGGTGGTGGAACGCACCTACAGGACAAGCTTTGTTCACCAATCATACATTGAGCCACAATCGATAACCGTCGTTCCCAGCACTACGGGTCAGCAAATGACCATCTGGGCGAGTTCGCAGGGCATGTTTGCGGTGCGTTCCGATGTGTCCGAGGCGCTCCATGTTCCCCAACGCCAGATTCGGGTCGAGTCCGTACCGATAGGCGGCGCTTTTGGCGGCAAATTTGGCCTGGTTGAGCCCCTGGCGGCCGCGGCTGCTTTTGCTGCTCGCAGGCCGGTACGCCTTGTCTATACGCGCTCGGAAGATCTGCTGGCGGGTAATCCGGCCCCGCAGTCGATCATTACCCTCAAGCTCGGCGCGAAGCGGGACGGTACGCTGGTCGCTATGGAGGGGAGAGTCATTTTCGATACTGGTGCCTACGCCGGTTCGGCTGTTGGGCTTGGTGGCTATCTCCTGGGCAGCACGTATCGTTGCCCTAACCTGGATATTCGCTGCTATGAAGTTCTAACTAACAAGGTCGGTGTGGGCGCCTATCGCGCCCCTGGCGCGCCGCAGGCTACATATGCGCTGGAATCGGCAGTTGATGAGCTGTGCAGCGCGTTGCACATGGACCCGGTGGCTTTCCGCTTGCGCAATGGCTTGAGGGAAGGCGATGCCACGCTTGATAAACGTAGTCCCCATTGGCCGCGTATTGGACTGCTCGAATGCGTAGAGAAGGTGCAAGAGCATCCATTGTGGGCAAAACGTGCCGGCCAGAAAAATGCGCCTCCCGGCTTGGCGGGCTGGAAAATTGGAACGGGTATGGCGGTTGGCGGATGGCCCGGTGGCACTGAGCCAAGTGCAGCGGCCTGCCGCCTGGAATCGGACGGTACTGTGACAGTCATTGTGGGCACAGTAGACCTCACCGGCTCCGATACCTCGCTGGCGCTGATTGCCGCTCAGGGCCTGGGCATGCCTGCCAGTGCGGTGAACGTAGCACATGATAATACTGATACCATGCCCTATAGCGGTGGGACGGGAGGCAGTAAAACTACCTATTCCGTAGGCCCGGCAGTTCTGGCGGCGGCGCAGGATGCGCGCAATCAGATACTGGCAACTGCCGCCGAGATGCTAGAAGCCGCTTCTACCGACCTGGAAATCGAGGGCGACAAAGTAGTGGTGCGTGGTTCGCCGGGTAAGAGCATTGCCTTAAAGGATATTGCCTCTGCATCCATGCAATTTGCTGGAAGATATGAGCCTATCTACGGACGCGGTCGCGCGGCAATTCGGCGTAGTTCGCCCATGTTCGGGGCCCACGTGGCGCGAGTCGCCGTTGATCCAGAGACCGGGCAGGTGCGCGTGTTGGATTACCTGGTGGCGCAGGATGTGGGACTTGCCATCAATCCAGCGGAAGTCGAGGGGCAAATCTTCGGCGGGGTCACGCAGGGTATTGGTTGGGCCCTTCTTGAAGGGTTAGTTTACGATGAAAACGGCCAGTTGCTCACCTCCACTTTGATGGATTACGCCCTGCCTCATATCCAGGATGTGCCCCACTTCGAAGCCATCATGGTTGAAATCCCTTCGGATCTTGGTCCATTTGGGGCCAAGGGCGTTGGAGAGCCCCCAGTCGTGCCCGTCGGCGCGGCCATTGCCAATGCCATCTACGATGCTGTTGGCGTCCGCGTGACGCAGTTGCCCATAACACCGGAGCGACTCTACTCGGCTTTGCATTGAAAATGCTGGTTTGGTTTATAAAGAAAAGCTCAGATGAAGCCTTTCTCGACAATTGGGGAAGGCTTCTCCTTGGCACACTGGCGAAACCCATGTGGGGGGAATGGGCGTGTTATAATATGAATAGATTTCCACCACATCACGCATAGCTCTTGTGGCGGTCTCCGTAGTGTCTTGATTGAAATATTAGAACACTAACGGCCACTGATTGCGTTCAACGTTTCTCCCTGCGCAAAAACGCAATCTCTGACCCTCAAAAGGAGCGTCAATGATGTCAACTTCAGATTCTTCCTCGCAGACTTCTAACACAAATGCCGCAACCCATTATGGTAGCGCTCCGGTAAATGCAGTACGGGCTGATGTCGAGCCGCCAGTGGGTATTACTCCACCACAGATATTGGCACGTGATGCTGCCGCCGGGAGGCGCGGCGCTGCATGGCGACTCATGCACTGGATCATGGAAGATGACCCGCGAGCAGTGCTGGCCGTCTCATCTTGTGAGGATGATCGCCTGGCCCAGAACCTGCTCGAATTTATCGCCCTGGGTACATGGGCAGGGAAACCTTTTGTTGTGCCAAGGGCAATACGCACCCCACATGCTCGCACGCGCCTACGCACGCTCTTCTTGCCGGGTTCGGGTATGGAGCCGGCGCGTGCGGAGCAGGTTCTTTTTGCCGGCGCGCGTGATAGGCGCCCGGCCATACGTGAGGCCGCTATCCATATCCTGGGCATCTTTGGCTCGCCCGAAGCTACTCCAATTGTAATCGACGCGCTGCATGACCCCGTTCCTGCCGTCCGTATGCAGGCGGCGAAGGCGCTGGGACGCATTGGAGACCCGTCGGCTGTGCAGCCCTTGCTCGATACGTTACAGGGCGCCGATGAGCAACTCGGCAGCCAGATTTTCTCCTCTCTGGTCAAACTTGGCCGTGTTGCGGTCCCTGCACTCATCGAAAGAAGCAGGAGCAGCTCTCCCTGGGTACGCTGGCAATGCCTACGCACGCTAGGAGAAATAGGGGACCGCCGCGCCGTGCCGGTGCTGGTAGAGGCCATGCGCGATCCAGATCACGCCGTGGCGTGGATGGCCGCGAAAGCCCTCGCCAGCTTCGGCATACCAGGCATAGAGACAGTGCTGAAAATGCTTGAAACGGCTGATATGACCCCCTGGTTGGTAGAAACAGCCTCCTATGTCCTGCGCAGCCAGAGCTATCGTCATCCTAAGTTGAGGCCTTACCTGGAACCGGTAATACAGCATATGCATGATGTAGCTTTTAGGGTAGGTACGCCGCGAGCAGCATTTCAGGCTCTTTCGCAAATGCGCGAAGATGGCCTGTTGTAACTTCACGAGCCCTGTAGGGGAGAGGACCCTTGTGGTCGTCCTGCGTTGTGGTCTCCCCTCAGCCCTTCCCCTGCTTGTATGGGTAGTGCATCGTCTTATCACCCTCCCAATTCTCGCGCAGGCCAGGCTTCGAGAGGTCCCAATCGGGCCGCACCTTGCGCGTGACTTCTCGCAAATCTTGCCACAGGTCCTGGGTTGATGGTCGCCCCCAAAACCAGTAGCCGTTATAAATCTTGTAAATGATCAAACCTGGCTCCAGTATAAAGGTGTGCGGAATCATAGGATTGTGGTACGGGTCGGTATACTCCTGGATATCCAGGTCCTGCTGTACCTTGCGTCCCGAATCCGAAAGAAATGTCCATTGAGCGCCCACAGCAGAACGAAACTCGTTCAACTCGAGTATGTTGTCCGTCGCGATGGTAACGATTTGCGTATAAGCAACGGCGATTTTTGGATAAAAGGCGGCGAGCTCGAGGTGCTGCTGGGCATCCTTCGGACAGTAATGCCCGCGCGAGAGAATCAGAATCATGGGATCGTTTCCCTGCAGTTCGCTCAGCTTGCGCCGCTTTCTGGCGTGATCGGTCAACTCATAATCAGGAAAGCGAGCGCCGGGGACGATGTCTGAACGCATGTTGGTTCTCCTTTAGAAATAGCGGATGCCTGAGAAGCACTCCTTAGTACATAACGAGAGTTTTTAACCTGTAATCTACTGGGACTACGCTATTAGCAACAAGAACTTGCCAACATGCATTCCCTCCTCGTTGATAACAAAAACTCTCCCATTTCTCTATGGTCTCTCAAGACTCTACGCGTGCCGCCTGGACAATCTCCGTGTTTACGACGATGTTTTGCCAACACCTTCCGGTTACAATGAGAGTGTTAGCAGGGAATAATTTCCGTTGACTTTCGGTATCTTGAATGCTAAAAGAGTGGATCAACATTTCCTGCCAGCGAGGTGAGCGCGCCATTAGGGATGCGGATGACAAGTAAGGGCATGTGCTCGAATGAATCCGGCATGGACGGCAGCAAGATGTTCATAGACTCTCCTCTCCCCTACAAAAGGGTTAGGACTTTCGAAGCTCGCTGTGCTAACTTTTCACACTCGATACAGGCATAGTCAAAGCGTTGCTATTATACCATCTAACTCTCATAATATGTTAGCGTTAATCACCAGTTAATCTGACGAAACTGAGTTCAATTCTTTCCAGCAATGGCTCGCGCGACCTGGTTGTATATGAATTTACCCCAGCACTCCCGAAGGATAACGTGGGCTGATCTCCATTCCCCGCGCGAAGCGATCAAACGCGAAATGTTGCATATCAGCAGTTTTCTGCCCGGTCAGAATATATTGAGCCATCCATTGCCCGACGACCGGGGATAATTTGAAGCCATGCCCACTGAAGCCCACTGCGCAGTACAGCCCTTCATATGCCGCCATGTGGTCGAGAATGGGATGGAAATCGGGTGTATCATCATAAATACCGGCCCATCCTCCACGAGGGACGGCGCGCTCAAGAGCTGGAATGCTTTCAGCACTCTGAGCGCGGAAATAGGCGATCTCTTCTTCTGTCAGTCCCTGCGCATAATTGTCGGGATCGCTCGCCGTAAAAACATTCTCGGTTGCGCCAACCAGCGTTATACCACCGATATCGGGGCGCAGGTAAATATCGCGTGTCAGGTCGAGGCCCACCGCGTGCAGACCCTGGCGTCCGCCAAAATCATTGGGACGGCGCAGCGCGACCATCGGATGGCGTGTTGCCATCACCGGTAAATCAATGCCAATAGTCTTTGCCAGCGCAACGCTCCAGACATTCGCCGCCAGCACGACAACCGGTGCGTACACTTCGCCCTGCGTCGTGCGCACTCCCTGCACGCGGTCATGCTGTGTAAGGATACCCGTTACAGGCTCTCCCTCGCGTATAAGGGCACCATAATCACGCGCCCGCGAAGCAAAGCATGATGTTGTCGCCATAGGATCCGCGACGCCGGTTTCAGGCTCGTAACATCCCAGGACCACACCCTTGCTGCTATAACCTGGCGCCATCTCGCCGATCTCTTCCGGCTCAAGCAGCATGGTGTTCACGCCCTGCTCCTGCTGCATCTGCACATTGGCCCGCAGCGCTTCCACACCCTGCTCATCCGCCAGCACGACCATGCCGGTAGTGAGAAAGCCCGCATCTCCTCCCACCACCTCATCAAAGTGCTGGAAAACCGCCAGGCTTTCCTTGGCCATGCGAATCGTGAAATCGTTAGAGTAATGCTGCCTCACGATGGCCCCAGAACGCCCGGTAGTGCCGCTACAGATCGCCTGCCTTTCTAACAGCATCACCCGCCCTCCTCCTGACTTTGCCAGGTGATAAGCGATACTGGCTCCCATTACGCCGCCGCCGATGATGAGAATATCGGTTGTTTCGATCATAGCCTGTCCTTCCCTGCTAAAATTCTGCGTCTCTCAAGTCAGCTTATCAGGCCATTCCAAAATTTGCAATATAAATCGGCGATAACAACAAAAAAGCTAATCGACCGTGCCGTCTCGAATTGGAATCAAACCCGCTCAGTTCTGAAGTGTCTATAGTTTCCTCACGCAATCAACGGCAAACCCAGCACAAAGAAGACCATAAATACCGCCAGCAATGGCGCGAAGAGTGCTACCACCAGGGAATGACGCGCCGGGCGCTTACCGGCATCGCTCCATAAGGCGAGCAGCATAAACGCAGGAAATACGACAAGATAGTAGCGACTGATACTGTTGATGCTAGCAGTCGAAAGTGGCATGATGACCATCACAAGCGTATAGAGGCTATAAATCACCGGTAGTCTGCGCAATGACCAGATACAAAAGCCAAGAAAAACAAAGATGACTATAACATTGAGCAGCCAGAAGTTCCAGTTCATCGGGTTGGGAGCCTGTGGATATCGCAGCGCATGAGCAAGCACCTGCCAGGGAAATTCAAATTGCCGTCCCCATTCGCGATGATTATGAATTGTTGCCAGAAAATCCCCCGTTTTGATATACGAATAAATAAAAAAAGGTACCATGCCAGAAGGAATAAGGACAATTGCCAGCGCGTTGAACCAGTTGCGCAGCGATTCTGAGGCCAGCGCCAGCCCCAAACAGCGCGAGTGTAGCCAGGCGTAGACTTTTTGCGAAACTGTCATCCCGCCCATCTCAGGTAGAGGGGAGTAAAAGTCACTCAATACCTGCCAGTATTCCCATGCAACCGGCACAATCAGCAAAAATCCCTGAATGCGTGCAAGTGAAGCCAATGCGCCGCAAATACCCGCTAGCCACCAGCGATGTTGACGCGCGTAGTAGATGCAAGCCACAGCACAGGCCAGGAAAAGTGACTCTGGATAAATCGCTGAGAGATAAAAGCTGGTAGGAAAGAGCGCCAGGTAAAACACCGTGCGTGACGCCGTGCGTGAACCAAATTCACGACGCACAAGCAGGAACAGGTATAGAACTGCTACCAATCCGGCGACATTCGAGACCACAATACCGGCTATATTAAAAGCCGCGAGATTGCCGCCGAAAAGAAGCCCCAGCGGTCGCATGAGCACGGGAAAGAGTGGTAGAAATATCCAGTCGGACATCCGCTGCAATGTACTGGCAGGCCAGTAGCCATTCTGGGCAATATCTACGTAGAAGCCTGCATCAAAGTGATTCCACATCAACCAGAGCGCATCGGGGAAATGCGTGTTCGGCGCGACAGGCGATATATATGGTCCAACTTTAAGTAAGGGCAAGATATAGAAATCAGTCAATAACCCTACAAATACGAGCACAATGCGCGTCCCTGCATAGGGAAGAAGCGCTTCCTGCCAGATAGGAGCTGTGAGGCCCTCATAATGGCTCATCAATGTCGCCTGTTGAGAGCTATCTTTTTCCTGTTCTTGTGCAATCATAGAAATATCCCCTGGTTTCTATTTGGGCCCTCATATCCCAGAAGAACGGTTCAGTATATTGCTTGTAACAGATAGTTGCTATAATAAGTATTAATACTGGTGTATTAAGTATTAATACCTAGGATTATTTGATGATAAAAAATATATTATTAAACTCGCTAGTAATGATTTATTACCGGAAATACTAAAGCTGTTGGTGACCCGGGAATATTTACCACGTTTCCCCTGTTATCCCCTTTGAACGTCCTAACAATTTGTTAGCTCCAACCAAAACACAGCAATCCTTGACAAGTAACAAATGTGCTGGTAATCTTTGTTTAGGGCTAAATACGAGTAAGTTGATGAATTTAGTCAACATCACTGCATTGAGAGGTGACTTGATATGGGTGAGGCATCCCGCGAAATTATGCGGCAGGCTCGCAAACAAGTGCCGGAGTGGACTCCAGCCCAGGTGCGTGAATCGCTGAGTCAGCAGCAAGATGCTGCGCCGGACGACCGAGAAATTGTCCTTGTAGATGTGCGTGAGAAGATCGAATGGAACGAGGGACATATTCCCGGCGCTATTCATGTACCGCGCGGCTATCTAGAGCTGCAGATCGAAGAAGCTGTTCCCGATAAGTCAAAGACCGTAGTACTCTATTGCGCGGGCGGCGTGCGCTCGCTCATGGCCGGCGCTACGCTGAAGCAGATGGGTTACGACAACGCCATCTCCATGTCGGGCGGCTTTGGGCAATGGAAGGCCAGCGGCTTCCCATTTGTGCAGCCCCGCACAATGACCGAAGCCCAGGCCAAACGCTACAGTCGTCATTTGCTGGTTCCTGAGGTCGGTGAGCAGGGTCAATTCAAACTCCTTGATTCGAAGGTACTCTTGCTCGGCGCCGGCGGACTTGGTTCTCCCGCGGCCTATTATCTGGCTGCAGCCGGAGTCGGAACGATAGGCATTATCGACGATGACGTAGTAGAAGAGAGCAACCTGCAGCGACAAATTATTCATAACACCAAACGGGTAGGCCAGTATAAGGCCGAATCCGCGCGCGAAACCATAGAAGCGTTGAACCCCGATGTAAAGGTCATCACCTATATTGAACGGCTCGACGAGACGAATGTAGCCCGCATCATCGCCGACTACGACGTAATCATCGATGGCACTGATAATTTCCCGACCCGCTATTTGCTCAATGATGCAGCAATCATTGCCAATAAGCCGGTTGTGCATGGCAGTGTGTTCCGCTTCGAGGGTCAATTGACCGTTTTCAAACCACATGAAGGACCTTGCTATCGCTGTCTCTATCCCGAGCCGCCCCCTCCGGCGCTTGCCCCGAGCTGCGCAGAGGCAGGCGTCCTGGGAGTGCTTCCAGGCATTATCGGCCTGCTGCAGGCAACTGAGACCATCAAGCTGCTGCTCGGTATCGGCGATCCGCTGATTGGTCGCCTGATGACCTACGACGCGCTGGCCGGTGAGTTCAGCGAATTGCGCCTCTTCCGCGATCCCAATTGCCCGGCCTGCGGCGAGCACGCGCATCCAGAGGACCTGCCGACATATGCCGATGTCTGCGCGGTTCCGGCAAGGTAATCTGTAAATAGTGAGGAAATGAGTAAGGGTGCAATGCCTGCACTCTTACATTTTCAATAGAGGGATAAAAGGAGATTAGCATGGCAACCGTTCGTCTTGCGCCTGTCCTGCGTGCCTCTGCAGGTGGGTCGAAGCAGGTAAGCGCGGAGGGAAGCACTCTCGCGGAAGTTTTGAACGATCTATACAGGCGCTTTCCCGCGTTGAAAGAACAGATTCAGCCTGAAGATCAACTCAGCCGCTATATTAATATCTACGTCAATGATCAGGATGTGCGCTTTTTGCAGGGCGGACTAGAGACTTCCGTCGGTCCGAATGACACAGTGATCCTGCTGCCTGCCATGGCAGGTGGGTTGTTGTAGGGACGAACTTGTGTGGTCGCCCGTTTCTGGGAAGCCTTCCGGTGAGATCTCGTAGGGGCGCATCTTTGTAGCCGCCCGCATTCGATTGGGTGCCAGTTTCAAAAAGAGGGGAACAAAAATATGCTCTACAGCAGTATACTAGATACCATTGGAAATACGCCGCTTGTTGAGCTAAAGAGCTTCAGCCCACGCCCCGAAGTGCGAATTTTTGCCAAACTCGAGGGTGCGAATCCCACGGGCAGTATCAAGGACCGCATTGCTAAAAAAATGATCGAAGAGGCCGAGGCAGGTGGCAAACTCACTCCCGGTTCGATTCTACTGGAGCCAACCAGTGGTAATACCGGCATAGCCCTGGCCATGATTGCTCGTGTCAAGGGCTATGCTTTTACGGCAGTCATGCCAGACAACGTAACGCGGGAGCGTCGCCAGATGCTTGAACTCTACGGGGCCAAGATCGTTTATTCCGATGGCTCACTCGGCAGCAATGGCGCGGTACGCCTGGCGCAGGAACTGGCCCGCAACGATGATCGCTACGTGATGCTCTACCAGTATGGCAATGATGCTAACCCTGGCGCTCATTATGAGGGCACCGCAGTTGAAATCATTCGCGACCTGCCCGACCTCGATGTCTTTGTGGCCGGCCTCGGTACCGGTGGCACGCTTACCGGCAATGCTCGACGCCTGAAGGAGTACAATCCTGCTATCAAAGTTGTCGCGGCTGAACCCCTGCAAGGCGATGGTGTACAGGGATTGCGCAGCCTGGAAGATGGTTTTGTGCCGCCTGTGCTCGATCAATCGCTGCTCGACGCCAAGATTCTGGTTACCAGCTCAGACGCAGTACGTCGCACCCGCCAGTTGAAAGATCAAGAGGGCATCTTTGCCGGCCCATCGTGCGGTGCCGCTCTGCATGCCGCGTTGCGTGTCGCCAACAGCATGGAGCGGGGGAAAATCGTTGTCATCCTCGCCGATGGTGGCTGGAAGTATCTCAGCGAAGACCTGTGGACGCGTGACCTGGATCAACTTGAGGATGACCTGGAAGCAAAATTGTTATGGTAGGTTATGGAAGTTAAAGATGGTTTTGTCGTTCGCATTCCGCGGGCGATCTACGATGAAATGGTAGCGCACGTTGTCGCAGGCTATCCTAACGAGGCCTGCGGCGCGCTTGGTAGTAAAGACGGTCAGGTGTTCCGCCACTATCCGACCGCCAATGCCGCCGAACATCCCGATGACTTCTCCATTATCGGCGAGGCCGATCTGCTGCGTATCTTCGAGGATATTGACGAGTATGACGGCGAAATGATCTATTATCACTCCCATCCCAAATCCGAGGCCTATCCATCCCGGCGCGATAAAGACTGGGCCAGGCGCAACAAACTGTTCTACGTCATTTTCTCCCATCGTTTCTATCCTGAGCCGCCCTATGTACGGGTTTTCTGGGTGCAGGATGACGATTCGGTAATCGAGGGGAAGGTTGAAATAATTTAACCTTCCCCTGTTTATTGACTCGCCCTCTCGTCTCCAACAACGATACAAGCTCTGTCCCGGCGGGGCGCCTATGCAGCAGGAAAAATGCATCAGGGCGCGTTCTTGTTCGCTCGGCTGGTAAATCGCCATCACCAGGTCATGAAGGCTTGCATGCCTCGCACTTATTTGATATGCTTGTAATAACGACAAAATGAAGAAATGACTTCGTATGTCGGACATCACATCTGACCTGGACCTTAGAGGAAAGAGAGAACTTATGGATACTTCTCCTCAAAGCACCAGTTCCACGTTACATGAGTCTGGTGTATACGAGCCGGTAGTACAAGAAGGCGATGTCGAAGAGGCGGAACCACATGTTCACATGCCGAATCCAAGCTACTGGCCTGTTTATCTTAGCTTTTTCATTCTCGTGGCGATAGCCGGGTTTCTCATTTCATACTGGGTAACCGTTGTTGCGCTCATTGCCGTCCTTATCTGCATTCTGGGCTGGGGTCTGGAAGATTCCATGGCTCCGTTGAAAGAGACGTACATCGCGATTCGCCAGAAATTTGACCCCTGGAAGTTCAAGATCGGTCAAAATGTGGTGGACTCGCAGGGACAATTCCTGGGCAAGGTGCGTGCCCGCTTCCCTAAGTATATTCTGGTCGAGCGCAGCGTTTTTTCGACCCCGTATTATGTGCCTCAAACCGCCGCGAAAGATGAGATAAAGAACAATACCATCTACTTAAGGATGAGCGAGTCTGATCTGCTGCGCCAGGGATTGAATAGCGTGCCTGATGACCTCTACGAAGAATCGCCAGAGCCTGGCATTCCCGTCGTAAGAGGCGCGGCGCAATTTGCCCGCAGGCCCCTTTCACCGGCAGAGACCGGACATTACAACTATGGCAGAAGGTGGCCTGGCATCAATACCGATGCCAGCGGCTCCTATCATCACCAGGAAGTGATGCCTGCTCCTCAGGAATACGTGACTGAGGGCGTTTATGCTACCGATAAGACTATCCCGCCGCGCGGCATTAATCCAGATTAGAAGTAAGCCTGCCTGCTGCTATCTTTTATAAGTGGATATGGGAAGCCTCTCCCGGATCAGGGGAGAGGCTTCACTGCTGTTTAACTCAGCCTGGAGTTATGCGCGTTTGTTACCAGCCCGGGCCCCGTAGTTGAGAGATAAGGAAAGAGAAATATGGCAACAGCGAATTCAGCCAACCAAAACCCTGCACTCAAACAGCTTGAGATACTGGTTGGTGATTGGGAAATGGAACTGTTCAATACATCTTTTCTTCCTCGCCCATCCGATACAGTAAAAGGGTCGATCTCTTTTGAGTGGGTGCAGGATGGAGCTTTTCTGCTGATGCGTATGGGCGACAAACCGCCGCGCTCACCCGTTGCCATGTGGCTCATCAGCCGAGACGAATCAACCCCAGAATATACTGTACTCTACTATGATGATCGCGGGGTTTCGAGAGTTTATCAGATGAGTTTTACGGAAGGCGTTTGGAAGATATGGCGAGAGGCACCGGGCTTCTCGCAGCGCTTTGAGGGCAAGTTCAGCGAGGATCACAATACCATGACCGCCTCCTGGGAGAAATCACTGGATGGCACAACGTGGGAGCACGACTTTAATGTCACATATACGAGGAGATGAAAGGCACATGTCAAAAAACACAACGACAATTACTGCGCAGCCGGGGAAGCAGGAAATGACGATCACCCGCGAATTCGATAAAAAGATATAGAGATGAGCTATCCCGAAATTGGGCCGGCAGAGGTCGCCTCCGACCGCCCACTCGTCATCGTTTTTTATACCGTTCTACTACCGTCCTGTAGTAATCGCACAAATCCGTAATCGGACACTTGCTGCACCTTGGATGCTCATAGACACAAATACGCTGCCCATGTCGCAGCAAAGCCTTATGAAAGTTGTAAATAGTGCGAGAATCTTGTGGCAGCAGAGCCTGCAACAATACATGAGCGTTATCGGCAGTCACCTTTTTCCCAATCAGCCCCAGGCGACCGGAGATGCGATGCACATGCACATCCACAGGCAGGATGGGCAACCGGCAACTGAATAGCAACACACAAGCGGCAGTCTTCGGTCCCACGCCCTCGAAGCGATTCAGCCAGGCCGCGGCCTCCTCTACCGGCAAGTTGCAAAGAAAATCCAGCTTCAGTTCGCCGCGTTCCTCAGTAATCTGGCGCATGATCGCCTGAATGCGCGGCGCCTTCACCTCGGGAAAGTTGACGTTGGCAATCGTATCCTGTACCTCTTCCATCGGCGCATCGCGCACCGCCTCCCACGAGCCGAATCGTCTCAGCAGGTTATCATAGGCGGCAGCGGTCTGCTCGTCGCGCGTACGATGTGACAGCAGGATATCGACCAGCATACTCATGGGATCCTTGCTGGAGAACGGAACCTCCCCATAGAATGCTGTCAGGCGATGCGTAACCTCTAGAGCTTTGGCAGCAAGCGCCGTCACATCGGAGGAAGGATAACCATAATCGGCGGGATTGCGTGCGGCCATGAGACTCTTTTACCCCTCTCTCTGTTTTAGCACAGTATATGATATTTACACGCACACAGATTACGAGCAGTTCCAGTCTACTCCTCCACCTGTGCCGCAAACTGCGCCTCATACAGCGCCTGGTACAGTCCTGATTGCTGTAGCAGCGCCTCGTGCGTGCCTCGCTCGACGATCTGGCCCTGGTGCACCACCAGAATCTGATCGGCACGCTGTATCGTCGAAAGACGGTGCGCGATGGCGATCACCGTCCTGCCCTCGATCAGTTTTTCTAGCGCCGCCTGAATGCGCCTTTCCACCTGGGAGTCCAGCGAACTGGTAGCCTCATCGAGCAAGAGATAAGGGGCCTGGCACAGTAGGGCGCGCGCGATGGCCACCCGCTGCTTCTCGCCTCCCGAAAGCCGGTAGCCACGCTCGCCGACTATCGTATCGAGTCCTTCCGGCAGGCGGTCTATCAAGTCCTGTAGCTGCGCCGCCTCCACTACCGTTTCCACTTCTGCGTCAGCTGCCTCGGGAGCACCATAGCAGATATTCTCGCGTAGTGTGGCATGGAAGAGAAAGAGTTCCTGTGTCACCAGCGCCAGGCGGCGGCGCAGATCGTGTTGCGCGATCTGTGAAAGCGGAATGCCATCAAGCCGCACTGAGCCGTGCGTTGGGTCGTAAAAGCGCGCGGCCAGCGAAAGCATGGTAGATTTGCCCGCGCCACTGGGTCCGACTAACGCGGTAAGTTTTCCCAACGGAGCCGTGAACGATATATCGTGCAGCACCTCTTTGTTGCCGGCCTTGCCCGGATAAGAGAAAGAGACATGATCAAAGACAATTCCCTCGGTTGGTATGGCTGGCAAAAGTTCTGGTTTCACCGGTTCCGGCACAGTGATGGGAATCTCCAGGAACTGGAAGACACGGTCGAACAACGCCAATCCGCCAAGCAGCGTCGCGTTGGCACCCGCTAATGAGGATGCCGGAGCGTAAAGTTGCGCCAGGTATGCGGCGAATGCGACAATCGTGCCTAGAGCAACCTGGTGCGTAATTACCAGGTAGGCGCCATATGTGTAGAGCAGCGCGGGACCAAGCGCTGTAAGGCTCTGCACGACCACCAGCAGCCATTGCCCCTCCAATAGTTGTGCCACCTGCTCGTGACGCACGTGAGTATTGATCTCCTCAAAGTGTTTAGCCTCGCGTTCCTCAGTCCCAAAGCTTTTCACAACAATGGCCCCTGACAGGCTGAGCGTTTCTTCCAACATGACCGAGAGTTCACCGAGTGCCTCCTGAGCGCGCTCCATCGCGGTATAACGGCGCTTCCCAAAGTGCAGGATTGGAAACGCAAAGGATGGCAGGGCCACAATAGTAACAAGTGTCAGTTGCCAGTTGATGCTGACCATAATCGCCAGCGTACCGACCAGGGTGATTAGATTGCCAAGGGTGCCGATAAAGGACTGCGTGAGAACGTTTTGCAATCCTCCGGCATCATTCAGAAAGCGCGTATGAATTTGACCGCCACGCGTCCAGGTGAAGAAATCCAGACCCAACGATTGGGTATGCCGGTAGAGCTTCGCACGCAGGTCCGCAATCAATCCCTGGGCGATGGTTATGCTCAGATAGTTTTGGCCAAGCCCAAGCAGCGCATTGCCAATGGGAAAAAGAATCATGCCCCCTCCAAGCAGGAGGACAAGGCCGAACTGACGCTGTGGTATGGCTGTATCGATCAGCTCTCGGATGAGCAGCGGGGGAACCAGACCGGTTCCGACTCCTAAAATCATGACCAGTGTCCCCAGCAGAAGTTTCCAGCGGTAGACACGCAAATATTGCCAGACCAGGCCAAGCGTGCGCCGGGTGTCCGGTTTTCCATCGGACAGATAGCCTAAAGTGCGTTGTTGATGCCACAACGCTCCCATTGCTCCAAAACGACCCCCACCAGAAAATGCCATAATCTATTCCTCCAGACAGTATTGACGCTTCCCATCTACTTAGTTTATCATATAATTAGACAGTCGAAGTGATAAGTGACCAGAGAGGGGAATATACCGGTACTGATAAGAGTGCCGTAGAGGATAGAAATATGGTACGAAAAGCCGCGCAAAAGGACATCGACATGGCGGAAGCCCTTCTGGATATCGTGCCCGGGCTGTTACGCCGCCTGGGAGCCGATTTACCCTCCGAGGACTCGCCCGGGGTCGATCCTGGTTGGCGCGATGTGATTGCATTGCGGGCTACGCCGGGACAATTAAGCGTGTTAAGTGTGCTGGTCGAACACAAACGCTGTACCATGCAGCAACTCGCGGATCATCTCGCCGTGGCTCCATCGACAGCAACAGCGATGGTCAAACGCCTGCTGGCCCAGGGATATATTGAACGCAACCGCGATGATGCTGACTGGCGCACGGTCTGGGTTCGGCCAACAGAGGCCGGATGCCAGGCAGTGCGTGTAGTTCATGAGGCGAAGCTGGCCTCGCTGAAAACCCTCCTGGAACAACTCAGTCACGATGAACGCGCCAGCATCATGGCAGCCTTACCTGCACTCTATCACCTGATTGAGCTATAAATACCTTCAATTCAATGAAAGGATCATCATGAGTTTTTCACGTTCATCTGCGGATACTTCTATGACCGCGAATCAGGAGGGCGTTATTGAAGAAGCCGTTCCCCATCGCGATGGCTATCAATGGACGGCTCTTTCGGTTACAACAGTTGGAGCCTTGCTGGCTTCTATTCAAGGTTCGGCTCTTTTGATAGCGTTGCCCAATATTTTAACGGAACTTCAGGCCTCGTTTCTGACCATCATGTGGGTATTGATCGGCTACCTGCTGATTACCACGGTCTTGACTCCGGTGATTGGACGGTTGGCTGATATCTGGGGCCGCAAGCGCCTCTACAACAGCGGCTTTCTCATGTTCGCGCTTGGTTCTCTGGTAGCCGGACTTGCGCAGCCGCAGTTCCATGGTGGCGACCTGATAGTGGGACGTGTGATTCAGGGTATTGGCGGGGCGCTGATGATAACCAACAGCACTGCAATCGTTACCGATGCGTTTCGCAAGGGGCAGGTTGGTCTGGGGCTTGGTGTCAACCAGATTGCGGGCGCTGCTGGCTTCCTGATTGGCCCGATCGTCGGCGGCTTGCTGACCGAGTTATCGTGGCGCTGGGTCTTCCTGTTCAATGTGCCGCTTGCCGTCTTTGGAGCAATTTGGGGGTTCTGGAGACTGCGTGAGCCGGTACGCCTTGCCCAACGCCAGCATATCGACTTTATAGGCGCTCTCACGCTTACCATTGGCCTGACTGGAACCCTGCTGGCATTAAGCCTGCTGGCTTTCCCTCTACTGAGCCAGGCCCTGACCTACTCCATTCTCGTCATAGGTATCGTCGGATTGCTCCTCTTTGCCATTATCGAACCGCGCATTAAGGAGCCGCTGGTACAGCTGCGCCTCTTCCGCGAGCGCCTCTTCTTGTTCGCGAACCTGAGTGGCTTACTCAATGGTATAGCTCGTGGCGCTGTGCTATTCCTTCTCATCTTTTTCCTGCAAGGGCCTTATGGACAGGACCCGCTGAGAGCCGGCCTGATGCTGACCCCATTCGGCGCGGCATTTATGATTGTTGGCCCGCTGAGTGGTAGATTATCGGACCGCGTGGGCTCGCGCGTGCTGACGCCGCTGGGTCTGGGGGTTTCCGCCTTGGGCCTGTTGGGGTTATCTACCGTAGGGCCGTCAACGCCGTACTGGTTGTTGTCGATCTTCATGGCTCTCATGGGCGGAGGTTCCGGCTTCTTCGTCTCACCCAACACCAACGCCATCATGAGCTCTGTACCCGCCCAGATGCGAGGAGCGGCAGCAGGCATTCTCAGCATGCTCAATAATACCGGTCAGATGCTCAGTATCGCCATTGTCTTCCCGCTCGCCCTGAGTGCTGTGCCTATGGCTGCAATGATGCAGGTTTTCATCTATGGAGGCGGCATGAGCCAGTTCCCGACCGCCCTCAATACGTTCCTGCATGGGGTTCATGCGGCCTTTCTGGTATCCTTTGCGCTGAGTGTCATTGCCATGATCGTAGCCGCTCTGCGACCTTCTCATCGCTAGGTGTTATTGGGCATATCCTCCATACCCGCGCTACGTACTAACTCATAGAGGCCCTGTTGGTTGCCCCAGGATGTCTGGGAAAGCGGGTCAAGAAGATTAACAGAATGAATTAGCAAGAATTTGTTCCTGAGCCGGGACCAATATGGAGAGGAGATCGGAAATAGCAAAGATGACCTGTATGATGCGCAAGGGTCGTATTACCGGTCGCTGAGTCAGCAGAACGAAGGCGTGCCGGAGGACGAGCCACCCTCAAGCTATTTTGAGTCAACCATCTCGCCTGGTTACCGGGCGTAAGATAATACAACAAATAGCTATCAAGGGACCTCAGAAGAGCTATTCCTCACTATTTTCAACGTTTTCTATATATACATAAACTTCAATTGACAAAGACAGGCATTATTCGTATACTCTCTTGCAGGGAGAGCAGGATGAGCCTGTAAAATCAGTTCTCGATCCCGGCGCATCCGCTCTTTACCGCGAGGAGCTATCTCCTCGCGCATCGTCCTGCAACGGATAACAATTGTTATCAAGCAGGCGGGGGTAAGTGGCAAGTGTATTAAAGGAGAAATGTCTACTATGAAAAAACCTCTTTCGTCTCTCTCGAAGATATTGGCTCCGGTCAGTATTTTGCTGGTGATGCTGGCGCTGGTAATGACAGGTTTTACCCATCTCTGGCCCGCTGGCGCCGCGCCAGCGGGCCATACTAATATCCAGTCAACGACAGTCCCTCATGTGATGAAGATACATGGAACAAACGAGCATAACACCGCTGCTCCTCCTCCCGTGCAATATCACGGCGGGCCGGTGATGCGACAAACCATCACCTACGCTATCTTTTGGGAGCCGCCCACATTGCAGGACGGAACACCGGCGCGCGTAAGTAATCGCTACAACAGGCTATTGATGGGTTACTTCAACGATGTTGGCGGCACCGAACTCTATGATAACAATACCCAGTACTACGATAATTCGGGTCATATCGTCAACAGTTCGGCTTTTGGCGCAGCGTGGGTTGATACCTCGCCCTATCCTCCTTCCGGCTGCAGCTATCTGGCAATGCCTGCCAATTGCCTCAACGATGCTCAGATTCAGGCCGAAGTCGCGCGCGCTATGGATGTTAATGGTTGGGCTGCGGGCCTGAATCATATCTTCTACGTTTACACAGCGCGTAAAGAAGGTTCCTGCCTCGACTCCAGCTCAAAATCGTGCGCTTTCACAAATTACTGTGCCTATCACTCCACGTTCAGCATCGACGGTCAAACGGTCATCTATGCTAACATACCATACGCTGGTACCGATCTCGCGGCCTGTGGCGTTCCCTATGCCCCTAATGGCAGCCTCGATTCCGACAGCGCCATTAATATTACCAGCCATGAGCAGATGGAGGCAGTAACCGATCCACAGCTCAATGCCTGGTATAACGCTGAGGGCGAAGAGATAGGCGATATTTGCGCCTGGAATTTTAACGACCTTCGCCTGAACCATAATACGGCAAATGTAGATTGGCAGAACCATTTCTACATTGTGCAGCGGGAATGGAGCAACGTCTTCGGTCAATGTATCCTGCGTGGGCAACTGGGAACCGTTTTGGTGACAACCTATAATGGTGACCTGTGTAATCTCAATACGAACGATGGTTATACGCGCTGGTGTTACGCAACGCCTCGCATTCAAGGATCATCGCCCACCCTGGCTAACGGCGTCGTCTACTTTGGCTCCGATGATGGCTATGTGAATGCTGTTCACGAGTTGAATGGTAAACTGGCCTGGCGCTATAAAACTGATAGCCAGCTAGTTACCTCCTCGCCCGTCGTCCAGGATGGCGTCGTTTATGTCGCCTCTAGTTCTCTCTACGCGCTCAATGCCGGTAACGGATCGCTATTGTGGAAGCATCGCTTTAAATATGGAGCTGCTTCATCTCCTGCCGTTGTGAATGGTATCATTTACATCAACGAGGGAGATGGCTACCTGTACGCGCTCAATGCTGGCGATGGTTCCATAGTGTGGCAGTATAAGACCGAGATGTATGTCTATTCCACAGCTCCTACAGTCGTGAACGGCGTAGTGTACGCTGGTTCGACCAATCACACCCTCTATGCGCTCAATGCCGGCAGCGGTTCACTGCTCTGGAGTTACCAGACGGGAGGAGCTATCTATTCTTCGGCGGCAGTGAGCGATGGCATCGTCTACATTGGCTCGGCAGATGGCTCCATGTATGCGCTCAATGCCGCGGATGGTTCGCTCATCTGGCGCTATACGACGGGCGATTCCATCTATTCCTCACCATCCGCCGTCAACGGGGTTGTCTACTTCGGCTCGAACGATGATTTTGTCTATGCGCTCAATGCCGGCAGCGGCTCGCTGCTCTGGCGCTACCAGACAGGTGGAAGAGTTTTCTCATCTCCACAAGTAGTCAATGGCCTGCTCTACATTGGCTCGGAAGACTCCTATGTCTATACACTGAATACAATCGATGGCACGCTTTCCTGGCGCACCCAGATGGGCGGCAGTGTCTACACGACACCTTTCGTACATCTGAGGATTTTAGGAAACTAGAAAGCAGGAGCTCGCCAGAGCGAGCACAACACAAGCACATGGCCCTATTAGGATAGGGCCATGTGCTTGTGTTGTGCTCGCTCTGGCGAAACTTTCCCTTGCGCTTGCCTAATTCCGACCTGTGAGGTAGAATATAAGTTGTCAATGTTTCCATCCCCAACGGGTTCGGGAAAGGGCCCGACTCCTGCTCGTAGGGGAAAGCATACCACTACATCCGAAAAGGTCAAGTGGAGGTGCATTAAAGTAATCACGTTAATCAAGGACATAAGCCCTTTCAAATGAGGTTTGTGTATTGAATTGCATGTATTTAGGGAGGTCATTAGTATGGCAGAAACACAGGCAGCCACTTCGAACGCGAATTCTACGTCCGGCTACGCTCATCCAGAGGCGCTGGTAGAAACGGGTTGGGTCGCCGAGCACCTCAATGATCCCAATATCCGCCTGATCGAGGCCGATGAAGACGTGTTGCTCTACGAGGTAGGGCATATTCCGGGCGCGGTCAAACTCGACTGGCATGTCGATGTGCAGGACCCGGTCAGCCGTGATTTTATCGATCAACAGGGTTTCGAGCAATTGATGAGCCGCTGGGGCATCGGCAACGGCACAACAATCATCCTCTATGGTGATCGCAACAACTGGTACGCCACCTATTCATACTGGCTCTTCACCATGTATGGTCACAGAAACATGAAGGTCATGAATGGTGGTCGCTCTAAATGGGAGGCAGAGGGCCGTCCACTCAGCAAGGATGTGCCGCATTATGCGCCCGTTACTTATCATGCGCAGCCCATGGATGAATCAATACGGGCTTTCCGCGATGATGTCATGATGGGATTGAAGGAACCCAATCGTCGCCTGATCGACGTGCGCTCGCCGCAGGAATATACCGGCGAGTTGCTGCATATGGTGAACTATCCGCAGGAGGGTGCGCAGCGCGGTGGCCATATTCCCACTGCCAAGAACATACCCTGGGCCACTGCCGCCAATCCCGACGGTACGTTCAAGTCGGCTGAGGAGTTGCGCCAGATCTACGGCGGCAAGGATATCAAGCCTGAGAACGACGTCATCTCTTACTGCCGTATCGGTGAGCGTTCCGCGCATACCTGGTTCGTCCTGACCCGCCTGCTTGGCTATCCACGTGTCCGTAATTACGACGGCTCCTGGACGGAATGGGGCAATCTGGTACGCGCTCCCATCGAAAAACCGTAATGAATCCCACCGGGTCCGACGGTGAACTTTTACAATATAGTCCAGCACAGGCCGATCAATTGGCCCCCGGCGCAGCCGTTGGGGCCGGTTGATCGTACCCAGCGCCGATTCATCGGCTCGCATCCGTTGCCGGAGTATGCTGTGAAAATCCTTTATCTGCCCCGACGTTTCATACATTGGTGCATCGGATAAGCTGCGTAAACTAAGGTACAGTGTCATACCCGATATAACCCATCGTTTTCCTGGAGGAAAAAATTATTATGGACCGGCAAGAAGCTATCGATTTTTTACTAGATCACTATGAAAATCCACGTAACTACGGGCCGCTGGAGCACGCCGATGTGAGCCTCACCGGCGGCAATCCTGGGTGCGCCGATATCATCACTATGCATGCTCGTTTTGGCAAGGGTGGCAAACTCGAGGCCGTCAACTGGGAGGGGGAAGGTTGCACCATCAGCAGCGCCGCCGCATCCTATGTAACCGAACTCACCCAGGGCATGACTGCGGAAGAGGTCGAAAATATGAGCTTTGAGGACCTCATAGAGCAACTCGGCCGCGAACTTGTCATGACTCGCCCCACCTGCGCAACGCTGGCGCTCGGCACTCTAAAAAAGGGCGTACATGAGTATCGCATGCGCGAGGAGGCTAAAGAAGGGAAACAAACGGGTTAAGCCAGTAAAGCTCACAGGTTTGTTTCCCGAGCAACTTAATGACTCTATACCTATTGCCTACAAATTTTTTCATTATGTCAGCATATGAAACCAAAATGCTCAGCAATTTCGGTAAAATTCTGGAAAGTCCTCTCAAATGGAATTGAGTCCTCATAACTCATACTTTTCCCGCCACTCAGCCAGAATCCCCAAAGCCTGCCTCAGCAATTCCATATGTTCCGTGCCATTCAGCCACCTGCTTACGCCGGAAGGATGTGGCAGCGGCAGGAACAGCATTCCATCCCGCTCCTTGAACGTGCCGATGATGTCTTCCAGGCGTCCTTTACCGAAAAATGTCTCAATAGCCATCGTTCCTACGAGCAACACAACCCTTGGGCGCAGCAGCTCTAATTCTGCATCTAGAAATGGGCGGCAGAGGGCAACTTCCTGTGGGGAAGGACGGCGATCTCCGTTGCCGCGCGGGTTACGTCCCGGGTCGCAGCGTGTCAGCGAACTAAGGTAGGTGTGCTCGTGCAGGTAGCCCGGTGGGAAGCCAGCCTGCTCAAGCCATTTCTGCAAAATGCGGCCTCCCGGCCCGCTGAATGGAAGCTCTTTGGCGATAGAACGATGACCGGGTGCCTGCCCAATCACCAGAATACGGTCGGTTGTGCGCCCGCTGACAATAGGGTGGGCCTCGCGAATATAGCCGCGCTCCTGGCAGCGCCGGCAGGCACGAATGCGCTGCTGCAATGCGGCAATGGCCTCTGCCCGATCTATCCCCTGCTCGTCATTCAAAATCTTCGTCATAATAAGCCGCCAGGCTAGGTCGTTGATAATCCCTTGAGAGATGACGGTACTGCCCGCGATAATAGGCCAGGGGCATGCGCGCTTTTTTAGCCTCCAGAAGCTCTATTTCATTGCTCCCCTTGGGCAGGTATTCAATTAATGTAGAATTCCTTGCCCCTATTTCAGTAGCAAATACGACCTCGCCGTCGGTGCCTATCGCTTCCACCTGCCCCAGAAAGATGGCGTGATCGCCGCCAGGATACTCCGCTACGATGCGTGCGTCAACAAATGCCAGCACACCATCAATGATGGGAGCCCCTGTCGCGGCAACATGATAGGAAGCATGGCAAAAGTTCTCATAGCGTTCTTCAGACATAGTGGCAAAGCAGCGCGAGAGCGCTTCCTGACGATTGGTCAGGATATTTACCGCGAAAAAGCCACTTTCGCGAAAATGGGGCAGGACATTACTGCGCAAATCAATGCAGATCAAAACCAGTGGAGGATCAAGCGATACCGAGGTGAAAGAATTCACTGTCAATCCCGCGGCGCGACCAGGACCGCAGGTGGTCGCGACCGTAACGCCCGTCGCGAATTGACCCATCACCTGCCGGAAAAAATCTTTTTCAATAGCCATTTAGAAGATTGTCCTTGAATAAAAAATGCGAATTGTTGCATCATAAAACCGAAACAAGGCAGAGGCGCAATTTATTGCATCCTTTTTCGCCAGCAACCGTACCTGCCTTGTAGTATTATCCTCGTTGCTCTTCCTGTCAACTGTACGTAAGGCCAGTGCGCCGGTGAATGTATTTGACATCACCTCGCATCTCTGAGTATACTGCTTGCAGGCAACTATTACTTGCCAATGGTCACCGGGTGGCCTGTATTGGTATACAGGCAGAATAGGGAAGTCGGTGCAATTCCGACGCAGTCGCGCTACTGTAACTGGCAAGCGACCTGCCCCTGGCGTTTCTCAAACAGGCATGGGACACGCCGGGAAAGAGCCACTGTCCTGAACACTTATGAAGTCTCTCTTCATATCAGGGATGGGAAGGCGAGACGGGAAGCGTTTGTAGCCAGGAGCCAGGAGACCTGCCCGGTGAATGCATGCATGCTCAACATCCTTCGCGTAAGAGGAACGAGCCACCGGGACATCACGCTGGCACCAGCATTCGTCTTCGGTTGACCCCATCCCGATCTACGCGAGGTGACAGCGGGCGTTAAAATGTCTCGGAGGTTTAGCCAATGCGCTCCCATGTCATCTCTTCTCGTTTGTTCGTCGTCTTGCTGCTCTCCCTTGTTGTCTTACTTACTGCCTGTGGTGGGCAAAGTGGAAGCAGCACAGGTTCCACGCCAACGCAAACACCCACTCCTACTGTAACACTCGATGCCTATGGAAAGCCAATTATCTTTCCCAGCACGGCTCCCCAGCGTATCGTCTCGCTGACGCCCAATATCAGCGAGATACTGGGAGCCTTGCACCTGGAAAGCCACGTCGTCGGAGTTGATTACTACACCAACTATCCGGCAGACCTGACGTCGCTACCCAGAGTTTCCAATGCCGACGGGCAATATAACGTTGAACAGATTGTGGCCCTGCATCCCGACCTCGTTTTGAGCTACGGGCAGGATACCAAAGCCTACGACTCGCAACTCGCCAATCTCGGACTGCACGTCGTCGATCTCCCAACCGGTAATCTGGATCTGACGCTGAAAGAAATTTTGACTGTAGGCCGTTTGACCTTCGCTCAGAACACAGCAACCACTCTGTACAACCAGTTACAACAGCAGGTGAGCCAGGTAAAATCGAAAGTGGCCGGCACAACCGCACCGAAGGTGATGATCGAGGCCGATGATACGACGCAGGATAAACCATACGTCTTCGGTGGTGGCACCTTTGACGATGAGCTTGTGCAGGATGCCAACGGCATCAATATCTTCCATAACGATACATCCAATGGTGGTTTCCCCCAGGTTACGCTCGAAGCCATCATCAGCGCGAATCCGCAGTATATCATCCTGACCGAGGACCCGGCCTACGGTGGCAATGTCGCCGCCGTCTACCAGCGTGCCAACTGGGGCAACATCGATGCCCTCAAGATGCGCCATGTCTACCGCATCAACCCGAATATCATCGGACGACCAGGACCGCGCATTGTGGAGGGCTTGCAATGCCTGGCGCAGATTCTCCACCCTGATCGGTTCCCCGGCGCGCTGCCCGATTATTGCACGGGAACTGTGTAGCGAGGCGAGGGCCCAGGAAAACGATGAAAATAGCAGCACCAAAACCACAACTCAAACAACTGCAAGGGAGCGTGAGGGCCTTTCCTGCCCCCTTGCTCCTCTTGCTATTGGGCGTCGTTTTGCTTTTCGTGATCCTGCTAGGCATAAGTTTTGGTTCAACATCCATTCCCATCGGTACTATCGTCGAGGTGCTGCTGAACGGCACGCGGCTTTTTCATTTCGCACAGCCGTGGTACCCAACAGGTGTGATTGTGTGGCAGGTACGCATGCCAGGAGTATGCGGCGCTGTACTCGTCGGGGCCGCGCTGGGTGTTGCCGGGGTCCTCTTCCAGGGCATGCTGCGCAATCCCCTGGCCGATCCATTCTTGATCGGTACCTCGTCGGGGGCGGCTCTTGGGGCCTCTATCGCCTTTGTGCTGCCACTCGATACTATTTTCGGCTCATTCTTCCCTCTGACTCCCCTGTTCGCATTCGTCGGGGCGATGCTGACCGTCCTGCTCGTGTACGCCATCGCGCGTGTCGGCAGCTATACCCCGGTCGTCACATTGCTGCTGGCGGGCGTCGTGATAAACGCGGTGCTGGTCGCATTTCAAACGCTGATTCTAGAACTCAGCCCGCATGCGGCGTTTGGCATTCAAGCCTTATTCAACTGGCTCTCAGGGGGCATCGCCGTATATAGCTGGTCGCCGGTCTTAATCGTTGGTGTCATTATCGTCACCGGCCTGCTCTGTTCGCTATTGCTCGCCAATGCGCTGGATGCCTTTGGACTGGGCGAGGAAAGCGCTGCCAATCTTGGCCTGCACGTCGAACGCTACAAATTCATCATCATCATTGTGGGTTCGCTTTTGACCGCCGCTGCCGTCTCGATCAGTGGGCTAATCGGCTTTGTGGGCCTGGTGACTCCACATGCCATGCGCATGTTGTTAGGCCCGCGTCACCGCCTGCTGCTGCCTGCCTCGGCGCTGGGAGGAGCCATCTTTCTCACTCTGGCCGATTTGCTGGCCCGCGTCATCGTCGCGCCCGCGGTACTCCCTGTTGGCATCTTCACCGCACTTGTGGGCGCCCCGTTCTTCTTATTACTATTGCGAAACAATAAGAGGGAGTACCGCTGGTGAAAAAACGCAATTCAGAGACACTGTTCAATCTATCCGGGGCAAGGAAAGAATCAGAAAGTCCACAATCCACGGCCCCTCTTTTGGAAATCGATGGTGTCTCCTTCGGCTATGATGGCCATCCACTGCTCTACGATATTCATATGCGTGTGAATGCAGGCGAAATGGTCGGCCTGCTGGGGCCCAACGGCTCCGGCAAAACCACCCTGCTGCGCCTGATAAGCGGCGTTTTGCACCCCCAGCAGGGCCGGATGCTATTGCAAGGTCGCGACCTGCAAGCGTGGGGACGGCGTGGTATTGCTCGCCGCATCGCAGTCGTTCCCCAGGAATTACATGTCCCATTCGCCTTTACTGTAGAGGAGATGGTAAACCTGGGACGCACTCCGTTTATCGGCCTCCTGGGAAGCAGAAGCAAGCAAGATGCCAACATCGTACAGGAGGCCATGCAATCGACGGAAATCACTCCCCTGGCCAGGCGTATCTTCAATGAATTGAGCGGGGGAGAGCGCCAGCGAGTCGTGATAGCCATGGCGCTGGCCCAGCAGCCCTCACTGTTGCTTCTGGATGAGCCGACCTCACATCTTGACATAAAATATCAGATCGAAATCCTGGAACTCGTACAGCAGTTAAACCACCGGCTGGGTGTAACCGTTATTGCTGCCATGCATGATCTCAACCTGGCGGCTCGCTATTTCCCGCGCCTGCTCCTGTTCCAGCGTGGTATAATCGCGGATGACAGCCCGGCGGAAGTGCTCGATCCTCAGCTGCTGCGTCGTGTGTACGGCGTCAATGTGCAGGTCGGGATATTGCGTGGAGCGACGCATCTAAGCGTCCTGCCTCCTGGCGAGGAGGAACAAGAAATTGAGCGGGAAAAACGGAGCAGGCCACGCGTGCATCTCATGGCAGGTGGAGGTTCTGGCGAATTGCTCATGCGCGCCCTGGCCGATGCCCACATCCCATTCACCGCGGGGGCTCTCAATATCGGCGATAGCGACCATGCCCTGGCAACGCGCCTGGCCGGTGAAGTAATCACAGAACAACCATATGCGCCTATTTCAACCGCCGCTTTAGAGCAGGTGCGTGCAAGCCTGACGCGCGCTTCATTGCTGGTCCTCTGTCCCATGCCGGTTGGCCCGGGCAACCTTGCCTTGTTGCAAGAGGCGGCTTCAGCCGCGAAACGAGGAGTAGCGGTCTTAATGTTCGCTCCCGCCGGAACTGCTTCCCAGGCTGCGACAGAAGAATCTCAAACGGCCGAGGGCACGCTGCTGCAACGTACCGGTATAGCCATGCGTGACTATACTAAAGGAGAGGGTTTGAAGCTAGTTCAGGAGATGCTGCAAGCCGGAGCCAGAGTAGTCGACTCTGTTGGAGAGGCTATACAAATCGCAAAGCAATACTCCTGACTGCCTCACATGTTTGGGCGGTAGCTTGTTTTTGTTGCCGGGCAGCGAGTAATAGCGGCTGGTGAACCTTCACCCTCCTTTCTGGTGAGGCGTAGAGAAAGGACTAGCTCTTGCGCCTGCTAGGTGCTGAGGAGTATACTCTGTACGAGGTAAATTGATAACGTTGTATGTATAATTGTAGGTAGGGAAAAAACTGTATCATACACCGGGGTGATTGAGCCTGGTACTCGGCAAAGTAGAGAGTTATGAGCAACGGAAAAGCAATGGTTATCTTGCGTCTACCCTCAACGTTAGGAATGTACAGCGACGGTAAGAGCCAGCTTACCTTCCAGGCGGATACCATCGAGCAGCTTATGGAAGAACTGGCCGGACAGTACCCTCGCGTCTGGCAATACCTCTGTGTGGAGCAAGGCCGGTTGCGCGAGCACGTCAGAATGTTCGTAAACAATCAACTCATAACCAACCTGGATGGGCTGGAAATAGCGCTCAAACCAGGGCAAGAGATCATCGTCCTTCCTACCAACGGAGAGAATTGACTACCACATCCACACCTACAACAACTCCCACCAGACGACACCTTGGGCCATGGGGTGTCCTGCGCAACCGCAACTATGCGCTCCTATTCTGGGGACAACTGATCTCTTCAACCGGAACGCAAATGCAGGTAGTGGCCGTCTCCTGGCAGATATTTCTCTTAACCCATTCCGCAATCGCCCTGGGCCTGATTGGATTGGTGCAGGCCATCCCCCGCCTGGTCTTTTCGCTAGTAGGCGGCGTATTTGCCGACGTATTCGACCGCCGCAAAATGCTCTTGATCGTGGAGATTTCGCTCGCATCCACATCAACAATCCTTGCTCTCTGCACCATATTCAACATCATAAATATCGCCGTCATTTATGCCGTCGTCTTGCTTGCCGCCAGTGTTTCTGCTTTTGAGTTCCCAACGCGCCAGGCAATCATACCCGGCCTGGTAACGCGCGAGCAGATGCCCGATGCCATGTCGCTCAACTCCGCCATGATGCAATTAACCTTTATCATCGGCCCAACCGCTGGCGGTTTCTCTATTGCCTGGCTCGGAGTCGCCAATACCTACTGGTTCGATGTCGTTTCCTATTTTGTCGTCATGGGATCATTATTATTGATGGTTGTGCCCCGCATCCCGCTCGAAAAACGCGCGCGCGTCGGAATAGGGGCGCTCGTAGAGGGGATAGAGTTCCTGCGCTCGCACCCGGTCATCCTGGCCGTCCTCTCGCTAGATTTCTGCGCCTCCTTCTTCGGCTCACCGCGGGCCCTGTTACCCATCTACGCGAGTAACATCCTGCACGTAGGCCCCCAGGGACTTGGCATCCTGCTGGGTGCAGCCTCTATTGGAGCGATTGCGCTTGTTCCATTCTCAGGTTTCATCGGCCGTATCCCTCGTCAGGGCATAGGAGTCGCGCTAGCCGTCATTGTTTGGGGTATCTTCATCGCCGCATTTGGTGTGCATCCCGGCCCTCTCTGGCTCGGAGTGCTGTTCCTGGCAGGGGCAGGCGCTGCCGATATGATCAGCATGGTTCTGCGCGCCCTGGTCGTTCAACTGACAACCCCCGATGAGTTACGTGGGCGTATCAGCGCGGTCAATGCTATGTTTGTTATCGGCGGGCCGATGCTGGGGCAGGTTGAGTCAGGCCTGGTGGCCGGATTTTTCACACCGGAGTTTTCGGTCGTCAGTGGAGGATTAGTCTGTATCGCGGCTACTATCGCCATTGTCATCCTCGTACCCGGCCTGCTGCGCGTCAAAGTACGGTAGGCCGCCCTATCCCTGTATCTAAAATATGAGCAGAACTATT
Organism: Ktedonobacteraceae bacterium; assembly: GCA_035294305.1. GTDB lineage: Bacteria > Chloroflexota > Ktedonobacteria > Ktedonobacterales > Ktedonobacteraceae > DASRBN01. The sequence goes on along the minus strand of DATGLD010000048.1, from coordinate 548,755 downwards.
TCATTTGTCATCAATCTGTGATATTTTGGACGTGTCATCGATCTTAAAAGCCAGAACGTCGGAAATTAAGATGGTAGTGAGTCAAAGCTATGACTGTATATCTTTAGGACACCTCTAAAGGTTGCCTGATATAAAAATAAAATCTGCATTAGGAGAAATAGAATGGAACAGATTGCTACTCCAGCGCGGCCATTACGCGTTGCTATCGTTGGTTCGGGACCGGCCGGATTTTACGCTGCCGAATCGCTGCTCAAGAAACGTGATATCACATTGACGATTGATATCTTCAATCGCTTCCCCACTCCTTTCGGGCTGGTGCGCGATGGTGTGGCGCCAGATCACCAATCCATCAAAGCCGTGATCCGCGTATTTGATAAACTGCTGGCGGATCCACGTGTGCGTTTCTTCGGCAATGTCACTTATGGCGTTGATATTCATCACAGAGAACTCAAGCAATTCTATGATCAGATTATTTACGCTGTTGGTGCCCAGGCCGACCGCCGCATGGGTATCCCCGGCGAAGATTTACCTAACAGCTATCCCGCTACCTCGTTCGTTGGCTGGTACAATGGGCATCCTGATTATCGGGACCTGCCTATCGACCTCTCATGCGAGCGAGCGGTTGTCGTCGGCAATGGCAATGTGGCGATGGACGTAACACGCATGCTCGTCTTATCCCCGGACGTACTGGAAAAAACTGACATTGCCCGTTATGCGCTGGAGAGACTACGCGAGAGCAAGATTCGCGAAGTCGTGGTCTTGGGGCGGCGGGGAGCAGCGCAGGCATCATTTTCAACCCCTGAGATCAAAGAACTGGGCAGGCTCGAAGGTGTGGACGTCATCGTCGATCGCAAAAATATCGAACTCGACCCGGCGAGTCAGGCCGTTATAGAAGAGGATCGCACCGCCAGGGCCAATATAGAAGTCTTGCATGAGTATGCTACTCGCACAGCGCATACCTCACCTCGCCGCATTACTCTGCGCTTCCTGGCCTCGCCGGTTGAAATAATTGGCGAGAATGGCCGCATCGAGGCGCTCAAAATAGAACAAAATGAGCTCGTCGTGGATGCTAACGGTGCCCTGCGCGCGAAAGGGACCGGCAAATATGAAATCATCGAAGCCGGCCTCATATTGCGCTCGATTGGCTATCGCAGCGTACCGATTGAAGGCGTGCCATTCGATACCGCAACCTCGACCATCAACAACATCGCCGGGCGCGTCGTCCACCCCAACACCGGCGAAGTGGTAGCGGGCGAATATGTCGTCGGATGGGCTAAGCGCGGCCCTACCGGCCTCATCGGCAACAACAAGCCTGACTCGTCTGCCACCGTCGATTCCATGCTCCAGGACCTGCCCGCGCTCGAGGGAATTAGTGATGAGTTTCGCGACCCATCAAAGATTGAAGCCTTTTTGCGCGACCGCGGCATCGACTATGTGACCTACCAGGATTGGAAGATTCTCGACCAGTACGAGGTTGCCTGCGGCTCGAAGCTCGGATGCCCTCGCATTAAGGTCACAACCGTACAGGAGATGCTCGAAGTTATTCACCAGGGCAGAGGCTAAGCAAGCGGCGCTCTGGCCCAGAGCGCCGCTTGCTTAACCCAAAACAAACTTCTTAAAACACTCGGCGTACTCCATATCATGCCCCTGGGCCGTCTCCCTGGCGCGGTTGCGTACCCGTTCGAGCGACTCCGGCGAGCGTATCTGGCTGCTATGTTGCAACAATGCTTCTATCTTCTTCTCCAGCGTCGGCGCAATATCGATCCATGTATCGGGGGCATCGGTGCCTGTCACGTATACCTCGCGAACCGCCCACGGCTCCAGCCCTTCGGCCATCAATTCTGGGAAAGTCAACCGATCACGCGCGGTAGGATAAACAGCGGCGAGTGCGGCATCTCCAACCGCCAGGTGATCGGGGTGATTGATAGATGAGTTGATCGAGAAAGAACGGTAGGGGGTCATAGTTATCAAGCGCTGGGGCCTGTACTGCCGGATAGCTCGGGCGATTGCCTTGCGCAGTTCAAGCGTATGTTGTAGATAGCCATCTGGATTACCCAGAAAGATAATATCTTTGATGCCTAGCACATCGGCAGCGCGGCGCTGTTCCTCGCGTCGCATCGCAATCAACCGGTCAGGGCTCATTTCTGGGTCCGAAGACCCCTTGCTGCCATCGGTCGCCACCACATAGGTAAACTCAATGCCCTCGCTTACCCATTTCGCGATTGTACCCCCACATCCAAACTCGGCATCATCGGGGTGAGCAAACACCGCCATTGCCCGCGTAACCTGCTCTTGCTCTTGTTGACTCATCCTGAAATGTACTCCTTATTTGCTATTTTGTACTAACCCCAGCGTTTGCGCAGTCTCGGCAGAATCTCCTGTGAATATAACTTCAGGAACCGTGACTGGTCATCGCCTGGCGCGTGGAAGACCAGGTGCGTGAAACCCAGTTCGATATAATGGCCGACCTGCTCCACGTGCTCCTCTGGATCCGAGGACACCAGCCAGCGGCGGTGCGCCTGGTCCGCGACGGTCTCCGCCTTTTTCTCCATCTCGCGTGGATCGTGAATATTCACCTTCTCATCGGCGGGTAGGGCCAGCGCCGCCCAGATGCGCGTATCAGCCATCGCCCGTTCTTTGTCGGTGTCGAACGAGACCTTTACCTCAATGGCGCGCTCAATTGTGGATGGATCGCGTCCCACGGCCTTCGCTCCCTCTTCCAGGGCCGGCAGCAGTTGATCGCGATACAATTCGTCGCCCTTGCCGGACGTACAGATGAAGCCATCTCCTTCGCGTCCCGCGAATTTCGCCGCCACAGGCCCGCCGGCGCTGATATAAATGGGTACTGCCTGAGCAGGCTTATCGTAAATCTTCGCCTTCAGCGTGTGATAATACTGGCCGTCAAATGTCACCAGGTCATCTGACCACAACTGGCGGATCAGATCAACTGCCTCGCGCAGCCGCGCCAGGCGCTCCTTGGTCGACGGCCATTCGCTGGCGGTTACCGCGACCTCGTTGAGCGATTCTCCGGATCCGACGCCAAGAATAATACGGCCCGGGTACATTACTCCCAGCGTTCCAAACGCCTGAGCAATAACAGCCGGTTGGTAGCGAAACGTAGGCGTCAAAACGCTTGTCCCCAGAACGATGCGCTTTGTGCGTTCCGCCGCCGATCCCAGCCACGAGAGCGCGAAAGGTGCGTGCCCCTTGGTATAGCGCCACGGCTGGAAATGATCGCTGATCCAGACACTATCAAACCCGTAATTTTCGGCCTCTGTCGTAAATTCCAAGAGTTCGCGCGGCCCAAACTGTTCCGCCGACGCTTTATAGCCCAATCTGAGTGGATGCGTTGCCATGTGTTCTAGCTTCCTCCTGAATAACATTGTCTTCCATAGATGTATTGTACTTCAAAGATGTCCCTGGTTCCACCGCCTCCTGGGAATCGGACGTTGGGAAGAATACCACGGTTATATTTTCATAGTCAAACTTTTGTTATACAATGCAGGGGAGAAATTCTATAGAGGAGGAAAAACATGGTAAAGGTAATTTCAAAGGGCGCCTGCAAATTCTGTCAAAGCGAAGTCGACAAATCGAAAATGAGCCAGCATCTCAGGTATTGCAAGCAGCGAAAAGCGGCTATAGCCAGCGAAGAAACGGAAAGTACTGCCAATAAGGATGCGCAAAAAACGAAGCTGTTTCATATCGTAGTCGAAGGCTACTACAATCCCCACTACTGGATGCATCTCGAACTGCCTGCCGACGATACGTTTTATGACCTGGATCAGTTTCTCAGAGATACCTGGCTCGAATGTTGTGGTCATCTCAGCGCATTCCGAGTAGGGAATATTTCCTACTCATCCGACTCTGAGGATATGATGTGGGACATGCCTTTTGCGGATGGGGATGAGGACGAAGACGAAGAGGAGTACGAGGAAGTGGATGATGAGGATCTCATTGATCCAGCGTTACAGCAAGAGTTGGAAAATAAATCCCCTACCGAGCTAGCCGGTATGATTTTGGAAATGCTGACACAAGAATTTCAGGCCAATCCTCTAGAGCTTCCGCCGGCGGAGTTCGACGCAAAGTTAAGAGAACTATTAGCGAAACAAATTCAGCAAGAAACAGACAGTGCGCTCTCTTCCGAACAACAGGCGCAGATTGATAGCATGGTGCCAATTATCAGAACAAGCCTGCAACTGACCACAAACCCACTCTTCGGTGGTATGCTCGATAGAATGGAACGCGAGTCCGATATGGATGTTGAGTTGCAACAGGCGCTCAAGGTTGGGCAAAAATTTTCCTACGAATATGACTTCGGTTCTACTACGCATCTCGCATTACGTGTAGTCTCTGAACGAGAGGGTTTCATCGAAGATGAAGAGAGCGATAACATCGAAATCCTCGCTAGAAATGAGGCGCCGGAAATGCGCTGTGTCGTCTGTGGCAAGCCCGCGAAAAAAGTAGCTCCCGGCTACTACTTCGATATTGAAGAACACGCCTATTGCAGCGCGAAGTGCGCAAAGAAGAATCGTGAAGAGTTTTCCTTCAGCGAAATGCTGCCCATCGTCAACTCCCCGCGCGTAGGAGTGTGCGCGTACACAGGTTAGGACTGCTGAAACAGGGCTTGAGGGCCTGGAGGCACCAGCCGCTGTGCCTCCAGGACGACAAGTTTCCCCGCTTCGGTTGTCAAAGTTCATCAAGGGTCCTGGCATCTCCTCTCGACTTTTGAATCGCCCTGCTCCTGAAACTGCCCTCTTGCCAGAAAGCCTAAGTAATGGTACTCTCTCCTTGCAATTTTATAAACCCACCTGTAAGGAGAGATCTTTCGTATGACACAAACTGTAAACGGGCGTAATGATAAGAAGAATGAAAATAGTTCTCAGAAGCAGCGCCGGCCAGGACAACGCCAGCAAGAGCGCTTAATGCGCCTGCAGCGCCGCCGCCGCCGCCAGCAAATATGGACAAGCGCTATTGTAGCAGTAGTAATAATTATTCTGGGAAGCTTAGGCATCTGGCAATATAACCGTGTCCAGTCTCAACAACAGGCCGCAAGCGCCGCCGCTACCGCGACTACCACTGCCAGGACAAAAGCTACAGCTACAGCAGTGTCCGCCAGGGCCACAGCAACATCTGTAGCTATAGCGGATGCCACGGCTATCACCCAGGCCCAAAGCTGCTTTGTCTCACCTCCCGGTACAACGCCCACTTCCATCTATTCCAGCACTGCGACTCCGACCGCTGGCCCGTCTACGGCCCCTCACGTTGTCGGCACCCCTGTCAAGTTAAGTGGCGGGCTTGAATATATCGATATCATTAAAGGAACCGGCGCTACTGTTAAAAAGGGCAACACTATCAGTGTCGAATATACCGGCTGGATTGCCAGCACCTGCAAAAAGTTTGACAGCTCCTATGACAACAAGGGCCAGCCTTTCACGACACAGATTGGTGAAGGCAACGTCATTCCTGGATGGGACCAGGGCCTGATCGGTATGAAAGTGGGTGGCACGAGGCGACTGCTCATCCCGGCAGCCCTCGCATATGGCGCGCAAGGTTCGCCTCCAACCATCCCACCAAATGCTATTCTCATCTTCGATGTGACGTTGCTCAGTGTGAAGTAATCGCACTTCCCTGTTGCGCAAACCAATGATGAATTTTCACAACCAAAGAAAGGATCCCCTGATGAATGTTGGCGAACCAAAAACAATCTACCTTCTGCTAAGTATAGAACTTGAAGTGGGGCAAATTCCCCGGTGAATGATGAAATTATTTGCCCACGATAGTTCTAGAACACCCAGAATCTCACCAGCCCGATAGCCGCTCCCGCCAGGATCAACCAGGCCGAATTGATCTTGAAACGCAGCAGCACAGCAAACGCGATCAGCGCGACGACCCAGGTAACAACATCGATCAGTGCGCTTCGTCCCAACTGAAATAACACGCCTGCCATCAAAGCGACTGCCGCGATATTGAGACCATCTAGTAGCGTACTCGTCCAGGAAGAACGGCGTAGCGTCGTCGCCAGCGGGTGAATAATGGCGATAAATACGAAAGAGGGCAGGAAAATGCCCAGCGTAGCAACCAGCGCCCCTTGCCATCCCCCAACTACGAAGCCGATGAAAGTTGCTGTCGTGAAGACCGGCCCGGGCGTAAACTGGCCTATAGAGACGGCATCGAGCAGTTGGCGGTCGGTCAGCCAGTGAAAGTTCACCACAAAATCGGGGCGCAGAAAGGCTAGTATCACATAACCACTGCCGTAAAGCGTTCCGCCGATTTTGAGAAATGTCAGAAATAGCAGTGGCAAACTGTATGGAACGGTTGCCGCTGCTACCGCTGCTATCCCAGCACCTACCTTCGCGATGGAAATATGTTGCCATAGCTCTTTGATGCCGGCAAGCGATAAAGGCAAGAAAAAGCTACCAATCTCCTCACCCTGCTTGCGTCTCTGCTTGTACATACGCTCGCTCCAACGAATAATGCCAAAGAGCAGCGCCCCTCCAAAGAGCAAAGCGATAGTGTTGATACCGAACAGGTACAACCCTAGCACCAGCACGGCCAGTACCACAGGCCAGACACTCCTCAGGGTGGTGCGACCCAATCCTACCAGCACTGCGGCAATGATAGCAATCACAACCGGCTTTATCCCATAGAACAACCATCCTACCTGGGGCAGCGAGCCATAGGCTACATAGGCCCATGCCAATGCCATCACAATCAGCATGGCCGGCCCAATGAAACAGGTACCGGCAATGATCAATCCGGGCCAACCTGCGCGCACAAACCCCAGGTAGATTGCCAGTTCGGTTGAGTTTGGCCCTGGTATAAGAGTAGTAACGCTCATCAGGTCGATGAAGCGTTCGCCGCTGATCCACTTGCGCCGCCGCACCACCTCCTCGCGCATCATCGCGATGTGCGCCGCCGGGCCACCAAATGCTGTAAAGCCCAGGCGCAAGAAAAGCAAGGCTACTTCTGCCAGGTGATTTTCTCGTTGCTCTTTTGCTGAAGGTGCCTGAGGTGGACTATCAGTATCGCTCATAGTCTGCCCTACTTTTCCCTGCTATTCGAGTCAGATGGCAACAATTCTTGCTCAATCCTGGCGCGAATCTCATCGCGCACGCGCCTGTACACCGCGAGCTGCTCATCCTCGCTGCCCGTAGCCCTTGATGGGTCTTCAAACGACCAGTGCAGGCGCCGCTTTGCGCCCCGGAAGATTGGGCAAACCTCGTTCGCGGCATCACATACCGTAATCACGGCATCGAAAGATTCGCCCAGGTAGCGATCCAGCGTCTTCGATTGCTGCCCTGAGATATCGATGCCGATTTCGGCCATCGCACGGATAGCCAGTGGACGCACAAATGTAGCCTCCGTCCCGGCGCTGAAAACCTCGAATCGCGTGTCTCCCAGGTGACGCAGCAACCCCTCCGCCATCTGCGAACGCGCGGAATTGTGGGTGCAGATGAAAAGAACGCGCTGTTTCATAATCCTGTGTCCTTTCTTACTGTTCGAGCGATCTCAACGTGCGGTGAGAAGCTCATGTTGCAGTTGTACCAGCAGGTAGCGAATGCGAGTTCGCAGTTGTTGCGCGATTTGCTCAAAAACGGCGTATTTCTCCTCCTCTGATCCCTCCATCAAGGACGGGTCGGGAAGGCTCCAGTGAATATGTGCAGGTTCAGGGTTTCCGGGAAAGGTTGGGCACTTTTCCTTGATACGATCACAAACTGTGATCACATAATCGAAAGATTGGCCGCGAAATTCGTCAAAATGTTTTGCCCTCTGCAGGCTAATATCGATACCCATAGCTGCCATAACGCGCACTGCATAGGGATGAAGGCGGCGCGGATTGCTACCCGCGCTAAAAACTTCAATCTGTTCCTGGCTCAAGTGGCGCAGTAATCCCTCCGCCATTTGCGAGCGGGCACTGTTGCCCGTACAGAGGAAGAGAATGCGTAATGATGTATGAGCCGGTATAGTGACTCGCTCCTCTGCTGAAACTCGCGTGTTGCCCAGAGCTGGATGCAAAGCCCTTGCGCCGCTGAAGTAGAGGGTCTGAAGCTTTTCCAGGTCCAGGCTGTAATAAATATCGCGCCCATCTGCCGTGCTGCGCCGCTCGTTGACAATCCCAAGATCGTGCATGCGCCGCAGGTGATAGGAAACCAGGTTTTGCGGCTGTTCCAGGAGGCGTACTAACTCCTGTACACAGTAATCGCTGCGCGCGAGCAAGTTGAGGATTTTCCAGCGCACATCATGTGCCAGGAGTTTGAGGACTTCAGGTGATTGGATAGCTGAAAGCGCAATGTCCATAACTTCCTCAAATCAAGATTGCATCAATCTCATTTGATAGAAATATAGCATAGTTTTTAGAGGGCAACAAGTGGTACCGGTCGCCCATCACTTGACGGGCGACCGGTAGGGGACAATTCTTGTAGGCGCGATCTCTTCCGGTTAGCTGGAAACCGTCTCTCGCTCTACCTGAACCTCCATTGCCTCGACGCGGCCAGCTTTAGCTGCGGCCCGGTTAGGCAGGAAAATCAGCGTAAGCACAAGACCAAGCGCAGCGACTCCGGCGGCCACTACCAGTGAAACATCCATCCCATGAACGAAAGCTGTGCGTACCGATGCCAGCAACCCCGCCGAGCCAAGTCGCTGAGCCACCGCCAACCCACCGAACAGGCTCGTCTTGACCACACTCGCGACCGCTGCTGGAAGCCCCGTGAGATTCAACTGAGCCTGGTAAGCGGAACTGAGGACGCTCCCCAGGATCGCTGCCCCAAATGGCGCTCCGACTTTCTGCAGGGCCTGCAGCACCGCTGACCCTACCCCGCTGCGCTCCTGTGAGAGTTCAGAAAGCGCAGCAGAGGCCGCCGTAGCCATTGTCAGCCCCATTCCAGCTCCGACCAGCGCCATCCATATCGCGATAAAGGCTTCGCCGGACACTACACCGGTCGTAGCACCCAGGAGCATTCCAGCCCCCAGTAATACGAAGCCGAGCGCAACCGTAATCTTCGACCCGACGAGACGAGCGACACGATCCGCCGGTAGAGCGCCTACGACAAGTCCACCGATCAGCGGCAAGAGCCTGATACCAGAGCCCATAGCATCCGTACCTACAATACCCTGGAAGTACTGCGGCATTGTGAACAGCACACCGATCATGGCAAGCCCCGCGGTGGCCGCCAGAATCACACCCCAGGTAAAGAAACGCGAGCGGAAAAGCGCGAGGTCCACCAGCGGCTGGCCCCCCGGACGACGACTAAGCCAGTTCTCCCAGAGAAAGAACCCCACCAGCACCGCTGCGCCCGCGATCATCGGAACCAGCGCTGTGGCATCACTCCAGCCGTTCTGTCCTGCCTCGATCAAACCGTATGTCACACCAACCAGCCCGACAGTTGAGGCGACGATTCCGACCGGATCCAATTTGGGGCGTACCGGCGCGCGCGATTCCGGAACGAGTACCAGGGCGACGATCAATCCCAGCAGGGCAACCGGTACATTCATCAGGAACACCCAGCCCCACCAGAAATTCGTCAACAGCCAGCCGCCCAGAATCGGGCCGATGGGCAGCGACAGGAAGTTGGCGGCCGCCCAGATGCCCACTGCCCGCGGTCGCTCCTCTTCATTAAAAAGTACCGTCAGCGCGGATAGCGCCATCACGACGATGCCCGCTCCTGCCATTCCAAGTATCAGACGCGCTGCAATGAATGCCCCTGCCGAGGGCGCGTAGGCACAGGCCGCCGAGCCTGCGCCAAACAAAGCCAGCGCAATAAGCATCACCTTCTTACGCCCGTAGCGATCTCCAAGCAATCCAGCCGGCAGCATCGCCGCCGCGAGCACAAGCAGGTATCCGGAAGTGAACCATTGCAGGTCAGACTCCGAGGCATGCAGCGCCCCGGCAAGGGTAGGCAGCGCCACACTGAGAATTGTGCCGTCCAGTCCGACCGCCAGGATAGCCAGTGTAAGCGCACCCAGCGCCCACCAGCGGCGATTTCCGAGATTTGTCATAATGACTATCTCCTTTCTGATCTGAAACTAACTGATTGTTTTATTAACCAACTATTTAGTTAAAAAAGCAGCAAAAAAAGTCTCTCTACTATATGGTCGTACAGGTCGATCCGAAAGCTTAGTCCTTGTTGTCCTTTGAATCGACCATCATCCCATGAACGATAAAATCAATCAGGTACGCACGCCCTCGTGCCAGCGCCGCCTCAGAAGACAGGTTCTCATCCGTAAACATCTGGTACAGAGGAATCGAGGACAGGTAGGACCAGCAAAATGCCTCTGCCATAACAATCTGGATGAAAGGATCGAAATCCGAACGGAGCAATCCAGCGTCGCGAGCCTTAGCAAAAAATGTCCTGAGCTGGTCAACGTCTTCCGTATCCAGTTGTGACATAATCTTTTTATAGGTTTGCCAGCCCTCTGCCTGTTCCCAGAGAATAATGCGCATCACACGCGGGCGTTTGAGAAAAGCATCAAACACGACGCTGATAACAGCCTCGAGCAATGCCTTGAACCGCTGCGGATCGCTGGCAACTTTTTCATCTGCGAGCAGCGGAGCCACAGCAGCGGTTGAAAGCGCATTCAGTTCCCGATCAATACGCCTGTTCACCTCTGTATACAACCCGAGCTTATCGCCAAAGTACTGGAAGATCAGGCTTTTGTTATAGCCCGACTCCGCTGCGATGGCATCGACCCGTGCGCCATCAAACCCGTGTTCCGCAAAAACTGTCTCCGCTGCGTTAAGAATAGCCTCCCGCGCACCCTCCGCATTATGCGTTCGTCCTCTTCGACCTGCCTGTGAGTGTGACACTGGATGTTCCCTCACACCCCTTGCATCCTGCACAAGTCCTCGTCGACTGCCAGGTTCTCCAGACTCAGACATCCTATCCCCATCTCCTTTTCTAACAAACAACAACACGTCTATCTAACTATTTAGTTAGATTATAACCGGAGAAAGCGAGAATGTCAAGAGGAAATGCTGGTGATTACCTGGAAGTTGGGCAGAGATTCTGAGCGAAGCTCAGAATCTCCCTACCCTTTAGGCTATGAGAACTCCCCTCTTTTCAGGGACTTCTGAAGAAATATTCATTTATAAGATGTATTATGATATAAAAGCGGCTTTTCAAGCAACCTTGACTTTTCAAAAATTACTGTGTATACTTCTAGCAATTTGAGATATGTTTCCAGACGTTCCATTGAGTGGAAAAGGCCGGGTGGTGTCATGTTCAGAAAGCACAGGGTACAGACAACGGAATACGAGATGCGGCAGAAATGTCGCCTCTTCCATCCCATTGATGGACCCGGTGCCATTTTCACTAAGAGTGTTTCTTCCTCATCCCGTTGATTCAGGGGTGGGGAATTTTTTTTGACCTTTTTGGTTGGCAACTGAACCAGGTCGCGTCGCAGGGGCCAGATTGAGCGCGCCCCTCGTGGTTCTTGCCACCAGGCTCAAGGGTAAGGACATACTCTTGAAGCAGGGAGCGAGAAAATGACGACGAGACAACATAATGTAAGCATGTTTTATTGAAAGCTATGGAGGCTAATATGAACCTGATCACATCTTACGTGCGAGACCAAACCCATGTGGCGGATGGCGCAATCGAAATGATTGCCGGGGATTTCCAGGGCAAAGATATCGTCTCTCTCGATCAGTTTTCGGCGCTTGATCTGCGTATGCTCTTCAGATTAGTCAACAGGATGAAGCAGATTGCTGTGAATAATGAGCCCTCATCCCTTCTCGCTGGAACAATCGTTTCTCTGCTTTTCTTCGAGCCTTCCAGCCGGACATTCGGCTCCTTTGCGGCAGCCGTCAAGCGCCTGGGTGGTCAGACCATCGAAATTCAAAACCCTGAAACGGTCTCTTCCGTCAATAAGGGCGAGTCGTTTGAAGATACCATCCGCACCTTCGAAGCATACTCGGATGCCATCGTACTGCGCCACAGAATCGTCGGTTCGGCTGAACAGGCGGCCAGAGTAGCCACTACCATCCCCGTCATTAATGCCGGCGACGGCAACAATGAACATCCGACCCAGACGCTGCTCGATCTTTATACGCTCTACGAAAGATTTGGCAGGCTCGATAACTTAACCTGCCTGCTCGCCGGCGATCCACTTAATAGCCGCGTGATCCATTCGCTTATTCGCGGTCTGTCGCTGTTCGAGAACAACACCGTCTACCTGCTATCCCCACGGCAACTGCGTCTCAGTCGCTCTGATTACTACTGCTTGGGCGAGCGCGGCATTCACATCATCGAGATACACCACGAGAGCGATATTCCAGATAACTGCGACCTCTGGTACTGGACGCGCATCCAAAAGGAGCGTTTTGAGTCTCTTGAAGACTATCTGGAAGCTATGAACAGCGGATTTATGGTGACACCCGAACTGCTACGCAGGCATGGCAACAACGATATGGTCTTGATGGACCCCCTGCCACGAGTTGGTACCATTGATCCTGCCGTGGATGCCGATGAGCGCGCAATTTACTTCAAGTCCCAGATTCGCAACGGCCTCTACACCCGCATGGCGCTACTGGCACTCCTGTTCGGAAAGGCAGAAGTCAATGCATAATTGTGTCCCCGAAAACGCTCTGCTCGTTCAACATCGACAAACACCGCTTTGGGGTAAGGAACAGTCCATCTATGGAAAACTGATCTTAGAAGACGGAACGACCTTCGACGGACTCTCATGCGGCTATACCGGCCCCACTGCCGGCGAGGTAGTTTTCAGTACCGGCATGGTCGGCTATCCAGAATCGCTGACCGATTCCTCTTACACCGGTCAAATTTTAGCCATGACCTATCCCATCATAGGCAATTACGGAGTGCCAGCTTCATCGTACTGGGAAGATGACCACATTCATATTGCCGGGCTTATCGTTTCCAACTATATAGACCTGCCCTCGCACGCGCAAAGCACGATGAGCCTGGGTACATGGCTACAGCAGGAGAAAATTCCGGCCCTGGAAATCAAAGATACGCGCTTGCTGGCCCGGCACATTCGCGAACATGGCACCATGCTGGGCAAGATCGTCTTCGATGATGACATTCCTTTCTATGATCCCGATGGCGATAACCTGGTGGCGCGTGTTTCGGTCCGCCAGGTCCTGCAAGAAGGCGATGGCGATACAACCATCGTCCTGCTCGATTGTGGCGCCAAGCGCAACATTGCGCGCTCCCTGCTGGCGAGGAATGTGCGCTTGATAACCGTTCCTTGGGATTTTGACCTCTTTGCCCCGGATGTGAACTTCACTTTTGACAGCATCGTCGTATCCAACGGCCCCGGCAATCCCAAAATGGTCGGCCAAACGATTCGTACCATTCAGAAAGCTATCGATCAGCGCATTCCGATCCTGGGAATCTGCCTTGGGCATCAACTGCTTGCCCTGGCCGCCGGTGGCGATACCTATAAGCTAAAATATGGGCATCGCAGCCAGAATCAGCCCTGTATCCTCAACGGCACAAAGCGTTGCTCTATCACCACCCAGAATCATGGTTTTGCCGTTGGAAAGTTGCCGCCAGATTTCACACCCTGGTTCGTCAACGCCAACGATGGCAGCAACGAAGGCATCCAGCATATCGAGTATCCTTTCCTCTCGGTACAATTCCATCCCGAAGCCATGCCCGGTCCAATGGATACAGCATGGATTTTCGATTATTTTCTGGAAAAGGTGAGGGGCTAACGTGGATAAGCTGCGCAAAGTGCTGGTGTTGGGAGCAGGCGCCCTCAAAATTGGACAATCTGGCGAATTTGACTATTCTGGCTCACAAGCCCTCAAAGCCCTCCGCGAAGAGGGCATCGCCACCGTACTGGTCAATCCCAACATCGCCACCATTCAGACATCAAAACTGCTGGCCGATGAAGTCTACTTCTTGCCGGTCACAGCCTTTTTCGTCGAAAAAATCATCGCAAAAGAGCGCCCCGACGGCATCCTACTCTCCTTTGGCGGTCAGACGGCCCTCAACTGCGGCATCGAACTCTTCCAAAAAGGGGTTCTGGAACACCACAATGTCCGCGTTCTCGGCACGCCCATTTCCGCCATTCTGCTCACCGAGGATCGCCAGGCATTCGCGGAACATTTGCATAGTATCGACATTCCCACTCCACACAGCAGCAGCGCTGAAACGCTTGAGGAGGCGCTATCCATCGCTAATCGCATCAGCTTTCCGGTAATGATACGAGCAGGTTTCGCTCTTGGTGGCCAGGGTTCGGGCATCGCCAAAGACGCCGGGGAACTCGAACGCATTGTGAACGGCGCGCTCGCCTTCGCTCCCCAGGTGCTGATCGAGCAATACCTGCATCATTACAAAGAGGTTGAATACGAGGTCGTGCGCGATTGCTACGATAACTGCATTACCGTCTGCAACATGGAGAACATGGACCCGCTGGGCATTCACACCGGCGAATCAATCGTCATCGCACCCAGCCAGACGCTGACCAACAGTGAATATCACATGCTCCGCTCCGCTTCCATCAGCATCGTGAAAAGCCTGGGCATCGTCGGCGAGTGCAATGTGCAATTCGCGCTTGACCCGCGAACATCCGCGTACTATGTGATCGAAGTCAATGCCCGCCTCTCGCGCAGCTCCGCCCTGGCGAGCAAGGCGACCGGCTATCCACTGGCATATGTCGCGGCCAAACTCGCCCTCGGCTACGGGCTGACAGAACTCACCAATCGCGTCACAGGCGTCACTCAGGCCTGTTTTGAGCCGAGCCTGGACTACGTGGTGGTGAAGATACCACGCTGGGACCTCTCCAAATTTAAGGGCGTGGACGAAACCATCGGCACGGGCATGAAGTCCGTCGGCGAGGTAATGGGCATTGGCAGGACATTTGAAGAGGCCTACCAGAAAGCCATTCGCATGCTGGACCTCGACTTTGAAGGCGCGACAAGCGACAAAGTCTTTTCTTCCGCTGATAGCACAATAGATGATATCCTGACGAAATATCTCTACATCCCTACTCCCAGGCGCATGTTCGCCCTGGCGCTGGCGATGTGCAACGGCATCTCCGTCTCAGAAATCGCCGCTATCACCGGCATCGACCCCTGGTTTTTGGAGCGCATCCAGCATATCGTGGACATCGAGCAGGCTTTGCGTATTAGCCAGGACCTCTCTGCTGTTCGACTCCTAGAAATGAAGCAACTGGGCATCTCAGATAAGCGCATCGGAGAGCTTGTAGGCAAAACCGGCCTTGAAATTCGCGCCTTGCGCAAACAGCTTGGCATCACTCCATCCATTTTTCAGATTGATACGCTTGCCGCCGAATATCCCTCGGAAACCAACTATCTCTACATGACCTACAATGGGCAGCATCATGACGCAGCACCGCTAGGCGACGAAGGGATCATCGTGCTTGGCTCAGGCCCCTATCGTATCGGCTCATCGGTTGAATTCGACTGGACAAGCGTCAGTACCGTCGAGGCGCTGAAAAAGTATGGCAAACGTTCCATCGTGATCAACTGCAATCCAGAAACGGTCTCGACGGACTACGATATATCCGACCGCCTGTACTTTGAGGAACTCACCTTTGAGCGCATTGCCGATATCTGCGAATTCGAGTCGCCCTACGGTGTGATTGTCTCGGTTGGTGGGCAAACTCCCAACAATCGCGCCAGAGCTTTGCATAACTATGGCGTACGCATCCTGGGAACGAGCGCCGCGCATATCGACCAGGCGGAGGACCGCAGCAAGTTTTCTCGCCTGCTCGACTCGCTCGATATTCGCCAGCCCGCCTGGGATACCTTCATTGACCTTGATGGCCTGACCCGTTTTGCCGAACGCGTGGGTTTTCCCGTCCTGGTGCGCCCGTCATACGTGCTTTCGGGCAATGCCATGAACGTCTGTTATACCCGCGAAGAGTTGGAGCAATACGCGCAGGCCGCTGCCGCCGTCTCAGCGGAGCATCCCGTCACTGTCTCCAAGTTCTTTCAAAAGGTCAAAGAGATCGAACTGGATGCCGTCGCGCAGCACGGCCAGATCAAAGCCTTCGTCATCTCCGAACATATCGAGAACGCCGGTGTGCATTCCGGCGATGCAACTATCGTTTTGCCACCCCAGACGCTCAACGCCGAGACCATGTGCAAGATCGAACAGGCAGGCAGAGCAATCGCCAGGGCGTTAGAAATTACCGGCCCGTTCAACATCCAATTTCTTGCCAAAGACAACCAGGTCTATGTCATCGAGGCCAATTTGCGCGCATCCCGCACCTTCCCTTTCATCTCGAAAGTGACCGGTATCAATTTTATCGAAACCTTCGTCGACGCACTCTTCGCTCGAAATGAGATAGCGCCCGTATCCTTCCCACCCCTGACGTTTACCGCGGTCAAGGCCCCGCAGTTCTCCTTCTCGCGGCTTACGGGCGCGGACCCCATCCTGCGCGTCGAAATGGCCTCAACCGGCGAGGTCGCCTGCTTCGGCGATGATCTCGAAGAAGCTTATCTCAAGGCCATTATCGCCACCGGCGGACACGTACCCGCAAAGGGCATCTTCATCAGCCTGGGCGGTGAGGATAAAAAGGTCAGATTTTTGGAGAGCGCCAGGCTGCTTAGCAGCCTGGGCATACCGTTATATGCCACTGAAAAAACGTGCGCATTTTTGCGCGCGCACGATATTGCAGCAACCATGCTCTACAAAATTCATGAGCATAAGTCGCCCAATATCCTGACCTACTTCAGTGAGAACAAAGTGGACCTGGCGATCAACATCGTAGACAATCACGTCAAAAAGGAACTGGACGATGACTACCTGGTACGCCGTTACGCCGTTGATCACAATATCCCCCTATTCACCAAAATCAAGCAGGCGCGTCTATTTACGCGAGCCATCGTCACAAAAGACCTTGCTACAATACACATAAAATCCTGGAACGAATATGTATGAATCATTGTGATATGGAGTGCTGAATGCTAATACGTCATGGCCTGGTTGTGCTGCCGGAAGATACAGTGCGCCTGGATATTCGTATTTCCGGCGAGAAAATAGTCGAACTGGCTGAAAATCTTACGCCCGAACCGGGAGAACGTAGCATCAATGCTGCCGGGCGTCTTGTGCTGCCCGGTTTCATCGACTCACACGTCCATTTTCGCGAACCCGGCGCAACGCATAAAGAAGACTTCGCCTCTGGCACCCGCGCAGCTCTTGCCGGGGGCGTGACGACCATCCTGGACATGCCGAATACCCAGCCACCCACGGATAACCGCGAGCACCTGGCCGAAAAAAAGGCTCTTGTAGCTAAGAAAGCCGTCGTCGATTATGGATTGTATCTCGGCGCGACAGAAAGCAATATAGAGGAAGCCTTCGCAATCTCAGACCAGGTCGTCGCCCTCAAATTATACATGGGTTCCTCAACCGGCTCGCTGCTGGTCACAGAATTTGCACCTCTCTACCGGCATTTTTCTACGTTCCCATTGCATAAGCCTATCGTCGTCCACGCCGAAGACGAACAATCGCTCAAATATTTCGGGTCGCTGGGTTCAAAAGATCACAATCAATCGCGCCCGCCTTTAAGCGCCCAGATCGCTGTCAGCCGCGCATTAGCTATTGCCGAGAAAACGGGCCGCACCCTGCATATCGCGCATACCACCACAGCCAGAGAACTCGAACTCATACAGGAAGCCAAACGCAAGGGTGTCCTTGTGACATGCGAAGTGACACCTTTGCATCTCTTTTTAAATGAAGACGACCAGCATCGCCTGGGAAACTTTGCCAAAGTCAATCCGCCCTTGCGTTCCGAAAGTGATCGCAAAGCTCTCTGGACGTACTTTGACACGATTGATACCATCGCGACCGACCACGCGCCGCACACGCGAGAAGAGAAAAATCAGCCATACGAGCGGGCTCCTTCCGGCATGCCTGGCGTGCAAACGATGTTGCCACTCTTGCTGACGGCTGTCGCCGAGGGCCGGGTAACGTTGAACGAGATCGTGAAACGCTGTGTCGTGAATCCGGTCCGTATCTTTGGGCTGAAAACGAAAGGCGCGCTTGAGATTGCCAAGGACGCCGACATCGTGCTGGTAAACCCGGATATAGAGTATGAACTGACCAATGAGCAAATGCTATCCAAATGTGGATGGACTCCTTTCGCGGGGTGGGAAGTAAAGGGAAAAATAGAGCAGGTCTTTGTACGTGGTTCTCTCGCCTACGATCATGGAGTATGCGTAGCCGAAGGGGGCAGCGGCAAGTCCGTACTCATCCAGTCTTGAGGGAAAAAAGATTGATGTTCTACAAACCACTCATCCGCCCCGCATTCTTTCGCGCGTCTGCTCACGACCCCGAAATTGCCCACCACCAGGTCATGAACATGCTCGCACTTGTGTCTCGCTACCCAGTATTGCTCAAAATGCTCACAGTGGCTAATGCTTACCAGTCGCCTTCATTGGAAAGAACCATCTTCGGGATACGCTTCCCGAATCCGGTTGGGCTCGCCGGGGGATTTGACAAAAATGGGCTTGCGCTTCCCGCCCTGGCTGCGCTCGGCTTTGGCTTTCTCGAAGCCGGTACGGTGACGCGCTACCGGCAACCGGGAAATGACAGGCCGCGCATCTTTCGCCTGCCGCAGGATAACGCGTTTATAAACCGCATGGGCTTTCCAAACGATGGAGCCGATGAGATTTCTGAAAGACTGTCCCGGCTCCCCAGACCCATCATTCCGATTGGCTGGAGCATCGGGAAATCAAAAATCACTCCTCAAGAGGAAGCCGTGGAAGATTATCTCTATTCGCTGCGCAAGCTGCATGACTTTGCCGATTTCTTTACCATTAATGTCAGCTCACCCAACACGCCCGGCCTGCGCAAACTACAGGAAAAAGAACCATTAGAGCATCTGCTGCGAGCAATCGTCCAGGAAGCAGAAGTTTTCGCAAGCCGGTCTGGCAAGGATACAGCTAAACCGGTACTCGTGAAAATATCGCCCGATCTGACAGAGAGCCAGATAGATGATGCAATTGAGGTCTGCCTGCGCTGCCAGATTCGTGGTATTATCGCTAGCAACACCACGCTTTCACGCGCAGGATTGTGCAGGAATACGTCCGAGACCGGCGGACTGAGCGGGCGCCCGCTCTTTTCACGCTCGCTTGCGATTGTGCAATATCTCTGCAAGCGCCTGGAGGGCCTGATACCTATCATCGGCGTTGGCGGCATCTCCGGCCCCATTGATGCTCAACGCATGTTTGACGCAGGCGCAAGCTTAATTCAAATCTATACCAGCTTTATCTACGAGGGACCCGGAATCGTAAAGCAGATAAATAAGAGGTTGGCCGCTAAAGGAGATTTAAGTCAATGAACGACCCATCAATCATGCAGCTATTCGTCAATGCTGGTGCTATTATCAGCGACAGCCATTTCGTCTATAGCTCAGGCCGGCATAGCTCCGTTTACATCAACAAAGACGCCCTCTACCTGCACACTGAGACAATAGCGCAGCTCTGCCAGTTGATGGCTCAGCCCTATGAAGCGGATGCCATTGATGCTGTTGTAGGGCCGGTGTTGGGCGGAATAGTCCTCGCGCAGTGGACGGCTCATCATCTCAATGCCCGCCGTTCGTCGGGTGAAACGCTGGCCATCTACGCCGAAAAGGATGGCGATGGCCTGCATAAAACATTCTCCTTTCATCGCGGCTACGACAAATACATCTCCGGCAAAAATATCCTGGTCGTCGAAGATGTGCTCACAACAGGCGGCTCCGCTCGCCAGGTAATCGAGCTTGTGCGCCAACATGATGGCAACGTCATCGGTCTGAGTGCCCTTTGTAATCGTGGCAGCGTCCAGCCCGAAGACGTGGGCAATGTTCCCATTCACACACTCGTTTCTATCACCCTTGAAACGTTTGCCGAAGAAGAATGCCCCTTTTGCCGGCAACAGGTGCCGGTCAACACCGACCTAGGCAAGGGAAGAGCCTTTCTAGCGCGGCAGCAAGCCAGATAAGGAAAATAGTATGACGACACAACATTCGACTCCATCCACCTTTATCGCAAAGCTGAAATACTGCTGGAAGCAGGACAATTTCATCTGTGTCGGCCTGGATTCTGCCTACGAACAGCTTCCCGCAAAGATAAAAAGCAACCGCGCCGTCGAAGAAGCCATCTTTGCCTTCAACCGCGAAATCATCGACGCCACGCATGACCTTGTTTGCGCCTATAAACCGAATGCAGCCTTCTACGAAGCGCAGGGCAGGGAAGGATTTCAAGCCTTGATCCATACAGTACATTACATTCGAGAAAGCTATCATCATATTCCGGTGATCCTGGACGCAAAACGGGCCGATATCGGCAGCACCAATGTAGGATATGTAGAAGCGGCATTTGATCTCATCGGCGTCGATGCAATTACCGTCCATCCATATCTCGGTAAAGAAGCTCTCGCTCCATTCCTTGCTCGCAAAGAAAAAGGCATCATTGTCCTCGTCAAAACATCCAATTCTGGCGCTGGAGAATTTCAAGACCTGCCCGTAGGCGACTCCCAGGAACCGCTCTACCAGGTAGTAGCCCGCCATGTCGCCCAAACCTGGAACGCTGGCGGAAACTGTGCCGTCGTCGTCGGCGCAACCTATCCAGCCGAGTTGAGAAAAGTACGCTCCATCATCGGAGATATGCCCATCCTCATCCCGGGAATCGGCGCTCAGGGCGGCGAGGTTGCCGCGACCGTCGACGCCGGTAAAGATAGCCGTGGCTGGGGTATGATCATCAGCTCATCACGCGGCATCATCTTCGCCTCAAAAGATGACAATTTCGCGCAGGCCGCTCGCAAGGCGACTGAGGAACTGAGAGCGCAAATAAACAGGTACAGGTGAAGCATGCCAACTCTTGAAACAGAGCGTCTTATCCTGCGTGACTTCCGCGTGGAGGATTGGGATGCGCTCCATGCCATCATCTCCGATCCAGAAGTGACGCGCTTTATGCACTTTGCTTCCTGGGACGAGGTGAAGCGCTCTCAATGGTTCGCGCGACTCGTTCAGGACGCAGGAAAGCAAAAACGTGAGGGATACAACTGGGCGATCACTTTACGAAGCAATGGAATGCTCATCGGCTGGTTTTTCATCGGCGGTCCTCGCCATGAACGAGGGTGCGGCTACGCACTCGACCGCCGTTTCTGGGGACAAGGATACATGCCCGAAGCAGCGCGCGCAATCTTTGCCTACGAGTTCTCATATCTAGGTACACAGCGAATTTTCGCCGAATGCGAAACACCGAATACCGCTTCTGCCCGGGTAATGGAGAAGAGTGGGATGACCTATGAAGAAACATCCTACAACGCCGACTTCGAAGGCAACTGGGCCATGCGCCATCTCTATGCCATCAGCAAGCAGGAGTGGGAAGCCATTTCTGGGACAGCGGAGTGACGCCATATGAAAAATTATAGGTCCTCATTATTCATCCTGATCCTCTCCCCTCACGCCTGCTTCAGCCCGTCCCAGCGAACTCCCAAGCGCTTGCGCCCGCATCTGCTCCAGCCGCTCCAACCCTTTTGCCTGTACATCCGACCATTCCTGCGCAAATTTGCCGGACAAAATATCGTCTTCTAGCACCCGCTTAAATCTTTCGTATAGCCATGAACCGTTATCTCCTAGAAGCGCGCGCAATTGGCCATACTGGCTGGTGTGTGAATGCAATGTGAGTTGCTTGAATAGGCCCTGTTCCGCGATGCGCTCGAAAACTTCGGCAGGTTCTCCCGACAGATACATTTCGTAGAGAATAGCCTCATCGCTGAATCCTGCCGCGTGCAATACATCATAAGCCGCACGGAACGTCGCCATAATTACCGGCCA
Source organism: Ktedonobacteraceae bacterium (assembly GCA_035294305.1). Classification (GTDB taxonomy): domain Bacteria; phylum Chloroflexota; class Ktedonobacteria; order Ktedonobacterales; family Ktedonobacteraceae; genus DASRBN01. The sequence goes on along the minus strand of DATGLD010000048.1, from coordinate 526,999 downwards.
GATCGCTTGCTCGCTGAAGAGGTCTAGCGCCGCCTCTTCACGGGCCGAGGATTGTATCGCGCCGCCACGGGTCGCGCCGATGCCTCGCGCAATCGACAAAGCCAGGCGCAGAGCATTGCCGCTGGCATCCTGCTCAACCGAGATGAAGCAAGGATAAGGTTCTCCTCGCAAATACCGTTCGCGCACGCCGGCTCCGATCATGCGCGGCGCAACCATGACGATATCGATAGCACCGGGCTGGTCGAACAGTTTGAAAGCCACATTGTAGCCTGAAGCGACGACCAGCGTTGAACCCTGCCGCAGGTGGGGCGCGATCTGCTCGCGAAAAACCTGTGGCTGCTCCTCATCCGGGATCAGCAGAAAAACTACATCACCCCACGCCGCGGCTTCAGGAATTGAAACCACGCGAAAACCATCATTGATAGCTGCTTTCTTATACACATCCTCGCGATTGCCGATCACCATCTCCGCAACTCCGCTGTCGCGCAGATTTTTGGACTGTGCCGCTCCCTGATTGCCATAACCAATAAAGGCCAGCCGCTTTGATTGGACGATGGAAAGGTCCGCGTCTTTATCGTAGTATATCTTTGCGCTCATACTGCTCTATCTCCTGAAATCAATCATTGTCTATCAAGTTCCATTTGTCTGGCCGCATAGGTGAAGACCGCCTGCATGTTCTCAATAGTGAGGTCATACTCGTGTAGAAGTTCTTCTACTGGGAACATCTCTAGCATAGTCATGCCTCACTTCCTGTTCCGTATTATACAATTAAATGAAGAAACATCTCTTAGCTCAAAAAAGCACGATAAGATCAGGGAGACTTGTCAATCATGAACTCAAGCATATTCACGTATCGTAACTTTGATACGCAGCGAGACTTTGCCGCGCTTGTAACGCTCCTGCAAACCGTCAAACAGGCGGACCAGGATGGAGAGGATGTGAGCGAGACCATGCTGCGGGAGCAATTAGCGTGGCCCGGACATGACCCCGAACTTGATCGCCGGGTAGTGTTCTCTTCTGGCGGCGATGCGCTCATTGGCTACGGAGTAGTTTTTCAGGGACCTGAAGATGAGCATGCCGATATCCACATCGCTGTTCATCCCCAATGGCGACGACAAGGCATTGGAAGCCAACTTTTGCGCCATCTACTGGAACGCGCTCACGAGAAGGGCGCGCAGGATGTACGGGCCTATGCGACAGTTCAGAATTCGGCTGCAAGGGCTTTCTTAAGCGCGCAAGGCTTTGAACCTGTGGCAATGTATACCCGGATGGACGTTACGGAAATCCACAACTTTCCTATAGCCATAATGCCTTCCGGTTTTACCGTTCGCTGCTATGACCAGGTGCGGCGGTTGGACCTCCTCGTTGAGGCCATGAACCGCAGCTACGAGGGCTTATGGGGACACCGGCATGTTGAACGAGAGGAATTGAGCAAATGGATTCCCCAATTTATTCAAGAGGGCATATTCCTGCTCTTTGCGCCTGGTGGAACGGTTGCCGGAATGTGCCGGGCCGAGATGAGCGAACACCTCACATCGCTGCGTGGGGTGCCAACCGCCCTCATTGATGCTCCAGGCATCGTTCCAGAATATCGTGGAATGGGCTTCCATGTTCCGCTCCTCCTGACCGCCATCCAATGGTTACTTCCGCAAGCGCCCGCCAGAATTGAAATGGAATCCTGGGGCGATGCCCCGTCTACACTCGCATTGTATCGCGAACTTGGCTTCACTCCTATGCAGGAAGCTATCTCATACCGGCGCGAGTTAGCTAAATAGGTACGTGAGGTGTTCCGCACGGAGAAACACATATGGTACTATACAATGTGGTATTTCCTTAAACCGGTAATTCCCGGTCAAAACCAATAACAAGAGAGGTTAATTACGTGAAACTGAACTTTGGATTCAAGACCGCGCCCCAGTTTACTACCTATGACGACATTCTGCGTGTCTGGCTCGAGGCCGATACTGTTCCCAGTTTAGAGCATGCCTGGGCGTTTGATCACTTCATACCACTCGGCTCTGACCCGACCGGCCCTCAACTGGAGGGTTGGACGCTCCTGGGCGCCCTGGCAGCGAGGACGGAGCGCGTGCGCCTTGGATTGATGGTCACCGGCAATATTTATCGCCACCCGGCAGTGCTGGCAAAGATAGGCGCGACCGTCGATCAAATTTCGCATGGACGCCTGGACTTTGGCATCGGCGCAGGCTGGAATGAGCTTGAGTGCAACATGTACGGTATCCCACTCTATAAGCCAGGCGAGCGCATCCGCCGCCTGGGTGAGGCCTGCGAAGTCGTCAAACTGCTGTGGACGGAGACCGTAGCCAATTTTGATGGCAAGTATTATCAACTCAAAGATGCCCGTTGCGAACCCAAGCCCGTCCAGAAGCCCTACCCACCGTTCGTCATTGGTGGGAGTGGGGAGCAACTGACCCTGCGCATTGTGGCTAAATATGCCGATATCTGGAACTTTGTCGGTGGCGGCATCGAAACATTCCGTCACAAGAATGAGGTCCTGAACGGCTATTGTAAAGAAATTGGGCGCGATCCCTCGACGATCCAGCGCTCTATCCAATGGCCGGTCAACTATAATAATATGACCGAGACAATTGACGGCATGCGCCCTTATATCGCCGAAGGCGCAACCCATATCATCCTCAACCTGCGCGCGCCCTATCCCGAAGGCATCGCCCATCGGCTAGCAGAAGAGATAATCGCGCCCCTGGCAGCGGAATTCGAAGGGCAGTAGCTGTTCACTGGGAATGCATCCAGGGCGTACCCTGGTGGTCGCCCTTAAGATCATCAATTGGGCATGATGTAGAGTAGGGGCGTACTCTCAGTAAGACCATAAATTCGCCACTTCTGACTCATAAGGGAGAGCTAGTCGCGGGGTGATCATCGCCGGTGAGAGCATGAGCGTGACGCTAGACCAGCGACGAGTTGTCCAGGTCTGCGTTCATTGACAGAACGGACGACACCGGATAGAATGGACACATGGCGCTTAAACGAATGGACAACGTCGGCATCGTGGTGGAATCCCTCGATGCAGCTATCTCTTTTTTCGCTGAGCTCGGCCTTGAGCTCGAAGGGCGAGCCATGGTAGAAGGCGAGTGGGCAGGGCGCGTCACGGGACTGGGCGACCAGCGCGTTGAGATCGCCATGATGCGCACACCAGACGGCCACAGCCGGCTCGAACTCTCGCGATTGATCACGCCTGCTGTGGTCGCTGATCACCGGAATGCCCCGGTTAACGCGCTCGGCTACTTACGCGTCATGTTTGCTGTGGACGACATCGATGATACGCTCGCCCGGCTTCGCAAGCACGGCGCAGTGCTTGTCAGCAGCGAAGTAGTTCAGTACCAGGAGGCATATCGGCTCTGCTACATCCGCGGACCGGAAGGACTGCTCATTGGGCTGGCCCAAGAACTCGGCTGAGTCGCCGCGCTTGCATGTGGATCACGGCGACTCAGCCGAGGACACGGACGTAAAAGGGGTTGACCCATACATTCGCCAATTTCTACTCATGACGCCTATCTCCCCGTTTCGGCGAACTTATCTGGCAACCTACACGTACCTTTGTGGTCGCCCTGGAGAGTTTCCTCAACTCGCTTTCACACCGGCCTGTTGATCTTCCTGTTCGCCTTCCTTCTGAATCGTCTCCAGTGACTTATGATCTGGTTCCGGCAGCACGAAGGTTAGCGCGAAGCCCGCGAGAGCCATCAGGGCAGCAATGCTCATGGCTCCGGGCAATTTGAAGGCTGCATTGCTGAGCAATAAAGGAAACAGAAAAGCTCCTATAGAGGCATTCCGGCACCGCCCTCTCTTGCGGTAGCAGAATGACAGACAGGAGTTGCCAATGATAAGCGAGACAAAGTCCCGGCAGGGCGAGCAGAAGAATAGAGAAAAGACAGCGGATGATAAAAAACGTCCATTTGACTTACAACGCTGCATGCTAGCAGAACTGGTCGGCACCTTTGCCCTCACGTTCGTAGCCTCCGGAGGTGCTGTTATTGCTACAGTAACTCATGGTGCGGTAAGTGACGCAGCTCGTTTCGTTACCCCAGGATTGCTCATTATGGCGATGACCTATGCTTTTGGCAATCTATCCGGCGCGCATTTTAATCCGATCGTGACCCTGGCATTTGCTGTGCGCGGTGACTTTCGCTGGAGCCGCGTGCCCCTTTACTGGTTGGCGCAATTTGTTGGAGCGATACTCGCTGCCCTCTTGCTCCTTGCATTTTTCGGCCCTGTGAAGCACCTTGGCGCTCCGGAGCCGCACTTTGGAATAGTGACTTCGCTTGTATTCGAGATAGTGCTTACTTTTTTCCTGATAACCGTGATCCTGGCTACCGCTACAAATCATAGCCTGGTCGGCCCTACGGCAGCGTTGGCGGTGGGTGGCACAATTGCGCTTGCTGGTCTTTTTGCCGGGCCGATCAGTGGTGCCGCAATGAACCCTGCTCTGTCGCTTGGCCCATACCTCGTAAGCGCTCAATTGAGCAATGCCTGGATTTATGTGGTAGGCCCGGTCGTGGGTGGACTGGTGGCCGTCGGCATTGCCTGGCTCTTACATGGTGAAACAACTCAGGACGAGGTTGAGACTGCCGAAGGTAAATAACGCGAAGCTAATAAAAGAAGCGCGCCAGCTGGCGAACAAAATGAAGAATGGCCGCTCGCGAACGCTCAGCGAAACAACATCAAGGTAAATACAACCAACAATCAAGAAGGCCCCGGTTCTCGGATGGCAAGGAGGAATCTTGATGATGTTTCTCCTACTTAACACCGGTAACCAGGGCCTTCAGCTAAACTTACAGCCCAGGAAAGATTAGCCCATTGGGAAAACTGGCAACTGGAAAGCGGACTTGGTGGATGCAAGTATACCGGCCAGAGCTGTATACCAGGCCACGAGCGCGGTGATGATGCCGAGCCAGCCACCAATATTCACCCAGGTCAAAGCGCCAGTTCCTGCAGTTGGGAGGCCTGAAAGCCAACCGATCGTCAATGCCAGGAATGTCAGGAACAGGAAGAAGAAAACGGCTATAAGGGCAAGGTTGCTTCTCAAGGTGCCTAAGAACATCAATCCGGTGAAGATGGTCCATCCAAGCAGGAAGATACCAACTCCCGCCGAGATGTCCGCCGATGAAGTCGCACCTGTAAGGACAACAAGGCTCTTGCCTCCGAATAATGGCGCGAGAGTAAATGCGACGGCGAGCCAGAACCCTCCGTAGGAGCAGAAGGCTGTCGCGCCGAAGGTATTGTTGTTTCTAAACTCCTGAATACCGGCGACAAGTTGAACAAGACCACCGTAGAAAGCCGCGAGGCCGAGAGCGATTGCCCCTGTGTCAATCGTAGTGCCCTTGAAAAGGAATTGTGCGTTGGTGGCGCTGAGGACAAATGTAGTAAGTGCGAAGGCGCTAAGGCCAAGAGGAGCAGGATTAGCGGCAGCTGGGGCTGCAACTTCAGCTCGTTCTGCATATTGAGCCATTAAAGGTTCCCACCTTTCATTAAAAGACTAGCATACATGTACACACTCACCGGTGCATTTGAGGTAAACACCATGTTTAACCTCTTGCATTTGCTTGTCGCAGGCCGCGGTGCCTGCAAGAGTAGGTAGGATACGAACCATCCATAAGGTTTATGGATGGCTTTGCAATCGCCCGGGGTAGGCGATCAACTTCACACTACCAACGGAGAATAGTGAAGTATGGCCTATGAATTGGGTAAGTTTTCTCCCTCCTTCCTTCGATAGATGTAGTCCGCACAACCATCAATGCTATACTCGCTTGAGGCTTGTGCTTATAAGACATTATAACATACAAACAGCCCGTTTGTAACGAGGCTTGCCAGAGTTTTGTGGCTTGCGACTCAAGTCTTTTGCATGTTACACTCTACTTAGTGACAAACAGTCATTTCAACAGTAGGAGAACTCGATTATGCAAGATATCTATATCATCGATGGAGCCAGAACCCCGTTCGGCGTATTGCAAGGCTCCCTCTCTGATGTCAGCGCTATCGATCTTGCTGTCATCGCTGGCAAAGGAGCCATCGAGCGCAGTACAGTAAATCCCCAACAGATTGATCAAGTAGTGATGGGTAACGTCATTCAGACCAGCAAGGACGCCATCTATTTTGCGCGTCATGTCGCTCTGAAAGCCGGCTTATCGATTGAAACTCCTGCGCTTACCGTGAATCGCTTATGCGGCTCGGGCCTCCAGGCCATCATCAGCGCCGCCCAGATGCTCCAATTGGGCGAGGGCCAGATTGCCCTGGCCGGCGGCGCGGAAAATATGACCCAGGCGCCTCATGTTATTCGTGGAGCGCGCAATGGTTTCAAACTTGGGCAGGCGCCGCAGCTGGAAGACAGTCTGTGGGAGGCCCTCATAGACAGCTATGTCGGCTGCGGCATGGCTATCACAGCCGAAAACCTCGCTGAAAAATATGGCCTGACGCGAGAACAGGTGGACGCCTATGCCTTACGTAGTCAGACTGCCGCTCGTCGCGCTCAACAGAGCGGCTTGCTGGCCGAGGAGATTGTGCCGGTTACCGTCAAAGACCGCAAGGGCAAACCTGTCGAGATCACACAGGACGAGGGCATTCGCGATACCTCGATAGAGGCCCTGGCGAAACTGCCAGCGCGATTCCGCGCTGGCGGTGTTGTTACTCCCGGCAATGCCAGTGGCATCAATGACGCCGGGGCAGCCGTCATTCTGGCAACGGGCGATGCGGTGCAGCAGCATAACCTGAAGCCCATCGCTCGCCTGGTCTCGTGGGGTGTCGTCGGCGTTCCACCCGAAATCATGGGCATTGGTCCTGCCCCGGCCATTCGCCAGGCGCTTAAGCGTGCCGATTTGAGCCTGTCCGACCTGCACCGCGTCGAGGTCAACGAGGCATTCTCCCCGCAATACCTGGCCGTCGAGAAAGAACTTGGCCTGGATCGCGACAAGACCAACGTCAACGGCGGGGCAATCTCCATCGGCCATCCCCTGGCGGCCAGCGGCGCGCGCCTGGTACTGACCCTAATGTACGAACTGCGCCGGCACCATCTCAAATATGGTGCCGCCTCCCTCTGCATCGGCGGCGGACAGGGCATCGCAGCCGTCATTGAAAATGTTGCGTAGAAATAAGCATTGAAAATACGAGCAAAATAGAAATGGATGAGCCGAGGCTCATCCATTTCTATTTTGCTCGTATTTTCAATGGGCTGTCCACCCGCAATCTATCGTCATCGCGCTGCCGGTAATGCCGCTCGCGTCATCTGAGCACAGGTAACCTACAAACTTTGCCACCTCCTCTGGCTCCAGCAGGCGATGGATCGGCACCTCGGCCACCATAATCTTCTCCACTACTTCGGATTCTGGAATGCCGTGCACCTTCGCCTGGGAAGCGATCTGCTTCTCCACCAGCGCGGTTCGCACATAAGAGGGGCAGATCGCATTGCACGTCACGCCATGTGCAGCGCCCTCCAGCGCTGTCACCCGCGTCAAGCCGATCAGGCCATGCTTGGCGGCCACGTATGCCGATTTGAAAGCAGAAGCTCGCAGCCCGTGAACCGAGGAGATATTGATGATGCGTCCCCAAAGCTGCGCGTACATCCCCGGCAAAACTGCCTTGGTCAGCAGGAATGGCGCCGTCAGCATAATATCGATAATCAGACGCCACTTCTCCTCCGGAAATTCAGTAATCGGCGCAACATACTGGATGCCCGCGTTATTGACCAGGATATCCACTTTGCCCTCAGCGGCAGTCGTATCCGCTACCAGTCGCAGGCAATCCTCATCTCTGGACATATCAGCTTTCTGGAAACGCGCCCCCGCCAGTTGAGCTGCCTCGGCGCTTCCATGCTCCACGTCGATATCTGACAGTGTTACTCGAACACCACGCCCTGCCAGGTCGCGCGCAATTGCCAGGCCAATGCCACTGGCCGCACCTGTTACAATTGCCACTTTCCCTTCCAGTGTCGTCATCGCGTTTGCCTCCTTACCTGCTTGTATGATCTCTGATGATTATTTCGTGGGTGCCTCTGCATTCATACTGAGGTTCCGCTTGCTTGCCTGCGTGAGACGTTTCTGCCGCGCCAGTGTCGTCTCAATCATACTCACCACTGCCAGCGCCAGTATGAGATGTAGCAATGGGGCTACCAGGCCATCGATTACTCCGATAAGTTGCAGGTACCCTACCAGCATCGTGCAGAGAGCCAGCAGGACGGTTAGCCGTTGAAGCGTGCGAATATTGCCGCCCGCGGGAACCGGCAAGAATAAGACTGTAATCGAGAGCAGTAACACCAGCACGGCGCAGGTAATGTGTATCGCGACCAGCGTAGTCATCAGGCTAGCCGTTTGCTCATTAATGTTAAATATCCACATGAATAGACCGATAAGCAGCGCCAGTGTCGCGAACAGGCGCAGCGACATTTTCACTCCAGTTGTCAATGTACACCTCAATTTTCATAGTTTGACAGGTATTTCAAATACCACACCGGCATTGTAACCTGTTCCGAAGTTCTTGCCAATAGCATTGGAATACTACACATGCAAAAAACCACTCACCAGCAGCGCTATTACGATAAGCAGCGCCGCCTGCATATCGCCGTTGAAATTGGTTGCCATCAGCTTCAGATATTGCTTCAGATCCCCAGTAGCATCGCGCAAAGCAAATTGTACCGGAATGATCGTCAGTGCGGCAATGATACTATACCATGGCAGCGCCCGTAAAAAAATATCGATCAGCAGCACAATCGCTATCAATAGCAGCAAAAAAGCCCCCACGATGCGCGCCCCATGCTCCCCCAATGCCACAACCGGCGTCACTTTGCCCACCTGCTTATCCGCCCGCCAGTGCAAAAAATGATGGAAGTAGAGTACCACCGTCGTATACAGGCCAATTGGTAAGGAAGCAAGCAGTGCCGTCAGTGTCACCGCGTTAGACTGCGTATAGTATGAGCCGACGACCGGTAAAATGCCGAACGAGATCAGGATATCCAGTTCACCAAGCCCGCGCCCAATATAGGCCAGGCGCAGTGGCGGGGCAACATAGAAAAATGCCAGCAGGAAACCGACCGCGCCAAACGCTAACGTCCAGGGCCGGAAGAAGCTCAACACGATGCCGCAGATCAGGGCAATGGCGAAACAGGAAAACGCCAGGAGGCGATAGGTTCGCAATGAGAGTTTGCCATTGAGCAGAAATGTGGAACCCGTAGCCACCGTCTGTCCCTCCGGCATGATCTCCATCGCCGCCTGGTCCGTTCCCTCGCTGAAGTCAAATACGTCGTTAATGACATTGGCCCCCAGGTGCGCGGCCAGAGCTCCAATAAGGGTTAACGCGAATAATCCCCAATAAAATGGCGAACCCTGCTGCCAGGCCAGAATAGAGCCAATGAATACTGGTGCCAGCATCACCGGCAGCGTACGCGCTCGCGTTACCTGCAAAAAAAGCTGCAATCTATTCATATTGCGTTACTCCCCGCCAGAGGACTCCTCGTCAAAGCTGGCTTCTGTATATACAGGGCCGCCTGTCAGGTCAGTGATACGCAGCCAGTTTACCTGTAGTTCTACCGCGGCAGTTGGAACCATCGCAATAAAGCCTGCTGCCGTCGCCGATTTTTTCCCCAGGTTTTCGCGCACAGCAGCAACAGCGCTCTCATCGGTCAGAATGTGGGCCTGAGCCGTCGCTTCAAGCCAGATCGTCGGTTCGCTGGGACCAATAAAGAGACCCACGCGCGGGTTTTCGCGCAGGTTCGCCAGCTTGCGCGATGATGTAATGAAAGTCCCATATAGTTTCAAACTGCTATCGCTGGCAGCATCTTCAACGAAAAATACGCGGGTAACGTAGGGTTGGTCATCATGTACTGTGGCAATCGCCATCGTGTCATATTGTGCGAGAAACGCGGAAATCTTCGCGCCAGTCATATCATCCATAGCTATTTCTCCTTTGGGGCTCTACACACTTGCCCGCTTCTAAAAAGCTCCTCTATGCATATCATAGTGCCTGTGTTCCAATAGCTCCCTGTTCCCACGTGTGCCACCATTCCCGCAATGAGTAACAGAGATGCTCATCATTTAAACGAATAGCGCAAATCCCATCCAATTCCACCCTATTTTTCGATGGTATGCGTACAAAAGACACCCGCCAGTGCGCAAATCCCGTATCCTGAGTCACACCCAGGATTTCCGAATGGAAGGTGATCTGTTCCTGCGCTCGTGTCTCACCAGTCCAATAGCGATAAATGGCCGTTCGACCATGTATCGGCTCCTCAAATGGATTTTCATGATAGACAGCATCCTCTGTAAAAAGTGCCGCTGCCGCACGTGGGTCGCGATTCTCCCAGGCGCGTCCTAACGCCTCGAACCAGGTTTTGAATGATTCGTAATCCATCTGTTTCTTTCTCCTCTCTTAAGGCCGGACAGTCTATCCCCATTATAACTTGCGTCCTGATCAATCATACCAGGCAGAGGGTCAGTTCCAAACTGTACTCCGGGACAGCATTACTCGTTAACGCGCTTGACTTCATTTGACGATAGGTGTACGATAGCCCCAGTTAGTAACTATCGTTACTGGCTATTTTCATTGTGTCAGGGGAAAAATCCATGTTGGAACGTGAACCTATCCGTTGGCTGCAACTAACATATAAAGTACCGAGTGAACCATCGCAAAAGCGTGTCTGGGTCTGGCGGCGTTTGCAGAATCTGGGCGCTTTTGCGCTTCAAAATTCGGTCTATCTACTCCCATATTCGGAAGAGGTAGAGAAGCAATTTCGCCAGTTGGCGCACGAAATTCATGAGATGGGCGGCGAAGCGAGCATTTTTTCGGTCATGGCACTCGATGCTGCCGATGAACGCCGCATCCTCGAGGTAATTGTCGAAGCTCGAAACAACGAATACAATACGGTCATCAAAGTTTGTGGGCGTTTCCTCGCCAAAGCCAGGGCCGTAATCGAAAAGCAAAACTGGAATGAACAGGTGCATGCTGAATTTGCCGAGGTGCTGGAAAAGGTGCATGTCCTGTTCCGTACCGCCAAACGTCATGATATGCTCGGCTCCCTGACTGCCTCAAAACGCGCCGCCGCTGCCGAGTCGCTTGCAGTATGCGAACAGCTTTTCCGCGTACTGCTCGATCAGGAATATACGCGCGCCCGCCGCTTACTGGAAATGCACAGCGATCTCCTGCCGGCCATAAGTGAGCCGGAGATGCAATCCTCGAACGCCGATACCTCTATGGTCGCCGGGCAGGTGGAGCAGGTGCACTCGGGTGGAAATGAGAGCGAACCACCCGAGCTGCCGGTGTGAATGCGAACCGGAGTGATTTGTGACATAGCATACAGAGTGCGCAATTGTGATATAATTCATAAAACACATGCAACCAAACCCTTACTCCCTACGTATATGTAATTGAAAGCAGGAGTAATCAATACCAGAACGCTTTCATCATACATCTGGTTCTCTTTCATACAAGGGAAAAGGTAATGCAGAATCAACGATATGTTCGACAATCCAGCGGTGCTAAAGCTATAGCTATTGATAATCGCCAGTTTCTTCTGAAAATTCGCCTCCTTCAACTACTGGCCGTGCTTGCCTCTGCCGCAACCGCGTTGGGCTTGCACCTGATTTTTGCCCACTAGTCATAAGGCGGCAGTTACAATAAAAAGAGGGCACTCCTGATTTATTGGAGTGTCCTCTTCATTTTCTTGATTCCCACACTCGCTAAAAATCGCATTACTGGTCCCTTGCGCTTATGTCCGGAAATGGGTACAATCGATAGTATCCAGACCATCCATAATGAAACGGGGTTATTTTTTCTTATGCATAAGCCCTCGGTAGGCTCTGGCAGGACAATTGAGGCGCACCCTGTGCGCGATAATGCTCCGCGCCAGATGATTGTTACTACAAGTGTTGTTATTTTTGCCATTCGTGATTGGTCGTTATGGGTCTTATTGCGTGATAGCCCGTGGGGACCTCCCATGCGGCTGGTAGCCGGCACAGAATCGGTCAGCGACGCGGTGGATCGCACGCTGGATGCTCTGCTCGTCTGGCCCGAACAGGCTACACTCCTGCAACTCAAAGCAGGCTGGCAGGAGCAACAGATCTACATCTGGAAAAGCTCGGACCAGGGTTCCTCAGTTTCCCTTATTCACAGTCTCTTGCTACGCGCCAATCGCGATGAACTGTGCCCCAATCTGCATCAACACCCTGTCCCCAGCTTACGCGTAAGCTGGAAATCGGTAGCGGATATCGAATCTGGCCGGCATATCCTTGATCCCGAAGTGCAGCCTGTGCTTGAAGCAGCACTCCATTCTTTACGTTCGCAAGTGCAGCGCGACCCCGAAATTGTGCTGCGTTATCTCGCGGATATGGCAGCGATGGGCGCCTCTAATACTGGCCCTGAATGGTGGAAACAGGATACATCTACACGCAGCGGTAAGGAAACGCGCCCTTTTTCCACGCTGAAGGAGCCGGCAACCGGAGATGGCACCCTGACGCTTGCTGAGGCCACACTGCTCTACAAGGCCTTTTTCGCCCCAGATGAACAGATCGACCTCTCGAACCTGCGGCGGCGCTTCCTCGCCACTAACCGCCTTAAAGCTTTGGATGAAGAACGCCCCGTTCGCGGCAAAGAACTGGATTGGCGTCGTGTCAGTCGCGCCTACCGCTATCTCAATTCGCAGAAATCTAGCCATGCGTTGAGGTAATTTCCCGGTTCTCCGTCCTGGAGGGCCGGGAGTAGAGACCAGATTGATCGCCACCCTGTCTGGGAACAGCTAGTAGGGGTGAGGCAGCCCCCCCATTTTCCCTGAAGGACGCAGAACTAGCGGGCAAAAACCTTGTCCTGGAAGCCACATTCTGATACAGTAAGCATATAAATTTGCAAAGAGATAATACTTACTAACTATCCCCAAAAGGAGCAAATACATGGCAAAGGTGACAACCGGCACCGGCGATACAGGCTATACCGGTCTGCTTGGCGAGCAGCGCGTGCCCAAATACGACCCGCGTCCTGATACCTTCGGCACCGTCGATGAAGCCACCTCCGCCCTCGGCCTGGCACGCGCTATGGCCCAGGACCCCAAAGTCAAACAAATCATTTATCAGGTACAACAGGAACTCTACCTGTTGATGGGCGAACTGGCAACTCCGCCCGAAAACTACGAAAAAATGGGCCTGAAAATGACTATTGACCATGTCAAACGGCTGGAGCAGGTGGAAGAGCAACTCAAGCAGGAAGTAGAAATCCCCAACAAATTTATCATCCCCGGCGATACCCTCGATGGTGCCGCGCTCGATTTCGCTCGCACCATCATTCGGCGAGCCGAGCGTATGGCCGTCAAGCTGCTGCACGAGGGCATCATCCAGAATGGCGAGGTTGTACGCTATCTCAACCGCCTTTCAGACCTCGTCTTTATTCTTGCCCGCTCTATCGAGGTGAAATCCTCCTTAGCAGAATTGCCCGAATAGGCCATCCGCCAGGCAAAAAGACAAAAGTCCTACCCATCATTTTTGCCTTGACTTATTAGAACATTTATACTATACTGTCTGTGGATGCCCTCAAATGATTGCGACCCATTTAGTTCGAAATTAGCCCGCTATAAGGAGGTTTTCACATGGCACATCCCTTCGTTCACATCGAGATTCCCGCTGAAGATGCCCGCGCGGCAGGAAAATTTTACGCAGATGTTTTTGGCTGGAGTGTCGAAACTGATCCAAACTTCGACTATACCATGTTCCAGGCCGAGGGTGGTCCCGGTGGCGGTTTTGTCAATGTACATCAATCCACCGATGGCGGTATGGTTCAGTACAAGGTTGATAGCCCGCTGCTCTATATTGGCACTGCTGATATCGATGCTTCGCTTGCTCAAGTAGAGGCGCATGGGGGCAAAACCGTACTGCCCAAAACCCAAATTCCCGGCATTGGCTGGTTCGCCCTTTTTACCGACCCATCGGGAAATCATATGGCGCTATTCACGAATCTGCCACGCGCATAATCCAATTCAGACTCCAAATCCTTAAAAGATAGGGTGAATCGAATATTCACCCTATCTGAACCAGTATTCCGCAAGGCTGAATCCCCAAAAACTCGTAACCTTCCCGTCTATCATTTAAACAAGGCCATTCAGGTGGATATAATAGGGTAATGATTTACTCTACCTCATGCGTTTTAATCACGATATCTCGTCGAATAGGCTCGATCAGCGGACGGAATAGATTATGGAACGCCAGTCTATACAAACGACTGTCGAATATAAACGCCTAATCATCGATGGCGATGCATGGCGACACTGGGGCCCATATCTCAGCGAACGCGCCTGGGGTAGTGTGCGCGAAGACTACAGCCCCGATGGCCGTGCCTGGGACTATTTTTCGCATGATATGGCTCGCTCGCGGGCTTATCGCTGGAACGAGGATGGCCTGGGTGGCATCAGCGACGACAAGGGGCGCATGTGCTTTGCCCTCGCGCTCTGGAATGGCCATGACCCCATTCTTAAAGAGCGCCTATTTGGCCTGACCGGCACGCAGGGCAATCATGGTGAAGATGTCAAAGAATGCTACTTCTACCTCGATAGCACTCCCACCCATAGCTACATGCGCATGCTCTACAAATATCCGCAGGCCGCATTTCCCTACCAACAACTCATCGAAGAAAATGCCCGTCGCGGCAGGCACGACCCCGAATTTGAGTTGCTGGATACAGGTATTTTCGACGACAATAGCTATTTCGACATCTTCGTAGAGTATGCCAAAGCTGCCCCCGAAGATATTCTGATACGCATTCGCGCTATCAATCGCGCCAATCAACCGGCGCTATTGCACGTGCTGCCCACCCTCTGGTTTCGCAACACCTGGTCATGGGAGACAGATTCCAGCCGGCCTCTTTTGAGGCAAGGAAATTCAAACCCAACTGCGCACCTGAACCATTCCCATGCTTTCATGATAATCGAGGCTGAGCATCCTATTCTGGGCAATTATACGCTTGCTTGTGAGAATGCTGACGACCAGCTTTTCACTCATAATGATACCAATCACGAACGCCTCTTCGGCGTGCCAAACCCCTCGCCCTATGTCAAAGATGCCCTCCACGAATACCTTATCCATGGTCGTCATGAAGCCGTCAATCCTGCCCGTACAGGCACGAAAGCCGCCGCGCTCTACACCCGAACGATAGCCGCCAGAGCAACAATGATCCTGCGCCTACGCTTGACAAGAGTACCGGACGAGCAATTTGTTACTATAAGCCCGACTTTCGCGGACTTCGACGAAATCTTTGATACAAGGCAGCAAGAAGCCAACGAATATTATGCCGCTCTTCAACCATCAAGCCTGGATGAGGATCAGCGATGCGTGCAGCGACAGGCACTCGTGGGTATGCTGTGGAGCAAGCAATTCTATCACTACATCGTTGATACCTGGTTGAAAGGCGACCCGGCCCAACCTGCGCCTCCCTCTCAAAGACGTTATGGCCGCAACGCGGAATGGCGCCACCTCTATAACGAGCGCGTAATGTCCATGCCCGATAAGTGGGAATATCCCTGGTATGCCTCCTGGGACCTGGCATTTCACTGCATCCCGCTTGCCCTCGTCGATAGCGAATTTGCCAAGAGCCAGCTCTACCTGCTGATGCGCGAGTGGTACATGCACCCCAATGGGCAGCTTCCGGCCTACGAATGGGCGTTTGGCGATGTCAATCCGCCCGTGATCGCCTGGGCCGCCTGGCGCGTCTACAAAATCGACCAGGAGCAGACCGGCCAAGCCGACCGTGCCTTTCTGGAGGGCATGTTCCACAAACTACTACTCAACTTTACGTGGTGGGTTAACCGTAAAGACTCTGAGGGCAAGAATGTCTTCCAGGGCGGCTTCCTTGGACTGGACAACATAGGAGTCTTTGATCGCAGCGCGCCCCTGCCGACGGGCGGCTATATCGAGCAGAGCGATGGCACCAGCTGGATGGGCATGTTCTGCCTCAATATGATGACCATTGCCCTGGAACTCGCGCTCAATAATCCCGTCTATGAAGATATCGCGCTCAAATTTTTCGAGCATTTCCTGGCCATCGCCGCCGCCATGAACAATATCGCCGATGAGGGCATTAAGCTATGGGATAGGGAAGATGAGTTCTTCTATGACGTATTGCACCTGCCCGACGACTCCCACCTGCCCATCAAGATTCGCTCGCTGGTTGGCCTTATCCCTCTCTGCGCGGTCGAAACGCTGGAGCCGGAACTGCTCGATGCCCTGCCCAGATTCAGAGGTCACCTGACCTGGTTTCTAAAATATCGTCCCGACCTCACGCGTCTCGTATCGCACTGGCAGCAACCAGACGCGGGCGAGCGCCGTCTGCTGGCCCTTGTGCGCGGCCACCGCATGAAATCCCTGCTCAAACGCATGCTCGCCCCGGACGAATTTCTAAGCGACTATGGTATTCGCTCGCTCAGCAAGTTTCACGCCGCCAACCCCTACGTCCTCTCTGTCGATGGAATCCCTTATACCGTGCAATACGAACCCGCCGAGTCCCGTTCTGGTTTATTTGGCGGCAATTCTAACTGGCGCGGCCCCATCTGGTTTCCCGTCAACTACCTGCTCATCGAATCCCTGCAAAAGTTCTACCACTACTATGGCGATGATTTTAAGGTTGAATGCCCGACCGGTTCGGGCCGCTATCTCACCTTAAAGGAAGTCGCGGACGAGCTTTCGCAGCGCCTCATACGCCTCTTCCTCCGCGATTCATCCGGTCGCCGTCCCTTTAACAGTGGCAATGAGATTATGCAGCGCGACCCGCGCTGGCGCGATTATCTGCTATTCCACGAATACTTTCACGGTGAGGAGGGCACCGGCCTCGGCGCCAGCCATCAAACCGGCTGGACGGGCCTCGTAGCCATGCTGATCCAGCAGCAGCATACCCTTAGAGAAAATGACCCCATGGGTATCTCATCTGCTGAGGGCAGGAAGACAGCCCGCCTGAGGCATGAGATAACCGAGCGGAGTTAAATTTGTGTTGTCTATCTTCCCAAAATCGTCGTTGCCTGCGATGATAGTAACCCCCCACTCCCATGCGCCACCGCCAGCTTCGCTCCCTCCACCTGCCGCGGCCCGCACTGCCCGCGTAACTGGCGCGTCGCCTCGATAATCAGAAAAATGCCTCGCATCCCGGGATGATTAGAGGAAAGACCGCCGCCATCCGTATTGATCGGCAGTTGCCCGCCCAGAGCAATGCGTCCATCCTGCACAAATGCGCCCCCTTCGCCTTTCTTGCAGAAGCCCAGGTCCTCAAGCAGCAACAGGACGGTAATGGTGAACGAATCATAAATCATCGCCATATCTATATCGCCGGGTGTAACCCCTGCCTCACCAAAAGCGCGCGGCCCGGTCATTGCAGCAGCGGTTACGGTCAAATCGGGCATCTGCGAAATGTGTGCGTGCGTATGGCTCTCGCTGCTGCCCAGCACGAAGACTGGCGCCTGCTTCAGGTCGCGAGCGCGTTCCTCCGTTGTCACCAGCACGGCCCCACCTCCATCGCTGACCACGCAGCAATCGAGCAGGTGCAGTGGGTCGGCAATCATACGCGAATTCAGCACATCCTGCGCTGTGATCGGCTCGCGGTACATAGCCAAAGGATTAAGCGCGGCATGCCTGCGCGTCACGACGGCGATTTCGGCCAGTTGCTCTGAGGTCGTGCCATACTGGTACATGTGCCTGCGTGCCGCCATCGCATATGCTCCCACCAGCGTATTGCCATAAGGCGCTTCGTAGGTCGCTTCGGGAATAGTCGCCGGACGCCCACCCGTTCCAATCATGCGGCCGCGGCTGGATAGCTGGTTGCTGGCATAGGTAATCAACGCTACCTCGCACTTGCCCGTCCGTATCGCTGCCACCGCGTGATTGAGGTGCGCCTCGAAGGAAGAGCCTCCAATAGTGGTAGTATCGCTGTAGCGCGGAAATATCTGCAGGTATTCGCACAGCATCACAGTCGGCATGCCCAACGAATGCGAACTGCAAAAAATGCCATCGATATCATCCTTACGCAGCCCGCACTCTTCCAGCGCCCGCCACGTGGCCTGCGCATGCATCTCCATCTCCGTCAAATAAGGCACGCGCCCATAGTCAGACTCGGCAACTCCAACAATGGCAATGCGCCCGTTGTATGAAGGCATTAGTGGATACTCCTCTCGAATCCCGTAAACTGACATCCACTCATAACTCGGGGTGCAGGGGTTTCACCCCTGCCGGGGTGCGGGGTGTCCCCGCTTGCTTCCCCTCCCGTCCTGACGGGCCGTAGGCCCGCTGCAAGAATTATGAGTGGATGGCAGCCGTAAAGGCTTGTAACGTGGAATGTAATTGGGATATACTCCTATCATCGCTCATTATACCTGATCTCTCGAAGAATGAAAGGAGCAACCATGCCAGAAAACATCGCTCCCAGACCCAAACCATTGCCAGTTATCACAGATGAAAACCGCCCATTCTGGGAAGGATGCAGGCAAGGCAAGTTATTGCTTCAATATTGCCCTCAATGCCAGCGCTACCAGTTCTATCCACGCCTGTATTGCATGCACTGCGGTTCCACCACGCTGAAATGGAAAGAAGCCAGCGGACGCGGCGTGGTCTACTCCTACACCATCATTCACCAGAACAAATCCCCTGAATTCGTCAACGATACTCCCTACAACCTCGCCATCATCCAACTGGAGGAAGGACCGCGCATGCTCTCCAACATCGTGGATATTGACGGCACAGACCTGCGCGTTGATCTCTCGGTAACGGTCGTGTTCGATCAGGTTAATGAAACGATGAGCCTGCCACGTTTCCAACCAGTGTAGTAACTGGTAATTATCCATTATCCATAAGTAGGCAAGCCAGCGAATGTGGTTGAAGAACCACCAACACGCTACCCGGTACTCATGTCCAATACCACCTACCTCTCAGCACTGGAGCAGGAGATACAGCATGCTACGCCGCCCAATCAAGTTGTGAACTCGGTTCTTACCACCAATCTCCAGTTTTTCTGGTATTATCCACTGGATACTTCGCGCTTCGATGTCAGTGGTCCCAATACACTCATTATCCAACTTAATCAAGTGCTGGGCGATCTCTCCAACAATTCCATCTATCCTCCCTATGTTGAAAGGACGGCTGCCAGCGGACCCCTCGATGCGCTGGCTTTATATAGCAGCCGTGTCGCGGTAGTGAATATTCCGTTGACGAGCATGGCCTGCCTGATTGTGTTAGTGGTCTTGCTCTTCGTAAGTCTGATGACAGATGTGCTGGTGAATCGCCAATCTGAGGCAATTGCGCTGCTTCGGAGCCGAGGGGCAAGCCGGGGCCAGGTGTTCGTCTCGCTGGTCTTGCAAAGCATCGGCGTGGGATTACTTGCGCTCCTCCTGGGGCCAGCTCTGGCAGTCTTCGCGTCGCTTTTACTTGCTCATACGCTGCTCTCATCTGCCGATCAGGGAGCGATCAACGTGCTGGCGACAAAGAATCCGCTTCTCGTGGCATGGGGATTGCGCTGGCTGGCGCTACTGACCGTAGGAGTGGGTGTATTTGCGATGGTGATCTCTATCGCACTGTCTATACGTGCGGATATGTTAACCATGCGTCGCGAAGCGGCACGCTCGACCTACCGGCCACTCTGGCAACGCTTCCGGCTCGACCTCTTTGCCGCTGTTGTTGCCCTCGTAGGTTATGCTTTCTCAATATATATCACCAGCCCCGGTGTGCTTAACGAGCGTGTGCGTGTCCTGATCCTTCCGCTGGTAACAGTAGTAGGGGCGCTCTTTTTACTACTCGGATGCATCCTACTACTGCTGCGCTTCCTCCCACTACTCCTGCGTTTCGTTGCGCAGTTGGCAGTACGTGGACGCAGCGCAACGCCGGTGCTGGCATTGGCTCAGATGGCTCGGGCGCCGCGACAGCCGATGCGCGCAGCAGGAAACTTACAGTTAAGTGGCTTAAACGACCGCTTTGCGACCATAGAGGCGTTGCGCCATGACCCATTAAACCTGGCAATATCCGGTCTGATCAGCATTGGAGTAGTCACAACAATGCTGTTGGCAATCATAGGAAATCTGATCCTCTCCTACTTGAGCGCACGTAGCCATCTAGTCAACTTTGCTGTAATGAAGGCGCTCGGTAGCACAGCACAGCAGGTGGCGAGTGTATTACTATGGGAGCAAGCCATGGTGTACGCGGCGGCTATTATTCTTGGAATCGCCTTTGGATCGCTCTTCTCGGCAATTGCGCTTCCAGGGTTAGTATTTACCGGTGTTGCTCAACAGAATGGAAATGCAAATCAGGCGAGTGGAGGCCAATTTTATATCTTACAAAATGTACCCCCGGTTCAGATAGTGATCCCTATATGGCTGCTAATCATCGTGTTGGGTATTCTCTTAAGCATCTGTACGGTGGCTGTGGGTATGATGGCGCGTGCGATAGCAGGAGTACCCATTATTAGAGTGCTTCGATTGAGCCAGGATTAAGTATGTCACATTTTTGCCCTTTAAACGATTATTATAATGGAAGGGAACCATTGTGATCACTATCAGAATACCGAAGGTTCCCATTGCAAAAATGTGAACTACTTCACAGACAGGCTGTGATACTTTCATGGAAAATAACGTAAATCAATATGGCCTTTCCTGACCGTTGTAGATTTGCTCATTGAAATGAGACAAAACGCTCGATGTCTGCATTATCCCTCTTAAAGGGTCTGAGTTCAGCACCCTATAGAATATCTGGGACCGTATGAACGTACTGGAAGATGAGCAGCAGCTCACTCTCGCAGCCTGTCAGGGTTCCGTGGAGGCGTTCGAAACGCTCGTGACCTATTATGAGCCGCGTATTCGACGCATGCTTTATAGCCTGACGCAGGATGTGCAATTGACGCAGGATCTTTGCCAGGATACCTTCCTTGCTGCCTACCGTGCCCTGCCGCGCATGAATGGAGAGGAGCTTCGCTTTGCCCCCTGGCTCTATCGTATTGCGCTCAACCAGGTACGTAGCGAGTGGCGGCGTCGCAAGCATGTCACGATGGTTTCCCTCTTGCCCCCGCAAGGTCCAAACGAAGATACGTTTGATGAACCAGGCGAGGAATACCTGGTAAGCGAAGAGCGTTTTGAAGAGCAGGTGGTTGTACGTGACCTGGTCCAGCGGGTGTTGATGCAGCTTCCAACAGCTTCGGCCATGTGCCTGTTGTTGGATGCCGAGGGATTCTCGTATCGCGAGATAGCGGAGGCATTACAAGACTCGTTATCCGCTGTACGCAGTCGCTTATCCCGTGCGCGGCATGCATTCCAACAAATATACACGCGGCTCGATCAGGAGGGACGTTCTTGAAGCAGAAAAACTTAGATGGCTTTCAATCCTGTCCATTCAGCGCTCATTGCTTGCGCCTGATTGATGATCTGGATGCGCCATCGGTTTCACAGCAATTTGAAGAAATCTCCATCACACAGGATATTCAGGATGAATATTTACTAGCCCAGCTGCGCCTCCATGTGCCAGATTGTCCCACCTGCACTGCTGTTCTCTCCAATGCGCGACGAGTACGTTCCCAGCAGCGTGCCGCTTTATATGGCCTTTTGCAGGAGAATGAATCCAATGTCCCCTCGATGATCCCGCAAATTTTCGCCGCGATTTATCACAAGCAGGATGCAAGCGCGCCAAATACAAAACGTACACAGTATTATCTCGAAGAACTGGCCGTCTCGTCTCGCGCTGTTATACCTCATGATGGTGACAGCAGTAATCATAAACTAGTGGGGGGACAGCCCGCTACAGGGCGCCCGCTTCGTGTCCTGCGCAATGCCTTTTCGCTGGCGACGGTTGCGGCGCTCATTTTTGCCGCCATAGGTATCTTTGGTCACATGTATGCATCTGGTCGGTCCGCTGTGACTTTTGGACCTCATCTAAATGCGGCTAGCAATCAAGGTAAAGCTATTCCCACGGCTTCCCTGCTTCCTGATCGGCAGAGCTTCAGCTCGTTCGTGGTTGGTCTTACCCTGCTTTCGGCCAGTTCTGCCCTGGGAGTGACAAGTATCTATAACTACGATGCCGCCACTGGCAAAAAGCAACAGCTTGGACCGCCATTTACTGCCTCTTCGGTTCAACTCGATGGCATTACTCCTGATGGGCAAAGTTTGCTCCTCCACTATGTCAGTGGCAATCATGTAGTCTTTCAAGCGGTGCAGCCCGGCTCGAGAATAGATTCCTTTTACCAACTCAGCGCTAATGATTGGAACGCTGGTAATGCCATCTGGATAGATGACACTCATGTGCTCATCGCTGGCGGGGAGAATGGAGTGGTGGAGGTCGATACTCAAACGGGCAGCACTGTTCGCCTGTTACCTGCTCCAAAGACCATTCATCTCGCGTTCTATCGTACGCCTTATCTGTACTATGTTTCTGGCCTACCAATCCAACAGGGCGTATGGCCTGCGCTTTACCGCATCGATACCACAAAATCCAACGCTTCACCCCAGCGGATTTCGATGCGTTCTCCCGGTTCGACCTACTGGCTCAGCCCTGATGGCAGCAAGATCTTCTATCTCAACAAGGGCCCCGATAGTAAGCGGGGGATATATGCTGTGAATCCCGATGGAACTGATTCGCAATTATTGCGCATAGGTGATGCCACACCTATTGGATATAAAGATAACCACACCCTCATGTTTATGGAGGAAGTAGACGACAGGTTCCAGGTCGTACAACTGGTGATGACTCCAAAGCAAAAAGAAACAATCGTCATGAATGATGCCGCGCCCGGTGCGATCTCTCTATGCGATCACCAGGTGCCGGTCACCGATTCTCCTATTTGCGATAACGATATTGCGCTCGATCCGTATGGAAAGAATCTTATTCTCAACGCCTATTATCCAGATGGCAAACACCGCGTCATATTTGATGATCTCACCTCGAATAAGTCAAACGTCCTGATGCCAGACCTGGATAGTCATACGCAGGTGCAGTTGCCGGGTTGGGATGCAATGAATATCCCTGTAACCGGCTCATCCCCAAAAACAGTGCCGGCAAGTGGCCAAGCTTCTACTACGGGACCACAGGCATCGGTATCAGCATATTCGTATATGGTAGCAGCGCAGCAAGATCGCCGCTATACAAGGCAATATACAGATTAACGCCCTGCAAAAATTTATATCCGGTATTCTTCCGGGACGTGCCGTTTCCAGATTCTCACTCTGGATAGTCCCGCCTCGCGCATAATTTCCTCTGTCAGCTTATGGGCCTGAGCTATTTCCCGAGGTTTATGCGCATCTGAGCCAACACTTACCGGTGTACCCTGCGCTGCGCAGGCTTTGGCCAGCCGTCGCACCAGGCTGGGATATGTCAGTACATCGTATCCATTGAGTTCCAATGCCACGTTAGAGCGCGCTGCCTCCCGCGCCAATCGTTCGAGTTCCTCATCGAAGTCGGGGGGTAGATGAGGATTGCCAACCCGCATGCGCACCGGGTGGCTCACCAGGCTGAAATAGCCGCTGTTCACCGCATCTCGCAGCAAGCTAAAATAGCGCCTCCACAGCTCCTGGCCAACCTCCTGGCCCATATGACGATGCCTCTCGAATAAGAGCCCGTCGATCTCATGTACGGAACCAATCAGAAAATCCCAATCGTAATCGCCTATGGTAGCCTGGATTTCTCCGTTCTTGTGGGGAAGAAAATCCACCTCCATGCCCAGCCGCACATCAAAATTCGCTTGCTGGCCTGCCATCCGTACTCCTTCGATATAGCCAGCAAAAGGAAGTATTACCCCTTCTAGCGGCATGTGTTCAAGCAGAGAACGAGCCTCCTGCATTTGAAAATCATGCTCTGAAAGTCCCAGTATACGCAGCCCCTTTTCTCGCGCGGATTCTACCATCTGCATAGCAGAACTGCGCGAGACATGGCTATGAAAATCTGTATCGATGGTCATATTTCTTCGCTTTCTCCCGCAATTGGCACAGTTCTGATGGCCTCAGCTACATTCGTCAGTGGGTATCGTTGGCAAACATCCAGAAAAATTCATCACGGTAAAAGAATACTGGCCCGGATAGTACCCAAAAACCCGGCTACATACTATATTACTATATACTGGTTTCTCCAAACTGTCGAATACAAGGAGACGATAAAGAAATGGTAGCATCCTCTAAGGAACGCATCGTGATCATTGGTGGCGGCGCAACCGGCGCGCTGAGTGCCATCCGGCTGGCCGGACGTGGCTTTCGTGTCACCGTACTGGAGAAAGCTCATATAGGCAATGGCTCTTCCAGCCGTTCGTCGGCAGGTATCCGGGCGCAGTTCAGTACGGAAGAAACTGTGGTTGGCATGCGCTATAGTGAGTGGTGGTACAGCCACTTCCATGAAATCCTGCACAGTCCCCGGGACGTACGCGAGCAACCGGTGATCCACCAGAACGGTTACCTGTTCCTCTATGAATCTCCCGATGCCATTCCGGTCTGGCAGCCACGCAGGCGTAGCGAGGTTGCTCAAATCTGGCAGCATGCACAGACTACCGCCGCCATGCAGCAGCGGCTCGGACTTCCGGTTGAATTGCTGACCCCGCAACAGGTGCAGGAACGCTGGCCGCACCTGCTGCCTGACCGCTTAATCGGCGCATCCTGGGGTCCAACCGATGGCTTTCTCAACCCCCATATGATCTATAACGAAGGGTTCAGGCGCGCGCAGGAACTAGGCGTGGGAATAGAGCAGCAGACCGAGGTGCTAGGGGCTATGCTCAATGAGAATCGCATTACATCGCTGATAACAAACAAGGGGACGATAGAGGCGGATTGGTTCGTCAACGCCACCAACGCCTGGGCTACCCGCGTAAGTTCCCGCATTGGCGGCATGCCATTACCGGTCGCTCCTACGAAGCGATACCAATATTTCCTCAAACCGGCGCAGCCCATCATGAGTGCTGAACAGTGGCAGCGCCTGCCCATGACGATCTATGGCCTGGGCAGCTACCGCGGCGCTCACTCGCGGCCAGATCACGATCTGCTGATGATGATGTGGGCTCACGAAACGGAGCCGGAACCGCACTTTAGTGACGCCGACCAGGACCGCGTTGATTCCCCGTTTCGTTATGATAATGGCATCGATAACTATGGCTACACTATCCTCGAGCAGGTCGAACAGTTTTCGCCGCGGCTCGCCAATGCGGGGGGCCTGATCGCCACAACCGGTGGCTTCTATGGCGTCACGCCCGATGCCAACCCACTCATTGGCCGTGACACACAGCAGGAAAACCTTATTCATGCAGTCGGCTTCTCAGGCCATGGGCTGATGCATGCGCCCATCACCGCATTTCTGGTCGAAGCTATCCTTGCCGGAGATGTAGAGAACGATCACGTTCGCTTGCCTGCCCCATTCGATCAGGCCAGCATTGATCTGCGCACGTTTGCTCCTGGCAGGGCATTTGATAGCTCACACCGGGAAACATTCGTCCTGTAAGACCGTATGGGCGATATTGCTTATCCTTTTACAACAGATATAGCAAACCCATCCGTAAAATTATCGTCCATAGCAAGGTCGAGCGAGACCAGGCGGGGATCGCTGGCAATACGCTGGTTATACTCGAAGACCCCTACCGAACCCTCATCCATGGGGTCTCCGAATCCCCTGCCGCCGCGAATGCAGTTATCCGCCACAATGATGCTGCCCGGGCGTATCAGGCGCAGCGCCCATTCGAGATACTGCGGATATGGCTGTTTATCGGCATCAATAAAGACGAGGTCGAACGGAGCTTCACTTTCCAGCTGCGGCAGCAAATCAAGCGCTTTACCGACTCGTACCTCCGTCCGATCGCTCAAACCGGCCCTGGCAAAGGAATTGCGCACCACTTCAGCGTGCGTAGGATTGATTTCAAGCGTGATCAAGCGGCCACCAGCGGGCAGGGCGCGCGCCAACCAGATCCCACTGTAGCCACCCAGCGCCCCAATTTCCAGAATTTTACGCGCATTGCAGGCCGCTGCCATCAATTGCAGGAATTTGCCCTGAATCGGCGAAATTTGAATTTCGGGTAAACCTGCCTGTTTGGCCGATACAAGAGCATTGCGCAGCGCGTCGTCCTCGGGCGCAAAAATACGCGCGATCTGGTCCTGTATCCGTTGGCGCGTCCCTTCTTCCTGTCGCAAAGTTGCCAGTGCATCATTCATATCAGACATATGATCATAAACCTCATGCTTCTAGGTGTTTTTCAGTGGATAGGATGATTTTTCACAAAATACTCCGCTATCAGGCCGGTGTTGGTCGTAAAACGCCATTATCGGCCCCTGGATAACCAGACTATTTTGTGAAATCCTAGTATGAATATGTTACTTTGCAACGGCTACATGTGCAAGATTGGAGATCGCAAGTGTTTGCTCAAGCATCTCCAGGTCGATTGCGGCATAACAATCGATAAATATCTCGCGTGCTTCAGTCAGCAGCGCAAGAGCCTTCTGCCTGTTGCGTTCTAATAAAGTCAGGCTAAAAGCGTAGAGTGTGCGCGCATATTCCAGGCGAAATTCGTGCTCGCGGAACAGCCGCAAGGCCTGTTCAAAATGACTGCTAGCCCCTTCGCGTTGGCCTTGAGCCGTAAGGATACGTCCAATCAGCCGATGTGTGCGCGCGAGTTCACGCGTGATCTGGTGTTGGCTTGCTTCCTCAAGTGTTTGCATGGCCCTTTGTCTTGCCGTTTCCAGGTCACCGAACAAGAAAGAGACTAGCGCCATCACGCGTTGCCCCTCCGCTATAACCTCAGCCTGCAAACCCTCCAGGGCTAATGCCCTCTGTAAGGCTGCTTTAGCTCTCAAAAGTAGGCGGTAGCAAACGGGATGTTCCAATAGCGCGTGTTCTCCTGGATCGATAAGTTGCAAGTTGCAGATTGTAGTTGCCTGCGCCACGCGTAGTTCTGCCAGGGCAATAAGAGCATAGGCAATGATATTATCGTTTTTAATTGATCGACCGAGCGCCAGGGCGCGTCGGATATGCTCCAGTGCGCCGCGCAAGTTGCCCTGATCTTTCAGCGCCTGGGCGAACTCCACGCAGCACCAGCTCAGTTCCCTGCGATCGTTAATCCGTTCCGCCACCTCCAGGCTGCGCTTAAAATATGCCTCGGCCCCTAATAAATCACCGCAACGCGCCAGCACGTCGGCAAGATTTCCGGTGGCAAAAGCAATATTTGGCAGGTCTCCCATGCGCTCCGCCAGCTCGAGAGAACGTTGAAAGTAGGCGCGAGCGATAGAATTTTCTGCTTTCACTGTATAAGCGGCGCCCAGGTTGCCACATACCTGTGCCATTGCCATGACAAGATCATGACGCTCAAAAATGGTCAGAGCGATATTCAGATGCTTGAGCGCTTCCACATTATCACCCGCCATTGCCTCCGTGATGCCAAGCATCTCATGCGCGCGCCCTAATTCCAGTGGATTCCCAATCACTGAGCGTTCGGTGCGCGTTTCCAGTTCGCTATAAGCTATGCCTATTTGCCTGCTGCGATACTCGTTGTGCCTCTGCTGGTTTTCGTTGACCTGTTCTAGAATCTCCAGAGCCACGCACAGGTATCGCCGGGCCTCATCATAATTTCCTAAAATGCGGGCAATGTTTGCGTGCTGGAGTTGAATACAGGCCCAGGCGGCCCCGGACATTACCCCCGCTTCCCGCAGCACCTGCTCACCGTGAGTAAAGCATTGTTGCGCATGCGCGTATTCACCTGTTGAAAACCACGCGCGTCCTATCTCTCGCCAGATCATGGCCTGCCTTTGCGCTTCCTGCTGCCGCAAGGTCTGAAGTTCCTGCGCATCTCTATTCCTTGCTATCTCTACAAACTGCTGGTTGCGCAGTTCAAGAACCCGTTCATAAAGGGTGCGCACCTCTGCAAAATTTCCTTGTACCATATTGCATTCGGCCACACGCTCAAGTAGGGACGCCAGGTGCAATGGATTCTGCTCAATGGCCGATACTTCTGGCGAACTGCCCTCAGTAATCGCCTCAATCGCCTCGCGATAATAATACTGGGCCTCTGAGAAAGCCGAAAGAGCATAGGCCCGGTTGCCTGCAATCTCAGCATAATGGGCTATTTGCATCGGATCGCTGCCGCCCTTGCGCAGGTGCTGGGTAACAGTAGCAGCTACCTCCGTCTCGCGCCCACGGTGGAGGTGCAAGAGTGCATTGGCCGCCCTGCGATGCAATTGGGCCCGCCTGGCTGCGGAGAGTCGCTCATAGAGATGGCTGACAATCAAGGGATGCCAGAAGTGATAGATGATACGCACTCCCGTCCCCTCCTCCGTCAACAGCCCCGCGCGGAGAGCCTCTTCAAGCAAGTCGAGGATCGTATCCTCGCTTGTGCCCTGATCATTCGCCATGAAAAGCAACTGGCTAAATTCAAAAGAACCCCCCAGCACCGCCGCTTTGCCTAAAAGTGCCTGGCAGTCACTGCTGAGCCTGCTGAGACGACGGTCGAGGACAGCAGCAATTGTTTCTGGCAGCGTGGTCTTTGATAAAGCCTGTGTATCTTGTGCAGAGTCCGTCCCTGAGTAGCGCGCTAATTCTTCAGCGAAAAAAGGATTGCCTCCCGCTTGCGTCTGGATGCTTTCCACGATATCCAGCGGAAGGTGGGCTACCAGTGAACCAATCTGGCTCTGCGTGAGTGGTTTTACGCATAAGGTCCCGATAACCTTTTCCCGCCGCAGGTCGTTAATCAGCCTGCGTAAATTAGAGGCGGGCGTCAGTTCCGCATCGCGACATGTGCCCACAATCAGAATCCGCTGATCTTCGAGATGACGAGCAAGGTAAGCCAACAATTCGAGGCTGCTGTCATCCGTCCAGTGTAAGTCATCCAGCACCAGCAGGATAGGATTGGTTCTGCTCAATATACTCAGGACAGCTAATGTCGCCTCCCATAAATGGAGCCGCTCTTGTTCCGGCGGCAGCGGCATCGACGTTCTCTGCTGGAAGAAAGCTTCTCGCGGAGCAAGTTCGGGTAACAGAACGCTGAGCCTTTCGAGCCTGTTGTAGGGGAAATCAGGCTGATTTGTAGCCAGCGCATGGTGCGGAAGCGACTGCTCCACATACGGTGAGACGGCATCTTCTCCCTGTAAAGAGGTAAGAAAATCTCGCGCCGAATCCTGCAAAAGCGTTCGCAGCAGTTCGGTCCACGGCCGGTAGGAAATAGTACCCTCCTGCTCAAAGGCCCTGCTCCACGCGACCGACCAGCCCCGTGTCACTGCCTCCTGGCTCAATTCCTCCGCCAGCCGGGTCTTGCCAATACCCGATTCTCCCATCAATAGCAGAAAATGGCTCCTGCTGTCGTTTCCTCCCGCGGTTACCGGTGGGACTTCTTTCAATGCGGACCCCTGTTCAATTTCAAACATGAGCTGGCGCATAGTGGCAAGTTCTTTTTCTCTTCCAACCAGTGGACTTTGATTGTAGCGTCCCAGCTGCCTGCTACTTCCCTGAGACGAGGTTATTTCATTGGGAAGGCGCGGTACATAATGCGCCCCAGAGTGCGAAGCGCCCGCGTCGTTTGGAAAATAGTGCATGAATTGATATTTTACATTTTTCTGTACTGGCACTTGAGGAAGCTGTGCCGTACCCTGCCGCAGTGCCTCGTACAGTTCGCGCGTTTCGGGCATTGGCTCATTGTCGTAGTCACGCCTCAGAATACCAGCCAGCTGGTGATACACCTGGAGCGCCTCTCCACGCCGGTCAAGCTGCGTGAGCAGGGTCATCAGACGCCGTACAGCCGTTTCGTGGATCGGGTCTGTAGAAAGAAGGCGCTCAAGCGGTTCAATCGCGCTCGCAAGAGCCCCTCGCGCTGCCCGCAAATCTGCCAGATTGAGCAACAGGCCCATCCAACCCCTGCGCAGCGAATCCCTACGTGCGCCCGTCCACGGGGAATAAAGTTCCTCGAGCAGATAATCTCCAGCATATAATGCCGCTGCCTCCTCGAGTAACTTTTCAACCTGCACAGGATCGGAACTCATGTTTGCTTTGTTGAGTAGCGCTTCGAAAGCCTCGGCATCGACCCATATGTGACTGGCATTCGCCAGTATCAATACGTCTCGTTCCAGCCTCAGCAACTGCGATGCCGCCGGGCGAGCGATTTCGGGTTCAAGAATCTGGCGCAGTTCATGCACTGCCCCATTCAAGCGATTCGCCGCTGTTTCGGTGTCAAGGTCAGGCCAGAGTGCCTCCATTACTTGCTCTCTTCCTAACCTGCGCATTGGATTGCCAAGCAAACAGCCAAGCAGCGCGCGAGCGCGACGCCGCTGCCACTTGCGATTGGCAACTGCCTGCCAGCCATCTCCACTCCTGCGTTCAACACGAAATTGGCCAAGGAGGTACACACGCAGGTGTGTAGGATGGCAGGTGTCCTCTTCGGCCTGTCTCCCAGGCGTTTTTTGCGCATGAAGCAATGAAGCCTTGTACGGCGCGGCGTCAGCCGCGGTGTGAAAAGCCTGAAAACCGCTGTCTTTGGCATCTGTACTCTTGAAAGGCAGGGCCTCTATTTGCCTTTCTTGAGAAGATGATAGCTGGGCTTCTACTGGTTGGGAAATCTCGATGCCCGCGGGTGGGTGTATACCGATATATTTGCTGATCGTGCGACCATTTTCGCTCCAGTATGCATACCAGTATGGCCCATGTCCCGCGCCGTCCTTGCATTTATGACACCGCTGTTTCCCACAACGCGTAAATTGCTGCCGGTAGGTGATTTTGCTATTCATGAGTCTTTTCCCTCTCCCCCAGAGAAGGCTGTAGAGGTACAGGTGAAAAAGTATACCACCTGTGCCATGGTAGCATATCCTACAAATTACATGACTCTTATATAAGACAAAACAATTATAACCTATGGCAGCGTTTTAAACAATCTTTTCACACCCTGTTTTAAAAAACTTGACGTTCTTCGCTTTTTTTATTATACTCAATACATGAGTACTTATGCGATGAGTATCGGACGTTGAAACTTATCAGCAGATAAGATCGCGCTTCATCGTTATAACAACGTCCGCTATGGAACCACCTGGTGCAGCAGGTTTCATCGATTCATAAGTACTTTTTTTTAGCGCTATGAGGGGTGAAGAGATTTAATTTTCTACCTGCACGCACTCTGCCGCCCGCCGCGCGCTGTTAGCCACCAATGGGTTGGGGTCATATTGTAGCTGTGTGAGCGTATTTTGCGCTGTTGGATCGTTCAGCTTGCAGAGGATAGTTGTAATCCTGCACCTTCGTTCGGTATCGTTATCATTTGCCCACCTCAAAGCCACAGGAAGTAAGTATTCCGCAATTCTTTCATCGTTGAGCGTGGGTAACTCATTAAATAGAGAGATCAGCAGGTCCTGTGTTGTCTCATTCCCTTGCGCGAAAAGAGGAGCCAGGGGATAGAACACCTCGTTGCCCGGAAAATCTTTCCAGGAGTACGCGGGATATGGAAAGCGATAAGGCCAGAAGCAGTCGAAAATCATCTTCAGATAAGCCTGCCGCTCTTGCAGTTGTTCATCACCGCTATTGGTAGGGGTGCGAGTCACTGCTGTAACCAATGTCACAAAGATTTCTTGGGGTTGTGAAATCAAGCTCGCCTGTATAAAGAGCCGCAGCCAGCTTGCCGCCTCTATACGCAGCGCTGCAGTGGGTGAATGTAGCACGTGGAGAGTTAGCGTATCAACGACCCGCTTGCGCTGGACAAGCTGTTTTTGGGCAGGCAGCTTGAAAATGCGCACTTGCAATGTATTCACTAGCTTCGACAATTGGGCCGGTGTTGTCGCCTCATCAAGTTGTATCAGCAGTTCAGAAATTGTTCTTGAATGGGCATGGCTTATTGGACGCAGCACATTGCGCAGCGTGCTTTGCGCGCTATGTAGCAGGCGACCTGAATATCCCGGTAACGTGAGATGTGATGATCTGGCATCACCCATATACTCTATCCTCCAGCACGAGTATCGCCCCTCAACTCTTCTAACGCTTCAGCAGGATTACCTGGTAACAATCGTTACGAATATTGTAAGCATACTGCTGTAGTTTGTCAAGAAAACCCCTCGCAAAAACAGGGGATTGACGAGTCGAGACAGATTCTCAGTTGCTTCTGTTTAATAAACGGTTATGGGTACTGCATTTGTTTCAACATCCTCTGTATCGTTTGTAGGATGTACCCTACCCTACCCTCATTTTTGTCAGCGCCGCTGTTTTTAGCTTTTGCGGCCCTTGAGGAAGATAAAGTCGTTCGCAAAACTCACCAGTTGCCCATCCTGGTCCTCTTTTACCTCAAAATAGTTGCGAATATGCTCGCTACTCCCCAGGATAAATTCTGCTAATCTTTCTTTCTCATCGGCAGCCATTTGCGAACGAGTAGTCCAATCATCATACAAATGCGTCTTACGGAAAAATTCGATATGCGCGATACTCAAACCGGCTTCTCGAAAAAACGCCTGCCATTCTTCCACCGTGCAGGAGCGCCCGTGCGAGGGATCCCGCCACCTCTCGACTGTATTGTCAAACGCGTCGAACTCCGCTTCGGATGGAGCCATGCAGTCGATCAGCAGGAAGATTCCACCCGGTTTTAAAACGCGTGCCACTTCCCGCACAAATTGTCCCACATTCGGAAAATGATGCGGCGCGATGCGGCAGGTCACACGATCAAAGCTTTCGTCCTCAAATGGCAGCGCCTCAGCGTCTGCCACCTGGAAGGCCACATTCGTCACACCCTGGCTCAGCAAAAACTCTTGTGCCTTTTCTAGCATGCGCGGCGTCAAATCCGTCACCGTCACCTGCGCCACATGCGGCGCGACGGCTAGCGCCGTATGTCCACCTCCCGTAGCGATATCCAGCGCTCGCTGATGCGGTTGCCATTCGCCCAGTTCTACCAGCCGTTTCAAATCATCGCCCGCACGGTGCGAGAAACTGGCAACATAGCCCTCTGCCGTGCGCGAAAAATAATCCTGTACCTGTGCCTTCTGCTGCTCGCTATCCGAATGTGGAATATGTGTCATATTGTGTTGTAGTTATCCTTTCTGGATGTTCTTGGTACTATTATATACTATACCTGACCTGGCTCCTGACTTGTACCTACTCTTCTTACAGTTGTTATCATAAACGCAAAAAGGAAAAACCAGGAGCATCTCCTGGTTTTCGTCAGTCTAAGAGCTTTTCCAGCTTTCCTGGTGGTAAGGCTCATATATTTTTCTAATGACCGTATCAGGCCACACGTATCTTTGGGGACGGAAGAGGTTCGCGATTTTTCTTTGCGCTATTCACAAGAAGTTGGAGTACTTCTTGTCCATGTTCGACTGCTTCAGCATACGTATTTCCATGTGTCGCTGGCATAATGACACGATCTGCCCACTCTGGCAGAGTGACAAGAAAGGCCTGGTCTTCTTCTGACCATTCAATATACATAGAATAATGAAGAAGTTCCTCGTTCATTTCCTATTTCCTCTCTGCTACGTGGCGTAGAAACTCACGCACTGCTTTCTCCTGATACGGTTTGGCATCATCTCCATCATGACCAGATAGAATAAGAGTAATACCTGGTAGAAATTGATGCTTCCACTTTGTATGACTACCTTCTTGTGATACCTGATATGCTCCCACCTTGCGCAAGTCTGCCTTTAATTGCCTTATCTTACGTGGCATATTCCCTCTCATCACACCATTTAGCTTAATCATACCATGAAATAGCCAGCCTCGTAATCCCCTACCACCACATGCCTCAACTGTGATAAGATATCAACTGTCAAAACTGGTCACAAGTCATTCACAGAAAATACTCGAAGACACATGCTCAAACTCGAAGGCTCCGTTGAAAGCATCGTCTTCCGCAATGAAGACAACCATTACACCGTCGCGCGTTTTCGCCCCGCCGATAGCGGTCGCCTCTTTCGCGATGATCTCACCACGATTGTCGGTACGCTTCCCGGCGTCCATGTCGGCGAACTCCTTTCGGTCGAAGGAGAATGGGAAAAAGACCCCAAATATGGTCGCCAGTTGCGCGTCATCAGTTTCACCCAGCGCCTGCCCGCCTCCGTCGAGGGCATCACGCGCTACCTCAGTTCTGGCCTGATCAAAGGGATTGGGCCCAAGAAGGCACAGAAGATCGTCGAACATTTTGGCGAGCAAACACTGGCCATCATCGAGCAGCAGCCGGAGAGCTTGACCGAAGTGAAGGGCATCAGCAGCAAAGACCGCGACCAGATTATTAATGCCTGGCGAGAACAGAGCGAGATTAAAGAACTGCACCTCTTTCTGCAATCCCACGATGTATCGATGAACCTGGCCACGCGCATCTATAAACAGTATGGTCAGGAGTCGATCAAAGTCATTCGCGAGAATCCCTATCAACTTGCGCAGGATGTGATGGGTATCGGCTTTCGTACTGCCGATGAAATCGCCGTGAAGCTGGGCTTACCACGCGATAGCGTCCCTCGCCTTGCCACCGGCCTCTCGTATGTGCTTGCCCAGGCCGCCAACGAGGACGGTCACTGTTTCTTGTCCGAAAACGAATTGATGCGCCGGGCGTGTGACATCTTGCAGGCCCCCTATGATATGTTGCCGCCTGCCCTTGAGCAGCTCCGCAGCCAGCGCGATATCTTTATCGAACCTCCTCTACCGGCCGCCCCTCAACCAGTTGTGCCCCCACCGCCCATCGAACCCCAACTGACCGCGTTCCTCGTAGGGGTGGATGTATCGCGCCCAGCTCCCCAGCGAAGCGAAGCGGAGCACATTTCAACCTTTCGGCCCACCGGTGATGTTCCCCCTCTCGATTGGCCTGAGCTGCAGGAACAGGAACCACAAAGGCGTGTCTACTTCGGTCCGTTCTGGCACGCCGAAAGCGGCTCAGCGCGGCTTTTGCAAAGGCTGCTGCATGCGCACAGCAACCTCCCACCTGTCAGCCAGCAGTACTGGGATGCCGTCTTCAACTTCCTCGCACAGAATCGCAACATGGTGCTGACTGAAAAGCAGCGCGAGGCCGTGCAGATGGCATACAACAAGAAGGTCAGCATCCTGACCGGCGGCCCGGGCACCGGGAAATCCACATCTATCCGCGCGCTGCTGATGGTCTTGCGCAAGCGTAAAATCGATGTGGCCCTCGCCGCACCCACCGGGCGCGCTGCCAAACGACTCACCGAGGCCACCGGCGCGGTCGGCTTCCAGGCGAAGACTCTGCACCGCTTGCTCGAATATGCCCCGCATGACAATAGCTACCAGCGCAATGAAGAGAATCCGCTGCCCTATCAGTTCGTCATCGTCGATGAAGTCTCCATGGTCGATATCCTGCTCTTCTATCACCTTCTCAAAGCCCTGCCGCCCACCGCGCACCTGCTACTGGTAGGCGACGCCGATCAACTGCCTTCCGTCGGGCCAGGTAACGTATTGCGCGATCTCTTGCGCAGCGAAGCGATACCAACCATTCGCCTAACCGACCTCTTCCGCCAGGCCCGGCAGAGCCAGATCGTCGTCAATGCCCACCGCATCAATGCCGGGCAGGTACCATCCCTAAAAAGAGAGCCGCAGAGCGATTTCTTCTTCGTGCCTGAGGAAGACCCCATTCGCGCCCAGCACCTCGTGCTTGACTTCGTGCAGCGCCGCATTCCCACCCACTATCACCTCAATCCCATGTCCGATATTCAGGTGCTTTCGCCCATGTACCGTGGGCCACTCGGCGTCACCAGCCTGAACGAAGAGTTGCAGGCGCACCTCAATCCCAAAGCCCTGGTCGAGCTGGAATGGGGGGGGCGTGTGCTGCGTCTCGGGGACAAAGTTATGCAGGTGCGCAACAACTACGATAAAGGTGTTTTTAACGGCGACGTCGGCTGGATTCGCAGCATCAACAAGGAAAATTCGACCATCAGAGTAGAGTTCCTTGAAGAGGCCGGACCCATGCTGGTCGAATACGAATTTCACGAACTCGATGAACTGCTGCTCGCCTATGCCGTCACCGTTCACAAGAGCC
Organism: Ktedonobacteraceae bacterium; assembly: GCA_035294305.1. Taxonomy (GTDB): domain Bacteria; phylum Chloroflexota; class Ktedonobacteria; order Ktedonobacterales; family Ktedonobacteraceae; genus DASRBN01. Next base: position 491,107 of record DATGLD010000048.1, on the reverse strand, counting down.
AGGGTAGCGAGTATCCCGCTATCGTGCTACCTCTGGTCAACCAGCACTACATGCTCCTGCAGCGCAACCTGCTCTATACCGCCATCACTCGCGCCAAACGCCTCTGTGTCCTCGTTGGCCAGCCACGCGCATTAGAGGTAGCCGTCAAGAATAACCGCGTGGCGCAGCGCAATACGGCTCTGGCCGAGCGTTTGATGCATTCCAGGAACGCTCCGGCGTTGTGGGAGGAATAGCGTGATAGATAGCTCGCACTTGAGGATTCTCATAGTCGCTACTGAGGCCGTCCCATTTGCCAAGGAGGGTGGCGTGGCCGATGTGATAGGTAGCCTGCCCAAAGAACTCGCGGAACTCGGCCACGATGTACGTATTTTCTTGCCTCGCTATGGCAGCATCGATCCCAATCATTGGAATCTCAAACCTACAGGCATGGTGCGCACGCTCTACATGGCCGGCTATAACCACGCCTTCTCTATCTTGGAGACAAAATTACCGGATTCCCCTGTCATCGTCTACTTGCTCGATAATTGGGAATATTTTGGCCAGCACCGCCGCATCTATCTCGGCCTGGATCAGCGCGACGAGCAGCGGCGCTTCCTCCTATTCTGTCGCGGCCTGCTCGAAGCGCTTCCCCCTCTGGGCTTTGTGCCCGATATCATCCACCTCAACGACTGGCAAACCGCCCCGTGCGCCGCCTACCTGCGCACCTCTTATCGCAACCTCTTGCGTTCCGGCGCAACCCGCATCGTCTATACCATCCATAACCTGCAATATCAAGGGCGCTGGGACGCCTCCATCCTCGAAGAAGCCGCCCTGGACCGCGCGCGCGTCTTCTTGCCAGATGGACTGGAATTCTGGGGCGATGTAAACTGGATGAAAGCTGGCATCGTCTATGCCGATGTGGTGACGACCGTCTCGCATAGTTACGCTGCGGAAATCCAGACCCTTGACCACGGTTGGGGACTCGATGAAGTCCTTTTTCAGCGCCACCCGCGCATCTCCGGCATTCCCAACGGCCTCGACTGGAACGCCTGGAATCCTGCGGCCGATAGCGATATCGCTCTCCAGTATACTGAAACGGAAGCCCCATCTGCCAAAGTCCGCAATCGCACGGCGCTGCGGCAAGAATTCGGTCTGCCAGATGACCCACAAATGCCCTTGATAGGCATCGTCAGTCGCCTGGTAGACCAGAAAGGCTTTGATCTCATCGCTGATGTTGCCACTGAACTAAGGAATATGCCCCTGCAGCTTGTCGTGCTTGGCACCGGCCATCCGCGTTACGAAAGGTTATTCAGCGAGCTTGCGGCCAGCACCGGTAATATTCGCGCGCGAATCGGTTTCGATGCCCCCCTATCCCACCGCATTTACGCCGGCTCCGATTTCTTCCTCATGCCGAGCGCCTTCGAACCCGGCGGCCTGGGCCAGCTCATCGCCCTGCGCTATGGCACACTCCCTATCGTCCACGCAACCGGCGGTTTAGCCGATACAGTTACCGACCTCAATGCTCATCCCGACACCGGAAACGGTATATCTTTCACACCCTACACCTCATCCGCATTGCTCGATGCCTTGCGCCGCGCCTTGCGGCTCTACGCGCAACGCGACCTCTGGCCCGACCTCATCAAACGCGCAATGGCCTACGATTCATGCTGGTCGGCCAGCGCCAGGGCCTATAGCGATCTATACCGGCGCGCCTTACGACTCCCTCCTACATGAAACTAAATGACCGGCGCTTTCTGCCGTCCTGCCGGCTCAGCGTCCAGTCGCCTGGTGGGCATGGCGAGATGAAGCTGCTTCTGCCTGCTCTTTTTGTGTTGGCACGGCCACAGTATGCTCCTCGCATGTTGGAACCATGCGCCATTCGCGCTCAGACACTTCGTAAACGATGGCAACCCTTGCTTGCTTATCACAACCGTGATAGACGCAAGGCAAAGGAGGATCTATCTTGATCTGCCGAAAACCGTCATTCATTGCGATTACCTCTCTATTATGACCTTCCTCTGGTGAGGAGATAACTAACATCAATCCAACAGGCATGCAGAATGATGAGGAGTATCCTAAACGATTGCTTGTTGACAACAGGCACCCTCGTGCAATATACTGCACCAAATTGATGTTACCATAAACATTCGCGTAATGTCAAAGATAAGTATGAAATTACAAGGGAAAAAACGCAATGTTGACCGCGGAACGACGACGTTCAATTATGCAACTGCTGCAACGTGATGGGAAGGTACATGCGACTGAATTGAGTAGAGCCCTACATGTCTCAGAAGATACTATTCGCCGCGACCTGCGCGAGCTGGCCGCCGCGGGTATGCTGCAGCGGGTTCATGGAGGCGCATTACCTCGCTCCCCTGTGACGGCCAGTTTCACCGAACGGCAGCAGCAGCCGGTCAGGGCGAAAACAGCTATTGCGTTCGCCGCTATCAAGCTCATTCGCCAGGATCAGGTGATCATCTTCGATGGTGGCACGACCCCTCTACAGGTGGCCGAGCATCTGCCGCGTGACCTGCGTGCCACCGTCATCACGCATAGTCCGCCAATCGCCCTCGCCCTGGCGGAATATCCGGAGATCGAGGTCGTGATGATTGGGGGAAGGCTCGACAAGCGTCAACTGGTCGGCTCCGGCGCTGCCACGGTCGAGGCTTACCGCAATATCCGGGCCGATCTCTGCTTCCTGGGAGTTGGAGGCCTGCATCCCGATGTCGGTATCAGCATCTTCGATTTGGAAGAATCGTATGTGAAACGCGCGATGATCGCCAGCGCAGCCGAAGTGATCGCTCTGGCCGTCGCTGAAAAATTAGGCACCGCGGCCCCCTACATTGCCGGGCCACTCACCGACCTGACACACCTCATAACAGAGCGTTCCGTCCCTGACGAGGTACTGGCGCCTTATCGGGCGCAAGGCATAACAGTCATCCGGGCGTGAATAACGTTTTCCCGCTCACTCAAAAGACAGGAGTTTGCCATGGTCACCGCGGAACTCGCTTTGATTTTACCTATGAGGGCGCCACGCGCAGTGTTGGGGAAAGTTTGCAGCGCTTGCGTCTCACTCTAAGTTGCGGTCGACACCCGGCGTGCCATCTCCCGCTCCCAACCATGCGCAAAGCGGCGATCTTCGATTGTCTCGCCGCTGAGAACAGTGTCAGAGACAAAATCTTCTGGTCGCAAATCGGTGCCAATCTTGCAGTTGCAGCCCACTTTCAGGTTATCCGGCAGCTGTGTCCGCTTGCCGATAAGCGTGATACCGCTGTTTAACAGGTCCGGTTCCAGCTTATTCGGCGTCATATCATTACCATATCCAATCTGGCACTGCTTGCCGATGATGACCTCCTTGTCGGTAATTGTATGGTCAACGATGCTGCCAGCGCCTACCACCGTATCAAAGAGCAGGATGGAGTTTCTTACAACCGCACCCTCCTCAACAATCACGCCGGGCGAAAGCACGCTGCTCTCAACATGTCCTTTGATGATGCAACCGTGCGAAATCAGGCTGCCAATAATCTGCGCTCCGCTGTATACATGGGCTGGAGGACGCTCTTCACTGCGCGTGTGTATGACCCACGATGGATCGTAGAGATCGAAGGATGGCGGATCGTCGAGCAGTTTCATATGCGCCTCCCAATAGGAGTGGATCGTGCCAACATCCTGCCAGTATCCCATGAAGGGATAGGCGAAGACACGCTCCTTGTGCTCCACCATCGCCGGAATAATGTTGCGGCCAAAATCATGCTGGGTAGAAATGCCATTCTCGCCAGCGCGAGCATCCTCAATCAGCACACGAATCAGCGTATCGCGGTCAAATACATAAATTCCCATCGAGCCAAGGGTGCCTCGCGGCTGGCGCGGTTTTTCCTCGAAGGAAGCCACCCGCCCCTCAGCATCAGTTTCCAGAATACCAAAGCGGTGGCCTTCCGCGAGCGGTACAACCACGGCTCCCAGTGTTACGTCGGCGCGGTGCTGCTGGTGAAACGCAATCATTGGCCTGTAGTCCATACGATAGATATGGTCACCGGCAAGGATAAGCACATAGTCGCAGCGCGATTCCAGAATAAAGCCCAGATTCTGGTAGACCGCGTCGGCGGTGCCTGAGTACCAATCCGATTCCTTCCGGCCTACATATGGCTGGAGCAGGTGAATGCCACCTTTCTGCCGGTCCAGGTCCCAGGGTTTGCCAATGCCGATATGATCGTGCAGCGAATGGGGGCGATACTGTGTCAACACGCCCACATCTGTAATATCAGAGTTGACGCAGTTGCTCAAAGCAAAATCAATGATGCGATACTTACCGGCGAAGGGAACCGCGGGCTTGGCGCGCTTTTGTGAGAGCAAACTTAATCGCTCACCCTGACCCCCGGCCAGAATAATCGCCAGCACCTTACTCATAGCTCAACGCATCCTTTCTTGATGGGAACCATACCCCACTCATCGTGCAAGGGTACGGTTTATTATATCTCACGCAGCACCCGAAGGTGCGTCGTGATGAATGTTGCCAACCGAATGGGGGAATCACGATCATCGTTCCCTGATGCCTTTTGATAACCGAACAGGGTCATATCCCTGGTCCTGGGGGGACAGCGGCTGGCGCCTGTCCCCCCATCCCGGTTGTCAAAGTTCATGAGGGACACTGCCTGGTGCCTGTCTTCCCCAGTCTTATGCCGCGCGCCGGAATAAATTGAGCGTGCGTCCCTGTAAATGGTCAAAGTACACAGCCAGGATGATCAGTAAACCAATCGCGATTTGCAGGTAGAACGGATCGATAGCCAGCAGGTTGCCGCCGTTGGCAAGCAGGCCCATAATCAATGCGCCCAGAACCGCGCCGATGACGCGCCCCTTAGCACCGGACAGGCTGGCTCCGCCAATAACGGCACCGGCAATGGCCTGCAACTCGTATCCAGTTCCCGCTGTCGGAATACCTGCTCCCAATCGCGACGTGGTTAAGATACCGGCAAATCCGGCCAGCAAACCGCTAATGCAATAGACCGCAATCAGCACGGAGTTCACCGGAACGCCTGAGAGACGCGCCGATTCCGCGTTTGAGCCCACAGCATAGACATAGCGGCCAAAGATCGTCCGTCCAAGTATAAATGCCGCTATAAGCGCTACAATGACCAGAATCCAGAACAAGCTCGGTAAGCCGAGTACGTTCCCGTTAGCAATGATATTGAAGGCGTCGGGCAGCGGCGCGATTGTTTTAGCGTCTGTCCATAGCAGAACCAGTCCTCGCGCAACCCCAAGCATGCCAAGCGTGGCGATGAATGGAGGAAGTTTGAGCTTCGCTACCAGCAATCCATTGATCAGGCCGACGACCAGTCCAGTCGCCAATCCGGCCAGGATAGCCACGGGTACGGAAGTACCGCTGGCGAGCAACAAGGCCGTTACTCCTCCACTCAATCCCAGGACTGAGCCCACTGATAGATCGATGCCACCGGTCAGGATCACGAAGAGCTGCCCTACCGAAAGGATGGCGAATACTGCCACTTGCCGCACCAGGTTGTCCAGATTTGTCAGCGTCAAAAAGTCATTTGTCGACAGCATTAGCGCGGCTACGAAGATCAAAAGAACCAGAATGCCCCCGCTTTCACGCCCTAAACTGATGGGCGTTCGCTGTTCTTCTACCGCCTGCTGTGTTACCGCAGCCTCAGGCTGTGGAGTGCTGGAAGTTGTTGCCATGAGAAGTCTCCTCTCTATTCGTTATGCATTTATTGCAACTGGTGTACTGCTCGCCAGGCGCAGTACCTCTTCTTCTGTCGCCTGTTCAATCGGCAGCTCGCCGGTAACCCCGAAATCGTGCAGGATGATGACGCGATCACAGATGCCGAGCAACTCCGGCAGGTACGACGAGACGACGACGATGCCCATGCCCTTAGCGGCCAGGTCACCGATAATCGTATAGATATCAGCCTTCGCTCCTACATCGACGCCTTTGGTGGGTTCATCGAGCAGCAAGACCTTTGCGTTCGTCGCCAGCCAGCGGCTCAGCAAGACTTTCTGCTGGTTCCCACCGGAGAGCGATGAAATCGGCTGCTCGCTCGTATGGTACTTCAGGCGCAGGCGCGGCACCAGCTGGTTGAACAGGGAAAGCTCCTCTTTATGGGAGACAACCCCCAGACGGGAAACCGCGGACATGTTGGCGATGGTCACGTTCTCCCGCAGCGAGAGGTCCGCCAGTATCCCCAACTCCTTACGGTCTTCTGTCAGCAGACCCAGGCCTGCCTTGACTGCCTGGGCCGGCGACCCTGGAGGTAGCGGTTTGCCATCGACGATTATCTTACCGGCGTCGATAGAATCGGCCCCGAAAATGGCTCGTACCGTCTCCGTGCGACCCGCTCCTACCAGTCCCCCAAGCCCCACGATCTCGCCCGCGCGCACTTCCAGGTTGATGGCATAGGGGCTCCCTTTCAGGCGCAATCCCTGCACCGACAAAAGCGTCCGGCCGAATTGTTTTTGTTCTCGCTTCGGGTAGAGCGCCTCAATCTGCCGGCCCACCATCGAACGAATGAGCGTATCGTGCGTGAATTCGCCGCTGGGCGCTGTTGTGATGAGCTGGCCATCACGCAATACCGTAATGCGATCACCAATTTCAAAAATCTCTTCCAGGCGATGCGTCACGTACAGGACTGCCACACCCTCCTCCGTCTTGAGCCGTTTGATCAGTTGCAAAAGGTGCTGCGCGTCCTCTTCTGAGAGAGCGGTCGTTGGCTCGTCGAAGATCACGATGCGCGCGTTCGCTCCCAGCACCTTGGCAATCTCTACCATCTGGCGCGTCGCTACGGGCAGGTCCGAGACCAGCATGCCCGGATCAACCCTGGTGAGTCCCACACGCTCAAGCATCTGCATGGCACGCGCGCGCAACTCCCGTTTCTTGACAACGCCACGCGCGGCGGGCAGGTGCCCCATCAGCAGGTTCTCTTCGACAGACACATCTGGCAGCAGGCTCAACTCCTGGTAGACAACGCCCACTCCGAGCGCGCGTGCCTGGGCAGGGCTGGGCGAACCCACCTCCTGCCCATCGATGAGATACTCACCACTGTCGCGAGCCACGGCGCCCGTCAGGATTTTGATCAGGGTTGACTTCCCCGCGCCGTTTTCACCTGCCAGGCAGAGGACCTCACCACGAAACATCTCAAGCGAAACGTCTTTCAGTACCTGCACCGGGCCAAAGGATTTTGTGATGTGTTTGAGCTGAACAAGCGGGGTTGCCGCTGTCGTGGACGCTGAAATCGTCATCTTAAGCCCCCCCTTTCGTGGTCGGAGGATTCAACAATTTCTGTACTGATGGCGTGTTCATGTTGCTTGAATCTACCAGTACGGCTCCTGGGTCCAGGCTCGGCGGGGCAAATCTTCCCTCCGCGCTCATCACTGCCTCAACCACGCCCTGGTAGCCAAAGAAGTAGGGATTTTGTACCACAATGGCTTGCAGCGTGCCCGCTTTGATGGCATTGATTTCCTGCGGATCCGAATCGAACCCGACGGCGACGATGCGATTCTGCGCATTATTCTCCTGCAAGGATTGAGCTACACCATCGCCCGATACATTGTTGTCGGCGTAAATCCCGACCAGGTTGGGATTGGCGGAGATGACATCGTTCACATCCGAAAGCGCGGTGGGGGTATCATTGTTGTTATACCGGTGAGCGATGATCTTTAAGCCAGGAAAGCGTGCCGCCAGTTCGGTCTGGAAGCCTGAGTCGCGGTCGACAATGGTCTGCACACCGGCAACCGATGATTCGATCAGGATACCACCTGTCGTAATGCCTTTCTTCTGCAGGAGCTCTCCCAGCCTGTCGGCAGCCGCCGCACCGGCCTTCGTGTTGTCGGTACCGATAAAGCCGTCGCTGGTGGTTGTCACCTTCGTATCAACAGTAATCACCTTGATTCCCTGGGCACGGGCGCGATCAATCACACCGTTGAGCGCCTGCGAGGAGGAGGCCGCGAGTACAATTGCATCTACACCACGTGATATGGAATTTTCAACCAGGCTTACCTGGTCGGAAACATCGGCCTCTGATGTAGCCCCAAAGAGGCCGATCTGAACGCCCCAGTCTTTCCCTGCCGCTTGAGCGCCGGCAAGCATGGCCTGCCAGAACTGGGAGTCCGTCGCCTTGACAATGACATCGACTCGCTTACCTGAAGCCGGAGCATTCGAGCTTGCGCGGGTCGAGGCCGGGACAAAGAGGCGAGCGATGAGCACACCTATAATGAGGGTGACAAGCGCAATCGCCGCAACAGTTGAAAGCGTAAAAGGGGTTTTGAAGAATCTGGACATACCTTTCTTACTCCTTTTCTCGGGTTGTCTGAATCCAGCCGGCCGCCACTATATGTCGCATCCATGCGTCTATTCACGTTAGCCGGCTGCTATGTGAAGTGCATGCGCTACGGTTACCACATGCAGCTAATGAAAGCCTACCGAGCCTTCATCCAAAATTTGATAGATGTTACACAAGATAGCTCTACAGGAACACAATACAGGGGAACACTACGAGGATAGAGTCTTCAGGTAGCCGAAAACCCGTTGACTTCATGTAAATAAGGGAACGACGAAATACCGCCATAGCGAGTGACGCTGATGCCCGCTACCGCGTTGGCAAAATTGCCGGTTGTGCTCAGCTCTTGTTCTGTCAGGGCTTGAAGATCTGAGGGGGTAGAGCATCCTTGCTGGAGCAGCGTGTATAATACGGCTCCGATAAATGCATCACCCGCGCCAGTTGTATCAACAGGACGAACCGACAACGGGCGAATCTCTACTCGCTGGCTGGCCGTCATCAGCAGCGCGCCGTTAGCGCCAAGAGTGATAATGACCAGGCGCGGACCTCTTCCTAAAAGCATTTCCCCCAGCGTGGTCAGCCAGCTACTATCAGGAGGATTGGCAGGCTCTGTAACCTGGTCGCTCACGAATTCGGCCTCGTCGACACTGAGTTTGAGAATGTCGGCTCGCTCTACGCCTTTAGCTATTATCTCTCGTATCGTGGATGGCGAATCCCACAGCGATTTGCGGACATTTACGTCGAACGATACGATTGCACCGACACGTCGCGTATGCTCCATGGCGGCCAGGGTTGCTATACGGGCCGGCCCGCTGGAAAGTAAAACTCCACCCGTATGGCAGATAGCCGTATCTTGCCACGCCGACCAGTTGAGTTCTTCAACCTGTAACAGGCTATCGGCTGTGCCTTCGCGAAAAAACGTAAAGCGTCTCTGGCCATCATCAAGCAGCGTTACCAGAGCAACTGCTGTGGGCGCCTGCTCGATGAATTGAACATAACGGATATCTACGGCATTTTCGACAAGCGTCTGCACCAGCAGCCTGCCGAACCGGTCCTCTGAAATTCCCCCAATGAAGCGAGAGGAACCTCCAAGGCGTGCAATCGCAACAGCAGCGTTCGCTATCGCTCCACCGGCATGAGGGGTATAGCAGGCCTCACCCAGGCGGATTGGCGAACTGGGAATGATATCAATAAGGGCTTCACCAAGGTTGATGATATGTTTCATACGGCCACCTCGCCAGTTCGGGAGCTACTGTTGCCTCTTCGTCAACATTTCACTCCGCTATTCTTAAATTACTGCCATAGAAGGAATTTCTTGATGTTCAAATTGTAAACGATTACAATAGATTTGTCAAGGCTTTTTGGGCGAAAAGATCACAAATTCAATATTTTTGTCAGATTTGCCCTGGAAAAGGCAAGCTCGTTTTCTGTCAATGTTAAAATGATGGTCCTTAAGGGCGTGCTCCTTGTGATCGCCCCCTCCACCGGCCTGTTTTGCGTATGGGGCATTCAAACGATTACAAAATATCTGGCAATCCAGGCAGAGGTATGCTATAATAGTAGTAAATCGTTTACAAAATGTGCTCAAGAGGCCCTCTTCCTGGCCGGTCTGATTGGAGTTGGAAAAGGAAGAAAGGCGAGCTGCAGGAGGTAAGTTGTTTATATGGCCAGTATCAAAGATGTCGCGGAGGCCGCCGGTGTCTCAACGGCCACCGTTTCGCGCGTCCTCTCTAATGGTTTGCACGTTCGGCCTGAAGTGCGTGAGCGTGTAATGGCCGCGGTAGAACGTTTAGGATATCGCCCCAATCTGGTGGCCCGCAGCCTGCGCTCACAGCAGTCTAACACCATTGGTCTGATCGTCTCTGATATCAGCAATCCGTTCTTTACTGCCATCAGCCGCGCCGTCGAAGATAGCGCCTACGAACAGGGTTTCAGCGTCGTGCTCTGCAACACAGATGAGAATCCAGAGAAGGAAGCAATCTACCTGAACCTGATGCGCGATACGGCCGTCGCGGGCGCGATCATGTCCCCTACACGTCAAACCATCGCCAGCTTTACAGACTCCAATTTCCCATTTCCTATAGTCATAATCGACCGCTCTATCTCGAATGGTGATGTCGATGTGGTGCTGCTTGACAATGTCGACGCAGCCTACCGCCTCGTCACCCATCTTGTCGAGCACGGGTACAGGCGCATTGCGGCCCTGTGTAGTGAAATGAGTACCGGACTGGAACGGCAACTAGGATATGAGAAAGCATTGCGGGCGCATGGTCTCTCTCCTCGCTCGGAATACATGCGCTATATTCCGCCCAGGGCTGATGCAGGTTACGCGGCAACCTTGAAGCTGATCGATCTGGCCGAACCGCCCGATGCGCTCTTCACCGTCAATAGTTTGATTGCCGAAGGCGCCCTGCGGGCCATACGCGAGCGCAATCTTACTATTCCTGATGATATCGCCCTGGTCACTTTTGACGAAACCACCTGGGCATCGCTCGTTCAACCCGCGATTACTCTGATCGCCCAGCCAACTTATGAGATAGGCAAAACCGCGGCAGAACTCCTCATCCAACGCATTGCCGCCCCCGAGCGTCCTACACGCCAGGTGATTCTCAAGGGGCAGTTAATCGTGCGTGGTTCAAGCGCGCCTCGCCAGAATACCGGGGTCTAGACGAAGCTCTGGTATGGAGAGCACAGCAGTTCTATTGTGACACTACACGAACGTGGCCTGGCGCCGGACTACTTATCTATCTCACCTGAAACTGCCCTCTAACATTAAAATGGTAAGCCGCTCGCGGCGCCACCCAGGCCATGCGCGTAGCCGAGCAGGAAGTAGCCCACGATGCCGAGCAAGAAAATGAACAGCACAAACAGGAAAAAAACGAACGCTACGTTGCTCGTGAGCGGCTGTTTACCAGGTGAAGGTGATGGCTGCTGCCTGCCGGGCGCATTTGGAGCCTGGTAAGGCGCGAAAGGTGACCTGCGTGTTACCGGCTGTGACGCAGGGGGTTGGTAAAATTGCTGCACCTGGCCGGACGAATATCCCCCCAACGCCCCTGAGATTGGTATGCGCCCTAACGGGCCGGACAGCCTGGGTGAATAAGTTATGCCTATACCTGTACTTTGCAAGCCAGGACTCTCAGGCGCCGGGTACAGGATGGCATCGATATCGCGTTTCATCTCTAACGCAGTCTGATAGCGCTGGTTGATATCCAGTGTGAGGGCGCGTTCCAGTAGGGTCTCCACTTCCGGAGACAGTCGTGGATTGATCGTGCGCGCAGGCGGAAACTGGAATAATGGATGCTCGGTCGGGTCGCGATTCGTCAACAGGTAATAGAGCGTCGCTGCCAGCGCGTATAGGTCGGAACGCGGCTCAGCGTTTCCCTGGTATTGTTCGGGCGGCGCATATCCGGGCGTGCCGAGGGCAGTCGTCTGTTTGCGCTGAGCCTTCGAAGGAGCATAGAGGCGTGCAATGCCAAAGTCGACCAGGTGTGCCTTTTGATCTCTGGCCCCAATAATAATATTGGCCGGCTTAATGTCGCGATGCACAATCGGCGGCTTCTGCTGTTCCAGGTAGTCGAGAATATCAAGTACTTCTGCGGCGTATTTGAGAGCTTCTTGTTCATCCATAGGGCGCCGGATGCGTTCCATCCGCTCATCCAGGTTTTCGCCCTCCACATATTCCTGTACCATGAAATAGTGCGACCCTTCCTGAAAGTGGTCGGTCACCGCCGGAATAAGCGGATGGTCGAGATGCGCCAGCGTCTGCACCTCACGTTGAAAATTGCGTACATCTTCTGTTGGGTCGGCATGCTCAGCAATCAGTTCCTTAATCACCACAGGCTTATCGACAAGGCGCGTATCGATTGCCAGCGCTAAAGTACCCATTCCTCCCTGCCCCAATATCTTCTGAATAACATAGCGCCCCTCCTGCAACTGAGCGCCCGGAATCAGGAACTGTGTCGTGTTGGCGGTGCTTGCGGGCAGGCTCGTATCCACGTTCCCGGTTACAGGAGACGAATCCAGAGATGCGCCGCAATGCGTGCAAAAGCTCTCATCGTCGCGATTTTTCGTTCCACAAAACGTACATATTTTCATTCATGGTAATCCTGGTATATTGCATCCATTTTGCCCTACACCATATTTTACCACCTCAGAAGTAATATCTCCCAGGTTTCTGTAGTCAATTTTCTATCTTCAGAGGCAATCGAGGAAGCCTCGCTCCCGGCGCGATCGGTTAGCCAGGAAGGTTTCTGCACCATGTTTCTGTAGTTGACGGCACACTGATAGAAACCGTACAATGGTAGGCGGCGAACCCGTTCTCACAGTATACGTAAGTCTGGACAAGCAGGTGAAACAAGGTCAGGTGTTTTGAGCAATGAAGGTTTGTTGCACTTCACCGGACTGCACATTTTGACAATTTGTTCTAAGCAGGTTATACTACACGTGCTTACTGCAAAATCAATAGAGCTATCCAGAACTCGCGCAAGGAGCAGCATCCTTGAGGAAATATTTCACCAAAAAGCGCATTATCACACTCTATGCAGTGATGTTATTCCTCGCCGCCAGCATCTTCACCTATTTTCATCCTCTCCAGTTCACCGGTTACGAACTTGCCTACATCAACCCTGCCCCTCCGGTCATTCCCGCTCTGCAGCAGTGGCAGGGCGGCAGCGGCTCGTTTGCCCTCAGCTACACATCGCGCATTGTCGTAAATCCTGCGTATAACGCACAGTTGCTAGATACAGCCGGGGTTTTCCAGAATGACCTCTTCAACGAAACCGGCACTAAACTTCCCATCGTCCTCGCAAACACTCCCAATACCGGCGATTTTTTCCTGACCTTGACCAACCTGGATAGTGGCCTCGGCAACGAAGGCTACCTCCTCGATGTAGAGGATGCCGTCACAATCAGCGCGCATACTAGCACAGGCGTATTTTATGGAACGCGCACCGCCTTGCAGATACTGCGAGAAGATTCCGCGCGCACCTATATCCCCAGGGGAATGGCAAGAGACTACCCCCAGTATGCTGAACGCGGCTTTATGCTCGATGTCGGGCGCAAATATTTCCCCGTCAGCTACCTCGAGGACATCGTGCGTGTGATGGCCTGGTATAAGATGAACGATTTCCAGCTCCATTTGAACGATAATGCGCCCGGAGCCGGAAATAATCCGGATTGGATGCGCCAGTTCGCCGCGTTTCGCCTCAATAGCCCGAACTTTCCACGGCTTGCCTCCAGCGCTGGTTCCTATACTGAGCAGGATATCCTCGCGCTCGAATCCGTTGCCAGGCAGTATCACGTCACGATAACGCCGGAGATCGACATGCCTGCGCACGACCTTGCCCTCACGCAGTATCGTCCTGACCTCGCCAGCCCCACATACTCAAAAGAAATGCTTGATCTGAGCAATCCCGCAACCTATACCTTTGTAGAGTCGCTCTGGAATACATTTTTGCCATGGTTTCAGACCTCGCAGGTCGATATCGGGGCCGATGAATATGTTGCCAGCGATGCAAATAGCTATCGCCTGTTTGTCAACGTGCTCAACACATTTCTCAACCAGAAAGGCAAAACCGTACGCATATGGGGAAGCCTGACAAAGATGAATAGCAACATTCCGGTCAACACGAATATCGTCATCGAGGACTGGAACAATAGCTGGTCTAACCCTGTGGATATGGTGAAACAAGGCTTCCACATCATTAATGTGAACGATAACCTTCTCTATATCGTCCCCAAGGCTGGATACTATCATGACTATTTAGATACTCGGCAGCTCTACGAGCAATGGGAGCCAAACATCTTCGATTTCACGCATCCCAGCCTCAACCTTGCCCCAAACGATCCTCACCTCTTGGGAGGGATGTTTGCCGTATGGAACGACGCGCTCGGCAAAGTCAGCACTACCGATGTCTATGCCCGTGTGAAGCCAGCCATGCCCACGCTCGGCGAAAAACTCTGGAGTGGCCCCACAATCCCTTTACCCTACGAACTTTTCCGGCAGTTAGCCGTGCTCATTGGTGCTCCTCCCGGCACACACCTGCCGGCAGTATCGACATGGTGACGGCATATTTGCTGATTGCTTTGGGCCTCTATCGCGCTTTGAGCGTAATGTCATCTCCAATCGCAGCAGATCAAAACGTATCCTCATCTCGTGTGATACACTAATACGGAGATAAAAGACCTGCTATATAGAAGAATTCCAGGATGCTAAGGACAATAACTGCTACACGCTATGTCACACCCTTAAGAGAGGGAGGCTCGCTGCCTGCCATCGTTGAAGCCGATGACGATGGTCTCTATGTGCTCAAGTTTCGCGGCTCCGGTCATGGGACAAAGGCATTGATTGCCGAACTGGTGGCCGGTGAAATTGGCCGTGCTCTCGGCTTACCTGTGCCTGAGATCGTCTTCATGGAGCTTGACCCCGTACTGGGGCGCTCCGAGCCTGATTTTGAAATTCAAGCCTTGATAGAGGCGAGTGAGGGACTCAACCTCGCGCTCGATTTCCTGCCCGGCGCCCTGCCTTTCGACGCTCTGGACGCCGCCAGCGTGGACCCTCTGTTAGCCTCGTCGATTCTCTGGTTCGATGCCTATGTAACCAACGTCGACCGCACGCCGCGCAACACCAATATGCTCTGGTGGCATCGCCGCTTGATGCTCATCGACCACGGCTCCTCGCTCTACTTTCATCATGTGAACTCGAACTATATTGAGCGCAGCCGCATAGCGTTTTCTCCGATCAAAAATCACGTCCTCTTGCCGGTAGCGTCCGCATTGCCGGAGGTTGATCGAGACCTGAGAGCGCGACTATCACCGCAGATTCTCCAGGATATCGTTAACCTCATTCCCGAATCCTGGTTGGAGGATGATCCCGACTTCCCTGACCCCGCCGCTCATCGTGCCGCTTATCTCGATTACTTGCTGGATCGCCTGGCAAATTCGCAAATTTTTGTAGAGGAGGCCCTACGTGCGCGAGACGAGCTCGTATGATTACGCCATCATTCGCGTCGTTCCTCATGTAGAGCGGGGTGAGTGCCTCAACGTCGGCATTATCTTGCACAGCCCAACACGTCGTTTCCTCGGCGCATTAATACATGTTGACCGTGAACGGTTACAAACGTTTGCCCCCCAACTTGATCTTGCTGCCGTACAGCAACAGCTTGAGCATATCCTCCAGGTCTGTCATGGAAAAAAGCAGGGTGGGCCGATTGGCCAGCTCTCCCCATCGGAGCGCTTTAACTGGCTCGTATCCCCGCGCAGCACTATCATCCAAACCTCGCCCGTGCATGCCGGTATCTGCAGCAATCCAGAGGAAGAATTACAGAACCTCATGAAGAAACTGGTGCTGCTCGAGAGCGAGCAAAAAGATACAACCTTGTCCGTTCCCGGAAAAATCGCTAATCAGCGCGAGCCTGAACATTAGCTCTGCGCAGGGAATCATAGAAAGGGGATACATGAATGACAGACGATAAACACTTCACCACCATTGGCGAATACATCTCTACCTTTCCAGGACCAGTCCAGGCTGCCCTGCAACAAGTCAGGCAAGCCATTCATCGCGCTGCTCCAAATGCTGTAGAGACCATCAGCTATAACATACCTACCTTCGATCTTTATGGTAGACATTTAGTGTTCTTTGCTGGTTGGAAACACCATATTTCCTTGCATCCGGTACCGGCGGGCGATGAAGTGTTCCAGCAAGAACTCTCGCACTATAAAAGAGCAAAGGGTACGATCCAGTTCCCATTAGATAAACCCATCCCATCCGATTTCGTGGAGCAAATTGTTACCTTCCTCATCAGGGAGAAAACTGCACCACAATCTTGATAATAACCGCGTGCGGGTTCTCCATCTACGGGAGGGTGCAGGGGCCAGATTTGTAGCGTCCCGAGCCGGGGTCATCTCCCTGCATCCTCAAGAGTGGAGACCCCCGCGGTGTCCCCTACAAATTGCAACCAGAAGCAGGAACTGTGAATAAGTCAATGAAAGGAGTTTTCGCATGCCCGAACTGTAAACCCTGTTGGCCAGACTGGCATTCGGCGAGTCACCGCGTTTCGTTAAACCCCGCTCTACGGCAGCTTTTGCGAAAAGAGCCACTCGAAGAAAGCAAGATCCGCCTTTGGATCGTAAACCCCGCCAGGACCCCACAGGCCATGCCCGGCATCAGGATATTCAGTATAAAGAGGATGCCCACCGGCCTGGGTGATAGCTGCAATCATATCCCGCGAGCCCGACACGGGTACAACCGTATCCTTCGCCCCGTGGAATGCCCAGATTGGTTCGTCAACCAGTAGATACGCCTTTGAGGGGTCGCCGGCCCCAGAAAGCGGGGCCGCAGCCGCGAAGTAGTCCGGCCAGCGTTCAATCGCCTCCCAGGTTCCATATCCTCCCATGGAAAGCCCTGTGATGTAAAGCCGGCTCGCGTCTATGCCCTTGTATTGCTGTTGCACCATGTCGAGAATCTCTTTTGCCATGCGTAAAGAATTGCTGGGCTGTGCGGCCATCGTATAGGAACCTGTGGAAGCCGGAACATTCACCCAGCGGTCCGGTGACATGACCTGGGGAACAAGAATAAAGCTCGGCCACTGCTGCTGGACGGCGGGCGAAATCCAGGTCTGCACATAAAATTGTGTGAGGAGTACCTTACTGTTTTGCTGGGGCGTGGCGCTGGGCTTCGCAACTTCTCCTCCACCATGCAGTATCAAAACGAGCGGATACTTCTTCTGAGCATTATAGTGAGCAGGTATGTAGAGATAATAGGTCATCTTCATCCCGGTTATGTCGGTATAGATGAATGTCTGAAATCCCTCGAAGGTAGTGGCCGTCTCGGACGGTTGTGCTGCCGTGGGAGTAGGATTTTGCGTGGCAATAGGGGCAGGGATATGTTGCGAGAGGGTTTGCCTGCCCTTCCCACTCGCAGAATCGTTAGAAAATATTCCCAGCGCTATCAGTGCCAGACCTACAATGATCATTACAAGAGCTATCCATATCGTGAATTTCTTGACTAACAACATATGTATCTCGTTTCGAATTGCTCACCTGGCGCACCACCATGGGATGATTCTTGAAAAATTGCCAGATCAGCGCCGTGGCCGTAACCTGGCGCCATTTCTTCTGAATTCGCTCGTCGAATAGCACATGTGGCCATGTGTGCCCCTCATTCAAAATACGATAGTGAATGATGGCCACTCCACCCCTACAGCCCAGCCATTGCTCGCCCATAACCGTTTTTTGTCTCAGGAATATATCTGGCCGGTTATTACAGTGATCTCTCTGTACCCAGTTCAGCAGCCATTTTGTTACCGATTCGTAGTCCTTCGACAAGCTCCCATTGTAGGGCACCACCCGGTCTCCTGTGCCATGTATTTCGAGCCAAGGGACCGCCCTCACGACGGAATAACCACCAGGTACGGGATAATACGACCCTGATACTGAAGCAAAAGCTGCAATACGCCCTGAAAGTTTTGCCGCCAGCAGATTGACCATGCCGCCGCCATTTGAAAATCCCATCGCATAGATGCGTGCCGGATCGATGCATAATCTTGCCTGCAAGCTATTCAATAGATCACTGACGAACAGCACATCGTTCACATGTGGGTCATGACCTGGTCCTGTTGCCCAACCGGTAGCATCATCCGGTCCGACCATCCCCTGTGGGTAGACCGCTATAAAATCCTGTTGATCGGCCAGTAAAGACAGCTTCGTCAACTGTTCCTGGTGTGTAGCAGTGCTGCCGTGCCCATGAAAGTTCAACACCAGGGGCTGTAGTATGGTGTTTCTGTAGCCCGAGGGCAGGTGCAAACGATACATTCGCTCGAATCCGCCCGACCGGATCGTTTCGTTTTCACTTAATCCTGGCGGGAAAGGGGCGGGTTTGCCGCAGCCTGAACTGAGTATTAGATGTGTAACCGTACTCGTTTTTGCTAAAGCATGTTCAGTCTTTTTGGACACTCCAGACAGGCTATAACTGCACAACAGGAACAGAAAACAAACGAGAACGCTTATCAAACCTATCAGGGCTGAACGGAGTGCCTCATCTTGGCCCCTTTTCTTAACCGATACCTCGTCACTCCTGGCTCCGTTGTCTACCACGACTCTTACCTTCTCTATATTATATGAGGAACATGGCAAGGTTGGTAGCGATTAGCCTCATTGCTATGCTTATAGTAGTTGCATGAGGTTCTGCGTTCACAGCAACCAATTTGCCGGCCGGTAAAAAGAATATGCGCAAAGCAGCGCCCATTCTATCACAACGGGCTTAGGGATGAAAATGTTGCACCGAACTGAATCTGCATGCCTCATGGGCTCTGGGGGGCCAGATTGATCGCGCCCGCTCCGGGGCCATCCCCTCCTAAAGAACGTAGAACCACTCATTCTTATTCTTTTACGGTCGATCATCCATCGCTGCAAGCACCACATGCTTGAATCGTATTTCATTGTGAACCTGATTTGCTGTCTTATCCCTCCCTGGTCTTTGATTGCTAAACGGCTGAAACAACCTTTTGATCAATACTGGCAACAAGTGGCTGGGGCGAGAATTTTGTCAGCCAATGATCCTCACTCATATATTTCCATCCCCCGTCTGCCAGAATGACTACAATCTTGCCACGATTCATGCTAGCCGCGACACGTAGAGCCACTTCCAGCACTGCTCCACTCGACGGTCCCGCGAAGATGCCTTCCAGTGCCTTTAATTGTAGTGAGCGCATCCATGCCTCGGAACTTGAAATCAGCTGCCGCGAGTCGATAACTGATAGATCGAGTACCGGAGGCACGAACCCATCGGCCAGGTTGCGTAATCCCTGTATGCTATCGCCCTGCACCGGCTCTGCTGCGATAACACCAATACCAGGATTGTGCATCTTTAAACGACGCGCAACGCCTGTAAGTGTTCCGCCTGTGCCCAGCCCCGCAACGAAGACGTTGATGTCGGGCATATCCGAAATGATCTCTGCGCCGGTGGTCGAAAAATGGGCCGCGGCATTGGCCTCATTGCCGTATTGATACAGCATCACATAGCGCTTATCCTTCTGCACCAGCTCCTGCGCCAGCTGGATAGCTCCATTGCTACCGGCCGACCCGGGAGAAGTGATGATATCGGCGCCGTACAGTTCGAGCATGCGGCGCTTATCCTGTGTTCCTTTCTCGGATATCACCGCCGTGAACGGGTATCCTTTCATATTTGCCACTAGCGCCAGCGCCACTCCCGTATTACCACTTGTCGGTTCGAGTATCGTCGAATTCCGCGTCAGCAAACCTTCGGCCTCAGCCTGCTCGATCATCTTTAATGCGATGCGATCTTTGATGCTACCCGATGGATTGATCCCCTCTAGTTTCGCGAAGATCTGCACTCCCGGTTTGATATTGAAACTTTTCAACTCAACCAACGGAGTATTCCCAATCGTCTCCAAAATGTTCGCGTAACGCATGATTTATCACCTCTTTTTCTACCGGTTTGCACTCACTTGAGCAATGCCTTCCAGTACAGCAGTGTTGTGATGAGTAGTGTATGGATAATGGAAGTAACGCCCTGCAACATGTTTGCCTGTGGCAATGGTTTCCTCGATGATCACCTGTACATCTTCTTCAGTCGTCATAAAATTAACCATACAGGCCCGCAGTACTTCCTTATCCCGAAAATGCGTACTGGTCAGAAACGCCTTCCCATGCCTCTGCATCTCGTAGGCCAGCACTTTATTCAACTGATCCAACAATACTGGCTCATCGCGCAGTTCCGTGGGCGCATAGCGAAACCGTACGATGCTCAATGGCCCGGTCGCCACGAGTTCAAGGTCTGAATTGGCCTCAATCAGTTGTGTAAGCAGGCGAGCCATTTCGATATTTTTAGTAATAGCCCTGGCAAGCCCGCTGCGGCCCGCAGTATGAACGATGGCCCAGACTTCCAATGCACGAAAGCGTCGCGTGCGCTGCAAGGTATATTCCGATTGCCATGGCTCATGTTCATCCTGCCCCGGCGGAATCAGGCGAAATGCGTCACGCAGCGCCTCACCATTTTTCACTAGCGCGCAGCCACAGTCAATGGGAACAGAGAGCCACTTATGCTGGTCGGTTGCCAGGGAATGCGCGCGCTCGATGCCCTTGTAAAGAGGGGCAACCTCCTCGTCAAGAATGCCGAAAGCTCCATAGGCCCCATCTACGTGCAGCCAGAGTCCTTGCTCATCACACAAACCGGCGAGCTCATCAAGCGGATCAATCGCTCCTGTATCGACGGTTCCCGCGCTTGCTACTACACAGAATGGCCGCAGTCCCGCTGCCCAATCGTCAATGATCTGCTGGCGCAACCGCTCGACATCCATCTGGTAAGAGTCTGTCGCGGGGATGATACGAATAGCATTGCGCCCTAACCCCATCGCCTCGACCGACCTGCGAATGCAAAAATGGCCCTGATCCGACTGGTAGAGTACGAAGGGACGGTGCATGCCCTGTACACCCTCAGCCCGTACATCCCAGCCATCAATCTGCGCCGCCCACTGGCGAGCCGCCTGCAGGCACGTGAAATTGGCCTCAGAGCCGCCACTGACGAAGACACCGGCGCTTCCCTCCGTTGGAAATCCGCACAGTTCCATGATCCACTGAACCGTGCGCCGTTCCAGCTCCTGGCCAGAGTGATCTCCAATGCCACAATTGGGATTCATAGCGGCGGCAAGTGGCTTCACCAGAATACCGGCGTGGGCCGGTGCCGAGTTAATCCAGCCGGCGAAACGAGGATGCCCATTTCCCTGGGGGTAAGGAAGAATCATCTGTTGAATAAAAGCTAGCGCCCGCTCGAATGGCTGCCCTTCCAGCGGTAGCTCTTGCCCCCGGATGGCTTTGTGTACTTCCTCCGGCATTGGTTTCCATACCGGGCGCTCATCTATTCCATCCAGGTACGTGGCAACTTCGTCCATCACCCGGTAACCGAATTGCCGGAACGTTTCCTTATCGAAAGACAGCCCGGTTGACGAAGACCGCGCCCCTCCCGTTTCTTCGTTGAATGGAAAAGTCTCTATAGTTTTCATATTGCTCCTCTCCTTGCAAAAACACATACTTGAAGTGGACTAATGGCCGCCTCCCTCCTGCTTGCTCGCGAGAACCCCTGGTAGCGGTTGTTCCGGTGGCTTAGAATGGATCATCGTAGCCGGTTGTAGTCGTTCTTTAAAAGTCCCCTTGCTTGTCAGGGTTGCGTAAATGCGGCCGAATGGCCGGTCAATCAGTGGTGGCCGTAACGATCTGGTACACGTCCCACTTTGTTCTGCGGAGTCTCCCATTGGCGTTTGAATCGGCTTTGAATCTAGCTTCTTACTTGAGGGCTGCGCGCGTCCAACCAGGCGGCTCAAACCAGGGATATACAGTAATATCACCGTCGCTGTCGTTGCGCTTGCTGCGGTTAAAAACCAGGTGAGAAAAACGCGAACTGCGATAGGCCATACCGCCGGCATCGCCGGTAGCACCCATTTCAGGATTGCCGTGAGAAACAGCACATGAATGAGGTACACGCCGAACGAGGCATCTGATAATACCTGCCAGGTGCGATGGGCTCGTGGGTGGTTATCCTTCTGCCTGCGGCTTGCCCAGCAACAAACAAGCCAGAAGGAAAACAGGATCACCGCCAGGCTATAAAAAGCCATGATCGGTTGCAAAACGGACGTCGCATATCCCATCGAATCCTGGTACACCTGGAGTTGCAGGAGGAAGTGCAGCCATAGGACTGCGATTGCGGCCAGGAATCCGGTTGCGATCAACCAGCCATTGCGCAGCAGAAATGAGCGTACCTGCTGGAAGTACAGCGCTGTAAACCCACCAAGCACAAAGTAGAACTGGTAGATGAGGATGAAGCGATTCTGGTATTCCGCGAAGAATTGCCAGAAGCCGGTCGCGGCCAGCGTCCCCTGCTGCACCCAACGGTAGTCGGCATAAAGCAGCAAAACCTCCAGCAGGAAACTGATACTCAATACTCTCCAGGGATATCCCGCAACACGTTTCATAAACAACAGGAAAAGCGGAAAGATGATATAAAACTGTAGGGTAAGCAAAATGTAATACAGTTGAAATGAGGCATTCCCCGATACTATATCAATAAGTGTTGTCTGAATATATTGCAGCGGTGCCTGCCCCGGCACATTGACCGCGACATAGATTGCGCTCCAGATGCAGTAAGGCAGCAATACTCCTACGCTCCGTTTGCCCCAGAATTTCGTGATGTCAAAAGGTCTACCATAATAGACATAGATCAGCGCGAAAGCCGTTACAAAGATGAACTCCTCTCTTGTGAAGTGCAGCGCCACCACCAGTGCGTTTTGTATCTGTGTTCCTACACTCGTATGGTTAAGGAAAGTAGTCAAAGCGACAGCGTGTACGGCGACCACGCAGAAAGCCGTTATTGCGCGCAATGGATCTAATTCATAGACATGTGGCCGGCGAGCCTGTAATTCTTTCCCCATCTCTCTACCCTGCCCGTCTACTGTGCTCGTAGGGGCCGATTGCTCGCGCCCACCGTCGATTGATCGGTTCCGCTGGCTGCGTTCGTTTGTAAGTGTCCATCAATTGGCCTCGCAGCCGCCCGTTCTCGCAACCGCAACAGGTGCCGGTCAATCTTGCCTGTAGCATTTCTCGGTAGCGCATCAAGAACAATATAGTCAATGGGTATTTTCTGCGGGCTCAGCCGTTGCGCCGCGAACTCGTGTAGCTCCTGCGCCAATTGCTCTGTGCGCGTCTCTCTGATGGCGAGATAGGCCACCACCTGTTCGCCATAGATGGTATCGGGACGACCGACAACGGCAGCCTCTCGCACCGCCGGGTGTCGCAACAGTACTTCTTCAACCTCGCGCGGCGCAATATTCTCGCCGCCGCGATTAATCACCTCGCGCAGGCGCCCGCGAATAAACAGGTACCCGTCATCATCCAGGTATCCCAGGTCCCCGGTGCGAAACCATCCATCCGCAAAGGCCTCTTGCCCGGCATCACCCGCATAAGCATCGATCACGTTGGGGCCGGCAATACAGATTTCGCCCGTCTCCCCAGGCTCAACCTCGCGCAATGGCTCCGTCTCCTCGTCGTCACCACCAGTTCTAGGGTAGCAGATACGCAAAGCCACGCCCACAGCGCGGCCAGCCGACCCCGGTTTGTGAACTCCTGGCGGTACAGGATTAGCGACCACCTGACTGGCAGCCTCGGACAGGCCATAGGTTTCAATGACAGGGATGCCAAAACGAGCCTCAAATGCCAGTAGATCGGCAGCAGGTAACGCAGCCGACCCCGTGCGTACAAAGCGCAAAGACCCGGGCAGAAAATCCGGTTTTTCTGTTTCCAGTAGCATCGCAACGATAGTCGGCACGAGACTGGCCCATGTAATCTGGTAGCGTTCGATCCATGACCAGAAATTCCGTCGACTGAAGCGACGAGCGATAATAACCGTGCCACCTGCCAGCAGCGATGAACAAAGGCTAACCACAGGGGCGTTTACGTGAAAGAAAGGCAGGACCGTCAAGCCTCGATCTTTAGATGAGAGTTCATGACTGGCGCGCACATGATCCGCCGTCCAAACAATCTGGCTCTCCTTCAGTATGACCCCTTTTGGTACGCCGGTCGAACCCGATGTCGTCAAACATACCCGCCCCTCCACCGGCTCGATACCACCATAGAAGGACGCCTGTTCGATCAAGGCATCGCATTGCTGCCGGGTAATAATTCTGGCATAGGGATAAGCAAAATCCTGCGTATCTTCAACGAACAAAACATCTGGCTCGTATTTTTGCATTATCCGCGCCTTTTCGTCACCGGTCGCGTCCGGCGACACCGGCACTAACAGGTGTCCCCCACTCAGCGCGCCCAGCCAGATCATCGCGCTGGCTATTCCTCCAGGCAAGGTCAGCATCACGTGTCGTGGCGCATCGCCGAGCATCTGTCGTATAGCGTTAACCGCGGCAAGCGCATGCACATATGTAAGTTCTCGCCCTGTTTCCGCCTCCACAACAAACGTCGTGTCCGGCTCTATCCGCGCCCACTCGACAAGACTCCTATATAATGACCCCCTGGCAAGATTCCTTATGGCCTCTAAATCCTCCCGGAAAGTTAACACCTTTATCTCCTTCTCAGCAAATTCTTTCAGAAATTTTTAAATCGTCTTTATTCTGATCCGTCAGACTGAAAAAGGAGCTATGCCTCGCTGAAAATTTGCTGAAAAGGATGAGCGAGTCGTAGTGAGGGCGTACCCTTGAGGGCGCCATCCGACTCCGTGGCCCTTTGAAGACTCTCTCTGCCCCACTGGTGTTCAGCAAATTTTCAGCGAAATTTGTTATAGTAGAAATGGATAAAAGTCTTATGATTGTCCTGGAAATCGTAACTGATCAATTTGGATGGCAGGGGTTGGACTTACGAAACCTTGCCGTGGCGACAACAACAATGACAACACAGTATCAAATGAACAATACGGATAAACAACCCACGGCCTTAATAGTGGACGATGAGCCGCAGATCGTAGACTTTCTACAATTGGGCTTCACATACGAAGGGTTTAACGTCCAGGTTGCCACTACCGGGCCTGAAGCAGTGCAGGCTGCAATGACACATCATCCCGATATAATCATTCTAGATATCATGCTCCCCGGTCTAGATGGCATCGAGGTCACACGGCAATTACGCAAGACGAACGATGCCCCGATCATCATGCTTACGGCGAAAGGGGATATCGATGACCGCGTTTCCGGGCTGGATGTCGGAGCCGATGATTATGTCACGAAGCCGTTCGCGTTCAAGGAATTGATGGCTCGCGTGCGAGCAGTGATGAGACGCCATGGCAATGAATTCGCAGATATACTCACGTTTCATGGTGTCACCCTTGATCGAGGTACGCGCATTGTCACGTATAATGGGCAGGCCATCGATCTGACTCCGCGCGAATTTGATCTCTTAGCGTTGTTTCTTATGCATCCGCGCCAGGTACTCACACGCGATATCATTCTCTCGCGTGTCTGGGGCTACGATTATTATGGCGATGACAATATTATTGAAGTATATATCCGTCACCTGCGTGAGAAGCTGAACGATAATCCACCACACTTGCTGCAAACCGTACGCGGCATTGGCTATACACTGCGAGGATAGGGAAACATATGTGGCGCATGAAGCGATTGCGCCGGCTGGTGAATCGTATCCCGCTTCGCTGGCGGCTGACACTCATTTCTCTGGGAGTGCTGGCGCTTCTGCTCAGCGCCCTGGGGCTTGTTATCCTCTTTACCGCGGAACAAGCGCTTCTGAGCAATGAGGCCGTCGCCCTGCGCAATGAGGCGCGCCTGGCAGCCGACGGCATCAAGGGTCATCCTTTTTTCCTTGCTTCGCCTCCCGGCCCGCCGCAAGGTTCATTGCCACCGGATTTTAATGTGCCTGCAACCATCCTGGTAGAAAAGCTCGCCAGCGCCAGCGTCAACGCCACCGTTCTTTCGCTCAATGACCAGGTCATTGTTTCCGGTAATGAGCTGGTCGGCAGCAATTTCCCACTGACTCCATTGCCGGTTACACTGAAAGCGACGCTTATCCAGCAAACGCTCGCCAATGATGCGCAGGGTAGCAGCTACCTGATCGCACGCGATGTACGGGGAAATCGCCAGCTCGTCGTCCTGATGCCGGTTGTCAGCCAGCATCAAACCATCGCTATTCTGCAACTGAATACTCCCACCGCGCCATATGACGACTACATCACCACGTTGCGCCTCATTTTGCTCATAGGCGTCCTCGGCGCATTAAGCTTTGCCATAACCCTCACCTTTCCTCTCATTGGCGCGGCCCTGCACCCGCTCGTCGTCATGGAAAGAACTAGCCGCCGTATCGCCAATGTAAATCTCTCCCTGCGCCTTGACACCCCTGTCACTGATGATGAAATTGGACATCTTGCCGTTTCATTCAACTGGATGGTGGCGCAGCTGGAGGCCGCATTTAAGCGCCAGAAGCAATTTGTCGCCGATGTATCTCATGAGCTTCGTACTCCTCTCACTGCCTTAAGCGGCAGTCTCGAAATGCTGCTCATCGGCGCCGACCAGGGAGATGTCCAGGCCTCGCGGCGGCTGATGCGTAATATGTATGCTGAAGTGCAGCGCATGCATCGCCTGGTAGAAGACCTCCTGGCCTTGACGCGACTCGACGAGGGCAAGATGGTGTTGCGTGTGGACACTATCGATGTTCGTCCAGTGATTGAGAAGGTTTATGACCAGGCGCAGCAACTGGCGCATGGCCAGGAGATTCGTTACGAGGTAGCAGCAGATATCCTGCCCGTCCGTGCCGACGTCGACCGGCTGCAGCAGGTCTTGCTCAATATCGCCGATAATGCCCTCAAATTTACCCCCTCTGAGGGCCTCGTGGAGCTCTCGGCCTATAACGAGGGACAAGCTGCCGTCATCATCAAAATTCACGATACCGGCAAGGGCATTCCCCCCGACGCTTTGCCTCACGTTTTTGATCGTTTCTATCGCGCCGACCCCGCCCGTACGCGCCAGCTACAAAGTGCAACCGGCAACGGCCTCGGTCTCGCCCTCGCAAAGGAACTGATTGAAGCGCAGGGCGGCACTATCTCAATTGACAGCGTCCAGGGCGAAGGCACTACGGTGATGGTCAAGTTAAAAGCAGCTTGAATTTCCCTGGCTCCGCATCCTTTATGAGAGGTATTAGGAACGACCTTTATAGGCTTTGACAGATAATCGGCCCCCAGTGCATTTTCGTCAAACTCCATTATCACTTCCTGGTTAAGCCTCCAAAATCTCCTCTAAAGCTGTAGGTTTTCTATCGATAAAGGTTATCGTCGTCCGCCTGATAACGCGGCAATGACTCCCACAAATCGTTCCTGGGCTTGCTGAAGCGCAGGTAATCCGTTAGCAACTGCCGGCTTCTCGCTGCTTTGTAGCGACTCTGCCTGATCGAGTATCCGCCACAGCGCCGCCTCGCGCTCCTCCTCAGAAGGCCCGTGCTCCGGTTCGCACAACAGGCTCGTCGACAGCCGCAGGCGCAGCGCCTCAGGCTCCTCACCGAAAACAGTGCCGGG
The DNA here is from genome assembly GCA_035294305.1 of Ktedonobacteraceae bacterium. Taxonomy (GTDB): domain Bacteria; phylum Chloroflexota; class Ktedonobacteria; order Ktedonobacterales; family Ktedonobacteraceae; genus DASRBN01. The sequence continues at coordinate 463,810 of DATGLD010000048.1, read as the reverse complement.
AAGAGTAGCGATATCCCATTCCTCCAGCAGATAACTCGCAAGCTCCTGGCTGGTGCGAACGCCGCATTCGAGAAGAGCAACTCGCCATGGAGAGAAATCGGGATAGAGATAGAATCCCCCTGCCGGGCGCGGACAGGGCATCCCCAGCTGGAAGAGCGTATCATAAAGTTGAGCGGCAACATAGGCGTGAATAAGCGCTGAATGCCGCACGTATTGCTCCATAGAGGCATCCGGCATAAAGGCAAGAAGCGCCGCTTCCTGAATCGGCGTGGCGGCCGACGACCATATCTCGCTCGCCAGGGCGCGCAGGGCATTCATCGCAGCTTTCCCTGCCACTGTCGCGGGTAGCACCGCGTATCCGAGCCGCCACCCACCGGCAGAGAAGGCCTTGGAAAGTCCACCGGTCACAATACAGCCATCGGGATAGAAGCGCGCCGGCGAAATATGTTCGCGCCAGCCATGCGCCAGTTCCGCGTAAATCTCATCGCTGATGAGCGTTACTCCCGCCTCTTCGCACCAGCTTGCAAGGGCTTCCACGGTGGTGCGGTCGAACATGCTGCCGGTTGGATTGCTCGGCGTATTGACAATCAAAATGCGTGGATTTGCCCCCTCTCTACGCGCCTGATCCATTGCCTGCGAAAGAGCCTCAGGAGACAGGCGATGATGATCTTCAGCCTCCGTTGCTACCCTGATCACCCGCCGTCCGGCCAGCTTCGCCATCGGCGCGTAGCTCACCCAAGACGGAACCGGCAGCAGCATATCCCCATCCAGGATGTGCAGGAGTGCGTAGAGCAATGGCTTGCTACCCGGTCCAACCACTACCTGCTCCGCTGAAAACTCAACTCCCCGCGTGCGTGTGAGATAAGCCGCGATTGCCTGCCTGAGCGCACGCAATCCTGGCACCGGCGCATAGCCCGTGCGTGTCGCAGCCTTCGCCAGCGCCTCTTTCAACAGTGGGTGCAAAGGAAAGCTCGCCTCACCAAAACCCAGGTGAATCGTCTCACGTCCCGCGGCGCGACGTCTTGCCACGGCCTCATTCATAGAAAGTGTTGCGGATGCCGGCAGTGCCTGCGCTGAAGTGGCCAGGTCAAGCGGCTTACCTGTTTCCTTAGCATGAGTGATACTCATCATCATTCCTTTCCGAGAATTGCCCTTTTGAACAGTGGAATTTTTACGGATAGTTATAGAATAGTATAGACTGAAGGAATCAGAGAATAAAGGGCAAGCCGGATGAAGTCAGGGCGATTGAACCATCCTGATAGATTTTGACAATCGAATGTGGAAATTCCCGCGCCCTGTAGGGACAGTTGCATCAGCATGGATTGAGTATGTTTCACAGAAGTCCTTTACTTAGCGTTCAGAAGAGAGGAAGAGTACCGCAGTATGTTTACAACCGAGTTCCGCGACCATGTGCGGCAGCGAGTGCTTGAACTGGTACAGGCAGACCCGCGTGTCATAGGAGGCGCTCTCACCGGCTCCACAGCTTTAGGTGCAGGCGACAAGTGGTCCGATGTTGATATTGCCTTTGGAATTGCTGATGGGAACAGGCTTGAGACAGCCCTTGATGACTGGACGCAAGCCCTCGATCAGGAATTCGGCGTGGTCAACTATTTTGATTTGCCTGCCGGCAAAAGGATCTTTCGGGTGTTTCTTCTGCCCAACGGGCTGGAGATCGACATATCAGTAATGCCCCCCGAGGAGTTCGGCGCCTATGGCCCTGAATTTCGCGTTCTCTTTGGTACTCCTCGTCAAGCAGCGGCGATGCCTCAGCCGGAGGCCTCTTACCTCATAGGTCTTGGCTGGCTTCACGTTCTCCACGCTCGCGCGTCCATCGAGCGCAACAAGCCCTGGAAGGCTGAATACTGGATCAGCGGGGTCCGTGATCAAGTCATTGCCCTGGCCTGTCTTCGCCTGGGAGAGAATGCCATCTACGGGCGTGGCGTTGATCGCCTCCCAGCTGTTGTGACCGATCCACTCGCCGGCGCACTAGTTTGCTCGCTCGATACGAAGGAACTGCGCCGCGCTCTTGCTGTTGCGACCCTGTGCCTGATCGCGGAATTAGAGCAATGGGATAAGCCGCTCAGCGCCCGCCTGTCGCCACTCCTTCGAGAGTTCGGGACGTTCCAGAACGAAGGAGAACAGACATGAGGTCGCCCTGGTCCCCTCAGATCGTATCATAGTAAGGGCGCACCCTTGTGGTCGCCCTGCTCGTTCTGTTAACGCCCCCCCGGCCTGCGATCCTCTACGCGCCTGGCTTTCAACTCAAAACGTGGCAATGTGCCCTGCTCCACAGCTTCGATAGGCACGCGCAGGTGCAATGCCACATGAAATTCTTCTTGTAACACTGCTACCAGGTCAGCTGGGCATTCAACTTGCAGGGCAATCTCATCCATCGCGCCATTTTTTGTCACGATGATGCGATATTCCTGCACTTCAGGATAACGATGCAGGATATTCGCCAGCGCCGAGGGATAAACATTTACCCCGCGCACAATTAGCATATCGTCCGCTCGCCCCAGCACACCTCCAGGCAGCGACAGAAAGCTGCGCCCGCACGCGCAGGTATAGCCGCCGTGACGCACAAGATCACCCGTGCGATAACGAATAACCGGACATCCCCAGCGTCCCAGGTTGGTCAGCACAAGTTCTCCCACCTGGCCCTCCTGCACTGGCTGACCGCTCTGCGTATCCAGAATCTCCGCGATAAATTCACCCTCATTGATATGTATCCCCTGTTGTTGGGAGCAAGCAAAGCCGAAGGCCCCCACCTCGGTCATACCAGCATGGTCATACGTCTTCGCCCCCCATGCCTGCTCGATGCGCTCGCGCGTCGCCGTAATCGAAGCTCCCGGTTCACCGGCGTGAATCGTCACGCGAATACTCGAATCCGCCAGCTTCATACCATGTTCCTGGGCCACTTCCGCCAATCGCAGCGCGTAGCTGGGCGTACACACCAGCACGGTCGCACCGATATCCTGGATCGCTCGCAGTCGCTGCACCGAATCCATGCCGCCGCCTGGCACCGTCAGCGCACCCAGCTTCTTTGCCCCCTCATAAGCGGACCAGAAACCGATAAAAGGCCCGAAGCCGAATGCCAGGAAGACGATATCATCCCTGCTCACGCCCGCCGCCCTGTACACGCTCGTCCAGCAATCAGCCCACCAGTCCCAGCTTTCCTGCGTATCGAGTATCTTCAGCGGCCGTCCTGTCGTGCCCGAAGTCTGGTGAAAGCGCACGTATTCACTCAAAGGATACGTCAGGTTGCTCCCGAACGAGGGATGCTGTTCCTGGTCGGCAACGAGTTCGCGCTTGTTCGTAAATGGTAGCTGCCAGAGGTCTTCCAATCGTTCCAGCGTTACGACATCGCTCTCCCGTAAGAGCTTTTCCTGGTAAAAGCCGTTCCGTGGCAAAATACGGCTCAGCCCTTGCTGTAGCCGGCCCAGTTGATGCTCCTCGATAGCAGAACGCGGAGCATTTTCTAATTGAGACATCGTTCAACTTCCTACTCGTTTGACAAAGAACCCCAGACCTCGCGCGCCACACTTGCCACCAGTTCGAGCTTTTTGCGCTGGTCCTCAAAAGAAATGCGGTTCCCTTCCATAGTCGATGCGAAGCCGCATTGTGGACTGAGCGCAAGCCGCTCCAGGGGGATGATCTTCGCGGCCTCCTCAATACGCTGGCGCAGCCCATCGGGAGGCTCCAGCCGCGGTTTCTTGGTCGTCACCAGTCCCAGCACGACAAAGCGATCTTCTGGTACGTGCTTCAGTGGCTCGAAGCCGCCTGAACGCTCATCGTCATATTCGAGCAGGAAACGCTGGAAATGCGTCTGGCTGAAGATACGCGCAATCGGTTCGTAGTTGCCCTGAGCGTAGAATTTGCTCTGGTTGTTCCCACGGCAGATGTGAATCCCGAACGTGATGCCGGGATGTCCATCGATAATCGCATTATCCAGTTCGATGCAGCGGTCAATCAACTTGTCGGGATCGCTCCCACGCTGCCGGTAGCCCTCTCTCATCTGTGGATCAAGCAGCGCCGCGTACTGTGGCGCGTCAATCTGGATATACGTGCAGCCCAGCCGTACCAGTTCGTCTATTTCGCGGCGCGAAAAATCCACGATATCGGCCAGGTAAGCGTCGAGGGATGGATAAGCCGCGCGCGATTTCTCCGGGTCGTAGTAAGCCGCCGCCTGTTGGGCGCTCAACATCGTCACCTTGCCTGGCCTGTTACGGCGCGAACGCAAATAGACCCACTCCTCGCCGCACATACTCCTGCGCCAGCTCAGTCGCTCCACGACAACCGGGCGTTTCAGCACCAGTTGCTCCCCAGTCTCATCCCTGAATGGGATCGCCCAGCCGCCAAACTTATCGAAGCCATTCAATGAGTCGATCAGGTGCCCATAGAACGCGTAGCGGCGCTGTTCTCCATCGGTAATCACATCGATCCCGGCGTTTTCCTGCAGCGCAATCGCCTCATTTACCGCGCGATCCTCAATCGCCTTGAAATCCGCCGCACTCATCTGTCCGGCTTCATACTCTTTGCGGGCTTCCGCAAGATAGGTAGGCCGCAGCAGGCTGCCTACCACTTCGCTGCGATAGGTCATGTTCGTTTGCCTCCTTATAAATGCTCAACAATTTAAGCCATATCAACCTGACCCCGCTGGCGCAGGGTTGGCCACAAAGCCCTGGAAATACCTTAGCTTCTTTTGTTAAGTGTAGCCCAGGGGTAGGCAAAATGTAAGAGGTCCGCTCCCATCTGCGCTATCCCCGTTCAGGTCATTCATAGGATGCCTGATTATACTTGACAGTATATCATGTCTCAGGTAAACTGTTCTTGTGGTAGAACAACTTGTTCACCATAATGAACTTCAGAGGGAAGGAGGACAAAAGACGATTCATTTCCTCCCGGTTACACTACCGGCGCACCATCCATGTTCTACAAACAGGCGGCTTTTCACGGATCTGATACGTAGTCCTTTGGCATTAGTTTCCAGCGCGTGCCTCTACTGAAAACAGAGGCGGCGTGAGAAAGGAGTATCTCATGGCATCCGAAGCAGGCGGTATTTCTAAACCTGTAGTAGGGACGGATAGTAGCTCTGCGGCTGCTATCATTGCCCGGCAGGACCGTATTCCTGTATGGTCGCTTTCCTACCTTTTCATCGGTATCATCGGCGTTGGTTTCCTTTTCACATTCTTCGACATTTTTGTCATCAATGTCTCGTTCATCCAGACCTGTACGCAAATCCTCTCCGGCTGTAACCCTGGCAACTCGGTGAATTACTTCGGTCTTCCGGTCGAGTTGAACCTGGCAGGCTACGTTGTCGGTGCGCTCGTGCTGTCGCCGCTGTCAGACAGGTTCGGCAGGCGAAATATGCTGCTCTATACCTTGCTCCTGACAGGTATCGGTTCACTCTATACCGTTTTTGTCAATGACTATACCAGCTTCATCATCGCTCGTACCATTACCGGTCTCGGCATCGGCGCTGATCTGGCATTGGTTAACACCTACATCAATGAAGTCGCGCCCACCGGCAGCCGTGCCCGCTACACGTCCCTGATCTTTATCATGTCTGCGCTGGGCGCTTTCTTTGGTATCTGGGTGGGCCTCTGGCTGACCACGCCCGCCGCGCCTTTCCCCAATGGCCTGCCTTTTGCCCTGGCTACCGTAAGCGGCCCTCAGTTTTTAGGCAATGGTTGGCGCGTCATGTACGGTATTGGCGCACTCCTGGCACTCATCGGCATTCTGATGCGTTTCCAACTGCCTGAGTCTCCGCGCTGGCTCATTTCAAGAGGACGAGTGGACGAAGCAGACCAGATTGTCACAGACATGGAGGAGCGTGCACGCAGGAGAATGCCCAATCTGCCACCCCCGGCCACCGAGCTTCCCGTTCAAGCGGTCGCTGACCGGGTTTCATATACGGAAATCTTCAGCAATCCCCTCTATCTGAGGCGTACCATCTTCCTGGTAGTGGTCTGGTTCCTTGGATACGTCACGGTCTATTCAATTGCCCAGGGCCTGACCACCTTGCTGGCTGGCATTCTACCTCTTGCCCCTAACCTTCCGCCTGCAGAAGCCGGAGCAGCAAGAGCAGGGGAAGCCGGTATGATTGCGGCATTTGGAACTTTTGGCTTCATTCTAACCGCCATCTTCGCCTACTTCTTTGGTGAGCGGTTAGAGCGAAAGGTATGGTTGCCGATCTCTGCCGTTCTCACGCTCATCGGTGGGTTGATGATCGCGCTGTTTACGGCCAACAACTTCCCACTTGCCGCCATCGGCTCCATTATCACCTTCTTTGGCTTCAACCTGTGGGTGCCAATGACCTACACCTGGTCCACGGAGAACTATCCGACACGTGCGCGCGCAACCGGTTTCGCTTTGGTGGATGGTATTGGTCATCTTGGTGGTGGCGTCGGCATCCTGGTAATTGCTCCGCTCATCCCTGGCCTGCTCATGTCTCTGGGAAATACGACCGGCGCAATCGTGATTTTCTTGATCATCGTCGCTTTCATCATCGTTGCCGCCATCATCGCCCAGTTCGGCACCGCTACTAGAGATAAGCGTCTTGACGAAGTTTCACCGTAATCGCTGACCCGAAGGGGCGTACCCTCATGGTCGTCCGCCACACCCCGTAGGGGCCGATTGATCGCGCCCACCACCCATTCATCGGCCCCCGCGGGATGACCAGAATAATTTGTTCAAACTCATTATCGGCCTGAACACCGAATTTTTCATCAAAAAACAATGAGTCAAACCCATGCAAAAAGATGTGCTAGATCATCTGCGATCAATCTGCCTCGCCTATCCAGAAGCTGTCGAAACAGGCGGCGTGGGAGACCCATCGTTCAAAGTGCGCGATAAAATTTTTGCCATGCAGCACCAGATGGATGGGCGCATGTCGCTATGGTGCAAGGCCCGTCCCGGAGCGCAGCAGGTACTGGTAGGCTCCGAACCTGAACGCTATTTCGTGCCCCCCTATGTCGGGCATCATGGCTGGGTCGGCATATGGCTCGATATCGATGTGGACTGGGATATTGTCGCCGATCTTGTCGATGAGAGCTACCGCATCACCGCTCCCAAACGCCTCCTGGCACAGCTTGACCACTGTTAGAGAAACCTTTGCGCTATCTTCAAGCTGAGGCATCCAGCCCCAGCAACTTGACAGCATTCTCCTTCAATATCAATGGGCGCACCTCAGGCCTGATCGCAATCTGCTCAAAATCAGCCAGCCAGCGGTCGGGAGTAATCAATGGATAGTCGCTGCCGAACAGCACTTTATGCTTGAGCAGCGTATTTGCATACTGGATCAACTGCGGTGGGAAATACTTGGGCGACCAGCCGGAGAGATCAATATACACCTGCGGCTTATGGAGGCAGACCGAGAGCGCCTCATCCTGCCAGGGAAATGACGGATGCGCCATGATGATCGGCATATCGGGAAAATCGACCGCTACATCATCCAGATACATCGGATTCGAGTACTTGAGACGCACGCCGCCACCGCCGCGCATGCCGGTGCCGATGCCAGAGTGCCCGGTGTGAAAAATCGCGGGCAAGCCGGCCTCCGCGATCACCTCATAGAGCACATACGCCTTAGAATCGTTCGGGTAAAACTCCTGCATAGAAGGATGAAATTTGAAGCCTCGCACGCCGAAATGCTCGATCAGGCGACGAGCTTCGCGCGCCCCCATCTTCCCCTTCGCCGGATCAATACTGGCAAATGGAATCAGTACATCCGGATTCGCGGCAGCGACCTCGGCCACTTCCTCGTTCGACACTCGCACCAGCCCAGTCGTGGACTCCATATCGACGGGGAAAATCACGCAGGCCATCTTTCGCTCGCGATAGTAAGCCGCGATCTCAGGGATAGTCGGGCGCGGCCCCTCATCCTTGAAATACTTCGCTGATGCTTCCTGCATTGACTGCCACAAGGGGTCATCAGGAATACGGCTTGACACCTCAGCATGGGTATGTACATCGATTGCGACCAGGTTCTGGATATCCACGACAGTAGCTCTCCTGTCTATTGGTCAGCCTTATAAGCCCATCCTGCGTCGTTCTTGCTCCTTCAGAATGCGGCGCAAAATCTTGCCCGAAGGATTTCTGGGAATGGCATCGATAAATTCCACCTCGCGCACGTTCTTATAGGCGGCCAGCTTCCCATTTGCCCAGAGTATCAATTCATCCGCGCTTACCGCTTCGTAGCCTGCTCTGCGTACGACAAAAGCCTTGGGAATTTCTCCCGCCTCGTCGTCCGCTTTAGCAATCACCGCTACGTCGGCCACAGCTGGATGTTCCAGCAGCAACGCTTCGAGCTGAGCAGGAGCGACGCTGAAACCCTTATACTTGATCAACTCCTTTTTGCGGTCGGTGATTGTGACATATCCATCCTCGTCGCGCCAGCCGATATCGCCTGTATGCAGCCAGCCATTGCGCAGCGCTTCGGCGGTCGCCTCCGGTGCCTTCCAGTATCCCTGCATCACCTGCGGCCCCTGGATGATCAATTCGCCCTCTTCGCCCACCCCCAGTTCAACCAGCCCCGTCTCAATATCAACAATCTTCTGTTTCGTATCATGAATCGGCAGGCCAATCGTTTCGACCTTAATGAGCCGTGGGTTATAAACCGGGTTGGAATGCGTTCCCGGCGCCGCCTCGGTCAGCCCATACGAGGTCATAACCGTTACATGCGTGCGCTCCTCAAAGCGACGAGCCAATGCGGGAGGTACGGGTGCCGCGCCACATTGCGTAAAACGCACGGTATGCAAATCATAGTCCTTCAACTGCGGCCAGTCGCTTAGCACCGCCAGCACCTGTGGCACGCTATAGAGAATCGTAATGCGCTGCTCCTGGATTAGCCGCAGGCATTCGCCAGGATCAAATCGTTCCATCAACACAATCGTTGCACCGGTCATCGCCGCCAACCCCAGCAGCATAATGCCATAGATATGATAAAGCGGCACAAACACCAGCAAACGATCCGCGTAAGTGATACGCGCCGTAGCGACCGACTGGTACGCATTACACACCATGTTTTTATGGCTAAGCATGACACCCTTGGGCAATCCCGTCGTACCGCTGCTGTACGGCAGCGCTATCAAATCTTCCCACTCCCATTGCTCGCGAACTGGTGACACAGGTGCGTAGTTTTGCAGCAAATCGCTGAAAGAATATATCTGCAACTCTGCATGCCTTAAACCTGGACCTGAGCCAGCCGTAATCACATGCTTCAAAGCCGCGGTTTCCGCGCGAACCGCCTCAACAATCGGGAGCAGCTCATGCTGCACAATAACCGCCACCGCCTGGCTATTGCTCAATTGATAGGCGACCTCGCGCTCTTTGTAAGAGGGGTTCATAGGACTGGCCACCGCGCCCGCGCGAATGATGGCAAACCAGCTAATCAGGTACTCGGGTCGATTGCCCATGAACAGGCACACCTGCTGGCCCTTGCCTATTCCCATATCTACTAGCGCCTGAGCGAAAACATTTACCAGCGCGTCCAACTCGCGGTACGTCACGTTTTCATCGTTAAAAAGGACGGCCTCATTTTCGGGAAAGCGTTCAGCTGTACGGGCCAGCATTTCATCGTAGGGATGGGATGGATAGTGCAGCGATGGGCGGAAGAGTTCCTTTTGCATTCGTCAGGCCCCATACCTTTTCATGAATATTCTCCGTGAACAACAACGAACTCTGACAAATATATCGTCCTATCCTCATAAATGTATACTCTGCTGGATAAATTTGTCAAAGGTTATTATTCGTAATTAGTACCCAGGGCCAACCGTGAAAAATCCAAGATTCGCATTACACACGTTTGTAGCGCTGTTGCAAAAGTTTCCATGGAGAAAAGTATCCTGCCCGTTTTTCTGCACTGTACCATAGTAGACATATGGTTGCGGAGAAGCCTGCGCCGTAAAGGTGAAATTCCCTTGCAGATCAACAGTCCCGCTCAGGATATGGATTTGCTGTGATGCAGTAAAGGTCACCGAGCCATTTAAGATGCCGCTCCCTTTAGTCTGGCGAATAAACACACTAATAGCCATTGTCTGATTTGTCAGCGAATTGGTCATTGTCCCATTGTACGTATCAGCAATATACAAACCAGGAGGAATCGTTGGGGTGGGGCTGGCTGTCGGTGATAGGGCTTGTGTTGGCGCTTTTGCAATCGCCGTCGCGGTTAGTTCGTGTGTTGTAAGTACGGAATTTCCAGTGCTGGAAGGCTGGTGGCCGCTCGATGTGAAATAAAAGATGCCATACCCAATTAAGAGAAGAATTACCACGCCCGAGATAATACCGATAATCACCGGATAGGATGTCGTGCGCTTTCTAGGGGCGGGTGCAATTGCAGTCTCAACCCCCCGTTCGCTGGTGATAGGGCCCGAATCGGAGGTAGCAACCGTCGGCATATCATGGCCGGTGCTGGTGTTGTAGGAGTCTATTTTATTGGTAGCATCCGGTGTCGAGGTGCCAATTATTGGAGCCAGGCTGATAGGAGCTTTCTCGCGGCTGGCTGTATAAAACGTCTCGGCATCGCTGATGGAATCTGGCGTCGGACGCGCATTTGGCTGCTGGTGTTCAACAACAATCAATTTATCTGACGCCGAATTCACCGCCTGTTCGAATGCCTCTGCAAAATTGTAGACAGACGAAAACCGGTCCTCGGGTTTCTTCGCTAAGGCCCGCAATATGACAGGGTCGATTGCCGCTGGTAGTTGTGGATTGATAGTGCTGGGAGGGGCTGGTTCGGCAGAGAAATGCTGGAACATTAATTGTTCCATTGAGCCCATGAAAGGGGGGCGTCCTGTCAGCATTTCGTATGTCATGACGGCCAGCGCGTACTGGTCGGTTGCGGCCTCCGGTTTGCTGCTCCATTGCTCGGGAGCCATCGCGGTGGGTGTGCCGCGTATCGTGCGGCTGGAGCTCGAAATCGTGGCGCTGGTGCGTGCAAGACCAAAATCGGCGAGCAGGAGCGTAGGGCGCTTTTGGTTCTTCGGATTACGGCGCAAAAGAAAATTTGAAGCCTTGACATCCAGATGATAAACCTGGTGATCATGGGCATATTGCAGGGCATCTGTGGCCTGATTTACCAGGTATGCTATATCCTGTAATGAGAGTGGATCATCAGTGCCATGCTGTCGCAGCCAGTACGCCAGTGACCCATCGCTGCAATATGGCATCACCATATAAGTAATAGTCGAGGCATCAAGGTTTTCTTCACCAAAATCATAAAGTGGCAGGATATTGGGATGTTCAAGGGCTGCCACAGCCCTTGCCTCTCTCTGGAAGAGGCGTGCCGCATCTCGAGTGGTCTCACTGTCAGGATATGGCGAGGCCTCAGTTCGTGTAACCTTGATGGCAACCTGCCGGCTGACGCGCGTATCTTCCATTAGATATACTTCACCCATACCGCCTGTACCGAGTAAACGCATACGATGATAGCGGCCATTCTGAAGTTCTTCTAGTGCCATCGTTTGCCCCTTCTCTATAAGAAATATTTACTTTTGCTTCATCATTCTGATTCCTACGAATAGTATAACAGAAGCATTTGGGAAAGCAAGCTCTTTTGATCATTGGGAAAATAGCCTTGTGAATATTATTAGCAAGTTGTAGGCGGTATTCTTGCAGCCGGAGCCCTCACCGGGCGCATTTCCTCGCCGCACCAATGTGCCGGTTCGCTTCACATCGCCGTTGAACTCGAGCAGGGCTCGCCAGGCTGCTCTTGTGATTAGTTAGCGCCCAGTAAGAATGGGCATCTCATCCCTCATGATTGCGCTTAAAATTGGGGTTAGTAATCACGAGAAAGTTGTCGCTCCCGTGCGGGTTGCTCACATACCCGTCGGCCTGGCTATCATTCATCCATTCCCCATCACGCCGGTAGCGAAATTCATACCGGCGACCCACCTCCAGGTCAACGGTGATCGTCCAGTTTCCTTCCCGGTCAGGTCGAAAAGGATGTGATGTCTGGTTCCATCCGTTGAAATCACCCACCAGGTAGATGGTATCAGCCCAGATACTCTCCGGCAGAGTAAACGTGACTCGCGCAATAGGGCCTCGCTCTGTTTCGATAAATGACTTGTGAATCATAGGCTTTTCTCACACTATGTTATTTTTAGCTCAGCGGGCGCAAGATCGCGCGCGCCGGTGCGCCATCACTCCCCACAATCTTGATTGGCAGGCAGATCAGTTCAACCAGCCCTGGTTGTACGTTGGTAAGGTTCAGTCCCTCGATAATCCAGATGCCCGCTCCCAGCAGCGCATGATGGGTCGCCGCCCCATCCTTGAAGAACCCCCCAACCGAGAGATAATCGACCCCAACCGCCTGTATCTTTTGTTCCGCCAGGTATTGCGCGGCCTCAGCAGAAATATACACGAACTCCTTGACAAACTCATCCACCTGCCAGCACCTCGATGAATTGCGCGTCTTGAAAAGAACACGTTCGCCCGCCTGTATTTGACGCGCTCGCAACTCATCCGGTTTAATCGACTCAGGATCAGCAATCTCAATCACCCTTGCCTGACCAATAACGGCAGTTATAGGCATAGTATCGATGCCTTTCCCATCAGGAAAGAAATGAACCGGCGCATCCATATGCGTCCCCGTATGCGCCCCCATTGAAAGCTTCGAAACATTCGCGGCATCACCCCTGCTCATATCCAGCACGCGTTCTATCGAAACAGGCGGATTATCCGGCCAATGAACCATGCCGCTGTGTAGTGGCACCGAAACATCAATCCAATCTCCTGCCATTATTTCCGCTCCTTACTGTAGCCTGTATGGGGTCTCTCACGCTGCAATTCTATGCGCAATTCTACCATAGGAGGACAAGAGGTGGACGAAATGGCTATTCCAGAGCCTATGTCGCCGCACCTCTTGTTACTGTAGAAGCTCAGATCTGATATGGAGGATTTCCCTGCTTACGCCAGTCCCCTGAAAGCACGGATGAGTGATAGAGAACAGCAATATCGTCATAACCGGCTTTCTGCATAGCCTTCACAATTTCATTCCGGTCGATGAATCGGTCCAGGCTCGCTGCCAAAGCGGTTCGTGAAAATTCATGATTGGCCTCTCGGATAGCTGCCTGAATACCTTAAAATTCATAATTTATGCCTGCGCGAACACATCATCTTCATCCAGCAAGGGATGAATCCAGTATTCAACTTGAAACTCCTTCAGCAACTCAATCGCCCGTTCGGTCACCTCTTCCAGCGGAACGCTTAGCACCCTGGCCGGCGGCCTGTATTCATGCAAACCGGGCAAGGCCGCCTTCAGTTCATCCAGGTGGCCCAGGTTTTCCTGGTAAAGATGAATCTCAAGTTCCTGCCCCACATTTTGCCCCACATTGATCGACTGCCGGGCCGAACTGAGCAATATATTGTTATGCTCAGATAACCATTGCAACAGCTGTAACGCCTCAAGCGGATTGAGAACTGCAATGTTGCCAGCCTGATCGCGAATCGATACGTTTTGGCCATCTAAAGTAAAATTCGTCATCGCTGTGCCTCCCCTCAAAACTAGCCGTTTCTCGCTCGAAAGTAGTCCCCTTCTGTCATTAAGTGTAACATATTCGTTTATCATGGTGGCCCTCTTGCCACAAGAAAAATTTTATACACCTATCACAGTTTCCTTATGCAACGACAATAGCCTGTTTATTGCGAGGCCCAATTTTTCGGCGCCCGGAAAAAATCCTTGACAACTCAACCGCCCATATGTTATACATTCACTAACACACGGAAAACTTCATAAAACAAAGGCTTCGAAGGGACGAGTAACAGTAGCCGTTGCGTCCAGAGAATGGGCAGTTGGTGGAAAGCCCATACGTCAATGCGCTGTGAATAAAGACCCTGAGCCGCGAGAAGAAATCGCCGCGCGCGAGAGTAGAACTCCGCCGGGTGCCCCCGTAATCGGGCGTGAGTATGAAACATACTCCACGAGGTTGGTGCCGCGAGGCATCAACGAATGAAGGTGGTACCACGAGAGCCGTATTTGATCGCTCTTCGTCCTTAATGAAAGGATGAAGGGCGTTTTTATTTGCCCTTTTATCCAGGTTACAACAAAAAAACCAAAAACCTGAACGACAAAGCTTTGAAGGGACGAGTAGCGGTCCCAGAGCGAGGTTCATCTCCATTGAGCTACTCGTATCATAGTAAGGGCGCACCCTTGTGGTCGCCCTCTATCGGGGGTAGTGGTCGCCCTCCAGCTCAATCCTGACGAACACCGCTATAGGTTGCATCCAGAGAGCGGGCGCGCGCTGGAAAGCCCGTATGCCAACCAACCGCGAATAAAACCCGGAGCGCAAGAAGAAATCGCCCCACGCGAAAGTAGACCTTTGCCGGATGCCCCCGTTAACGGGCGCGGAGTATAGAGTTATAGATGAAGTCTGGTGAATTTTGACAAACGCATCAGGGAATGCCATAGGGATGGGGGGCATAGACCTGTTCATTCCCCTATTCGGTCGTCAAAATTCATCAGGTAGCTACCCTTACTCCCCAAGGTTGGTGTCGCGAGGCATCAACGAATGAAGGTGGTACCACGAGAGCCACGCGTAATGCATGCTCTACGTCCTTCCTCAAACGGAGAACGTAGAGCATTTTTTATTGAGCGTCGTTATGCAGTCAAATGAACAGGAGGAAAACACACATGGCTAACTGCCCTGAATGCGAAGCCGAGATCACCATACAGGGTCTCATCGTTGGAGAGATCATCTACTGCCCGGATTGTAACGCCGAACTGGAGGTGCTGCATCTCGAACCACCGGCCGTGGCGCTAGCGCCCGAAGTCGAAGAAGACTGGGGGGAATAGCATCATGCGCCTGGCTATTCTCACTTCACGCATCCGCGTGGAAGAAAAGCTGCTGATCGACGCTCTGACACGCCGGTCAATTGCTCACGCTATCATCGACGATGGCGAACTGCTATTCGATCTGTCGCATCCTGATGAGCGCTGGCAGCAGTATGACGCAGTCCTCTGCCGCACCGTCAGTCAATCACGCGGGCTTGCCGTCCTCAACGTCCTCGAAAGTTGGGGCGTGCGAGTATACAACTCAGCAGCCGTCACCGCAACCTGCAATGATAAGCTGCTCACCACGCTCGCGCTACTGCGTGCCGGCATTCCGACACCCCGCACCCTGCTGGCTTTTGACGCTCAGCAAACAATTCGCGGCATCGAAATGCTTGGCTACCCTGTCGTACTCAAGCCCACCACTGGCTCCTGGGGCCGCTTGCTGGCCCGCATTAATGATCGTGACGCGGCGGAGGCTGTCCTCGAACACCAGGAAACATTAGGCTCTTACCAGCATCACATTCACTATATCCAGGAGCATATCGCCAAGCCACAACGTGATATTCGCGCCTTCGTCGTCGGAGATCGCACCATCTGCGCCATTTACCGCACCAGCCAACATTGGGTGACGAACACGGCTCGTGGCGCGGTAGCCAGCAATTGTCCCGTCACACCCGAACTCGATAGTCTCTGCGTCCGTGCTGCTCAGGTGGTCGGAGGTGGCATCCTGGCCATCGACGTACTGGAAGACCCACAGCGCGGCCTGCTGGTCAACGAAATCAATGCCACTATGGAGTTCCGCAACAGCATCGCGCCAACCGGCGTGGACATTCCCAATGCTATGCTTGACTACGTGCTGAGCGGCGTACAGGAAGAGGTTTTACGATGAGTCGAGTACGTGTTGCTATTGCTGGTGGTTCCGGTTATACCGGCGGAGAACTCATCCGCCTGCTGCTGTTTCATCCGCAGGTCGAATTGACCCAGGTCGCTTCCAGCAGTCATGCTGGACAATACCTGCATAGCATTCATCCTAATTTGCGCAAAATCAGTTCTTTACACTTCTGTCATACCGATGACCTGTCATCATGTGACTTGCTGTTTCTCTGCTTACCACATGGCATCTCATCGCGGGAAATAGATCGCTACCGCCAACTTGCTCCTCGCGTCATCGATCTTTCGGCGGATTTCCGCCTGCGCTCCGCCGCGCTCTACGAACAATGGTACGGGGAGCCGCATCCTGCGCCGCACCTGCTAGCTGAGGCCGTCTATGGCCTGCCCGAACTGCATCGCGAAGAATTACCATCTGCCACACTCGTAAGCGGCGCCGGCTGCATGGCAACGGCGGCCATCCTTGGACTCTATCCTCTCTACCGCTCCGGCCTCGTGGATAACGCAATGCCACTCATCGTAGAGGCGAAAGTTGGCTCATCTGCGGCAGGCGCAGCACCGGGGGCCAGCAGCCACCATCCCGATAGAAGCGGCGCCGTCCGCTCTTTCCAACCCACTGGCCATCGTCATACCGCCGAACTCATCCAGGAACTGGGGGGCGCGATATGCCTGGCTCCTACGGGCATAGCAGCCAGGCATATCGCGCCCCAAATCGCCTTCTCTGCGACAGCGGTCGAACTGGTGCGTGGCATACTCGTCACCGCACATGTTTTTGTGAACGAAACGATTGACGACCGCACATTATGGCGACTCTACCGTGAGGCCTACCAGCGTGAACCGTTCATTCGCCTCGTCAAAGAGCGCACCGGCGTCTACCGCTATCCAGAGCCGAAGATTCTGGCCGGCAGCAATTACTGCGATATCGGCTTCGAACTCGATCCTCATCAACGGCGCGTGGTCGTCATGGCCGCCCTCGATAACCTGATGAAAGGCGCCGCAGGTAACGCCGTCCAGGCGCTCAACTGTATGTATGGTTGGGGCGAATCGTTGGGACTGACCTTCCCCGGTCTGCGCCCGGTCTAGGAACGACTCTGTAGGGACAGGGCCCTGTCCTCACGGGTCCTTTCGAAAGAGGACCTGATTGGTACGAGATAGCCCCTGCAGGGACAGCGCCAGGCGCCTGTCCTCATTGGGGTCTCAGGACAGGCGCCTGGCGCTGTCCCTGCAGAGTGGGCGAATAGCAAGAGAGGAGCTTTACTATGACGCTTGTCGTGAAAATTGGCGGAGGAGCAGGAGTCATCACTACGAATCTTATGGGCGAGATAGCCCAATGCGTTGCGGATGGCCAACAGGTCATCGTCGTGCATGGCGCCTCAGACCTTACCAGCGAGCTCTCTGAACGCCTGGGGCATCCCGCCCGCATGATTACCTCGCCGGGTGGTATGGTCAGTCGCTACACCGACGCCGCAACGCTGCGTATCTTCGCTATGGCTGCCGCCGGCGAGATCAATACCGCACTGGTCGCGAGTTTACAGCAATACGGAATCAACGCCCTTGGATTGTCGGGCGTCGATGGACGATTACTGCTGGCACGGCGTAAACCGGCTGTGCGCTCGCTCATGCCGGATGGCCGCATACAAATCCTGCGCGACGACTACACCGGGCAGATCGAACGTGTGAATGACGCACTGCTGCGTCAACTGCTCGCTGCCGGTTACACTCCCGTCATCGCTCCCCTGGCATTGAGCTACGAGGGAGAACGCTTGAATGTGGATGGAGATCGAGCGGCAGCCGCCATTGCCGTCGCGCTGCACGCCGAGGCCCTGGTTATCCTGACCAACGTACCTGGCCTGCTTTCCAATCCAGACGACAGCACCACGCTCATCCGTACCATCTCTCCTGAGCGCCTACCCGACTACATGCACTATGCCAGGGGACGCATGCGCAAGAAACTGCTGGGCGCGCAGGAAGCATTGCAGGGCGGCGTACCGCGTGCCTGCATCGGCAGCGCCTCACTGCTCGACGTGCTACATGGCTCAGGAACGACAATCGATGCATCGCCCATCCCAGAAGAAAGGCTAACCGTATGACTTCGACCATCGACCGCGAAAACACCTACACAACAGGCGTCTACAGCAAGCGTCCCATCTCCATCGTGCGTGGCAGCGGAGCGTTAGTATGGGATGAAGAGGGCCGCGAATACATCGACTGCGCTGCCGGGCATGGCGTAGCCAATATCGGACACGGACGCCCTGAGATCGCCGCCGCCCTCGCAGCCCAGGCGCATCGTCTCATTACCTGCCCCGAAATCGTCTACAACGACATGCGCGCTCGCCTGCTCGAACGTCTTGCCAACCTGACGCCGCAGGGACTCGATCACATCTTTCTCTGCAACAGTGGAACCGAGGCCATCGAAGGCGCATTCAAATTTGCCCGTCTTGCCACCGGTCGTACCGGCATCATTGCTACATTGCGGAGTTTCCATGGACGCACAATGGGATCGCTCTCGGCGACATGGGAGCCGCACTACCGCGAACCGTTCGCGCCCCTCGTTCCAGAGGTCACTCATATACGCTACAACGACCTGGCAGCAGCCGAAGCCGCCATCAACGAGCAAACCGCAGCGGTCATCATCGAACTCGTACAGGGCGAAGGCGGCGTACATCTTGCGAATGACGAGTATGTGCAAGGTCTCGCATCGCTCTGCCATGAACGCGGCGCTCTTCTTATCATTGACGAAGTGCAGACCGGTTTTGGGCGTACCGGTCGTCTTTTCGCCTGCCACCACTATGATTTGCAGCCCGATATCCTCTGCCTCGCGAAATCCCTGGCCGGCGGTGTCCCCATGGGCGCCATCTGCCTCGGCCCCCGCGTAATCGAGAGCGGGCGCATCACACGTGGCGTCCACGGCAGCACCTTCGGCGGCAACCCTCTAGCCTGCGCCGCCGCCCTTACCACCCTCGACATCATCCAACAGGAAGCCCTGCCCGAGCGTGCCGCCTCCCTCGGCGAATATGCCCTGCAAAGACTCCGCGCCATACGCAGCCCTCTCATCCGCGAAATCCGTGGCAGAGGCCTCTTGATCGGCATCGAACTCACCTGCCGCTCGCAACCATATCTCGAAAAACTCACCCAACGAGGCGTCATCGCCCTGCTCGCCGGCCCAAACGTCATTCGCTTGCTACCACCCCTTGTGATAACCCAGCAGCAACTGGATCGTGTGCTGGATATCGTAGAGGAAGTGGTAACAGCAGAATCTCGCTCTGGCGCCGTTTTGGCAACAGCAAACGTATCAGAATCCCACGGAGGGCGACCACCAGGGTCCCCGCCTCACATCCACAACCACCCCCGCCCCTACAATGATGACGAGGTCGCCCCACAGGGGCGCGCAGTCATAGTAAGGGCGGGGGAGGAGCGGTGTGGAGGTGGGGACCCTGGTGGTCGCCCTATGGAGGTAGGGTCCAGGCCAGGTATTGACGTAGCCCTCACAATATCGGGAGGCGGGGACCCTGGTGGTCGCCCTGGGTCGGAAGAGGTCACGCTTGCCACCCCCGCAATCTCTCTCTTGCACAACATGCTCACCATCTCCAGCTATTCGGGTCAGGAGAGTGCGCTTGCTCGCTACCTTGCAGAACAGGCGCAGCAGATGGGCCTGCATACCACTGTTGATGAAACCGGCAATTTCATCGCCAGCACCCATCCTCTTGACTACAACATGCAGCAATCTCCCATCATTTTGCTCGGCCACATGGACACCGTGCGCGGCCACATTCCCGTCAGGCTGCAAGACGGAATACTCTATGGGCGTGGTGCCGTAGATGCCAAAGGCCCTCTAGCCGCTTTCATCTGCGCAGCCGCCCGCATTGCGAACGACCTGCCCGGCGATTCCATCCATCATCCAATTATCGTAGTTGGGGCCGTTGAAGAGGAATCTGCGACCTCGCGAGGCGCGCGCGCGGTCGTCGCACACTACCGGCCCGCTGCCTGCATCATCGGCGAACCCAGCGGCAGCCACGCAATCACGATTGGTTACAAAGGCAGGTTGCTGGTGGAATATTCCCTGTCGCGCCCGGTGCATCACAGCGCAGGCCAGCAAGCAAATAGCAGCGAAATAGCCATCGCCTTCTGGAATCGTGTGCAAAACCATGCCGCTGCATGGAATGAGCAGCACGCTCCGCATTCTGCGTTCGCCGCTCTTATGCCCTCACTCAGAAGCATCAATAGCAGCCAGGACGGCTTAGAAGAGCATACACAGCTACTGATCGGCTACCGTTTGCCACCTGATTATGATATCGCGGGTTTACGTGACATGATAGGACACTGGGCGCGTGAAGATGATGCCAGCATCAACTTCCATGGCGAAGAAGCTGCCTTTCAATCTACACGCACAACGTCCCTTGCGCGCGCCTTTAGCTCCGCTATTCGTGCTGCCGGAGGCCAACCCATCTTCAAACACAAAACCGGCACATCCGATATGAACGTTGTTGGCCCCGTCTGGGGGCAAAATATCGTCGCCTATGGTCCTGGTGACTCGCGCCTGGATCATACACCGCAGGAACACATCCAGATTTCCGAGTATCTACAGGCCATTGACATACTGCAAAGAGTGCTGGGGGAACTTGCGCTCAGGAAGGAAACATTGTTATGAGACCACTCGCCATTCTTGACTCGACACTGCGCGAGGGAGAACAGTTTGCCGGAGCCTTCTTTAATCTGGAGCAGCGACTGAACATCGCGCGCATGCTCGATGCCGTCGGTGTATCATTCATAGAGGTTCCCTCGCCCATCAGTTCGCCGGGCATGCGGCAGGCCATACAAGCGATTTGCGAGCTTCGCCTGCGAGCGCATATCGTAGCGCATGTGCGTTGCGTTGAGGCCGATGTAGAGGCCGCGCTAGAAACACCCGTCTACGGCCTGAACCTCTTCTACGGCACATCGACGGAGTTACGCACATTCAGCCATGGCCGCCGCGTCGACCAGATCATCGCCGATGCCGTGCCTTTGATTCGACGCATCCACGCTGCCGGACGCTACGTCCGCTTCTCATCTGAAGATGCCTTTCGTAGCGACCTCGTCGATCTGCTGACCGTTTTTGATGCTGTCGTCGATGCTGGCGTGCAGCGTATCGGTCTGCCGGATACCGTCGGCATTGCTCGCCCGCGCCAGGTAGAGCAGCTTGTGCGCCTCTGTGCTGAGCGCTATCCACACGTCGGCATCGAATTTCATGGCCACAACGACACCGGCTGCGCCCTCGCCAATACCGTCTCGGCTCTCGAAGGCGGCGCGGACTGCCTGGACGTCACCGTACTGGGTATCGGCGAGCGCAACGGCATCGCCCCGCTCAGTGGCCTGATTGCGCAGCTCTACATTCACTATCCTGAGCTGCTGGCAAATTACAATCTCACCCAATTGGCCCCGCTCGACCGCTATGTCTCGGACTGCCTGCAGCTTCCCATACCCTTTAACATACCGATCACCGCCCCAGGCGCGTTTACGCACAAGGCAGGCGTGCATACCCGCGCCGTGCTAAGGAATCCGCGCGCTTATGAGGTGCTTGATCCAGGTGATTTCGGCTTGATGCGCCAGGTCGTTGTCGGTTCGCATATCACCGGTCGCCATGCCGTCAGCCATCGCGCCGCGGCATTAGGTTTGCAACTCAGCCATGACGAAATCTGCCATCTCACCCACGCCCTCAAGGAGCGGGCCGAGCAGGGCAGCTTAAATTCGGATGAAGTCGATGCATTTATTCATGCATGGTATCAAGAGAAAGGAAGTGTCGCATGGGAACGTTAACCGAAGAAATCTTCAGTCGCAAGGTCGGTCGCACCGTAGAACAGGGCGAGACGGTCGTCGTGGATGTTGACCACGTCATGAGCCACGATACCACCACGCCCCTGGCAATTCAGGCGTTTCGCAAGTTAGCGCAGCAAAATGATGGGCGTGTCTTCGATGCGCGTCGTTCGCACATCATATTTGATCATATCATTCCGGCTGCAACCATCCAGGCGGCTACCTTGCATCGCGATGTCCGCACCTTCGCGCGCGAGCAGGATATCACCATCTTACAGGAAGGTATCTGCCACCAGGTCATGCCGGAACGCGGCTATGTCGTCCCCGGCGATATCATCGTCGGAGCCGATAGCCATACCTGCACCTATGGCGCGCTCGGTGCTTTTGCCACCGGCATGGGTTCTACCGACATCGGCGTCGCCTACGCTACAGGGCGCGCCTGGTTTCGCATCCCAACCACCATCAACGTGCGCCTATCTGGAACCCTGCCGCACGGCGTCTACACCAAGGATGTGACATTTGAAATCGTGAGCAGGATAGGTGTCGATGGGGCCAACTATCGCGCCATCGAATACACCGGTGACTTCATCGAAAATAGTTCGGTAAGCGAGCGCCTCACCCTCTGCAACATGGCCATTGAGATGGGTGGCAAAGCCGGCCTCGTCGCCGCTGATGAAACGACTCGTGAATGGTTGCGTGGCCGCACCGAACGCGACTATCCTATGCTCAGACCGCGCAACCCGCGCTACGAAAGCATCGTCGAGATCGATGTCTCGTCCCTGCAACCGATGATTGCCTGCCCGCCGGATGTCAACAACGTCGTTCCCGTTGAATCGGTCGAACACGTCAAAATCGACCAGGTCTTCCTCGGCACCTGCACCAATGGCCGCCTTGATGACCTCGCCATCGCCGCCCGTATTCTGCAAGGCAAGACCATCCATCCAGAAACCCGCATGGTCGTCATTCCCGCTTCGCGCGAGGTCTACCTGGAAGCAATGCGCCTCGGCTACCTGGAAACATTCGCGCAGGCCGGCGCCTCTATCGGCACCCCAGGCTGCGGCCCCTGCATCGGTCGGCACTTCGGCGTACTGGCCCCCGGCGAACGAGCGCTAACCACCATGAACCGCAACTTCACCGGCCGCATGGGCGATCCCACCGCCGAAATTTACCTCGGCAGTCCGGCCTCCGTTGCCGCAACCGCCCTCACCGGCCACATCACCGATCCTAGAAATTTCCTATAGCTATATAGAGCGTGTTATTTATGACTCCGTGCTGCTGCGGAGCAGCCTCGTAGTCCTTGTAAGGGCGGGGGTGGTAGGGAAGTGGTGTGGGGACCCTTGAGGTCGCCCTCCAGGAGGTTCGCACTCGTCTAGCCCTCTCAGGGATTATCTCAATCGAACAAAACGAAAGGAAGCAACCATCATGGGACGTATCTGGAAGCTTGGCGACAACGTCAACACTGATGTCATTATTCCCGGACGCTATAACGTCACAACCGACCGCGCGCAACTGGCGCGTTATTGTCTCTGCGAAGTATTGCCCGAATTTGCCCGGCAGGTGCGGCCAGGCGACATAGTCATGGCGGGCCATAACTTCGGTTGTGGCTCATCGCGTGAACACGCCCCGGCAGCCATCCAGGCCTGCGGCGTGCAGGTCGTCATAGCGCGCAGTTTCGCGCGTATCTTTTATCGCAATGCCGTCAATATCGGCCTGCCCGTGCTGATCTGCGAAGAGGCCGTGCTGAATAGCGCCGATGGGCAGGAAATGGAGGTCGATCTCGCGCGCGGCATCATTTCCAACCGGACCACCGGGCAGACATTCCAGGCGGAGCCATTAGACCCCTTCGTCGCGCGCATCGTCGCTGCTGGTGGCATTATCGAATACATCCGCCAGGAAGGAACACTGCGATGATCCCAAAGCTCTTCGCCAGGAAGGAGCCGCTCGCATTACCTCCAACAGTCTGCGTTGTCGCCGGAGACGATGCCGCGCCTGAAGTCATGCGTCCTACCATAGAGACGCTGAGCCTGCTCGCTCCCAGTATATGCTTCATCGAGGCCCTCAGCGGACGCGAAGCCCTGAATCGCTTCGGCGATGCATTCCCTACTGAAACGCGGGAGGCAATAGATGCGGCGGACTGTACCCTTTTTGGCGCAAGCGGCGGGCCCAGCAGGCCCGTTCTCTGGTATTTGCGTTGGGGCAAAGAAACCTACGTCAATATCCGCCCCGTGCGCTGGTATCCAGGTTACAATAGCCCGATGCTGCATCCTGAACGCATCGATTACATCATCGTGCGCGATAACCTGGAAGGCATGTATCCGCCCCGCGAAGGAGATCTTTCGGAGTTGGCTTCCTTATCCAGCAGCAGCACATGGTGGCAGGCACCCCCGGTGGAAAAACGAGGGAGCTACGCCGTCCGCATCTATACCGAGGAACAGATGCATCGCATGGCTACCGCCGCCTGCCAGTTGGCTCTGTACCGCCAGGCCAATGGTTATCCTGGCCGCGTGACCCTGGGAGCCAAATACTCGATATTGCCGCGCACCGATGGACGCCTGCGCGAAATCGTGCGCGAAACCGTCCGTTCATATCCCGGCCTGAGCTACCAGGAATTTCTCATCGACGACCTGGCCCGCCGTATGATTGCCGACCCCAAAACGCTCGATGTGGTTGTCCTCTCCAACGAGCATGGCGACATCCTCGCCGATACCGCCAGTGGCAGCATCGGCGGCCTTGGCCTCTCTCCCAGCGCCTGCTGTGGTACCCACTACGCCTACTTCGAGCCTGTACACGGTTCCGCACCCGACATCGCCGGTAAAGGCATCATCAATCCCACCGCTATGTTATTATCTGGCGTCATGTTGCTCGACTATCTCGGCTATGGCGAAGAGGCCCGCAGATTGGAGTACGCGATAGCCAGGGTGTACCTTGATGAGGACGTCTTGACACGCGATCAGGGTGGGAATGCAGGGACGATGGAATTGGTGGGGGCGGTGCGGGAGCGGTTAGTGGCAGAACCAAATATGCTATGATGAGAGGAGATCACGCGAACAAGGAGGAAACATGTGAGTAGTAATGGCCTGGTCACGGTTGCAAGCAGGTTCAGTGTGAGCGAGACGCTCGATCGCTTGACGTCGGCCCTCACAGAAGCGGGGCTACTGGTCTTTGCTCGGATCAATCATGCGAGCAATGCTGAAGAAGTCGATCTGAAACTTCGTCCAACGGAATTGCTCATCTTCGGCCATCCCAGGGGTGGTACTCCACTCATGCAAGACAAGCAAACTGCTGGGATTGATCTTCCAGTCAAGGCACTTGCCTGGGAAGATGAAGAGGGATGCGTGTGGCTGACGTATAATGAAGCGGCATGGCTTGCTACACGGCATGGATTGGGGGCCAGCAGCAAGAATGCCATCGAAGCGATTGAAGCGGGCCTGGCTGCGCTTGCTTCGAGCATCAAGTGACCGGATAGGAATAAAGATGCTATATTCCCATAAAGGATGGTCGATTCTGTCCTCTTTCCCGCTTATACTTAAACCAGAAACGTCGTTAAGTATCAACTACAGAGAAAGAGGAAAACAATCATGACCAACATGCAGATGAAACTCGAACTGGTTATCGTCCCCGTTTCCGATGTTGACCGTGCCAAAGCCTTTTATACAGAAAAGATCGGTTTTAACGCTGACTATGACTTTCAAGTCCGCGAAGGCCTGCGCTTCGTTCAATTGACCCCTCAAGGCTCCGCCTGCTCGATTGCCATTGGAATTGGAATTACAGATATGCAGCCAGGATCGCAAAAAGGGCTGCAAATGGTGGTTGAGGACGTGAGAGCCATCCGTGAGGAGTTGCTCAAACGAGGCGCGGAAGTCAGCGAGGTTGACGTGCAGGATTGGGGGCATTTCGTCTACTTTAGCGATCCCGATGGCAATCGCTGGTCCTTGCAGCAACTCCCCAAACGTGCCTAACCAGCATTTAGAAGTTCATGCGGCAAATTCAGGAATGGAAGAAAACGCTGTCACTGCTCTCTTCCATTCCTGAAGACATGTTGAGCCAGCTACTCAATCCGCAGCGGGCCTCGTATCACAGCCTCGCGCATTGCATCTAACTCGCCGGCAGGCACATACTCCACCCACCAGGTAGCTCCCGCCTCGGCCAGCGACTTGATCAAGGCGCGGTCTTGCTCCCAATCTTCGGCGCGGCTCCGCCCACCCAGCATAACCTCATATGGTTTTGCCCCTTGCTGCTCGCTCCTATGACTCTCCATGAACATCCGCAGTTCGCGCACTTCATTCGGCGTCCAATCGCTAGAATCGCCCGGCTCGTGCTGCTTGTAGAGGCAACACCCATCGTAACGCGCCGCCCGCAGCGATGGTCCTTTCAGCGGCCAGCCGCCACCTACAATGATTGGGATACGCGGCTTTTGCATCGGCGTAGGCAAAAAGGTCATCTCATTTACCTGAAAGTATTGCCCGGCGTAACTGAAAGGTTCTCCGCTCCACAGTCCCGCGATAATATCCAGCGCCTCGTCCAGCATTTTCGCTCGTTCTTTCGCCCCTCTCACTTCATTGACGCGATTGAACCCCGCCTCACCAGCATCACCCGAACCCACACCCAGCATAAAGCGCCCATTCGATAATTGATCCAGCGCCACCGCCTCGCGCGCCACCTTCCAGGGCCTTCGTCTGCTCAGCGGCGTCACCGACGTGCCTAAGCGCGCTCGTTTCGTACCAACAGCCATCGCCGCCAGCGCAATCCATGGATCGCATGTCGGCACCGCGCCATCGCTCTGATGCACAATATAATCCTCGACAAACACTCCATCCCATCCCACCTTTTCCGCCAGGCGCCCTAACTCGGCCAGCACCCGTGCATCTCCGCACACCCCGCCATTAGGAAGAGCAAGACCATACTGCATAGCAACCTCCTAGGTGAATAACCTGCAATAAATTTGCTATGAACAGTATAGACTGGCATGATGACATCTTCTGTCATATTTGACTATCCCATGTGTAAGGATAAACTTCTCTAAACATGAGTCATCCCAGCTTTTAATGAATGGCCTGGCAGAGGGCGACCACAAGGGCGCGCCCTTGTGGTCGCCCTCTGCCCTTGCCTCTGCCGCGAATCCGGGATTGAAATCTAGGCAATAGTCTGCCCTGGCGTCATTTCAATCACCTCGACGCTCTCCAGGCCCAGTTTGCCCAATTCGTCCTTCAATTGTGCTGGCGTACCGATCAGGATGGGGAAAGTGCCGTAGTGCATGGGGATGACATGCTTCACACCCAGCAAACGTACCGCCAGTGCCGCCCCTTTCGGTCCCATCGTGTAGAAATCGCCGATGGGCAGCATAGCAATATCAGGCGCGTACAGCTCGCGAATCAATTGCATATCTCCAAAAGCGCAGGTGTCGCCCGCATGATACAACTTGAGGCCGTTCTCCAACTCGATCACATAGCCGACCGGCTCGCCTCCATACACCGTCTCCTCTCCCTGGCCGCTGATGCCTGAAGAGTGGAATGCCGGGGTCATGGAAATCGTAATCCCCTGGACGTTCACACTGCCTCCAATATTGAAGCCCGTCACATTTTCGACTCCCTGCGAGCCGATCCAGCCTGCGGTCTCCACCATAGCCAGCACCTGGGAATGAAACTTCTTCGCGATTGGCACGACATCATTGATATGATCGGAATGTCCATGCGTGACCAGGATCAGATCCACTTTATCGAGCTGCCTGGCTTCAGCCGGACTCTTAGGATTCCCCTCAATCCAGGGATCAATCAAAATCACTTTGTTCTGCGGTGTCCTCACCTTGAATGTCGCATGTCCTAACCACGTGATCTGTGCTCCGTTCAGTTGTGCCATACTAGTTCCTCCTTATAGTATAGTGATCTTGTCCCTGCCCACCCTGGCAAAGACATACTGCGAAATAGCAACGACGCTCTGCCCCGTTACCAGCGCCGGCATGAAAGTCATATCACCTGCCGCTTGTCAGACTCAGGGAAAGCCCGCTAGGGGCAGCGGCTTGTCCCTGTCCGCATAGGGGCAAAAGGACAGGCACCAGGCACTGTCCCTAGCGGGCTTTCCAGACGAATTAATTCAAGTCCATGGTTGGGGCAGTATTCCGCGTCAATACAGTGACTACTCCCCACGGCTCAAGCCGGGGGCTTCTAGGGACAAACCCACGCTTTGTAGTCCCAAAGCTTTGATGTTTCTGGTCGCATTGAGGTCTCGATCAAGATGCACATGACAGCACGGACAAGCGAATATCCGAAGATCAAGGGGCATCGGTTGCCGGTGTCCACACTGACTGCAGGTCTGACTCGTATAGGCCGGGTTGACTTTGACAAAGATTCTACCAGCTTCTTCCGCTTTGTAGGACACTTGCGCAAAGAAACGCGACCACGAGGCATCATGAATACTTTTGGCAAGGCCATGCTGATGAACCATGCGGTTCACCTGCAAGTCTTCGATGGCAATGAAGCCATAGGCATTGACGATCTTTCGACTCTCTTGATGCGTGAAATTCTCCCGCTTGAAAGCGATCCGCTCATGCACACGGGCGACGGCCTTGCGGTGTTTGCGCCGCTCTGGAGTGCCTTTCGCAAGCTTGGAGTGCTTGCGTTGCACTTTCCCCAGAGCTTTTTCTTCCTTCCTGAAGAAACGCGGGTTTTCTATATCAGTGGCATCAGAAAGGGTAGCAAACGTTTTCAAGCCCACATCGATCCCCACCTGAGAGGGATGAGCAGGAAGCCGCTCCGGTTCATACTCGACAGAGAAGCAAGCGTACCACTTGGAGGTCGCGGAACGGCGGATGGTGAGGATTTTAATCGTGCCCGTGAGGGGGCGATGCAGAACAATCTTGAGATGTCCGATACCCGAGACGTAGAGTTTGCCCTGCTCGTCAAGCTTGAAACCGGATTGTGGGAAGGTGAGGCTATCATACCGGCCTTTCCCACGGAAACGGGGATAGCCGGGCTTCTCTCCTGCTTTCACCCGTCTAAAAAAGGCTTTGAATGCCAGATCAAGGTGAACAGCAACATTCTGCAACACTTGCGAATGGACGGTACTGAGGGAAGGGCGTTCGGCTTTGAGGATCGGGAAAGTGGCGTGTTGCTGATAGAGACGCAGGTTTGTGCCGGTCTGCTCGTAGGTTTCCTTGCGTTTTTGCAGCAAATGATTGTAGAGCCAGCGGCATTCGTCCAAGGTCTCTTGCAACCGAGTGTTCTGTTTCTTGGTCGGGTATATCCGGTACTCCAACATCTTACGCACACGAGCATTCTAGCACAAAGCATAAGCGTTGTCAAACGAAAGGAGCGTGCCTTCCATCCCTCTAGCTCAAGCCCTGTCTTTTATACACATTTTTCTGGAGATGCCTGTTAACGCACTTTCTATTGTAGAGTTTGAAATGAACTCTACAATACATACTGTTTTGCAGCGCTCTTTCACAAAATTGGTTTGTAAAATGTGTATAAAAGACAGAGCTCAAGCCAGGGACCTTACGGCACGGATGGTAAATCACATAGTGCCGGTGCATGCCACCGTATACCTCAGAAGATGCGAAAGATTTCCTGATTTACCATCATGGCCGCCGTGTGCATCGCCTTTGTAATGCTCGGAGATGTAGGTCATAAAGAAAAGAATACCTCAGCAGATGAGTATAGTGCCATGCTCTCTTCAAATAACCCCTTTCATTCAGACTCCGAAACCTGATAGATCACTCAATCGTCACTTTCGTGTCCACAATTTCGCGCTGCCGGTACTCAGCGACCGACCCATCAAGCGTTACAGTCTTCTCATCTCGTATATCGCTGGAAGAGCTTCCAACGCTGAAAGTGAAATCTCCAGGCTCAGTAACAAACCGCATGCATGGATCATAAAAGGCGAGCCGCGATGGATGTACGCTAAATATTACCCGCCGCGTCTGTCCAGGTGCGAGAGCAACGCGCGCGAAACCGAGCAACATGCGTTGGGGACGAGCAACGGAAGCAACCACATCTCGATAATATAATTGTACTACCTCCTCACCCGTGCGCTCGCCGCTATTACCTACCTGGATCGAGACCTCGATCGGTTCAGTCGTCGTCGTCGCCTGTATGCGAAGATCGCTGTAGGCAAAGCTGGTATAGTTCAAGCCATGCCCGAAGGCAAATAGTGGGGTTACCGGCGAATCGATATAATCGCCGAAGAACATCACGTGATCGCCTCCGGCGCGTGTAGCGGCATAGTTTGGAATCTGCCCCACCGAGCGAGGAATGCTAACCGGCAGGCGGCCGCTCGGGTTCACCCTCCCGGTCAGTACGTCGGCCAGCCCGCTGCCTCCCTCTTCTCCGGGGGGAAATAGCTGCAGCAGCGCGTTGGCTTTGTCTGCAACGTGGTTCAGCGTATGGACGCGCCCACTGAGCACCACTACGACGAGAGGCGTTCCTGTACTCGCAATCGCCTCGACCAGCTCCTGCTGTACGCCGGTAAGATCGAGGCTCGTCGCGTCATTCCCCTCGCCAACCGTCGCTGAACGCAGCAGGCCACTTCGTCCTGCGACCACAACAATGGCCAGGTCAGAATCGCGTGCCGCTTTCACCGCTTCAACGAAGCCGCTGAGGTCGTCGCCCAGTACCTCACATCCCTTAGCATACCGCACCTCAACATCCTTTCCCAGTGCTGAGCGCAGGCCGGCCAGCGGCGTAACATGCGGCGCGAAATATGGACCGGGCGCGTAATTCCCTCGCGCCCGTGGAACGACCAGACCTGTAGCCTCAAGGTTCTGGGGAGCCTGGTAGATCATCTCGAGATGAGAAGGATAGTGGTAGTCGCCTTGCAGCAGCCGTTCGTCGTCCGCACCCGGCCCGATGACCGCGATGCGCTTCACAGTAGGAGCAATCGGCAGCACCCCATCATTGGTCAGCAAAATGACCGACTCGGCAACTCCCCGGCGGGCCAGTGCGCGCTGCTCAGGAGTTTGGAAGACAGCGCCGGCGGCCTCTTCGTCAACATAGGGATTCTCGAAGAGTCCAAGCAGAAATTTGAGGCCCAGCACGCGCCGGACGGCCCTGTCAACGGCTTCAAGTGGTACTCGCCCGGCCTCGATCTCGGCCCGCAGTGGAGCTCCATAGCAGTCCATTGTCGGCAGTTCCATGTCGAGTCCGGCCAGCAGAGCCAGGCGAGCGGCCTCTCCGGGTGTTGCCGCGACAAAATGGTAATCCATCAGCATCCTGACGGCGCCATAATCCGCGACGACAACACCCTCAAAGCCCAGTTCCTCGCGCAGCAGGTCATTCAGGATCGCGGGACTTCCCGCGCAGGGAAGGCCATCGACAGAAGTATATGAGTTCATGACCGTAGCAAGTCCGGCATTTCGAATCGCAGCGGCGAAAGGCTCGGCGTAGGTCTCTCGCAGTTCGCGCGGGCCTAGCTGAACAGGAGCCCAGTTGCGTCCTCCCTCCGATAAAGCATAGCCAAGGAAGTGTTTCCCGGTAGCGGCAACTCCATTGGTAAGATCATCGCCCTGAAGACCTTGAACGTAGGCTGTCCCTATAATCCCCGCGAGTACCGGGTCTTCGCCATAGGTTTCCTCTACTCGCCCCCAGCGCGGGTCACGCGCCACGTCCAGTACCGGAGCAAGCGCGTGCCGGGCGCCAACCGCCATCATCTGCGTACGGATGACCTCGGCCACCTGTTTCACAAGGGCCGGATCCCATGTCGCGGCAAGCCCTATACCCTGCGGAAATGTCGTCGCATCACGATGGCAGAATCCGCCCGTGGACTCCTCGTGAACGATGACAGGAATGCCGAGCCGCGTTTGTTCGACGGCAGCCCGTTGAATAGCGTTCATGAATGCCGCGCTTTCCCGCGGGTGCAGACCCGTCGAGGCCCCAATGCGCGTCACTTGCCCAATGCCATGCGGCATCTTCTCGATGATCGTATCGGGATCAAAGACGCCCGTACTGACGAAAGCAGTACTCCACAGGCAGCCGAGTTGGGCCAGCTTCTCGTCCAGCGTCATCAGCGCCAGTAAGCTCTCGACTCGCTCCTCGACGGAAGCGCTCGCGTCGTGATAGGACAGTGTAGTCAAATTTGAACTCCTCGTTATTTACTAAAGCCAGCGATCAGGCCGCTGAGTAACTGACGCCTACCGAAAATATACAGCAGAATGATGGGTAAAGCGGAAAGGAAAACAGCTGCCAGGATTGCCGGTACGTCGGTGGTGAATTGCCCCTGGAAATTCCAGAGCGCGAGTGGTAGCACTCGCACATCCGGGCTTTGCGTCAACACGAGCGGGAACAGGAAACCGTTCCAGATCTGGATGGTCTCATAAATGATGACCGTGATCAACGCCGGACGCGACAGCGGAAGGACCAGGCCGCGTAAAATTCTAAAATCACTGGCCCCATCCAGGATCATCGACTCGTATAGTTCTTTAATCAGTAATGCTCTCCTGCCTCCTTTCTTTCAATAGCGGCCCGTACGACTGCTCGACAGAATAGAAACTACATGAGCTAGCCGCGCAACGGTGCGCACGATTCGCGCACGACCAGCGTCGTCGTCAGCTCGACGCGCTTGCTATCCAGAGGCTCTTCGGCGATCTGACGTAACAGCATCGTCGTGGCTATCCTGCCCATCTCGACCAACGGTTGTCGCACCGTCGTAAGTGTTGGCGTAACGATTGATGCGATAGGCACATCATCGAAGCCGACAACGCTCATTGAATCGGGGACACTGAGACCGCGAGCGCGTAATGCGCTGTAAACGCCCATCGCCTGCGTGTCACTTCCGGCGAATATCGCTGTAGATGGCTCCGGCAGGTCCAGCAAAGCACAGGTCTGCTCGTATCCCGTCTGCTGTATAAATGCCCCTGGACGTATCAATTCTGGATCAATAGGTACCCCGGCATCTTCCAGCGCCGCCCGGTAGCCCGCAATGCGATCCCGGCTGCATCGCAATGTTGAATCGCCGCTGATAATGGCGATGCGCCGGTGCCCAAGCGAAAGCAGGTATTCCGTTGCCATGCGCCCCCCAAGCCAGTTGGTCGCCCCTACAGATGGAACATCGGCCCCCAGTTCCCCACGATGGTCTACCACCACAAACGGAATTTTGTTGCGCAGCAACATGTCCAGGCGATTTGACTGGCCGTGCGCCAGGACCAGGATTGCTCCGTCGGTCGCACCGTCAATTACTTTGGCAAGCCATCGCTGCTCGAATTGCGCGGAATCATGGGTCAGCGACAGCGCCAACCGTAACTCTGTCCGCTCCAGCACCTCTTCAACGCCGCGCACAATTTCCACCGAATAAAGTGTCGCCAGGTCCGGCACCAGCATATCGATAATGCCGCTGCTCTCTTTCAAGGCATTTCTTACCCGGCTGCGTATAAAACCACTTTCTTTGATCACCTGCTCCACGCGCTCCCGCGTGCCCGGGGCCACATCCGGTCGATTGTTCAACACACGTGAGACGGTGGGAATAGAAACCCCCGCTTTTGCGGCAATCTCTGCAATAGTTTTGCGCTTAGACGTTTCCTGTTTCATTTTCTGAAAATATCAAGCTCCTCACGATAAAATTTTCTGAAAAATTTTTGGAACATATGTCTAGTATTACCGAAAATTTTCCATTTGTCAATAGGTTACTTCCTATCCTTCTTGACAATCTCTTCACAAGTTGGCACAATGGCTCAAACTACAGGACACGAGGTAAGTTCATACCATGACGAATCAGATCGACGCGCCAACCGAACAGCTTCCAGCTACTCAGGGCGGCATCAGTGCGGCATTCCAGGGCGAACGTGGAGCGTTCGGCGATGAAGCAGTACAGGCATATTTTGGCAAAGAGGCCCAACCCGTTCCTTGCCGCAGCTTCGCTGATGTGTTCCGCGCGGTTGCTACACGCGAGGTTGAGGTCGGGCTGGTACCGGTAGAAAATTCCCAGGCTGGAAGTATTAATGAAGTCTACGACCTGCTCCGCCAATATGACCTTTTCGTCACTGGTGAAATCAGCCATCCCGTCAATCATTGCCTGCTGTGCTTACCGGGCCAGCGGTTGAGTGATATCCGGCGTGTCATCTCGCATCCGCAGGCGCTGGCACAGTGTGATGTTTTTTTGCGCACACTCGACGTGGAGATTGTCGCGACCTATGATACCGCCGGCAGCGCCAAAATGGTGCGACAGGAGAATCTGGTGGGGGTGGCGGCCATCGCCGGAGCAGGCGCGGCGGAATTGTACGAATTGGAGACCCTGGCCCGCAATATCCAGACCATTAAAGATAACTATACTCGTTTTATTGCCCTGGGGCGAGAACCGGCCTATCGTCGTGAGGGCGAGGCGAAAACCATGCTGGTGATGGCTACCGTGCATCAACCCGGCTCTCTCTATAAGTGCCTTAGTGTCCTGGCGGAAAAGCAGATAAACCTGCTCAAGTTGGAATCGCGCCCCTCACGTCACCGCATCTGGGAATACGTCTTCTATCTCGATCTTGAAGGGCATCGCGACGACCCGCGCGTATCGGCAGCATTGGCCGATTTAGCCGCATACACCACGTTCTGCAAAGTATTGGGATCGTTTCAAAAAAGTACATAACGGATACTTCATCAAATGTTTCCCATTTTCGCGGCCAGCCCCGGTCGCAGCGAAACCGCGTCGCGTAGATAGACATGCTGCATTTCTGACGCGCCGCGTGTCGTATTGATGTGCAGCAGCACACGAATGCATTTTTTCAGGCTACCAGGTACCGGAATTTCGCGCATGCACATCAGCGCTACCTCTTCCCACCCCAGTTCTCGTGCCGCCGCCGCCGGAAATTCCGCATCCAGGTCACCGGTTACTGTAAAAATAGCGCTCGCAATATCTTCCTCCCGCAAGTCATTCTGGCGTACCATCAGCTGTAAAAGCTCCGTTGTCGCCTGCAAAATCTCTTCTCGCTCGTTCCGTTCGACCGTCGTAGCTCCCCGGATACCCCTGCAATACATCACATCTCCTTAGCAATAGCTTGAAGCAAGGGCTGAAAACCTTCTCTCGTGTAATTTCAATCGCGGCTCTTCTCAGCAAGCTGGTAAATCGTGCCATGCCATGGGGGTCACGATTGCTCGTGTCCTGATTTCAATCCCAAAAGGGAGATCGGGAGAAGGTCGTGCTCCTACCACATTCGTACAAGACAAGTGTACTATCAAATCTGAAAAGGTCAAGTGTAAATACATCAAGCAACCAGCATCTTCCTTCCCAATAACTGATTGATGATGTGTGTTTCATGGACAACCGCTTGCAATTGCTCCGGCGTAATCGATTGACGCCCATCGCACAGCGCGCTGTTTGGATCGCGATGCACTTCCAGGATCAGCCCATCCGCGCCCGCCGCGATCCCTGCGCGCGACATCGTTGGCACCAGTTCGCGCCGCCCGGTGCCATGGCTGGGATCCACAATCACCGGCAGATGCGTCAATGTCCGTAAGAGCGGTATGCAGGCCAGGTCGAGTAGATTGCGGGTATGCGTGTCAAAGCTGCGTATGCCGCGTTCGCACAGGATCACATTCGGATTGCCCGCTGCCACGATGTATTCAGCGGCCAGCAGCCATTCATCAATCGTCGCCGCGAATCCCCGTTTGAGCATTACCGGACGCCTCCGGCTATCGCGCCCTGCTGCGAACAACAGAGGGAAATTTTGCATGTTGCGGCTGCCGATCTGCAAGATATCAGCATATTCAGCAACCGGTTCAACCATCTCCGGCTCCATCACTTCGGTAATCACCGGCAGCCCTGTCAGTTCGCGTGCCTCTGCCAGCAGTTGCAGCCCCTCCAGTCCCAGTCCTTGAAACTGGTAGGGAGATGTGCGCGGCTTGAAGGCTCCTCCGCGTAAGATCTGCGCGCCCGCCGCCTTGACTGCCTGAGCCGTCTCGAGTAACTGTTCTCTACTCTCAACGGCACATGGCCCGGCAATCACCACCGGTTGGGTATCGCCGCCGATACTAACTGGTAGACCCCTGCTTGCATCTCCTACCTGAATGATGCTCTTCTCAGCCTTAAAAGCCGCGCTTACCAGTTGATAGGGTGTGCGTACCTGCACAATCCTCTCCACCGCGCTATGATTGCGAATGGCTGTACACGCCTCTGTGTCCAGTTGGCCATCATCCAGCACGATCACTTCACGTGCTTCGATAATCGTTGAGTGAGTAGGTCTCGCATTGCCAGTGATCTGGTACAGCAGCGCAGCCAGCTGGCTACGTTCCTCGCTACTCACCTGGTCCCGAATCGTAATAATCATGTTGTCTTCCTTTCTAAAAGTCCATCTCGTATGTCTTTCGACCGGGCGAAATAGCCCTCGAGGGCGTCATCACCGGCCGCGATAAGCAACCGCAGGCTCGCCAGTTCTGTCACCAGCGCATCAATCCGGTCAATAATCGCCTGCTTATTTGTCAAGCAAATGTCCTGGTACATTACCGGGCTTCCGGCCGCCAGCCGCGACATGTCCCGGTAGCCGCTCGCCGCCAGTTGCGACATTCGCGCCCATTCCTCATCCTGACCCAGCATCCGCACCAACGCTGCTGAAACTACAAATGGAAGATGGCTGATGCCTGCCACCAGGCGATCATGTTCCCACCCATCCAGCACGAATGGCTGCGCTGCCAGCCCCCTTACCAATCCGCTCAGCTGTTCCACAGCATCCTGGGGAGTATCATGCGCAGGTGTCAAACAGTACATACAGCCCTCCACTAGCCCCGCGTCAGCTGCTTCAATCCCCGAACGCTCGCGACCCGCCATTGGATGACCGCCCACGAATACTGCATGCTCTGGCAACAATCGCCGGGCCCATTCGATGACTTGCGCCTTCGTACTGGCTGTGTCGGTCACTAGCGTACCCGGTTTCAGCGCCGGTGCGATACACTGGAATAGCGCTGGTATTGCCCCGATTGGTGTCGCCACTATCACCACATCCACCTGTCTGACAGCCTCCTCAGCCGTGGCAGCGCAATGTGTAATTGCTCCGCGCTCCATTGCGCGGCGAATAGCATCGTAATACGCATCATACCCTGTGATTTGCTCTGCCAGATTCGCCCGCCGTATCGCGAGTGCAAGCGAACCACCGACCAGGCCCAATCCCAATATCGCTATTCTCTTCATGCGAATACCTTTCAAACGCAAATTGCGAACAAATAAAAAAGCAGAGGTTCAATTCCTCTGCTTCCCTCCGGCCTGTCTTCAGGCCTCTGGAGTTGGTTTTTTGCGCAACCCAAAAGGCCCTTCGTCAAGCCGGAGGGCTAAAATAAAACCAATATGCGTATGTCTGTTTCAGTTGGGTTCGCAAGTCAGTATTCATGATGGCAAATTGTACCTGTAACTGATGCTTGTTGTCAAGGGTTTTTTCGCAGACTACCTTGACATCCTCACCCCATTCCTCTAAACTCACCACAAGATCACAAAACTGATCTCGAAATTCTTGTGAACGAAATAGGTAGGAAACCAACGTGGAAGTTGACGCCGGTCGGGCGCTTATTCTTAAATCCGGCGCCACCTCTTCTCAAGCAATCGTTGAATGGGGCGCACTGCAACGCCTGCCGGAGCTACTGCATGCCTGTGCATTGCCTCACCGGCTATTCATCGTCACCGATGCGCAGGTTGGAGCACTCTATGCCGGGCCAATCCTAAATATCCTGCAACAGGCCGGTTTTGCTCCCAGCCTGCTGACCATTCCGGCAGGTGAATCGAGCAAGTCACTGCTTTACTGGCAACAAATTCTAGACTGGCTTGTAGAAAATAAGGCAGAACGCCAGGAGCCACTCGTGGCCCTGGGAGGCGGAGTTGTCGGCGATCTGACCGGCTTTGCCGCAGCAAGCTATCATCGTGGCATCCCGCTCATCCAGCTTCCCACCACCCTGCTCGCGCAGGTTGACTCGGCCATCGGTGGCAAAACCGGCGTTAATCATCCAAAAGGCAAGAATCTCATCGGCGCCATCTACCAGCCCAGGCTTATCGTCGTAGACCCATCATGTCTCCGTACCCTTCCCGACCGCGTCTACCGCGAAGGGTGGGCCGAAATCGTCAAGTACGGCATGATCCTCGATGCCGATTTATTTGGGCTGCTCGAAACGCATGCATCTTCTCTCTATGTTCACAAAGATGATCCCGCTCCAGACCGGACAATGGACTCCACAATGATCCAGCATAAGGCTGGTGAAGCGGCCCCAGGGCGCAGCCGTAGTGGTCACTTCATCGCACCCATCGCCGATTTATCGGCCCCATCACTACATGATTCCATTCAATTCTATGATCGTGCTCCCGTGGCTTTTCCTGGTGAAAATACGGCCCTGCTGACCGGAATCATTCGCCGCTGCATCCGATTGAAAATGGACGTGGTTTCTTCGGACGAACGAGAGAGCGGATTGCGCACGATTTTAAATTATGGCCATACCTTCGGCCACGCGCTTGAAGCACTCACAGACTACGGTACCTGGCTGCACGGCGAGGCCGTTTCCATCGGCATGGAGGTCGCCGCTCATATCGCCGTCTCAAGTGGATTACTTTCATCTGAAGATGCATTGCGCCAGCGACGGCTATTGCAAGCGTTCGGCTTGCCCATCCATTGTCCGGGCCTGGACAGCGAGGCTCTTGTCATAGCCATGCAGCGCGACAAGAAGATCCAGTCCGGGCGCATGCGCTGGGTGCTGCCTACACATATAGGACATGCCGGAATTTATGACGATATTCCATTAGAGCTGGTTCGTGATGCCATAAACACTGTTCAGGCGGTACAATAAAGAAAAACATGGCTATGATATTTCTCCTGCTACTGCCATTCCGGAAAAAGAGGTAATGTCTCATGTTTAGATTTCTCACCTCCGGCGAATCGCATGGGCCGGGACTCACTGCCATCATCGAAGGTGTTCCTGCCGGTTTGCCGCTTTCAACTGCCGATATCAATATCCACCTGGAGCGCAGGCAAGGAGGATATGGCCGTGGGGGAAGGATGAAAATCGAAAAAGACAAAGTTATCTTCCGCTCAGGAGTGCGCCATGGCCTCACACTCGGTTCCCCCATCACCCTCGAAATCAAGAATCGCGACTGGCAGAACTGGCAGGTCAAAATGAGTGCCACTCCCGTAGATGAACCGGTTGAGCCTGTAACCCTCGTTCGCCCCGGACACGCCGACTTCGCCGGAACTATAAAATATAGGCATGCAGATATTCGCAATGTGATCGAACGTTCTAGCGCGCGCGAAACAGCGGCAAGAGTCGCCGTTGGCGCCGTTTGCCTGACCTTTTTAAGACAATTTGGCGTGGAGATCCATAGCCATGTCCTCTCTATCGGTCCCGTAGGTAACAGAGGTGCTTCCAGAAGCGCTACCGGTAATGCCTTCTCCTCCCTCTACTGGGAGCAGGTTGAGCAATCACCCGTACGCTGTGGCGATAGCGAACTGGCAAACCAGATGATCGGCTATATTCAAGCATGTAAAACCCAGGCAGAGACGTGCGGAGGAGTATTCGAGGTGATCGCCACGGGTGTGCCTATCGGTCTCGGCAGTTATAGCCAGTGGGATCGCCGGCTCAGCACAAGACTGGCCGCAGCCTTAATGAGCATTCCATCCGTCAAGGGTGTTGAAATAGGATCGGGCTTTGAAGCTGCTACGCTACCGGGATCCCAGGTCCATGACGTGGTTCAATGGAGCGATGAGCAGGGCTGGCGGCACCTTTCAAATAACGCTGGCGGCATAGAAGGTGGCATCAGCAATGGCGCCCCAATTGTCCTGCGAGCAGCGGTCAAACCCATTTCAACGCTCGCTCATCCTCTACCCACGATTGATATACGCTCGCGAGAGAATGTGGAGAAAGGGCGCTACGAGCGCAGTGATGTCTGCGTTGTCCCTGCCGCCGGAGTGGTCGGCGAGGCAATGCTGGCCATCGCGCTGGTCGAGGCATGGCTGGAAAAATTCGGCGGTGATAGCCTGGGCGAGACACGCGCAAATTATGACACGTATATGGCTACGACCGGAGCTCACCCTCAACCCAGAACTGGCGAGTAGACAAAACAGGAGTGACACATGCGCCAGTTGCCAACCGGTATTTTAACCCTCTTTTTCACCGACATCGAAGGCTCAACGCGCTTATTGCAGCAGCTCGGTGGCAAGTATGCCGGTGTGCTGAGAGATTGTCGCCGCCTGCTGCGAACAGCATTCCAGCTCGGAAACGGCTACGAGGTCGATACCCAGGGTGATGCCTTCTTCGTCGTCTTTGAACGCGCCATCGATGCCGTGACATCCGCCCTTACCGCCCAGCGTGCGCTCTTCACTACCGCGTGGCCGGACGAGGCGCAGGTGCGCGTTCGTATCGGCATCCATACCGGAGAGCCGCAACTGGCGGAAGAGGGATATATCGGCCTGGATGTCCACTGCGCCGCCCGTATCATGAACGCCGCCCATGGCGGGCAGGTGCTGCTTTCCCGGTCAACGCACGACCAGGTTGTGCCGAATTTGCCGCCCGGTGTGCGCCTGGATGAACTCGGGCAATACCATCTCAAAGACATCGCCGGCCCACAAGAACTCTTCCAGGTCACTGCTCCTGACCTGCCCTCCGATTTCCCCCCTCCATCGGCCTTGAGCGTACTCTATCCTATCCAGAATTTACCGGCCCCGGCTACATCTTTCGTCGGCAGAGAACAGGAGGTCGCGACCCTCTGCGAGCGCTTGCGTCGTCCAGAAGTGCGCCTGGTCACACTATTAGGTACGGCAGGCGTCGGAAAAACTCGCCTCGCCATTCAAGTCGCCACGCAACTCGCGGGCCTGTTTGTGAACGGCGTCTGCTTTGTGCCTCTCGAGCAGGCAAGCGATGCTGCCGGCGTCGTACCTGCTATTGCCCAGGCCCTTAACATCTCACCGGAAAAGGGCCTTTCACTCCTTGAGCAGGTAAAAATCACCCTCCAAAAACAATCACTGTTACTGATCCTGGATAACTTTGAAC
Source organism: Ktedonobacteraceae bacterium (assembly GCA_035294305.1). Lineage (GTDB taxonomy): Bacteria > Chloroflexota > Ktedonobacteria > Ktedonobacterales > Ktedonobacteraceae > DASRBN01. Next base: position 423,439 of record DATGLD010000048.1, on the reverse strand, counting down.
ATGTCATACCTGCCCGTCGTCTTGTCGCCGACCTGCTAACCGCCTGCCCCAGGCTAAAGATACTCGTCACCAGCCGCATCATGCTCCATTTGCATGCGGAACACCTGTTTGAAGTGCATCCCCTGGGTGTGCCCAATCCGGCGCAACTACCCGATCTCAGCATTCTGTGGCACAATGCCTCAATCTCACTATTTGTGCAGCGCTCCCAGGCCGTTCAACCCGACTTCCGGCTAACGCAGGCGAACGCTGCCGCCATTGTAGAAATTTGCAGGCACCTGGATGGCATTCCCCTCGCCATCGAACTGGCCGCGGCGCGTTCGCGCTATTTCACCCCCCAGGTTTTGCTCTCAAATCTAGAAAAAGGCCTGATCTTCTTGCAGGCGAGTTCTCAGGACTTGCCTGAGCGCCAGCAAACCCTGCGCGGGGCCATTGCCTGGAGCTATAATCTTTTGCAAACTTCGCAGCAGCGTGTATTTCGACGGCTCAGCGTTTGTGCTTCAGGCATAACGTTAGAAGCTGCCGGACAGATTTGTACCGCAAGTAGCCCAATAGATGAGGACATTTTGGAGACCCTGGAGGCGCTGGTGGATCAGAGCATGCTGCAAATGCAGGTTCTCGAGCGCAATGAAGTGCGATTCTGGCTCTTGCAGACATTGCGTGAATATGGTTTAGAACTTCTGACCCAAAACGGAGAATTGAAAACCACGCAGGCCGCCTTCGCTGCATACTTCCTCTCCCACGTAGAGCGCATGGCGCCGCTGCTGATTGGCGCGGGGCAAACAGACTGGTTGGATCGTCTCGACCGTGATTATGAAAACATACGAGCGGCTCTCGAATGGCTACTGGAGTATGCCGGACAGGAAAACGCGCGAGCGGAACAGGCCCTGCGACTCTGCATAGCGTTGATGTTTTTCTGGGAGGTGCGCGGGCACATTGGCGAAGGACTGGCATTTTTCGAGCGCAGCCTCGCTCATAGCCAGCATGTCGCGCCATCCATACAAGCGCAGGCCCTGCACGATGCCGGCTTCCTGGCATTAATGCTCGATGAGCATGCGCGCGCCGAGGCATTCCTGCGCCAGGGCCAGTTGCTATTTCGCGAGACCGGCGACAAAGCCGGCATGGCCAATATCTTGCGACTGCAAGGAACGCTTGCCCTCGTCAAAAATAACTATAAGGTCGCCCGCCGCCTGCTCGAAGAAGCCCTGGCAATCTTTCGAGAACGCGGCGATGTACACCGCACAATCGCTACTCGCGATTCATTAGCCCAGATAGCTATCGCCCAGGGTGACTACGCGAGGGCCCGTTCTCTCCTGGAAGAGAACCTCGCTTCCTATAGAGCGCTGGGTGAGCAATATAACACTGCCTATCCGCTCTATCTGCTGGCACGTGTCAACTTTCTCTCTCGTGGAGAGCTTTCAAAAGCCCGCTCCATGTCACAGGAGAGCCTTTCCCTCTTTGAAGAAGTGGGAAATGAGCGGCTTGCAGCCCATGTACGCAACCTGTTGGGCCAGATTCTGCTCATAGAAGGTGAGGACGCTACAGCAGGTGTGATGCTCGAAGAAAGTTTGATCGCTCTCAAGACAATTGGTGATCGCTCCGGCATCGCCGAAGTCCTGCTGAATCTTGCTCGCCTGGCAGCTTATCAAGGTGATAGCCAGACCGCATTGGCCCGCTGCACAGAAAGCTGGAACCTGCTTCAGACCATCGATTCGAAAGAACTGAGCGCCGCCTGCCTGGAAATCTATGGAGAAATTGTGGCGCACAGTAGGCCACAACTGGCAGCGCAACTATGGGGAACCGCCGCCACACTACGCGCATCGATTCTGTCGCCCATGCCCCCAATCTACCGCGCAAGCTATTTAACAGCAGTGGCCGCAGTTCGCAATCACCTGGGCCAGGAGGCTTTCCAGTCCGCCTGGTCCGAAGGACATGGCATGCCTCTCGAACAGGTGCGGCTTGCTCTATGACCCACTCTTTTCAGTCAGCGAGTGCCTCTTATGCATAATGGCCTCGCTCAAACTGGTCTGGTAGAGTTTAGCACCGCTCAAATTAACCGGAAGCCCTGGCTTCTTTTCTCTCCAGGCATTCCAGGCCTCAGAACCCGCTTTGAGAGTCCGAAGTTGATACCGGTCTGCCAGGAAAATTACCTCCTGCCTTGCCCCTCTAATATTTGAGTACTATTGTCGTTTTGTCGTTCCCAGGTAGCTTAACGCCACTTGACAAGGAGCGCCGCGCATTGTAGAAAGAAACAATGCTGAGTAGGGACCCGATTGATCGCGTCCAGAGCTCAGTTTAGTAAACGCTGCTTAGCGAAAGGACATCAATGTGACGCGCCTGCGTGTTGGTCCACTAGTGCGGGCTATTGGCCCGTATCACGTTGCGATCTGGACAGAGTGGACCCAGCCTACAGAAGTTATCCTGCGAGCGAAACCCGCCGGTCATTCTCAAGACCAGGAGCAGGAAATACCGTTTGTTCGTTCACGCACCATCACTGTTGGCAGGCACCACTACGCAATATCTCGTTTAACCGGCCTGCATGCCGCTACATGGTATACGTATGAAATCACCACTATGATGCAGGATATGCAACAAATTCCACCACCTGCGCTCCAATCTGGTAATTCGATAGTTCAATGTTTTCGCACATTCGACCCTCCCGAAGCTCCTACTACCCTGCGGCTCGCCTATGGCTCCTGTCGCAAATTGTCAGTACCAGGCCCCGATGCTCTAAGCGCTTTCGGGTCCTGGTTGTCGCGTTCCCTTCACGAACGAGAAACTACCTGGCCCCACCTCTTACTGCTCATCGGCGATCAGATTTATGCCGATGACTACACAGGCAGGCGAAAACGCACGCGACCTCTTCCCTCAAATGCCGGCCAGGAGAAATCAGAGCGGGCCGGAGCCCAATCCTTCGCTGAATTTGCGGACCTCTATGAAACAACATGGACGTGCGATGCCGGCATACGCCAGGTGCTCGCAGCTTTGCCCGTCTACATGATCTTCGACGATCACGAGATCACCAATAGCTGGAATATCTGGCCGGGCTGGAGATCGCTTGCCCTACAACATGGCCACGAGCAGATGCTTGTCGATGGCCTGGTTGCGTATTGGCTCTACCAGGGATGGGGCAACATTTGCATGCAAGACTCCAATAGCCATCCCCTGCTGGCCATTATGCACAAAGCCGAGCAGAGTGGCGAGGATGTGCTTGAAGACCTCAGAGCCTGCATACGCCGCGCGATTTATCAAGAGATCCATCTCCGCTGGCATTATGCCATTCAAACAAATCCCCCCATTTTTGTCGCTGACGTGCGCGCCGATCGACCGGCATCGCTCGGTGCAGCAGATGATCATAGCGATCCCCCGCGCATTATGAGCCAGGAACAAATGAAAGAACTCCAAACCTGGATGCAACAACATGACGCAGGGCCCATTCTGCTGGTCTCATCGGTGCCACTATTATTAACGCCGTTCATTGGCTTCGCAGAATACCTGATGGGCATACGCCCGCTTCATAACGTTCATTCTGCCCCTATACGCAGCCTGGCACGCTATCTTGCCCGCATACAACAGAAAGTTGCCTTACGCATGAGCTTCGACCACTGGCCCGTCTTCGCCGCCACATGGCGCGAATTCGTCAAGCTGCTGCGAACCCGCAAGCATGATATCATCGTTTTATCCGGTGATGTCCACTTCTCCTACTCGGTGGCCGCCCATAGCGGGTTTTCCCGCTTCAGAAAGAACGCGACTTTCTATCAGTTGGTTGCCAGTCCTTTCAGCAATACCTTGGAAAGCCGCGATAAACGACTGGTGGCAGGTCAAGCCTGGATAAAGCGCATGATATATGGAGGCTTGCACATACGTATGCTTCCTCTGTGTTATCCCAACACAACAAAACGTCTACCTCACGATCTCCTCTTTCAAAATACTGTCGCACTCGTGACGATCCAACCTCCCCAGGAAAGGCGCGATGAGTCTGGCCTTTCCGCCCCATCCTTTGGGGAGGAGGTAGGGGCCAGATTCATCGCGCCCGGGGCGGCTAATAGATTGTGCTTTCAGCAAATTTATCTTGGAGTCAAAGACGGAATACTACAGGCAGTTGCGACGAATGGAGCTGAAAAATGAAACAATTTGGTAGCCAGAGTATGATTGAGCCCTTGCGAAAAGTCCTCGTAAAGCGCCCCGAAGAATCCTTCGCTGTAGATGACCCCGCCGCCTGGCACTATACGGCGCGTCCAGACCTTCCTGCGGCCAGGCAGGAACACGATAACCTTGTTGCTTTACTCTGGCAGGCCGGCGCTGAGGTCATCTACCACGATGAACCCCAGCCGGGCCGCGCCGACGCCATCTTCGTCTTTGACCCCGCCCTGGTGACCGATCATGGCGCTATCATCCTTTCCATGGGCAAGCCACAGCGGCGTGGAGAAGAGGCCGCTATGGCGCGCTGCTTCGAACAGGTAGGTATTCCCATACTCTACACCTTACACGGTGAGGCGCGTGCAGAGGGTGGAGACCTGCTCTGGCTCGACCACGATACACTGGCAGTCGGACTGGGCTTCCGCACAAACACCGCGGGTTTTGATCAGCTGAGAGAAGCTCTGCATACGATAGGCGTGCGTGTGTTTCCTGTCGAACTCCCCTACTACACTGGGCCAGAAGCCTGCCTGCACCTGCTCTCGCTCATCAGCATCGTCGATCGGAACGTGGCCGTCGTTTATCCCCCGCTGCTAGCTGTCCCATTCTGGCAAGAACTCAAGCGGCGTGACTTCAATCTGATCGAGGTGCCCGATGCTGAATTCGCCACCATGGGTCCAAATGTGCTCGCGCTCGCCCCTGGTCGCTGCCTGATGCTAGAAGGTAATCCCATCACTCGCCGGCGTCTTGAAGAAACTGGCTGCCACGTAATGACTTACCGTGGCAATGAGATTTCCTTGAAAGCCGAAGGCGGAGCAACCTGCCTCACCCGCCCAATCCTGCGCGAACCTGAGCCTCCCTCCCCGGAGGAATGAACTTTGACAACCGAATCGATGAATGAGAGAAAATGACGGCCATTTGATTGTTAAAAATCATGAGAGACAGCACAGTTCACTCTTTGGTGAGAAAAATCATCAGCGCGGTCAGGCAGAGAGCTTGAGTGAACAGGCAAAAGCGATGGCTTCCTCCTCGCTCATGTCCTTTCCGGCATTATAGGCAGCATTCCAGAGTTCTTCATCCACCCGGCTCTGAATATAAAGCTTCACCTGTTCAATAAAGCCGATATTTTTTATCCACGGCGTAAAACCCGTGTTGCTTTGCCTGCCCTCCGCCGCCCCCCATACCTTTGCCGCTTGCAGGCTGGCCGATTCGGGATCCGGCAGTCCACGCAGCCCAACCGCGAAGCCTAACCACCCTAGCGCTGTAGTAATATACTGCTTGTGGTCCAGTTCGTGGCTGATCTGGAGACTCTGTATCAGCTTTCCAATCGACTCGTCGTATTTGCTCTCCAGAATCACCAGCCCTCCCTGGTCCTTTAACAGGTCGGCAATTGCACTTCTGTCGCCCTCTCGCTCGAATAAATCAAGGGCTTGAGCATGCAGTAGTCGCATTTGCTCAAAGTCACCCAGGAAAGCTGCCACCGTCCCTAAATAAAAGAGAAACTGGCCGCGCCACCATCTATCTCCTGTTGGAGAGAGGAGTTCCAATCCCTGGGTGAATACCCGTTGTCCCACCTCGTATTCGGCCATGCCGAAAGTTGGCCATCCACGGTGAAATAACGCCGCCGCCAGGCCTTGAGGATCATCCAGTTGCCGCCAGAGCGCAATACTTTCCTCCGCCAGTTCTACGGCCCGGGGCTGGTCGTTTTGCAAACTCGTCAATCGCGACATCTCGCTTAACGCTTGAGCACGTGCGACGAGCACGCTTTGCTGGATAACATCGTGTTCGGAAATTTCCAGTGACGCCTGCAGCTCGCTCCGGCTTTCATCCAGGTAGCCCCTCCATTCCCAGAAAGGTCGCAAAGCCGCCGCCAGGCGCAGGCATAACTCAAGGGCCAACATCTCCATGGTACATGAGGCTCCTGGCGCACTTCTTTTATTCCTGGTAGTTTCTTCTCCTGCCCCCCTTGCTCGACCACTCACTGGAGAAAGTACCTGTATCTTTTTTCCCTCCCGCGCCTTTTGCAGCGACCATTCCAGCGCGGCCTGGAAGTTATCGCGCTCAGCCGTCAACCGTTTTAGCCACTCGAACTGTTGAGGGCCTCGCAAGCCCGCCGCCCCCGTCTCTGCCAGCGTGAGATAATAGCAGGCGTGCCAATCGCGCAGCCGCTCGATCTCACCCTGTTCTGTTAGCTGCTCAACGGCATATTCTCTCAGTGTTTCCAGCATGCTAAAGCGGGCCTGCTCCTGCTCAATTGACTGCCGCACCAGCAGGCAGCTGTTTAACAATTGTTCGATCATTACCAGTGCGGAATCTGGAGGCAGCGCATATCCATGCCCTGCCGGTATATCTCGCATCAAAGCCTCAGTTGCCTCCAACGACCAGCTGCCATTAAATACTCCAAACCGGCAAAACCACATCTTCTCACTGGGCGAGAGTAAATTGTAGCTCCAGATAATGGTGTTACGCATCGTTTGCTGCCTGCCCGGCAGATCTCTGGAGCCACCTATGAGTATGGGAAGCATTTTCTCCGCAAGCTTTTCCAACAATTTTGCCGGCCCTAACACTTTGATATGTGCGGCGGCCAGTTCCAGCGCCAATGGTAAACCATCAAGCTTGCCACAGATTTGTGCGATAGCGGCCGCATTTTGGGCGGTCAAGCTAAAATTCGGCTCTATCGCCCTGGCTCTCGCGACAAACAGTTGGATTGCGCCATACCTTTCCAACGCTGCTGGCTCCATCGTTGTTCCAGTCCCAGGGAGATTCAAGGGCAGCACATTGAAAACCTGTTCCCCACTCAACTGCAAAATAACCCGGCTCGTAATCACTATCTTCAGCCCTGGAGCAGTTGCTAACAACTTGCTGACGATGGTGGCTCCCTCAGCAAGCTGCTCGAAGTTATCCAGCACCAGCACCAGCCGCCTGGTACGCAGGTAGTTCACCAGGCTCTCGAAAGGGGAAGAATCGGGTGTGAGCCGGATATTCAAAGCCTGAAGGATGCTCATCGGTACCTGCGCCGGGTTGCGTACGGCGGCCAGTTCCACAAACCAGACACCATGATCGAATGTATCGACCAGCGTGTTAGCTACGTGAAGCGCGAGTCGTGTTTTTCCACTTCCACCAGGTCCAATCATCGTAACCAGTCGAACTGTGTCCAGTTCCAGCAGGTGCCGGAGTTCCTCCACTGCCTGTGCGCGCCCAATGAGCGGCGTGATCTGCGTCGGTAAATTATGGCGGGCAGAATGTGTCAAAGCACTCGAAGCGCTAGAAAGGCCGGGTTTGCCAGTTTCAAGCGCCAGTTCGCTTAAAGGAGGACTGCACCATTCGCTCTCACTAATGATGTTTGGGTCGACCATCGCAAGATGCAGTAATTCGAGCGCTTCTGCACGGGTGACGATTGCCTTCCAGTCTGCCAATGTGAAGATAATCTTTTTTACTTCCTCGTTCGTCAAATAAGCCCTGGTCGTGCCATGTAATTTGCGGTTCAATACTTTATGGTGTAGTCCCAGTTCTTTTGCCAGGTTTTTTTGGAAAAAACCACCCCGCCGCAGGTATCTTTGTACTCTTTCGGCGAAAATCACTCCACCTGGCTCTTTTGCGCTACTCATATTTGCTCCTGCCTGTTTACCAGCTGCTCTTTAATCAATGAGTAGACGATGCGTAGACCATGCGTTACCAAATCCCCCCGTATTTCTGCCGGAGTAAAGTATACTTTGTGCATTGAGGTAAAATCAAGAGAGGATTGCGAAAAAAGGTATTGTGGGCAATTATTATCACAGTATATATTTCTCATTTCTCTCCTGCGTGTCCTTGACGTAAGATGGACTGCTCTTAGCAAAGCTACCTCTTAAGTTATGCGGGACCGGGGGGGCCCGCATTCCTTCTTTTTTGGCCCACTTTCCTATCTTGAAGAAGCCTTCTTTTCAGACCTCGACTTCGATCCCCTTGCCCAGTTCTTGTGCCTTTCTATAGACGTAGAGAGCTGTAGCAACATCCTGCACGGCCACGCCCACGGATTTAAAGAAGGTAATCTCATCCTCTGAACTCCGTCCCGCCTGCTTCCCTGTGACTAAATCGCCCAGTTCAATCCAGGTCTCCGGCCCAGGGATAAGACCTGCGGCAAGCGGTTGCAGTAGATCACCTGCCTCGATGAGCGCGGCCTCGCGCAGGTCAACCACGATGCGCGCCTGCGCCAGCGTCTCACTATCCACCTCGCGCATCTCAGGTGTAAACGCGCCTATCGCATTGATGTGTGTTCCTTTCTCCACTTCTTGCCGCTGGAAAAGCGGCTCAGTAGAGGCGGTCGCACATACTACCAGGGTCGCTCCCTCCAGCGCTTCACGCGAAGAGCCTACTCGCAATACAGGCGGGCATGCCGGGCCAAGCAGCTTTTGTAGCCTGCCTTGTAGTTGCAAGAAATGCGCGTCGTTGCGATTAACAACGCGCACCTCCCGCAACGGGCGCACCGCGTGAATCGCCATTACCTGCGTAACTGCCTGCCTACCCGCCCCGAAAAGCGCCAGGGTGTGAGCATCCTGCCGTGCCAGCAAATCGGTAGCCAGCCCGGAGACTGCCCCTGTGCGCATGGCAGTCAGCCAGTTGCCCTCCATAATCGCTAGCGTCTGACCCGTCACAGTGTCCAACAGCAGAACGCTGGCAGTGAGACGCGGCAAATTCCGAAGTGGATTACGCGGCATAACCGTGATGATCTTTAGACCGAACGCCTGCTCTTGCCCAGTTTGTAATAAGGACGGCATCAGCAGGGCAACTCCCTGTTCGGAAAGATCAATCGCCTGGCGCTGTGGAGCCGAGGCCGAGCCTGTGCTCAATGCGCGAAATGCGAGCCGCATCACATCGATGACTTCCGTCACATCCAGACAGCGTTCCATATCAGCGCGCGAAAGTATCAGAGCCATAAAAATGCTCCCTTGTAAGGGCGACCCTGGAGGTCGCCCTTCCCGATCAAATTAAGGAGGTCGTTCTGGTTTCCTAAAGCCGTTACTATGATAGGTGCGAATCGTTTGGCAATACAATACGATAATTGAAACCGTCTCGCAAGAGAAGCGACAAAAGGGTCTTATCTTCCCTAATCTTGTTCAATATGGTATCCTGCATGCGACTAGAGAAGCATTCTAACGAATCTGGAGGTTCAATTCTTGAAAGTTGTTGTTACAGGAGGAGCAGGCTTTATTGGCTCCCATCTTTGCGCTCGTCTCTTACAAGAAGGACACAGCGTCCTTTGTGTTGATAATCTCATCACCGGTTCAAAATCCAATATTCAGCCCTTGCTCGAAAACCCCCAATTCCGCTTTTTATTGCAAGATGTAACGCAACCCTTTACCTTTGAAGCAGATGCTATTTTTCACCTGGCCAGTCCCGCCAGCCCGGTTGGCTACCTGGAAAACCCGATTGCCACCATCCTCGTGAACAGCCAGGGCACATACCAGATGCTGGAGCAGGCCCGCAGGCAAAACGCCAGATTCCTGTTTTCCTCAACCTCCGAGGCCTACGGAGATCCGCTCGTACATCCCCAGACGGAAGAGTATTGGGGCAATGTCAATCCGGTCGGGCCGCGAGCCTGCTATGATGAGAGCAAACGCCTCGGCGAGACGCTAACCATGGAATATGTCAGGCAATACCATGTCGATGCCCGCATCGTGCGTATTTTTAATACCTATGGCCCGAATAGCCAGGCCAATGATGGCCGGATGATACCGAATTTCATCACCCAGGCATTGCAAGATAAACCGCTCACTATTTACGGTGACGGTACCAAAACTCGCAGTATCTGCTATGTAAGCGACCTGGTCGATGGCCTTCTTCTGGCCATGTTCAAGCCTCAGACCACGGGCGAACTATTTAACCTTGGCAATACGGAAGAACATACCGTGTATGAATATGCCCAGACCATTATCCGCCTCTGCGAGGCTTCGTCTGAAATTATCTACGAACCCGCGCGGGTGGATGATCCCGAGCGCCGCCGCCCCGATATCTCAAAAGCCGAACGTGTGCTCGGTTGGCATTTCAAAGTCAGCATGGAGGAGGGCCTGCGCCGTACCATCGAATGGTTCAGTAACCAGAGAACCTTTTTATCGACGGTGTCGTAGTTCTTACCTGCAATCAACATAGAAAATAATATCCATGAATATTCCTGGTACCGGTGGCATCGATAGAGCTAATCGTCCTTTAGCGTCTGCCCGAGCCAGTATGACTTTCGATGGACTCAGGCAGCATATCACAACGCCAAATCTGGTTGGTTTGATAGGGGCCTTTCTTGTCATCTTTCTCTTACTCGCCCCTCCTGCCCCCTGGAATATCCGTTTGCCGCTCTATCTTGTCGTGCTGGTCTGGGCCATCCTGCGCCCGCGAATAGCGCTCTATCTTCTCCCAGTAGCCATTCCGTGGGGCTCACTCGACTACATCACCCTCGGCGGACTGCGCGTGGATAGCGCGGACATCCTCGTCGCATTGCTGGCGGCTGGCTGGCTTCTAAGTTATGCGCTCCCCTCCTACATGGCGGGTCCGCGGGACCGCACACTTCCACACATCCCCGCATACCTTGCGCTGGCAACATTGGCTCTCCTCGGCGTGATGTTTCTCTCTGTGGGGGCTGCGCTGAACAAAAGCGACAGCCTGAAAGAGATCAGCAAATGGCTGGAATTTCTCGTCGTCCTGGTGATAGGCGCCCAATATATTCGTACCCGTCGCCAGCTCTGGACGATAATCGTTCTCATCTGCCTGGCCGCTCTCTCGCAGGCCTTTTATGGCTATATTCAGTACCTGTACAATATCGGGCCAGAAGCATTTGTGCGCGATGCCAGCCTGCGTGTCTATGGCACATTCGATCAGCCCAACCCTTTCGCCGGCTACATTAATATGCCTCTGAGCATTGTCCTGGCGGTGGCATTACTGGGCCGTGGTTGGCTGACTCGCGTCCTGGCCGGCATTGCCACCATTCTACTGGGCATCGTCGTGTACCTGACGCAATCGCGCGGTGGAGAAATGGCGCTTGCCGCCGCCCTCGTCTTCATCATCCTGGCCGGTATGCCCCGCATACGCATCCTCATGCGCGTTGGAATTCTTGCCATCTTTGCGTTTGTTGAAGCATTACTGGCCGGCCTGGTTCCCCTCACCATTTTCAATCCAATCTTGCACATACTGGGCCTGGTACAAATATCTTTGACGCAGCCCACCGCCCAGGATTATTCTACGGCTGAACGCCTGGCGCATTGGATCGCCGGCCTGCACATGTACTTTGCTCATCCTATCCTCGGTGTCGGCATTGGCAACTATCCCGATGCCTACCCACAGTACTTTATTACTATCTTCACCAATCCTCTGGGCCATGCTCACAACTATTACATCAATATCGCTGCTGAAACCGGTTCAATAGGATTGATCGTCTATATCCTCTTCTTGCTCGCGACTTTCATCGCTGCGGGAGGGGTAGTTCGTAATATATCTAGAAAGTATGCCCGCACAAAAACTGAGGTGCCGGCAACCAGGTCAACAATCGAGGCTCCTCTGGGAACTCGCAATAAGCTGGCCTTACTCTTGCATCCCATCAGGATGTTGCAACATTACCAGCGGCAAAATCGTTTTGAGATTATCAGCCGCCTCGCGAACGATAGAGCCTTAGCTATTGGCCTCTTCGCCGCTCTTCTGACGGTTTGCGTACATAACATCGTTGATGATCTCTATGTTCATAGTTTAACAAGTCTGATTGCGTTACTACTCATCGCGCTTATCCGTCTAGAGAGAGTAACGCCCGCGCCAATGGATTAAGCGGCAATGGAGGTTTTTTTGATTACGTCTGATAAGAGTAGTGCATCTGAACAAAATCAGCCCGAAGATATAGAGGAAAAAAAGTCCGAACTTCTCCGGCCACAAGAGGCAGGCGGGGAGCCAGAAATCACACGCGATCAGTTATCGCTGGGGAAGCGGCTGCTGAACTGGCGTACAATCGTACCCTTGATTATCGTCATTGCTTCCCTCGTGTATGTTGTTCATAAGGAAAACATTGATCCCCAGCAGACCTGGGATACGGTACGCTCGGCCAACCTGCTCTTCTACCTGGTAGCGTTTTTTGTCTACTATCTCTCGTTTCCAATTAGAACCGTGCGTTGGAAGATGCTGCTGGTAAATGCCGGCTTTACACGCGCCAATGGCGTCAAACTACCCGGTTTCTCGAAGCTTTTGGAAATCATTTACCTGTCTTTCTTTGCCAACGTGGTTGTCCCTGCCAGATTGGGTGAATTATATCGCGCTTATCTCCTGCGGCAAGAAGCTGGAGTATCCGCAACACGCACATTTGGCACCGTATTAGCGGAGCGCCTGCTCGATTTTATCGTGTTGCTGCTCCTCTTCATCCCGGCGGCCATCATCAGTCTGCACGAAAACATACCCACACAGCTGCGTTTTGGCTTGTATGCCACGCTGGCGCTGGTTATGGTTGGCATTGTAAGTTTGATCGCGCTGCGACTGTTCCGCACCTATATCGGAAGAATGGTGCCCGAGCGCTTTCGTGGACACTACCATCACTTTCAGGAGGGTACGCTCGGCTCATTTAAACGTGTACCCGCTCTAACAGGACTGACCGTCGCCGTCTGGTCGTGCGAAGCGCTGCGTTTCTTTTTTGTCGCGCTGGCCCTGCACCTGTTTAATGGCAATATCGGGCAAATCTTTGTCGCCTCGCTCTTCATCGCCCTTGGCGAGTCATTGCTCACCATCGTGCCTTTCACCGCCGGTGGCGTCGGGTTGGTCGAAGGGGGCATGCTTGCCATGATTGCCCTCTTCCATCCCAACACCTTGAGCCTTGCCGCCGCCGCCATCCTGCTTGACCGCTCAATTAGCCTCTTCAGCATCCTGGTCTTTGGCTTCATCCTTTTCATGGTCGCCTTTGGCAGGCAAACAGCCCGGCAAAAGAAGCAACTCGAGCAAAAAGTAGTTGTGCAAAAAGAAGCAGCGGTTGCCCAAAAATAACGTCAGTCGTACAAAGCCGCTATTGCCTGCACAGTAGCGGCTATTTTTTCGCGTACCTGCCTGGGGCTGAGCACCCGGGCCTCCGATCCCAGGGAAAGCGCATAAGAAACCGCCTCTTCCAGCGATTCCATATTGACATGTACTACCACACTGCCATCCGCCTCTTCATCCAATACGCTGTAGTCACCACGCAAAGCGGAACGGGCCGATGACTGAACTCGCAACTTTAAAACAACCGGCTGCATCTGCTCCTCGATATGCCTGCGGGTCTCCTGCCAGTACATTCGCAGGTCAAAATCGGCTTGTCTCGTCATCTTCTCCTCGCATACTTTCAGGTCTTCGATGGAACTCACCCGGTACGTATGAAAATCCTGGCAACCATGACAAAAGCCCACAAAATACCAGATGCCCGTGCGCGCATGACGACGCGACAGCCCCTTGTAAACCAGCCCATAAGGATCGACCCTCATCCATTCCAATGATGAAGGTTGACATGGCTGCGGATAGAGCACCTGCAGCCGGCAAGAACCGAGTATCGCCAGCCGTATCTCCTCAAGGTAGACGGCAGAAGATGTCGAACTCTCATACCAGGCAGACGTATCGAACAGAATCCGTTCCCTGGCCGCCTTCACATCGACACGATACTCCTCGGGCAACGCCGCCTCCAATTTTAAAAGCGCGCGTTGTAACCCGTCATCATCGGCAAACAGGCTATAATTACCGGCCATATCCGCACTCAATACCAGTGAAACCGCCTCCTCACGCGTGAAGATCGCCGATTCGAAATGGTAGCCGTCAGGCAGGTAATAGCCGCCTCCTGGCCCATAGTCCATCGACACCGGCACATGCGCCAGCGATAATATGTCTATGTCGCGATAAATGGTGCGCGTTGAGACCCCCAGAATTTCGGCGAGGCGCCTGGCAGTCATTTTACCCCGCGCATGAAGTAGTAAGGTAATAGCCATCAAGCGTTCGGACTTCTGCATAATCACATTTACCAGATAAGATCACACGCAATCTCCTGGCAAATCCAGGAGAAATTAAAAAAGACTGACAACCAGTTGTCAGCTATTATACTATATACTTTCATAACCTACTGAATTTTACTAACCGAATCGGGGAACCCCTCCCTTACACGTGTAGGTTTTTTGCTGGCAGCGATCCTGGCCTGTCATGCTGAGCGCAGCGAAGAATCTCTGGTAGCGCGTGGATTCCCCGCTGCGCTCAGCATGACAGGCCCTGAAACTGGACGTTATAACAACCTATACATGTAAGGGAATCCCTCTTCGTCCTGTAGGGATAGTCTTCATTCTGAGATTCGATTGGAAAAGTTCAACAGGTATTCTTAGCTATGCAATCTTCCCGACCCGAAAGGAAAACGGTGTGACTCCTTCGAAAAAGGACAATCCTGCTGTGTCTACTTATTCATGGAAATCAAATCTGCGCATCTATCTGCGTATCATCGGCCTGCTGCGCCCGCACTGGTTGTATTCAATAGGCGCAGTTGTCTGCCTGGGGCTTGCGACCGGCTTTGGGCTGATCGTCCCCTGGTTGTTGGCCTGGATCATCGATAGGGGCTTTGCGAATGGGCAAATTGGCCCCCTGCTGCTGGCCGCGGGCGCTATACTGGCAACCAGCGCGCTGCGTGGCCTCTTCGCCTACGGCCAGGGCTACCTCTCACAGGCCGTATCAAGCCTCGTAGGCTATGACCTGCGTGACCAGTTGTATGACCACCTGCAAAGGCTCAGCTTCTCGTTCCACGACGAATCAGAAACAGGGCAGTTGATGTCGCGCCTCACCGTTGATATCGAGGCCGTGCGTAACTTTATCCCGCTCGGTTTGCTGCGAGGTCTGCTAGCAATAGTGACCTTCGGTGCTGTCAGCATCATCCTGTTCCGGCTCGACTGGCGCCTGGCCCTGGTCACAATGCTCTGCGTACCAATCCTGGCGTTTCTCTCTTTCCAGGTTGCCCGCCGCCTGCGACCAATCTGGCTGGATGTGCAAAACGAAACCGGCGCGTTAGGTACTGTCATGCAGGAAAGCCTCAGCGGTGTGCGAGTCGTCAAAGCCTTCGCACGTGAAGACTTCGAAATAGCCAAATATGAAAAGAAAAATCTTGAACTACGCGAACTCAATTTGAGCGCTATGCGGCTCTCGGCCTGGAATCAGCCATTAATGGTGCTTGCACTCAATGTCATCACTGTATTGATCGTATGGATCGGCGGTGTTGCCACCATCGGCCACCAGTTGAGCCTTGGCACTCTGGTAGCCGTCACATCCTATGTGCTGCTATTGAACACGCCCGTTCGCACCTTCGGTTTTATGGTGACATGGTTCATGCGAGGCCTCTCCGGCGGCACGCGCATCTTCAGCGTGATGGATACCGAACCCGCCATTGTTGATGCTCCAGGCGCGCTGGAACTACAAGATATACAGGGCCACGTACAATTTGAGCATATCTCTTTCGCCTATGGCAACGGCCGAGAAGTGCTGCACGATATCAATATTGATGCGCTGCCCGGTCAGATCATCGCTATTCTGGGTGCCACAGGCTCCGGCAAAAGCAGTATTCTGCACCTGTTGCCCCGTTTCTATGACGTAACTGCCGGCCGTATTCTGGTGGATGGACACGATGTGCGCGCGGTAACGCAGGCCTCCCTGCGCCGCAACATCGGATTGGTCTTGCAGGACGTCTTCCTTTTCAACGCTACCTTGCGCGACAACATTGCCTTCGGTCGTTTCGATGCCACGGACGAAGAAATCATCGCGGCGGCGAAGATTGCTCGTATCCATGATTTCGCCATCAGCCTGCCCGATGGCTATGATACGTGGGTCGGCGAGCGCGGCGTCACGCTTTCAGGCGGTCAGAAGCAGCGCGTCGCCATCGCCCGTACTATCCTGCTAGACCCGCGTATTCTGGTTCTCGACGATTCGACCTCCAGCGTCGATATGGAGACCGAGTACCTGATTCAACAGGCCCTGGATGCCGTCATGCGCGGGCGCACCTCGTTTGTCGTCGCCTCTCGCGTGCGCACCATCAAGCATGCCGACCAGATCATCGTCCTTGAGGCGGGCAGGATCATTGAACGCGGCACCCATGAGACCTTGTTAGCGCAAGGTGGAGCTTATGCCAGGTTATACGACCTGCAATTGCGCGAGCAGGAAGAGTTTGAAGCCCGTTTGTTAGCCTCCGAGGAGAACGAGGAACAGCGTGAGGAATCAGAATCTGACCTGTTCATCTTCCCACCTGCTGCGGAAGAAGATGCGGGAGAATTTGAACCCGGCGATCTCATACCTCCAGCTGAGGAGCGAAAGGAGGTCACGCGATGAAACTCAAAACCTACACATCTTACCGTCAAAGCAAATTCTGGCAGGAGAACACACTCGAAAGGTCAGATGAGAATATCTCAGGCAACTTCGAGTGGAATCTCATCGGGCGATTCGGCCCATACGTTGCACGGCACAAACGCGCAACAATCGGCAGCGTCCTCCTGATGCTGCTATACACAGTCTTGAACCTTGCGAATCCCTACCTGATCGGCGTGGCTATCGACAAATTCATTGGCCACAATGATTTAAGGGGTCTGGCCGTTATCGGCATTGTTCTGCTGCTGATCAATGTTGCCATGTGGCAGGCGCAATACTGGCAGGTCTGGTTCATGTCATGGGTCGGGCAGCAGATACTCTATCGTCTCAGTTCCGATATGTTCGTGCATCTACAAAAACTCTCGCTGGGCTTCTATGACCGCACGCAGGTCGGGCGTGTTATGTCACGCCTGCAAAGCGACATTGACGTGCTGGAATCGATGCTGAGTTCGGGATTGCTCTCCATGCTTGGCTCGCTGGTTGCCCTGGTCGGCATCATCGCGGCAATGCTGGCGATGAACGCCATCATGGCATTGCTCGCCTTTACGGTCTTGCCCGTCATGATCGGCATCGCCGCCTTCTGGCAGCGTTTTGCTCAGCGTTCCTTCCGCCGCACACGCGCCGCCATCTCCATGGTCAACGCCACCTTGCAGGAGAACATCTCCGGCATGCGCGTGATTCAAAGCCTGGTACGCGAAGACCGCAACCGCGCAGAATTCGACGAACTCAACTCCTATAACCGCGATACCAATCTCGAAGCCAGCCGCGTGGCCGCCCTCGTCTTGCCGCTCGTCGAAGTCGTGGCCGCTCTGGCAATCGCGCTCACCGTCGTCTATGGCGGCATACAGATAGCGCATGGAGCGCTCACCGTTGGTACGCTCGTCGCTTTCACGCTCTACATCAACCGTTTCTTTGATCCCATTCGCGATATCAGCCAGCAATACACACAGTTGCAGCGCGCCGGAGTCGCGGCAGAGCGCATTTTCCAGATTCTGGACATGCCCGTCGAAATTGTAGACAGGCCCGGTGCGCAAGACCTGCCCCAGATAAAAGGCGATGTGGAATTCCGCCACGTAAAATTCGGCTACATCCGTGACCTGCCTGTGTTGCATGATCTGAACCTGCACATCAAGGCCGGCCAGACCGTCGCCATCGTAGGGCCAACCGGCGCCGGTAAAAGCACCATTGCCGGACTGATAGCGCGTTTCTATGACATACAATCCGGCGCCATCTTGATCGATGGTCACGACATTCGCGACGTAACACAGCGTTCTCTGCGCAGCCAGATCGGCGTAGTATTGCAGGAGCCGTTTCTGTTCACGGGCACCATTCGTGACAACATTCGTTACGGTCGTCTCGAAGCCACCGATGAAGAAGTCATGGCCGCCGCCCAGGCCGTCGGTGTACACGACCTCATCATCCAGCTCCCAGAAGGATACGATACCATCATTCGCGAGCGCGGGCGCAACCTCAGCGTAGGCCAGCGCCAGCTGATTTCATTCGCGCGCGCCCTACTCGCCGACCCTCGCATCCTGATCCTGGATGAAGCCACCGCCAACATCGACACCTTTACCGAAGTGCTGGTGCAGCAAGGTCTGCGTCGCCTGCTCCATGGCCGCACCGCCCTGGTAATCGCGCATCGCCTTTCAACCATCAAAGGAGCAGACAATATCGTCGTACTCCAAAATGGTCGCATCGTTGAGCAAGGCACGCACACAGAGCTGCTACAACTCGATGGCATGTACGCCTCATTGTATGCGATGGGCTTCCGTCATACGATGAGTGAAGCCAGGTAATCCTCTGAATCGGCCCCCACGGCGGAGCCGTGGGGGCCGATTCATCGTGCCCTCCGCCGATTGATCGGCCCTCGAGGATTATTACAGTATTCTGTTATGTTAAACAACATTATCGCACCCTGGACGGGGCCGTCCTCTCCCTTACGCGGGAAGCTCCTTGGCCGTGGCGTGGACTCATTGTAAGGGCGGTGGCGACGGTGGATGTGGTGCTAGGACCTTGTGATCGCCCTCCAGAGGTCCAGAGAGGCTTGCCCTCATCCCCTGACACACGCAATCACATCCGCCAGCAACCCCTGCCCCGTCTCTCTTGCGCCCGCGCCCGGACCACTAATCGTCACTTCAGAGAGCGTATCGGCCTGAACCGAAATCGCATTCATCACCCCATCGACATAGGCCAGCGGGTCGCTCAAAGGCAAAGCAATCGGCTCAACACGCGCCTCAAGGAAATCTTCTCTGCCCTCACTACCAGAAACCAGGCGTAACGAAGCCACCAGCTTGATTCTTTTCCCCTGGTCCATCGCATGCCACACCTCTTCAGTAGTAATCGCCGTAATACCCTGCCGTGCAACCTCACCTGGTTTAAGCGAGCGGCCAAAGACGAGCGCCGCCAGAATAAGCGTCTTTGCCACCGCATCATGCCCCTCGACGTCGGCAGTAGGATCGGTTTCGGCATATCCGCGCGCATGCGCATCCGCCAGCGCCTCAGCGTAATCGCAGCCCATTGCCATCGCGCTCAAAATATAGTTCGTCGTGCCATTGAGAATACCGCGAATAGATTGCACCCGGGCTCCCGCCATACCCTCACATATCGTGCTGAGAACAGGTGTACCCGCCATCACCGTCGCTTCCATGCGCATTTGCACCGAATGCTGCCGTGCCCATTCAAGCAGTTCAACGGCAGCAAGCGCGCAAGGTCCCTTGTTCGCGGTCACAACATGCATGCACCGCGTAAGCGCCGCCCGGATATGGCTCATACCGGGTTCCGCGTCGCGCAAATTAGTAGGCGTTGCCTCCACCAGCACATCCGCATCTATGGCTCGCAATCCCTCTAACGGTTTCTCCCAATGCACGACGTCTGGATAACCCGTCAGTGGATGCCTCCCTGCCGCAAGTTCCAGCAGCGTTTGTACGTCCAGCCCATCTTCGCGGTAGATAAAGCCGTGCCGGGCATTCGCGACTCCCACAAGCGTCATATCAAGATCATAACGTTGCTTCAGCAGGTCTTGTTTCTCAAAGAGCAAACGGACAAAGCCCTGGCCCACAACGCCAAAGCCTATCAAGACGAGTCGAGCATGTTTCATATGGCAGAATGTTTCCTTTGGCGATTATATACTTGACAAACCCATAGCAGGCAGGCAGAGATACGCTAGTCTACTCGCTTGCTATTCTTTCACTCTTCTAGCATATCCGGTACATCTTCAATCAGTTCTGAGGATGGAACTTTCAAAGCACGCGCTAATTTTTCCAATGTCCTGATGGATATCTCCCTATAGGGGTCACGCCAGATACCCTGGATTGTTTTGTAGTTCACATCTGCAATACGAGAGAGCCGTAACCGACTCACCCCTTTTGCCTCTGCTACTTCCTTGACACGAAGCCGTATCATTGTATGTCCTCTCTTATTGTGTTCGCTTCGATTGTAGCAGAAGGGTATGCTTGACAGAACTATGCTTGTAATGATACTTTACTTCATATCACCCTTGTAAGGATACTATCTTACAACAATCGACCAGGGGGCAAGCATGATACTATGGATACTGGCCTGTAAGATGAACGATGAATGGGATGTCCTGTATGCGTTCTATGCCAATGATCAGGATGATGCAGAACGGCAAGCGTGGCATATCGCAAGGGAACAGGGCTATGAGCGGTTATCATTGAAAGCGTATCCGTATGGGTTCGTCATTCATAGGGAATGGCTTGCTGGTACGATAGAACAGGCAGAGAACGTCTTCTAACCCTCTCTGCCTATCATCTTTATTCTTCTGCCTTCTTCTTTTCCTGCTTCTCTTTTGGCGGCTCGGTTTCCAGTAGTCCTTTTAACGCCTCTTCAAACGTAAGCGGATGTAAACTGATCTTCTTGTCATCAGACATCTTCATTCATTCCTAGCTCCAGTATTCAATGATAATGACCTTTCCCGCGCCACAACTGGTGATCTGGACAGGACATTTACGAAACATTACAAGCTAAGTACTGATACTCGTCGTAAGTCTATCGCTTTCTTTCTTCATGCAGCACAGTATGCAGGGATTCCACTTTCCTCCTACCTGAAAGATGCTTCAAGAACAAAAAGTACCGTAACGAGAAGCACGAACCGCTCTACACAACAAAACGGCGCTTCTCACAATCAAGAAGCGCCGGTCGGTACTAAATCCAGTTCATCTCTTAAATCCCCTTTTGACCTATTCACTGCAAGGGACACTAAAACAATCCCCCTTCGTAGCGGTGGGGAGGTGACTCTCATTTGTAAGATAGACTGGATGAACATAGATTATGAAGATCGCACCTTCGTCTATGATCTGATTGATCGGCTAAAGGAGTATGAGCAAGATACTTCAAGCAATTCTGAAGAAACAGAGGAAACAATGGAAGAAGAGGAAGAACAATGAAACCATATAAAAAGCCAATTCCAGGGCGCTGGCCTCGGAAACCTTACCCTGGAATTCTGTCAACCCCCAGCGTGGTGGAATAGTAGACACGCTTGCCTCGGAAGCAAGTGACTAAGTGTCCGCTTAGTCGTGCGGGTGCAAATCCCACCGCTGGGATTCCTACAGTTTGCACTGTAGGGGCTATATGGGCCAGTGGCGCAATGGATAGCACAACCGACTGCTACTCGGGTAGTTGCGGGTTCGACCCCCGCCTGGCCCCTTTTTGCTCTTAAAACTATACGACATTTTACAGGTAATTACAAGTACTTACTAGTTATTTAGTTATTCTCTCAACGGGGCTGCCATCCACTCATAATTCTTGCAGCGGGCCTACGGCCCGTCAGGACGGGAGGGGAAGCAAGCGGGGACACCCCGCACCCCGGCAGGGGTGAAACCCCTGCACCCCGAGTTATGAGTGGATGTCAGAACCGGGGCCCTTGACACTTACCCCGCTTCTCCATTATACTTACTAACAATACAGCAAGCACCTTACAATTGAACATACACAGCATTTGTTCTCATCAAGAGAGGTGGAGGGAAACGGCCCGGTGAAGCCCGGCAACCCATCTATAAAGTAGTAGAAAGGGTGCCAATTCCGGCGGAAATGTCCGCAAGATGAGGGGAAAAAGCTATGAAAGCTACCCCTATATTTAGGGGTTTTTTGTTGCTTAAACCTTCGCTCTTGGGGTGAAGGTTTTTTTGTACTCAATTTCAGTGGCAAGCCTTCGCTCCATGCGTAGGGGCCGATTGATCGTGCCCAGCGCCGATTCACCGGCCCGCCCTGCATCTACGAATTGAGCAAATGCACCATTAAGCAGCAAGCATGAAAAGAAAGGAAAACTCATGGTGGCCCAGATTGACCGCGATGGCGTTCCGGTCAAGGTAGAAGCAGCGCCGGCGCAGGCACTGCCCGCATATACCACTTATACCTTCGATTCACTCCCCCTACAGTTGGGTGGTCAACTGGGGCCAATCACATTGGCATATGAAACGTGGGGCACACTGAATGCCACACGCGACAATGCCATCTTGATCACACACGCCCTTACGGGTAGTTCGCACGCTCATGATCCGGCGCATCCTGCTGATCCAAAAGCCGCGTGGTGGAATCCATTGATTGGCGATGGACAGCTTTTCGATACGTCACGCTACTTCGTGATCTGCTCGAATATCCTGGGAGGGTGTTATGGCAGCACCGGCCCGTCTTCGCTCAACCCACACACAGGCCGCCGCTACAACATGGATTTTCCCATCGTCACCATTCGTGACATGGTCAACGCTCAAAAGATGCTGATCGAATACCTTGGCATCAAGCAGTTGGCAATGGTTGCCGGCGGCTCGATTGGCGGCCAGCAGGCGCTGGAATGGGCCATCACCTATCCCGATCTGGTACAAAGCGCAGCAGTAGTAGCGGCAACCGCCCGTCTGACCGCTCAGGCCATCGCCTTCAGCGAGGTGCAGCGGCAGGCAATTATGGCCGATCCCCGCTGGCAAGGTGGCAACTATCAACCGGGCGAAGGGCCATCTGCCGGTCTTGCCATCGCCCGTATGCTCGCCATGATTACCTACCAGAGCGAGGAGGCCATGGAGATGCGCTTCGCCCGCAAGCCTGCCACCCGCATGAGCGTTTCTTCGCCCAGCGGCGCAGCCGACCTGGGTACCCGCTTCGACGTAGAGGACTACTTGTACTACCAGGGAGATGCGTTGGTACGGCGTTTCGATGCCAATAGCTACCTCTACATCAGCCGCGCCATGGATTTGTATGACGTAAGCGCTGACTATCCATCGCTGGAAGCCGCGTTGCGCCGCCTGCGCAGCAAGCTCCTGTTTATCGGTATTCGCTCAGATTTTCTCTTCCCGGCCGCACATGTGCGCCACCTGGCAGAGCAGGTTCGCGCCCTGGGGGGGAACGCGAACTATATCGAACTCGACTCACCGCACGGCCATGACGCCTTCCTCAAGGAATGGCAACAAATGGCCGCCGCGCTTTCCACGATCATCTAGTTTAAAGGAGAACAAAATGGCATTGAATAGTAATCGCCACTATGGTTTTGAAACATTGTCTTTGCATGCGGGTCAGGAGACGGCCGATAGCGCCACGGATGCCAGGGCTGTGCTCATCTATCAGAAATCCTCCTATGTCTTGGACAGCCCGGAACATGCCGCGAATCTTTTTGGCTTGAAGCGCTTTGGCAATACCTATACACGCATTTATGAATCCGGCGCAAGATGCGTTTGAGCGTCGCATTGCCGCGCTCGAAGGCGGTATGGGCGCGCTGGCTACCGCGTCCAGCCAGTCGGCTGAAACATTGGCTATTCTCAATATTGCCCAGGCTGGCGATCAGATCATCAGTTCGGCCAGCCTGTTCGGTGGCTCTTATAACCTCTTACACTATACGCTGCCCAGATTGGGAATTAACGTCCGTTTCGTCGATAGCCGCGACCCGGAGAACTTCCGCTCCGCCTTCAACGAACGCGCAAAGGCCGTTTATGCCGAGACGGTCGGCAATCCGCGCCTCGACACGCTCGACATTCACAAGGTAGCCGAAACCAGGCCCTCAAAGCCGCGACAACAAAAGCCAGTAAGCCAGCGGGCGTGTAATCCCTGCGATATCGTCGTGGATGGTTCTTGAGAAGGTTCTCCACGACGGTATCGCAATCCGCTCCTTTGCCCTTTCATATGACACAGGGCCGCTCTGCAGGGGTGCGTAGTCATTGTAAGGGCGGGGGTGGTGGTGGATGGGGGCGGGACCCTTGAGGTGGCCCTCGGTCCTCAATCACCAATATGGAGAACCGAAAGAAATTCAACCATTATTCTGGAGTCATTATGAATAATCCTGTAAACATCTTGAAATTTGGAGGCACCTCAGTAGCCACTGGCGAGCGCATTCGCCATGTAGCCCATATCATTGAGAAACAACTGCATGATTGTGAAGGAAATTTTCCCGTCGTCGTCGTCTCCGCCATGTCTGGCGTGACAGACCAGCTGCTGCGCATCGCCTATTACGCCTGGACATATGAACACGATGCATGTGAACAAGAACTGCGCGCCCTAAAACAGAGGCACCTCGAAGCCGCCGGCAAAGCCGTTCATAACCCTGAAAATCAACGCGCTTTGCTTCACGGCCTCGAAACGGCTTTCACATCCCTGGAGCAAGACTTGGCTAAGGTAGCATCCCGCAATCTCCCCGCAGGTGAAACAGGCAAACTGGACACCGCGCTATATGGAGGTTCGATCATTGCCGCATGGGGTGAACGCCTCTCGGTGTTGTTGCTGGCAGCCGCCGTGCGCGACATAGGTGTGCGGGCCATGCCAGTACGACAGGAAGTCATTATTACCGGCCATCCGAAAGGCGAAGCGCCAGCCTCACCCGCATCAGTAGTGGGAACCGAACCTCTATCCGAAGAGACGCGAGCCAATGCCCAATCGCTGCTTTCTCCATTGATTGCGCGTCGCACCATACCAATCGCGGCAGGCTTTATCGGTCGCACGAAGTCAGGCATTGTTACCACATTGGGACGTAATGGCTCGGATTATTCCGCCTCGGTCATCGGGGCCGCCCTGGATTGTAGCGACGTTTCCATTTACACCGATGTCGATGGTGTTCTGACCGCCGACCCACGTATCGTTCCCAATGCGCGCCTGCTGCCGGAACTCTCGTACTCCGAAGCCGCGCGTTTATCCTGGTTTGGCGCGACAGTGCTTCACCCTCGCACGTTCATGCCTCTGGCACACCGCAATATTCCCGTACATGTGCGCAATACCTTTCATCCCCACCGCCGTGGCACTATCGTTGGGCCGGAGGGCAGTTCGCCGAGCGCGGCCAGGGCCATCGCCATTCGCCGTCACTTGGCATTGATCACCGTAGAAAGCATCGCGATGTTCGGCATACCCGAAAACGCCGCGCAAGTTTTTGCCCTTGCGGCGCGTGCCGGCGCCGCGCCCGTTGCTATCTGTTTATCCTCCGGCTATCATCTTTCGTTTCTCGTCGAGGACCAGGCTGGCGATTCCGTTGTGGCCCTCTTGCAGCATGACATAGGTAACTGGCGCGTCCTATGCCGCCCTGGGCTGGCAGCTTGCGCCTGTATCGGTTCCGGCTTCACGGTCAGCCCGATGAGTCCTGCTCGTGCCATCTCTGCTCTCGCCCATGAGCGCATTCCTGTAGTTGCGCAGGGCGCCTCTGAGGGCTGCATCATATTGATTGTTGAAGATGAAGACACTGAGCCAGCCTTGCGCTGCCTGCACCATGATTTGATCGCCCCCGTCATTCCCCTGGTGCGCAGCCACACCCAGGAGAAACACCGCGAAGTCATCTAAGGAGAAATTCAATGCATCTTCAATCCCGTATCCCTGTAGCAGTTTTAGGCGCCACCGGCATGGTCGGCCAGCGTTTCATTGAGCTACTTTCCGCGCATCCCTGGTTTGAACTGGTTGCCCTGGCCGCCTCAGAAGCGCATAGGGACCGTCCCTATGGCGAGGCTGTACGCTGGCGGCTTCCGGGCAGCGAAATGCCAGCCGCTGCCGCCTCGCTGTCCATTTTGCCCTGTCGCCCCGCGGCATTGCCGCATGTGAAGATCGTCTTTTCAGCATTACCCGGAGAGGTAGCCGGCGAAATCGAAGCCGACTTCGCGAGCGCTGGCATGGCCGTCTTTAGCAACGCGAAAAACTACCGCATGGCCCCCGATGTGCCATTGCTCATACCCGAGGCCAACGCCGATCACGCTGCGTCTATCATATCGCAGCGCAAAATCCGCGGCTGGTCAGGTTGCATTGTCACCAACGCCAACTGCTCCGCAACTCCCCTCGTCATGGCGCTCAAACCGCTGCAACAGGCATTCGGCGTCCACAAAGTCCTCGTGACGACCCTGCAAGCCATCTCCGGCGCGGGCTATCCCGGCCTACCCTCCTACGATATCCTCGACAATGCCATCCCTTTTATCGGCGGCGAAGAAGAGAAGGTCGAGCGCGAAACCCGCAAAATGCTCGGTACCTGGGAAGAAGGACAGGGTTTTGTCGATGCTTCCATCGTCGTCAGCGCCCAATGCAATCGCGTCGCCACGCGTGAGGGCCATCTGGAATGCGCCAGCGTCGAATTAGGCGCGCGTGCCCGTGAAGAAGATATCATCGCGGCCTGGGAAAACTACACAGCCGAGCCGCAGCAGCTCCAATTGCCCAGCGCGCCCCGGCAGGCCTTAATCTATCGCACCGAACCCGACCGCCCACAGACGCTGCGCGACCGCGATGCGGGTTATGGTATGGCCGTAACCATCGGCAGATTGCGCCCTTGCCCCATCCTCAGCTACAAATTTGTGCTGCTCGGCCACAACACCATTCGCGGAGCCGCGGGCGGGTCTATCTTGAATGCGGAACTTTGTGTGAGCAAAGGCTTGATTTAAAGAAATTGTTCCTACTAGAAATAATCTCTAAGATGTTATATAATGACACCATGGAGGTGATAAATATGGAGTTAGTTCGCAAACAAACATATATAACTGTGTCACAAGATAGGGCAATCAAGCGGCTTGCTCAGCAACAGAACACTACAGAAGCAGAAATCTTGCGCAAAGCAGTGGATCTGTTGCTTGCCAGGGAGGGCATCAGAGAAAATGAGGATCCTTTTGCAGACCTGATTGGCCTGTTCTCCGGACCATCCGAGGTAGATCATGACGACATCTATCGCTGATATTCGGCGGGTGTTCGTTGATACCTCAGCCTGGATCGATTTGATGGATAGCAATGAGCGTCACCATGCTGCTGCTGTCGCTTTTCATCAAAGCCTCTCCCCTATGACTCTTCGTGTCACAAGCTGGGGTGTCGTATCCGAAACATATACCTGGATTCGTTATCACATTGGGGCCAGGGAAGCTTCAAGATGGCTGATGGTGAAGGATACAATTGAAAATCAAGGCTTCCTCCAGGTAGTCTATCCTGATTCTCAGATGGAGGCCGGAGTTTGCAAGGTAATTGGGCGCTATCATGATCGAAAACTCTCCTATGTAGATGCTTTTTCCATTGCCTTGATCCAGTCTCGACCAGACATCGACGCGGTCTTTGCGTTCGATCATCATATGGCGCTTGCTGGTCTACCCGTCCTGCCAGGTCTCCTTGATAAGAATAATCGGTAAGCGCAATCATCTTTGAGCTAGTAAACAGTAAAAAAACTGGCAGATTCTGAAGAAGATTAGAACCTGCCAGTTGTAGGGCTATATTTATTTACGCAGGCATTTCCATCACTGCCCGCTAATACTAATCGTCCCGCTCGCGTTATTTACATTAATCGGCACGGGTGCCAGTGGTGTAGGGGCCGGCCCACCAACGACTGCCGCTCCCCTGGCCGGGTCGAACTGTGCGCCGTGACATGGGCAAAGCAGGAGTTGACTACTGGGATCATATGACACCGGACACCCGGCGTGCGTGCAGGTGGCGTCGAAAGCCACAAACTGGCCATTGTTGAGGTGAACAAGCACACCGGGATCGCCATTCGACGGAATCGTGAAACTCACAGAGCTATTCGCCGGCACCGCGCTTATCTGCGCAATTGTGCCTGGTGTCCCGCTTGCGACCGGTGTGCTGGAAGCGCCGCCCGAGCCAGCGCCGCCAGTAGATGGAGGAAGCGCCGTTTGATCAGAGCTATCGATACGGTTCAGTACCTGCCAGACTGCCACAATCCCCAGCATACTTGCGCTGCCCGTCACCAGTCCCCACAAGAAATTGCGCCGGCTCTGCTGTTGCTGCCTTAACGCCGCCAGCCGCGCCTTCGGCGCCATTTGCTTGCCGCCTGGAGCACTTTTGCCCTGTGCCTGCTGCGCTCCTATATTGATAGCAGGCTGGGGTTGCTCGCGAACTCCCAGCAAGATAGAGGATACTCGCCCGAGTCGTGGCCGGCTTGCGGGTGAGGCGTTCTCAAGCCAGCGCGCTACAAGCCATGTATCGAGTGCGGGCAGCCAGCACATCTCAGGCCCCGCAATCAGCATCGTAATCCAGCAGAACACAAAGACGATATCGGCCCCGTAAAAGTACGGGTACACACGCCAGCTGGCAGAAAGAAAGAACATCAGGCTCAACAAGAGTCCGAAGAAAGCCGCGGGACGCAGGAGCAATCCCAACAATGTTCCAAGACCAATAGCCAGTTCGCCAAACGCAACCAGCGCCCCAAAGAAACTGGCGTGTGGCACCACAACATAGACCAGAAAGTTATGAATCGGTGAGCCGAACGCGAAGCCCAGGATTTGCTTGCCGATATATCCCGGCGCCGCATGATTAAAATATTGCGGATCGGTCAGTTTCTGAATTCCGGCATAGACAAACGTCACACCCAGAAACAACCTGAGCGGCAGCAGAATCCACTCCGTAAGGCGTCTCATCTTATCCCCTGGACGATCCGCTTGTGGATTATTCGGAACCGGGGGAGTGGCAGGCGCCACCTGCTGATTAGAAGATTTCGGTTTATTCATTTGTTTCATACGTGCTTTGTACCTCTGCAAGCCCCATCATAAAAGCTCTTTTCAAGAGGTTTCATTCCTGCCTCTAAGCTTTGAAGTCCTCTATCCAGTCAGATGGGGTGTAGGGACCAGATTGATCGCATCCTGGGTGGGACCACCCACTTTCGCTTCCTAGAGTATACAGAGGAATTATGAAAGAGTGATGAAGATTCTATCAATTTATCTAGATAAAATTAGATCGTCTTAAGCTGCTTTTCTAAAGGAAGAGCTACTGTAAACGTGCTTCCATTCCCAACCTCGCTCTCGACAGTAATCGTTCCTTTATGGGCCAGCACGATCCAATCCACGATAGCCAGCCCAAGTCCACTGCCACCTGCCGCCCGCGAACGAGCGGCATCCGCCCGGTAGAAACGCTCGAAAATATGCTCCAGGTGCTCAGGCGCTATCCCAATACCCGTATCGCGCACAATGAGCAAGGCGTTAGCGCCGCTGGCCTTGACAATCAGCGAAACCTTTCCTCCCGGGTTGGTATAAAGAAGCGCATTTTGCAGCAGGTTCAAAATAACCTGGATCAGGCGCACCTCATCGCCCAGCACCAGCACAGGCTCCTGCGTATCGACCTCGACCGCTATATTTCGTTCGCTCGCCAATAACTCCGTCGACGCCGCAACATCCGTCGCCAGCAGGTCCAATCGCACCGGCTTGCGTTCTAGCAGCACCTGTCCTTCGTCAGCGCGTGCCAGGGTCAGCAGGTCATTGAGCAGTTGAGCGAGCCGTTCAGATACAGCATTGACCTCAGATAGTACATGCACATATTCCTCCTCTCCGGCTCCTTGCGCCAGAACCACATCGGTCATACTGCGGATGGCAGCAACGGGAGTGCGTAGTTCATGCGAGGCATCGGCCACGAAGCGGCGCTGCTGCGTAAAGGCCTTATCCAGCCGCTCGATCATTTCATTGAACGTCAGCGCCAGATCCTGCACTTCATCTCTGGCGCGCGGCACTGGCACACGCTGGTGCAGGTCTTCCGCTTCGATCTGCTGCGCGGTACACGTTAGACGATGAATTGGCGCAAATGCACGTGCTGCCAACCAGTAGCTTCCCAATGCGCCGAATAGCAGGACAAAAGGCACAATTAGCAGAAATTCGAACAAAATGCTGCGCAACGTGTTGTCCAATGATGCAAGCGGTTCCCCAACCTGTACAACGCCGAAGACTTTTCCATTTTCCACCAGTGCCGTGCTATATAGCCTGATCGAATGAGCATTGCGCGCTGTAACGGTTCCTTGCCATGAGGTGCCATGCAATGGCTGTATAATACTTTGATCTGGCACGTTGAGAAACTGGAAGGCGGGTGAGACATAGACAACCTGTCCATGGCTGTTCAGAACACGTACCAGCACACCGGTATCAACGTTCAGCTCAGGCTTCTGGTCTGTTTGTTGTTGGATTGTGGGAGTTACCTGTGGGGTTACGTTTGTATTAGCAATATCGTCATCGTCAATCAGCCCTGGCAGTTCGCCGGAAACATCCGAAATGACGATCTTCCCGTCACGCTCGCTGATACCTGCCGCGATTTGTTCCGTGCGCTCTTGCAGGCTACTATCGAAGCTTGCCGACAGTGATGCCCTCAAATTCACATAGAAGATAGCTCCGAAGATCAGAATAAGTATCGTAAAGACGGCAATATACCACAGGGTCAACTGCGCTCGTATCCCTAGATGCCTTACGCGACCGAGCAGCCGCATCATCTTATGGCTCCTTCAACTGGTAACCAAATCCCCGGATGGTCTGAATCACGTTGGGCTCGCCATTCTCGCATAACTTACGCCTTAGATAACGAATATAGACATCAATGACGTTGGAAAGATGTTCTGCGTCAACATTCCATAGATGTTCCGCGATCATCATGCGGCTCAACACCTGTCGCGGGTTGCGCATCAACAATTCCAGCAGCATATATTCCTTGCTTGTCAGTGTGATAGCTCGGCCCCCCCGGTGTACCTCGTGGGTCCCCATATCGAGAGTAATGTCCATGAATCGTAATTCCATCGTCTTCGACGTGCCTTCCCGCCGCAACAAAGCGCGCACCCGTGCCTCGAGTTCGCGGAAGGCAAAAGGCTTCGTCAGGTAATCATCGGCTCCCAGGTCCAATCCATTCACCCGTTCATCGATACCATCCAGCGCTGTCAGAAACAGAATAGGCATCTTCTTTCCCGAATCGCGCACCCGCCGGCAGACTTCAAACCCATTGAGACCCGGTAACAGCACATCCAGGATAATCAGATCATATGGTACAGTAAGGCTGTAGGAGAGTGCTTCCTGGCCCCCCCCCACGAGATCAACAGCATAATGGTTGCCCTCCAGCCCTTTCTTCAGACTGGGGCCTAAATGAACATCATCTTCCGCGACTAATATCCTCATCTATTTTTACACCTGTGGCCGGTATGGGCCGGTAATATGTTCGAAATTGGGCCGGTAATGCGTGGTATCATAATCCTCCAGGCTTACCCGGCGTGCTGGCAGGTTTTTACCGGGAATATCGGTTGAGATAAACTGGCCATCGCGGTGTGCCGCCATGACCCCGTAGATACCCTGCCGCACCAGGCTCGTAACGACGTTAGCATAATAGACAGCCATATG
This sequence comes from Ktedonobacteraceae bacterium, assembly GCA_035294305.1. GTDB lineage: Bacteria > Chloroflexota > Ktedonobacteria > Ktedonobacterales > Ktedonobacteraceae > DASRBN01. The sequence goes on along the minus strand of DATGLD010000048.1, from coordinate 392,426 downwards.
CTTATCGTACACCTCGGGCTCGCCGCTGCGCAAGAAGTAGGTTAAATCGATGGGCAGAAAACGAATATGCGGGAGCCGCTTCGCCAATTCGTCGGCCAGGAATTCGGCCACGTTGGCCTTCTTACGGTGCCCGTAGGCATCGGCCGAACCAATTTCTGGCACAGGGACACCCAGGTTAGCCCCCTCCGAAAGGATGACGGTTGAGTAATGGCGCGGGTTATGCCGGTCCTGCAGAATAAGCTCTGCCAACCTATCGATATGAGCAGGCGCTTCGGGGATCAGGACGCGGTCGGCCCATGTGGCTATCGCCGTTTCCAGGGCAGTAAATCCTGCGTCACGCCCAAACATGCGGAAAAGTACCGTCTCGCTGTGCGAACCGGCCGTGGAGCGGATGCGAGTAATAAACTCCGCCGCCCGGCTGATGGCCGTCTGGAATCCAATGCAGTAATCGGTCCCATGCACATCGTTGTCCATGGTCTTGGGAATACCCCAGATGGGAACGCCTTTCGATGCCAGTACCGCTCCATAGCTCAAGGTATCGTCGCCCCCTATGACAACCAGTCCATCGAGTTCGAGAAACTTCAAATTCTCCAGCACTTCGTTCGTCAGATCAACGCGATCATCGGGAGCGTGCCCGGCACCGTATGTTGCGAGATATGGGGGGAGATCACCAGCCCGCACGCGTGCGGGATTGGTACGCGTGGATTGCAGTATCGTCCCTCCCTGCCGATCGATGGTGCGCGTGTTGAGTCGATTCAAAGGCAAGATATAATTGCTATCCCAGGTATTGGGGTCATCCGCGTTGAAAATAAGGTTATTCAAGCCGCGCGAACGGTCAAGAAAGGTAATCCCTTCCCATCCCTCACGAATCCCCGTAATACGAATGCCGAGCGGCTCTGTACTATATACAAGCGCCTTGATAGCAGCATTCAACCCCGGTACGTCTCCACCGCCGGTCAATACACCAAGTGCGCGTACCCGGCTGGATAATTGTCCTGGCATATGAGCCCTCGTTTCTTGTTCTATTGCTTATCGTCATTTAACAGGATGGGAATCTGGAAGCGGCATTGCTTGCCGCTCCATTTCATGGAAAAAGCATACCACATTCTTGCCGAATCGGGGCAGAGTGACGCAAGAGCCGCCTCTACCCTACGCGCCCCTTCAGGGGTAGCGTAGGGTAGAGGCGGCTCTTGCGTCACTCACCCTATTTTCTCTGGCTCACTCAATCCGATACTTTGCTCAGAGGGGCTGAATCATAAGCTCTATGCTCCAACTCCGTCATGTGCGTTGGTCGCACAATCAACACTGGCAATCTGGTAGTATGCAGTACACGCTCCGTTATGCTGCCGAGCATCCACCGCTGCAGGCCACTGTATCCATGTGTTGCCATTGCGATCATATCGCATCTACCAAACGTCCCCGCTCCTTCCGCATCTTCACCGCTTTCCGCCATGCGAACGATACCACCCGCGATATCGTCATCAACTGTAACCGACCACGTGAGCGAGAGATGCAGATCGGACCCATAATTTGCGATCAGCCCTTCGCGGATTTCTTGTACAGTAGCGCTCAGATTTTCTTTGGCCTTTTGTAAGATCATTGCGTGCTCACTAGAGTTTAACTGCTCTAGCGACGGCATCACCACCACCTGGGTAAGGTGGAGCGCGCCCCGCCCGGGAGAGGCCAGCCCTGCAATCAATTGCGCGGCAGGCCCAATTGCCACCTCAGCATGAGCAGAGCCATCCACTGGAACCAGCGCTTTCAGAGCGCCGCTCCCATCCGGGTGCAAACCGGCCAGCGGAGGTTTCCCTTCTCTCAATATGAGTACCGGAACCGGCGAAGCATGAGAAACTTTCTCTGCCACGCTTCCCATGATCCAGCGCGTCATGCCTGTATAACCATGGCTCGACATAATGATTAGATCGATGCGATATGATTCGGCAACCGAAAGAATATTTAGAGCCGGTTGGCCAAAAAACACCAGCGTCCTACTATGTATATCCGCCAGGCCTTCCTTCTTGGCCAGGCGATCCAGGTAATCCTTTGCCTCTTCAAGCTGGGCATCGATAGCCTGCTGTGTCATGAGCGGTTCAAGTGCCACATATGAGGCGAACTGGTTGGACATACTCACAACCCGCAGCAGAAAGATTGTACCGCCAGAAGCACGCGCGAGACGTGCAGCAACCACCAGTGCCTCTTCCGCACGCTTCGACCCATCGAGAGGGACCAGAATATTCTGATACACAAACTTACTCCTTTCAGCATTGCCGGTGCTCATTCATCCATGTAGTTTCTCCTTTGCACGTGAGAAACGGAGGGCGGGTATCTTCTTCACCGGCTCGCCCTTATCCCTCTACTATGAGGATAGCGCGCAGAAATCACGGAGCAATCACATTTGGGGGGCAAAGTATCACAATTTCGAGTTCATAATAGCTCTCCAAACCTTCTCCGGCTTCAATGGCATATCAATTTCCCTTATCCCCAAGGGCTCGAGCGCATCCAGCACCGCATTCACAATCGCGGGCGGAGCGCCGATGCAACCTGCCTCGCCCACACCTTTCGCGCCGGTTGGATTGAAAGGCGAGGGCGTTTCGACAAAATCTGTCACGAACTCGGGCATCTGCGCAGCAATCGGCAGCGCGTAATCCATCAACGTACCGGTAAGCAACTGCCCATCCTGGTCATATAGCACTTCTTCATACAATGCCTGCCCAATGCCCTGTGCGATGCTACCATGTATCTGCGATTCGGCAAGGTGGTGATTGAGCACACGCCCGCAATCGTCGACCGCTACATATTTAAGGATACGCACCTCGCCGGTTTCCATTTCTACCTCCACCACCGCTATATGTGTGCCCGAGGCATAGGCGGCTCCCTGTGGACTGAAATCCCGCCACGCCGCCAGTCCCTCGATAAGAACACTATTTGACGCATTGGGGGCCTCATGTTCAATCAAGTCAGGCTTCTCCTCCACCAGCCGCGCAAGTTCTCCTAACGCGATTGAGCGCGCGGGCACCCCTCGTACCATCACTTTGCCTCCCTCCATCACCAGGTCTGCCGGGGCCCCTTCCAGTCTGCTTGCCGCCACTCGCAAAGCCTTTTCACGCACAGCCTCGGCTGCCAGCTGCACAGCAGAACCGGCAACCTGGGTGATACGGCTGCCGAATGTGCCAACGCTAAAACCCGGCAAGCTCGAATCATTCATGTGCACTTCCACTTTTGAGCCGGGTAGACCAAAAACGCTTGCTGCAATCTGGGCAAAAGCCGTAAAATGCCCCTGGCCGTTGTGCGCCACGCCGCTTTGAACCAGAATAGTTCCATCCCTGCGAATGCGTACCGTCGCTGCTTCGCGGAGCATGCCGGGAGGAGCTGCGCTATCGCCCGTCAGTTCAATAAAGCTGGACATGCCGATCCCCAGCAACCTGGGATTTCCTGACTCCCGCCTCCCGGATTGTTCTTCGCGTAAACTTGTGTACCCGGATAACTCTAAAGCTCTAGTAAGTGCGGCGGCATAATTGCCGCTATCGTAGCTGACACCAGTCACGGTCGTGTAAGGGAAAGCATCCACTGAAATAAAGTTGCGCCCTCGCAGTTCGACTGCATCGATCTTCAGTTCGTGCGCGATGCGATCCATAGTGCGTTCCAGCATATAGGTTGCTTCGGGGCGCCCCGCGCCCCTGTAAGGAGCGGTGGGCACCTTGTTGGTGAACACTCCCACCACCTCGCTCTCCACAGCCTGTATTCGATATGGGCCGCACAGAAAAGATGGAGTGCGATTAGGAACCATGGCAGTCGCCCCGGCCAGAAACGCGCCAAGATCGGCAATCGTGCGCACCTTTAAACCGAGAACGCGTCCATCGTCTTTGACTGCCGCCTCGATATAGTTTACCTGGCCGCGCCCGTGCGTCTGCGCCTGCAAATTCTCACTGCGCCCCTCAATCCATTTCACTGCTCTCCCCAATTTCATCGCCAGCGCCGCCGCCACGATTTCCTCGCCTAAAAGCGCATTTTTAGCGCCAAAAGCACCACCAACATCCGCGTTTTTCACATGGATGCGATTGCGATCCAGGCGCAAAAATGCCGCCAGCGTATCCCGTGCCCTGAAAATGGATTGAGAAGACATCCAGGCCGTAAGCTCTCCATTGTCCGGGTCAAAGTCAAACATGCAGGCCCGCGGCTCAATTGAACTCGGCGCCAGCCGCTGGTTGACTATTCGCAGCCGAACGATATGATCCGCCTGCTCGAAAGCGCCCGCGATATCGCCTCCCCTCATCTGCGAAGTGAAAGCAACATTTGAGCCTGCTTCCTCATAGAGCAAAGGCGCATCCCCCTGCAGCGCTTGCTCTGCGTCCGTCACTGCCTCTAGAGGCTCATACCCCACTTCCACCAGGTCGCGCGCATCCAGCGCGGCATACAGGCTTTCAGCCACCACAACTGCCACAGCATCCCCTACATAACGTGTCTTTCCTATAGCCATAGGACGCCGTTCAGGCTTCTTCAGACCCGGCACGGGTATAGTATCGAGAGCAGGCATGTCTTTTACCACTTCCGCGCCCTCGAAGACACCAACCACCTCTGGTACGGCCCTGGCCGCGTCGAGACCCACATTTTTGATCTCCGCATGCGCATAGGGGCTACGGACTACAGCCATATAGAGAGCAGCAGGCCGGCCAGTCGCCGGTCTCAAATCGTCAACATAATGCCCATGACCGGTTATTAGCGGATAATCTTCTTTGCGGCGTTCAAATCCAGTTGATGAGCCTGTAGCATTCAATTGCTCTGCTTCCATATTTTTACCCTTGTACGTGCTCCTGAAGTATGATTGAATTGAATTCATAATTGGTCGATTCCATCCGAAAGGAGCTGGCACAATACTCTCAATGCGCGATTCGCACCAGCCTTCACTGTATAGCAACACATCGACGTCCGCATGGACGAGGCGCCTGATCATCCTGCTCACCATTCTCGCCGCTCTCGCCCTGGCCCTCGTCATACGCTGGGCCGCCAGCCATATTACCACATCGCTGCTCATCTTGGCAGTAGCGGCCTCACCGCCTCTGCCATCACCCCGCTGGTAGCACTTTTCAGACGATTCATACCGCGACTTCTTGCCATTCTTGCCTCCTATCTCATTGTCCTGATCATTCTCGGCTTAGTCTTCTACCTGATCATCACAACAATGATTGCCCAACTCTCTGCCCTGGCAAATAATGTCAGTATCTGGTTGACACCCACCAGTAATGAAAGAAATACCCCTCTTATCGGCATCTTGCTGCGCTCAGGTCTGACCAGCGATCAGAATTCGCTGCGTTTCGCAGTATGCGCTCAATAATACATCGAACATAGCCCCATTCCTCATAAATAATGCCGATTTAGTTCCCCAGAATGCTGAAAAATCAGCTAGTTTGGTGTATACTTCTTTATGAAGTATATCTCTTGCACATTATAAACAGTAGAGCTAAAGCCATAGGGAGAAAATATCAAATAGGCTTTTGATGTAGCTGAAGTAAGGCAAACAGCATCCGTTATAGAGGGGTAATATGATGCTTTTCGGGAGTTGGACTATGCCGTCCACTAAAGGAGTAGAACATGGATTTCGGTAAATGGGCCCTTCAAATGGCCTTCGTATTGTTTGTCCTTATCGTTTTGGCCGCCGCTGGTGCGCTCACATTCCCTGGAATTTCCAGCCTCGGTGCGGTTGCCTCGACTCCCCCGGCCAACCTTTTCTTCCTCTTGCTTTCGATTATCGTCTTGACCTTGATGGCTTTTGCTCTTGGTAGAGGCATAAAGAGTATAAAAAGTACCTTCGAAGGCGTTCTACTCGCCTTTGCCAGTAGCATCATGATTGGTGGAATCTTATCCCTCCTGGCCGTCTTTAAATTCCCCTATTCCATACAAATGAATCTAACCTGGTTGGGTCCGAACTGGTACGATCCCTGGATTGCCGCTTTCCTGGTCGGCGCGCCAATCCTGCTGGTTTACGTCGTGTAAACCCGGCGTACCCACAGCGGGGCCAAACCTGCCTTGCGCCAAGGCCCACCTCTCCTCCTCTGGCCGATGGGAGCAATAATACGGCAGGCCCCGCTGTTTACGGCTATGACGGGCATGGAGGGTGAGACGGCAGTTGCTTTTCAAGTATTCGCCTGATAGGTGAGAGAGTCTGCATCTTCTGTATAGCATGAGGCATGGGCCAGGGCGCCGCCCTGGCCCATGCCTGCACAGCGCTGGTTAAATACTTCGAGAATCTCTTCCTGCGGGGCTGGCAGCGATTCTTGGCGCTCATCATCGTGAATCGCACGCTGTCTCTCACGAGGAAAGATTACCTGTGTAGAAAAAAAGACGATAGAGGAGGTTAGATCATTTCACAATGCGTTCGCGGAACGTGGTACACTTGTTGGTAGATAACCTGTATACGAGAGGGTAGGCCTCGTGGTCGCCCTGAAAGGAGCCGATAAAGAATGACAACCACCGGCAATATCATTGATCCCAGTATCTTCAAAGCTTACGATGTGCGCGGCGTTTATGGACAGGACCTCAATGAGGAGATCGTTTATCGCATCGGGCGGGCCGCCGCCATCTATTTGCATGTCCCGGAGATTGTAGTCAGCCGTGATATGCGTGTCTCATCACCTCAACTGGCTGCTGCCCTCATTCACGGCATCACCGATCAAGGCGTCAACGTCGCCGATTGCGGCCTGACCACCACCGACGAACTCTATTTCATCGTCGGCAACTATAATTATCCGGCAGGCATCATGATTACGGCATCGCACAACCCCAAACAATATAACGGCATGAAATTCTGCCGCGCCGGAGCTGCCCCCATTAGCCTCGATACCGGCCTTGCCGATATACGCGACCTGGCAATACAGGGCAACTTTCCTGAACCACAAAACAAGGGCCAGGTCACGCATCGCGATGCCACCGACGACTACGTCCGGCACGCGCTTTCCTACATTGATACCAGCAAGATTCGGCCGCTCAAAGTCGTCGTCGATGCCGGCAACGGCATGGCAGGCATGATTATGCCCCGCGTATTCCAGCACCTGACGGCCCAACTCGTACCCCTCTACTTTGAACTCGATGGCACTTTCCCGAACCATTCCCCCAGCCCAATTGAACCGGAAAATCTTGAAGCCCTGCGCAAGAAAGTCATCGAGGTCGGAGCCGATTTTGGGGCCGCCTTCGACGGCGATGCCGACCGCATGTTCCCCGTTGATGAGCACGGCAATATCGTTGACGGCTCCATGGTCATGCTGCTCGTCTCCGATAGCATTCTGCGCAAGCACCCCGGTTCCACCATCCTCTACAACCTCATCCTCTCCAAGAGCGTCCCCGCCTTGATTGAAAGAGAGAGCGGCAGGGCAGTTCGCACGCGCGTCGGGCATTCCTTTATCAAAGCAGAAATGCGTAAAGAGAATGCCATCTTCGGCGGTGAGCATTCCGGCCATTTCTACTTCCGCGACAACTGGTACGCCGACTCCGGTCTCATCGCCTTCCTGCTTATCCTCGAGCTCCTCTCCGTCGAAAACAAGCCGCTCTCCCAGCTTATCCAACCCCTCGATACCTGGGTGCGCAGTGGAGAGATCAATACCCATGTCAGCGATGTTCAGGGCAAACTCAAGGCTATCGAAGAACATTTCGGTAAAAATGCCCAATCGCTCGATCACCTGGACGGCATCACTATCGACTATGGTGACTGGTGGTTCAATGTCCGCCCATCCAACACCGAACCCTTGCTGCGTCTCAACCTCGAAGCGAAGACATCATCCTTAATGGTGCAGAAACGCGACGAAGTCCTTGAATTCATCCGCAGTTAAGGAGACTTTCTTTTATGACCGCCAGTAACGACAAAGCTATCGTAGTTCTCTGCCTGGCCCGCCTCGGCGCCGGCTGGTTGGAGCGTTTGCAGCAAACTTCACCCAACCTGCGCATTGAAAAGCGCTCGCCCGATGACTGGAGTGCAATCTCCGCGGACCTGTGGCGAGAAGTCCAGATTCTCTACACCTTCGGCTGGAATTTGCCTGCTCCCGACCAGGTTCCTGATCTGCGCTGGGTGCAGCTCTACTCGGCGGGCGTGAACCAGGTTGTCAACCAGCCGCTTTTCAAAACTGATGTCATGTTCACGACTTCCAGCGGCATTCATGCCATCAATATCGCCGAATACGTCTTTACCATGATCCTGGCCTGGTTCCATCGCCTCCCCAGCCTGCTTGACTGGCAGCGGACGGGAGTATGGTCACCCGAAAGGCTATCTCGCTCCGTGTTTCTACCCTGGGAACTATGGGGTAAAACCATCGGCATCGTCGGCTACGGCAGCATTGGTCGCCAGGTCGCGCGCCTGGCCGGCGCCTTCGGCATGCGCATCCTCGCCATGCAACGCGGCGCCGATCACCGCGATCATGGCTTTCAATTCCCCGGCGTCGGTGACCCCAATGGCTCGCTCCCCGCGCGCTATTATACCCCAGACCAGTTGCCAGCCATGCTCACCGAGTGTGATATCGTCGTCATCGCCGTTCCATCCACCTCCGGCACACGAGGCATGTTCAATCAAGCCGCTTTCCAGTCCATGAAAAATAGCGCTTTCCTGGTCAATATCGCCCGCGGCGACGTTTGCAATCAAGCCGACCTTATTCAAGCCCTGCAAGAGAAACAAATCGCGGGTGCCGCCCTCGACGTGTTCGAGCAGGAGCCACTCCCATCAGATAGCCCATTGTGGCATCTGCCCAATGTCTTTCTCAGCCCTCACATTTCCGGCCTCACCCCCGAATACGACAATCGCGTCTCCATGCTCTTCGCCGAAAATCTACGCCGCTACCTCTCCGGCCAGCCCCTCTACAATCTCGTGGACAAAGAACAGGAGTATTGATGTCCTCTTCTATCCTGGACTGCTCGTACACAATGTAATAGAATCTGAAGGACACCGTTGGCATGTAAGGGTGCACCCTTGTGGTTGCCCTCCGTATCAACAAGTCGTCCTCCGTATCAACAAAAAGAAGGAGACAAAAGTATGCAGAATACCCAGAATAGGTGCAGCCAGCTGCGCCGGCTCCATACAAATCTCATTCTAGAAATCAATGCCCTGAAACAGGCACTGAGCCTGGAAGAATACGAGGGTGTAGCCAACCCCATCGAGACCGTCAATATTCTCAAGAGCCTGCAAAACACGCTGCAACTTGTAGAAAATGAGCTCGAAAAATGTCCTCCTGAGCCTTAGGATATGGAACTTTTCCGCTTGTAGAAACGTACAATGGACGTGGGTTACTTCCCAAACCGGTACTTTGGCCGGTACATTTACGTAGCTTTAACGTTCTGACCCTGCTCCTGAAACTGATTTGCACAACTTCCTTACCTGTCTGTTTTCAGGAGCAGACTGGTTTTTCAGCTTCCTTCAGGAGAATATACATCATGACAACCAGGCAAGCGACAAAAACGCAATCCAATGGCAAGGTCAAGATATTCCCAGCGCCCACACAATTGGCGACACCTACAGACCTGACATCCCAGGAATCGCAGGCGATTACCGAGGCGCTCAATCCTCTCGTCGCCGATCTGTTTGCTCTCTATGTCAAGACCAAGAATTTTCACTGGCACCTGTCCGGCTCGCACTTCCGCGACTACCACTTGCTTTTTGACGAGCAGGCCAGGCAGATCTTCGGTGCCGTCGATACACTGGCCGAACGCGTGCGCCGTATAGGGGGTACCACAATTCGCAGTATCAGCCACATCAGCCAGTTGCAGACAATTGAGGACGATAACAGCGAGTTTGTTCCTCCCGGCGAAATGGCCAGGCGCTTGATGGAGGACAATGCGCACCTCGCCAAGAAGCAGCGGGAAGCGCACCAGGTATGTGTGCGCTGTCGCGATATAGCCACAGCCAGTCAGTTAGAAATAATTATTGACGAGAGCGAACGCCGCAAGTGGTTCCTGTTCGAAATCGTGCAAGGACTGAATAATACCGACTGACATCGTGCTATATTAGCCCAGGATAGCCTCGGCACCCGGCACAATGAACCGGCCCCACCGCCGTTTACCAACATCCTCCGGCGCCCACGCGGTGAAGCGGCCCCACGACTCTGCCGTAGGGGCCGCTTCACCGCGCCCACCGCCGATTGATCGGCCCCCGCGTCGATTGCCGGACTATTTTCTTCAACCCCATCACTTGCCACCAGACTTTCCCACGATTTGCCCGTGGTTAAAGGCGTACAGGTTGTGGTCATCCGAGCCAACATATACTACCCCACCGGCTACTCGCGGAGATGAGACAATCATTCCTCCCGTTGTGTAGCTCCAGATCCGCTCACCGCTTTCCGCATTGAGCGCGTAGAATGTATGATCCTGCGAACCAACATAGACTATTCCATCTGCCACCGCGGGCAAGGAATCGATAATTCCTCCACTACTGAAATTCCACCATTCCTCGCCAGTGCTGCTATCGAGCGCATAGAGTCTATGATCGTGTGAGCCGAAATAGACGATTCCGTTAGCAACTGCCGGCGATGAGTGAATCATATCTCCAGCTTCAAACTTCCATAACTCCTTGCCACTAGCGGCATCGAGGGCGTAAAAGTTGTGGTCGCGCGAACCAAAGTAGACTGCTCCCTCCGCAATCGCCGGTGTGGATAGGACAGCATCTCCCGTTTCATAACTCCATACCTCCTTACCGTTCATCACATCCAGCGCGTACAGCTTATGGTCATATGAACCGAAATAGACCTTTCCATTGTCTACCATAGCCGTGGAGTAAATAGGCCCGGCGGTCGTATAACTCCACAACCTCTCACCTGTATTCACATCAAACGCATAAAAGGTGTGATCGTGCGAGCCAATCAGCACCATCCCTTGCGCAATCACAGGCGAAGCCGTCACCTTTCCGCCTGTCGCCGCACTCCACAACCTGGCTCCCGTACTACCTGCCAGGGCATAGACCAGGTTATCATTCGAGCCGGTATAGACTACTTCATCCAGGACCGCCGGCGAAGAAAAGATGCTCCCTCCCGTCACGTAATTCCATTGCTCATCCCCGCTCATCGCATCTAACGCATAGACTCTATGGTCGTGCGAGCCAACGTAGACCAGCCCATTTGCCACCACCGGCGATGATTGCACGCTTCCTGCTGTCGTATAGCTCCACAGCCTGTCGCTGGTGAATGCATAAAGCTTGCCATCACGCGAACCCACATACACTACTCCGTTTGCGACGGCTGCCGCCGCCTCGATAGCATCTCCGGTAGCATAGCTCCACAACCGTTCGCCCGTTATCGTAGAGAGCGCGTACAGGTTCGTATCCCAGGAGCCAGCATAGATCACCTCATCGGCAATGATAGGGGCAGCATCAATGGCGCCCCCGGCCAGGAAATTCCACAGCAACTCGCCGCGAACCGCGTCTAGCGCGTGCAACCTGCTGTCGTGCGACCCCACATAGACAACCCCATTGCTCACTACCGGCGAAGAGAGAATAATATCTCCCGTCTCGTAACTCCACAACTCTGTGCCCGTGCCGGCATCCAGGGCGTAGATACTATGATCCTGCGACCCGAAGTATACAACCCCATTGGCTACCGCAGGGGAAGAGCTGATCCTCCCGCCCGTCGTAAAAGTCCATACCTTCGCGCCGGTAGAAGCATCCAGGGCGTACAGCGTCCCATCCCAGCACCCGAAATAAACCATCCCATCAGCGATTTCAGGCGTAGACTGAATACCTCCCTCTGCCTCAAAACGCCAGCGCAGGTCGCCCGTGCTGGCATCCAGGGCGTATAGCGAATGATCGGTCGAACCAACATACAGCAGTCCATCCGCGACAATCGGAGCAGCATCGATAGCGTCCTTTGTAGTATAGCTCCACAACAGGCCGCCTGTCGTCGCCTCAAGCGCCACCAGTGTACCATCAAACGATCCAGCATACACCACGTCGTCAGCCACCGCCGGAGCAGCCTCAATGGTACTGCCCATCAAATAACTCCAGCGTAACTGCCCAGTGCTGGCATCGAGCGCGTACAAATTATGGTCGCTTGAGCCGAAATAGATCGTTCCTTTGACCACTACCGGCGCGGAACTGATCGCCCCCCCTGTAGCGTAAGTCCAGTCCAGCCGTAACTCCGGCACATTTTCAGGATAAATTACCCGGCTGCCAGCGGTATTCTGCGTCATACTGTCCTCCCTATAAGCGCTCCATCTCAAGGCTGTAGGAGCCGATTGAGCCCGCCCAGCGCCGATTCATCGGCCTCCCGAGGCATCCTCACCATCACTTCAAAGAATGGAGAACCGCCTTTCATCTTCTTTACTAAAGCCATTCATTCTACATACGAACAAAACGGCCAACAAAGTTTCTCTACGCTACCTATAGGGCTGATCCCTACTGAAATCGTTCAAGCCCGAATGGTCGAATCACATCTGGCGTCTTTCCCGTCTTTATCAACTCAGCTATTGTCTTGCCCGTGATCGCGCTCAATTCGAAGCCCCCCGCGCCATGTCCGGTTGCCAGAATAACATTCTCCCAGCCGGGAGCCTTACCAAGAATAGGGTATGTATCTCGTGACATCGGACGCAAACCCGCCCACATATTCACCAGTGTGGCCTGTTCAAATTCAGGAATCAACTGGATGGCGGAAGAAAGCAGCCAGCGCAAGCCTCCCGCGGTATTCCTTTTATCAAATCCAACGCTCTCAACTGTGGCGCCCACGTAGATCGTGTTATCGACTTTAGGTACCAGGTACACACCATTGCCAAAGATCGTATGGTTGAGCGGCGTGGCAGGCTGCCGCAGTGCCAGAATCTGGCCGCGTGCCGGAAAAATGGGAATGTTCAATCCCAACCATCTCCCGATCTGCTCAGACCACGCGCCTGCCGCGATCACAACCTGGTTACATTCAATCGTCTCCCCCGTTGCCATCTCAATCCCCGTAACCCTATCTGAATTCTGCTCCAGGCCGATTACCTCGGTATGCTCTAAAATTTGCGCGCCATTTTTCAGCGCCGCCTCAGCATACGCCCTCGTCATCAAACCCGGTCGAATACTCGCTGCGTGCGGAATGTACAGCGCACGCCTGAAAGCCGGATGCAGCAATGGCTCAAACTGGTGCAGTTCATCGCCTGTTATCCACGCGACATCTGACGCATGCTTTGTCCACACCTCCGCATACTGCTCCGCTTCAGCCTCTTCATCCGCATCCTCTATCAGATGCAGCGCGCCTGTACGAAAATATTCGACCAGCACGCCACTCACAGCCTCGATCTCAACAATCACCTCACCTGTGATTGACCAGCTTGCCAGAAACAACTTTGCCCCCTCCTCAGGTCCAGTAAGTACCCCTGCCGGAGCAAGTAATCCTGCCGCCGCGCTCGAAGCCTCAGCCGCGATCTCTTCTCGTTCTAGAACAGTGACCTGCACCCCCGCCTTACTCAACTGGTAAGCAATGGAGCAGCCGCTCACTCCCCCGCCAATAATAGCGACATCTGTTGTTTTACTCATAATCATTTTTCATCTCCCTCCAGACTTATTGTAGCATGAAATCTGGCAATCGCTCCGCTCCGCCCCTGTCACATCCTTTTCCCGGCAAACGTGATACATACAGAAAGGCTTCCATCGAACGTATTCCCTATATTATAAAAGAACTGTTTCTATAACATATACGTATTGAGGAGGAGGTAGGAAGTGTCAAAAGCCGGACCCATGCCGCAGCAGCCCCCGACCATGGGCAATGTGGAAAATTGTGATGCCAAAGACCCTATTGAAACGGCGAAAGCCGCCGGTTTACGTTACGTCACCGATGCCATGCCCGGAATCCGCCGCAAGCGTACCGGCAAGCACTTCAGCTACATAGGGCTGGATGGCAAACCCATTCACGACCCCGCTGAACTACAGCGCATCAAGTCGCTTGGCATTCCGCCTGCCTGGACCAACGTCTGGATCTGCTCAAAGACAAACGGGCATATCCAGGCCACCGGCAGAGACGCCAAAGGACGCAAGCAATACCGCTATCATCCGCGTTGGCGCCAGGTACGCGACGAAACAAAATATGATCATATGATCTCGTTTGCCCAGATGCTGCCCACGCTGCGCGCACGGGCCGCCCATGATCTATCTCTCTTCGGTATGCCCCGCGATAAGCTACTTGCCACCATCGTCAGATTGCTCGATACCACCCTTATTCGCGCCGGCAACGAAGAGTATGCCCGCGAGAACAAATCCTGCTTGAGCCTGTACAGGAGGAATAACAACTATGGCAAAAAAACAGTACGATCTGCTGGTCATTGGCTCCGGCGCGGCCGGTAGCTCTGCCGTCACTTCAATAGACAAAAAAGGCCTGCGCATCGCGCTTGTTGAGCGGGGCAAGCTCGGCGGCACTTGCCTCAACTATGGCTGCGATCCAACCAAAACGCTGCTCTATATCGCAAACCTGCTCTACGAAACGCGTCATGCCTCTCAATATGGCCTCGACATCCCCCAATCCCAGGCCGATTGGCCCGCCATTCAACAACGCGTACAGAACGTTATCATCCGCCTGCGCGGGGGAACGCCCGAAGAGGCACGCGCCAAATTTGCTCAACAGGGCATTGACACCCTCCAAGGCGAGGCCAGATTTCTCTCACCTCACGAAATAAGCGTATCAGGTTACGATGATACCTTTTCCGCCGAGCGCATCATTATCGCTACCGGCAGTGAAACCCTGATCCCACCAATTGAGGGTCTCGATGAAGCTGGCTATATCACCAACGTCCAGGCTGTATCACTGCCCTCCCTTCCGCGTCGCATGGCAATCGCGGGTGGTGGCGCCATTGGCATCGAATTTGCCCAGATGTTCCAGCGCTTCGGCACCGAAGTCACCGTTCTGGAGCGCAGCCCCAACATCCTGGATACCGAAGATCGTGAACTGGCCGCTAAGCTCTGCGAACTGCTCACCAACGAAGGCATTCGCCTGGAAACCAGTGCTGAGCTCAAACGAGTACAGAAAAAAGGCGCTTGCAAGCTCCTCACCATCCAATGCGGCGAGCAAGATCAGGAAGAACTTGAGGTTGACGAATTGCTGATCGCGGTTGGCCGTCGCGCCGCCTTCGCCTCACTCAACCTTGAAGCTGCCGGCGTGAAGACATCCAAAAAAGGCATCATCGTCGATGAACACTTACGTACCTCTGTGCCGCATATCTGGGCCGCGGGCGATGTCGCCAGCCCCTATCAATTCACCCATGTTGCCTCCGAACAGGGCAAACTGGCAGCTCATAACGCCTTCAGCAACAATCCGCATGCATTTGATGATCGCGTCATCCCCTGGGGCATCTTCACCTATCCTCCACTCGCGCACGTTGGAAAAACCGAGCAGCAGCTTCAGCAGGAGCATGTAGAATATCGCTCGACCTGCGTCCCTTTCAGCGAAAATGAACGCTCCCTCATCGACGGCAAAACCGGGGGCATGATAAAGCTGCTCGTAGACAGCAGGGGAAACATCCTCGGCGGCCACATCCTTGGCGCCAGGGCCGGCGACCTGCTGGCCCCTATTGTCCTGGCCATGCGCGCCTCGTTACCAGTCAAGTCCCTTGCCTCCACTATTCTTCCCTACCCCACCGTTTCCGAAATCATACGCCTTGCCGCTGAGAAACTCTGACGCTTTGCGCTCAAACAATATTCACAGCGACAGCATGCGTTGCAACGCCACCCTCGCCCAGTGCGCCGTCTCCTCGTCCACGCTCACCTGGTTAATCACCTGGCCCTCAACCAGTCCCTCAAGCACCCAGGCAAGATAGGCCGGGTGTATGCGGTACATGGTAGAACACGGGCATACAATCGGGTCAAGGCAGAAGATCAACTGGTCGGGATGCTCTTTCGCCAAGCGATGCACCAGATTGATCTCGGTGCCTACTGCCCACTGGCTGCCGGACGGGGCCTGCTCGATCTGCTGGATGATATACTCGGTCGAACCATACAGGTCAGCCGCCTCGACCACCTCGCGGCGGCATTCTGGATGTACCAGCACCCTGATGCCCGGATATTCGGCACGCGCCTTCGCAACCTGCTGCACATTGAAACGCATATGCGTCGTACAATAGCCCTTCCACAGGATGATCCTCGCCCGTTCGATCTCCTCTTCGGCAGCCTCTGTGGCCAGCGGGTTCTTTGGATTCCACACTGCCATCTGCTCCTCTGGAATGCCATACTTCAGAGCCGTATTGCGCCCAAGGTGTTCGTCTGGGAAGAACAGCACGCGCCGGCCCTGTGTGAATGCCCACTTTATCACAGCAGGGGCATTGGATGAGGTACAGACGATCCCACCATTGCGCCCGCAAAAGGCCTTGAGATTGGCCGCCGAGTTCATGTAGGTGACCGGAATAATCCCCGCATCCTGACCCAGTATTTCCTCAAGCATCGCCCAGCACTCCTCCACCTCGGCGATATTCGCCATATCGGCCATGGAACAACCGGCGGCAGGATTGGGCAAAATCACTTTCTGATGCGGCGCGCTGAGTATATCCGCGCTTTCAGCCATGAAATGCACCCCGCAGAACACAATGTAATCGGCTTGCGGGCGTGCCGCCGCCAGCTGCGCCAGCTTGAACGAATCGCCGCGGAAATCGGCGTATTTGATGATCTCATCGCGCTGGTAGTGATGCCCCAGGATCACAAGTCGTTCTCCCAACGCTGCACGCGCAGCCGTGATGCGCTTATCTAGCTCCTCTCCTGACATTTCCGCGTACTTCAACGGTACATTATCGATGCGCACAGCATGGCTATGCTGCGCTCGTGTGCGAGGAGACAAAAGCGGCAGAATGCGTTCTTCTTTGCTTTCCGCACAAGCTGCTTGAATTGCCATAGAAAATCTCCTTTATTCTTCAAACTCCAGCGAGGCATCAAAATTTGCCGCCGAATGCGTCAGCGCACCGAGCGAGATGAAATCCACACCCGTTGCGGCCACTGCTGCCAGGCGTGCGGGATGCGTGCCAATGTTTCCCGATGCCTCGATCAACACTGCCGGGTTCGTACGGCGCACCAGCGTGACTGCCTCGCGCATCATCTCGACACCCATGTTGTCCAGCAGTACCACATCTGCCCCAGCTTCCAATGCTTTCCGCACCTCCGCCAGCGTCTCGCACTCGACCTCGATCTTTAGCAGGTGAGGGGCCGCCTTGCGTGCTGCCATAACTGCCTCGGTGATGCCTCCTGCTGCCTTGATATGGTTATCTTTAATCAGTACGCCATCGTTCAAACCGAAGCGATGATTCTGTCCCCCACCCAGGCGCACAGCCTCCTTCTCCAGAGCGCGCAGTCCCGGCGTCGTTTTACGAGTATCCAGAATACGAGCCCTTGTGCCCTCAACCGCATGCACACATTGCGCGGTCAAGGTAGCGATGCCGGATAGATGTCCCAGGAAATTCATCGCTACACGCTCGGCGCTCAAAATTGAACGCGCCGGGCCGCTTAATCGCGCCAGAACCTCCCCTGAATGCACAGAGGCTCCATCCTTTACCAACTGCTCGAGAGCAATCCGCGCGTCGAGTTCTTGGAAAGTCGCGACAGCAACTTCGAGTCCGGCGATAACACCATCCTGGCGAGCCAGGATATTTGCTCGTGCCTGCTGTCCCTCTGGAACTGTGCTCAAAGTCGTGATATCGGATTCCGCTCCATCTTCGGTAAGCGCTTGCCGAATAATATCAATAGGTGGTTTAGGCATGGTGCGCCATCTCCTTTGTAAGAGTGCCGGGGGTCTCATCTCCCGGCACCCGGCGACCCTGAATATTGCATCTCAGCAAGATTTCGTCGCCCTCCTCTTGCGCCATCTGGAACACATAGTGATATCCTGCCAGTCCCTCATCCACCACCGGAAAATCGCTACGCCAGTGGCTCCCTCGACTCTCGCGCCGTTGCAAAGCTGCCTCAATCACAAGCCCGGCCACAGTAAGCATATTCCTCGTCTCAAGCCACCGGACAAGCCCCTGTTCCTCTTCCGACCTCTCAGCCATACTCTTGCGTAGAGTGTCGATCCCTTGTTTTGCCTCCATCAACCCTGCCTCATCGCGACGCAGCGAAACATACTTCCACATGATCTTCTTCAATTCGCTCCGTATGTCTGTCACCGTAGAGACGGGGGCGCTGTGGTGTGGTGTGGAGACCCTTGTAGTCGCCCGTTGCCGGTTGAACTCCATCTCATCGCGCCTGACCATACTTGTGGTTGCTTTCTGTCGAAGTCGCGTTTCTCCTGAAAACCCCTCACGCTTCTCCACCAGTCCACCGGCCAATCGCAGCCCAAAGACCAGGCCCTCAAGCAGTGAATTGCTTGCCAGCCGGTTCGCGCCATGCACACCCGTACAGGAAACCTCTCCCACTGCAAGCAAACCATCAACCGTCGTGCGACCATAGCTATCAACCATGACGCCGCCCATACAGTAGTGGGCCGCCGGAGCAACGGGCAACAGGTCCGTGGCAAGGTCGAGCCCATACCGGCGACAGATGGCAGAAATGGTGGGGAAACGCTCGTGCATGCGCTGCGCAGGCAGGTGGCGCAGGTCAAGATACTGGCAATCTGTCTCCTCGGCCAGCATCTCATTTAATATTGAACGGGCAACCACATCGCGAGGCGCAAGCTCCGCCAACGGCGAATAGCGCGGCATGAAGCGCTCACCCGCGTGATTGCGCAGGTAAGCCCCTTCGCCGCGTACCGCCTCCGATATCAGGTGCGAACCACCGCCGGCTACCAGCACCGTCGGATGAAACTGCATAAATTCCAGGTCCGTCACAGCAGCGCCCGCCTGCCATGCTAACGCCAACCCATCCGCAGTCGCGCCCGCCGGGTTTGAGGTATGCTGCCATAATCCACCCGCACCCCCGCTCGCCAGGATCGTTGCCCCTGCCTTTACGGTAAAAACATTTCCCTCGCGATCTATTGCCTCCAGACCCGCACAAACTCCATCTTCAACTATCAGACGACTCACAAAGGTTTCTTCGTACAGCACAATCGAGGAACGCTTAAGCAGCTCCTTCATCAGCGCGCGTTCAATTTCCGCGCCTGTAGCATCTCCGCCCGCGTGCAGAACGCGCCAGCGACTATGCGCCGCCTCTCGTCCCAGCAGCAATCCATCATTCGTAGCGTGTTCATCGCCGGGGTGCGCTCGATCAAACTGCACTCCCATCGAGATCAGCCAGCGCACCGCTGCCGGTGCCTCCTCAACCAGGGTGCGCACTGCCTGCGCGTCACAAAGGCCCGCTCCTGCCGCAATCGTATCCCGGAAATGCAATTCGGGGTTATCGTCAGCACCCAATGCCACTGCCAGCCCACCCTGTGCATAGCGTGTATTGCTCTCCCCCAGTTGCCCCTTAGTGAAAAGCGCAACGCGCATCTGCTCCGGCAGGCGCAAAGCGACCGAGAGGCCAGCAATGCCGCCTCCGATTATCGCCACATCATATGATTGGCCATTTGCCATCACTTTCTCCTTTAATAAGTGTACTTAATACACTTACTTAAGTGTAAAAAAAACACTTTGTCCGCAGACAAAATAAAAAAAGTGTTTTCTGTACACTAATTGGTTAATGGCAAGTATACCAGGAAATTTTGGGAAATTCAAGGGGAATGAACCGGTGATTCCTGACATCCACTCATAACTCGGGGTGCAGGGGTTTCACCCCTGCCGGGGTGCGGGGTGTCCCCGCTTGCTTCCCCTCCCGTCCTGACGGGCCGTAGGCCCGCTGCAAGAATTATGAGTGGATGGCAGGTGATTCCTCTTGACAATCACATAATCTGCGAGATACCTTTAAGCTGTTGTATTTGCCCTCTTCCGCCTCTGGAAGAGCTATTCATAGGGGGAATAAAAATTTGAAATACGTGACTGACAAACATCCACGAGGCCGCTTTGTAAGAGAGATCTTTGCCCTGACCATCGCCCTCAGCCTCATCTCCGTCCTTGCCGGCACCGTGTCGGCGTCCGGCAGCCCGGCGAAACACAAACCGTTCTCGATCAACTATCATGGCCATCGGGCCACGCTCTTTGCGCCGAATTCGGCGACGCCACCTACCGATGCCCAGTGTCGCCAGCAATACGGTATACCTTGCTATAGCCCGCAGGAAATGCGCACCGCCTATGACCTCAATCCGATTCTGGATGCGGGATATGATGGGACCGGGCAGACCATTATCATCATCGACTCTTTCGGCAGTCCCACCATAAAAAGTGATTTGAAGACCTTTGACGCCGGTTATGGGCTGCCAGACCCGCCCTCGTTCAAAATACTTCACCCCGTTGGCACCGTCCCTTTCAATCCCAATGATGGCACGATGGTCTCCTGGGCCGTAGAGACTTCGCTGGATGTCGAATGGGCGCATGCCATGGCACCTGGGGCCAATATCGTCCTCATGACCAGTCCCGTCGCCGAGACGCAAGGTGTACAGGGTATGCCCAAATTTTTGAGCCTGGAACAGTACGCCCTTAATCATCACCTGGGCAATATTATCTCGCAGAGCTGGGCTACGACTGAAAACACCCTCTTCGCGAATAAACCCGGCAAAATAGTGCTGAAGAACTTCGAGGCCTTCTACCAACAGGCCGCGCAGGACAACGTCACCGTCTTTGCCTCCTCCGGTGATAGCGGCGTAGCCAATCCCGACGTCAACGGCCAGATTTACCCGTTCCCCACCGTCAATTTTCCTGCGTCATCCCCCTATGTCACAGCCGTCGGCGGTACCAGCCTCTATGCCGACACCCAGGGCAACTATCAATCTGAGAATGGCTGGAGCGGATCCGGTGGCGGCATCAGCCAGTACTTCGCGGAACCAGACTACGAAGTAAACTACCTGCCTCCCTCCATTCAGAGCCAGTTGAACAACCATCGTGGCCTGCCCGATATCTCCTACAACGCCGACCCCGGCACGGCCATCCTGTTTTATGCCAGTTTCATACCGGGTCAGTCCGGCTACTACTTCGTCGGTGGCACCAGCGAAGGTTCACCTCAATGGGCCGGCATCATTGCCGATGCCAACGACTTTGCCGGCTATCCCCTCGGCTTCTTGAATCCGAAGTTATATGCCCTGGGAGCCGGTTCGCAATACAACACCCTCTACCACGACATTCTAGTAGGCAACAATAGTAACGATGGCATTCAGGGCTACAACTGTGGCCCCGGTTGGGACTTTGTCACCGGCTGGGGCACGCCAGACGCCGCGCAGCTCATTCATGCTCTGGTCGGAAAATAGCCTGTTCGTAGTCTGTATCCATCCTTGTATGTGCCTGCAAGCTCATTGTCTCAAATGAGCTTGCAGGCACGCGCTGGTAACGTCGCATGCGAAAGCAGGAGGTAATTACAATGAACCGTCTCATCTCACTTATCACCCTGCCTGGACTCGTCCTTATCTTGCTACTCGCTCTTCCGCCAGCCCATATGCTGGCAGCTAGCTCTGCAAGCCTGACTTCCCCCCTCGCGCATTCCGGCATCTCTAAAAATCAAAAGCACTGGCAAGTGATTCCCAGCCCAAATGTTGGTACTACCGGCAGTGATCTTCTTGCAGTCTCCTCTGTCTCTGCCGGCGACATCTGGTCGGTTGGCGTCTTCTATACTCCACAGTTCATACCTCAAACTCTGGTTGAACACTGGAATGGCACAAGCTGGCAGGTTGTCGCCAGCCCGAATAATGGTCAGGAAGAAAACCAGTTAAATGGAGTGGCCGCCGTTTCCAGCACCAATGTCTGGGCCGTTGGATACTCCAGAAATGGGGTTCTACGAACGCTCATTGAACACTGGGATGGCGCCCAATGGAGCATTATCCCCAGCCCCAATGCCGGAAACTCAGACAATCAACTCGAAGGCATCTGGTCGCTCTCCCAGAACGATATCTGGGCCGTAGGAACATACTTCGATATTTCCAAAAACAGCAACCTCACCCTCGTCGAACATTGGAACGGCTCGCAATGGAAACTGGTTTCCAGTCCCAATACCGGCGAGAGCATCAATGTTCTTACCGCGGTCGCCGCCGTTTCCAAAAATAACATCTGGGCCGTTGGCTATGGCGAGACTCCAGGATACATCACCCTGGTTGAACACTGGGATGGCGCCCAATGGAGTATCATCGCCAGTCCCAATCCCAGTAACAGCAACAGCTCTCTGGAAGGGCTGACAGTCCTCGCCGCCAATAACATCTGGGCCGCGGGTTTCTACTACGACAACAATTTAAATAGAGATAAGACGCTGATCGAACACTGGGACGGTACGCAGTGGAGCATTATTCCCAGCCCGAACGCCGGTACGGACTTCTGCCAACTCTACGGCGTGGCAGCTATTTCGGCGCGTAATATCTGGGCTGTCGGAGTCGATACACATGTTCCCCCCGTTTTTACCCTGACTGAACACTGGAATGGCACGAAGTGGAGCATTGTCAAAAGCCCCAACATCAGCAAAACATACAACGGTCTCTCCGCAGTCATTGCCATTTCAGGAACCCTCTGGGCCGTCGGCGAATATTTCAATACTTCGCAATACGCCTATGACACGCTCATTGAATATTATGGATAGAGTATCAGAACGGCCACAAACGGCGAAGCCGTAGGGGCCGATTGATTGTGCCCACCGCCGATTGATCGGCCCCAGCACGGATTACCTGATTATTTGTCAAAGTCGATCATCGCGCCCAGGGGTAGGTCGTCCCCAATTCCCCGAAAGATGGAGAACGCAGCCCGTTTTCCCTTGACAATCCTTGAGTTTGAAGGGTATGCTTCTTGTATCCTTTTATTTTAGCTCTTCCGTCGCCAGAAGGGCCATTCACAGGGGGAAAACTTTGATTCACTCAACCCGCGCCACGGCTCGCGAACACGTTTCCATCGTGTCTTTCGTCATAGCCATTACCATCAGCCTCTTGTCTATTTTTGCCGCTACCAGCACCGCCTGGGCCGCTACCACTACGACAAGAAACATCTCTTTCAACCCGAAGCTGCCCGCCCTGGTCACTGCCGGGCCAAATTCGTCCACTCCACCCACGGATTCTCAGTGTCGGTCGCAGTATCACCATCCCTGCTACAGTCCGCAGGAAATGCGCACTGCCTACGACCTCAATCCGATTCTCAATGCCGGGTATGACGGCACCGGCCAGACTATCGTTATCATCGACTCCTATGGCAGCCCTACAATCCAGAATGACCTGAAGACCTTCGATGCTGGTTATGGTCTGCCAGATCCGCCATCCTTCCAGGTGCTTCATCCACTTGGCACGAAACCATGGGATCCACACGATCAAACCATGGTCTCCTGGGCATATGAGACCTCACTGGATGTCGAATGGGCGCATGCCATGGCTCCCGGCGCGAATATCGTCCTCATGACCAGCCCGGTTGCGGAAACCCAGGGCGTTCCTGGTATGCCGCAATTCTTAAAGCTGGAAAAGTACGCCCTCAAGCATAAGCTCGGCAACATCATCTCGCAGAGCTGGGCCACCACCGAAAATACGCTCTTCGCCAATAAGAAAGGCTTAAAGGTGCTTAGCGACTTCGAGAACTTTTATGCCGACGCCGCAAAGAAAAATGTCACAATCTTCTCCTCATCTGGTGACTCAGGTGTGGGCAATCCCGATACACATGGTAATATCTATCCGTTCCCCACTGTCAACTATCCCGCCTCGTCTCCCTATGTGACGGCAGTGGGTGGCACCAGCCTTACCGCCGATACTCAGGGCAATTACCAGTCAGAGGTAGGCTGGAGCGGATCCGGTGGCGGCATCAGCCAGTACTTCGCGGAACCAGACTACGAGGTAAGCTACCTGCCCCCCTCCATCCAGAGCCAGTTGAACAACCATCGTGGCTTACCCGACATCTCCTATAATGCTGACCCCAATACGTCCATTCTGATTTACGGCAGTTTCCTGGGAACCGGAACCTGGTACTTCATCGGTGGCACCAGCGAGGGGTCGCCGCAGTGGGCCGGTATCATTGCCGACGCCAACCAGTTCGCCGGCCATCCGCTCGGCTTCCTGAATCCACAACTCTATGCTCTGGGAGCGGGTTCGCAGTACAACACCCTCTATCACGACATTCTGACGGGCAACAATAGCAGCCACGGCATTCAGGGCTACAACGCCGGACCCGGTTGGGACTTCGTCACCGGCTGGGGTACACCCGATGCCGCGCAACTCATTCATGCCCTGGTCGGAAAATAAGCTAGCATCTCATGGAAAAGAGGTGAGCATATGCCTGCGTTATGCTCACCTCTTTTTATCAGGACACAAAATCATCTTTGAAGCTCTTGCCAGCCTCATACTCAGTCGCCTGCCCACCACGATAGATGCTCACCACGCCCTCGCCATAAACACGCCAATCGGTCTTCCTGACATCACCGCCATCATCAGTCATCCCCGTTCGCTCATCGATACCCAACAATACAGCATCAGGCAGATACCGCGTTAAAAGTTTGGCCCAACCCTTGCCAAAAGTATTGTGATGCGGTAGCACACAACTATTCGGCACAAGCCCCAATCCCTGAGAAGCCTGAGACCTGGCAGGATCATAGTAATACTGGCATAGAACCATCGCGCCCGCACTGCTGCCCGCGATGACCGCTCCGGCCTCGTAAGCTTGAAGCATAGCCTGCCAGCTGAGGCTATTGGACAATGTCTCGCCCAGGTAGCCGGTAAAGCCGCCCAGCATATAAATCAAGCGCGACTGGCGAATCACATCTGCGATGGCCGCATCATTGGCCGTAACCTTATCGATAAGAGGAACCAGCTCAACTCGCGTTGCCCCCAGGCTCTGAAACCATCTGACACCGTTGCTACCCGCGCGCTGCCAATTATTATCGGGAGCAGCTGCGGTGGGAATAATGCTGATCAACGTACCTGGCCCCCCTGCCAGTTCAATTGCTCGCGTATCCGGTTCGGCCATCTTCCCACCAAATTCGGCCCCGCCTTCCAAGAGAATGTATCCTGTCATACCATCTCCTCACTCTCTATTTCGTAGATATTTATGCGATTTAACAAAATACACCAGCAACAGGGCGATGAATCGGCCCCGCGTCCTTGGCCGGGTTATTTTGTTAAAACGCATTATATACAGCGCTTCATGATTAGCCCTGCACTCTCCATTGTACTATCTTACAACGCTGCACAGGCAAAAGCGCATCCTATCAGCCATCGGCGGCAAATGCGTTTAGCAATCTTTCCCGTCACTCATCCACCGCAAATTCCGTCCAGTCCCTACTGCTAATACCCATGGTTAGTGAAATCCATCCTGCACTATCTTCCCCGCATCCCTTACCAGACCATTTTATGAAAACCCATAAAAGCATCCAGCATTTGATATAATCACCAGTGTAAAACTGGAAAAAACCGGGTAGAAAGCACATCAGAGGAACAACAATGGATTGGATAGAACCATTTTATACAAAGCGCAGTCAATGGATGGGCCCCACAGGTATTTTTGATCACCATCGTGCCAGAGCAGCATCTCTCGAACGTTTTTTCTCTTGTTGCTCGAAGGAACTGGCCTTACGGTAGAGATATTCGCAGTTGCTGAGAATATCTTCCAGGTAGAAGAGAGGAGTACCATGGCCCATGCTTTGTGGAATGAGCCGAGCTACTTTGCGAAACTGGTGTCAGCAAACTAAAGAACTTCCTCATCCAATATGCCAACGATTGCCTGCGTTTCTTATAATATGCCCAGAGGAACACTTGATAAACTAGAGCGCTGTGAGCTACTCGTATCATAGTAAGGGCGTACCCTTGAGGTCGCCCGCGAGTTCCATTGTCGAGGATAACCAATGAAGACTGTCACCATTAAAACAAACAAAAAAGATCAAGTAGTTGACATAACTGAAACCGTAGAAACCTACTTGCGAGAGGCACACACAGAAAGCGGCGTCTGCGTCGTCTTCGCCGCCCATACAACTTGCGCGCTGACCACCGCAGACCTCGACCCTGGAACCGACCTTGACCTCCTGGCCGCACTGCGCCATCTGTTGCCGCAGATGTCCTATCGTCACCCGCACGACCCCGCCCACGCGCCCGATCACCTTATCTCATCCATCATCGGCCCATCCCTCGCCATACCCTTTCAAAACCGCCGGCTACTTTTAGGCACATGGCAGCGCATCATCCTGGTTGAACTGGATGGGCCACGACAACGCACGGTCCATATTGCAAGCTTTTAGGGAGACTATGACAAACTCTTTTGCCGGCACGGCCCGATCAGTCCTGGCCTGCGGTGTGGCCGTAGGAGCCGATTGATCCACCCTACAGGGCACCAGCCATTTTGTCAAAACCCTCTACATTCCGGTTGTTACTCGTTAGCTATCACTCTGTGGATGAAACAGCGGATAAAAATTGATCGTCCAACCCATCCCAAATGCTCTTGGCACCAGCAGCTGCGGATTATCTTTATTCCAGAGCGTAGCGCGCAGCTTCTCAATTGTCGGCACGCGGAAATCATACGGAATGCCCAAGACAGAGCCATGCCAGGTGCGTTCTTCAGGCGGCAGGAGCAATTGCTGGTTAATCGCTAACCCGAATAGCGCCACAAGCACCACAAACCAAAGAATGTTACCCGGACTCAGAAATTTGCCCCTCTTTTTCCTCTTTGCCATACTCTTAGCTCCTTTGCAACACACGTTTCAGCCATATCGATTTGATTATGATGCCGTTTTGCCTGTTATGCAAATCGGACTATCCCTGCGAAAAATCATATTCATTAAAATCGCACACCGCCCGGTAGCCTATGCGCTGGTAAATGCTATTCGAGGTCGGATTGGAAAGATCGGTAAAGAGGCTACATCGTTCCCAACCACTATCAAGCAAGTGCTGGCTAAGAGCCGCAACACTACGCGAAGCGTATCCCTGCCCCCGCAATTCCGGTGGCGTGTAAACAAAACTGATGCTGATAATATGCCCAACCGGGCGCGTCGTGTTTAGCATCGAAACAATAGCCCCATCCGGCAACTCCCACAGGTAGAATTCATGGTTGCCGATTCGCCTCCGCGCTAGAGAATCCGCCTCCCCATCACTGATAGACTCTCGTAGCGCCTCTTGCAGAAAGGCTTTCACCCAGCCGGCCACCAGCGCCGTATCATCCGAAGTCGCGACTCGCAATCGGCCCGGCCCTGGATGCGGTGCGATGACGTGCGTCAACTCAAAGAGCCGTTCGTGTGTGCGTATGTGAGCCTTTTCGCCCGTCAGACTGGCCCATGTCTCAGCAAAGAGATGCGAGAGGTAAGACGGGCCTATCACCCCCGGAACCGTCCATCCATCCTCACGCAGATTGTGAATGATCAGCGAAGGCGCTTCGCCAAAAGAATCAACCAGGTTACTCGTTACCACCAGCCTGAAAGGGGGCGTCATCAATGCCGCCACGATCAGTTCTCCCTCATCTTCGACCGTTGCCAGGTAAGGCGGCACCTTAATATGCTCGGGGAACTTTTGCAGGCGCAGCGCGATACCAAGTAGCAGATTGTTCAATATCTCGTTGCGTTCCAGTTCCGCCTGCGCCCGTGCAAGAAAATCACCGGCCTGCTTGTACGTTCTGATATTCACTAATCCGTCCTCCCTCGTTTCCCCTTACATGCAAAAATCACCGCACACTCTTCTCGCCATATTTCGCCCGGTAGATTCGCACATCCTCCTGCGTCACCACCGAAAGTGGCTCAGGCAGGCTCGAAAGCGCGAACCACCCGATCTCTGAGCACTTCTCAGGCTCAAGAATCGTAGGTGTGCCGCCAACAAAGCGCGCTATAAATGTTGGTGAAACCCAGTGTTCGGCTTCCAGGATATGGTCATTGACTCCCAGCAGGTCGATCAATTCAATCGTCATCCCATATTCTTCCTCAAATTCCCGTACAATGGCATGCGCAAGCGTTTCCTTAAAAGAAACCTTCCCACCCGGAAACTCCCAGGTTCCCTGTTCATTCCAGGCCCGTGGGCCGCGCTTTGCCAGAAACACTTTCCCCTCCTGGTTGAAAACCATCGCCCCCACCCCTACACCGGGATAATCATATCCTGCTTTCATAGAAGCGATCTTCTCCCTTGAAATCTAAAAGTAATTCCGCAGTTCCGCGAAACGTGAGAGCGTCAGCAGCCTTCCATCGTCTACAGGCGTCACCTCTTCATGCTCCATGTGCCACGTATGAGGGTGTGGAACAAACACCGCGCGCAATCCAGCAGCCAGCGCGGGGTTAATATCAGAACGCGGAGAATTGCCGATCATCCAGGTCATATTTGCATCAAGCCCCAGGCGGCGCACAATCTCCTCATAGGTCGCTACATTTTTCTCATGTGCCACGACCACCTCCCGGAAAAACCGCTCCACGCCCGACTGCTCGACCTTAAATAATTGTTCCTCACGGTTGCCTTTCGTCAGCAGAATCAGATCATGCCGCCCCGATAAATACTCCAGTGTTTCTTCGACGCCATCGAGGAGTTCTAACGGGTGCACGCGAATCTGTTCTCCAAACTTGTGCACGTGCTGCAGGTCCTCTTCGTGAAACTCATTTTCCGCCAGGTGCCGGTAGGTCTCCTCCAGGCTTTTAGTGAAATTTGCCGATCCGATGCCGTTGGCTCGTTCAAACTCGTCGATCACCGCTCGTACCTCGTCCGGCGTCAGGCGCGAGTGATTGAGAAACTCAATAAATTCATGAATCGCCCGTTCAAAGTAAATATTGTTCTCCCACAGCGTATCGTCGGCATCGATCAAGAGATGGTAGCGCATCCTATCCCCTTTCTATTCAGCGTTTATGGCTACGGCGAGCATCCAAATGTATGGCATCCAGCAGGTGCCAGGCCAGAGGAGAGCACAGGCAAGAGAACTCCAAACAGCAGCACCACCAGCAGTGTCCCAATCAGGATGAACTTTGCCTGCGGATGGCCAAAATTCAAGGTCCATCCCAGACCGAATCGCTTCGGGACAAACAGAGCCGGATCGTCGGGATTATTGTAAAAGACCCCCGCATACCAGTATCGCTCATCATCACGGAAAACAAAATCACTACTCCTGCGATCAGCAAATGTATTCGTTCTTGTCCGGAAACGCTGAGGATGCCAGAAAAGGGCCAGGATGACGGCAATCAGCAGGACACACACCAGCAAGAGAAAGAGCCATACACTCATAAAGCTTCTTCTTTCAAGGCAAAAAGATAGCGCAAATCACCTGATTCACTCACGTAGACGAATACTCATGCTCATTCTCAAATTACGCCGCAGTTCCCTCCCTGTCAAGAGCCATTCCCAGCAAAACTTTGCTATAATCCAATTGGAGCCAATTAGTCCGAAACGACTATGCGGCCCACCAAAAAATTCGCGCAAAACTCATACAAGGAGAAAATAACAATGTACATTGTGGTCAACAAAATAGCTGTACCCGCGGAACACCGCCAGCAGGTACTCGAAGGTTTTAAGCGTGCCCTTCCCGGCATGAAGCGCTTCAGCGGCTTCCTGGGATTCGAATTGTGGACCGCGGAGGACGGCACCGTTCTCGGCGTCTCCCGCTGGGAGTCAAAGGAAGCAGTAGACGAATATCTGCGGCATGACCTCTTCCGCCAGCATCACGGCGGCCCTGCCCGCCAGCAAGAAGACCCCTCGGTTACAACCCGTTATACCGCCGAAGTTTTGAGCTAACCATACGGGCTATGCTGTAGGACAGAGCCTGGCGCCTGTTTCTCTTGGGGGCCCCCGTACAAGCACGGTACTGCCTCTACAGCATTCCCCATACGGTTGGAAAATTCGCCAGGTTTCAAAAAACCTGATGCTTTCCCTCTCATCTCCAGAAATTCGCGCTCTCCATTGCTGTTCTTTTGCGCATAAATTCCTGCGCGCTCATACATCTTGATGGCACGCTGATAGAGATGAGGACGAAGAGACCATCTGCTGACGCATATTCATCCATAAGCGCCCCTTTTCTGTTCAAACATGTTGACAAATCATCATCTAAAATGTATACTTACATCAGAAATTATCACACCTTCGTGTTCCGAAACCTGAAAATCAAGCAAACTACATCCTTTTCAGGGAGATACGAGCGTTTATGGAAACGAACATTCGGCATGTCGACGTCCTCGTAATCGGTGGTGGGGTGGTTGGTTGCTCAATCTTGCGTGAGCTGGCACGCTATGATGCAAACGTAGCCTTGCTGGAACGCAACCCCGATATTTGTGAAGGCACCAGCAAATCCAACAGCGCCATCGTCCATACCGGCTTTGACGCCCCTCCCGGATCGCTCGAAGCGCGACTGTTGGCGGAAGCGCGCGAACTCTGGCCGCATGTCATCGACAGCTTGCACATCCCCTATCTGCAAACCGGCGCGCTGATGCTGGCTGTCAGCGACGAAGACCTCAGCACCATCGAAGCCGAAATCATCCCCAAAGCTCAACGTAACGGGGTAAACCTGCAACGTCTGAGCCGCGACGAAATACTTGAAAATGCTCCCTACGTCAATCCTGAGATCGTGGGCGGTGTGCTGATCGAAGGTGAGGGCGTTATCGATCCATTCTGGACGACCCGTGCGTATTGCGAAAATGCCGTCCTCAATGGCGCGCAAGTTTTTCTGGAACAGGCAGTCTCGCATATCACCGTTGAAGCGGGTCATATTCAGGTACGGACAGGCGGAGGCTTGAACTTTGCCGCCACAATGGTCATCAACGCTGCTGGCCTGTGGGCCGACGAAGTGGCCCACCTCGCCGGCGATGCATCTTTCCGACTGACGCCCCGTAAGGGCCAGTTCATTATCGTCGAGGAGGATCAAGGCGTCTCCCAGATCATCTTGCCGGTGCCGAATCGCATCTCAAAAGGCATCCTCGTCACGCCTATTGTCTTCGGGGGCGTCCTGCTTGGGCCCACCGCCGAAGAGGTATCCTCAAAAAGCGACCTCTCAACCACGGCGCAGGGCTTGCAGCAAATCCGCGCGGGCATTCGTAAACTCGTGCCTGCAATGGTAGGGGTGCCAACTGTGCGCCAGTTCGCGGGCCTGCGCGCAGTGAGCAGTACGGGCGATTACATCATTGGCCCATCGACCGTCAGCCGGCGCATGCTCCATGTGGCCGGCATTCGCTCCACAGGACTTTCCGCTTCACCGGCTATTGGCCGTTATGTCGCTGGCCTGGTGCGTGATGAACTTCACCTCCTGCCGCGTCATCATTTTATCGAAGTGCTGCCCGAATACCTGGCCAATGCCCAACCGGACGAGGGTGATATCGTCTGCTTATGCCGTTCCATTACTCGCGGCGAAATACTTGCCGCAATGCGCAGTCCCCTCCCTCCGACCACGCTCGATGGCCTCAAAAGACGCACGGGTGCCATGCTTGGAGATTGCCAGGGCAATCTCTGCATGCCCTGCCTCATCGACCTCTTTCAGCAGCAACTTGGTCGCGATCCACTGGCGCTCAATAAAAATGTTGCCCACTCGAACATGGTGGCCGCACGTATCTCACATTCGGTGGATGAGCCTGAGACCCTGGAAGCACTCGCGCGCGAGAGGAGGGACGGCCACTATGGATAATCTCTACCGCCTGGCTATCGTCGGAGCAGGATTGAGTTCGCTGAGCGCCATCAATTCAGGCATCGCGCGCGAGAAAACTATCCTTATCGATTACGCGGATGCCACTGGCGGATTCCTCAAGCCCGCGCTGCCCGCGCCTGGGTTCGAGACGGCCTGGGATTTAATAGAATCATTCCATATGCCAGCCGGAATCGCAGCCTGCTTTAAAACAACGGCTGTGGGTTTACTCCCGGCCCTTGCGCCCGGCGAACCCCACACACTGATCGCGCGCCGGAGTGAGGGAACGGTAGAGATACACACCCGACGCATACTCATCGCATGCGGCGGATTGGAATTAACCCGCGAGCATGCGCAGGTTCCTGGTACGCGGCCCGCCGGTGTTATCACTCCCATGCTCGCTCACCAGCTCTTATCTCGCGGCTATCTCCCGGGCAGACGCGCGGTCATCTATGGCGACTCCAACTATGCTCTGGCCACATCTCGAAGATTGGCCGCTGCTGGAGTCAAGGTTACACATGTGGGATTGGATGCCCTGCTCATGCAGATTCTCGGATTTCCCCGCGTTGAAGTCGTGCGATTTCTCCGCGACGGCCAGCTTTTCGATCTGGAGGCCGATACCCTTATTTATGCAGCCGGCATGATGGCAAATACGCACTGGCTCAAGGGAAGTGGTATCATCACGAAAACTGACGGCGCCATCGAAGTTGACGGGCACTATCAGACGAATATTTCCGGCATTTTTGCCATTGGCACAGTCACCTCTCCATCTCTCGATCATACCGCTTCAATAGCAATGGGAAAGGAGGTAGCTTCACTTCTGATTGGAGGATTTTCATGAAGTTGAAAGGATCAGTAACCGTCAATGCGCCGCAGCAAGAGGTCTGGCAGCTTTTCCTGGACCCGGCGCGACTTTGCCGCGTGATACCCGGATGCGAGCAGATTCACCAAATCGACGAAACTCACTACGACGCCTTTCTCGCCGTGAAGGTGCAGTTTATGACTATCCGTTCGCATGCACGCGGCTCTTTACTGGAGGCCGAGGCGCCCCATCATCTTACCGGCGAATTGATGGGCGAGCCAGTAGCCATGGCTGGCGCTTTCCGCGCCAGGCTCAGCATCGATCTCATTCCTGCCAGTAATGCTACTGAGGTTCTCTATATGATGGACCTCACCATGCTTGGCCGTTTAGCCAGCCTGGGAGAAGCTCTCGTCCGTTCAACTTCGCAGCAACTCACAAAACAGTTCGCCGAAAATGTCTCGAAACTCTTCCCGTAAGGATGGAGACCTTTGCTGGTCTATCGAAAGGAGCAGATTTATGTCGCTCGCCGAAAACACGCAGAGCAACTACGCCGAGCAGGCGGTCCAGAAATATGGCTATCGCCAGGAATTCAGGCGCGAACTCAAGCGCTTTGCGTCCTTCGCCATCGGATTCTCCTTCATCTCCATTACTACTGGTATCTTCACCACCTATGGATCCGTCCTGAATTCCAGCGGGCCTCTGGGCATCTGGACGTGGCCCATCGTCATCGTTGGACAATTGTTCGTCTCGCTCGTCTTTGCAGCGCTGGCCTCACGTATCCCGCTCGCCGGCTATTCCTATCAATGGACATCGCGCCTGGCAAACCCCAAGATTGGCTGGCTCATCGGCTGGATTTCTTTCACGTTCTTGATCGTAGACGTGGTTGCCGTCGATTATGCGGTAGCGCAGACTGTCATACCCAGCCTCCTGGGTTATACTGAAACACCGCAGAATGCCTGGCTGGTCACAGCTATAGTCGTCCTGTTGCAGGCGCTGCTCATCATCTTCTCTACCCTCTGGTCGACGCGCATCAATAACACTGCCGTTGCCACCGAAGTCATCGGCATCGTAGGATTGACCCTCCTGCTGATCATTGTGGGGGCAGTACGTGGACTGCTCCATCCCGATCACCTTTTCAGCACAGCGGCGGCTCCCGCTTTGAACAATGGCTGGCTGACCCTCGGAAGCCTCAACTCTGCCGGCCCTTTCATGCTGGCTTTCCTGCTAGGCGCTTTCACCATCGTCGGTTTCGAAGCCGCGGCTAACCTGGCCGAGGAAACACAGGATGCGCATCGCGTCGTCCCCACCGCTATGTGGTCCTCCGTCGTTTTAAGTGGTATCGTCGGTTTTGCCTTTCTGATCGCTCTTAACCTGGCTTCGGGAAACCTTACTGCCCTGGCAGGCTCCGCGACCCCGGTCGCCGATATCGTGACCCAGACGCTCGGTGACATCGTCGGCAAAATCTTCCTGGTTTTTGTCACCTTCTCTATCTTTGCCTGTGGTCTGGTCATCTTCATTACGGTAACACGTCTCACCTGGGCCATGTCTCGCGACCAGCGCTTCCCCGGCCATCAACTCTTCAGCCAGGTAAACAGAAACACCAGTACACCGGTTTCTGCCACCATACTTTGTGGTGTGCTGATCGAAGTTGTGCTGGCCGCCTTCGCCGGGTACGGTATCCTCAGCAATCCGGCCAATGCAGCCAATCAGGCTACGACCCTTTTCAGCCTGTTCAGTGCCGCGACGCTCCTGCCGGCCATCATCTACCTGGCAACCGTTATCCTATACATCTTCGCGCGGCGCAAGCTGCCGCGAACATACGGTTTCACCCTGGGGGTCTTTGAATGGCCGATTATCGTTCTCTCATTGATCTGGCTGCTTTTTGAGCTTTCCATCTTCCGCGATGCATCTTTTGCTACCCCATGGGTTTATTCGCTTGTGATGTTTGCCATCGGACTGGTCTACTTCATCTGGATGCTCATAGCGCAGCCGAAAGTGCTGCAGACTCCACCTCAAGTAGAAAGCCAACCCGAACCAGCAGCACAATAAGGTTTGTGAAAATGAAATTTGACTACCGGATAAGGGAAAGCTGGTGAACTTTGACAACCGAATCGGGTCATGCCCCGTCTTGCACGGACAGCGCTGGTCCCTGCTCTGCTTGAGCGGACAGGGACAGGCGCCAGGCGCTGCCCCTACGGTGTTGCCCGATTCGGTTGGAAGAATTCATCAGAACACAGGCTATTGCCTCAATAAGCGATACCAGGAGTTCGAGCATGCTTCCTGCCATACTTGCCATAGATCAAGGCACCACACGCACCAAGGCCCTCATTTTTGATGCAAACGCATCTCCTCTTGCCGAATCGTCCAGTGAGATTCCCCTGACATATCCTCACCCCGGCTGGGTCGAACAGAATCCAGGAGATTTGCTGCAAAGCGTTGTAGAGAATGCGCGCGCCGTTCTTGCGACCACTGAAGCCGAGATTATCGCGTTTGGCCTCTCAAACCAGGGTGAGACCGTAGTAATGTGGGATGCTTGCACGGGCCAACCCCTCTACAACGCTATCAGCTGGCAGGACCGTAGAACCGGCGAATTTTGCGATCAACTTGCCCACAGTGTGGCTGGCCGGTT
The DNA here is from genome assembly GCA_035294305.1 of Ktedonobacteraceae bacterium. GTDB lineage: Bacteria > Chloroflexota > Ktedonobacteria > Ktedonobacterales > Ktedonobacteraceae > DASRBN01. Next base: position 357,567 of record DATGLD010000048.1, on the reverse strand, counting down.
GATTTCTGAGCGTACAGGCTTGCCCATCGACCCTTACTTCTCCGCCACCAAATTGCGCTGGCTGCTAGATAATGTGCCTGAAGCGCGCAGCCTTGCCTCGAAAGGCGAATTACTGGCCGGCACCACCGATTCCTGGCTGCTCTGGAACCTTAGCGGCGAGCATCTAACCGACGATACCACTGCGTCTCGCACCATGCTCTATAATCCTCGCATCCGCGATTGGGACCAGGATATATTGGATGTGCTAGATATACCGCGCAGCATTTTGCCTGCCATCCGGCCTTCGTGTTCTCTCTTCGGCACTGTTCGCTCTCATCTCATTGGCCGGCCCATGCCGGTCACTGCCTCCCTTGTCGATCAGCAGGCCGCGCTTTTCGGTCAAGCCTGCTTCGAACCCAACGATGTAAAAGTGACATACGGAACTGGCGCATTCATCCTGCTGAACACAGGCCACGAGATACCCACTTCGCATTATGGTTTAGTGCCGACCGTCGCCTGGTCCTTCAAAGATAGCATCAGCTATGCCCTGGACGGCGGTATCTATGTGGCAGGGGCGGCCGTACAGTGGCTGCGCGACGGCCTGGGAATCATTTCAAGCGCTGAGGAAACGCTGGAAATAGCAAGATCAGTGCCCGATAGCGGGGGTGTCTTCTTCGTTCCGGCGTTGGCCGGTCTGGCCGCACCCTATTGGGATAGCCATGCCCGCGGCACCATTGTTGGCCTCACGCGTGGTACCACGCGCGCTCATCTTGTGCGTGCGGCATTAGAGGGCATCGCCTTTCGCACCCGTGATGTCCTGGAGGCTATGGCGCAGGATAGCGGTCACCCCATCCGCAGCATCAAAGTCGATGGCGGCGCTTCCGCCAACGCCTTCCTCATGCAGTCGCTCGCGGATATCTCAGGAGTCGAGGTCCGTGTGGCCGCCATTCGTGAAACAACTTCCCTCGGCGCGGCATTTCTGGCCGGACTGGGCATCGGGCTATGGGAAGATCAGGCGCAGCTATCCGCATTGTGGCGAGAAGCAGCCAGTTATTCACCACATAGAGATGCAAATATTGAACTGCAATATCAACAATGGCAGCGCGCCGTTGAACGCGCCAGGGGATGGGCCATGCCTCTATCTCGGGACGAATGAGCAATTGCGTGGAATGGGAAAGGAAAGCGATTACCCGTGGGCGGTTGGCCTGGAAAAAGCGGTCACGCCAGCACAACCTCGACTCCTATTTGTTGCAGTCGCGTCACAATCTCGCCATCAACTTCAGCGCCCGTAATAATTTTATCCACCACGCTAAGAGAGGCCACCGTAGTCAGCATCACTTTGCCGAATTTGGTATGATCGGCGACGACGATGCGCTGGCGTGCCCGTTCGATCATCGTGCGCTTCGTTCCGGCCTCATCGAAATTGAACTCGGTCAGGCCGTGCTCGAGCGTAATACCCCCTACGCCGATAAAGGCTTTATCTACCTGAAAGCTGCGCAGTGTCTGCTCCGTTAGGTGTCCAACCATCGAAAGCTCGCTCGCCCGCAGCCTGCCGCCGACGACAATCACCTGAATCGCTGGCTGGCTAGCGAGTTCCAGGGCAGCTCGCAGATTTGACACGAGTACAGTCAGATTACGTTTGCCTTTCAGCGCGCGCGCAATCTCCAGCGTTGTCGTACCGACATCAAGAATGATGCTATCACCATCCTGAATCATTTCAACGGCTTTAGCCGCGATGCGCTGCTTCTCAGATAAAAGCTGGGATTCGCGCGCGCTGAAAGGCGGCTCATAGCTTGCCCCGCGCACGCTGATCGCCCCGCCATGCACCCGTCGAATCAGACCCTCCTGCTCCAATTCCTGCAGGTCGCGCATGACAGTAATCGTCGAAACCTCGAAGCGATGGGCAAGCTCTCGTACCGAGGCAATACCGCTGCTTTCAATATCCTCGAAAATGCGCTGTCGCCGCTCCTGAGCAATCATCCTGGTATCTTTGACGGGCTTGCTATCCATATCTATAAAATAGCATCATTACAGCAATACATCAAGATGAAGGTTGCTGCAATGAAATGGGCTGCCCAGAATTATAAGCAGGCTCATATCCCAATATCTGCCTTGCCGTGTGGTGCTGCGCCCCTACTTGCGTGAGTGAGCCGCGATAAACGCGAGCACCCGCTGCCACGCGTCCGCCGAGGCCTCGGCATACTGGTCGGCGCGCCGGTCGAAGAAACTGTGCGGCGCCTCGGGATAGATCGTAATCGAGTGTTCAATCCCCGCCTTGTGCAGTTCCTGGTTAAAAGTCTCTACATCGCTCACAGGAATACCCTGGTCTGCTCCACCAAAAAGACCCAGCACAGGAAATTTGATATTCGCGGCCTGCTGGAGCAGCGTGACCCCGCCAAACGCCGGCAAAGCCCTGGTAAGTCCGGCGTAAAATCCAATCGCCCCGGCCAATCCCAGCGGTCGTGTGGCCACCAGGAACGAAAGGGTTCCACCCATGCAAAAACCAACCGTGAATATTGGCCTGTTCGCGCCCTCGCCCTGCCGCAAGTAATCGAAAGCCGCGTTCGTATCCGCCTCAAAACCCGCTGCTTGCATCTGCTGCACATGCGGCCAGAATTCAAAAGAGTCGTCGCGCGGCCCCGTACCGGCCGTCCGGCCAAAATAATCGATCGCGATTGCGGTGGTTCCCGTCTCTCCAAAGCGAATCGCCAGCTCCTTGTAGAACTGGTGCAGCCCTCGCACATCTGGAAAGATCACAATCTGCGCCCCCGTTGGTTTCTCAGGATGGGCGACATACGCGGCAAAGCGATTGCCATCCGCCCCCGTCAAAACAAGGTCCTCACCGCGAGCAGACCCACTTACCGGCGGTACGGGAGGACGCGCATCATTATCATAGCACATAATCTGGACTCCTTACGTCTGAAAAATAGTGAGCCGAAACGGATCGGCTATGAGGAAGATGCATTTGCTTACTGCCTCATATCTCAGTCTTTCCTATTAAGTAAGTATAGTACAGGGGCCGGTCTGATGTACAGGCCTTAGGAGAGATGAGTCGGCTCCACGGCGAAGCCGTAGGGACCGATTCATCGTGCCCACCGCCGCTTGATCGGCCTCACGCGCCTTGCCGGACTATTTTGTTACAACCCATTATCGGTCCGCCCAAGATTACCCGGTTATTTCGTCAATCTACATTGTCGCTCCCTAAAGAGCGTAGAGCTATACCATGCTGTGTGCCGTTTGTGATATAGCGCGGCGTGGCCGTGATGAGTTTGTGAGTGGCCCGCCTTATGCTTCTGTCATTAGGTAATTGTATCTAGCAGGAGCCAGGGTAATCCCTTTTCTGGCATAACTGAGGAAAGCGCCTGGCGACATTGCTGAGAGGAGGTCGACATGGCCTATCGTTTTCAGGTCAATCGACAAACATGTATTAATTGTGGGATCTGTATGGACTTATGTCCTGTACGTTGTCTCGACATGACGCGCCCCTCTGGAGAGGGCGAAATCGGCGCTGAGCAAGATCTCCGCAGTCCCATCCCTGGTCCCTTTGCTGAGCGCCCCTGGATGATGCTCGTCCCGGTGCAGGTTGCGCAATGTGTGGGATGCCAGGTATGTGTCCAGGAATGCCCCACTAATGCCATCACCATTGAGAGCAGTATTAAGGAACTCTCCTACGCAAAACGCGGGCCTGTTGCCTATCTGCCCCCCGAACATGGCTGGCAGCCCCTTGACGCCTACACGCGCGCGAACCCTGAAGAGCCTGGAGAGACGCCCTGGGGCGAGGATCATACCTGGCATGTAGCTGAACGCAAGGCCACATGGCAAAGTTGGCGCACCTGGCTGGGTGAGCGCAAAGAAGACCTGCGCGCACCCTGCCAGGCTGCCTGCCCCGTCGGCACCAACGCCGGCCTCTATGTGAGCCTCATCGCCGAGGGGCGGTATGACGAAGCATTGCACGTCGCATCCGAGCCGAATCCGTTCCCGGCCATCTGTGGCCGTGTCTGCACCGCCCCTTGCGAGGATGCCTGCCGGCGCGGAGAGTTCGATCTTCCCATCGCCATTCGCGATCTCAAGCGCTTCGCCACCGATCACGGTACACCCATGAAACGCCGCATTGCCCCCCCAAAGCACAAGTATCTCGAACGCGTCGCCATCATCGGCGCCGGCCCTACCGGACTGAGCGCGGCCTACTACCTGGCGCGGCGTGGCTATAGCGTGACCGTCTTCGATGCCATGCCCGTTGCTGGAGGCATGATGGCCATCGGCATCCCCGACTATCGCCTGCCACGCACTGAGCTGAATCGCGACATCGATGCCATCCGCGAACTCGGCGTCGAGCTGCGCCTCAATACCGCCATTGGCCGCGATATCGGCCTGGATGATCTGCAGCGCGACTATGACGCTGTCTTGATCGCAGTCGGCGCACAGCGCAGCCAGCGCTTAGGCATTCCTGGCGAAGGAGAGTTAAAAGGAGTCATCCCAGCCACCACCTTCCTCAAGGATTTTAACCTCGACCCCAATACCCGATTGAAGGGCGAAGTCGCCGTGGTTGGCGGTGGCAGCACTGCCATGGACGCCGCCCGATCAGCGCTCCGGGCAGGCGCCAACAAGATTCACATCCTCTATCGTCGCAGCCGCGTCGAAATGCCTGCTCAGGCCGAAGAAGTCCGCGCAGCCCTGGCGGAAGGCATTGAGCTCCACGAACTCGTGACCCCCGTTCAGATTCTCAGTTCCGATGGCCACGTACATGCCGTTCGCTGCCAGCGCATGGCACTCTCCGACCCCGATGAAAAAGGTCGCCGCAGGCCCGTTCCGGTCCTTGGCACCGAATTTGATCTGCCCGTCGACATCGTCCTGGTCGCCATCGGCGAAGCGCCCGACCCGTCCTTCTTACCGGAAGGAACCAGCGTCGGCGTCGCCCCCTGGGGAGGTCTGCTCATCAATCAAGCAACGCTGGCTACTGGCGCTCCCGGCGTCTTCGCTGCCGGCGACGTCACCTACGGGCCAAAATCCATCATTCACGCCGCTGCCCATGGTCGCAAGGCTGCCAGGTCGATCCATGCCTACCTGGCCAAAATCCCACCACATATGGTGCATGAGATGCCGGTTGATGAATTCGAGACGGAATCAACGCTTCCGCCGGATGGCAGAATCACACTGGACCTGCGCCCGACACCGCGCGAAATCATGCCATTGCGTAACGGCGGTGCCTCTCACGACCGCTCTATCGAATTTGCCACAGGCTTCACGGAAGAACAGGCGCGCCGTGAGGCAAGCCGCTGCTTGCGCTGCGATCTTGCTTACCTCTGTCCATCTATTCACGTCATCTCGGCTGGTACACCCGTCTCAGCCACCAAAAATCAATAACCCTTGCATCACGAAGGAGGTGCTGCTGTGTCAGTACAAGACCTGACCAATGCTATCGTTCAAGGTATCAATGCCGGCGGCGAACAGTTCCTGGAGGGAACGCTTGCCGCCGTGCTACCCATCATATGGTTAGCCATCCTGGGATTGCACTTAGGCCGTCCCTATATCCTCGATATGATTGATCGTTTTACCCTGCGCCTGGGCGCTGATCTGCTCTGGCTCATCTATATCGGCCTGCGCGACTTCCTGATCGTCTCAGGCCTGGTCATGAGTTTCATGTTCTTCTTCCCTGACGTAGTCGTCACCGACCAGCTGCCGCTCACAGGTGGCCTGGCCGCCTGCTGCCTCTTCGGCGTCTTGCTGGTCAAACTGATGGGCGACCCCGACCACAACCTGCGCGACTTCCAGCTTGTCACCGGCCTGCTCGGTCTGGGAGCCATCTTCTACTTCGTGCCCTACCTGCTCGGTGTGCAGGCCAATGCCATCGCCGCCGGTCAACTGGCTAATATCAGCAATTTCCTGGTCACCAGCTCCAATCCTAACTGGGCTGTGGGCATTGGCTACGTCTCGATTGTCTTGCTGGCCATCATGGGCGCAGTCGCTGCCGGCTATACCCTCCTCACTGGAGGCCGTGCTGAAGTCTTCGAAGCCTCGCAAGACAGTGTTGCCGGCCAGTAAGACTCCAGGTGCTTGTTGGGAGTCATGATAAAAGACAAAGAAAGAAAAGGAGCAAATCAATGAAACCCGATGATGTTGCCAATGCCATCACCCAGGCCCTCATCACAGGCGGCGCCCAATGGCTCATCAGTACCGTAGTCGCCTTTCTGCCCGCCATGTGGACCCTGGCCCTGATCTTACACCTTGGCCGGCCCTACGTCCTGCGCACGCTGCGTCGCTGCGGCCTGCGCTTAGGCGCCGATGTCTGGTGGATGTCCTACCTGCTAATACGTGATGCTATCTTATTAATCACCTTCGCCATGAGCTGGATCTTCTTCCTGCCCAATATCGTTGTCAATGCCGCGCTGCCCATCACCGGCTCATTAGCCGCCCTGCTATTACTGCTGGCTCTCGGTGTCAAGCTCTCGCGGCGCGTCGATGATGATGTTAACGCCTACCGGCTCGCCACCACCTTCCTGGTACTGGGCGCGACCCTCTATTATGGACCGCAGGTCTTCGCCGTTGAAGCCACCAGCCAGCCCTATCTCGCGGGTTTCGGCCAGGTCTTCACCAGCAACAGCAACACGACCGCTGCCCTCTGGATCATGTGGGTCTCCCTGGCCGGTGTCACCGTAGTTGCACTCTGGCTCTTCGCACGTGCCCTGATCTCCGCCAACCGCAGCATGGCAAAACAACTGGCGAAAACATCTCATCGACGAACCCCAGAAGTCGCACCCGTCAATTAGCCGCCGACCCCCAAGAGCATTGAGTTGAGGCCAGCCCACTCGCCTCAACTCAATGCTCTTGAGGGTCGTACTACCGCAAATGGGAAAATAGTTTGCTGGCCAGTCGAGCGAGTATTAAGTCCTCCGCTGGTGGAGTTGTTCGACCCGCTTCAAACCATCAGCCCAGGCCTGGGTGAGAAGGCCCGCAATGGCCGGGTTCTCGGCTTCTTGCAAAGACCTCATTCGTCGTTTTCTTCTCGCTGGGAAGTTTATCGAGCCAGGTTCCAACCTGTTCAGTTGGTGTGCTCACATTCATGCTCAGGTTATATTATTACCAGGTTGGGCGTCGCTTGCTCTACCTATTGGGGTGCTAGAAGCCAGATTTATCGCATCCAGGATGGGGCCGTCCACTCAAAGTTTGACGCCACTCAAACCTATATGCTAACATGAAGCGTCAATACAACCAGCCTCGCACAAAACAACGATGTCGACCTGGTCGGCATCAATTTTTATTACATGTTCTAGAGGAGTACAATATGCGTGACAGAAATGACTGGAACCGTCAGGTAATCGAGGAATTCCGCGCCAGGAAAGGGAAGGTTGGCGGTATATGGGAAGGTAGACCATTGCTTTTGCTCACAACCACCGGCGCAAAGAGCGGCCAGCCCCGTACCAGACCGGTAATGTATATGCGCAACGGCGACCGCCTGTTTGTCTTCGCCTCCAAAGGCGGCGCGCCAACCAACCCCGACTGGTATCGCAACCTGCTCGTTCATCCCGAAGTCACCGTCGAAGTCGACGGCGAGACCTATGATGCTACCGCCACTCCTATCACAGGCGAGGAGCGCGACCGCATCTATGCTCAATGGGCAGAGATGTATCCCCAATTCAGCGAATACCAGAAGAAAACAACACGCAAGATTCCGGTAATCGCGCTGGATCGCCGCAACGCCTGATATTCCGTCAAACCGCAAAGGCGGCCCCTGTGGTCGCCTCCCCCCTGCTCGCTAAGCCCCAGGATTACTTGCGCCGCTCGCGCACAAACAGGATACCTACTGCCGCCACAACCAGGAAAAACGTCGCGCAGACAAATATCAGGCGATATCCAAATTGTAAATTGCCCTGACCACCGGCAATGTTGATCATCGCGCTGCCCAGCAGTGGAGCCATGATGGCCGGTATTGTGGTCGAGGCGTTCCACAGGCCCAGGTGTTTGCCCGCCTCTTTCAGCGATGGCAAAGCGTCAATCGTCAGCGCCCAATCCACGCTGGAAAAGGCCCCGTAACCCAACCCAAACAGTATGCCTATTGGCCACAGCCAGATACCAAGGTTGCCCGAAGCCACCACAAAGATGCAAGCCGTTGCTGCCATGAATAGCGTTGCGATACACACCACCGGTGCGCGTCGCTTCATGCGATCCGAAAGCACACCGGACAGAATGCCGCTCACAACTCCCCCTCCCAGCGCCAGCACCGCAATCAGCGCCGTCGTTGCTACAAAGTTCCCCACGTTTTGCACTCGCGCAAAGTAGTACTCCACGTAGGTCATAAACAGCGTAATCCCCAGCATAATTGCTGTGCGCGTCAGAAAGACCACCGTGAAATTATACTTGCCCCATGGCTCTATCCAGTGGTGTACAAGGCGCCAGCATAATCCAAGCAATGTTGTTTCCCTCTTCATGGGCGATGTACGCCGGTAGGGAATTTCGCGTACACTTAGCACCGTAATCAGAATACCGATCGTCATCAGCGTCGCCGTTACCATATAGTAGATACCGGCATTCTGGCGCACCAGAGAAGCGTTAAACCCCTGCTGGTTCACTCCGCCGAGCAGGTAGGCAGCCAGGCCCAGACTCGCTACGCTGCCCAGGATAGACAATCCTCCTACGTAGCCCGAAGCCGTGCCCCGCTGTTCCTCCGGCACCTGGTCCGGTACAAGGCTCTGGTAGGCAGGGTTTATGATGTTCATTCCTATATGCAGTAGTGCCAGCCCGGCCAGAAAGTAAGCCAGGGTACTCCCATTGACCAGCAGAGGCGTACTCGCAATCACCAGCAGTCCGCCGGCGATCAGGTAAGGTCGCCGCCGCCCCAGGCCGCCGCTCGTACGATCAGAGAATGTTCCAATCAGCGGTGGCATCAGCAGCGATATCAGCGAGGCCGCCATCACCAGCCAGCTTAGCACCGTTGCCTGCTCAGCGCTTCCTACCTGATTTGAGGGGAAAAATAGCAGGATTTGCGTCGGAAGGACAATCGGCAGCAGTGCCGAGATTTCGGTATTGAGGGGAAACCATAATATATTCAGTAGCAGTTGTCTCTTATGTGAAAGTCGCGCAACCTTCACAGGTTCATGCTCATCACCCTCCACCTCATGGTTACCAGGTGTACCGTGTTTCTGTATTGACGATGTCAAACGTTCAGACATGTTCAGCCTCAAATTTTTTCAGCATCGCTCTGCTGTCCATCCGCGCCTTGATCTTGATCATCCTTCTCAAGCTTACGGTTCTCATGCACGAAAAGGACGCATATTGCAGCGATAATCGGTCACTGATTTTGGCTGCGGTTGAAAGGGCGTCTCAGGCACACCAAAAACCGTCACCAGGATGCCGGCAACCATCAGGCCAATTCATTATAGAAAGTCTTTATCTCTATTACGCAGTAGCGTGAAAACTCGTCGAAACCTGATTTGAGAAAAAGCCAGGGTTCGGTGAAAATGCTCATCCTACGAGTAACAGCTGTATAATCCTCTCAGCTTATTAATATCATAATCCGGCGACGATTCCGTAAAAAAGGATTGAAAAACTTGAAGATTGCCGTTACTATCACTGTTCAGAAGCGGAGATAACAGGCACGTCCAGCTTTGTGCGCGCAAAAAGCGAGCGCCGCAAAAGCAACACTGGTATCAGCCACAACGGATAAATCAAGTATGGCAAATTAGAGGCCCAATAGGAGATGTCATTAGTAACACTGGGCAGACCGGCAAAGATATCGCCCAGGAAGAAGCCCACAATCGCATAGAAAATCATCGCTCCCGTCATCAACCCTACCGGAATCACCCACGCTCGTCTCATCCACAGTCCCAATCCCGTCACAAAATAGAATGGCCCTAGCAAAAACGCATCCTCAACAGCCCCGGCCAGTATCCCAGGGTCCACCTTATAGTAGCTGTTATCCCCGTTCAAAATGTAGTCATACCAGATCTGCCCCAAAAAATTGCTATCAGGCCCGATAGTCACCTTATGAAGCGCGAAAAGCACATAATAGAACTGGGGAATAGCAGTAATGATTCCCAGCAGCAGCGAAAAACAAGCCAGAATAGACAGCCAGAGCGGTCGCCTGTCAGAGCGTGTCATGCCTATATGCGAATTCTGATCAATGCGTGCAGCCATAACTCGATCCTTTCCCTCTGTTATGGGACAATTATACTCCATTATCACTCTGCACTCATCAAATCATCAAGGGCATACCGTTATTTGTCGCTGCCTGGCTTCAGCTTCCATGTATCGCCCTCGCGCCTGAAAAGCTCAATAACGCGCAGGTTGAAACGAACCGTCCCCGATCTGCCACGTAGATGAGCTGTAGCGCGCTGGAAACCAACCCAGTTCGAAATCCCCTTTACTCAAGCGGCTTCTTGGAAGACCGGTAGCTTCCCGGCTGCGAGCGGAAACCAATCGCAAGACGATTCCAACTATTGATCGCCACAATCGCCAGCGTCAGATTCACCAGTTCCTCCTCACTGAAGTGCTTGCGCACCTCATCATAAACAGCATCGGACGCGTGGCCCTGGCTGATCAGCGTAATTTCCTCAGTCCAGAGCAGCGCAGCTCGCTCGCGTTCGCTATAAAACGGCGTCTCGCGCCATGCATTCAACTCATAGAGCCGCTGTTCGCTTTCACCTAGCGCACGCGCATCCTTACTATGCATATCGATGCAGTACGCGCACCCATTGATCTGTGAGGCGCGCATCTTGACCAGTTCTAGCAGCAGCGGTTCCAGACCACAATTATCAACATAATGCTGAAGTCCAGCCATAGCCCTGTATCCCTGTGGCGCCACTTTAGCATAGTTCAGACGTTCTTCCATTGCAAAAAGCCCCTTCCGTCGTGGTTTTAACACGGTTTTATACACATAAGCATATCATAATAGGCGAATCAGAATCCTGGCCTTTCCAGCACCGAAGTGCTATACTGAACCAGAAACACAACCGTAATGTTTCGTCCATTAGCCACTCAAAGCAAGGAGGCCCACATGTCTTCATCCGCTTCACCCAACCCCGCCGCACAAACCTCTTCTGTACCCCCTTTATTGCAGGTATATGTAGTACCCGACGCCCAGTACCCAAACGTTATCGCCAACGTCATCAACCAGGCCCAGCAGTACGTCTGGCTCGAGATGTATATGCTCACCGACCCCGAAATCATCTCCGCCCTTGCCGCCGCTTCTCAGCGTCACGCCGCACAACCGCTCGCTGGACAGGTAGATATCGACGTCAGAGTGATCCTGGAGCCACAGCCATATGGTCTACCTCCCTCCCCAGCTCTCACCAATCCGCTCGCAACTTTCGGCACCCCCAACGTCCAGGTTCGCCCCAGCCCGTCCTCGGCTTTCCTACCCTTGAAATGGTCTCCACAAACGCATTTTTACAACCACGCCAAGTTAGCCTTAATCGACGATGTTGCCTACGTCATGTCCTCAAACCTCAGCAAGTCAGGAACCGGTAATATCGTCAACTGGGGCACATTTCACGGCGACCGTGACTATATCGTCCTGGATCAGGACCCCCACGACGTCCAGACCCTCAAAACCATCTTCACCGTCGACTGGTCGGGGCAAAATTGGAACTCGCAGCAACAGCCGGCAACCGCTGGACAACTGCTCCCAACCAACCTGATCGTCAGCCCCTACAACGCGCACAACGTCCTGCTCAGCCTCATCCAGAGCACCCAGCACACCCTGCAAATCGAATGCGAAGAGGTCAGCGATTCAAGCCAGGAGACCGGCCCCTCAGACATTGAACAGACCCTGCTCAACCTCGCGTCGCGTGTCCCGTTGCAGCTCATTGTGCCCCAGGATACCGCTGGCAACCTCTCGCCCGCGCTTCTAAAAGCCCTGCAGGTGCGCGTACACGATCCCACACTCTACATGCACGCCAAAATGATGCTCATCGACGGCCGCACCGCCTACATCGGCTCCCAGAACCTCAGCGCCGGTTCCCTCAAACACAACCGCGAATTCGGCGTAATTCTCACCGCCCAGCAATACCCTACCGCCATTACTACCTTAAGCAACACCTTTGCGACAGATTGGGCCGCATCTCAACCTCCTTCCTCCTCCTGAGCCATATCTATGAAAGACCCCGGTTCCCCTCCATCCAGTAGGGACAGCGGCTGGTCCCTGTCCTTGCCGGGATTCACTACTTATTTCGCCAATTATTTCGCCTTTCATCAAACTCTATAATTATGTCTAAGGTGCGCCTGTCCGCCGGTCACCACCAGGGGCCTCACCTTCCTTACCTTATCCTCTCCGGTGCAATCTTCAACAATACACGCACCTGACCCGGCCGCCCGTATAGATACTCCTGGCCGCCCATGTAGCGCCGGATAAGTTTCCTAAAGTGGAGATCAGCCCCTTCAGTCGTGATTTCGACGACACGACCGCGAATACTTATAGCATGTTCCCAATGCTCCGGGTCAATAATACTTAGCATCACACGTGGGTCGCGTCGCACATTGCGCACCTTTTGATGACCATCGACTGAATTGATCAGAATATACGCCTCATCGGTATCCACCCAGGTCTGCGTCATCTGAGGCGAACCATCAGGCATACTAGTGGCAAAAAAGCACACGACCCGTTTCTGCAGCAATTGCTGAAGTTCGTCAGAAAGTTCAATCATGATGTACTTCTCTCTTCTTCCAGAACAATCAGGTGACATCAGTTTACCACCAGGAGGAAGATGAGCCCGCAGGTACGTACATAGGGTCTGCATCCACTAGGAAATGTATGAACCAGATAATTCACTTTGACAAAGCCATCTAATAAATCTGCTCCACTGCGCAGCCAGAGGGGCCGATTCATCGCGCCCAGCGCCGATTGATCGGCCCTCGCGTCCATTACCACATTGTTTTATTCAACTCCATGAGTTTCGCCGTATTGAAACATTCCCCGTGGTAGAAATCCATTTTGATGGACCACTGGCAGGAGGTATAGTGCGTGTATACTCTTTAGATGGCGTCCTTGATGGCACTCCGGCGGCACTTAAAATGTCTGTCGCGATTTTATCTGCCGTACTCACGACCACACAATCCGCCTGTTTGCCAAGAAGCTGCTGCAATTGCTGCTCCGATGAACGTACCAGGGCATTCGTATAGGTGGTAAAAAGGATGCGAGGCTTGACTGGAGTTTGCTGGCGCAGTTGTTCAATTAAAGAATGGATACGATAAAGAGCTAGTGTGCTTTTCCCTGTTCCCGGTCCACCCTTGAGCAGCGTCGGGCCCGAAGCAGTTGTCGACCAGGTCGCAAGCTTTTCTTGTTCCGGTGAGAGTTTTAAAAGAAATGTTAATAGCTCGCCTTCTTTGAAGCGAATCAGATCATCAGGGGCGTTGAGTACATAATCTGGCTGCTGAACAATCTGCGTAAGGGGCTGTCCAAACATGTATTCATCAATCTTGAGCAAGATTTCATCAGGTACGCCAGGGCAATCCAGCAGATCATCTTCCGTTGTAATTCGCAAGAGCCGGGCATAATACTCCCGTGGGACACGCAGGTTTGTGAGTAGTTCCATAGTAATCGGTTCGGGCAAAAGCTTCTTCTCTGGCGCTTTCGGGGCAAGAAGGCGCTCCCAGTCCGGCTGAGGAGCCGTAGCATGCTCTTCGGCATCGGCACTGAGATCGTCGTCAAATTCAACATCATCGAAATCTTCATCGTCGTCAATCTGTTCATCATAGTTATGTTCTGAACGCCGTTTGACATCTAACAGGCCAATACAGGACTTTTTGAGGGTATAGCGGATGCGGAAATGGCCGCTCCGCAGGCGATAGACCGTTTCACCATTATATTTGCGTCTAATCTGCAACTTGTTATTACCATTCGGCAGTGGGTCTTGCAGCAACAGGTCAATTTTTGCTGCCACCTGGTGAGTTTCCTTTGGGGACAGCCTTAAAAGTTGTGTCCAAAAAGTGCGCTTCATGACTGTGTTCCATTTGTTAGCCATCTACAAACCCCCTCTATGCATTTTGTGTATATAATATTTATGAGTAATGAGCCTGCTGGGGCTAAGAGCTTTAAGTCTTTTCTCAAAGAGAATAACTCCTCATTACTCATTCCTTCAAAAATACGCTTTCAGGACAAATTTGCTATCTTCTATAGATGGGATGATTGCTACATTACCAGAACAAATCAAGTTTCTTGCCCGCATTTAAAGCAAAAAGGTACTAAGATACTTGATACCTTTCTTTCAAATTCTATCTATTCCGTACCGAACGTTTAAGGCAGGAAAGCATCACACTGAACTCACAAAATATGCTACAATAAAAACTGCTCAACAAGAGAAAACCACAACCGGCATATCATCTCAAATCCACAAACCGGAGAAAGAAGCAATATGACCGATATCTATCTAGAACTCGCCCCCAAAAAAGCCATCGCCTGGTCGCTCGAATGGCCCGGCTGGTGTCGCATCCGCCCAAACGAGAATGCCGCTATACAGGCCTTAATCGATACCGCACCCCGCTACCGGCGAATAGCACAGCGGGCAGGGCTGGATTTTGCCCCTGGCGACCTCCTCGTTGTCGAACGTCTCCAGGGTGATAGCAACACCGCCTGGGGCGTACCCTCCGTTCTCGCGCCTACCGAAACCAGCCCCATTGATGTTGCCACTGCGCAGCGCAATGTCGCCTTACTGCGCGCAGCATGGGACATCCTGGAAGAGGTCGTCGCGACTTCGCCAGCCGAACTGCGCAAAGGCCCACGCGGTGGAGGTCGCGATCGTGACGAAATCCGCCAGCATGTCATCGAAGCCGAGCGCATGTACGCCCGCAAGATCGGAGTGCGACACAAACCTTTCGCAATGAACGATAAGGACCTCCTGACAGCCATGCGCGAAGAGATCGCAACCACACTGAGCCAGCCCTCCACGGGAGAGCCTCTCGTTCCCGGCGGCTGGAACGCCGGCTACGCCGTACGCCGCATGGCCTGGCACGTCGTCGACCATATCTGGGAGATAGAAGACCGCTAGGAAAAGGGATGAATCGCTCTGCTCACCCTCCGCGGGATGCCAGAACGGCTCTGTAGGGACAGCGGCTGGTCCCTGTCCCCCTCGGGTTACCATCAATCTAGAGAGAAATAGACTCATGACTCAACCAATTAATAATATAAAGGTAGATGCCTCAACACTCCAATACTATATCGATGCCTTGGGCGCCATCGGTCAGCAACCCGCAGGCGGCATTGTGCGTCCCGTCTATAGTCCTGCCTGGCTAGAGGCTCGCCAGCAACTCGCCACCTTCATGCACGCCGCCGGCCTGCAAGTACGCGAGGACGCGGTAGGCAATCTGTTCGGACGCCTTGCTGGCACTGATGACAGCCATACCATTCTCACCGGTTCTCACTTCGACACCGTTCCCCTCGGCGGCAAGTTTGACGGCGCGCTCGGCATCCTGGCAGGCATTGCCGCCCTACAAGCCCTCCGTGAGCATCTGGGAACGCCCCGGCGCTCCCTTGAGGTGGTCGCCCTCTGTGAAGAGGAGGGCAGCCGTTTCCCGGCCCATTGTTGGGGAACAAAAGCCATTCTGGGACGCATTGACCCTGCTGAGTTTGAGGTGGTACGTGATGCGCAAGACATCACGATTGCCGAAGCCATGCGAGCCATCGGTTTAGCTCCTGAACGCTATCGAGAAGCTATCCGCACCGACCTGGCAGCATTTCTGGAACTGCATATTGAGCAGGGTCGTATCCTGTTCGATGAGGGGATGAATCTTGGCATCGTCACAGCCATTACCGGCTTGCAGCATTTCTGGATCACCGTCAAGGGCCGCGCCGATCATGCAGGCACCACGCCGATGGACTTGCGGCAGGATGCGCTGCAAGCAGCAGCACACATGGCTCTAGAGGTCACGCACCTTGTCGAACAAGCAGGACGACCCGCGGTCGTCACGATGGGAAAATGGGAGGTCAAACCAGGAGCGATCAACGTTGTGCCTGGCGAGGTCAGCTTTTCTGTTGATCTGCGCCATCCCGAAGAGGAAACCCTGCAACAACTCTCCGCTGCCATCCGAACGCAGTGCGAATCAATCGCGCAAGCACGTCACCTCTCGATCTCCATGGAACTCACAGGCAGGAGTCTCCCTCAGAAAATGGACCCTGGATTGCAAGCAACGCTGGTCAAAGCAGCCGGAGCCTGTGGAGCAACCTGGAAATCGCTACCAAGCGGCGCCGGGCACGATAGTCAGATCATGGCGCGCCACCTACCAACTGCCATGCTCTTCGTCCCCAGCGTAGAAGGGCGCTCCCACAGTCCTGCCGAATATACAACCATCGACGATGCAGCACGCGGAGCAAGTGTGCTTGCCACCGCGCTGTCCTTGTTAGCGTACTGAATAAGCTCCTACAATCCTTGCGAGAGAGGGCTATTTGGTGGTAGGATAGACGTATGACGAAGACCAACAATGAAATCTCAGGTGGAGTTGTCCATGAATTGCCAGAGGACTTACGGGACACCCTCGCTTCTGACCCCGAGGCGCTAGCGATATGGGAGAATCTCACGCCTCTTGCACGCAATGAATGGATCTGCTGGACCATCTCCGTGAAAAAACCAGCAACCAGAAGGCAGCATGTAGAGAGAGTGCGCACGGAACTCAAAGAGGGCATGCGCCGACCGTGCTGTTGGGTGGGCTGTATCCACCGCCCAGATAAGGCAATCAGCCCTTCAGTACAATATGTACTCAATAGACAATCGAAAAAGTCATCATAATGACTCTTCACAAAATAATTCGGCCATACACCAATGAATCGACCCCATGGCGAAGCCGTAGGACCCGATTCACCGGCCTCGCGTTCCCTTATTATTTTGCTAAAAACCATTACTCATTTGCTCTTTTCAGGCGGCCCATTTACAGCAGTACCATGAAAAAGTGGCTCGGATGTGGCTGTCGCCATCACGATTTCCTGCCCATTCCAGTAGAAACCGATTGGCACAACACGAGGCGTGCCGGCGTGCCAGATGTAGGCTAGATGGGCAAGGCTCTTCCATTGCAACAATTGCTGGGCAACCGGATCTTGAAGCAGGCCAACGTCTCCTGAGTTTGTAGCCATCACTTTCTCCTTTCGTGTCTCTCCTCCCTCTTACCAATGTATTAGAACTGGTGGCGGGTCTGGCTGACACCTATGGCGAATGCGAAAACCCTGGTAGGTTTGACGGAGAACACGAGGTTCGAATCTGTGAGAACACGTTGTTCGTCTTCATCGTAGAGGTAGAAATACCCGTTGCGTACCTGGTAGGGCCAGCTTCCATCCCACCTGGTTGCCCACACTGAGGCTAAGCGTTCGAGCGTGTCCTGGTCGGTGATCCGCACGGCATCGCCCTCAACCACCACGGTGAGTCCTTCTGTCTGGTTGCAGCCGGTCGTTAGAATAACGTGCGGGTTTCTCCGCAGGTTGACCGTCTTCTGTGCGGTCTCTGTAGTGGTAAAGTGCATGGCTCCGTCGTGCCACACGGCCACAAGCGGTGTGACATGAGGGCGACCGTCGGCCCGCACAGTGGAGAGCCAGAACAGCTCAGCAGTTTCGAGCGCCCGGCGCGTCTCCTCCCATGACGTCGCCCCTCCGCGTGGTACGCCATGTCGGGTATTGAGTTTTGTGATAGGTTCGTTCATCCTAAGAATTCCTTTCAACCGTTCTGTTTCTCTCGCCAGACGAGCGAGAAGATATCAGTCCATTCTCTTTATACGAAGGAAAACCGGAAAGGCGATCTCCTCAGCTATTTCACTCCGTCATCCTCGACTTGTCTAATTTATGAGGATATGAGGAATCACGCCTTGCCTGCTCGCCACCAACAGGAACCAGCCCCTGTTGATCAGGAACAAACCATTATCCCAAATGCCCCAAATAGCACTCCCCTTTAAAACTCATCCAAACAGGCCAGTAGGGACAGCGGCTGGTCCCTGTCCCCCCTCGGCGGTCTTGTCGAAATTACCATCGCCCTGACCAGGATCATCCCCAATTTTCCGCAAGTCCGCAAGGGAACTGACATCCACTCATAACTCGGGGTGCAGGGGGTTCACCCCTGCCGGGGTGCGGGGTGTCCCCGCTTGCTTCCCCTCCCGTCCTGACGGGCCGTAGGCCCGCTGAAAGAATTATGAGTGGATGGCAGAAGGGAAACCTTGACATTTACCGGAAAATTGACTACGTTTCAAAAGATCAACAACCGCAAAGCAAGTATCCAGGGAGGAAAACCACATGAAAGAAACACCCCTACCAGCAGGACTCGAACGTCGCAAAGAAGATATCGGGCTCATCACCGGCCGTGATCGCTTTGTGGATGACCTCAAATCGCCCCAGCATCGCCCCGCCCCACTGCATATGATCCTGGTTCGCAGCCCCTACGCCCACGCGCAAATCAAAGACATCAACCTCGCCGCCGCCCACGCCCTCCCCGGCATCGTCGCCGCTTTCAGTGGGGCCGAACTGGTTAAGGATATGCCTACCCTCGAATTGATCACTGCGTTACCTGGCCTCAAAGTACCGCAGCGACGGCCATTAGCCCTTGACCGCGTGCGTTACGTCGGAGATCCCGTGGCAGTCATACTGGCGGAAGACCGCTATATTGCCGAGGATGCGCTTGATCTCGTCGAGGTCGATTATGAAGTGTTACCCGCCGTGATCGATCCAGAGACTGCGCTTGCGCCCGGCGCTCCGCTGCTCTACGAGGAACTCGGCTCAAATGTTGCCATTCAGATTCCCAGCGGCGGTGGCGATATCGAAGCCGCCTTCGCTCAAGCGGATGATATCATTCGCCTGCGCGTCGTTAACCAGCGCGTTTCCCCCAGTTCGCTTGAGGCGCGTGCCTGCCTCTTCGATTTTGATGCCGCCACTGGCCAACTTTCTGCCTGGCTCTCCTCCCAGACCATTTACCAGGCCCAGCGTATACTGGCAGCCGCTTTAGGCCTCGACCAGGACAGGATTTATATTCGCGCTGCCCAGGTTGGCGGAGCCTTTGGCGCCAAAGTAGGCATCAGTGGAGAAGAGATTGTCGCAGCCGCGCTCGCCGTCAAATACGGGCGTCCGGTAAAGTGGATTGAAACCCGCAGCGAAAATCTACAGGCCCAGACACACGGGCGCGGTCAGGTGAACTACATCGAGGCCGCCGTGCGAAACGATGGAAGGCTTCTTGGCCTGAGAGTGCGCGCCGTAGCCGACTTCGGCGCTTTCCTGGCTTATACCACTCCTATCTCCCCCAATACCACCGCGCGCATGCTCAACGGTCCCTACCAGATACAGGCCCTGGACTTCCAGGCCGTGGGCGTGTTCACCAACACAGTACCGACTGCGGCTTACCGCGGAGCGGGACGCCCTGAGGCCACCTACCTCTTAGAGCGAACCATGGACGTTATTGCCCGCCATCTACGCATCGACCCCGCTGAGGTGCGCCGTCGCAACTTGATTGCCCCGGACGCTTTTCCCTATCGCACCGTTCACGGCGCGACCTACGACAGCGGCAACTACCAGGCTGCCCTCGCCCGCGCGCTGGAACTGGCCGATTATACCGGCTGGCGTGAAAAGCAGCAGGAACGGCGTAAAACCCAGAACACCTCGCTATTGGGCATCGGCGTCTCCACCTTTGTAGAAATATCCGGAGGCCCTTTCGGCTCCAGCGGTCCTGGCATACCGCAGGATGCTGCCACTGTGCGTGTTCGCCGCAATGGAACAATTCTCGTAGAGAGCGGAGTAGCGCATAACGGGCAGGGCCACTTCACCGCCTTCGCGCAGATTGCCGCCCAGACCTTCGACCTGCCAGGCTCGCAGGTAGAGGTCCAGATGAACGATACCGCCTTGCCCGCTTACAGCATTGGCACCTTTGGCAGCCGCACCGCGCAGATCGGTGGCGCTGCCGTTGCCCTGGCAGCTCAGGCCGCGAAAGAAAAAGCCCTCCAGGTCGCGGCAAAGCTGTTAGAAGCCGCTCCGGCGGACCTTGAAATGAGCGGTGGCCGGGTGGGGGTACGCGGAGTTCCAGGGCGAGCCATCAGCCTGGGCGAACTCGCGCGTCAGGTGGAAGAACATCCTGACCTGATCGAACACGACCCGCCTAACCTCGCCAATGGTACCCCTGTCGAAGGCCTCGCCGCCTTGCGCGAGTTCGCCCCAGCAGCTCCCACCTTCTCCTCAGGCGCCCATGTCGCCATCGTGGAGGTCGAAACCGAGACCGGGGAAGTACGCGTCCTCAACTACGTAGCAGTAGACGACTGCGGGCGTATCCTCAACTCCTATCTCACTGAGGCTCAGATTCATGGCGGTCTTGCCCAGGGCATCGGGCAGGCCCTCTATGAAGAGTCGATCTATGATGAGCATGGACAACCCCTTGCAGGCACCCTCATGGACTACACGCTGCCCAATGCGAAGCAGGTACCACACTTTGTGGTCGACGCCATCGAGACACCCTCGCCCATCAACCCACTGGGAGTCAAAGGCGCCGGTGAAGCAGGCTGCATCGGTGGCCCTCCTACTATCGTAAACGCCGTCCTTGATGCCCTTGCTCCCCTCGGCATCGAATCCATTGACATGCCGCTGCGCCCCGCAAAGGTCTGGGCAACCGTACAAGCCGCCCGCCAGGGAACATTGAAAAAAATCGACCCAATACCACCCGCCTTTTTCAGCGCCACATCAGAGCCAAAGCAAGCAGATATCGGCCATCAGGGTGGTGTAAGTTCGGTAGACGTATAGGCTATCAAGGAAGCGGTGTGAAAAAATGCTATAATCCTTGTAGTAAGCCATAGTAATACGCCACACCTGTTTAAGTGAGTGGGTCGGGGAAATTGCCCACTTAACTCACAAGGCTTAACAACAAAAAAGGAGAATGGCCAGCATGTCTCGTTCCATCGCCCGCTCCCTGTTTCCCATTGCTGCGATCCTTGTTCTGCTATTGAACTTCTTGTTTGTCTCTGGCGCCCACGCTCAGGAGACGAAGCGATTCGGCACAGAGCAACGCTGGGGGTTAAACAAAGACGTTTACTGGGAGCCAACCGTCGCCGCAGACCCCCATTCGAACTGGGTCTACCAACTCACCAGCGATCAAATAAACTTCCATATCCTGTTCCGTGCCTCCAGTGACGGTGGTGCTACCTGGGGTCACTCCATCCATATCTGCCCGCTGCCTGGTACTCCCTGGCAATACGACCCCCAGATCAAAGTCAGCAACGATGGCGCTATCTATGTCGCCTGCCTGAATGGCTTCAGAAAGCCCGGCATCGTCTTCACCAGGTCCAGCGATCACGGCGCAACCTGGACTACCTCTCTCCCCATCCAGGGGACTTTGAACTACGGTGACAAGCCGATCTTGATTGTTTCCGGCAATGGAAAAGACGTCTATATCGGCTTCAATAGCAAGCTCGCATTCTATGTTGCCATTTCCCACAACTATGGCAAGAGCTTTGCCCCGCCTGTACTCGCCACCACAGAATCGCTCTGGTACTACTCCTATGGCGGGATCGTCGCCCCCAATGGCACGGCATACTTTGCCGTGGCCGGAGAAACAACTATCCATGGTAAACAGATCGGCCCTACCCGCATAGAGCTACTTAGCTCCTCCAACGGCGGAAACACCTGGAAAGACCATTACTTCGCGACCGGTCAAGAAGGCGCACCATGTAAAGTAAAGAACTGCTACCCGGATTTCTATGACCCGCAGGACACTATCACAGCTGACAAACGGGGCAATCTCCTGTTCACTTACACCAGAAACGACGTCAGGTACGGCAACAACCGCCTCTACATCTCGCGCTCAACCGATGGCGGAGCAACCTGGACGCACCCCATGATACTCAACGACCTGGGCAATAATACCTCGCCGGAGCTTGGAACCGGTCCAACTCCTGGTGACTTCCGTATCGCCTGGCAAGACAACCGCAACGGCCTCCACGCCTGGAATACCTGGTACGCTCGCTCAACCGACGGTGGCATTACCTGGAGCAGCGCCGTGCGGCTCTCAAACCGCGGCAGCGGCGCCAGCTACAAGACGCCGCAGGGCTATAAATTCCCCTTCGGCGATTACATGGGTCTGGCCGTAAACTCCGCCGGCATCAACTTCGTCATCTGGGGCGAAGGAGCCAATGTCTATGCCGATGGCGGCACCTGGTACACTAGAGGACAATAAGGAAGGAAACAAAATGACAGAATCACGCTACGAGACCGGTATGCAAGTGCGCAAAGAAGTACTTGGAAGCGGGCATGTCGAGCGGGCGCTCGCTCGCGCCACCGAATTTGATGCCGATTTCCAGCGCTTCATCACCGAAACCGCCTGGGGCTCTGTCTGGGCCAGACCTGACCTGGACCGGCGTACGAGAAGCCTGGTCACGATTGCGATCCTGGCCGCCCTGGGCCGTGAAGAATTAGCCCTACATTTGCGTGCCAGCCGCAACATTGGCGTCGACCCGCACGAAATTGCCGAGGTACTCCTTCACGTGGCCATCTATGCAGGCGTTCCCGCGGCCAACACCGCTTTCGCCCTCGCCAAAAAAGAGCTCGAGCAGGATACGCCTCCCGATCGTTGATGAATCTCTCTCCCTGTCACTTTGTCGAGTGAGTTCATTTCAGTAGGTGATACTTGCGCTGGTTCGAGGTAATCGGAGTGCTCGTTATGGCTCGTTCCATTACGCTTTGTGCTAACTGGCTCCCCTATTCATTACGAGCCTGCCCCGCGTAGTACCCTGCTACAAAGAGGAGAATACCCATCACTACAAGCGGCAGTATCAAAAAGACAGGGGTGATTGATTTGTTAGTAGCTAATTGTGCAGCGCTAGCTGCGCAAAGCACTGCTAGTACCGCAAAGAGTGCTGCTTTGCGTTTGTTATTATAACATAGATGGGTAATGATGTACGCTTACCCCCGGACTCAAACACGAAACGCCTTGCTATACCGTGGCAATTGCCGTGGTTTTGGCTAAGGCTCTCAGTGCGAACTATGATCTTGAAATACATTGATCACAATCGCATGCAGTTCCTCATCCTCTGTCCAGACAGTGTGATCGACGTGAGCAGGCCAGAGAACAGCATCGCCTGCCCTGATCTCGCGTGTTTCACCCATGGGGCCACCGATACGTACCGTTCCCTGACCGTGAATGACCAGGAACAGGACCGAATGGTCTGCCGCATGTTCCTCGATAGAGGCATGCGGATCAAAGTACATTGCCTCCACTTGCAGTTCAGCGTCCAGTAACAGTGGCATACCATTGGTGCGCCTGGCAAAATCCTCCAGCTTTTCAGTAGGAATCTGCCCTCTCCAAAATTGGATAGGCACACCATAGAGGCCGGGGTGGTTGCCAGAAATTTTGGTTTTGAGGTCAGGGCTGAAACGTCGAATTTGCATGCGTCTCCCTCCTTTGGGTAGGGGCCGATTCACTGTGCCCAGCGCCGATTGATCGGCCTCGCTAGATTGCGGCACTATTTTGTTCAACAACATCATCTGCTCCCAGGTCTGAGAGTATATACCGACCCGCATCATAAGGGAGGGAGCGAAAAAACACACCGGCATTTTGGACGATGTGTTTTGGACGTTTTTCGTGTATGCTAAAAAGAGAAAAAGGAAAGTGCGAATCCCCAGCACTTTGGGCATACCTATCAGGTATGACTATTCTCCTCCTGTAACGCATCCGCGAAGGTGTACTTGAAGTACCTCACATAAGTGGAACAGTAAAGTACCCGGATTAGAAAGGCAAATTTCACTCGGCAACAGAAGATACAACCGGCAGGGTAAACCAGAAAGTGGTACCATGGCCGGGAGAACTCTGCATCCCGACGCTGCCATGCTGGCGTTCGATCAGTGCTTTGCTAAGATATAAACCCGATCCTACGCTCACCACAGGTGAATATTGTCCTGTCCCCCTTTTGACGTAATAGAAGCGTTCCCAGATGCGGCCCTGTTCTTCTATCGGGATACCAGGCCCCCTGTCCTGGACCGAGACCTGAGCTACTCCGTCTTTCACCGTTAACTGCACGATTACCGGCTCATCAACAGGCGAATAGTTGAGGGCATTCGCCAGGTAGTTGGAAATGACCTGGCGAATGCGCTTGGCATCGACCAGCACAGGGACTCCATACTCTTCAGATGGAATCTGTAGCATGATAGGCTGTTCCGGCGCTAATCGCTGCTGAACGGTCACTACTTCTTGAAGCAGCACAACGAGATTATAGTGTTGTAGTTGTAGCTCGAGGTTATTGGACTGGATGCGAAAAACATCGATCAAATCATTCATCGCCCGTTCTTGCGCAGAAACTGCCACCACTGCTGCTTCTAAAGGCGCCTGGACTTTCCTAAGAGAGCTACTCACCTGCCCAGATTGCATGATAAGTTCTTGTTTGAGCCTCGCAAGACGCCTCTGTGCCAATTGAATGTTTCCCTTGATGATCGCTAAAGGCGTTCTTAGTTCGTGACTGGCCAGATTCAAAAAATCATCGATGAGATGTTGCATTTCTTGTTGCGCGCGCGCTTTGAGCGAGTTCTCAACCGGCATAGCAAAGCAACACAGGTAATCAATCACTAGCAGCGTCTCTGATGCAACCGCTTTCACTAACTCAATCTCACTAGCAGTGAACACACTATCAACACCCATCTTCTCAATCACCAATGCGCCGGCCAATCGATCCTCAAGAAAAAAGGGGATCAACAGGCACACGCTGGAAACAAAATCTTTTTGCATCTCAGCAGGTAGATGCAGGCTCGCACCAGGCAGGATCACCTCCTGATTAGCATTGAGACGATCAATCACCGTCTCGTCCACAAAATCTGAAGGCAAGAAACAGCCTCTTACATTGTAACGATACAGTTCTTGCTCCGGGGTGAAACCGCTACCCACTACGTAATACAGATGCCCTGTTCCCGGTCCAATTGCCAGCAGACTGGCACGCGCGCAATCCAGGACTTCATGGATCACTTCGACGAGCTGTTGTGAGACAACCAGCACCGGTGGCGATAGGAGGAAGATCCCTTCCTCGAAAGCGCAATCGACTTGCTCGGGAATGTGCATAATGGCTTCTTTTAGCGCCATTACTACCTGGTGGACACGCTGGATATGCAGGGCTTGCTGGTAGCGGTGCGTGATATCTTGCAGCATATAGAGTGTGCCCTTTACACGCTTCTGTGCATCAACAAGGGGGGAGCTGCGCATGCTGGCATAGGTCTGCTGCCCAGAAGGAAGTCGTAGCACAATCAAGTCTTCTCGCTGCCCGGTTGGTATATCTCCATTCGTCACCAAACTCAACAGCCATGGCTCCAATGAAGGAGGAGCAGTTCCTCCCTTATGCGCATGAAGAAACTGCCGATAAGATGTGCCTAAACAAAGGCCTTCCGAAGCTACTTCAAAGAGCTTGAGGGCCGCCAGGTCGATCTTAGAGATCGACCCCTTGCTGTCGCAGATAATTACTCCATCCGGCAATGCGTCAAAGATAGCCTTGAACTCGCTTGACGATATATATTTTCTCTCTTTTTTACCTACGTCTTTCATAGGGTTATTCATTGCATCACAGCACTTTCAAAGCAACCCCGCCCCGATGAATTTTCCCCCGCATGGGGAACACCCGTTGGGGCAGGTGCCAGCCCGGCCCTCCTCGGGGGAGCGTGGGACTCGCTGGCTTCTTCTCCGAGGCGGTTGTTCCATTCCGGTAGCAACAATGCCTGGCGCCTGTCCTGCTTCAAGGCGGTTTGTTTGCTGGCGTCTTTACCGTTTCTGCCGGAATATCTAGTAGTGTCATTAATGCCGTGCGTAGAAATGGTTTTGCCCGCTGGAAGCGCGTTTTTGCCGTTGATTCGGTCATATGGAGGGTTTGCCCAATCTCAGGAAAGGTCATCTCCGCAAGATAATAATGCCAGACCACCGATCGATATTGAACCGGTATCATTTCGATCGCCCGTTTAATACAGCGTTGCATATCATGGCGCTCAGCAACTTCCTCTAAAGTGAGATTGGTA
The DNA here is from genome assembly GCA_035294305.1 of Ktedonobacteraceae bacterium. GTDB lineage: Bacteria > Chloroflexota > Ktedonobacteria > Ktedonobacterales > Ktedonobacteraceae > DASRBN01. The sequence continues at coordinate 331,673 of DATGLD010000048.1, read as the reverse complement.
GCAGGCAATGGGGCGAGTAAGAGTCCGCTCTCTTCGTCATCGCTCACTTCCAGGTCGGAAAAATAGAGTAAACGTTTGCTGCGCAACACATCGATGCAACGATTACGTGCTACTTTTACAAGCCAGGGCTTCAAGCTCCCCGCCGTATGCAACGTGCTCAATGATAGATACAGTTGAAGCCAAACTTGCTGTAAAATATCATGTGCTTCGTCGTACTCATGTACATAGAAATAGATCAGGCGAAAAAGCGCCGCCTCATACCGGTGCACAAGCGATTCGAATGCTTTCTGATCGCCCGCCAGTGCTTGTTGTACCAGGTTGCTATCGGTGATTGCCGGGTAGTGTATACCTGTTGTACTCGTTCTTTCCTGTGTTAGTGTTAGCATGGCTCTTCCCTCGAAAGTCACGAACTGATATGATGCCTGGCAAATGCGGTAATGAGCACCTACCCGCCTTGCCTGGTCTTGTGCCTGCCACCGCCGCCCGATCGCGGCTAGCGCTACCGGCTCAAGCAAGTTGAGCGGAGCAGGTCTAGCTCTGAACCCACTCAACCCAGTGTACTTTCCAGAGGCGGCGAACACATGCCTGGAACACACTATCTTTTTGTCGCCAGGACCCCGCGTCAAGTAGTGTAAACGCACTACATCACACTACATGCCTGTCAGAAGGTGTCACTCACCGCAGTGCGCAAAGATAGCGTGTTTCAGGCATGTATTTTCGTTCTCGAACGACTAGATTCACAACAGAGGGCAGGTATTGCGTATAGGGATGCGAGGCCCCTCCCTTATACATGAGCAAGCAATACCACCTCCCAGTATACATTCAGCGCGCAGCGTTGCGACATTGCGCACGCCCGACGCCTTGACGAAAGGAGCGTTCACTTGAGAATTATCGTCGACCTGACACGCTGTCAGAGCTATGGGCAGTGCGTCTTTCTCGCCCCTAACGCCTTCCGTTTCCATGGCGAAGAAGCCCTCGAATATGACTATGCCCCCGATGACTATATGCGCGAGCAGGTCACATGGGCCGCCGCGGCCTGCCCGGTCCAGGCCATCACTCTGGATTATCGGGATGAGTCATCTGAGGCCATTTCTCAGCCACAGAGTCCCGGAGTAAAACCATGATGAGCCACCCTGCCTCTTTCTCGAACCGCTCTACCAATGGCCGCGTCGTGATCGTTGGTGCCTCCCTGGCCGGTTTACGTGCCGCGGAGACCCTGCGTGCTGAAGGCTTTAGCGGCCATATAACCCTGATTGGTGATGAACTCTATGAACCTTATGATCGCCCTCCCTTGTCTAAATCTGTCCTGGCCGGATGGATCTCGGAGGAGCATATTACTTTGCCCCGGCGACGAGATATCGCTGCGGAATGGCTGCTGGGTATCAGAGCCGTGGCGCTTGATCTGTCCAACCGGCAGGTACAGCTTGCCGATGGCCGGCGGGTGCCTTTCGATTTCCTGTTGATCGCCACCGGCCTGCGGGCCCGCCCCTGGCCGGACAAGGAGCAAGCAGCTCTCGACGGCGTGTTCACGGTGCGCACTCGTGACGATGCTGCCAGGCTTCATGCCCGCCTGGCAGCGGAACCCAAACGGGTGCTGGTGATTGGTGCCGGCTTCACTGGCTCCGAGGTAGCTTCTGTCTGCCGCGATCTCGGCCTGCAAGTCACCGTCACCGAGCGCGGTGCGACGCCACTGGAGGGTGCTCTTGGTCAGGCCGCCGGGGCCTATGCCGCCGCTTTGCAGCGCCGGCACGGGGTGGATTTACGCTGCAACACCACAGTTCTGGCTCTGGAAGGAGATGCCCAGAAGAAGCTACGCCGCGCTCAACTCTCTGATGGAGACGAGCTGGATGTGGAAGTAGCTGTCATCGCTCTCGGTTCCCTGCGTAATACCGAATGGTTGCAGGGCGCGGGATTGTCCGCCGACGGGCGGGGCGTGGTGTGCGATGCCGCTTGCCGTGCCTTCGATGCGGATGGGGCGGTCACCGATAATATTTTCGTCGCGGGAGATGTCGCCCGCTGGCCTCATCCACTCTATGACGGCGAGTTCCTGATGGTTGAACACTGGAGCAACGCCGTTACCCAGGCAGAGACCGCGGCTCATAACATGCTCGCCGATTCCGCAACGCGACGTGCGCATAAGCATTTGCCCTCCTTCTGGTCCAACCAGTTCGGCGTCAATATTAAGGGGGTTGGTTTGCCCTCCTTTGCTGATACCATCGTGCTTACCCAGGCATCATCCCAGGAGCGCCGCCTCGTTGCTACTTATGGAAAGGAGGGTCGCATCGTTGCAGCAATGGCCGCCAATGCGCCCAGGGTTTTACCAGCCTATCAAGCGCTGATCGAAGCCCGTGCACCGTTCCCACCAGACCTGCACCCATCCGATGGGCCGGCCAGGTTACAACTCTTACCGGCAGGCTTTGCGAAGCAGGAGCATGCAACTCCTGATGCAGGCGCCGTGATTACGGGCGCCGGCCCAAACACCCCGGAGCAGCGAGTTGAGGGAGAGGCGCTCAAGCTGCTAGACCCACGTGTCCCGCCTGGCACGCTACCTCTCATAACGTTGCATGCGAACGGGGCCGGTATGGAGAAGAAATCTCCCGTGCAAGAAGTACAATCAGGAGGAATGCGTTCATGACCCAGACAGCTGTTATTCCTACGGAGAAGCTCCTTGAGCGCGTGCTCAATCCGGCCAGCCGGGCCAATCCCTATCCGCTTTATGCGCGCTTGCGCGAGAGGCCGGTTTCAGTGCAAGAGGACGGGACCTATGTCGTCAGCACATACCGGGAGATTCGCGTGCTGCTCTCCGATCCACGCATCAGTTCCGATGAGCGTAAGAGCGAGCGCCCGGCGAGAGTCTTCGATACCACGATAGGGCAAGTCACTCCCCCGTTAATTTTTACCGATCCTCCTGAGCATACGTGGCTGCGCCGGCTGGTGATGCATCAGTTTACGCCGCAGCGGATTGCCAGCATGCAAGAGGAGATCGAACAGGTGGCTAATGACCTGCTTGATGCCAGGAAGCAGCAGAACCAGTTCGACCTGGTGCAGGATTTTGCGTATCCGCTGCCGGTAACGGTCATTTGCCGGTTGCTCGGTGTACCGCAAGAGGACGAACCGCGCTTTCGTGGCTGGTCCTCGGCCCTGGCGCGCACGCTTGATCCGCAAGAAAGTTTGAGTGATGTGGAGGTGCGGGAGGCAGTACAAAGCCGCACAGAAATGCGTGAATACATGAAACAACTGAGCGCGGTACGCCGTGCGCACCCGCAAAATGATTTGTTCTCTGGCCTGGTGGTTGGAGATGATCCGGATGGCGTCCTGTCTGAGCCGGATCTGCTGGCAACGATGCAATTGCTGCTAATCGCCGGCCACGAGACGACGGTCAACCTGATCACGAACAGTATGCTGGCGCTGCTGCGTTATCCAGAGGTGTTCGATCGGCTGCGTCGCAACCCGGCACTGGCGATCCAGGCGGTGGAAGAGGTGCTGCGCTACGATCCGCCGGTGCAGTTTCGCACCCGCACGACGCTTGCTGATGTGCCGGTCGCCGGAGTGACGATCCCGCGAGGAGCTACGGTTGCGCTGTTGCTGGCGTCGGGGAATCGTGACCCGGCGCGTTTCGTCGATGCCGATCGTTTTTGGCCTGAGCGGGAGGATAACGAGCATCTTGGCTTTGGAGGCGGCGACCATTATTGTATTGGGGCGCCGCTGGCGCGGCGGGAAGCGGTAGTGGCCTTGGAGGTGCTGACGCGGCGTCTAAGTGCTCCGCGACTGGTCGCCGACCCGCCGCCCTACCGGAGAAATGCCGCCTTGCGTGGCCCAGAACACTTGCAGGTCGCCTTCGGTCATTTAAACAATTGAGAGAGAGTTCTCGTAATTGCGTGAGAACCAGAGACTTCTCCTCTGCCAGGTCATGAGAACTACCTGGCAGAGGGGCTTCGCAATGCCCTTATCATCAGATATCGCTCCTGGCCTTTATCCGGCCCTGCTGAATCGCATCGATCAGCTTTGCGTAGTCGCGCGCAGTCTGGTCGGCATATGCCCCGGCGAAGTCTGCAACTGCTTGCGCGAAAGCGACATCACTGCCCAGGTAGCCACTGATCTGTGCCGCGTCGCCAGACCGCGCATGCCCGAGCGCTAGTAGCGTTCCACAGGCACGCGCGTAGCCAGCAAATGTTAACGCATCCAGTTGTGCCATCTCCAGCGACCATTTCGTCTCTCGCAGCTGCCGTACATAGTAGTCCCTGCCCTCAAAGCATCCCCAACTGAGGAACAGGTCGCCGGTGCCCTGCATGAGCTGCAGGCCATTAACGACGCGTTGACCGTGGTTGCGATAACTGCTTGTCCCCGCGAAGGGCTCCAGCGCCGCTGCTCGTGCTTCCGCCACCTCTAACAAGAGCGGATCGGTCACATCGCTATCTCCCTCACACAGCAGAATGGCGCATACACTGCCCACACTGCCTACTCCCATCACGTTCTGCGCAATGTCGACTACATGGTAGCATTGACGGAGGGCGTGGCTGTGTTCTGGCAAGGCGGCTATGGCGCTCTCAGCAAACGCGCGCATCTTCGCCGCATCCTCACTGCGCTGGTAGTGGACAATCAACGGGGCATGATCTGAAATGCGGTACCTTCCATCCACTATACCGGTTAGTTTCGGGAAAGCGTGCAGGATGCCGCGCTGCGACGGCTGGAATATGCTGGTTTTGCCGATGCGCTTTCTTCTTTTACGCGCTGCCTGCATGCGTATATAATCGAGCTCCATCTTTGTATACCAGATATCCATGTAGCGCATTGTTGCAAACTGCTGCATCATATACTGGTATCCATGTACTGCTGCCAGGACGGCCTGGCGGTTTTCTGGCGCGCTATAGCCATGTTCGCGTCCCGCTACCAGCACGCTGGCAGCCAGGCGCTTGACATCCCACTCCCATGGGCCGGGCAAGGTCTCGTCAAAGGCGTTGATATCGAACACATGCTCGCCTTGCGGGGTAGTGTAGACGGCGAAATTATGCAGGTGGGCGTCACCACAGAGTTGCACACGTATGCCGGTGGTAGGCGTAGTAGCCAGGTCCCAGGCCATGACCTCCACTGCGCCGCGTAGGAAGGTGAATGGGGAGAGAGCCATGCGCCCATAGCGGACGGGCACCAACTCTGCGAGGCGCGAGCGATTGGACTGTTCCAGCAAGCTCAGCGGGCTGGGACGATCAGCCGCCGGAGAGAAAGCGGCGTGCTGCGAATGTGGAAGCTTGCCACGCAGCGCTTTACCTGTGGCATAGCGTTCAGCCCGCGTCTTCAAAGCCGGCCTCCCTTCAGGGGTGACGATCGTTGCCATTATTTCAGAGACATCTGTTGTTGTCATAGCTACCTCCGTTGCTTGCCCCGGGTATGACAATATTTTTCCGGGTCTCCGCCCTTAGGAGTGTACCCACTCTGAAATAGTGCTGCATCCTCAAAATGCACTGTTTTTGCGCATCGTAGGCGCGGGATGTTATGCCTCTCTTGCGCCCACCAGGAGAACAGGTACAAGCTGGTGGCCCTACAGTTCACCCGTGTAAAAACAAGTGTGGGATACGATTGCCGCGATTGCTGCTTCCTGTTTTATCCTGTGTTCGCGGCGGAAGTTTTGTACTGTTTCCCATGCCCGGCCCGGTTAAAAGTGATGCTGGGTGCCTGGCGTAATGGCACTATGTCTCTGGGAGCGCCTGAACCTCTCTCGGCCAGACTTGCCTCTTTCAAAGCATGCGCAAACTCTCCCACATGGGAAAAGCGCTGCTTTGGATCTTTGGCAAGCGCTTTGAGCACCACGCGCTCAACGGCAAGTGAGATGGAGGGGACGAAATCACGCAGGCATGGTGGAGGCGTTGACATGTGTTGTAGGCAGATCTGCAAGCCTGTCCCCGAAAATGGTTCAGCGCCGCAGAGCCAACAATAGACCATCATTGCCAGGGAATACTGGTCGCTGGCCGGCACGGGACTTCCCTCAATACGTTCGGGGGACAGATAAAGAGGTGTTCCTATTAATTTATTAGCCACGTCGAGGGGTTTCCTACGTCCTGCCGGCATTACATGAGCAATGCCAAAATCGCTGAGCCACGCCTCTTGCTTCGTTGCCAGTAAAATATTGCTCGGCTTGACATCACAGTGAATCAACTGCGCATTGTGGATATATTGCAATGCGCTTGCAACCTGTAAGACAACAGGCATAATGGCATGTACAGAAAATACACTCCCCTTGGGGAAATGCTGCCCGAGGTCTCCTAGCGGGGCATACCCCATTGCCAGAAAAGGCATATCCCGCGAAATATTAAAATCGAGCATGCGCACAATATGCCGGTGTTGCAAGTGCCACAGAAGATATACTTCTAAATGAAAACGCCTGACATCCTCCTCGCTAGCAAGAAAGTCGTCCAGCAGCTTAAGTGCTACCCAAGTCCTTAAATAATTATTCATGCTCAAGTAGACACTGGCGTGGCCTCCCTGCCCGAGACGACGCAGCACGGTATAGTCACCAATCTGTTTCGCTATCAGGGAACCATGCCCGAGTCTGGTAGCGCTGGGCAAGAGGATACTATCACGAGTGCAGACTCCTTCCCCTTCCAATTGATTGAGTTCCTTCATAGATGATCTCCAGTTTCTAACCCGCCAGGCGGACAGGCCCCGGGCACTGTCCTTAGAGGCCTGGAGCGATCACATGGATGCGTGTCTATCTCATTGGGGATTTCATAGTCTCCGCTGTTCTCAGTTTACTGGTGTGCGAACGAGAATGCATCTTTCAAACACACTATTTTCCCCCAATTTTCAGGAGAGTGTGGGGGATGGGTAGATCGGTGTAAATATACTGCCGGTTATCAAGAGCAGGCCAGAGCGAACCTCGACGCAGGGCGACCACAAGGGCCTCACCCCCTCCGCTCCCTGCGCCGCCCCCGCCCTTACTATGATGCGCTTTCTACAGAGGTGGGGCCGTCGTCATTTTAAGGGCGGAGTGGCCGGCTGTGGTGTGGGAACCCTTGTGGTTGCGCTGCGCCGGCGTTTGTCCCATTCGTGCCAAAAACTATCAGAGCATGCCAATGAATCGGAAAAGTATCTAAAAATAGCGCGTTCTAAGCATAGAAATTCATTTCCATTCCGGTATAGTGATAATCCGTTCGTATGGATGAAAAATTATGCTTTCTTTCTAACAAAGGAGGGAAAATATCATGCATAACAGGTTAAAGTGTGCCTTGAGCGAGACGGCACTGGCAGTATGCGGTTTGGTGCTTGTTGCAACGCTAGCGGTTGGGTGTAGTAATCTATCAGGCAGCTCACCATCCCAATCCGCTTTGACACATGCAACTACACCACCCCCAACTTCTACTCCTGGCACTATGGTAACTCTCGTGGGTAATGGCTTCAAGATAAGCTATCCCCAGAGTTTGCATATCAGCGAATCTAACCCACACCTGGTTATCTTGACGAATAGCACCGGTACGATCAAGATCACATTCACGATAGTGCCTGATGCTCATGGCAAGGTCAGCGCGACTTCGCTTGTGAATGCCGCGGTAAATGCACAAAAGGTTTCGTTGAAGGATGTGCAATTAGTGCCGAGCCCGCCTACTGCCACGGTAGGAGGAACTTCCTGGGATCAGGAATCGGTTTCTGGCACCCGGCGATTAAATGCTACTAATACGATGATGCACTCAGTCGTAATTGCTGATGTTCACCCAGGAAATACTGCGGCGAGTGAGGGATATACGATTGTGTACAGCGCACCGCAATCGATATTCAATCAGGCGAACATGACCTACTTCCAACCAGTACTACAATCATTCAAATTCCAGCCATAACCAGTAGGGGCGAGCGTTGCGATGGAAATGTAGGCATTGATTTCTGCTCCAAGGAGCACGATCAGCGCAAAATAGTAAAAGAAAAAGAAAATACGCCCTTAGAACAGGCTATTTTTGTATTTCCTCATAGGGTGGAGATGGTTTGCCTAGTCTATTCGCACTACCTTGTATTGCACTACTGGGTAGCCGCGTGTATGCCCAGAACTATACCCTTTCTATACCCTATGGGAAATTGTTTTCTTGTGTATCATCTGCTACAGTAACTCTTGTCGGTATTTCAGCAAATTCATTTCTCAGATTGATTCCTGGAGTTCCTGGATCGCGCATCTGGCTCCAGGATACACTTGTACATAGTGGTTACTCTATTTTGCATCGATGCCATCAGAGCATCGGTAAAAGGAAGGTGTGTACGAGATGGTGTGTATGATAGAGCGAACAGAACAACGGCTAGGGAACTACCGTCTGCTCCGACTTTTGGGCAAAGGCGCCTTTTCCGATGTTTATCTTGGTGAGCATATGTATCTGAGTACTCCAGTCGCTATCAAAGTTTTGCGTTCACAAGTGGATTCGCCCACACTGAACGACTTTCTTACCGAAGCACGTAATATAAGCCACTTGATCCATCCACATATCATTCGTGTGCTCGACTTTGCTATGGAAGGTGAAATCCCTTTCCTGGTCATGGACTACGCGCCTCATGGTAGCCTGGGAGATATGTATCCTGTGGGGAGTGTGGTGCCCTTGCCCATCATCCTCTCCTACGTCCAGGCGCTGGCCTCTGCATTACAACATGCTCATGATCAACACATCATCCATAGAGATCTCAAACCGGAGAATGTGCTCCTGGGTTCCAAGCACGAGATTCTTCTGAGCGATTTTGGTCTGGCGTTGCTCATGTCAGGTAGCGAGACCTTGCAGGTCAAAGAACGTTTCAGCACCTTATCTTACATGGCCCCCGAGCAACTTCGTGGCAGACCTTGCCCCGCCAGTGACCAGTATTCGCTCGCCGTAATGGTTTATCAGTGGCTTACCGGCCAGCTTCCCTTTCAAGGGTCGCATACTTATCTCTCCATCCAGCAACTTGATTCTATGCCTCCTCTGCACGAGTGGCATTCCGAGATACCCCGTGCTGTGGAACGGGTAGTTTCCAAAGCGCTCTCCAAAGAACCATCGCGACGCTACGTCGATGTACTCAGCTTTGCCAGAGCTTTTGAAGAAGCCTGCCAGAGTGCCTCCTCATTCCCGCTACTACTCGGCTCGCGCACGACCTCGTCTGAAGCAAGCGAAGCCGGAATAGTTTTACATGGCTTATATGAGTTCGTGCAGTATATGCCTGCATCTCTCACGCCAATGGTTGGACGCGAACAAGAGCTAAAGGAGGCGCATGCCTGGCTTTTGCGTCCAGAGGTGCGCTTGCTGACGCTAACAGGTCCAGGAGGTATCGGCAAGACACGTTTTGCTATGGCACTTAGCATGGAGATGTTGCCTGACTTTGCGCACAATGCCTGTGCTGTGTGGCTGGCTCCTGTGAACGATCCTGATCTGGTCGTACCCACCATCTTGCGTGCCCTTGGCCTGCCTGAGAGCAGCAAATGCTCCCCTCTCGAGCAGCTCGTCGCGGTTCTCGGCGCAAGGGCATTCCTGCTGTTACTGGATAACTTTGAGCATCTATTGCCGGCGGCCTCGCAACTCCTAGCGTTACTCGCCGCCTGCCCGCAGCTCAAAATCATTGTGACCAGCCGCGCAACGCTGCATCTGCAAGGGGAATTTGAGTTTGCCGTACCCCCACTGGCCTTGCCAGATCTACACCAGCTGCCGGATGTAGAGGACCTCTCTCGTGTTGAATCAGTAGCCCTCTTTCTGCAATGCGCGGAGGCACGCAACCACAAGTTTAAGCTGACTCAGGATAACGCTGCCATTACTGCCGAGATTTGCAACCGGCTCGAAGGCTTGCCTCTTGCGATTGAACTGGCAGCGGAGCGCAGCAAAGTACTATCTTTACCAGCCCTATTATCACGCCTGGAGGCTGGCTTAGAGGTTTTAACGAGTTGTAAGCAGAATGTTGCAGCCCACCAGCAAAACCTGCGTAGTAGCATCACCTGGAGCTATGAATTGCTCTCAAGTGAGGAGCAGAAGCTCTTCCGGCGGCTTGCGGTCTTTGAAGGAGCGTTCAGCCTCAGTGCTGCTGAAGAAATGGGCATAGCACTGGGTGAAATAACTCTACCCATTTTAGATGTAGTAACTTCCTTGATAGATAAAAGCTTACTCGAACAGGGAGAGCAAGAAGGGGTTGAATGCTACCTGAGCCTGTTAGGGCTTATTCGTGAGTATGGCTTGGAGTGCCTGGCGGCCGCAGGAGAAATGGAACGTGCTCGTGATGCCCATGCCCAGTACTATCTAACCCTGGCAGAAAAGGCTGAACTCCCTCTGAAAGGCGCTGAACAGGCATCCTGGCTTGAGCAGTTGGAGTGTCAGTACTGTAATCTGCGTTCGGCGCTACTATGGTTGCTCAAGAATGGCCGGCTAGAGGAAGCCTTACGACTGGTGGTAGCGCTGGAGCCGTTCTGGTTGAAAGGAGGCCATGTGAGCGACAGCTACGGCTTCCTGGGGCAGCTGCTGGAAGCGACCTCTCAAAGTGATGTACCTATCTCGTCGCAGGTAAAAGCCAGGGCGCTTCGTCTGAGCGGCATTCTTCATCGTAATCAGGAAGAAGAGAGCCAAGCTCTTGATCCGGTCGAAGCAAATGAAGCAAAAACGCAACCCTCGCTACTTGAAGACTCGCAGCAAAGCGTAGCAATCGCATCGAGTCCAGATTCGAATCGACCTGCTCCCACCGTATATGTTCGCGGTAGGCCCTCTAGCAACTCGAAAGATGAAATTGCTCCTCCTCTTTATGAAGCCCTAACTGCGCGCGAAGTTGAGGTAATGCATCTGCTCGCAATGGGGCTAAAGAATGCTGAAATCGCCGAGCGCCTCGTCGTGAGTCCGCATACAGTCAATGGACACGTCCAATCAATCTATGGCAAGTTGGGCGTCAATTCGCGCAGTGCTGTGACTCGTTATGCTCTTAAGTACCAACTGATATAGTAACTAATTTGATCGTGATCAAATTGTGAGATGAGAGAGAAGCTTGCTTCTCTCTTTTTCAATCCCCTTGTAACCTGTCTTCATACCGCACAGCTTTATGCGCCCGCTCGCTTTGGTGGAGCTTGCCAGGCCGTCTCTTAAAACTTGCTGTTAATACATCTGACCAGGTAGAGGCGCTCTTGCAAATCTAACATCTTATTGTTTATGCTCATAATCGTGTGGGAAAACATAAAGTAGAGATATTCATCTATGACTACATAGGATACAGCCTGTTGCTTTTGACGTTTTCGGGTTTGGCAGCTCTACTGCTCCCACCGGAAGCGGCAGGGGCCAAACCCTTTCCTGAACCTCATTGAGGTATTGGAAATGAGAGGGTTGAAATTATGCACCGGATCATTGCGCAAGTGGGAGGAGGCCGGTTATACCAATTGTCAATCAAAGCAGATCCGATTGTCGTTGGTACCCCTGCCTGGTATGATTGGCTAGAGCAAAATACTGCGTTTCTCTTCACGGATCGTATGGGAAGTTTTACCGCATGCAAGAGCGGCCCTGTAGACAAGGACCAGGATTGGAGCGCTACTCGTTTTTGGAAAGGGCGGCTCTACCGGGTTCCTCTGGGGCCTAGCCGTTCACTCACCCTCTCACTACTGCAGGCTGCCGCAGAGCAGCTCTCCAGTTGTACTACGACCCACCAGACCGATGCATTTACGGCAGGCTTTCCACTTTCTCTGTACCCGGCATACGGGACAGGGTTTCCCCTCACTACATCAGAGGGGCTGGTGCGAGCCAGGCTGTATCGACCCGCGCTGAGCGACGAACTGCTGGTGCGTGAGCGGCTCATGGAGCGCTTGCAGAGGGGAGTGTGTGGTCGGCTCACCCTGTTGTGCGCCCCGGTCGGCTTTGGCAAATCGACCCTGCTGGCCCAATGGGCCGGTTGCTGTGGGCGCGCGGTGGCCTGGCTCTGCCTGGAGCAGGGCGACGAGGTTCTGGCGGCCTTTGCGCACCTGTGGCTGGCGGCCCTGCGCACCTGCTTTCCCGCGGCCTGCCCGGCAACGGCTCAGCTGTTGAGCCAGCGGCAGGAGGTCACGGTCGAACGACTGGCCTGCGTGCTGCTGGAGGACCTGGCGGCCTTGCCGGGCGAAGCCCTGCTGGTGCTCGACGAGTTTGACCGCCTCGGGCCGGGCCCGGTGCAGCGTTTACTGGCAACGCTGATTGAGCACCTGCCCCCGCCGGTGCACCTGGCCCTGGCCTGCCGCTACGAGCCAGGGCTGCCGCTGATTCGCTGGCGTGCTCGGGGCTGGCTGCAGGAGGTGAGGGCAGCGGAACTGTGTTTGACGGAGCGGGAGACCCAGGCGGTGCTAGAGCGCCTGGTGGGACAGGAGCGAGCGCGGCAGAGTGCGAGGGTGGTGTGGCAGCGTACGGAGGGCTGGGTCGCGCTGGTGCGGTTGGTGGGAGTGGGCCTGCGGCAGGCGGCAGACCCGGAGGCGTATCTAGCGGGCTGGGCGAGGGTCGGGGAGAGGGCCAGCAGTCGCTATCTGGTGGAAGAGCTGGTGCAGCCGCAAGCGGGGCGGGTGCAGCGCGTGCTGCAGCGTACAGGCGTGCTCAAGCAGTTCAATGTGGCGTTGTGCGCGGCGTTGTTGGAGGGTGAGGAGTCCTACGAGCAGGTGGAGGAGCTACTCAGCTGGATGGAGCGGGCGCAACTGGTGCGTGAGTCAGAGGGAGAGCCGGGGTGGTATCGGTATCACCCGCTGGTGCAGCAGGTGTTGCAGCAGTGGGTGCGCGAGGAGGGGAGTGAGCAGGAGCAGGCGGAGTGGCACCGGCGAGCCAGTGACTGGTACGGCAGGCAGGGGAAGATCGCGGAGGCGGTAGGGCATGCGCTGGCAGCGGGAGAGAGGGGGAGGGCCGTGGAAGTGGTGGAGGCGCAGGTCATGGGGATGGTGGAGGGTGAGCGAGTGGAGGAACTGGAGGGCTGGCTGGCGCTGTTGGGGGAGGAGCAGCTCGCGGGGAGTGTCGGCTTGCTGCTGGCGCGTGCCTGGGTGAAGCAAGTTCGTGGCCGCTTGATGGACCTACCGCGCCTGTTGACCAGTGCCGGGCAACTCTTAGATTTGCAGGCCAGGGATACAGGGAATCCAAATGATACAGAATACCGGGTCCTGCGTGCGTTCCTTACACTGGGCTGGAGCCAGTTCCAGTTCTTTACAGGGCAGATAGAAGCAGCGCTGGAGAGTGCCCATTCAACGCTGGAATGGGTGCCGCCAGAATGTGAGTACATAGCAAGTTGTGCTCTCTCAATCCTGGCGCTTGCAAAGCAGGTCAGCGGGCAGGCAGATGTGGCGCTCTTTGAACTTAATAAGGCTTTGAGAGACCAACCGGCACGTCATAGTGTCACTGCTCGCCTACTCTTCACTCAGGCAGTCGTCTACTTGAACGCGGGAAAACTTCAACAGGTCGAACAGACAGCAAGCCATCTGCTTCAGGTCGCCCAGCAATCCGGCCTGGCATTAAGCCAATATTGGGCTCACCTGTTGTTGGGGGTAGTGTATTATGAATGGAACCAGCTGGATATGGCGGCTGATCACTTCAACACTGTGATCACTAATCCGCACCGTGCCCATTTTTTTGCTGTACGTGATGCTATGTGCGGGTTGGCTCTTACCTATCAGGCACAAGAATTGAGTAGCCAGGCGAAGGAGGTTGCTCGTGCTTTGTTGAAATGGGTCTTAGAACAACAGAACATGCACGAATTAGTAACTGTCTATGCGTTCCAGGCCCAATTAGCCTTGCTCCAGGATGACATGGAATTAGCGGAGATATGCTTTGCAATGGCAAAGGATCAAACAGCGCCCGGATCGGTACTGTTCTTTGATTGCGCCGAGGTTCATTTATTACTCACTAGAGGTGACGAGCCAGGTGTAGTACAAGCTCAAGAGCTCCTTACCCAATGCTTGCAGCACGTTGAATCGAGCCACAATATACCTAAGACCATCAAAGCCCTTGCTATGCAAGCATGGGCTTACAAAATACAAGGCCATGAAAGCGGAGCGCTAAAGGCGCTGAAACGGGCGTTCGCCCTGGCGCGTCCCGGCAGGTTTATTCGCACCTTTGCCGATCTGCCACCGCTTGCCAGGATACTGCAGGATTTCTACAAGCGATGCAAAGCGCAACAGATTATGGATGTCCCTCTCGTAGCTTATCTACAGCAGGTTCGGACAATGCTGAAACCTGAGCCGGCGCCACCTGTTTCTGAGAAAGTGCAGGTGTGGCAGGAAGGCCTGGAACTCTTGACCAACCGCGAGCGGCAAATCCTGATCTTACTCAACAAGAATTTGACGAACAAGGAGATTGCCCGTGAACTGGTGGTCACACCAGGAACGGTCAAAGTGCATACCAATAGTATTTATCGTAAGCTCAGCGTGAATAATCGACGTAGCGCGATCATGCTTGCCAAATCGCTTGGCATTCTGATTACACACTAGCAGGCAGTCCAATTTCATAGTTGCGCTAGCTTGAGGGGAAACCAGGGCCCGGAGCGTAGCAGAGGTGCTGCGTTGCTGGCTGTTCGTGAGGGGGGGATTAGCATGGCGAAGGGAACTGGTAAGAGATTTCTTACCAGTTCCCTTCGCCATGCTAATCCGCACCAGTAAGGGATGAATACGCTACACATGCACCCGTTCTTTCACGTAATTTGCCCCTCACGTAGCGTATAAAATAGTGTGTTTTAAGCATGTCTAATCACTCTCAGGTGAGTACACTCAAACGATAGTTGTTATTTGAACTATCCTCTCGCAGGAACACGAAGATGGAGTAATCAGGAATGAGGCCGGTGCCCTATCAAGTTGTAGTGCTGGAGTACTACGATCGGGAGAGCCTACAGTGAGGTCAACGATGGCGAATATCACTTCTACTTTCTTCGAGCATCTGGCTCAACGTGGCTACGAACCGCTACTTCATAATGTCTCTGGAACGCTGCGCTTCGATATTGCTGGTGAGGGAAGCTGGTATATCGTCGTGAAAAATGGATCACTAGCGGTGAGTAGAGATGGGGCTGGAGCAGACTGCGTGCTTGTATGCAGGCGCGGAGACTTCGACCGTATGGTAGTGGGGAAGCAGAATCCAACCACATTGTTCTTACAGGGGAATATGAAGATTACAGGTGATCTTGGGCTTGCGCTGATGTTCGAACGCGTCTTTCCCGACGAAAGTCTGGCCGGCAGTGAACAGGGAAAGAAAGAAGGAAATTGATCATGAGCGAGAAAACCATCAGTGTCCTTGAAGGGAATAATTTTGTTGTCAGCGATTTGCGTGGAGACATCGACGCCTCGCCAACTGAGACCCAGGGGCTGTTTAAGTGGGATACGCGTTTTCTTTCACGCTGGATTTTGACGATTGACGGTCTGCGCCCCAATGTCCTGTCGACGGATGACCTTGATTACTTCTACGTGCAATACTTCCTCGTTCCCGGGACCGGGACCATTTATGTAGACGCTGATCTGTCGATCATTCGCAAACGCGCGGTAGGTAACGGTTTCCATGAGGATTTGACGCTACTCAATCACAAAGATGCGCCGGTTGATCTCAAGGTGCGCATGGAGGCGGGATCGGACTTCGCGGACCTGTTCGAGGTCAAGGATGCTCTTAAGAAGAAAGGAGAATTTTACCATCGCATCGAGCCTGATCGCCTGATACTGGGCTATTGTCGTGAAAACTTCGTCCGTGAGACCTTGATCGCAGCCAGCGCGAAAGCCGATATTGATGAGCGCGGTCTGAGCTTTGCCGTGCATATCGACCCCCATGGCGAATGGAAGACTTGTTTGAATGTCGTCGTTGCGTCACCAACCATTGGCGAGTATCGCGAGGAGACAACATATGGGCACGGAGATCAACGATCGAGATCCACGGTGAAGAAGAATCTCCAGAAGGCCGGTGAGGCCATACCTCGACTTTCGTGTGATTGGCCCTCTCTTCAGGTAACCTACCAGCGCAGTATCGTCGACCTGGCGTCATTGCGCTTTTACGCGCTGACGCTGGGAGGACAGGCGGTTCCAGCGGCAGGCTTACCCTGGTTCATGACTATTTTTGGTAGAGATAGTATGATTACCAGTTACCAGTCGCTCCCGTTCACATCTAATGCGGCGATAGCCACCCTGCTCGTTCTGGCACAACGACAGGGAATCAGGGTGGACGATTTCCGCGATGAGGAGCCCGGTAAGATCATGCACGAGGCGCGTTTTGGCGAGATGACCGCCTTCGAGGAACGTCCCCACTCGCCCTACTTTGGAGCCGCCGATACCACGCCTTTATTTCTCATCTTGCTTGATGAGGTCGAGCGTTGGACCGGTAACGCCGGGCTTGTACGACAGCTAGAGTTTGAAGCCAGGGCGGCATTGCGCTGGATTGATGAGTATGGAGACCGCAATGGTGATGGCTATGTCGAATATGCTCGCCGGAACCAGCAGACGGGACTGGAAAACCAGTGCTGGAAAGACTCCTGGAATTCAATCCTGTTCGCCGATGGTACGAACTCACGCCTGCCGCGTGCTACCTGTGAAATTCAGGGGTACGTCTATGATGCAAAGGTGCGTAGCGCGCGCCTGGCACGGGAATTCTGGAGTGATCTCGCGCTTGCTGAACGTTTAGAGAAGGAAGCCGCCGAACTGAAGCACAGGTTCAATCAGGACTTCTGGCTAGCGGATCGACAGTTCTTTGCGCTGGCCATTGATGGTGATGGGCGCAAAGTCGATTCGCTAACCTCGAACATCGGCCACCTGCTCTGGAGCGGCATTGTCGATCAAGACAAGGCGGATGCTATTGTGAATCACCTGATGGGTCCCAGGCTGTATTCAGGTTGGGGCGTACGAACCATGGCGGAAGGCGAAGGTGGCTACAACCCGATTGGCTATCACATAGGAACGGTTTGGCCGCACGACAACTCGTTCATTGCCATGGGTCTCAGGCGCTATGGCTATCGTAAAGAGGCGGCACGCGTTGCCATGGACATGCTGGAGGCGGCAACCTACTTCAAAGGCCGCCTGCCTGAAGCGTTCGCCGGCTATCGTCGTGACCAGACCGAATTTCCTGTGGAATATCCAACCGCGTGCAGTCCACAGGCCTGGGCCAGTGGGGCCCCGCTCTTGCTGCTGCGCGCCATTCTAGGCCTGGAGCCGGTTGGCAACCATCTGATTGTTGATCCAGCTATACCCTCTCGGCTTGGCAAGATCGAACTGCTCGACATCCCTGGTCGTTGGGGACATATCGATGCCTCCGGTCGTGGAAGAATTGATACAACAGCGATGGAAAGCAGACCACAGCCGGCGCAGGAAAAGATCGTGGTATAAGAATCTGAAGACATCTAGACGACATCACCCGCCATCCAGGGTGATGTCGTCATGGGAGGAGAACATATATCTTGGGGTAGAAGTATTTCCAGAAGGTAGCCTGGTTTGGGTGATCAATGATAGTCCTTTTCGAGGGCTGAAAGGGACAATTCGTTCAATCCATATGATCGCGGATGATCTAGACGAACCTTTTTGTTTTTACCTGGTCGCTCTGGAGGGAATCTATCTGAAGGAACCTTTGTGGTTCCAATACCATGAAGTAGAGCTTGTTGCTCCTCCATCCACTGTACCTGTAGCAGACTAGTCATGTCGCAAGGCCGCTCATCTGCGCAACCGATCCGGATGAATCGACTCTCTACTAGATCGGCACCCCTATGGCGGTGCCGATCTTCACTAACAATTGTAAAAAGGTGAGGAAGAAAGAAGGAGAAATTGTAATGGGAATGTTGCGAGTGATATCAAGACGTGGTGATGATCGCCTGCAATGGAATAAGCAAGACGTGCTGGCGGGCAACCCTGACGCCCAGGCAGCGGTCCGGGAAGCAGAACGGATCTTTTTGCAAGAACAGGCCAGGGGTTCGACGGCGTATCGGGTCAGTGCGGGCAAATCAATCGAGCGACTGGAGCGGTTTGACGCCCAGGCAGAGCAGATTGTTATGGTTCCGCGCGTCGTTGGAGGATAATTGTGCTAATGCCGGGAATATTCCTGGCAGAATCCCTCTTGCTACCCGGCCTGTTCGCGGTCAATGGGTTCCTCAGGTGGTCGGGTGCGAGGAGCAGGCCTGGTCAACTGCTCCTCGCAGTCCTGGCCCACAGGCAATCGTATCAACGTATTTTCTACCTCCTATTCGGAGTAATTAAGTAAAAACGGAATGAAGCGATTAGCCTTTTGAAGGTATGCTTCTTCATCGGCCTCAATCATGAGCTTGTGGATGACCACAACATCGGCATCAGGTACTGGCTCATAAGGTTGCAGGCAGAGATACATCGTTAATTTGCCCCTTTCTCTCACCTGCACGCGCCCGGCGGAGTGCGGTACACGATAGATGCGTTCTGGATTGCTAGGGCTGGGAATATCAATATAGCCATGCCCGATCAGTTGTTTGTATTGTTCAGGCGTCAAGACAGAGCGGAGAAGCTCTCCAGCCCGCTGCTTCGCTGCTGGTCGCTGAAAAAAGCTGTTTACGATCACCATCCCCAACATTACGAGAACAATAACAACGGCCAGAATAGTCACCAGTAGATCCATATTCAACTCCCAACAAATCGAGTTCTTCTTTCAACTCCTTAAGTACACGGGAGGCTACAAGCTCTCCCTCCGGCGACGGATATGCCTCCACTATAATCCCACCAGCGCAAAAACGTATGCTGTAAACAGATTGCTTTTCGCCGGGCAAAAATTTTCAGGAGGGTTTCTAAGCTTTTGATTTTCAAAATCTCAAATTATGTGCGTGCGCCAGGAAGGGGTGTGGCTTCCTGTGTGCCGCTGCTAGAGTATTTGTGAACCCTCTTTAAAAGAGTGAGAAAGATGCTGCCTTGAAGCGAGTAAGCATAAGCAACACTGTGGAAGTGTGAAATAGTGTAAATACACTACATTGCCCTGCCAACTCACGTGTTGGATTGTCACAATAGCATGCGAAATAGTGTGTTCTGAAGGTGCGTTTTTCAGGTATTACATTCTACACTTCGATTGGGCATTCTCGAGAATGGCCCGGTGGTGTCCTGATCAATGAAGGAGATCAGCATATGCAGAAAAACGACCAGCCATCTCCCCTTCCCGTTTTTACCAACCATGATGTAGGGGAAAACTATAAAGCCGGATTGTACTACAGCCTGGCAGAAGCAGAGCTAGATGACATCCTGAAAAGCGGCTTCGCTCGTACATTGCCATCTGAGCAGGAATCAGAAAGCGCTTCTCCTTCTCTTGATACAGCCGCAGGTATGATTCGCCTTGCCATTATTGATAACGGTACTATCATTCCCGTAATGAGCATCGCTAGAATAGATACACCCCAGACAGTAGCGCAGCGAATGGCTTTGTGTGCTCTTGCGGCACGCGCTGTTATTGATAGTCTCCTGGAGGTGTTCGCTACCAGGCAGAGCCTGGAGAACGATAACGGAGATGAAAACAAGGTTTCAACATAGAGGCTACCTTGAGAACTGTTGCATTCAAATGAAGAGGCCGATGCTCAGCAAGTGATACTGCACGTTATGCGGTAGAAGGATTCGTTCCTCGCATAAGCGATCGCAATAATGCTTCAGTGCTCCTTCATAACGACGCTCATAACGTTTTTGTGACGCCTCCCCTCATATACTCGCCGCAGATTTTTACAGGGGTTGTTGCTGTGCATCCAGTATGGAAGACGCGGTCGCGACCGGTGCTTGCTTTACCATACTGGATGCCTGGTTCTCTAAGTAGCACAAACCGGCTATATGAGGATGTTAGAAAGGAGTCTCTATGCGCGTCAACGTTCGCGGTCGCAATACAGCGCCTGTGAGAATGTTCAGTGGTAGTGCTCTCCTGCTCCTCTTTGTAGGTGCCTATCTGCTAGGCATAGCTCTTAAATACGTCAGTGAGTTTTCCTCTGCCGATTTTACTCCTGACCTCAGCCTGTTTACCCCCAGCGACGGTTCCGTTTTGACCTATCACAATGATAACTTCCGCACCGGCCAAAACCTCAACGAGACATTACTCAATACCGGCAATGTCAATGTGCAGCGCTTTGGGAAACTGGTCTCCTATCCGGTTGATGGGCAGATCTATACGCAACCACTCTTTGTCCCCCATCTCAGGATCAGAGGGCGCCAGTATAACGTCGTCTATGTTGCCACAGAGAATGATAGCGTCTATGCTTTTGATGCCGATCAACGGCATACGGAAGCGCCACTATGGAAGACCAGTTTTCTGCATTCACCTGCTGTGACCACTGTCCCCTCTTCGGATATCTTTAAGAAGTATCCGCATCAAGATATCGAGCCGTATGTCGGTATTACCGGCACGCCCGTTATTGATCGCATAGCCAATACCATGTATGTCGTGGCAATGACGAAGGAACACGGCAACCAGTATGTACAGCGTTTGCACGCGCTTGACATTATGACGGGCAAAGAGCGGGCAGGTAGTCCGGTGACTATTTCCGCCTTCGTTAGAGGCAAAGGCTATGACGCGAGCAATGCAAGCTTCTCCCGCATTGCCTTGAATATTAGGCAGGCCAACCAGCGCCCTGCCTTGCTGTTGGTCAATGGCGTCATCTACATCGCCTGGGCAGGCTTTGGTGATACCGACCCCTATCATGGTTGGGTCATAGGCTATAGCTACAATGGCAGGGCATTTCAGCAAGTCGCCGTCTATAACACGACGCCCGATGGTCAGGAAGGCGGGGTCTGGATGAGTGGCGCGGGACCCGCGGCAGATGCTGAGGGCAATATCTATCTCACTGTGGGGAATGGCAACTTCGACCTGGCTCAGCAGGGTCAACGCGACGCCGGGGATAGTTTCGTGAAGTTGAGCACACACAATGGTCTCGTGCTCTCCGACTACTTTACCCCTTTCAATCAAGCGTGTTTAAGCGGCCGCGATGCGGACCTAGGCGCGGGAGGAGTCTTGCTCTTACCAGAACAGCCCTACACTATTCATCCAAACCTGCTCATCGGAGCAGGAAAGGAAGGGCGTATCTACGTGCTTGACCGGGATCACATGGGTCAGTTCCACAGCTATCCAGGCGCTCCACTGCAATGCGGTTCTATAGAAGAAAGGCGCACTAATATCGATCAAGTCTTGCAGGAACTGCCTGCGGACTCTACGGATAGCTTTTTCGGCATTCCCGCCTATTGGGTTGGCACAGCTACCACCGGTCAATTGGTGTACATTGGGGAGGCAGGGGATCACCTGAAGTCCTTTCAGTTGAATGGAGACACACTCGCTTCTAAAGCAACGGCCCAGACACCGGAATCATTTAGTTATCCCGGCGCGACCCCCTCGATTTCTAGCAATCTGCGCGTCCCCGGTAGTGGAATTATCTGGGTAATCAGTCCTGCCAGTTGTGGTGGGCCTGGCTGTGTACCGGGCGGCCCCGGTGTTCTCCGCGCCTATGACGCGACCAATGTCGCCAGAGAACTCTATAACAGCGAGCAGGATGCCGCACGCGACCGGCTAGATAGCTATGTGAAATTCTCTTTGCCCACGATTGCCGCTGGCAAGGTCTTTGTAGGAACAGAAACAAGTTTGACTATCTATGGGTTAGAGACTGTGTGAAAGGAGACCGGGACTCTTGAGTTCTTACCAGCAGAAATATTATCAACATCAAGATGAAAAGGCGCTTGTATCCTCTCAGCAGAGGATTTCTCCAGCCCCTTTTCCCAGCAAGTATGTTCATTGTGTGTTTGATAGCCTGTGTGATCTGGTGCAAGCCGTTCACGCATTGCGAGCCGATGGCCATAATTCCGGAGATATCCACGTCATGTCGTGCTGGGATTATATAGCCGCGGTTGAACGCAAGCGAGAGCACCAGAGTTATCTCTTAAAAATGCTCACGTGCCTCTATGGTTTCTTCGATGAGGGCTTTGATGAGGTGTACCTGCAGGAGGCGCGCAAGGGGAACCATATGCTGATGGTGCGGCTCTCCAGTTCCAGGCAGTTGAAACGAGTGAGTGACGCACTCATTCTCCATCATGCGCATATGGTCAGATATGTTGACACCTGGATGGTCATTTACCTGTCCCCTTAAGGTGTAAGGGGTTTGGGGAGGTAGGGGCCAGATTATGCAGTTTGACAAAATAGTCAGGGAGGCCCATACAACCTATGAAACCTGTAGGGACAGACACCAGGCCCTGTCCCTACAGAAGGATTACCGGATTTTATCTGATCAAACCCCATTATCGCGCCCCGCTAGAAGTCAGAATGTTGTATATTCCTCCGCCAACCGGGAGGAGATTCGTGATGAAAGGAAGATCAGGCGTGAGACGCTCCTATATTATAAAAGATTTTCTTGGGAGACCTAAACTATTTCTCCTTGCATTTGCTTCAGGCATAGTGCTTTTCTATGCCTGCCTATCTGCTACTACTGTTCCTGCTGCGTTTACTGTGACGCGGAATATCACTGCCCTTGTTGCAAAGAGACCTGCTGAGCCATGTCAATACCGCCATGATGCGGGTTTTCTTACGGCAGTTTCTTCTGAACTGGTAGATGCCTCAGGGTGCCGGGTCTATCTGACAGGAGTGAACTGGTTTGGCTTTGAGACAAGTAGTTTTGCTCCTCATGGATTAGGAGTTCGCAACTGGCAAGATATGCTGAATCAGATTGCTCAATCAGGCTTCAATACAATTCGCCTGCCCTTCTCCGATCAACTCTTTGATCCGTCAAGTGTGCCGCAAGGAATCAACTACCTGTTGAACCCTGATCTCAAGCGCCTCCAGGGCTTAGCTCTCATGGATAAGATCATCGAGGGAGCCCATAAGGTAGGCTTGAAGGTCATCCTCGATCATCACGATGCTTCTGCCGATGAGCGTTCTGGCCTGTGGTATAACGACCAGTATCCTCAGTCGCGCTGGATAGATGATTGGGTCATGCTGGCCCAACACTACCGGGGGAATGATACCGTCATCGGCGCTGATCTCGACAACGAGCCGCACAATCCGGCCACCTGGGGTGACGGCAATCCCTACACCGATTGGCGATTGGCGGCCGAGCAGGCCGGCGACTCTATTCTGGCGGCCAACCCGGATTGGTTGATTATTGTCCAGGGTATTGATGTCTATCAAGGCGACTCCTACTGGTGGGGAGGAAACCTGGAAGGCGCGGCAAAGCACCCGGTGATCCTTTCGCATCCAGATAAGCTGGTGTATTCCGCCCACGACTATGGCCCAAGCGTCTATGATGAGCAGTGGTTCAAGGTTTCAAATCCGTCTGTCCTTACTCACACGCTGCCCGCCATCTGGGACAAGCATTGGGGCTATCTACAAAAAGATGGGATTGCCCCTGTGTTCGTTGGCGAGTTCGGCGGACCTTCGATGGGTCAAGACATTGAAGGCGTATGGCAGCGCACTCTTATATCCTACTTGCAGTCGCAAGGCATCAGTTATGCCTACTGGGCGTGGAATGCTGATTCGGGTGATACCGGCGGCATCGTTAATAGCGACTGGAAAACTGTTAATCAGAGCAAGATGAACGCGCTGAGCGCCTATCAATGGCCTTTGCTGGGCCAGCCCTGAGACATCCATCCACACCCCGGATGCGATAAATCGCGTCCCTACGTCCCCCCTGATGGATAGTGAAGCGCGGGCATTTTCAGTTCTTAATGGCACTCTTGACGCTTTGATGCCATCTCCTGCTCATACTTTCCTCGGAAAGAACAAAGCGCCAGCCGTAGCAGCAGGGGCAGCGCCGGGCAGGGCAGCGCCGGACAGACCCCGGCGCTGCCCCTACGGGCCGATGAATGGCCTATGGCGACTTTCTCTTCCATTGCTACTCGCACGCTCTATTTACGAAAAGCAATGAAAGGTTTCGCAGATGATAACACAAATGAGAATACAATCCGAAGCCGCTACTCGAAGGCGTAATCCTTGTATGCGACCGTTTACACTTGCCGGGGTAACCGGTTCAGTCCTTTTTGTACTCGTTTTCACCGTCGATGGCTTCTTGCGCCCTGGTTACTCACCCATTCATCAAGTGATCAGCGATCTCGGTATAGGGCAGAATGGCTGGATTCTGAACACAGTTCTTGTGATCTTTGGCCTCCTCTTCATGCTCTTCACCATCGGCTTTTTTCAAGCGATGCGAACGTTAGTCAGCAAGAGAAGGTTGCTAGCCGGTACGCTCCTTCTTTTGCTGACAGGAGCAGGCGCAGTCAACGATGGTTTCTTCACCGAATACAATCCCGTGGACCCGGCTGCCAGTCTTCACGATACGTTACATAATATTGGCTTCTTCGTTGCGTTTGGCGCGCTCATTATCGCGCTCTTCATCATCGGGCTACAACTGCGTATGCAGCGAACGTGGCGTGGCTATGGTTGGTACTCGATAATCACCAGCGCCGTCACGCTGTTGCTCATGCTCTTACCTTATGCCTTCTCCAGTTATGGGGCGCAATTTGAAGGTCTCAACGAGAGAATTTTGTTAATCGAAGCCTTTGTCTGGCAGATAGTGACCGGGTGCAGACTATTCGCCCTGTAGGGGCAGGCCTGGCGCGTGTCCAGCCCTCCCGGGGCGAACAGGTACCAGGCCCGTCCCTACACGATTGCTTCTTAGCCGGTGCGGTTGTTACACTCTACCCCGGGCGGCAGTTGCCCGCGTTGTGCTGCGATAAAGGCGGCATACCAGCGACCGCTGTCTTTGATGATGCGGCGCTGGGTGGGATAGTCGACATAGACGATGCCAAAACGTTTGCTGTAGCCCTCCGCCCATTCAAAGTTATCCAACAGCGACCAGACGAAGTAGCCTCGTATTGGTACTCCTTGTATGCGAGCCTTCCCCAGGGCTTGTAGATGTTCACTGAGATAATGGAGGCGCTGTGGATCACTGACGGAACCGTCGCCGTCCCAGTGATCAGCAAAGGCGGCGCCGTTCTCTGTTACTATAATGGAACGAGGAGCATAATCACGGTACACCCGCACCAGCACGTCTGTTAATGCTTGCGGGTAGACCTCCCAGCCCATGGCCGTGTATAAGGAGTCGGGCTCCGCTGCGATATGTTCATAGTCTCTGGCGACAGCCTCGCCAGAGCCATTTTCTGCTACACGGGCGCGAATGAGCGAACGCGAGTAGTTGTTGACGCCCAGGAAATCGATGGGAGTCGCAATAATGGCCAGATCCCTGTCCTGTATTGGTGGCTGGACAATCCCTGCATCATCGAAGAGGCCTTCAGGATATTTTCCACGAAAGATCGGGTCAAGGAACCAGCGATTGCTCATTTTATCTGCCAGCTCTACTGCATGTAACGTCTCAAGATCGTTGTTGGCGGGATAGACAGGTGCCAGATTCAATGTAATCCCCAGTTGGGTAGACCTTCGCCTGTATGCTTGTAGGCGGGAGAGTGCGAGACCATGTGCGAGCAAGAGATGATGGGCTGCGGTATATGCCGCTTGCTTATCGCGTATGCCCGGGGCATGTACGCCGGTTTCATAACCGAGATAGGCAGAGCACCAGGGCTCGTTGAGCGTCGTCCAATAATCGACACGATCTGCGAGCCGCTGTGCGACTACCTCCGCGAAATCCGCAAAAGCGAATGCTGTCTCACGATTGACCCAACCGTTTTGCTCATGCAATGCCAGTGGGAGGTCCCAATGATACAGGGTCACAAAAGGTGTAATCCCTCGCTCTAGAAGTGCATCTACTAAACGATCATAAAAATCCAGGCCACGTTCGTTGACGGTGCCTGTGCCCTGGGGAAGAATGCGCGGCCATGCGATGGAGAACCGATACGCATTTAGACCCAGTTCGGCCATCAGCGCCACATCCTCCGGCATACGGTGGTAGTGGTCGGCGGCAATATCGCCGTTCTCTCCTCGCTGGACGTTGCCCGGAATGGCTGTGAACTGATCCCAAATGGACACGCCACGGCCATCCTCGCGTGTCGCCCCCTCAACCTGATACGATGCAGTGGCTGCGCCCCAGAGAAAATCTGCGGGGAAAACGAAGTCTCCGGAAGAATCAACCATCATTGCTGGTTTCACCTCATCACGTATACTCATTCATCCTCCTTGAATGGATGTGCTTCATTTTATGAAGTTCCCATATATAATCTACTGAATGCTCTCTCTGCTATTGAGTGACCGTGACTGTTCCAGGCCCCCCTGTCCCTGGAGATCTGTGACATCGGTCGATGGCTTCGCATCAGTTTTATGTGCTCCTCCATAGAGGAAGCAGTGGACCCAATGCCCCCTACCCAATTCCCTGCGTGGCGGAAATTGCTGTTGGCAGACAGGCATAGCATAAGGGCAGCGCGGATGAAAGCGACAGCCGCCAGGTGGCTTGATCAAACTTGGCACATCGCCGCTTCCATTTCCACTCACAACCTGTTTTGCCGGTATCCAGGGCGCTACCTTGTGATTACCTTGCAGGCCGGATGATCCGAAGCGGTCGGGGTCTGGTGCCGATGAGAGCAGGAGTTGGGTGTAAGGATGTTTTGCTTGCTGGATCACCTCTTCACTGGGGCCTCCCTCGACCATTTGACCGGCATACATGACGAGGGTTTCCTCCGCGAAATAGCGGGCGCTGGCAAGGTCATGGGTGATATATAGGAGCGCCAGCTGCTCTTCTTCTTTGAGGCGTGTGAGCAGATTGAGTATATCGAGCCGGATTGAGACATCCAGCATGGAGACAGGTTCGTCTGCCAGGAGGACTGAAGGTCTGGCCGCCAACGCGCGGGCAATCGCGATGCGCTGCCGTTGACCGCCGCTGAGCTGGTGAGGAAACTTGGGGATGAATTGCTCTGCCGGAGTCAGGTTCACCCTTTCGAGTAGCGATGTGATGAGCTGCATTTCCTCCGAAGCAGTGTGAGCGTGTCCATATATGCGCAAGGGGCGGCTAAGATGGTGACGCACAGTATGCATCGGGTTCAATGATGAGAACGGGTCCTGAAAAACTATTTGCACGTGGCGCCGGTACCCCTGTAAAGCCCTTTCTCCCCTGGCTTTGATCACTTCCTCTCGATAGCGAATGGTGCCCGATGTGGGAGCATAGAGCCTTGCTAGCAGGCGAGCTACCGTGGTCTTACCACTCCCACTTTCTCCTACCAGGGCTGTTGCATGACCGGAACGCAGCACCAGCGTCACGTCTTCGACGGCATGTACCGCCTCTGCTGCGCCAAAGAGCTTGACCTTACGCAAAGGGAAATCCTTCTTCAGATGCACTGCCTCCAGGATGGGTTCTTCGGTAGTTGATGTTGTGATCTTAGTTGACATATTCAGACTCCAGTCTTTCGGGTGGACCTCCAGGATTTAGTTCGGTGGTATAGAGGTGGCAAGCAACGCAGGGTCCATGCCCGCTGGATAACGCCTCCAAGGAGGGCGCTTTAGATTTTTCAGATGCCACAGGGAGCAATGCCGGTACAACAGTATGGCAGGCCGGGAGGGTGAACGAACAGCGGGGATGGAACGCACATCCTGATGGGATTGACCGCAAGTCTGGCGGTGAGCCTGGAATACCTCTTAGACTGCGAGAAGGGCCATGCAGCTTTGGGAATGAATGCAACAGCCCGTAGGTGTACGGGTGCCGTGGTGCGCGAAGTAGCTCTTCCCGTGTTCCCATCTCGACGATACGGCCCGCGTACATAATAGCAATCGTGTCTGCGATTTCCAGCAGGAGGGAGAGATCATGGGTGATAAAGATCACTGAGAAGCCTAAATCGTTGCGTAATCTGAGAATCTGCGCGAGGATATCACGTTGTACCACCACATCCAGCGCGGTAGTTGGCTCATCCATGATAATCAGCTTTGAATTGAGAGCAAGCGCGATGGCGATGATCGCTCGCTGCCGCATGCCACCACTAAGTTCATGTGGGTAGCTGTGCAGCCGGTCCGGGGTAATACCGACCAGTTGTAACAATTCCAGCGCCCGCGAGCGCGCTTCATTTCGCGTCATGCATGGGTCGTGCGCTCGTAGTACGTCAATGATTTGTGTGCCAATAGCCAGAACCGGGTTGAGCGCGTTCATGGCGCTTTGAAAGACAATGGAGAGTTCGCGCCATCGAAAGGCTCGTAACTGTGCCGGGTTAAGCGCGAGAACATCCACTGCTTCACCAGCTTGTGATGATTCGCTTCCTGCCCGCGTCGTAGGGTAATACAATACCTGCCCCTGGGTGATGACCGCGGGAGGCTGGAGCAGGCGCGCGATAGCATAGACAAGTGTAGACTTTCCACTCCCACTCTCTCCCGCCAGTCCGAAGATCTGACCCTGCTCGATGGCAAAGCTTACATCATTGACGGCATGAACGATTCCTTTTGAGGAACCGTAGTCCACACTGATATGTTTAACCTCTAATAATGTGCCGGTTCGTATCTCTGTGATCATCATGCGGCCTCCTTTTTCGCCTGCGCGGGTTGCTTTAGCTTCCGTTCCTCGCGCAAACGTGGATTTGCTAACTCATCGATGCCAAAGTTGATGAAAGCCAACCCTGCCCCAAGTAGCGCCACACAGCATCCGGGCGCCAGGAACCACCACCATGCTCCCAGCAGCAGCGCCTCATTGTTTTGCGCCCAGTAGAAGATGGTTCCCCAGCTGATCGTGGTGACGTCGCCCAGACCCAGGAATTCCAGTCCAACCTGGGCCAGGATCGCATAGATCACGGTTCCAACCAGGCCCGCTGCCACAATCGCAATCTCGTTGGGGAGAATCTCCACGAAGACAATGCGCAGCCGGCTTTCTCCGCTGGCGCGAGCGGCTTCAACGAAGTCCCGTTTGCGCATCGAGAGAGTCTGTGCTCGCAGCACTCGCGCGCCCCAGGCCCAGCCGGTGATGGTGACAATGATCGCCATCGGCAGTGGCCCACGGAAAGGCAAATAAGCCGCCATGATAATGGCCAGGGGTATCGCGGGAATGACCAGAAAGACGTTGATAAGTAGCGACAGCACGTCGTCAACCAGGCCGCCAAAGTAACCGGCAGTCAAACCAACGATAACCGAGACGATGGTCGCCAGGAGCCCCGCGCCGAATCCGAGCAGCAGCGATACGCGTGTGCCGACTATTACCTGGGCGAAGACATCCTGTCCGGTCTGGGTGGTACCCAGCCAATGGGCTGCGGAAGGAGGTTGCAGTACGTCGGCGCTAAAGGCCGTGGGACTCTGCCTGATCAAGAGAGGTCCTACAAGCGCCACCACGATGAAAAAAAACACAATACTCAGGCCGAAGGTAACTTTGCCGTTGGCAGCAAGCCAACTTCCTACTGTACGACCCTCCCTCATCAGCCCTGGCGCCTGTCGAACCTTATCATTTATCTTGATAGGCACGTTACTTGTCGCTACACTTCTGCCTGTAGAGAGATTTTGCGGTGGTGCCGGTGCGACACCTGACTCTGCTTTCCGTTCATCGAGTTGCAAGAGCTAACCCCTTTCCTGTCGCGTACGCGGATCCAATACAACATAGAGTAAGTCGGCCAGGAAGTTGGCTCCCAGGACGGCGACCGCAATAATGAGAAAGATACCTTGTAGCAAGGCGTAATCGGAATTCTGCACAGCTTGTAACAGGGCAAAGCCGATGCCTGGATAGGAGAAGACAATCTCTGTCAGCAATGCGCCTCCGACGACGAAGCCAAGTGAGAGCGCGAAACCGGTAATATTTGGCAAGATAGCATTGCGTGCCGCGTAGGTAAGCATTACCCGGTGCTCAGGGAGACCTTTCGCCTGCGCCATCAGCACATAGTCCTCAGAAAGCGTGGTCATCATTGCGTTACGCATACCAAGCATCCATCCAGCGACCGAACTGACGACAATGGTCAGGGCTGGCAAAAGGGCGTGGAGCACAACGCTCAAGAGGAAATCAGCATTCAAACCGGGCGCAAGCGACAGATCGTATCCTCCATTCAAGGGGAACCAGTTGAGAACAAAACCAAGCACATAGAGCGTGATGAGTGCGAGCCAGAAGTATGGGATGGCGGAGAAGAAGGTGAGCACCGGTGGCAGAAAAACGCCCAGCGGCGAACCGCGTCTCCAGGCAACAATGATACCCAACAACGTACCGCACACAAAACTAATCACCACGGCCGTTCCCATCAGCGCGAGCGTCCACGGCAAGTCTTGCGCGATGACAGTCGCGACAGGGGTCGGGAAGTAGGTCACCGAGATGCCCAGGTTTCCGTGGGCCAGGTTCCCAAGGTACTCGACGTACTGGCTCCAAAGGCTCGCATGGCTAACGCCGAAGGCAATCTCCATAGCATGCACTGCGCGTGGATCGACGCGTCCCTGCAATCTGGCAATCAGCACCTGGGCAGGGTTACCAGGGACAAGTCGTGGAATGAGAAAGTTCAGCGTAATCGAGGCCCATAACGCGATCAGGTAAAAACCAATGCGGCGTAACAAGTGACGCATGCAATCTCTCCCTTTCGGTACACATTTCCCCAGCGGGATGATATAAGAAAATCATCCTGCTGGGGAAACAAGGTCGGTATTAGTTATGCTGGATGTAGATTCAGGACAACTATCTCTACATCGGGAGCTGAATATGGCGCTGGCATCGCATAGGGGTGCTGCTGATCGGGCCAGCCAACGAAGTTCTTCGTGCTGTACTCATACCAGGTTGCCCCATAGATGAGCGGAATGGCCGGCATTTGCTCGACCATGATCTTCTGGAGCCCATCAAGTGCCTGCTGCTGTACCGCCGGGTTGGGTGAACTTGCATACTGCTGCAGGAGTTTATCCGTTGTAGGATCACTCCACCGCTCGAAATTCGATGTAGCAGGTTGGCCAATGGGCGCGGTGTTGTTACTTGCAAGCATCGAGTCGTAGAGGTAGTAGGGTGTAGGGCCAGGATTCGTCCAGGAGATGGCGCTATCAAAAGAACCTGTCTGTAACGCGCTGTAGTAGGAGTTGAAGGAGATGGTATTGACCTTTACATCCATCCCAAGCGCCTGCAAATTGCTAGCCATGATCTGGCAGTCGGTTACCCAGTCGGTCCAGCCGGACACAACATTGATGTTGAATGCCAGCCGCCGTCCATTCTTGTCCACGTAGATGCCATCACTGCCTTTCTTGAAGCCCGCCTGTTCTAGTAGTAAATTCGCTTTGGTGGTATCCAGGGCGAAGGAAGCTTTGGCATATTCCGGCGACAGGTAACTCTGGTTCGCTGGCAGGACCAGTCCCGTAGGATGAGCAGGTGGTTCGTACCCATTCTCGCCAATACGAGAGAGTTTGTTACGGTCGATGGCGGCGCTGATAGCCTGGCGCACTGCCAGCATGTTAAAGGGATACTTTGTAAGGTTCAGGTAGAGTGCAACGACGCTGCTTGGCGGGAACCAGTAATGGTTATTCACCGGGTCACGGTTCACAAACGTTTTATTGATGTCAGGGGTGAACAGGCCAGTCCAGTCTACTGAGCCTTGCGAAAGCAGCAGGTCCGCACTCGTATTCGAGTTGAAGGAGGGATAGCGGATTTCGTTGATGTACGGCTTGCCCGGCTGCCAGTAGTGAGGATTGCGGCCAAAAACGTACAGCTGTGGCGTAAAAGACTTGAGTACGAAAGGACCCGTGCCGATGGGGTTCGGGTTCGTGTACGTGACCGGGTTATTCACGTGGGACCAGAGATGCTGGGGCACGATGTACGTTTGTCCTCCCAGGTACCACAGGATAGGCGTCCATGCCTGCTTCAGTGTGACGACGACGGTATGAGCATTAGGAGCCGTCACACTGTTGATCATGTTCCAGAGGCCGCTGTAATCAATCGCGGGATGCGCGCGTACCAGGTTGAGCGTAAAAACAACGTCCGCGCTCGTGAAAGGTATGCCATCCGACCATTGTATGTTTGGACGCAAGTTAAAAGTGACACGGGTGGCATCGCTCGAGAGTAGATAGCTCGACGCAAGCCAGGGTGAGACTTCCCCATTTTCACGGTTGAAGAAAAGGAGCGTCTCATAGATCAAACCCTGCGTGCCGCTCAAGACCGAGCCGTTGGCAAAGATATTAAAGTTGCGGGTGTAGTCTCCAATAGGGCTGGGTACCATTGTAAGGGTTCCACCCTGGCTGGAAGCATTGTTGTTTGAGAAGCCGCCACAGGAAGTCAGAAACATGATGACGACGAGGAAGAGCGACATCACTGCGAAAACTCTCCCTCGACCAGAAAAACGTACGAAAGACGGCGTTAAGCTTGCTATCATAGGAAAACCTCCCCGTATTTGACCCGACAAATAGTTGGATGCTCGACAAGAGTAGCCATCACCTACAGCGTTGAGGAGACCCTTACTATCTATCACTACCGCCGGTAATGAATGGAAAGAGATGATGGAATACTACAGGATGCACGGACTACAAGATATGTGGTTAATTGAAAGTGTAGAGTTTCGCCTGGCCTATCAAGCAAGGCAACAACGGGTGGTTGCGCAGTGCCCGGATACTTTCTACTGCTTGGCGGACGAGGCGTCTCTAACAAAGACAGGAGCAATGCGACAGCGCGTTGCCCCATTTCATAAAATGGCTGCCGTACAGTCGTGAGAGCCGGCCGCATATGAGCAGATGGAGCAATATCATCGAAACCGATAAGAGATAGGTCTTCCGGTACACGCAAGCCAGATTCCTCGGCAGTTTCCAGCACACCATAGGCCATCTGATCGCTGGCGGCGAAAATGGCGGTAGGCGGATCATCCAGGGCGAAGAGTTTCCTGGCGCACGCGCGCCCACTTTCGGGCATAAAATCCCCTTCCACGATGAGCCCCGGATCAGGAGTGATGCCTGCTTCGCGCAAAGCCTCACTGTAGCCCTGGTGACGTTCTTGTGAAACAAGGAACTTCTGTGGGCCCTGGATATGCCCAATGCGATGATGGCCCAATTGAAGTAGATATCGTGTGGCTTTGTAGGCCCCCTTGCGGTTATCAGCACTGACATGGGGAATACTCGTCAGCTGTTCCTGGTCGTCTATTATCACGATTGGAAATCCCTGCTCATATAACGTGACGAGATACTGAGTTGATTGACCAGGAAAGACGGCGAGCAAACTGGCCGCCAGGTTGGTAGACAGGATGCGATCAATCACATCGCGCTGGTCTTTTTCGTTTCGATCCTGCTCGCGTGAGATACTATAGAGAAGCAGCTCATAAGGTGATTGAATCACCATCTCAGAAACACCGGACATGATTTCTGGGATCAGGGGCCACGCCAATGAAGGTGTTAAGACGCCAATCATGCGGCTGCGCCCGCCGGCCAGCTTGGAGGCAGTGATGCTGGGCAAGAATGCCTGCTCTTCCATGATGTGCAAGATACGCTCCCGTGTCTCAACATCTACATCTGACTTCTGATTCAAAACCCGCGATACTGTGGATTTTGAGACGCCTGCTAAGCGGGCGATGTCACGTATCGTGATTTTCTCTTCCATAGCTATCCCTTCCGGCTTGTTTCTCTGGTCACAAGCGGTGATTACCAGCTATCCAGGCGCCTTACGAGAACGCTCCCGTAACCGCTATCGGTATCGGTTACGAAAAAGGAACTGTTGCGAGTATACCTTGTTTTTATCCCGAAATACCCGCAAAACGCCTTCTGGTAATAAGACAAGCGTCTCTTCAATGAGAGATAGATCGTTTTTCCGCCTCTAAAGCCGTATTCCAGATTCCCCCCATGCGCGTTTTGCCATGAAGCGCAACTCTCTCACATGCCGCCGGTCCAAGGTGCGCCTGGTTTCCAGTTCATAATGATGTTTGTGACGTTTTCATGACGCGTCCCGGTCATACTGCCACTTGAGGATAGTGGCAGCAGATGGGCAGTGGCAGGAAGGGAAAGGCTGTCACCTATCCTCCATAGTCAAACGATGCAATAGAAGGAGGCAATGATGCGTTTGACACGACGTAGCATAAAACAACCGTGGTTCATCAGAACTATGATTGGCATCGCACTCCTCCTGGTTATCATCTGTTTACTCATTTTTTTGCGCAGGGCACAAACGTTATCCACACCGCAAGTGACGCCGGCAGAGCAACAGCAACGGAAGGAACGTGACATAAAACAACTCAGCTTCGCCAGAACTATAGCTGGCCTCGTACTTCTCCTGGTTGTCATCTGCGCGCTCATTTTTTGGCAAGTGTTACAATGGTTATCCGCACCGCAAGCGATGTTGCCAGGGCAGCAGCTTTGGAGGCAAGGAGTTTCTTCTTACTTATTCGGGACCAATGACACTTATGAGTATTCATCCAGAAATATCCAGACCGAGCCCGCCATTCAGAGAGATTTGCGCGCTGCCGGCTTTACCCTGATGCGCAGTTTCTTTCCCGATGGCGCGAGCGATGCCGTGATCGAACAGAATATTCATACTATTGAGAATAGTGGGGCGCGATGTTTGGCAGTGATTACCAATATCTTCCATGTTGCCTATGATGAGCATCTCGTTCGATATCTTAACCGGCGATGCGTGATGTATGAGTTTGGCAATGAATCCGATTACAACAATATCTCCATCAACAGTTATCTGAAGCAGTGGAACACCTTGATTCCGCTCTTGCGGCGCATTAACCCCGCCGCCAAATTTATTGGCCCGGTCACCTACAATTATCTCGGTATGAAAAACTACATGCGGGAATTCCTTGAGGGTGTAAAAACATCAGGAGTCTTGCCTGATGCAATCAGCTTTCATTGGTATCCCTGCTTCTGGGACTCGCCGGCAAAGTGTCTCGCCAAGGCTAGCAGTTACGGCCCGGCGGCCAGGGAAGTACAGGATATGGTGCATAGCATTCTGGGAAGAGACCTGCCGGTGGGGATCAGTGAGTGGAACTTCGATGCTGATCTTCCTCCCCCAGCCTACGGGGATAATGCCGCTTTCATCACCGCATTTACTAATGACGCGTTGCGCTCTATGGCACAGGCGGGAGTAGCTTTTGCCTGCCAGTTCGATGCCGCGAGTTACAGTGGCTATGGGCACCTGGATATGTTTCAAGTCGATACTGCTCGCCCTAAACCCCAGTTCTATGCTATAAAAGCCTTGATAGAGCAATACCGGCCCTCGACGCCACTTCCCCTCCGTTCATGACGAAACTCATTACGCTTTCATAACATGCTCTCTTCTATATTGGCATCAGGGAAATCAGCAAGAGGCGCTGATGAGACACAGTGTAAGAAGTGAGACGCAGTGTAATGAAGAAGGAAGTTTCCAATGGGCATTCTCGCTGTTGTTCTACTGGTGCTGCTCGCATTCTACTTCTTGCTGTGCGTTTTTCTTGCTCTCCGGCTGCATCAAACTTCCAGGCCCGAAACATTTCCTTTCTACCATCAGTCTCGTATGACACGCTCCGAGCTTCTAGCGCTTGAGAGACAGCGTGAAAAATCCCTTGAAGAAATGTCTCTACAGGCTCTCCAGACAGCCTACTATGGGTATCTTTTATCGTCGCCTGCTGGCCAGATTGAGACTTCCTTTTCTCACGCGCTCTTCAAGGGAAAGGATGTAACCATAAATAGACCTCTCGATGCGAAAAAACAGGAAGAAATCGCAGCATGGGCTGCAGCCAGCGTTCCCAATAGAGAGCAACTTGCCAGGTGTGGTTTCACCGCGGATGAGATCGATGAGCTCTTCCATCTCCAGAAGTGGTATCAAACGGGCGGCAGCGACCGCATAATGGTAATGCGCCACTGGGAGTTCCTGCGTTTCCTCGTTCGCAATGGGAAGTTAGAGGTCTGATACCCGCTATTCCATTCATGACGATGTCCGTGACACTTCAATGACGAGTCCTGGTCATACTACATAGCAGAAGGAGGGATGAGAGGCGACAACAGGTTGTAAGGGGAGCAATGGGGCTTCCAGGACGTGAGGAGGAGCTCGTGGATGAGTGGGGATGAGAAGTACAGGGTGAGCGATCATCTACTCACTCACCCTTTCTGCGCTCATGATGTCGTATTCCTTGAATACTATAGAAAGGAAATGCTCCCTTACTGACCTTTCTTCATTAAGAGCAGGATAGAGTAGGCGAGCGTTTAAAGTGATGCCACAACTAGATTATGACGATACCAATACCTCATACGCACTGGACAGTGCAGCTTCCAGGGTAGAACCAGACCAGCAAGAACAGAGAGTGTACATGATTCGCCGCGCAATAGAACTCCCAGACTGCCTATTATGGCGGCCTGGGCAGAACCGATCTACCTTGCTGGTCAGGTTGAGCAAATTTCTACTGGTCGGAGGAACGGGCATGCTGGTGAATACTCTTGTCCTGTTGCTCCTCTACCAGTGGATACACTTGCCTCTGATCCTTGCATCTGCTATGGCGGTAGAACTCGCTATTATCAATAACTTCATCTGGAATAATCGTTGGACTTTCGGGTGTTCACAGATCTCCTGCAAGCGTTTCGCACGCTTCAATCTGGTGTCGTTAGCCGGACTGATTGTCTCTACGGGCGCCCTCTGGGTACTGGTCAGTCGCCTGGGTCTCTATTACCTGGCGGCCAACCTGCTAGGTATCGCCCTGGCAACCGCCTGGAACTTCTCGGCGAGTTCATTGTGGGCCTGGGGAGGTGAACGATGAATGTCCTGCACACGGTCGGCCATCTCCTGTTGGAGATCATGCTCTATGGTGCAACTGGACTGTCTCTCATGCTTATCATCCAGTCGGGTTATACCCTCTACATCATGTTGTATACATGGGATCTACCGGAGGCTGCCCGTATAGCGAAAGCTCCTACGCGCTTTCTGCCGCCCAGAAAGTCTTTCACCGTGATGCTGCCTGCGCGCCATGAAGAGGAAGTGATCCAGACGACCATTGAGCGCGTGGTAAGAGCCAACTACCCACTCGCTCTGCTAGAGGTAGTGGTCATCTGTTCGATCGACGATATAGGAACTATCGCTAAGGCCCAGCAGGAGATCGCGCAGTTGCGACGCCGGGGAATTGGCAATGTGCGCGTGCTTGCTTTCAAAAACAAACCCATCAATAAGCCACACGGTCTCAATGTAGGCCTGCGTAGCACGCGTAACGAGGTGGTGACCATTTTCGACGCCGAGGACGACATCCACCCTGACATCTTCAACGTGATCAACACGGTGCTTCTCACAGAAAAAGTATCAGTAGTTCAGGGAGGAGTTCAGCTCATGAATTATCAGTCGAAGTGGTATTCGGTGCTCAATGTGCTCGAATACTTCTTCTGGTTTAAGAGCCGTCTGCACTACCATGCCCGCCTGGGCATGACCCCGCTCGGTGGCAACACCGTGTTCTTCACACGAGAAGTGCTCCAGCGTGTTGGCGGCTGGGATGAGTATGATCTGACCGAGGACGCGGATATTGGTATCCGCATCAGTCTGCTGGGCGAGCGGATGCGTGTCATCTATGACGACCGCTACGTCACGCGCGAGGAGACACCGCCAACACTGAAGCAGTTCATTAAGCAGCGCACACGCTGGAGCCAGGGTTTCTTGCAAACCTTGCTCAAAGGGGATTGGAAACGCTTGCCCAGGCTGCACCAGCGTATGCTTGCTATCTACACGCTGGGGTTTCCCGTCTTTCAGGCTACATTGGGACTGTACATTCTCGCCGCGGTACTCATGATGTTCACATTGAAGGTCCCGGTGCTCATGGCGCTCATTCTGGACCTGCCGTTCTATCTGCTGGCGGCCCACTTTATCCTGAACGTCATCGGGCTTTACGAATTCACGCATGCGCACGGGTTGAAACCCACCTGGAAGACACCGCTGGTGATGTTAGCAGGCTATCTGCCCTATCAATGGGTACTGGCCTATGCCGCGGTGCGGGCAACTTCACGGCATTTACGTGGCATCAACAACTGGGAGAAAACCCAGCATGTCGGCGCTCACCGCCAGGCTGTGCTGTCTGAAGCGAATGCGCTACTTCAGGGTCATCATGCTCCCGAGAGGGTACCAACTGCTTAACTCCGGTTTGAGGTGCTCAAATCGTCCTCTCGTTTACTGCAAGGAGGAACAATGAATAACGATAGGTATATGATTGTCCAGCCGCCAGGAGACCTGGACGAACTACATGGGCAAGTTTACTACGATGAACGGGAACCCGAGGCGCTGGCAGCAAGCGCACGCACTGGCCGCTTTGGACTCGCACAAGTCATGCTGCTCGCCTCGCTCGTTACCGGCGCTATTGCGCAGGGTTATCACATGTTCATCTATCCCCTCTACATCACTGACGAAGGCATCTATATGGAGCGAGCATGGTCGGTGCTGCGCGAGGGATCACTTTCCCCATATACGTACTACTATGACCATGCGCCTGCCGGATGGTTGTTTATCGATGCCTGGGTGGCCTTTCTACCCCATCAGTTCGAAGCCTTTGGCAATGCGATCAACACAGGCCGGGTGCTGATGTTGCTGGTGCATATTGCCAGCACCTACTTGCTTTTCCAGTGTACTCGTCGCCTCTCGGGAAGCGTTATAGCCGCTGTGGTGACTTGCTTTTTCTTCAACCTATCGCCGTTGGCTATCTTCTATCAGCGCCAGGTGCTGCTAGATAATCTGATGGTGTTCTGGATACTCTTGAGCCTCTACCTGGCAACCAGTGAAGATCAGCGCATTGTCACTCCCCTCTACAGCGGGCTGGCGCTAGGTGTCGGTATACTCACCAAGGAAAACGCCATCTTCTTCCTTCCGGTCATAGGCTACTTGTTGTATAGCAAGGTACACCAGCGGGACAATCATCGCTTTGCCCTGACCTTCTGGCTTTTCGGAATGTCTGCGATCGTATCGCTCTACTTCTTGTTTGCCGTCCTCAAAAATGAGCTACTGCCGGGCCATCTCAGCTTCAATCTCAACCAGCCACCTGCCGATCACGTGTCCTTGCTCTACACCATCTGGCAGCAGTTGCACCGTAATCAGGGCGGCATTATGGATCTGCACAGCGACTTCTGGATGTTTTCTCTCGGGGCGTGGTTGCCCAAAGACTCCTTTCTCCTGATCGCGGGGTTCATGGCGACCCTTTTCAACTTCTTCCTGGGCGTGCGAGACCGCAGGCGCTATCGGGGCGAACTGGTTGTTTCATCACTCTCACTGGTCTATATCTTCTATCTCGTTCGAGGTAGTGTGATGTTGGAGTTCTATGTCATACCTCTGGTACCCTTTTTAGCTATGAACATTGGCATGGCGGTGGAGAGGATGCTGCGTGTGATACCTGCGGCTCTGCGCATACCTTTGCTCTCGAAAAGCGCGCAGGCCCTCGTTCTGGCCGCGTTCTTCTCTGTACTGGTGCTGCCTCTGGGCGGATATGTACTGGTTC
Source organism: Ktedonobacteraceae bacterium (assembly GCA_035294305.1). Lineage (GTDB taxonomy): Bacteria > Chloroflexota > Ktedonobacteria > Ktedonobacterales > Ktedonobacteraceae > DASRBN01. The sequence goes on along the minus strand of DATGLD010000048.1, from coordinate 292,582 downwards.
GTGACCAGTACGGCAAGGTCGTGCCGCACGACCTCTACAAACTTCCCCTGACGGCGATGCAGCAGGAGCAACTGGATTTCATCCGCGCGCATATCCCGCCTGATGCCAGGATCATCATGGACGACGACTTATGGGTGCAACTGCATGATGTACGACCATACTACCCGTTCGCGGTTTCCCACTGGAATGCCTCGGGAGACCCGGCGGTTAGCGTCAAACTCTTTCACAAGAACTGGCAGAATATCGACTACATTGTGATGTCCAACAAGATGCTGATCGCCATGCACCAGAACAATACGAATGGTGGTGAGGACTACATCTTGGAGGCCCTCCAGCATGCTACTCCCATCTGGCAATTAACGCGCGGTGATGTCAGTCTCGCCATTTATCAGGTTCAGAAATAAGTGAGCGGCAAAAGAAAGGAAGGATACGTTATGGACTCTTCAAAGGCTCCTTTAACAGGGCAAGAGCCAACGAGTTGGCCGAATGCCGATGATGAGATCGTCGACTTATCGGGAAACGAGGAGGTGATTGTCGAGCCGCCATTAGAAAAACAACTCGCCCATTCGTCACCAGTTAAAGATCAAGTAATGAATCAGCCGGTAGTCACCAGGCAGGCCGAAGCGCTGAGGATGGAGCAAAGAAGGCCCACCTATGGATCTCAGCTGGCTGTTCGCTACTGCCCGCAGTGTGGCAGGCCTGTACCACCGGGCGCTCTTTTCTGTCCTTCCTGTGGGAGGGCGCTGGACGCGAGGCAATTGCAAGGCGTTAAAACTCAGAAGCTAGTTACGCCCTCTCCACATGCAATGCCACCAAAACAGCCCATAGCGCCTAAGCAGCCAAAGAAGCGTAGGAGCGGCTGGAGGTTATTGCTGGTAGGAGTCGCGGCGCTCGTTGCCGCAGCCGTGGTGTTCGAGGTTTACAGCCAGGGGTCGATTAACATACCAACAGTATTGAAGACGAAAAGTACGACTACCGCTGTACCGGTGCCTACTCAGGCGATGCCGTCTGTGACGGTGCGAACTACACCGGTAGGGACGCAGAGTGTTACAACAGGAGCTTTGATCCTGCTCAACCCGGGTGTCGTGCGTCAGGGCGTGAGCATGGGAGTGGACGGAAGTGGTTTTGATCCCAGAACCGGCATCGACCTGTTTATCAAGCAAACACGGGCAGATAGCGGCCAGCCGATCGGCACGGCACGAACTGATAGGTATGGTAACTTCTACGGCAATGTCACTGTGCCGGAGACCCTCGGTTCGGGAACCTTCTTTATGGAGGCGCGCGAGCATGGCGGCAATAAGGTAGCGCTGGCGGCAGGAGTGATTGCAGGTGGAGCTCCCCAACTCAAATTAAGTGAGCAGGTGGGCAAGCCTGGTGACCAGATTACCGTCTCCCTTCACGGCTTTAGCCCTCAAGAGACGATCAAGGTCTACTGGAATACCATGGTTGGTCAACCAATCACCACCCTGCAGGCCGACAGCAGCGGAGGTATTGGACAGGCCACTGTGCAGGTGCCCTTTGGAGCCGCGGGCATCAATACTTTCTTGTTTGTCGGAGCCAGAAGTCTATCGATGGTGGCCGCCTCGTTCGATTTGCTGTCGTTGTATCCCACGGTCAAACTGTCCAACTATGCCATCCGGGCCGCTAACCAGCTTAACTTCTCAGGCTCAGGATTTGGGCCAGGGGAGCGGGTGCTGGTCTACTTGAATTCGACGGCAGGTCAACCCCTGGCGGTGGTCCAGACCTCACAAAAAGGAAACTTTGCCAACGCTCCTGGCTTTGTCGTTCCCTTTAGCTTAAAAGGCCGGCAGACGCTGATCTTTCTGGGAGAGGAAAGCCGGGCCTCAGTAGCGGTTGCCTGGACTGTGCAGCCCTATATGCCTTTCGCGCAAGCCAGTACTTATGGTGGTTTGCCGGGTACGACCATCTCCTTCTACGGTTATGGTTTTGCCAGGCAAGAGGTGGTGCATGTCTACATCGGCCATACGCAGAACAATGCGGGTAACATGGTGAGTTGCTTCCGTACCGATGACAGGGGTAGTGCGGTGGCGGCCGGTTCGTATGTCATCCCGGGTAACGCCCAGGGCAAGCTCACCTTTACGCTGGTTGGAGTTAAAAGTGGCGGAGTTGCTACAGCGACTATGTCAATTACGGCCCCTCCAGTGCCGGTACAGGTGCCTCCGCAGCCTCCATTCACCTGTCCCCTGGACAATGGGACACCGTAACGGATCACGCTACTGCCAGGTCATCTTCCGACCTGGCAGTACCACAATGCTGTGATTGAACTACACTGTTTCACTGGACACATGATAGAGGGAGAGAAAGGAAAAGAGAACATGTTTACACATCGAAAAGGTGTGAATGCCTCAGAGGGATGCGTAGCCTCTACAGAAAAATCGTCAGTAGAGGAGAAGCATGAGCATCAAGAGAATGTGGTCATCATCCCTACGTACAATGAAGCTATCAACTTGAAACTACTGGTGCCCCGCATCCTACAAATAGGGTCATTTGATGTGCTCATCGTTGACGATAACTCCCCAGATGGCACCGGGGTACTGGCCGAGGAGTTTGCGAAGCGCTTCCCGGGCAGCGTATATGTGCTGCACCGGCCCGGCAAACTGGGTCTCGGTTCTGCCTATCGCGATGGGTTCCATCGCGCCCTGGAGATGGGCTACCGGCGGGTCTTTACCATGGACGCCGATCTCTCACATGATCCGGGCCGCCTACCGAGCCTGGGGGCTGCCCTGGATGGAGCCGAGGTCGTGCTTGGTTCGCGCTATGTGCCTGGTGGCAGTGCCACGAACTGGCCGCTCAGACGCCGCTTGCTCAGCAGAGGAGGTTCAGTCTATGCCCGGCTGCTGCTGGGCCTTCCGGTCCACGATCTGACCGGGGGCTTCAAGGGTTTCCGCTGCCAGGTTCTGGAGACCTTGCTCCCGGAGATGGACAATATGCGTTCCAATGGCTATGTCTTCCAGATCGAGACGACCTACCTCTGCGCTCGCCGCGGCTTTCGAATTGTCGAGGTCCCAATCCTCTTTGAAAATCGCCTGGTTGGCACATCCAAAATGAACCCGCGCATTGTGCTTGAGGCCCTGCGAGTCGTCCTGGCTCTGCGCTTGCGCAAGGGATCCGCGCGGGCGGCGCGAGCTATGCCTGCTACCAATTCGTTACCACCTGGACGGGTTATGGCAGTTATTATGGCGCTTATTGGCCTGATGCTTATCTCGGGGACAGCGATTCTTTTTCCCAGATGGCTTCTACAAGGTGCAGGAGCAGGCCGTGCTGTTCCTGTGAGCCATATGCATGCTGCCCCATCGCTCACTGCTCACAGGGCGAGGGCTATTTCATCATCTACCCCGGCCATGTCTCAGCGCGGCTCTGCCACTATTCAATTGCAAGGGGCCGCGCTGACGTCAAATGTGCCGCTCGTTTTCAAGGGTTCTGGTTTCCGCCCCGGTGAAGAGGTGACCATCACAGTTCGTACTCTCCTGGGTCAAGTTGTTGCGATGCTTCCTCCAGTCATTGCTGACAAAACCGGGCAATTCAGTATCGTCTCGAACACGGTTCTATCGAATCTGACTCCCGGTTACCTTGCCCTACAGCTAGAAGGGGTGAGCAGCCACCGGTGGGCGCAAGCTCGTTTCCACCTGGACCGGATTCCACCTCTTGTACAACTGGACACGTATACAGTCAAACCGCCCAGTGTAGTGGGCTTTTATGGCAGCGGCTTCCTGCCAGGCGAACTTGTGGATGTGTATCTGGGCAAACCAGGGGATGTGCCTGGGATAACGGTACGCGCGAATGCCGGAGGCAATATAGCGGGGCGTTTCCCCGTTCCACTGCTCAAGCAGGGCAACTATACGCTCTTTTTTGTGGGCCACCAGAGCCAGACGCCGAGCACAGCCAGTTTGAATGTTCAGGGATTTCATCCCTGGGTCATCCTGGATAACTACGCGCCCCCCGTTCACGCGCGTCTGGGTTTCACAGGAGAGGACTTTGTCGCCGGTGAGGAGGTCATGGTGTATCTGACCCGGCCGGGTAGCCAGTATCAGGGTGCCGGTACGAACGGCTCAGGGAAACTGATAGCGCATATCCAGGCCGATAAAGACGGTCGGTTCGCGGTTCCCGCTACCTGGGAGGTGCCTGACGTGGCCGGGAATTACCAATTGGTCTTCATGGGCCAGGAGAGTGGAGCTGTCATTACTACCCCGTTCACAGTGTTACCTTGAAAGCTGGACGGTTTCCACCGGCAAAAGACCTCTGAAAGGAGAAAAGCATTCATGCGTGTGTCGAGCTATATAACAAAGCTATGGAGAGAGGTGTTCGGGCAGGAAAGCCTGGAACCTGAACATGCACAGACGCAAATCTCACCTGATTGGATTCGGGCGCGCGTGCATGCTGCGCTTGCCGAAGAGACTTTCCAGGCTAAGGGTGACGAAATGGAACAACAACCATCCTGGTCCTCAACTTTGCTTTCACCCCCGTCTCCAGTGAATGTGGAGCCAATGGTAGGTTTGCCAGCAGGTGGAGGGATGAACGTGGAAAATCGCTTCAAAGAACAGCGGAGCGAGGATTGCGCTCCGCATCTACTTGTCGGATGGCGTTCAGATCCAGGACTCGAACGCCGTCACAAGCCAAACGAGGATAGCCTTTTTGCGGCCAGAGGTACGCGACTCGAGCGGGCACAGTCCCAGGACTTTGGTTTGTTTATCGTAGCAGACGGGATGGGTGGCCATGCCTTCGGTCAAGAGGCCGGTCATCTGGCCATTCAAACGATGATTGAGTGGGTGTTGCCGCGAATGGCGAAGGGTTATGCGCCTGACAAAATTGCGTGTAGAGAAGTCCTGATCCTTGGTGTGCAGGCGGCGAATCGGGAACTGTATCGGCGCAACAAAGAGCAAGGAACTCAAATGGGGACCACTGTCAATGCTGTCCTGATACTAGAGGGTACTGCCTTTATCGCGAACGTGGGTGATAGTCGCACCTATCTGTATCGAGAAGCTAGCGGCTTGCGCAAGGTAACGCGGGATCATTCGCTGGTGGCCTATCTGGTGGAGTCCGGTATTATCCAGCCGGATGACATCTATCGTCATCCACAACGGAACCGAATTTACCGCAGTCTGGGTAGTGAACCTTTCATCCCGGTTGATGCTTTCATCGAGCCTCTCCAGCCGGGTGATACTCTGATACTCTGTTCTGATGGCTTATGGGAGATGGTTCGTGATCTACGTATGCAGGAGATCGTGCGGCAAGCGCCAGTCCCATCACAGGCAAGTCATATGCTGGTCGATGCCGCTTTGCAGGAAGGCGGAACTGACAATGTCAGCGTGATTGTTGTTCGTGTGACCGAGCCAGAAAGGTGTGGAGGTGAGAGTGGCCTGCAACTTCTCGTCAAGCCCGAGACCGTCGAGATACCGCATCCGTTCCCACGCGAGCTGAAGCGATCATTGTGATCCGGAAGGAGTAAGGCAAATGTCTGTATCAGGACAGTTCAGACCCCGCGATTCAATAAGGCAACAATTTCGCTTCTATTCGTTACCGGCAATATTGCCAGAAGGACATGTGCTAGTGTTGAATACCCATCCCTACAGCTTGTCAACGTTTGTTCTCACCCAGCTGTCAGCAGAAGTGCATGGTTTGGTGGCGCAAGAAGTGTTGACAGAACTCGAGATGTATGCCCTGGTTGCCTTGCTGGATTCCTATCCCCAGTATTGCCCTTATGAAGTGTTGCGCGCGGCCATCACTGATGAGACGATCAGTCATGCGCGAACAACGTTGCATGAAGCGGTCGAGCGCCAGACGCTGGATCGCTCGATGAAACCGATCAGAAATATCCTTTCGCGCTGCCGGGCAAAGTTACAAGTATTCGGCATCGATATTCGCTCCATTCACGCAGAGGGATATATTCTTACCATATTAAGATAGCCGACCGAGTCGTATGCGGCAAATAATGACAGTGCTGGTGACACGGGTTCCAAATAGAAGTTAGGAGGTCAGCAATTTTCAGGCTCATCTCCTAGTAGCGACCTCCTTCAAGCGAGGTCTCAAGCTGGAAAGATAAAACCCTCCCCGCTATCCTACTCCGAACGATTGCGTTCCAATTAGCGTATCCTCATGCTCTTGAGATTCACGCCTTTTAAGCTTGAGGCGTTTCTCCGACAACTCAGGAATGAAACTGTGTATACTCTCAAACAGTGTACGCATGCATCATTCATGCCAGACATTCGCGGTTTTGCATAATTCACAACCATGGCAGCGGCGAAACACAAATCGCCAGGTGACTATCCAGCTTTATGGAGTGCGTGGCAAAGAGATGCATAGAGGACATCTCTATGTCAGGACATCATGACCAACTTTTGTCGTATTTTGTTACATCTGGAGAGGAAGGATTCATGAGCTCCCCCTACATAAGTGATTTTTGGAGAAAAAGTATAGTCGTTGTCGGTATAGCTCTTATGAGCATACCGCTCCTCGTGAGTTGTGCATCAACACCGGCTCCTGTATCGATATCGGATGGAATATCTACCTCATGCCAGCCAGGTCATCAGGTAGGTTTCATCAGCACGTTTCATGCCGAATTGCTCGACTCTTCGGGATGTAGGGTGATACTTACAGGCGTCAACTGGTTTGGCTTTGAAACAAGTACTTTTGCTCCTCACGGGCTCGATGTTCGCAACTGGCAAAGCATGCTCAAGCAGATGGTGCAACTGGGTTTCAATACCATTCGGCTGCCTTTCACCAACCAACTGTTCGACCCGGCGAGTAAGCCACAAGGAATTAACTACCGGTTGAATCCTGACCTGAAAGGGCTTCAGGGGCTGGCGCTCATGGATCGCATTATTCAAGGAGCCGGGCGCCTCGGCCTGAAGATCATTCTTGATCGTCATGATCCCACCGCCGACCAGCGTCCCCCATTGTGGTATACTGATCAAATTCCACAGTCGCTCTGGATTAGTGATTGGGTCATGCTTGCCAGGCACTACCGCAATAATCCTACCATTATTGGAGCCGACCTGGCGAACGAGCCGCATGGACCGGCCACCTGGGGAGATGGCAATCCCAGCACGGATTGGCGCATAGCAGCTCAAAAAGCAGGTAATGCCATCCTCGCTGTTAATCCGAACTGGCTTATTATCGTAGAAGGAATCGAGCAGTATCATGGAGATTCCTACTGGTGGGGCGGCAACCTGGAGGGAGCAAAGCAGTATCCGGTGCAACTTTCAGAGCCAAACAAGCTGGTCTACTCGGCCCACGACTATGGCCCGGAGATCTATAATCAGTCATGGTTCCAGGTTCCTGAGCCTTCCGATCTTGCTAAGACCCTCCCAGCCGTCTGGGAGAAGCACTGGGCCTTTCTAGAAAAAATGGGCATCCCCGTGTTTCTGGGAGAATTTGGGGGATACTCCATGGGCCAGGATGCGGAGGGTGTGTGGCAGCGCACCCTGGTCAGTTTTCTAAAGGCGAACGATATCAGCTATACCTATTGGGCCTGGAATCCTGACTCGGGTGATACCGGCGGCATCTTGCAAAGCGATTGGAAGACGGTCAATCAGAGCAAAATGGACATTTTGAACGCCTATCAATGGCCAATGCTGAATCAGTAGCAGTCTAGTATTTACCCTCTTGTCACCTCTTGCGCCATTCCCCTGTCAATTGACAGGGGAATGGCGTTGTCATTTGATCAGCCCCTTTCTCCAGGACACAGCACTATTATCTACCCCAACAGCAATCCTACGATGGTCGCTCACGCATGGTAAGGAGTTTGTAGAACTGGCCATGTAAGGAAGAGGGGCTCGTACTCTTCAACTCTGATGATTCTCATAACGCTGTACTAAACGCTTTTATGACAGATCATGTTCATACTAGCATTGAAGAGAAGATTTTCAGCATAGCGTGCAGTCCCAGGACCGCAATATCTGCTCACCTTTCACTACGAAATACGGAGTGGAAGAAGGTTCAGTTGCTGATGTCCTGGACGTTGCAAGAAAAACGCGGGCTAAGGAGTCACGAGAAAGGTTGAAACATGTTACATCGCAGACAGATCGAATCCTCTAATAAGCGTTTCCAGGACACAATCTTGCGCGTGCTGCACTCTCCGATTCTGTATATCAATCTATTCTTGATACTGGGAGTATCGCTATTGTCCCAGGCGACACATGGAACTGTACAAGCGCATGCTCCTACGCCGGCCGATCAGTTCATGCAGTCGGTGGTCGAGCGTGATGGCGCCCTTGGCTGGCGCCAGCTCTGCCCTACGCTACAGGCCCAGCTGCCCCTCTCAACTCTTACGGGCCAGGTCGAGCAAGAGCGGCGTGCGGAAGCAGGTGAGCATCTGACATTCACCCTCGACTATATTGGCGCTCGTGCGCAACCCCAGGGCGGCCAGATCCGGCTGTACATCATCACGGCGCATCGACCCAATGGCTGGGTTGCGCAGCGGACATATATCGTGTATACGCAGGCAAGCGGCTGTGTTGAAGATGTCAAGAGTTTCTAGCTCCTGATCGGCAAGCAAACCGCCATCCAGGTAGTGCTGGACTCCAATTGCCGCGATAATTTGACAGGTTGGGTAGAGCCAGAGGTGCTATTCTTACTGCTTCGCGATACCGGTCTCGCCATCAAGCCAGTGGAACAGGCCCTTTTGAAAACCGGCATCGCGAAAAAGTTGAGAAGGAAGGAATTCTGCTTGGTTTTTACTATCCAAAAACTGCGCGTCAGGCTTGAAGAACTGAGAAAAATGGCTGAAGGGGCGCCCTGTATGCTTTCTCCAGTCTATAGTCTTGCTGCCGCCGGGCCGATGACCATACCATCACCTGAAGATGAAAAGTGGCTTCCGGTGGAAAGAGGATCGCTCTGGGGGGAGAACCATGGCACAAGTTGGCTGATGACGCACCTGCGAATACCACAGTCGATGCAAGAGTTACCTCTCATCCTGCAATTGCATTCGGATGCCTCTGAAGTTGATCCATTTCTACTCATTCTGGAGGCAACTGTTTTTCTTGATGGGCGAGCCGCCGGTGCAATTGATCGGCACCATCCCGGGCTCCTACTGGATAAGGAAGCATACGATGGACAAATGCACACCCTCATGCTTCAGGTCTGTACAGACTCCCCTCTACATTTTGGTGGTTTGACGCTGCGCCCTCGCTACATGGCTCACTGGCAGCTCTACAACTTGATGCAGACCCTCCTGGATGTATGTCTTACGCTCAATGAGGACAGTCTGACATTTCATGCCCTGCTAGCGCGTCTCAATACAGCCTATAACATGCTCGATCTGCGTGAGGGCTGGCAGAGTAAGCGCTTCATTGACTCGGCTCGGTCTGCCTATGATTACTTGCAAACACGTCTTGCAGAGGGCCTGGAGGGTGGCGCCCGTCCTCAGATTACTGCCAGCGGGCATGCCCACCTCGATCTCGGGTGGATGTGGCCTTACTGGAGAACCCGTCAGAAGATTGCTCATGCTGTTGCTAACGTGCTAGAGTTAATGGACAACTATCCCGATTACTGTTATAGTCAGAGCCAGCCGCAGTTGCTGCAATGGCTGAAAGAAGATGTTCCTGATCTCTATGCTCGGGTGAAGCAGCGTGTTGCCGAGGGCCGGTTTGAGCCGGTAGGTGCGATGTGGGTTGAAGCGGATTGTAACCTTCCCGGTGGCGAGTCGCTTATCCGGCAGATCATGCAAGGGTTGCGCTTCTGGCAAGAAGAATTTGCTGCCAGTCCTCGTCAAATCTGGTTGCCAGATGTCTTTGGCTATAGTGCCGCGCTGCCGCAAATTATGCGTGGGTGTAATATTCCCGTCTTCATGACCACGAAGATTAGCTGGAACCAGGTTAATCGGATGCCCTGCGATACATTTCGCTGGCGTGGCATCGACGGCTCCGAGGTTCTCACTCACTTCATCACGGCGGCAGACCTCGACCCGACCGCAACTTTCTATACCTACAATGGCTCCTTACAACCGGGCAGTATAACCGGAACGTGGATGAACTATCGCCAGCAGGATATCAATGATCACTTACTTTATCTTTATGGCTGGGGGGATGGCGGTGGTGGGCCAACAGAAGAACAGGTGGCGAGAGTGCAGATCATGGCGGATTTGCCTGGCTTTCCCCAGGTGCGTGCCGATCGAGTTGAGGATTACTTCAGGAAGCTCTATCAGCGCGTGTGGGAGAATCCCCGTTTGCCTGCATGGGTGGGTGAGTTGTACTTAGAATATCACCGTGGAACCTATACTTCTCAGGCATCCATCAAGCAGGAGAACAGGCGCATCGAGTTATTTTATCGCGAAGTGGAGTTATTAAATGCGTGGGCCAGTCTCTGCGGTATGCAATCGCGGCAGGAGCAACTGAATCAAGGCTGGCGGCTTATACTCCTCAATCAATTTCATGATGTGCTGCCCGGCTCCTCGATCCATGAAGTGTATGAAGATGCTATGCGACTCTATGCCGAGGCACATGCCATAGGAAAGCAGATATACGACGAGGCCCTCGCTCTGCTGCTAGACCAGGTCCCTGTAGAAGAGGGGGATCTGCTCCTGTTGAATACTCTACCATGGGAACGCACGGACCCTGTACAGATACCGGCAAGGCTTGCAAAATTTTTTCCGCTTGCCCAGCAGACAATTGATTGGGATGGGAACCCGGTGTGCCTGCTAGATGGCCTGCGCGTTCCCCCGTGCGGAGTGCAGGTCGTACCGGCGGGCAGTAATGGACTCACCGGTGACGCAAAGAATCGGCCTGCCTGTCGCGCTTCTTACGCAGGTGAGGGAACGATCCTCTTGCAGAATCAGTACTATGCCCTCTGGATGAATGCGCAAGGAGAGATGAGCCATCTTTACGACATCGGCGCGCGGCGTGACGTTCTTGCTCCGGGGCAAACAGGCAACCAGTTAATCGCCTATGAGGACCGTCCCTTGAATTTTGATGCCTGGGATATCGATCTCTTTTATGAGGAGAAGCCATATCCGGTGCAAGCGGTAACCGCTATACGTATCATCGAAGAGGGACCGCTGCGTGCGACTGTCGAGGTTGTCCATCGATACATGTCATCATCTATCATGCAACGTATTTCGCTCTGGCGTAGCTGCCCGCGCATCGACATTGTTACGCAGATTGACTGGCGCGAACACCAGACATTGTTGAAGGCGGTGTTCCCGCTGGCAATCAATAGCGCGCGAGCCACCTATGAAATCCAATTTGGCAGCGTTGAGCGTCCTTCGCATCGAAACACATCCTGGGATATGGCGCGTTTTGAGACATGCGCTCATCGCTGGATTGATGTGAGCGAAGGCGGGTATGGTGTTAGCCTGCTCAATGATGGTAAATATGGGCATGACGTACACGATAATGTTGTTCGTCTGACGCTCCTGAAATCCAGTATCTATCCTGATATGCATGCTGATGAGGGTGTGCATCGCTTCACCTATAGCCTCTTGCCACATAGAGGAGACTGGAGGGAGGCGCAAAGCGTCAGGAGGGCTTACGAACTCAACGTTCCGGTGGCTTGTGTGAATGATCAAAAGCCGGCGCTTTCTGCCCCTCTCGTTTCCGCAAGGTGTATAGCAGGCGTTCCTTTTGTACAGACAGAGTGCGCCCACATTGTTGTAGAGACGGTGAAACCTGCCGAGGATGGCGACGGCCTCATTATAAGGCTGTACGAAGCGCATAATCAGCGCGGGCATAGCACACTCACTTTTGCTACCCCGATTCTATCGGCGCAAGAATGTAACCTTCTGGAGGAACCGCTCAACGATGTATCCTGGGAAAGGAACACAGTATCTTTCTGGATAAGGCCTTTTGAGATAAAAACATTCCGCATTCGTCTCGCATAATTGCCTCCTCGCGCTGAGGAGTTTATCTTAAGTCGAGAGGACTTTTTCCAGGCATCTCAACTGTGAAATAGTGTATAATCTGATCAACCAGTTGGACTGCGCGCCTACAACCTACCCCCCTATTTCCAGGAAGAGACGTGTTATTGTCATGCAGGGGATTAAGAGGCATGAGCTGATTGATAGCGCCGGACACCTCTCGGAGAAACGGATTAACCTTGCTGAAGTGTCCCAGGCCTGGTCTAGATTAGCAATTAAGAAATGAGGTGCAGTATATGCCCACAACAAGGCAAAAGGATCAACATATGAGTCAATCCTCCAACGAAGCAACGCCTATCTCAATGAGCCTTATCCTTGTTGGGGTATCCGATCTTGATCTCGGGTTTATTCTTACCATGGTTCTACGAGAAGAAGTATCCCAGGAGGTATTGCTGGTTACGGATGGAAAGGAAATGATCGAGTTTTGCCGCCTGGTTACGCCTCAATTGGTTCTGCTGGATGAGCAACTTCTTGAGATGGATGCTCAGGCGCTCTATAAGTGCCTCTGTCAATGTGACCCAGAAAGGCAGATTCCCGTTTTGCTGCTGGGTAGCCCTTGCCACCAGGATGGCCATGATCAGCACCACCTCCACTGGATCAAGAAACCATTCCATTGGGATAAACTTCTTCAGACGGTGAAAGCCTTACTTGAAGCACTATGAAGGATGGTTTTCGTTTTCCGGAATCTTTGCGTGAGCAAGAATGTTATTTACTCTACCAGTTCGGTAATCACATCCTGGACCCGTTTTAATGAATCACGGCGTAGATAGTAATACACCCACAAGCCTTTCTTTTCGCAGTCAACAAGTCCGGCATGACGAAGAATATGTAGATGATGGGAGATTGTCGGCTGTCCCAAGGGAAATTTCTCCACGATCTCGAGCACGCTTACTTTTCCTTCGTAGCGTTTCAGCAAATTCAGGATGCTCAATCGAGTAGGATTTGCCAGTGCTTTGAGCAAGGAAGCCTCCTTGGTTGCTTCCTCTTCTGAAAGAGGAAGCGTATACCCGCAAGCAGCACCTGCCTCCGAATTTGCAAGAGTTGCGCGCTCATTCAGAGCTTGCATCTGATTTGCCTGGTTCGCGGATGCCGGTGTATTGTGAGCTAGCGCCGGTGAATTCATAGTCATGTCTCAACCTCCGTGTATAGAAACATCGTAGGGCCTTGCGAGGCTAGTGTGAACGAGCACCTCATGCTTTGTTTCAGTATATATGAGGACATGCCATGAAACCGTCATAAATATCGTTATAAGCCCGTAAAAAGAAGACCGCATCTGAACCTGGAGAGGAGAGCTTATTGCCCCAGGAGCTCTCGCAGAGAGCTATCCAGCTGTTTCTCGCTGGTGCAAAGTCAAGAGACCTGTCAGGCAAAGGGGGTGCAGGGGTTCTCCCCCGCCGGGGTTCAAGGGGTGTCCCTCTGATTTCCCCTTTCCTAACAGGTTTGTTGGAAAGGCGCTAGAAAGTTCTGAACGATGGGAAAGCGGCAGCGAGATGGCATAAGAAGGCGCGCAGTGCATTGTCGTTTTCATGCGGTAAGAGCCAGGCGGCGTCATATACCGGCGCTCATATGACAAAGCTCAATCGTTTATCTCTTCGCTGTCGCCTGGCTATCTCTGCCTCCTCTGCATGCAGCAAAGCGCCGGCACGCTGCTGCAACATGTATCGGTGCGCCTCGCCCATCTCGGAGCAAATTACCTCACGGATCAGTTCATTTGCGCAGTGATAGCTTCCCATATGTTCTCCTGGGCCATTCTCCTCACGCAGCATCCCGCTTCTAACGGCCTCCTCCAGTGCCTGGATGCCCGCCTGCATGTCCAACTGGGCGACCTGCCACAGGTGTTGAGCGTTTGCCCGGAAATCCACCACGACGCTGGCCGTTACCAGTTGGCGCGCAAGCGGTGTCAGCTTCGCCATTCGTGCCAGAATCATTGCGCGTACCGCGGCAGGCAATAGATTACGCCGGGGCTGTTCCTCCAGGAGCGCCGGTATCTTCTCCATGTCTGGTACAAGCCGCCACGTGCCATCGGATGCCAGCCGCGGAATCAACCACTGCCGCTCGCGCAAGAGCTTCAGTGTCTCCAGCAGGTAAAAAGGCTGCCCCTCCGTCAAATCAAACAAGAAGTTGCTCAACCTGCTCTGTTGGCGCTTCCAGGCAGATTGCCCCCCCGCTTCAGAGGAAACGGGCCGCATCAGATCGCGCTCGCGCTGTTCCTCTGTCCGGTTGGTGCCTGTTTCCTCCTGTCCGATGATGGCCTCAAGGAATTGGAGGGTTTCTGTTTGACTCAGCCGCTGCAACGTTACCTGGATGAGCGGCAGGTCGCGGCCCAGATTGGCGAACTGGGCGGCAAGATGTGAATTGAGAGCCAGTTCTTCGCTGCGTACTGTACCCAGCAGCAGCGCTGGCGTAGCATGTTTCTTCCAGTAGTGCGCCAGGTAGCGCAGCAGATCGAGAGAGGCCACATCCGCCCAGTGCAGATCATCCAGCATCAACACCAGCGGCGCTCGTTGCGCCAGGGCATCAAAGAGTCGTGCCACGGCATCGAACAGGCGGATAGTAGTGGTAAACGAATCCTCGCCAGGGCGCGGTAGATCGGGATAGCGCACCCGCAGATCTGGCAGGAGCCGGGTCAATTCGGCCAGCCACAGATCATCCAACAGGTCCTCTGGCGCGTTTTCCTCCTCGAGTCGTCCCTGTATCGCCTCGACTAATGGTTGGTATGGTAAGCTCACACCGACTTCAAAGGCATGCCCGCTCAACACATCTGCGCCCTGAACGCGGGCCCAGGCCATAAACTCGCTCGCCAGCCGTGTTTTACCGATACCAGTTTCACCCACCAGCAGTACGGCCTGCGGTAACCCTTGCTGCGCCTGTTGAAATCTATCGACGAGCTGGTTGATAGAGGCAGTTCGTCCAACGAGCGGAGCGGTCAATTCTCCTGGCGGCTGGCTCTGTGCCGTGCTGGTAGTGCGACGTGCGGAAAGGCGAGACGGGCCCGGATTATGAGCTTGCGCAGCACGAATGCGCTCGGCCAGGGCAACGGTTTGTGACGAAGGTTTCACATCCAGCTCATCAGCCAGGCGTTCCCGGCATGTGACATAGACCTGCCAGGCGGCGCCTGGATCGCCGCGGGCCAGGTGCAGGCGCATCAAACGCCGGTAGGCCTCCTCCTGCAAGGGGTCGAGCGCGAGCCAGCGCGTGAGGATGGCGCTGGCCTGCTCGTGCTCCAGGGAAGCCTCGTGCCAGGATGAGAGCCGGTCGAAGAGTAGCTGTAAACGCACCTGCCACTGGTATTGCTGCAACTGGACCCATTTGTCAAAAGGCGTTTCCTCACGTAACCAGAAACCGTCGAGGAAAGGGCCGCGTACCAGAGAGAGGACTTGCTGCCACCGGGCAATCAGGGGAGCGCGTTGCTCCTCTGATGGAACTGTGGAAATTTCCTGCGCCTCACGATAGGCTTGCTGGACCTGGTCCAGGTCGAGTTCCATTGGAGCATGGGGGTTCAGGCTAACCAGATCAGGCGCACTTAGAAGGTGGTAGTGCGAATCAGGTGAGGCGTCGTCATCATTGAGCAGGTTGCGTAGCAGCGCCAGCGCATTACGTAATGCGTTACGGGCATCGTGGGGCTCACTGTCGGGCCATAGAAACGCGGCGAGCTTGCTGCGCGGTTGCATACCGCCTTCTACTGCCAGGTAGAATAGCAACGCCTGTGCCTTGCGCAAGGAAAAGGTCAGGCGACTTCCATTGTGAAACACTTCTGGGGCACCAAGTGTAGAGAGACGTAATAAACTCATAACAATTCCTCTCCCTCTTATGTATACAAACAAATGGAACGAAACATTGCTCAACTTTCTGAGTTACACACCTCAAATGAGAAGCAGGCGGTGGCGGAGGCAATACGAGTGAGCTTTGATGCGATCCGCGCCACAAGAAAAACCCAACCATAACCTGGTCTGCACATTTATATCTTCAATAGTAATGTAACTGAGACGTTAATGTCATTGCCTATAGGGTGCATTCTTATCCTGGCCTTTTGGACTAGACCCTAAGAATCAGACCGTAATAAAGCCTCTGGTAGTGGAATATTTATACACAATTCCCGGCTGCACTATAGTCAGATAGTGGCCTTGATAGGAGTACGAATATTGAGCATGGCGCATTCATTACCCTACCGAAGGTGATAAATCCGTTTGTGATTAAAATGTGAGATGAGATAGATGCTCGCTTCTCTCTTTTCAAGCCTATTGTAGCGTGTCTTTATATAGCAGAGCATTTCATGCTCGCTCGTTCTGATGGGGCTTGCTCTGGCAGTTCCTACCATGTAATGCCGTAAAGCCTGATCAGAGAAAGATCACCCTTGCAAATGCGGACGTAATTGCTTATGCTGATTATGTGTGTGGGAAGAAAGCATATCCGGTCTGCTCTAGACGAAGCGAGGTTATAAAAACACAGTTCAATATGTTGAAAGTGCTTCTCACCTCTCGTATTTTGTCATATGGCTTATACCTGTCTGGCAAGGGTGGTCTGCTTCACGAGCAGCGGGAACTGCGCGCAGGTGGAATCATGATGAGATACAGAGCCAGAGGATCAGTTCGTGTCCAATCTTTGGAGAACTTGTTCTCCAGGAGGGAGCGTTAAAATGACGATTCACGTGCTCATCGTTGATGACCATCCTATCTTTCGTGAGGGGCTGCGCCGAGCCATTGAGCAAGATCCGGCGTTCCGCGTGCTGGCCGAGGCGGCGACAGGGGCAGAAGCGATCAAACTGGCACGGCAATTGCGACCGGATGTGGTGCTGATGGATCTGAACTTGCCGGATCAGGATGGGGTCAGCGCGACCGCGATTATGCGTCGCGAACTGCCACAAACCGAGGTGGTGGTGCTGACAGGGATGCTTAATCCTACCGCCATTACGCAGGCCATGCAGGCAGGGGCAAATGGTTACTTGTATAAAGATACCCGAGCCAGTGAGATACGGGCCGCGATCGAGGACGCCGTAGAGGGGCGGGTGCATCTTTCCCCAAGAGTCACCGAACTGCTGGTCAACCAGATGCGTCCTACCGGCCGCCAGGAGCCACTCACCGAACGGGAACGAGAGGTGTTGCAGTTGCTGGCTCGGGGGGCTTCGAATAAAGAGATTATGCAGGCGCTACAGATTGCGGAGTCTACCGTCAAGGCCCATGTACGCAGCATCCTTTCCAAGTTAGGGGTTCAGAGTCGAACGCAGGCGATTCTGGTTGCCATGCGTCTCGGGCTGGTTACAGCCCCTTCCTCTGCGCAATAGCTTCTGCCAGAAGCGCGGCTCGATCAGGAGCATAACCAGCAATCCTTTTCCAGTATCTGGTGTTAAGAGAAGCTACCTCGAAAGTGTTAAGAAAGGTGTCATGGCGAATTTCTAATCGTGAGCAGGGTGAGGAAGTTTAACCCAAAATGTACTTCCCTCTCCGACTACCGATTCTACCCATACCTGCCCGTTCATCAGTTCGACTGCCTTCTTTACAGCAACCAGGCCTATGCCCGTGCCTGGATACTGTTCCTTGTTCTGGAGTCGTTGAAAAATTGTAAAGATCCGCTCATAATCTTGAGGAGCAATGCCAATGCCATTATCTGCGACTCCGATGATCACGTGGTGGGATTCGACTTTATATTTTACTCTGATCTCAGGGGGGATTCCTGGGCGACGGTAGGTAAGCGCATTGCTAAACAGGTTCATGAAAATTTGGCGCAAAAGTGTCGTATCGCTCTTAATGACAGGAAGGTCCTCCGGTATATAGAGCTGTGCCTGTGCTTCATCAAGAAGTACCTGAAGTTCTTGCGCCAGATCGTGTAACAGTTCACGTAGCGCAACCGGTTTAAGAGCGATAGCCTGATTGCCGACGGGGGGATATTCAAGCAAGTTGCTAATGAACAACTTCATTTCCTTAGCGGCCTGGAGAATATTCTTGATGTAAGATTGGTCTAGAGCGTTTGAGCCGACTTGATTATCGAGAGAAAGAAGCTCGGCAAAGCGGCTAATGACGCTGAGCGGTATACTTAGATCGTGGACTAATGTATAAACAGAAGTCTCTAGCTGGTACCGCTCCTGTTGCAATGCTGCAAATTGGCTCTCTAAGTTCTTTTTACAGGCATCATCTTCTTTGATCCTCAACTGCAAAGACGCCATTTGCGCAAGAAATTCGCAAGCCGTTCGTACTTCGTACGGAACCAATTTTGGCGATTGGTGGTAGCAGGCTATTATTCCCCACAGAGCGTCCTCTTTTTGCAAGGAGAAAGTCATTGAGGCGGCAGCATCCATGCTCCTGAGATATGCTTTATAGAGAGGCGAGGGGCTTCTTAGTAGAGCGGAGCGCAGATCTAACCTGCCTGTTTCGGAATGAGAACTGGGGAGGATCGTGGCAGGCTGGCAATTCACGTCAGCTACGTAGTGAGGCTGAGCAAGACAAGAGAGTTCAGAAACCTGTTCCGGGAAATTGGACGCGGGAACGCGCATGCCAAGATAGGAGGGGTGATTTGCCGATCTTGCCTCAGCCACAATCTCACTATTCTTCTCTTTATCAAATTGGTAAATCATGACCCTATCAAAACCGCTAATGGCGTGGATTTCCTCTGCCGCAACCTGAAGAAGCTGGAGCAGGCTCGCAGCCTGCTGTAGTTTTTCTACAGAAAGCTGCAGAAGTTGGTAAAGGTGTGAAAAAGAGGTCCATTCTCTTATGAATGGTTCTAACTCAAGCATCAGGCCGGCTTTTGTCCGGTGTACAATGCCGTCAAAAAAAACGTAATCTTTCTCTCGTACTTTTATTTGCAGCTTCACAGGATTGCTGAACCGCAGGTCTTCCCTCCATAAGGACTGCTTGAGTTGCGCGAGCTGAGAGGCTTCTACTAGCGTATCCAGGCGCTTATTGAGCAGTGACCGGGGAGAAATGTCCAGGATATCACGTGTATTATTGCTAACCCGCAGAATGGTTAATTCGGGTTCCTTTAGAAGCAATAGAATGCCATAAGGCTGAATAGAGCCAGAAGGAAAAATGTGCTCGCTTGTGCTCTCTGCGTAATTACCCTGTTTTACAAGTCCAAAATTCTTCATTGCGTATTGTTCCCCTTCTTTGAATGGGCCAGGGTTTATTGGCGCGCACTCGCTCCTTCTACAGTAGATTCCTTCTCATCCACACCCGAATTGAGCATAGGGTAAAAGCGTTATAGAAAATGTTACGGGCATTGTTATTGTTGCGTTCTTCTCCTTTGTCTCGGCGCGCTTAATTGGGGCAGTACTTCCAGCCCCGGCGGCTCCCAGGTCTGTTCCACGATTTCACGTGCAGGGAGATAAGCGCGTAGGATCAGGTTAAACGGTCCTCTGGATGTGGGCAGCCAGTTGGATATGTGGTCCTCTTCCAGTGGTTCGTGCTGGATAAAAAAGGTGAGCCCGCCGTCGGGGTCATACATTAATCCCGGCGCGCGGCTGCCTATCGAATACCGGTCGAGCGAATTCTTAATGAGATTATGATCCGCGCTATAGGTAGTGATCGACCAGAAGGTGCCCACCTTTGGCAACCCATGTGGCGCGAAGTGTAGGCAGTAGCGACAGGCTCCGGTGAGTGGCTGGTCGTCGCTATCTCTCTCCGCGATGAGGTTAATAGCTTCTTGTGGATCAAGGGCGATGATCGCATCCGCACACTGGAGGGCTGCCCGAGTGACGAAATCATCATGCAGCCCGGCCTGTCCCAATGCCGGCGGCGGATAGCGCCAGCCATTCACACGCTTGCCGGGTCTCTCCTGGCTAACCACCGCTTCGATAAACTGCTGTCCGCCTGCTGCCGCGCGCCCCAGTCCTCTCCTGGTGCCTGTATCGAAAGACTCGACCTGCTGATTTGGGCCAATACCAATAGTAGCAAACAACTTAAGCAGGGCGGCGTGCCGTGCCTGGGGTGGTTCCTCTGACATGGCCCGGTTCATGGTCTTCCATACAGCCAGCGGGTCGGACCTGGTATCGAAAGGCGGCCAGACGTTACGGTCCTCTGGCACCGAAGCGCGGGGTCGCTTCCAAAGGCTCAGTGGGGTCAACCGGTAGTGCTTCTGCAGCTCCTGGACTTGAGCTATGTCCTGAGGTCCCTCAACCTGTGTGCGACCGAAAATGAGCACGGTTGGGGTACGTGAAGGTTGGAGGACGTTCACATTGGGGGGCAGGCGACCCTGCCAGCCGGGGCCGACGATGGCGTAGTGCCCGGCATGCTGCCCGGTACTGCGCGTGCCCACATAGGCGAAGTTGTCCGCATCCAGCGAGGCCAGTTGGAAGACATAGTAGCGCTCTCCCATGTCCGGGTGCGAGAGGATAACAGGCTCCTCTCGCACGTTCACCCAGGCGATGGAGTACATCGTGTCATTATTGGGTGAACCTCCTTCACGATATGTCGCGTCCATGGGTGTCTTCGCATGCCAGAAGTGATTGAGGGCGGCATACGGGATCATATCACTAGCAGCCGGCTGAGTGACCCACTGCCAGCGCAGTTGCGGGAGAAACACCCAGGGGAAGCCATAGATATAGGCCTGCAGACCTAACGAATAGGCATATTCTTCACGCCAGTCGGTTAAAATCTCTACCCTGGAACTTTCCCAGAAGGATTCGCAGAGTAGCTTTTCCTGCTCTGGGGACAGGTTGGTCGACATGAGCTCGAACGGCATTCCCTTGACTGCTGCCATCAGCTTTTCCTTTAGAGATCCGTTTGTTATCAGGAACAAGGCAGAAGTTCCTTCCATAATCTGGTTGCGTACTCCCTTGATAAAGCGCTCGTCGATGCCATAGCGAGCAAATTGCCCACTGAGGGCACAGATGGCAGTGCAAGTTGCCGTACCAAAGAAAGGGCCAGCGAATAACAAACCCACAAGCAATCCCCAAAACGCTGCACTCAATGTACCATCCTCGTGAGGGCTGAGTTGTTTGATTCTAGGCATCCTGGACCCGAGTGGCCACGTGAGGATGGCCCCATCCTCAATCTGGATTAAGTGCTGCTCTTGTAGCTTCCGCAGTGAACGGAGCATATACGCAGCCCCTTCGGCTCTTGGAAACTCGAGGATGCTGAAAGTTATCATGATTGCTGGCCCTTTCAGCTACTACTAATGGACACTTGCGAAAGCTGTGTTACTACGACAGGCTCTCTTCCATGAAGGATTTGAGCAGTAACCCTTCTTGCTCTGGAGACAAATCGGCCGGTATAATCTCGAGAGGTGTATCTTTGACGGCAAGCACTACTTTGTCCAGGGCCGCCCTGCTCGTTATCAGAAACAAGGCCGAGGTTCCTTCCGCGATTTTGTTACGTACTTCATTGATGAAGTGCTCGTCAATGCCGTAGAGGGCGAAGTGTCGAGTGAGGGTACTGATGGTGGTGCCGGTTTCTTCACCAAAGAAAGGAACCGCAAACAGCAAACCGACAAACAATCCCCAGAATGTCTCACTCAGTACATTTTGCCCGGTCAACTGCGAGAGCCGTTTGATTCTGGGCTTCTCAGACCCTTGGGGCCAGGTCAGCATCATCCCATCCTCAATCTGGATCAAACGTTGCTTCTGGAGCTTCTGGAGTATTGGGGATATCCTCTCAGCGCCTTCTTCGGTTGGAAACTTGAGGACAGCGAATACTGTCATAGTTGCTAACTCCTTCCACGTTGTCTGTCTGCCTGCCCTGCTACTCCATCTTTCTCGGGGTTTCCCAACTCCACATTATGTGCCAGGCCGACCTTTCATCACCTCTAGAAGAGATTCACCGGCTCACTTCACCCTCTCTGCTATGAGTATAGCGAGGACTGATCATGAAAACGTTATGAGCATCGTCATAGTGAATAGTATTCCCGCTATAGCAGATGAGCAATACATGCTGTGGCTTCTTACACTACACCCCTGCTAATGCTTTTCTTTTTTTATCCAGTCTCAACTGTCCTGGACTCGCCATCGTTCAACTAATTTGGGAGCCATGCGCCGATTGCCTCAAAGCATGGAAAGCCATTCATCGGCTTAGAGGTTTAAGCTCTTACCTGGATGCTGATCAGTCAAAGCTCGTCGCCAGTAGGTGACGCTCTCACGTAGTTCATTTAGCACTAATCTATCAGCGGCCTCGAAAGGATGGATGGGTTCTAGAAAGAGGTAGAGATCTTCGCGTTCTTGCCAATGCGCGGTGGCCTGTAAAATGTCACTTGCCTTTATCACGCCCTGTTTGTTGTATTCCTCTGTAAACGGCCAGTGGTGGTCACTCAGGAGGTCGCTTTGCTGCAAGTGGATGATTGGCGTCTGTCTCCAGGAAGCAGCGAACCAGTTCTGGTGGCCGGCACTGAGGTTATTCGCACGTAAGACATGTCCGATGTCAAAGCACAGTACAAGCGGAACTGCCGTGTCCAATTGAGCGAACCATTGCGCCTCGTCGAGCGTATGTCCCCATTCGCGCTCTACCGCCATATTTTCAAACAGGAGGAAACGCAAACCGCGTTGTGACGCGTAGTGGGCGATGGTAGAGAGATGCTCTTGCAATTCGGTCAACAGGGCCGATTTACGCGCGGTGTTGGCGAAGTCGCGCGCGCTAAAGGCGCCGATATGTCCGCCTGTCCCCCAGGCGCCCAGGCGAGCGCTCACGTCAATCGCCCGCTTATACCAGCGCAGCGCGGCCAGGCGCGAACGCGCATCGGGATGCAGCAACAGGCTCCAGGAGTAGGCGGCCAGGCCCGTAAAGGTGCTATGAATCTGGAGGCCCCGCGCGGAGGCAACCCTCCTGGTCTCATCCACATAGGCCTGGACAGCCTCCTCATCGAACAATGGATCGATCAAGTCAAAGCTGAATTGACAACAATCCAGTCCAAGTTCATCTTTCACAATCTGCACCCACTGCTCCGGCTCTGGCCAGCGTTTGACGGCGAAGCAGGTATTGATGCCGAGGTGTATGCGAGACATAGGGCCTCCCTCCATTTTTAGCGCCTGGGGTTCGTTAACCGCTCACCATCTGATAGCCGCGCAACTTTCCCTTATGCAGGGTGGCGAGTACTCCATGCAGAACGCCTTCGCTGAAATCGCTGCCGGGATTGATACAGATGGTGCGTCCAATCTTGCAAGAGGCGTGGGCCTCGTGAATATGCCCATGCAGGCCAAGTAGGGGTTGATAACGCTCGATGGCTGCACGCACGGCTGTCGAGCCAACGGGTTTAAAGCGTGTCTGCCCCAGATTGCTTTGCACCCTTAAATCGGAGTTGAGTTCCGGCGCGTCATCCAGCCCGCTTCCATAGGGAGGAACGTGCAGGTTCATGACGAGCGCGTCAGGCCGCTTCACCTGGGACATAAGGGCATCGATGCGGCGGCCAAGTTCATCCTCACTACATTCGCGCGGTGTGTTCCAGGGAGTAGGATTCGACCAGCCGAGGCTGATCATTTCGCTCGTATCATCCAGCATGACAGGGCCATCCTCGGGATTGCGCACGATGCGACCGCCAGCAAGCGCCTCCAGCACGGCAGGTGGATCATCGTTGCCGCCCATGACATAGCAGCGCACGCCCGTACCAGCCAGGCGCTCATCTGCCAGTGCCACCCATTCTTCCAGGCGTGCTTTCATCAGGTGTTCAAAGAGCCTTTCGATCTCGCCCGAAGCAGCAAGGGCCTCTTGCTCGCCCTTGCGACAGCGATAAGGGTACAGTCCCTTATCAGCTACCGCCTTCTCGAACACCTGCACTTCGCTTTCCGATGATAGTTCAAGACGCTGGCCGCGGTCTTTCGTGACGTACACCCCTGGCTGTACCTCTTCAAGGAAGACGAGACCTTTCCCCAATATATCGCCGCCCATGACCAGCACCTGCGCCTTATAAAACTTTGCCGCGTTTAAAAACTTGCGGAAGCACCGGTTGGAGCCATGCACATCGCTGGCGTAGTAAATTGTTGTTGCCATTAGTTCACCATTTCTGATTCAGGTTCAGTAGTTCGCTTGCGCGCCAGGGTGATTTGCGTGCCACAGGCCCTGAGTTGATCGAGAATCTCCGGGGAAGCCGCATCGTCGGTCACCAGATTCGTCACCATCGCTATGGGGGCGACGACAGCGGGAGTGCGAAAGCCGAGTTTCCCATGATCTGCCAGCGCAATGACACGACTCGCGCGCTCCATCATCAGGCGGTGAAGCGAAGCGACTTCATGATCCAACTCCGTTACCCCGACTTTAGGATCAATTCCTGCCGCGCCCAGGATGCAAACATCCGCGTAAAAGCGGTGGAGCGTGGATTCCGCGATAGGGCCGGTCATAGTAAGCTCATCATTGTGCAGCTTGCCTCCGAGTACGATGACCTGAATGTTGCGCGAGCAGAGGAGGCTGGCGTGCGAAAGGGAAGCTGTAATCACCAGCAGGTGTGGATGCGGAGGAAGAAACTGCGCGAATTGTGAAGTGGTTGTCCCCTCGCCCAGAAACAATGTCTGCCCAGGCTCAATCATCCGCGCTGCCTGTGCGCCAATCATACGCTTCTGGGCGGCGTTTTGCAACGCCCGGCTGTTAAAGCCCAGTTCCACACTTTTGGTAATGTGGACGGTCGCGCCCCCGTAGGTCTGGCGTAAAAAACCATCCTGTTCCAGTCGCTTAATATCGCGCCGGATGGTCATCACGGATACTCCCAGCTCATCGGCCAGCGCCTGGGTTTCAATCGATTGTAGCTCGGCCACTCGCTCCAGAATAAGCCTTCTCCGCTCACTCGCCAGCATGAGCTATCTCTCTCCCTCTTCTAACAGAATAGAACAAACAATTACATATATTCATTGACAGATTGTGTTCTTTACTGTATACTCTAGCTAATAAATCCTTGTATGTCAAGCTTTTCCTTTCCTTGTAGTGCCTGGCGCATTTACACTTGACATGTTCGGGTTTGGCTACGATACTCTCCCCGCGTGGAAGCGGCAGGAACCGGACCTTTTCCCGGCTTCCCGGTGGGGATTGAAACAAGGAGTCGATATGCAATCAGAATCTGCATCTTCCACGTCCTCATCCCTCTATGTGCGGCAATCATCGGGTCTTGTTCGTGAAGCATCGGTGATAGACGCTATTATTTTCAACGCGGTCTTCTCTGCGCCTGTTGGGGCGACCCTGGCTTTCGGTATTTTCTACGCGCTGGGGTCATTCCCTGGAGCCGACCTGGTACTGGCATTGCTGATCGCTTTCCTGGTCAATATTCCTGTCTGCATCATGATGTCGATGATGGCATCGGCTATGCCTCGCACCGGCGGCGACTACGTGTGGATCAGCCGTATCCTGCATCCGGCAGTCGCCGTATTCAGCAATTTTTCTGCCGCCATCTCTGCCTTGATTGGCGCGGCTTTCTGGGCGCGTTCTTTCGCGGTGCTGGCAGTTGGCCCGGCTTTAGCGGTGCTGGGCGCGGTCACACAAAACAACAGCCTGATTAATGCGGGCAATGCCGTGAGTGGCAGCGATGCCGTCGGCCAGTGGTGGACATTTGGGCTCGGCCTGCTGTTAATTATTATTCTTGCAGTGGCTATGTCAGCCGGGACGAAAACATCCTTCCGCGTGCAAAATGTGTGCTGGACGATTGCCAGTCTGGGTACTTTCCTGGCGTTTATCGCGCTGCTGATAAGCTCAAATGCGAGTTTCATTGCTAATTTCAATGCCTTTGCGCAGCCATTTACGCATAGTGCGAAATCCTTTCAAGCCATCGAGACCGCTGCCTCTAAGATTGGCTTTGTTTTCACAGGCGGCCATCAATTCTCCTCGACCCTGCCGGTCATTGCCATTATCATGACCTTCATGATGTGGAACTGGTGGTCGGTCTATATCGCTGGAGAGCTCAAGTCTGCCGGGAAGCTGCGCCGCCAGATTTCCATCATGATCGGGGCGCTGGTGTGGGACTCACTTTTTATGATTATTGGCGTATTGCTCCTCTACCATAGCGCGACCGAGCAATTTATCGCCAGCATCAATGCCCTGGCAGGCACTACCACCTATCCGCTGCCAGTGCTGCCTTACTACAACTTGATGGCGAGTATCGCGGCCAACAATAGCGTCTTCGCGCTGCTGATCGCGGTGAGCTTTGTCTTCTGGAACCTGCCGGCCATGTTTCCCAATACGTTTATGCCTGTGCGCACGATTTTCGCCTGGTCCTTCGACCGCATTCTACCCGGCAAGCTTTCAGAGGTCAGCGAACGCACGCACGCGCCGGTTCCGGCCATCATTACCGCTTCAGTGATTGTCACGGCCATCTTGATCTGGTCGGTCCTCTCAAGTTCGTTCGCTACTCTGCTCTCTATGGGTGTGCTGGCCGGCGTTGTCACCATTCTTTGTGTGAGCGTGGCCGCGATCGCGTTTCCTCTACGCCGTCCAGACCTGTTTAAAAACTCGCCGGCGAATGTCAGGATTGCCGGTATTCCATTGCTGCCTGTGGTCGCGGTACTATCTATAGCAGTGATGATTGGTCTCGCGTACCTGGTGCTTTCTTACCAGTCACTTGGCATCGCTACGCCTCAACTGGGGCCGCTGCCAGGCTTCATCTTTATGGGAGCGCTGATCGTCATCGGTCTGGTGATCTTCTATGTCGCGCGTTTTGTGAGAGCGCGGCAAGGAGTGAATCTCGACCTCATTTACAGCGAACTGCCGCCCGAATAAATGCCAGCATCATGGAAAAGACGTTGTGAAACGCCAGGTAATGAAAGACAATCAGGGGGCCAAAGAATGTCCAATGTGAATGGAAATGATCGCGCGGATGTTTCAAATCGTTCGTTACTGGAATCCCTTTTTGGGCAGGCGAAGCCAGTGATTGCGATGATGCATCTGCTGCCTCTGCCCGGACGCCCACTTTATGATAGCAAAGCGGGGATGACGGCTATAGTGGATGCATTGAGGCGCGACCTGGATATCTTGCAAGATGGTGGAGTGGATGGTCTGCTGTTTTGTAATGAGGGAGACCGCCCATATACCTTTCGTATCGATCGCGCACCCATTGCCGCTATGGCTGCGGTTATTGGGGAATTGCGCCCACATATCCGACTTCCTTATGGCATTGACCTGCTCTGGGATCCGCTGGCTGCTATCGCGGTAGCCCAGGCAGTGCAGGCGACATTTGTGCGCGAGGTTTTCACAGGCGTCTACGATAGCGATATGGGGCTGTGGCAACCGGATGCCGCCGCCGCGCTGGACTACCGGCGGCAAATTGGCGCGGAGCAGGTGCGCCTGTTTTTCAATATCGAGCCTGAGTTTGCGCGGCCTGTTGCGCCTCGCCCCATTGGCGCCCTGGCTCACAGCGTCGTCGTCTCCTCGCTGGCCGATGCCATTCTGATTTCGGGAATCATGGCAGGCGCGGAAGTCAATCTCGACCATATTCGAGAGGCGAGGGCCGCTGTACCGGGTACGCCTGTGCTAGCAAATACCGGTGTGAAAATTGAAACGGTGCGTGACACTCTCGCCGTCTCCGATGGGGTGATTGTCGGCACGGGCCTGAAATACGATGGCTACACCTGGAATCCGGTCGATGCGGAGCGTGTTCGTCGTTTTATGGATGAAGTTCATGTCGCGCGTGCTTTGAGTGAGGCTCATTCATGACTGCTCGCTATGCGCTGGGTATCGATGTTGGTACAACCGCTCTGAAGGCGCTTGCCTTAGAGCGCGAACAGGGTATCGTTGCGCAGGTCGAACTGCCCCACGAGTTGCGCTCTCCTCATCCTGGCTGGGCGGAAGAGGATCCACAACGATGGTGGACAACATGCTGCGAAGCCTGCCGCCGCCTGCTTCAGGTAGTTCCGGCGCGGGCCATCGAGGCAATCGGGGTCTCCGGGATGGTGCCTGCTCTCCTCCTGCTAGATGCCTCTGGAACTCCGCTGCGGCCTAGCATTCAG
Organism: Ktedonobacteraceae bacterium; assembly: GCA_035294305.1. GTDB lineage: Bacteria > Chloroflexota > Ktedonobacteria > Ktedonobacterales > Ktedonobacteraceae > DASRBN01. Next base: position 264,875 of record DATGLD010000048.1, on the reverse strand, counting down.
CAAAATGATGTGCGCGCAATTCAGGAGGTCGAAGAGTTACGCGCCGCCGTGGATCCGCAAGAATTTCTGCGTATCACGGGAGGTGTTCCAAATCAGCAAAGTATTGATACCAAGTGGCGCTGGCTGCAACGGCACGAGCCTCAAGTCGTTGAACAGACCGCGCATATGTGTGGGTCTTACGACTTCATCATCTACAGGCTGACTGGTCATTACTCACTGGAGGAGAACTGGGCCGTCGAAAGCGGCCTGTATGACGTGACGCGGCGCCGCTGGCATGGGCCCTACCTGGAACACGCCGGCATCGATCCCGCCCTGTTGCCCCCTGTACATGCGCCGGTAGAGATTGTGGCCGGGGTGAGTGAGGAGGCCGCGCAATTGACGGGCCTTCGCGCCGGCACCCCGGTAGTCGCCGGCAGCGCCGACCATGTAGCGGCGGCGCTGGCAGCAGGACTTACTCAGAGCGGCGATATTTTGCTCAAGTTTGGCGGCGCGGGCGATATCTTGTATTGCGATGCGCGCCCTGACCCCGATCCGCATTTCTACTTTGACTATCATGATATTCCAGGTCTGACGCTCATCAACGGCTGTATGGCCTCTAGTGGTTCGCTGGTCAAGTGGTTTGCTAAAGAACTGGCCGGCGGAGCGTCTCCGCAGGAGTTGGATAGCGAGGCGCAGGTGGTAGAGCCCGGCGCAGGCGGAATCATCGTTCTACCGTATTTCCTGGGTGAGAAGACGCCCATTTTCGACCCGGCAGCGCGTGGTGTTTTTGCCGGTGTGATGTTACATCACACTCGCGCACATTTGTATCGTGCTGTACTGGAGGCTGTGTGTTATGGCTTCGCGCATCATTTGACGCTCCTGAAAGAAGTGGGGCGGGCAGTCCGCCGTGTGGTGGCGGCTGATGGCGGAAGTCGCAGCGCGTTGTGGATGCAGATCACTGCTGATGTCGTAGATCTGCCCATACAGGTAGTAGCAGGCGAAGCAGCTTCTGCTCTTGGCGCCGCCTACGTAGCCGCTATGGGAGTTGGTATGTGTACTGATTGGGGTGATATCTCCCGCTTTATCGCGCAGGGGCCGGTATATTTCCCGCAAACCGCCGCAGTACAACGATATGGCAAGGGTTTCGCATTATACCGGGACCTCTACACGCGTTTGCAAACCTACTTGCCTGAACTCGGCCAGCTCGATTATTGATACCTGTGATAGGTGAGACAAGCGGATCACCGACGCCATGACAGAATCCGCTCGCGCTTGCTTCAAGTGTAGCGGGTGTGGGAGGCAATCAGGCCCATTAGCCTACCAGAACGAGGGTTTCAATTCTGGCGCAATCGCTGGTTCAGCCCATTGCGAGTCGCATCAGAAGCGCTCACCGCCCCCTGAAGCGGTACAAACACCCCCTTGATCTCCTGGCCCTCGCTCAGCTCCTCTTCACGGTACAGATATAATGCCTGCAACACCGGTCGATCACTGATCGCAAACAGATCCGCTCGCTCCGCTGCCTCGTGATCAACACTGGCCCAGGATGGTGTCACGAAGATATCACCAGGCCCCCAGTCGAAGCGCACCCCATTGATCACGGAGGAGCCTCTGCCCTGGAAAGCCACATAGACCGAACTGCCTGTCTTGCGTCTGGTAGCCGTGCGCCTACCAGGATAGAGGCGATGCATCTCGCAGGCAAAGGTGTGTACTGCTGGAGTACCCGTGAGCGGATTCACAAACTCCAGGCTCACCATCGGCCCGCCACGTGCCCGGTGCAGCGCCTCGAGTGTCCGTTCGGTCTCACTCCAGCGATAGCGCAGCAGCGGCGAGTGTCCCATGGGAGAACTCGCACCAATCTCACGTAGCCCGATCCCCGCGAACCCCTGCTCTGATAGGTTATGGCCATCCACCGGTTGCACTTGCTCGGGGTGATTCTCGAAGAAGATCGCTTCCAACGTCGTTAAAAGCGGCAAATCCAGCCCATCGAACCACACCATCGGTTCATTGCTCCGGTTGTTGTGATCATGCCAGTTCCAGATGGGTGTCAGGATCAAGTCGCCCGGCTCCATGTCACAGGCATCGCCATTGACCGTCGTATAGACGCCCGCGCCCGTGAGGACAAAGCGAATGGCGCTGGGTGTATGCCGGTGCGCGGGTGCCGATTCATGCGGTCCCAGATATTGCAGCGCGCCCCAGAGGGTCGTACTGGTAAACGGAAGCCCCTTCAGTCCAGGGTTGGCCAACGCGAGTACCCGCCTGTCCCCACCGCGTTCGAGCGTGATCAGTTCTCCGGCACGCCTGGCGAGCGGCAACACGTCCTCCCACTTCCACAACCATGCCTGGGTCGTGGGCAGCGGCACTTCCGGCATGAGCTGCTTCGCTATTTTCCACAGTGGCTTCAGATCGCGTGCCACCAGTGCACCGCAAAACTCGTCATACCCCACCTCGACAGTCTGTGTATGATGAATATCAATCCCCATCGCTTCTATCCCTCCTCTGTGGCTGGTACCCATAGAACCAGTCAGTATACGTGAAATCGTCAGGTGTGCGCGCCGCCAAAAGCGCGTTGCGCAGCAAGGCGGTGATACCATCGCTATGAATAATATCACCAAAAAGACGCGCCGAACGCTGCACTCGGGCCGTGCGCGGAATACGTTCCTCCTGATAGGCCCCAAAGGCGGCTTCTACGTCTCCTGGATGATGGGCAACTGCATCCGCCAGGCACACAGCATCTTCCAGCGCCTGGCAAGCTCCCTGGGCAATATGTTGGAGCATGGGGTGCGCAGCATCGCCTAGCAGTGTGATGCGATGGCGCGTCCAATTGTCAGTAGGAAATCGGTCGTAGAGGGGCCAGCGCCGGTCTCGTTTCACCCCCGTTAAGGCTCGTTTCACACTTTCATGTGTTTTGGCAAAATGCTCTTCCAGTTCCTCCTCGGTACCCCAGTCATCCGTATCCGAGCGGTAGCGCTCGCTTTTGAATACGGCCACCTGATTATACAGTTTTCCACCGCGTAGCGGATACTGGATGAGATGCAAGTTTGGGCCAATCCAGTAGCGGATGGTATCCAGCCCGGCGCTCTCGATCACTTCTTCCATCGGAATCGCGCCCCGATAGGCCACAAACTCCACACATAGCGGGTCCCCATCACCAATCACGTAGTTGCGAACAGTGGACCATAGTCCGTCGGCCCCAATCAAAGCACTGCATTCATATGTTGCGCCATTGGAACAACGAACCCGCGTCCCATCGCCCAGGTCCTCAACAGTGATCACCTCCCGGTTGGTTTCTAAGGTGATCGCATTACTCTCCTGGCAAGCATGCAGTAGAATTGTGAGCAAGTCATTCCGGTGCATGACGAAGTAGGGATACGTATAGGCACGCCGGAAATGTTCACCGAAATCCAATACCGTGAGCGTGTTGTTGGAGAGGGCATCTACCAGCAGAAGCCGTTGAGGATAGACTGCATATGGGCGTGTCTCACCAAGAACCCCTAGCTCATCGAGCGCTCTCGATCCATTCGGGGCGATCTGAATACCCGCTCCGATCTCGCCGAATTCCTGCGCTTTCTCGATCACGTGAACCGGATAGCCCTTTCGTGAGAGGGCCAGGGCGGTCGCAAGGCCACCCAGCCCACCCCCAATCACTAGAAAAGGGATGCGGTGGAACTGACTCATTCCCCACCTACTTTCACGAGCTTTCAAAGCAGCCGGTAGACATCATTGCGCCTTTTTATCGGAAAATGGGCGGTATCCACTGCTGATGCATTTGCCTATGCTGCTAAGCAGGATATCAATCTCATAAAAGACTATCCTACAAAAGCTACCAGTGTCAAGCACATATTCCTTGCAACGCGAAATGGCCTTATCCTGGCTTCATAATACATACTATGCCATGCGCTGCTGCTCCCGCTCATGCGAAGAAGCTGTTAGCTCTGTCTATTCGCCTCAACCGCAGCTTGCAGCCCTGAGAGGTCATACGAAAATGGAGGATAGCATGGAATGTTTGCCAATCATAGAGTTACAGTATTACATGCTAATGAGCAATGAGCATGTAATACAATATGGGCTATGTCTTAATCAAATTCTTCGATACGCAGGGTGGAACCGACCCAGGAGTGCGAGAGGATAGAAGCGCGATGGATCGTAGCAATGCACAGTGACGATTTCATCTTTTTTCTCTTCTTTTCACAAATATTGCATTTTTATGAAAGATAGTGTATACTTACTGTAGCTCCTCCTTCTCGGAACTATGTCTTTCGTATGAAACAGCGCTTAAATGGTATCCCCATCGCTGGAGCATTAGAGTTCACACGGCTTCGCATTGGCAACCTTTCCCCCTCAATGAGCAAGGGGCAGGAGTCGATCTTGTCATGGTTTTGACAAACGAAAGTGCGGCAAACAGTCGAGCATGTTTGATTTTACGGGGAGAGGGCATCGAATCTAAATAGAAGCTACTCTTAACTGAGCGCTCCTTGTGCGTATCCAGATAGGCAACAAAGTAATGCGAAGCAAAAGTGTCTGGATACCGCTCTAACCAGTGTTCCATAATTGCAACGGAGCACGACCGAGTGGAGGGAGGTCTTATGCGACCCACTGTTGTCTTCAATAAACTGATTGTCCTCGTAGTTGTTATTGTCCCTTTCCTGGCGACGATACTGGCGCTGGGATTGCTGTGGGAGCGAGCGGTTCACTGGTCCGATCTCGTCTTGCTGGCAGTGATGTATACACTCATTGGCCTCGGCGTGACCGTCGGTTTCCATCGAATGCTGACGCATCGCAGCTTTCAACCCCATCCCGTGATCAAGTGTATCTTACTTGTACTTGGTTCCATGTCCTTTGAGGGGCCAGCACTGGATTGGGCGGCGACTCATATCAAACATCATGCGCAGGCGGATCGCCCAGGTGATCCGCATAGCCCTCTCGAGGGATTCTTTCATGCACATATAGGCTGGCTCTTTAGCGGCATGGCCGATCCTCATTTGTATTGTCGTCACCTGGAGAAGGATAGGATGGTGGTCTTCCTCAGTCGCACCTCCTTGCTCTGGTCGCTTCTCTCTCTGCTGATTCCGTTCGCGCTTGGTGGATGGTCCGGGTTGCTCTGGGGCGGGTTGGTGCGTATGTTTCTCACTCATCATGTGACCTGGAGCGTCAATTCCGTGTGCCATACGTTCGGCAAACGAGCGTTCGAGACCAACGATCAGAGCCACAACGAATGGGTGGTCGGACTATTAGGCTTTGGCGAGGGCTGGCACAACAATCATCATGCGTTCCCTCGCTCTGCTTTCCATGGCCTGCGCTGGTGGCAGTTCGACTTCTCAGGCTACCTGATCTGGATGCTTGAGCGACTGGGCCTCGCCCATAACGTGTACCGCGTTTCACCCATTTTACAGGCACGCCGTGCTGTCGGTTACAAGGGTGATGCAGCGAGGGGGCAAATATCTGCGAGCGGAGAGCAGGTGTCCTCCTCTTACATGCCGCATGCAGGCGCACGCAGATAGGGCACCCGTAAATAGAGGTGTGGGCTTTGTCGACACGATTATTGCCGCAGTTCGACAGGAGAAAGGGAGGGAGTTTTATGAGACGGATACCAACCGGGGTCGTCATATGGAGCCTCAAACGCTATACCAGCAATGAAAAGCTCTGGGATCGGACCTGCTTCAGATGCAAGCGGGCGACCCCAGTCTTTGAATATGAACATCATGACGAACAGCAACGACTTGCCTTTCACTATCTCTGTGAGGAATGCGCGCAAAAGAAACTTGCGGAGTGGCTGCAGAGCGCGCAGAGTCCTGACTACGTGCATCTTGGCTACCAGACAGACTTTGACATTGCAACTGTCTTCTATGAACAAAAAAATGATGAAGAGACCCTGCTCCTGACACGCTGGAGCCCAGAACATAGGCGACGGAGGTTACAAATCGATCAGGAGTAACAGGCCAATAGCGCTACCATCGCTTGCAAAATATTGACACATCTACAAAACTACAAAACCGAAGGCTGGACTAGGGTGGTATACTTACCATATGCTGTATAGTGCATTGTTGCTCAGAGTAGATTGTCTATTGGAAGCTGCGCGATACAGAGCGTTTGTAGGGGGTAGACCCCAGAAGTGAGAAGAACAGATGTCATTGACTGATCAAACCCTGTATTGCCGCGACTGCAATCAAGCATTTACGTTTAGCATCGGCGAGCAGGAATTTTACGCCAGCCGGGGGCTGACGAATACGCCGGGCCGCTGCCCAGAATGTCGCGCCGCTCACAGGCAGTCTAGCCGCGAGCAAGGGAATTCCCTTGGTGGAAGTAGCGGCAGGTTCCGTGAACGCGAACCACGCCAGCTGTTTAGGGTTACCTGCGCGAGTTGTGGGAATGAGGCCCAGGTGCCTTTTCAACCGCGTGGTGATAGACCCGTGTACTGCAGTGAATGTTACCAATCGCAACGCACTGGTCACGCAAGCGACCGAAGATCACGTTGGTAATGTTCATGACAGAGATTTTGCTCAATCCAGGTGATTCATTTGAGTGGGCCCTCAAGCGGTTCAGTCGTAAGGTGCAGGAAGCCGGCATTCTCTCCGAGGCGCGGCGCCGGAGACATTATGAAAGCCCACGAGCCCGGCGCAAGCGTAAAGCCCAGGCGCAACAGCGGAGACGCCGTCGCGCTCGTTAATTCGCGCAGTATCCGCGTGAGCATAGAACAGCGAGAAGAGTGGTAGGAGATCAATTCGTGTCCCGGCTACGACGAGAGCCTCTCTTCTACTATCAGAAGAGCTCTTGGACAGAGACAGTTTTGGCTCGAATGTCCTCGCAAGAGAAAGTAGATCATCGCCGCTCTTCCCCCGCACCCATGTTTGTTTTCTCCTTCTCCGCAAACATGGCCATTAGGGAGGAGCCCTCATGAAGATGAACAGTCAGTCTCGCTCCTTTGTAAAACAAGTCCAGGTGGACTTACTGGCGCTCTGTGACGCTGACCTCTCCCGCACCGTTCGCCGGTGGGTAGAGGGGAGCGATTCATCCAGAACATGGCTTGACGTACCAGAAGACACCCGCTTTGCTTTAGGATACACACGTGCCTTTCAAGAGGCTTTCCCGCTCTCTGATGGCCACTCTGACATACCGGGCGCGGAAAGTGAAGGGTCCGAGCAATGGCATGCCCCTTCCCCGTATCAGCTACGCACCCTGCTTAGTGCCATGGATGTAAATATGTTTGCTCGGCATGTCATCGCCCTCGCTTTCAAATCGCTGCATACAACCTACCCTGAATGGTATGACGGGGTGACCTTTAATGCGCACCTTGCCAACTATCTGCGCCGGATGAGGGTTGAAACGGCAAACCGTGACCAGGGGGTAAGGCAGAAGCTTATCGGCAAAATCCTTTAAGCGGGACGGGCCCGCTTGTCTTGTTCATCGATGATGTGCGGCGGGCCGATGCCACTTCGCTCGACGTGTTGCATTGGCGGTGTATACCCTGGTGCTCGCCTATGCTCAGGATGCATGCCAACTGGTGATGGAGGGCGCTGCACGGAATAGCCTGGTAATCCTGGCCACACAGTAGTTTTTCGATCTGTCAACTCTAGAGATGCTGCGCTCACATCCGCCGTTCATAAATGGCAGTGAGCCATGTGCGGAGAAAGATATCACGCCCCACTTCTGTACAACAGACCAGTCGCCAGCCCTGTTCTATGTGTCGTTTCAAGTCACGTTCGTATTTGCGATGGGATGAACGGAATAGCCCGGGCCTGTAACTCTTAAATGCTTGTTGTGTGGTGATCTGCTGTGACATTGTTTTTCCTTGCCAGGTGTAGAACGCAAGAGCGCGTCTATATGTCTCTGTTTCAACTCATGTATGAACGCGCATATACCGGCGTGTCGGATCCCAGACCTTTTGGGCTGTACCACGATCATCCCCATGCTCTGGTTGAAGATGCCCTCGCGCTATCAGCACCCGGCAATTGGCTTGATGCCATTGCTCGCGCGGTGTGTTTCCCGGGAACACCGCCTGCACATAGTGGTATCCTTGATCGGAAGTGCGCCCAATCCATATTCCTTCTGTTTGGTCGAGGGTGGGCATTGTCATAAGCTCCTTTCCTTTCTTCTGGACGCAGTCAATTGCGAGAGGTCACACCAGGATTTCCTGCGTCCTTTCTCTCCCACTTAATATGGGCCCTTTGACTTTGTATCCCTGTTCGTCCATCCGAGGTCCGAAGAATTCAAGACGGTAGGTGCCCCCAGGACACGTGACCTCGTGATAGTAGCAGAACTGCGGAAAAATGGTTTGGATAGCGCTGCCATTGCTCACTTTACGTGCTGGCAATGCCTGAAAGCCCCGGATAGCTCCAGCACAGTCCGCATATTCATAAACTTGCTCATCAGCGGCAATCACCGTGTAATGGGTGGTAGAAGGAAACACTATACAAGGAACAAGGAAAGTGATGTCACCATGATCACTGCCCTCGAAGATCCTGAGATCAGGAGAGAACCACTTTTTCCAGGAGGCGTTCGAGAACACCCCTCGTTGGAGGTCAAGATAGCACACGGCGTAGCCAGTTCCGGAATCGGACTCTGGATGCTCCTGAGCATTTCCGGAGATGATGAAGCGCATGTTTTTATTCGCGTCCCAGCTTCTAGCGGCGCCTTTCGGATGCTTCCAGGCGTGTTCGCTCAAGAGCAGAACGGGTAGGCCCTGTTGATAGGTTCTGCAAGCTTCTTCTTGTGAGATCTCCCTCCAGGTGGAAAGAGGGACATGGAAATTGGTGCTCTTCTTCAGAGACACCTTCTCTGGCAACTTTGATTTCGATGACTGCGATGAGGGAGGGACGTCGAAGTCGGTGAGTCTCTTCATGGCACTGGTGAAGTCGGGAACAGAAAGTTCCTCTCCATTGAGCAATTGTGCATGGTACGTTCTGTCCAGCAGCCATTGTTCACTGAGTCGCTTGGAAAAGGGGGCGGTCATGGCCATCATTTGTGTCCTTTCGCTTTTGCATTGGCCTGGCTTATTGCTCGACCTGGTTGGTTCCTCTTGTTTACGAACAATTTCGAATGGAGAGGCAGAAAAGCAAGAGAGCGAATAGGTCTGGTGCTGCAAGTGTGCTCCTCCAGCAAAAAGGTGAACACGAAGAAGTGTGAGTCAACGTGTTTCCGAGCAGAAAGGGTGCTTTGAGTACCGGTTTCTACGCAGGATATGGCTCAAGGGACCTGACTCATACATATTCATCTAAGCTCTCTAAGTATACATTATTTTTTGCTACAATGCAACATTTATCAAAGCAAAGCAGTTAGCAAATATTGTATTTTCATTAAGTATAGTGTATAATATTCATATGACATCAAAAAGTAATTGCATCGCTTCTGTGAGAAACGGTTTCTTCGAGCGTCAATACGTTAAGAGATGTCAACACAGGAGCAGATGAACATGAGACTGTATGTAGGGGGGCTCCCCTATCAAACAACTGAACAAGATCTGACCGATCTTTTCGCCCAGGTAGGACAGGTTACCGAAACTGCGATCATCACCGATCGCGACACGGGGCGTAGCAAAGGATTTGGCTTTGTTGAGATGAGCAACGACCAGGAGGCACGATCCGCTATCGAGCAACTGAACGGCACGAGCATAGGGGACCGAACCATCGTCGTCAACGAGGCACGCCAACGCCAATCAGCGGGAAACAGTGGCTACGAAAGAAGAGAACGCCGTTCAAACTCAGGCTATCGGAGCGAACGATACTAAATTCCTCCGACTAGCACTGCGAAAAATACCAGAAAAACGTTCAGATTGGGCATGTAAAGCATCCGGCAGCACTGCGTCGCCGGGTGCTTTTTTCTTTTGCTTTGAGCCGTTTGTTGAGATCTTCCCCAGGCAGGTCGTCCTTCTCAGGGATGGCTTTGCTAAGGATAGTGCCATGCAAGTCTGCTCCTCGCAGGTCTGCCTTGTAAAGGTTAGTCCCACTGAGGTCTACGCCGGACAAGTTCGCCTTCTCGAATAAGGCTTTGCTGAGATTGGCCCCTTGCAGGTCTGCTCCTCGCAGGTCTGCTCCTCGCAGGTCCGCCCCTTTCAAGCTTGCGCTACGCAGAATGGCCCCACGCAAGTCTGCACCATGGAGGCGTGCATTCAGTAGATTCGCCTCGCTCAGATTGGCACTCTGGAGATCGGTATGGCGCAAGTCTGTTTCGCGCAGGTCTGCCCCTCGCAGGTCTGCGTCCTGCAAATTGGCTCCAGTCAGATCGACTCCATGGAAATCTACCCCGCTGAGATCAACTCTGTGGAGATCCGCATTGTGAAGATCTGGCTCGAAAGCCTGGAGTTCAGGGTAGTCACGTCGCCACGTATTCCAAAGCAATTTCCCTGCGCAGAGAAGGTCAAGATTTTTCTGACTTGCCATTTGGTTCACTTCCTTATTTGTCGGTACTTTAGGCACGTTTATTTATAGGTTTCTCAGCTTCTGGAATGATGAGTTCGATGGAGGAATCCTCATCGGCACGAGCTGAAAAGAGTCTCGTCTCGTTGGTGTCATCCATGAGTACATAAACGACTCCCCCATCAGTGGCGTTCACTCGACCGGTTTCTCCTGTGCGTTTGATACGCAAATGATCACCCTCTTGAAAGTAGCTTCCCTCAGTATTAGTTTCCATGCTCGTGACTGCCTTTCTTAACGCGTATGCTGTTCCCATCGTCCCGCGTGTTTATCGACTTATTTGGCTTATTGTTCAGGCTATCGGCATACATATAAGCGTCATGGCGGACGGAGAACGACCGGACGATGCGGTCATCTGGTCCCGGTTCTCCACCCGCACCCATGCGCTCCCGGATCAAAAAAATCTGCTCCGTAAGGCGCTGCACGTAATAGCTGTCCTTCATTTCCTCAGACGCGGTCATGGTATTGATTCCGTCTCTTTTCCTCGGCTCGATTCCTGGAGTTACGCAACACTGTCAGGCCAAAAGCACACGCAAAGAGCGCCAGGGCGAGGAACAGGAGTATGAGTGGTGACATCATGCTTTCCCTTTCTGCCGTATCCCTGCTATCCCTGAAATCACACTCCCAGGCGGGAGAGGTGAATGCGAAGACGTGTGAGCCGTAGCGCTCTCCGTAATGGAGAGGTGCTTTACGAGTCATTTCATTACGAGGGACGTGCTTCACAGGAAGAAGTAGGATACGATACAAGTATACACTATTTTTTACAACAATGCAATATTTATCAATACGTCCAATTTCAAATGTCCTCATCTTTTTATTGACGAATGAGAATGTCTGGGGAAACCGCTCCAGATTTGGAAGATCAGCAGTGAACGGTGCAAAGCAACCCCTTTTCCGAAGAACTCTGCTGTGACAACAGAGGGAGAGCACGCGCAAGTTCCAGGAACCTGACCTGCTCACCATTCACCCTCTTGCTCATGCTCCCCTGTGCTGGTTTCCCCTGGTGCCGGCGCTCGGGAAGGTGGAGGGGTCCTGCAACATTGCTAGCTAAGCGGCGAAGGTGAAGACTCAGAACTGCATAACTTGACGTTGTCTCCTCAGCATGGTATAGTTCCTCTTGAAAGGAATACTTCATACAGCGATGAAGCTCGCGTGATTCGCCGTAACGAAACGGCTGATAGCTTCTACTCGGACGGGAAAACCATCTGTTGGGATCATGTCTGAGCAGAAGTTTTTTTCTGCTCACTTGTGATTCCACAGCAGCGAAAGTGAGCCCAAGCAATGGATCAGTCTGATATCGCTGCGAAGAGCAGTACCATCTTTCAAGGTATGGCTGTGCGTTTATGCGAACTGCGCCTGGAGCGGCGTTCAATGGATGCCAATCAGAAAGAACGTGTGGAGTATATTTGTGGAGCAAGCGGAGGGCCTGAACACGGGTACATATTAGCAGTTGCCGGAGAAGATGTCTCTTCAATGGTTGCCATCTGCAACTCCTGTCCTATTCCCAACGCGCTCAAGGCTCCTCGGCCGTGCCTGAACCTGGTTCCAATCCGTCGTTTCTCTGCTGGAAAACGCAGTCTGCCAGTAGTTCAGGCTCCCAGGCAGCAAGGACAGGCAGTTCAAGAGAGCGAGCAGGCCGATGCCTTTTTCCCTTGCCGCTGGTTCTATACATTGGATGGACAGAATCAGCCACGTCATACCTATCTCTGCCGGGGCTGCTCATACTGGTTCCCCCGTCCTCCGCTTGAGCTTTTCACCGATTACTGGCCTACAATGCAAAAGATGCTGCGCGTGGTGAATGGCGAAGAAATCATCTCAAGGCCGCGAACTGGCTTTACTCCGTCTGCCAGGCAAACTACCAAGCAAACCTGGTGGCGACGTCTCCTGCAAAAAATCTTCTTTTTAAGCAACAGGAAAGAGGGATGGTGAGAAACATGACAAACGAAGAGACGATGAGTTATCTCACCGCACCACTACGCGAGGTTGCTTTGCTCCACCTGCAGCCAGACGAAACAGTCTTAACGGCTATCTATACTCACCCTACCGATACACAGGCCAGCAGCAAATGGTTGTGGTTCACCTGGTATAGGCCAGTTCATCACCCGGCGCGGGCCTTTATCCTTACCCTACAGCGCGTACTGATCATAGAGGACCCTACGGATCCCACCGTTTCTACTGCCGAACGTCAGTACCTCCTTGCTTCCTGTTTGCTGGACCACATCATGTTTTTCGAGATGCGCTCGCACCTTCTCGATTGTGCGATGACGCTTGTGATGGTGGGGCCAGATGGTCCAAAGCGTGTTACTATTGATTATAACGGTGTTGCTGAGCATGCGTTTCTCGCGGCAGTTGCCTGCATGCGTGCGCTGATCACTGGCCAGCCCCTGCCCCCTTATACGCGACCCGACGAAACCTATATCCGTGAGCGCTCAAATTCGATTAGGGATTGGCATGCGGCTCTCACCGGGCTGGAACTGAGACAGGAAAATGGCGTGATACACTACCTGGTGGCAGGCGAGCAGGTACGTGAATGGCTCAGTGTGCCGGTGATAGACGAGAGCGCCTGGTGGCAACGATTCAGCATAGGAGCGCATGAACAGCCACCGGCCGTATTGGTACGTACCGATCAGCAAATTCTGTTGGTCAAGGAGGTGAAACGTGTTATACGTGGCCAAACCTCTTATGGAACCGAATCCTGGCTTATGCCGCTAGCACGGCTGCAAGGAGCTAGAGCAGCCTCGAATCAATGCAATGAGGTCTGGCTCACCCTGGAACATATGGGAGTAACTGACGTGGTGAATCTCCCGCTTCTTTCCGAGCTTACAGAACGTGTATTGGCGCTCGTTACGCCACCTCTTTTGAGAAGCGAATCGTGAAGAAAGAGGGAGGAAAGGATGCTACCCCTTGCATCTCCCAGTGCTTCCCTATTGCCAGGAGAAGCATACTGCTACTTCCAGGTCAGGCAATTGAACTCTTCACAGAGTAGGTCTGTTGATAAAGAACCTGGTATTTGTACGACGTGTCCATCAAACACCTCTTGTGCCAACGTCAGGACCTCGTCGATATATTCTAGAGTGTAGTGGGATGTCTGAAAGGCCTCATTCCATGCTGCTAAGGAGAGATCGCCCCCTTTTTGCAAGCAGCATAAAATCTGCCGTAAAAGTTCCGTTTTCATCAAAGCTGCTTTCAGATACCTATTCATTGCTATCTCTGCTGCGCCAGTAGTTCCTGCCAGCTCTTGCGGTGTTTCCTGCATGACTTTCTTCCTTTCGAGAACGAACGAATTGTACTTCAGTGCAGCAATCACTAAGGAACAGCTTATAAAGGTAAACATTATTGCATCAACGGTATCTGACCACTCGCTCAATAATACAGTGGCTGAAGTTTTTCAAAGGTGTTTTTAATCTCTTGTGCCACTCTTTCAGAGACGAATGGGGCGCTTTGAGTACTTCTAGAGCTTCCCAGCATCCTTGATGGGCAAGTGAAGCCAGCACGTCGACAATGGTTAGTGCTACTATGAGTCCGTGAGGCTGCGCCAGTCGCCTTGCGAGAGCATCGACGGCCTCACAGCCTCCAAGCTCTCCCAGAGCTTTGCTGATAGCACAGAGTACTCCAATGTCCGTTTCTTCGCCGAGACGTGACACCAGGAGGGGCAGCGCTTGCCTCTCTCGGCGTTGTCCAAGTAACATGGCCGCCAGTTCACGCGTCTCAGGGACAGGATGCTGGAGTGCCCAGAGCAGTTTCCGGTGGTAGAAGATCGGCTCGCTTTGAGCAAACGATGCATTACATCGATCACAGCTGGTGGCATCGATCGCATTCGCAGCAGCCCAGCATTTGGGACAGAACTGTACGAGAGCCATAGATTTCTTCCTTTCGGTTATATGCCCATAAAAAAACTTCTACAACACGCAATACCGTGTTATAGAAGCCATCAACCCTACAGGGTATCTTTCATAGGTGAGCTTCATCACCCATTCTTATCTATATCTGTATATAGAAGTATAGCATATTTTCAGCTGTCACTGCCTCTCCTCTCAAGGGAATCTGCCTGAGTAGGATGAGCTTACATATGGTGACTTTATCCTCGTAACGTTGCCACTAATCGTTTGGGATTCAGCACCAGGTCAATGGCATCAACCGGGCCGAGAGCCAGGACATCGGCCGCCTGCAATGCACCAATAGCTACTCCTTCCCCTGATAGTATTGCCACGCCGACAGCAGCCACGCGCAGCATACCAACATCGTTCATGCCATTGCCAAAGGCGATGACGTTCTCTGGGCCAAGGCGCTCAACATAGCGCGTTTTTTCTTCTCCGCTCCCGATGATTTGGAGAGGAAAACCTAATACCCGTTCAAGCTCTACGAGGTTTCCATGCGTCCCTGCTGTCAAGGCGTGCAGTGAAAGTGCCTCAGCGAGTTGCTTTAGACGATCTATCACGCCTGGGAATGGCGAGCCATCAACGGCGAGTGTCCCGTTAATATCAAAGACCGCGTGTTGCAGTTCAATACTCCCCCTTTGGGGAATATCTATCCGTATCATCTCGTTCCTCCAGTTCATCACGCTGGTGTAATGTTCTGCTTCTATGCTCCTCCATGGTTTCTGCTCTTGCCTATAGGCAATCAGAGGCACGTCGCAAAGCATATGAAGCATCTTTTTGCACCAGGCAATGTAGTGAAAATAAAAAAGCCTCTAACAGCCGATACAGATTTCATCGGGTGCCAGAAGCTATCAGCGTAAGGCATTAGGCGAGCTTCATCGCCGGTAGTTCTCTTTCCCTCAATTATAAACGCGCTGTCGAGCAATTGCAACAGGTTGGGAAGGCAGATCGTCTGACAGTGAGATGATGATGCTTCAGGGGAATCAGTGTTACCCTGGGATGGCTTCTCCTCGGCCTGCACAGAGACGGTTCATCGAAAAGAGCGGGAGACGGGACTCGAACCCGCGACAGCCTGCTTGGGAAGCAGGAACTCTACCACTGAGCTACTCCCGCATGTGTGTTTATGCTACCACAAGTTCATAACGTTGTCAATCCCGTTTTTCGCCCGGAATAGGACTAATAGCACCACAATCCTGAAAGAAAAGGACCTTCATCTCCGTGACGAAGGACCTTTTCTTTCAGGATTGGTGAGGATGGCCAATACTCACAATTGTTCCTGCATACGGCGCATATCGCGGGCAACCGTCTTCAGTCCCAGCAGGCAAACCAGACCCGCTAGAAAAAGGAAGACCGGAGCAGTTACAAGCAGTGCTACGCCCAGATTAGATTGGTCGGAAATGAGACCAATCACAGTCGGAGCGGCTGCATCGCCTAGCAGATGCGCCAATAGCAGGGCGAGACCGACAGCTGTCGCGCGCATATTGGGCGCAATCACATCCTGAATGACAGCGTTCAATGGCCCGGTGCAAAAGTTTAGAGAGATGCCCGCTACCACGAATACTCCAATGAATAGCGGCAGGATATGGATGACGAGCGCCAGTAGTACCAGTGGCGCTCCTATCAGAAAGCCGAGTACCGAGGTGATCATACGTCCTTCGGGTCGTCGCCTTTGCAAAAAATCCGCTAACCAACCGCCAAGTATGGTTCCCGTCAAACCACTGATGATCAGTACAAGACTGGAGATTGATCCAGCCTCGGTCAGCGAGAGAGAAAAGGCTCGCGTCAGGTAGGTCGTGAGCCAGAATGAGGTGCCTCCGATTGTGAAGAAACTGAAGACCAGCGCACCGAGCAGTACCCAATAGGTCGGTATCTTAAACAGCGCGCGCGCTGTTCCCCAGAAATTTTTCCCTAGCGTGCCATGCGCCATCGCCGTATCTGCTGTGTCCTCACCCACTGCGCTTTGCTCACTATCGAAGACTCCACGGGTCGGTTCTTTGATGCGCCATGCCAGCAAAGCTGCTATCAGGCCGGGAATGCCAACGATGTAGAATGCCCAGCGCCAGCCTAACGTATCGGCAACCCGCCCACCAAGTGCAACTCCAATGGCCGCTCCCAGTAACGTGCCCACCGACCAGTAGGAGAGGATGCGCCCGCGATGGGTTTTGGAGAAGAAATCTCCGAGTAACGATAAAGAGGCCGGGGCATAGCCCGCTTCTCCAATGCCCAGAATAGAACGCATGCTAAACAACTGGATAAGGTTGCGTGTGAAACCGGCGAAGGTCGTTGCTACACTCCAGATACCAACACAAATCGCGACAATATTTTTACGGATGCCTCTATCTGCCCAGATGCCGATGGGGAGCGTCGCGACTGCATACACAATGAGAAACGAAGAAATCAGCAGCCCTCCCTCAAAGTCCGTCATGTTGAATTCATGCTTAATTTGCGGAAGAACGGCTGAGAGGACATAGCGATCAGCGTAATTGAGTATATTGATGATCAGCAGAATGGTAAAAGCAAATCGTGCCTGGCCTCTCGATGGTTTGACCGGGCGCTTTTTGCGAGTTTCTGTCACAGGGGTTATTGTCATTTGTAATTCTTTCTGTTTGGCGCATACAAATGCTCTTTTTGCATCAAACCTCTTCCCATTATAACCAGCTTCCCAATCAGTTCATACGTAATAGCGCCTAAAGAGTTGGGGCCTTTTCTAGGTAAGTTCCTTCTTTGTCTAGAGACGCCAGAGAGCGGAATTATTAGGGGATAGGTTTATAGAAACGATAGGTAGCCGCGCTTTTTTCCCCAAAAATATAAGTAGGGCGCAATTCGTTGCGCCCTACTTAGAGTTTTACTAAGGTTAAGCCGAAAATATCCCCGGCAGCACCGATCTCTTCCAATGCCCAATCGGGCACCGGCTCGTCTACAGAAATGATCATTAGCGCCATACCGGTTGAGCGGTGTGCATCCCTATGATGGGGCATACGCGAACTTGGCCCGACATCCATGTGACGAATATTGACATTAGCTTTGCCGAGTACGGTGCCCACGCGTCCGATCATGCCGGGTTGATCCGGGTTGCGGCAGAAGAGGATATATCCTGCGGGGATAAACTCCGTCCAATAGCGTCCTACCTGGACGATACGTGGCTCACCATGCATTACTGTACCACTCAATACGTCGACGTGTTCATCACCGGAGCCTGGTTTGCCCGCGAAGGAAGAAGTGTAGCCATTGGCATTCAGTACGCGCATCGTCACCAGGTTGGCAAATTCGGTTGGCATGGTCGATTTCTGCTCGATAATCTCCAACCCCCACTGCTTCGCCAGCAACTGCGCGTTGATCATGTTCACGTGGGCATCCGAAATCGATTCGAGTAGGCCCTTGATCAGAGCCGCTCGCAATGGGCGCAGGTCGTAATCGGCGATTTCTCCGCTGCACGAAAACTCGATTCTATTGAGAGGGCCGGGCTGTAGTTGGGTATACAGGCGGCCCATCCGCTCTACCAGCTGCATATAGGGTTGCAGTATCTTCAGCGTTTCCGGTAGGATGAGCGGGGCATTAACCGCTGCTCGTGGGAAACCGCCGCGCAAAACGGAGATAATTTGCTCCGCCACATCGGTTGCGACCCCTACCTGTGCCTCTTCAGTCGAGGCTCCAAGGTGCGGAGTCGCGATTACACGCTCATGCGCCAGCAGTTGTTTCAGCACCGGGTCACCGCGTACCGGCTCCTGGCTGAATACATCGAGCGCGGCTCCCGCCAATCGATTCTCATCCAGCGCATTGAGCAAGGCCTCCTCATCGATCAGACCACCGCGCGCGCAATTGATCAGCCTGGCTCCAGGTTTCATCAGGCTCAGTTCATGTGCCCCTATTAATCCGCGCGTACCATGAGGGCCGCTGGTAAGCGAGGTATGAAGGGTAACAAAATCTGCCTGTTGCAGCACTTCTTCCATGCTTACCATCGAAACGCCGAGCTTGCGTGCCTGCTCCGGCGCGACATAAGGGTCGAAAGCGATGACCTGCATTTCCAGTCCCTGGGCTCGCCGTGCCACTTCTGTACCAACTTTGCCCAGGCCTATAATGCCCAGCACTTTGTTGCGTACCTCGACACCCAGAAAACGGCTCTTTTCCCATTTGCCACTTTTGATGCTGCTGTTGGCCGCGGGAATGTGACGCGCCATTGCCATCAACATCGCGATGGTATGTTCGGCGGCCGCTACAATATTGCCGGTTGGAGAGTTTACAACTATAATGCCGAGATGCGTTGCGGCATCGATATCAATGTTATCGACTCCTACTCCGGCGCGGCCCACAATCTTCAACTGGCCTGCCGCCTCCAGGATGTCGCGCGTCACCTGCGTTTCGCTACGCACGATTAAGGCGGAATAATTGCCGATGACCTCTCGTAGTTGCTGCGGTTTCAGGCCGGTACGTACATCGATCTCAACTTCTGGTAGTTGAGCGCGCAGCAGGTCGGTACCCTCTTGTGCAATGCGGTCGGCTACAAGTATTTTAAGCATGGAATCCCATTTCCCCCAGACGTAATTCCAATCTATCCATCGCCTCGGCCAGGTCGGCCTCTTCAAAGTAGCCCAGATGACCAACGCGGAAAATCTTGCCTTCCAACTGTCCCTGTCCACCGGCAAAAACCACCTGGTCCTCCTCGCGCAACTTCTTCAGCAGGACCGCCGTATCGATTGCTTGAGGCGAAAGTATCGCCGTCACGGTATTCGAGGCGTATTCGTGATCGGCGAGTAACTGCAAGCCCATCTCTTTCGCCCGCCAGCGCACATATTCACCGGTGCGCGCATGGCGTTCGAAGATAGCTTCTCGTCCCTCTTCCAGCATCATTTCCAGGGCTACATCGAGGGCATAGAAGATCGATACGGGCGGTGTCGTAGGATGCTGCCACTTCTCCAGGTTTTTGCGCGCTAATGCCCAGTCGAAGTAAAAACGTGGCGATGTAGCCGTCTTATTGGCCTCCCATGCACGCGGACTGGCCGCTATCATCATCAGGCCAGGAGGAGTCATCCAGCCCTTTTGCGAGCCGGTAAACACGACATCGAGGTCCCAGGAATCCATTTCCAGCGGAATGCAGCCCAGTGAACTGACCGCATCGACAACGTTCAGCGCGTCCGGGTTCGCCTGCCGCACCACCCGCGCCAGCGTTTCAACATCGTTCGTCACGCCGGTTGATGTCTCATTATGCGTCATCAACACCGCTTTATATGGCGCGCTCGATTGCAAACGTTCTGCGACAACTTGCGCATCAGCGGCCTGCCCCCAGGGAAACTCGATGCGTGTTACGCGCACGCCGAACTTCTCAGCGATGGTAGCCAGGCGATTGCCAAAGGCGCCAATCGTAATCGCAATCGCATGGTCGCCAGGTGAGAAAAGATTGGCAATCGCTGCCTCCTGCCCTCCGGTGCCTGAAGCCGGAAACGTCATCAAGGGTGAGGTCGTCTGGAAGAAATATTGCAATCGCTGTGTCACACGGCGCAATATAGTCGCGAATTCGGGGCCGCGATGATTAATCATCGGGTTATTCATTGCGTTCAACACTGCCGGTGGGATGGGTGTTGGGCCGGGAACGCGCAAGTTCTGAGTGGAAATAGGCTTGCGAGGTTCTACTTCTGGAATGGGAATAGCTTTTCTTTCCGAAATTGTCATAGGGTTTCTCTCTCAATCTATCTCAGCTTTGCCGGCCGATCATTTTCCATGCTATACTGTCCTTGCGCCATCGCGAACCAAAGAAAAGCGGCGCATATATCTGTGTTATCCTTTCAATCCGCGTCGGGAAAAGGCTCGGTGCCTGCCGCCTCTCTAAGGGGAGAGTATAGTAGCCAGACCCGAACATGTCAAGGGCAAATGCAATAGGCAAGGATGATGTCAAATCGAAGATCAGTAGGGACAGCGGCTCGTCCCTGTCCTGCACCCTCAACCGAAAAGGAGTGTTTTTGTGGCAGAACTACGTTCCGAGAGTGGCTTCCTGGATGTACAGGGAGCTTCACTCTACTATGAAGTGACCGGCCAGGGTCAACCCCTGCTCTTTGTCCATGCGGGGATCGCGGACAGCCGTATGTGGGATGAACAGATTCCTGTTTTTGCTCCGCAATACAAAGTCATCCGCTATGATCTGCGCGGTTTTGGCCAATCGGCGCTCCCGGCGGGGCGCTTTGCTTATTATGAAGACCCTGCGGCACTGCTCCGTTTCCTACACATCGAAAAGGCGCATTGTCGTTGGCGTCTCTTTTGGGGGCAAGATCGCGGTTGATTTCGCGCTGGTCCATCCTGAAATGGTCAATTCGCTGGTGCCGGTTGCGCCGAGCATTGGAGGAGCGCCATCTTCAGAAGCAGTAAAGGGCTTTAATGAGGAAGAAGAGATGCTTCTGGAGCGCGGCGACCTGGAAGCGGCAACCAATCTCAATGTACGTTTCTGGGTCGATGGGCCACGACGCACGCCGGACCAGGTGAATCCAGAAGTGCGGAGACGTGTGTACGAAATGCAATACCATGCATTTACCGTACCCATGCCGGCAGAGGCCGAGGAAGTGACGATTGAACCACCGGCTATGAAGCGGCTGGCGGAAATTCATGTACCAACGCTCATTATTGTTGGTGACTGCGATCTACCCGCTAAGATTGCCCTGACACAGCAGCTTGCCAGAGAAATTCCCCAGGCACAGTTGGAGATCGTCAAAGGCGCGGCCCACATGGTAAGTATGGAGCAGCCGGAAGCCCTCAATCGCCTGGTGCAGAATTTCCTGAACCTCCACCGGAAATGAAGAGAGCGAATTGCTTGTTCTCATAAGTGAAAGCATTTTCACTGATAGAGAATGGAATAAGAGCGATGTCATTTTTTCTAAAGAAGGCGCGGGTCTTGTTGAGCCGTGGTTTGCGGTTAAGGTGTCCGGTATGCGGCGAAGGGAAGCTTTATCGCCGCTGGTTCAATATGCGCCGCTACTGCCCGGCCTGCGAATTCGTCTTTGCGCGTGAGCCGGGCTACTTCACTACCGCGGTCGCCGTGAATATCTTCTTGAGCGAACTGATCACGCTGGCAGTAATCATTCCGCTGGCGGCGAGCCAGTCGATCTCCTTCGTTTCGCTGTTGTGCATTGGGGGCGCCATCGCATTTATACTACCCTTGCTCTTCTATCATCATGCCAGGAGCTTGTGGATGAGCATCGAGCATCTCTTCCATCCGGTAAGCAATGAGCGCATCTTTTTCCCCGAATAAACCAGCCGGAAGCGCCTTCTCAACCGGTAATGAGGGATAGCGGTGCAGAGGGCAAGCAACCGGGATGTCCTTCACCCCTACACCTCTATGCCGGTAGAAAAGAGACATCCCGCAAGAAAACATACAATATCCTTTAAATACAAAGGAATGTCGATTCTTACTGATGCATCAGGTACTAGTAGAGGGGGTACTCAAAATCGTACTATAGCATCGAAATGTCATCTTTCTAAGTATACTAACGAAGTAGCGCTGAGTTTGTATCAAGCTTTGTAAGAGTGAAGAGAGGTAATGAGGCCAGTCGTTGCCTGCCACACGAGCACAGTTGTGTCTGAACTGGCGGACGCGATGAGCGTGGATAGCCCTATGCCTGCAGGTAATCCAGGCGGTTCGCTTTCCCATTCCCCGAAACCGCCCAGAGCGCAGTGATCCTGTAGCAGTACTTTTTGGCACAGTGTGACCTCCCCTCACAAAAGGCGTTATACTGCTTGAAGGGGTTTAATCGTGTGTCATGTTTTACCGCGAGTTTCATTATGCTCATCAATATACATCGCAAGCTTCAATATCGATGAGTTCGAAAGTATTTTTACTGGCTATTGCCCAACCACAGGGCGAGTACTGGGGAGGAACTAGAAAGGTCTTCTATGCAGGTTGATAGTCCTGAAGAACGAGCAGCGCGCCTGGCCCAACTGCGACAACAGCGACTCGCACAACCGCAGTTACCTATCCGTCCTCCCAATGCTTCTCATACGGCCCATTACGCTCAGTCAATACAAAAGGACCGGGAGAATAGCTCTAGCGTGATAGAGAGTGGCCCATTGCAGGCCGGGTCACGGCCATCTCCGCTTCGCCCCCGCCCTCAGAAGCTCTACGAGGTATTCATCAGGTGGCTCTACCGTACCTGGCTCCTGGGTGCAACGATAGGGCTGACATATCTGTTAATCAAGATACAGTCCGTGCTGGATCATGTTCACATGCAGGCCTCTATCTGGCGCTCGGGTGTGCGCTGGTTGGAACTTACATGGCTTGCGCCGGTACCACTGGCGATCTTCCTCTGGCTGGGCTGGTTCATTTTTGCGGAAGCAGTACGCGCCCGTCCTGAGCCGGTGGCAATTCCCAGCGTTTTCCAAAGATCGGGTCTTTTTGCGTTTGCCCCTACCAGGAGGCCGGTCCGGCTCATCTTCCGCTTTGTGACACGTGGAGATAACATCGATGTCCTCCGCGATAGTGTGATAGCTGTTCACAATGCTTTCACACGCTACCCGTACCCCGCTGGTCCCTATTTCATAGAGATTATCAGCGAATGTGCGATTAATCTTAAAATGGGGGTAGACCCCCATACGCGCATCTATGTTGTGCCACCTGGTTACGTGACGCCCAATCGCTCGCGTTTTAAGGCACGTGCCCTCACATACCTGCAGAACGAAAGCCAGAAATATAGTCCTACGCAGGCAGAAGATTGGTATATTTATCTTGACGAAGAAAGCCTGGTCGATGAGCATATGCTGGCCGGCCTCTATCGCTTCGTTTCGCGCGCCATTGAATTCGAGGCGCGCAAGCAAAAGGATGGGCAGAAAGATCACCATCAGGGTTTGATCGGACAGGGAGCCATTCTCTACCAGGGAGGGAATTGGTTCTTTCGCGGAGCCGATGCCCTGCGTACCGCGGATGACCTCGGTAGATTTCGCTTGCAATATGCGCTGGGGAGGCCGATGTTTGGCATCCATGGTTCTTTTATCGTCGTACGTGGATTGGATGATAAGCAACTTTCATTCGATGTTGGTAAAGCGAACTCCATAACAGAGGATGCGGCCTGGGCCTTGCGAGCCTGGGCGCAGGGATATCGTTTTGCCTGGGTGGATGGCTACCTGCACGAGCAGCCTCCCCAGCGCGTCAAAGATTTCGTGCGGCAGCGCAGCCGCTGGCTCTCGGGGATTCGGGCTGTGCTGCGCGATAAACAGGTTCCTTTTATGTATCGATTATGCCTGGGTATCTTTACCGTCCTCTGGCAGCTTGCATTCCTACCGTTGCTAGTGGCGCTGGTGGCTTTATTTGTACATGCAAGTCCTTTTCGCTGGATGCGCATACCGGCGGATTTCGCCTGGGCTACCTTTACCCTGGCATACTTGCAAGGCATAGATGTGCAGGCGAAGAGTCCGCACCCATTCTTGAAAAAGGGGCGCGTAGAGGCTTTCTTAAAGCGAGCCATCTCATGGCCGCTGGTATTATGCAGCTTCTGGTTCGCGTTATTGGAAGCGCTGGGTGTGTTGTATAGCTTGCAGTCGAAGCAGGGCTTTTTCGTAATCTCCAAACCTAGCCTGGCTAGAGAAGAAAATGGGCATAAAATGTCTCTCCCAGCCCCAGCCCGCGCAGAGCCTTTCCTGCCAGGACTGGCCGCCCCCTGGCAGCAGCAGTTATCGCCAACACTTTCTGAAGACGCTTATGCCATACGCGGCTCTTCTATAGCGCAATATCGATTACCGGCGCAGAAAGCACCAGGTCAATCGCTGCTGAGACGACAAGACCCCAGGGCCAGAGAAGAGAAGAAAAACAATGTAATACCCGCGTCGTTCGAGGAAATCTGGAGCGGCGGTGGAGGACGAGGGCAGTGAAACGGTTTGCCTCCTACCGTGTCTTCCTGGTTTCGTTGGTCTTGATGATTATAGGGGTACTCTTACAGAGCCTCTTATTAAGTGGGCATATCCCTTTCCTGCACCTCTCGCTGCGCTCTCCTCATACCACGGCTGCAATTATTCAACGGAAGATACTGACTGTGAGAGATCAAGGCAGTACGTTGCAAGAACGCTTCCATAGACCTGCATTCGAGACAGGGATTGTCTTTCCACAGTGGGGTACAACTGCCTATTCTGACAGCGATGCCAACTGGCGTATTGGTCTGAGTGATATACAGAAGCAGACGGCGGCTCAGTGGATCGAGATGCCTGTTAACCTCTATCAAGCATCGGTGTACTCTACGCAAGTGGCTTCGGCCAACTTCACTCCCACTCCGCAGGCTTTTGCAGCGGGCATACGTAGCGCCCATGCCATGCACTATCACGTGTTTGTGGTACCGTTTGTATCCGCTAACGGTAGCCTGACCTGGTCGGGTTCTATCCAGTTCGCCTCTCAAGCGCAGATTCAGGCCTGGTTTGATAGCTATTGGCAAGCATACGAACCATTTGTACAGGCAGCCGCTCAGGCGCAGGCGGATCAACTGGCCATCGGCACAGAGTTTGATAAACTTCAGATGGTTTCGCCATTTTTCTGGAATCAGTTAATTGATCGTATCCGTTCGATTTTTCATGGGAAACTGACCTACGATATTAACTGGTCGTCGTTGTATAGTTCACTTCCAACATGGTTAAGCAATCCCCATCTATCGGCTATCGGCGTTTCGGTCTATATCCCTCTGGCGGATACACCACAGCGGCTGAATCCTGCTACGCTGCCTCGCCTCTGGAAAGAAAATATCAGTGTGGTGCTAGATTCTCTCGCAGTGCAGACCGGCAAACCAGCGCTGGTGTCAGAAATAGGGTATCGCGACAGCGCTTACGCCCTTTACCGCCCCTGGGAGCGGGATGCTCAGGCGCAGGCGGAACCCCCCGATCCCAATATGCAGGCCGCGGCCTATAATGCTGCTCTAATTAATGTCCTGGCCGATTCTCATATCTCCGGCATCTTTTTCTGGGCCTGGTCTGTCCCATTGTTTGAGCCAAACTGGAAGCCGGCCGCTAAAGTTCTCCACAGGTGGTATACTTCTCCGCAAGCTTGAGGAGAGGATGAAGAGGCGCTCAAAATTCTCATTGACAATTTAGCCGCTCCGTGCTATTCTAGTGGGGCCGTAGTTCAGGAATTTCGTATTTGCTGCGCTGAAACGCGGCATTGTCATATATACAAAGAAACAACCCCTAACTGGTGGGGAAGAGGTGAGAGAAAAAACGTATGGCTGTCAAAATTCGTTTAAAACGGGTGGGCAAAACCAAAGCCCCCAGCTACCGAGTGGTTGTCGCAGATGCGCGTTCGCCGCGTGATGGCCGCATTATCGAAAATATTGGTTGGTACAATCCCCTTGTTGAGCCGTCCGCGATTCATATCGATGAGGAGAAGGCCCTGGGTTGGCTCAAAAATGGCGCGCAGCCGACCGATTCAGTCACCAGCCTGCTCAAACGTACGGGCGTGCTGGCCCGCTTCGAGCAGATGAAAAAAGCGACTGCTACTCCGGCACCTACCGAGACCGAATAATAGCAGATGAGGATTGAATATGCGTAAACTCATCGAGTACATCGCTAAATCATTAGTTGACGATCCATCTGCCGTGCAGGTGCGCGAAGTTCGCAACGATCGCAATGCCCTGGTGCTCGAACTACACGTGGCTCCCGATGATTATGGCAAGGTCATTGGCCGCCAGGGGCGAGTCGCTAAGGCGATGCGTGCGCTTTTGCGCGCAGGTGGTGCGCGTGAGGGTCGTCATACTTCGCTAGAGATTCTTTAAAAGAGGGCAATGTGCCAAGACAGGATAACACTGAATGGGCTACTATCGGGAACGTGGTAGCTCTTTTTGGCATTCACGGCGAGCTCAAAGTACGCTTGCTGACGGATATACCTGATCGTTTCGTAGAGCTTGACACGGTATACGCCGGTTCGGAACATATCCGTTATCATATTCAGAGCGTGCGGCCTTATAAAGGTGAAATGGTCGTGTTGAAATTAGCAGGCATCAATGATGCTAATGCTGCTGAGCCACTGCGTGGTCTCAACTTGCAAATCCCGGAAAGCAAGCTGGCGAAACTTCCTCCTGACTCCTATTACCAGCATGATATTCTCGGCCTGCAAGTCTTTACCATGAACGGCCGTGGCCTGGGACGGATCGTTGACATTCTTGTCACCGGCAGCAATGATGTGTATGTCATTAAAACCCCCGAGGGAAAACAAGTGCTGATTCCGGCCATCAAAGATGTTATCAAACAAATAGATTTGGTCTGCGGTACTATGTATATTAACCCGCTTCCAGGCTTGCTGGATGAGGAGCAGGTAGAAGAGGAGGATGAAGACTTCGAAGCATGAAGCAGGCGGAATAAAAAGCACTGGCCTGGATGTTTTCTCCAGTAAAGTGGAAAGGAAAGGAGGGATGAAACCCAGAAGTAGGTACAAACGTATCTCGAGTAAGAGGATGAAGTTACTCACAGACGGCTCATCCGAGATAGTTACAGTTTTGTAGGGGGTGTTTCATGACTGACCGTGTCCCAACGTTTGCCGACCTCTGTAGCGCTCTTGCGGAAGGCAGAATCCCCGCAACCGTGGATGGATCGATGTACTCGGTCAATGCGTTAGAACTGCGCCGTTATCTCAACAGGTTTCGTTCGCTGCCAACTATTTCATATGACTATGGTGATGCTCCGATATCGATTCTGCATAAGGAGTCAAGTAACTGGTCGACTTCTACGCAGACGCACTAGGTAGGCCCGGCGGGGCCGTTTTTTTATGGCGATTTTTTGCCGCTAACGGTTGCGTTCAATACTCATTCGGACTATAATAGTCCCTGAGATGGATTGCCTGTCCTCATGCAGGTACCTGCATGATCGTGGGTTGTTTCCCATCTTCACAAAGGAGTTGTTGATTCGTTTATTGTCCGTGCGGGAACAGGTATTGTACTAACCCGGGGATATAGAAAGGTGCTCTATGGAGCCACTCGATACAGATGTAACCTATCCAGGCAGCGAGCCGCGCCCATCAAAACCCGGTTCACGCCTGAATGTGATGTTGATTCTCCCGATCATCGGAGCCTTGATACTCCTGCTCTTTATCGCGGCCGCCGTTTTCCAATTTGATCTTTCTGATGTGGTAGATGATCTGGTGGGATTGATGCTCTTGCTGTTTATAGTAACTATCGTGCTGCTCTTCTGGGGTCTTGCGCCAAGATCGAACAACCCCTGATTTATTTTTTCAGTCCGCGATAATACATTGCTGGGGTGACCTGAAAACGTTCAGATCGCCCCGTTTCATCCCTCATGCTACAAATGTTTCCAGGCGTTGCTGTCAATCTCTGTTCCTGACTGCTCTCCCCAGATCACCCAGGCCAGCAATTCCGCCGACCCCACTAAACGTGGCCCCGAACGATTGATATATGCATTGCCGTCAATCGCATAGACGCGTCCATTTCTTACGGCGCTCAAGTTCTGCCACACGGCGTGCCTTTCCAATAGAGGCACATCCACCAGCGTGCGCTCAAGCGTATAGCCGCAGGGTGAAAGCACCACTACATCCGGGTCTGCTGCTTGCAAATCCTCCCATGAAATCCAGGGAGAATGCTGGCCAACCGCGTCGAAAACAAGCTTACCTCCGGCATAAGCAACCAGTTCGGGCGTCCAGTTGCCAGCGCCCATCAAGGGATCGAGCCACTCAAGTACTGCAACCTGCGGTTTGCCCGATGACGCGTTAAAAGCACGAGTAATCTCTTGCAGACGAGCCAGGCGTTGCTTATAACCCGCTACCAGCGCCCCGGCCTGTTCGCGTTTTCCCAATGCGTCACCAACACGCAAAACATCCTCCCACACATCGCTCAACTGGTATGGCGACAGCGAGACAACTCGCGGTTCCAGCCCTATCAACTGCCGCACAGCGCGCGTGACATCGCGTTCGCTCACCGCGCAAACTTCGCACTGCGTCTGTGTAAGAATAATATCCGGTCGTAATTCCTGAAGTTGCCTGGCGTCAATGGCATAAATGCTCAAGGCTTTGAGCGCGGCCTCATCACTTGACGCGAGGGCGGTGCCAGGTGGTAGGGTACCTGCATTCGTTCGTTGCGCTTTGGCCAGAGCCTTAATCTGGGCATCAATTTCCGCGCTGCTTCCCTCAATATTGATCTGTACCCTGCTCACTACAGGCAGTTCTAGCACCTGTGGCGGATAATCGCACTCATGAGAGCGCCCTACCAGTTGATCCAGGCATCCGAGCGCCGCGACCATCTCCGTGGCGCTCGCCAGTAAAGAAACTATACGCACGTGTTCTCCCTCCGATAATTTCGCTTCTTTACGGGAATTGTATCATGATTTTCATGCTTTCTCCCTCCTTGACTGCGCAACTTTTTTGCGCTATCATTTCAATGGATATTGAAGTATTGAAATTTGAGACGCTCTAGCCGCCGGGCTCTGCGAGCAGAGAAGAAAAACCTGCGCGTGAAGGCAGCAACAGAGAAACGAAAGGAGAAGATGATGCTGATCGTTACAACAGAAGGGGTTGCTCAACATCGCATTGTGGAAACCAGAGGACAGGTTTTTGGCGTTGTGGTACGCAGCCGGGGACTGGGAGGCAATATCATGGCCGGCCTACGCTCTCTAGGCGGTGGCGAGATCAAGGAATATACCTCGCTGCTGGAGGATGCGCGCCGGCACGCCATTGACCGCATGGTCCAGAACGCTACCGCGATGGGTGCGAATGCGGTGGTGCGGATGCAGTTTGATTCTTCAGAGATAGGCCAAACGATGAGTGAAATCGTAGCGTATGGCACGGCAGTGGTGATCGAGCCAGAAGGGTAGAGAGAGCTATGTTACGGGGAGTGATCATTGGCTATGGTCTGCTCTCCCTGGCCGGAGCGGCTGTATTGCTATTCATCGTCCATGTCCCTCTCTGGCCGGTCATGTACCTGGTGGTGAACGGGCTCATCCTGCTGAGCGCGGTGGTCCTGGAGCGCAAACGATATCGCGTACAGGTAGATCGAACTCATGGGCACTGGCGGCCTACTGGAGAGCGTTTCGTTGATCCTGCGACCGAGCGGCTCATGGAGGTGTTCTACAATAGCGCAACGGGTGAGCGCGATTATCGAGAAGTGCCTAACCGGAAAGAAGCGTAGGTGCTTCAACAGGGCGTGGATCAGCGAAGCACCCCGATATACAGTCCTCTCCCCGTCAGCTTATCAGGAGCATCATCGTACACCACATCCAAATCGCTGGCCTGAAATGCGCCCATGTAGTCCTTGTGTGAAAACAAACCCATCTCGTGTCGCTCGGTAAAATGCTCAATTCCCTGGGGAGTGGCCACGAGATAGTGAAAATCCATAACAGAGATGCCATCTTTCACTTCCGTAGTGTTCATGCGCGCAATCTTCAAATCCGGCTGATTCACGAAGACCGCTCCAATATAACCAGGTATGAACGTCTGTGGGGTCAGCCAGGGCTCAATAATCACCACTCCGCCTGCAAGGAGATGGTGGCGCATCGTTTGCACTGCCTGATACAACTTTGGAACGGTCTTGACATAACCGATTGAACTGAACATGCAGATGATGGCATCAAACTGGTGGTCCAATCCAAAATCGACCATATCCGCATGATGAAAAGTCAGACCTGGATTGCGCTGGCGAGCAATTGCCAGCATCTGTTCGTCCAGGTCCAGGCCCTCAACCGAGTAGTGTTGTCGTAAAAATGGGATATGCCCACCGGTCCCGCAGGCAACATCGAGCAATCTGTTTCCCGAAGATTGCTTATACTGTTGGATTAACGCATGGATTTGCTCTGCTTCGTTGGCATAATCCTTCATAGCGCTATAAATAGCGTCGTAGATGGCCTCAGATTTGGTAAACATAGCGATTCTCCTGAAAATTTGGATGCAGATCAGTCTGGAATTGATGATAGCAGATCAGGGCCGTTTTGTCATTTCGATTCTTTACCCCTTGTACTCCGTCCCTCTAGCCATTATACTTGCATCATGGGGTTGTTTAATCGTCCAGCTGCACAACCGTTTAATCGTTTGTAAGTCGTTTCTCGTAGATGCGTCTTCCTCATGAACCAAAAGGAGTTCCTTCTTGCCCAACAACGAAGAACGCCCGGTCACGCCGGAGCAGGTATTCGAGGTCTTGCAAACATGCTATGACCCGTGCTGCAAGGAGCGTGCGGTCAGTGTCGTCGAATTGGGGCTGATCCAGGATGTGAAGGTAGCGGAAAATGGACACGATGTGCGCGTCGAACTACTGCTCACTTCTGGCTGGTGCCCGTTTTCGACCCATTTGTTGCAGATGATTGACCAGAACGTGCGTGCCATCGAAGGGGTGGGAGAGGTGGACACCGAAATCGTCTGGAACACTGTCTGGACGCCCGAACGCATGACCGCCAGCGCCCGCGAAAAACTCACCCTGCCAATGGCAAAACTGCTACCCTTGCGCCAGCGTCGACTTGAACGTGAGGCTCAATCCTCCGCCTCTCAGACATCAACTTCATGAAAGGAGCGATTGCCCATGCTAGACAATGATGCCTTTGTATTTGACTGCGTCTGTCATGTCTTCAATTTCGACATGAATAATGCCTTTGGCAAGCCAGGGCAGATGTTCATCAATCATCTGTACGCCTTCCACCAGGTGCTGACGCCTCCCGGAGAGCGCGTGCTCAGCCCTGAAGAGTTTCTGCGCGAATGGAACATCGATGAGATTGCCCAGATGGTTTTTGAGGAGTCGGGCACCGACATGATCGTGGCCCAGCCTCTGCCGCTCACCGACCTCTTCTACGATGGCCTGTCGCAGTGGGAAAAGTGCGCGGCCATGGCCCAGAAATATCCTGATCGCGCCGTATTTTGGGGCACTGTCAATCCGCTGGAGGGCAAGAAAGCCCTCGATTTGATGGAGCGGCAGGTCAAAGAGTATGGAGCGAAAGGTTTCAAGTTCTACAATGTGCGCTATGATTATGGGGAACCGTTCCCCTGGCGCATGGATGATCCACGTGTGGCCTTCCCGGTATTTGAAAAGGCCCTCGAACTGGGCGTGACGACCATCGGCGTGCATAAAGGCGTGCCGCTTGGCCCGCAGCCCATCGAGCATACTCAGGCCTGGGATATGGATGGAGCGGCCGCCAACTTCCCGGACCTCAACTTCATCATTTTCCACGTCGGTCTGCCGTTCATCGATGAGATTTGCTGGCAATTGGTGCGCTATCCCAACCTGTATGCCTCGATAGCCGCTACCCTGAATTTCGTTGTGCGCGCGCCGCGTGTTTTTGCCGAGAATATGGGCAAGCTGATGTTCTGGTGTGGCGAAGACAAAATCCTCTACGGCGGTGAGACGCCCATCTGGCACCCGCGCTGGGCGCTCGACGCCTTCTGGAACTTTGAACTGCCGGAAGACCTCGTGACCGGCTACGGCTATCCGCAATTGACCACCCAGGCCAAGAAGAAGATTCTCGGTGGCAACCTTGCCCGCTTGATGGGCATCGATGTCGAACAGAAAGTGGCTCAATTGAAAGGATGAAGAGGGAAGAGAATGCTCAGAACTTGACGCTGAGCGTTCTCTTCCCTTTTTATTTGATTGACATGTACCCCAACCGTATGGTATGGTATCTCCATGAATATTCTTTACTTGAGAGGGGACATGAAAATCCCTGGATGGATGATCCATCGCAACCGCAACCGTAACACGAGCGCCTTCGCCGTATAAGCCCCGGCACAAGATCGGCTTATACGGCGAGATATGGGTGCCATGCTTCCTCATGACCTCAGTTGAGATGTCAACTGGGCATCGTGTGTTGGGCACACCTTCTCCCCTCGCTTCTTTCCTTGTCGCCGGGTAGCGCACCATCTCCTTGCTCGCTCACCTGGCCTGATGCAGTTTGCTTCTTCCCTGCTTTTGCCTGTGGTACCGCAATGAGGTGGTATCTATCTGCGCACTTGTTATCCCTATGAAAGCAGGTGAAACGACGTATTGACGGCAATAGCGCAACCCCTGACCGCGAGAAATCCCGTCGATCAGGCACAGGAAGTATTCAATAACACAGCAGTGAGAAAAACAAGGAGACAGACACATGAACACAGCACAGAAACTGGCTCGTAATGGCGGACCAGCTCTTCTAGAAGCCATGAAATTTGTTACCATCTGTCGCTCGCTCGACCCACTAGCAGATTATCCGCATATTGGCGACCTCCAATGGTGGTGCCGGGATGGTTCGCTTGATGATCAGCAGAACTGGCATTTCTGGTATCAAGAAAATGGTGGGGCGCTTGCTCTAGGGATCGTTGAGGGGAATGAGATCGTTTGCCTGCTTCATCCCGACTTCCGCACGCACGAGCGCTATCTTATGGTACGCCAGTGGGGAGCACAGCGCATAAAAGAGCGTGCTCTAGAACAGGGCGAGAATCAGTATGAGATATGGGAACAAGCCTGGGGTTTAGCCTCCGGCGAAGATCTAGGGATGGCGAGTTTTCTTGAACGTGAAGGATATGAGCGCCAAGAAAAGTACTATCATTGCTACCGCCGACCGCTGATCGAGCCTGTGCCAGCCCCCGTTTTGCCAGCAGGATTCACGCTTCACCCGATTGCTGGAGAGGCTGAAGCAGAGATGCGGGCTGCGCTGCAACGCGATGCTTTTTTCCCCCGGGGGAGCAAGACCTACGAGGAAGCAAACTTGCGCCAATTGGCAGTGATGCAGATGCCGCAATACGATCCTCAACTCGATCTGATGATCCTGGCCCCTGATGGTACGCCAGCAGCGGGCTGCATTTGCTGGGTGGACCCCGTGAACCGCGTGGGCCTGTTTGAACCGGTGGGAACGCGCCCGCAATTTCGTCATCGAGGATTGGCAACGGCGCTGATGCTTGGCGGGTTACAGCGTTTACGCGAACGAGGCATGCAGGCGGCACTGGTGACAGGCGAACATCCCGGTAACGAGGAGAAGAATACGGAGTTTACTTCCTCGCGTTTCATTTATGAAGCCGTCGGCTTTCAATTGCTGTGCCGGGTATACATGTATCACAAGGTTTTTGTCACGACCGCCTAAACGTCTTACCTTCACTTGTTTCGCAGAGAAAGGGATGGAAGAGAGCTTGTGAACTCTCTTCCATCCCCTGCCCAAATCTGGAGATACGCTTCTACCAGAAGATTCCCCAGTGTTATTTCTCGACCGGTTCTCTAGTGCATTTACCCTTGACATGGCCGGGTTTGGCAGCTATACTCCCCCCACGTGGGAGCGGCAGGAACCGGACCTTTTCCCGGCAGGGATTGAAAAGGGATTGAAAAGGGATTGAAAATTAGATCCAGATATCCGAGGTGCAGTCCCCTCCGGGGTAGCGCATCTCGTGGGCGCGAGCCGGACCTGCCGGTTCCTTGCCGAAATCAACGTAGAAGTTTTCGTTGATACGCATGCCACCCTTGTTCGTATCGCAATCGATTTGCAAGATATACGAACCAGTTTTCGCGAGCTCAGGATAAAACTGGTTGTCCCAGGTGCTGTAAAGCGAGTTGGTCACATACAATCGCTTGCCGTCAAGACTCAATTGGAGCATCTGGGGGCCGCCCTCGAGCTTGTGGTCCTGTACCAGCCCGCTTTTCCCCAGCAGGCCACCACACCAGACCTGGCCTGTCAATTTGGGATGCGAGCGATCGCTAATGTCGTACTGGCGAATGTCACCATGCAGCCAGTTTGACAGGTAGAGAAACCGGTCGTCCATCGAAATCAGGAAGTCGGTGATCAGAGATGGTACCGGAATAGGCCAGCCTTCTAGCTCAACGGATGGAATATCGATGACCTTTTCAACCTGCCACTTGCCGTCGGACTTGTGCCAGTGCCACATGTTGCTGCTGAGCGCAGCTCCAACAAAACCATGCGTGCTATCAGGATTATGGACGAAGCGTACCTCGAGCGGAATTAACCCATCCTCGCCCAGATCAACGCTCTGCACGATTTCATGTTTCTCCCAATCCCAGAAGTGCAGCCCTCGCCCGTACTTACCGGCAGCGACATCTTCCAGGTTGAATCCCTTGGTATAGGTATTGGGAGCGCCCCATTCGCTGCTGACCATAACGTTATGGCGCGGCTGGTACCAGAAGTCATAGTTGAAACGCATGCCATTGGCCTTGTTTTCCCAGCGCCCCGCGATGTTGAAATCCTCGTCGAGCAGCAGGAAGCCCCCGGGAGCCTCGCCCTGGCTATCGCCAAGCATAGAGATCATCACATGACCATCCGCCAGGCAGTGCACGGTATGGGGAGCGGTCAGATTTACCTTCTCCTTTACCTCTTCAGGCTCGATGACCTTGTGTAATCTAGGCGCTTTAGGGTCAGAGACATCCACAATGTGAATGCGACTGGACAAATTTCCGGGAATAATCAGATAGTTGCGCGATTTGCTCGCATCAGTATGACAGGAACTACAGGCGTTCCAGCCGAAATGATGCAATTCGTCTCCAACGTTCGGCATAGGAGTTCGATAAATTACCTGCGAGTAGGTGGGGGATGCGGGATCAACATCAATAGTAGCAAGATAATCGGGTTCATTGATCCCGGTTCCCTCGTATAGCGCGATGCTGTACAGTACCTTTTCGGGTTCGGCTTTCATCGCTTCTTCTGGCGAAGCGTAACCTGGGCCGCAGCAAGAATCATCCTCATGATGCATTGTATGTTCATCTGCCACAGGTGCCAATCTCCTTTCGTCCCAGAAGGGGATGGATCTGTATCATCCCTTTCACAAAATACTATCATGCGTATCCTCTTCAACAAAGAGAGGCATTTTCATTATGTCTTACCCATGCGAAGCTGTCAATTCGACCAAAGTATGGATATTCTCCCTGCTGACGCGATCTTATTGCGCAACCAGGCATTTTGCATCGCTAGTCACATGCTCGTAGACATCCAGCATCTGGTTGGCAATGTGCTTCCAGCTGTATTGAATAACTGAGGGACGGGCGGCTGCCCGCATTTGCGCGAGTAGCACTGGATGTTGCAGCAGGAAATCGAGCCTTTCGGCGAAAAAGCCAGGGCAGCGTTGCACAAGATATCCAGTTTCTCCATGATGCACCACTGTCATCAATCCGCCCGAGCGGGTCGCTACTACCGGCGTACCGCATGCCAGCGATTCCACGGCGGCCAGCCCGAAGCTCTCATGATAAGACGGAACGACGCTAACATCGGCGGCGCTGTAGAACAGCGGTAACTCATTCTGGGGGCGCGCGCCAAGAAAATGGACGCGCTGGCTTATCCGAAGTTTTCGCGCCAGTTCGCGCAGTCGATCTAGCTCCTTGTCTGCTGACAGCTTTCCGCCTACGATCAGGGCCTCTACCTCTTCTTCCATCAAGGCGATAGTTTGCAGCAAGAGATCAGGTCCCTTGAATGGATCGAGCCTTCCTACATAGAGCAGAGTGGGGGTGTGTTGCTTTAGCCCCAATTTTTCGCGTGCCTGCTTGCGGTCATGTGGGAAAAAAAGCTCGAGATTGACGCCGCAAGGAATGACCTCTACCTGGCCGGGCGTGGCTCCGCAATGGCGAATGATTTGCTGTCGCTCATCGATAGTGGAAGCGATAATGCGATCAACATGCTGAATGAGCTGGCGCTCCATTTCCAGCCGTAAGAGAGGTTCTGGTTCGTTAGGATTTGCCAGTTGTTTGAGATGGCCCAGGGTGTGAAACATCGTGATATGTGGGATATCCCAACGCCCGGCCAATGGCATCGCGGCCACGCCCGAAAGCCAGTAATGGCTATGCACCAGATCGTAGTGTATTGCCTCCCTACGTCTAAATGCCTCGATATGCTGGCGAAATTCAGGCAGGTAGTGATGAAGATCGTGCTTGGAAATGGGAGATACTGGTCCTGCTTTCACATGGATGACCCGAACATTGGGTGCGAGTTGAACGACTGGTGACTGGTTTGGATAAGCCTGGCGGGTAAAGATATCGACTGTTATCTGAGAACGGCCCAGTTCGCGCGCGAGTTCGCGTATATATACATTCATGCCCCCCGCGTCCTTACTGCGTCCCGGTATATCTAGCGGAGACGTGTGGACGCTGAGCATGGCAACAGAATAACTCATGTTGAAAAATGCTCCTCTTCTAAATGGTATAGTTATCAACGATTGCAGATGCGTGGCCAGCGTCCTTCGCTTTGTAATTGCTTATGCCTCAGCATGGCTTGCCTCCTTTCTTCGTATTGTCCTCTAATTTAGAGGAACAATCGCCGTGATAAAATAATTCTCGTGGATACGAATCGGCTCATTCATCACCTTTCCTCAGTTCTTCAATAACGCTATACATCTCGTTCATATTGATGCCCTGGCCTTGAGATACCTCTTCCAGGCAATCGATGCGGCGCTGCAGTGCGGTTGTGAACTCCGAGCCGGTCATGCCGGACCATTTGGCCAGGTCGTCGAGGATGGATGAATCGGCATGTTCAAAGCTGTCATCGAACTTGTTCCACAGGGAAAGAGGAATGGGTATGACGACATCGGGACGTTTAGGATCGGTATAGGGCTGCAGGAAATGGGTGGTGAGCCAGCGCCGGCGCAAGGGGTAAACGCGGCCAACGACGCCAATGTTGATAACCAGCCCTAAACGGCGAATATCTTGCACGGGTATGCGCAGGTCATGTTGATACATAGCGATCACATCGTCGATGGTATCAGCATGCACGCTCGTTGCGATATGATATCCTTTCGCGGGTAAGCTCAGGTAGCGGCGCGCGATACGTCCCCACATGTAGATAGGTAAGTGATCGCTGACCTCGTTGCAGAGAGCATACGTTTTCGCCGGGTCGATATCAGGCAATTGGGTGAAAGCAAAATTCTCGTACATACCGGACATGTAGGCCAGGGCTGTTCCCTCCGGCAAGAACTGCAGCAGAGCATTTAGCGTCGTAGTTTTGCCGATACCCGGCTGCGGGTCGGTTGGGCCTGCCACAGTCAATGACGCTCCATGTTCCAGCAGCACCCAGATAAGCGCTGCTGTTTCGGCGTCGACGCTTTTCAATGCGATAATTTGGGCCATCGACAGCGGGCGTCTCGAATCGTAGTGCCACCAATAGCGTTCATAAGGATCACGTGGATCAAACATGCTCTAAATCCCTTCCACGTTTTATGTTTGCGCCAGGGTATCTGCATGCAAGAGAAATCCTGGGCATAACGCGGCTTTTTAAAATTGGGCCGGTGATCAGGTTTTCTGCTCACCCTCCTGTTGTCCCTCGACTTTGGGCTTCTCGGACTCAGTAGTGGGCGGTTTCAGCCAGCCAGGATGAGGGTTCCAGCCGACGGCGACGACGCGAGGCCGGTGTTCTCCCTCCACCTCAACAATACTAACCGAGGCATTATCGATGGATAGTGAGCTTGCGCGGGCCGTTTCCAGGCCGGTATAGTGCGCGAGCAGCAACTTGATAATATCAGCATGCGCTACAAACGCCGGGTAGTTGCCGGTTGAATCGTGTTCAAGCCAGCGGTTGACGGCAGCCACAACTCGCTGTTGTACCTGGGGGAAGGTCTCGACGTCCTCCGGTCCTTTTGTTGGATCGCGCACGAATGCTTTCCATGCCGGATCATTTTTGGAGAGTTCGTCGAAGACCTGGCCCGCCCAGTGACCAACATTTGTATCCATCAGGCCGGGTTCAAGCTGCACGGAAAGGCCGCGCGGCAGCGCTAGAATTTCGGCGGTCTCGCGTGCCCGCTCCAGGGGGCTGCTGATAATTGCGCTGATCGGTAAAACTGAAAGCGCGTCCGCGAGCCGGGTGGCCTGTTGTCGTCCTGTATCATTTAGCTCTATTCCTGGCAGTTGTCCAGGGAGACGATGTTCAACATTCCATGTCGTTTGCCCATGCCGGATAAAGAGCAGGGTTTTTTTCGTAGCAGTCTGTGTATTTTCACTTTCCGCCATATACGTTTGTCCGTACCAAAGTTGAATACGCCAGCGGCAAAAGCGCCAACCGGCGCCCAGGTAAATCCACAAGACAAAAAGCCAGCCTCGTACAACGCTGCTCAACCACTTCAGGTAGGCTTTTATCGGCATCGATTTACCTGGTCTCAAACATTTCTAAGACCGGCGCACGTTGTACATGAGTCCGGATTCTTGTAGGGGCTCTCCTGGGAGATGCTCGACCAAACAATGTGTTCTTATTGTATAGCGCAAACGTTTCAGGTGCAAGCGGCGGTTCTCTATCACGAGCGAATCTGGGTGAGGTAGGGGTCAGATTCATTGCGCCCGGGCGAGGCAGCCATGGTATCGCCCACCGGTATGCAAAACCTGTATCTGGCAAGGGCTGCCGCTATATTATCCTGGAGACGAAAGGTAGTAGAGCAGTACTAGTACGACGGCAGCAATCAACAGCAACAGCGCGCACCCCATGAGCGACTCACCTAAACCGGGTTCCCTGCTCGTGGCCGCGCGCGGGATATAAAGCAAGCGCGGGCTCAAAGCGTTGCTGGTATTTCCGGCGGAGAGTGTTCGCGTTGCAGGGGAGCTTAGGGATGCTATTGGTGGCGTATCTGGCAGCCGGGTTTCAAATGGTGGGTATGCCAGGCCAGGACGTGGTGTCACAGGCAATGGCGGTACCGTATAGCGTGTCAACACAGGCCTGGCATATTTTTGTCGTTTTGTCACAACCTGTTGTGGGGGAATTTGTGGCAGGCGTACTATGGGGGCAGGTGGTAAAACTGGCTGTTCGTTGTACATGCAATGTCCTCCTCATCCGCTTCACAACAATCCATTCATCTACATTCATTATACTGGACGCCACAAATTTGTTTGATATGTTTTACCTCGTCTTTCTCCGTAGAAGTGGTCCTATATCATGGCGTTTCACACCATGCCTGATCTCGACGTTGTTCTTACCAAAAAATTTCTTTAGTTCATCACGGATACGTTGATTCGTACCTGGTGCCTGGCTACGTAAACAGATACGATAGATATGTCTTTATTACCTGATACTTTCCGAAGAGTCATTAAAGCCTTTTCTCGTATACCTGAAATTGTATTTCTTAATCCAGCTTGCACTATTTGATCCATAAAGGCTGTTTTGCTCTGGGATAAATCTATGGATACACTCAGGTTATCAAAAGAGGCCAATTCTGTACTGAGAAAACGTGCCATCCAGTGCTGGACGTAACGAGCGATATTATTAAAATAGATCTCAGCATAATCGGCCGCGAACTGAACGAGATCAATGGTTGATGCCCCGCTTTTTATCACCTGTTCAATCGTGTTGTCCAGAGTATCGTATCTATCTGGAATATCGCCTTGTAAGTAAGCGTCGAGGTAATCTGCAAAGCCATAAGGACCGAAAATACTGGCTAAGGCATAAGCAGTCCAGGTCTTCCCTACATTATTTGGGCCAATAAAAATTGTTAGTGGCTTCAAATCAATTTCCGCCTCTTCGACGATGCCGAAGTTGTGGAACGTTATTTTCATAAGGCTAACTCCGATGAGTAACAACGCAATTGAGCAGGTTACTTTCCAAACACTATATCATAGTATAGAAGTGTAAACTAACTGATGTCTGTTGCTCTGCTGCTCTTTCGCCTTTACTATAGCAAAGCTCTCTTAATAACAACACCGCCTGATAGGAAATAATGCTCAGATGGCTCTCTCAAGCACTTCTTTACAAACCTACAGCATGTTATCATCAAAAAAAGCTTGATCAAAAAGCGCTAACTTGAAACAGACGATTAAGAGGAGATACAATTTATGCAGTATTATGCTCTGGTTGAAGATTGGCCTGGTGAGAGTATACTCTTTTTCCGCGAAATGCCCGGATGTTTTTCTGCCGCACCTACGTTTGAAGATGCATTGAAAAACGCACCCACCGCGATCTCTGCCTACCTGAACTGGCTGAAGAAAAATGATATACCCATCGTTGAAGACGACGGAAGTGATATCTCTGTGGTTGTCAAAGAGCGGTTAGCAGCCATCGATGGCAATAAAGGACCTAGATTTGAAGGGGATTTACGACCACCTGATGATACAGAGATTGATAAGGCGCTCAATGTAGCCGCCGTGGCCCGTACCGAACTGCTTGAGTTATATGAAGACGTGCCCGAAGACGACTGCGAGCGAGCGCTGCATCCTGGCGATTGGTCGCTGGCACAGCATATGGCGCATATCGTGAAGACCGAAGCCTGGTATGCATCGCGCTTGATGGATAATCCCCCGGCGAATCCCGGCCCAGACCTGCAATCCGACATTGCGATGGCTTTGTTCGATAATGCGATGGATGTTGAACTACTGTTGCACGATCTGACGGCAGAGCAGCGCACGCGGGTCTACCTGCACGATGGCGAGGAATGGACCGCGGCCAAGGTATTGCGCAGGATGACTCAGCACCTGCGAGAGCATTATCCCTGGATGAGGGAAATTGCCAGGAGCCTGAAGAGGGGAACGGCTATTTAAGCCAATCAGGTGGAGCAGACCATATCCAGTTCTGAATCAAGCACCTCTTCAACCATTGCACCGGGTGTCTCGTCAGCATCGAATGCTTCGGGATGTTCCAACGCGGTATGAATAATATGCTCAACATCTGCCAGGCTATTGATACGGACAAGCGAGTGGCGCACCTGCTTGGCGCCAGGGAAGTGGCCTAAATACCAGCCCAGATGCTTACGCATCTCGACATAATGGTCTTCGCCTTTGAGCCGGGCATGGACGTGGGCGTGTTCGAGTGCCATCAGCAATCGTTCCTCGCGTGTGGGCATGATTTCTGGCAGATCATCGATGGTCGGATTGATGCCGGCGTTAAGCAGCGCTTTCAACTTATCGCGGTTGCGGAAAATCCAGGGGTTGCCATATGTGGCGCGACCTATCAATACGCCATTGACGCCCGTCGTACGGATGCGCTGAGCGGCCTCGTACAGGTTGTGGATATCGCCGTTGCCGAAGATCAGGGTGTCCGTTTTGCGCACGATTTCAGCAGCGGCTGCGATGGCATCCCAGTTGGCTTCACCTTTATAGTGCTGCACAAGCGTGCGCCCATGCAGCGAAATGACGGCAGGCTCAAGTTCCAGCAATTCTTGCACCCAGTCGGTAATCACAATAGAGTCGTAGCCCAGGCGCGTTTTGACCGAAACGGGCAGCAGGCGACGCTCGATCCTTGGGGTATCGCCCCAGATGCGCGCGCGTTCTTCATTCATCTGACGAATGCGCTGGATGCGCTCCGGCTCCATCTCCAGGTCTTCCAGCGTCTGCCCATTGGCCCAATCGCGCACGCCTTGCTGTGTAGCGCGGATGATGGCTTTGGCTGTTTCCGGCATGCGAATCAATGCCGCTCCCCCACCTTTATTGGCGACGGTGCGCGCAGGGCAGCCCATATTGATGTCGACGCCGTCGAAGCCCAACTCACAGACGACGTGCGCGGCCTTATAGAAGTATTCGGGGCGTGAACCAAAAATTTGGGCCACAACGGGGCGTTCCGCTGGCGTGTACAGGAAGTCGCGGAAAATGCGATCGCTGCCCCGCCATAATCCCTCGACATTCGTGAACTCGGTCAATACCACATCAGGACGACCATAAAGGCCATGCATGGTGCGGCATGGCGCGTCGGTAACGCCGTCCATGGGGGACAGTCCGATAACAGGTTGTTGCAGGGTATCCCAGAATGATGAATATTTCATAGCTCCCCTATCATACACCGTTTTGGGGGGAGTGGTCAATCGGTACTGTTTGGCGTCACCATGGTTCCTTGACGTTCACCACATGCTCACGGTCCTTTGGGGTAACGACAAAGCCAACGCACAGAAATGGGATCTCTGGTTCGGGATTCACCGCGCGATGGATAACGCCAATCGGTTCCGCATAGGCATCGCCTGCCTGGTAATGGCGCGTCGAATCCTTAAATTCGATAGTGACTCTTCCTTGCAGCACCAGGAAAAATCCTGCTCCATTGTGAAAGTGCCAGGAGGTTTGTCCTCCTGGGGCAATCTCGGATGTATAAACGCCTACTCGCACGCTCGCATCTTTGGGCAAGGACTCATACAGTTCTTCAAAACGCATGACGCGGTTATGCATCATCCCCGGTTCAAGGAGACCCGATAGCTGAATGCGCAAATGCTCAGGAACAGATGTCTCATCAAAAAGCATGGTTCACCTCACGAAATGGAAATAAGATATTCAAAGGCTTCAGTGTATCATAGCATCTTTTCTTCGCAGGGATATGTGTTGAGTAAGGCTATTGAATGCTCGTAAAGAGAATCAATTGTTGACATTACAAATCTTCGAGCCGATTCGGAACGATCTTTCTTTGTTTCATGCCTTACAGGTCGAGGAAGGTACGATAGCATGGCCCAATGGAGCAGATATCGATCCTGATGTACTCTATTATGGCCTCACTCCAGCATGGGCTATTCAAGCTGATGCCTCTGATGAAAGCGGCCAGCTTGTCTAACCACTGCAATTCAGTGATGATTGCCTGTGCGATGCCTTTTCTGTAATTTGCTTTGTCGCTGTCTCAAACACTGCTCGCTTCCCATAATCTTATCTATTGCCTCTCTGCTGCCCACTTTTTTGAAGCACTCGAACAGGCTCAGCCACTGTTCAAATGTTAATGATGTTGGCCCTGCATCGAGATCGATTTCCAGTTCTCTTCGTATATATATGCTTGAGTTGTGGCCTCGTGAAAATGTCCTTGAGAATATGACCCAGTGTTGGTTGCCATGTCGTATGACTCGACCGAGTATGTGAATTGGAGCGAGGCGCAAAAGAATCCCTCTTTTTCCAGGTTAAAGCCGTCTGAGGAAGAGACTGCCATATATCATCCTGAATCTGAGATATAATAAACAGCATGGTAGTATGCAGCTCGACGAAGAGCGTATCTCTTCCTGATAGTCTAAAAAGACGTACTACCGTGCAAGAAAGGCAGTGATATATTTATGGCAGAAACAAAAGTTGAACGTCACGTTGAGTTGCCATCCGCAACCGATCTTTATAATATTGACCATCTGCTGAGCGAGGAAGAGCGCCTGGTGCGCGATACCGTGCGCAAATTCGTACAGGAGCGTGTTCTGCCCATCATCGGTGAACACTTTGAGGCCGGCACGTTTCCACGCGAGCTTATCCCGGCGATTGCCGATCTTGGTTTGCTGGGCATGCATCTCGAAGGCTATGGCTGCGCCGGATTGAACGCGGTGTGTTATGGGCTTGCCTGCCAGGAGTTAGAGGCTGGTGATAGCGGCCTGCGCTCGTTCGTCTCGGTGCAAGGCTCACTCGCTATGTTCCCCATCTACGCTTTTGGTACTGAAGAACAGAAGCAGCGCTGGCTGCCGCGCATGGCACGGGGTGAGGTAATCGGCTGTTTTGGCCTAACGGAACCGGATTCGGGCAGCGACCCCGGTAGCATGCGAACTACGGCACGCCGCGATGGAAATTCCTATGTCTTGAATGGTACGAAGATGTGGATTACCAATGGAGGCATGGCGGACCTGGCGGTCGTCTGGGCCAAAGCGGAGGATGGTATTCGCGGCTTCCTGGTCGAACGCGGTATGCCGGGTTTTACCACCAGCGACATTCATCATAAACTCTCGCTGCGCGCCTCCGTCACCTCGGAATTGCACTTCGAGGATTGCCGCGTTCCCGCCGGGAATATGCTGCCCAACATTCGTGGATTGCGTGGCCCACTGTCCTGCCTGGACGAGGCTCG
Source organism: Ktedonobacteraceae bacterium (assembly GCA_035294305.1). Taxonomy (GTDB): domain Bacteria; phylum Chloroflexota; class Ktedonobacteria; order Ktedonobacterales; family Ktedonobacteraceae; genus DASRBN01. The sequence goes on along the minus strand of DATGLD010000048.1, from coordinate 221,035 downwards.
CTATGGCATCGCCTGGGGCGCGAACGGTGCGGCGCGCGCATGTTACGTGGCCGCGTTGGATTACGCGAAGACACGTATCCAGTTCGGTCGTCCCATTGGTAGCTTCCAGCTGGTGCAGGAGAAGCTGGTGGTTATGGCAAGCGAACTGGTCAAGGCGCAACTGCTTGCCCTGCAACTGGGCCGTCTCAAGGATGAAGGGCTGCTTCACCCGGTGCAGGTTTCGGTCGCGAAGCGTAATAATGTGCGTGAGGCGCTCAAAACGGCCCGCGAGGCCCGCTCCGTGCTGGGCGCCAATGGCATCACACTGGAATACCCCGTCAGTCGTCACGAGAACAACCTGGAGTCCGTCTATACCTACGAAGGCACGGACGATATCCATACGCTGATCATTGGTCAGGCCATCACCGGACTGAATGCCTTCTCTTGATCTGCTCTGCAAAAAAGTAACCTTCGCTCCCGTTTTTGCCACTATTCTTTAGCAACGGAAATGAAAGGAATCCTCATCACTGAGGGTGATCAGGGCGATGGGAAACCCGGGTTCACTAGTCGTTCTGATGAATTAGTAAGCACTATCGTGGATGAGCGATCTGATGCTGAACTGGTAATCCTGGCGCGCGCGGGTGATAAGCATGCTTTTGGGCAACTTATCTCTCGTTATCAACCCATGGCTGAGCGAATTGCGATGGGAATGGTTGCGAATGCATTTGTTGCCCAGGAACTGGCGCAGGAAGCTATCCTCCAGGCCTATCTATCACTGGATCGCCTGCGGGATAGCGAGCGCTTCAGAAGCTGGCTCTATGGAATCACCTTGAATGTCTGCCGGGGCTACCTGCGCGACCAGAAGATTGATTTCTACTCTCTAGAAGCGCTAATGGGCGGTATGAGCATCGATGCCCCTACTTTCTCCGGTGCGCTACTGGACCCGCAGACGGTGGCGGAAGAACGCGAACTGCATCACACTCTGCTGCGTGCCGTGCATGCGCTTTCGCCCAGGGAACGTGCCGCGACGTTGCTGTTTTACTACGAACAACTCAGTTTGCGTGAGGTGGCCGCAATGCTGGAGATTTCCGTTGTTGCTGTCAAGGGTCGTCTATACAAGGCTCGCAAACAATTAAAAGAATATCTTCTGGCGCTCCCCGATTGGGAGCAGGAGGATTCCTCATTACGACAAAGGAGGCGAACAATGATCAAGGTGACAGTTGTAGAAGCCGTAAGTTTCCTGAAACCAGAAACGAAAGAACGGGGTAATTCGGTGGTTGTGCTGCTGGACGAAGCTGGCCAGCGCGCAATGGGCATCTGGATTGGGCCAGCCGAGGCCGCTGCTATAGAAATGGGGTTGAATACATTACAATGGCCCCGGCCGATGACGATGAACTTCATGGCCAGTGTATTAAAGGCTGCCGGAGCAGCGCTCGAAGAGGCACGCATTGAGACGCTCAAAGACGAGATCTTCTATGCAGTCGCAAAAATTCGCAGTGGCGACACTGTGAATGAGATTGATGCGCGCCCGAGCGATGCCATTGCGCTTGCCGTCGTAACCGGCAGTCCTGTCTATGTCGCGGAAGAGATTCTGGAAAAATGCGGTGTTGCTCTGCCAGAAGGAAAGACGCTACATAGAATAGAACCAGGTGTGACCGCCAGCTTAGCGGAAGATCAGCCGCTGGAAGTGCAGCGCGAAACGATCGATCTTACCTGGCCGAAAATGACGCGGGAGGAGTATGACAGGCAGTTCCAACGCGTATTAGGGATATTGACGAGATAACTATTTTCTATACGCCCTGGCATGGTCGAAACAGGTAATAGCCGATCGCTTCTCGACAAGGGAAGAATCAGTTCGTCTGGGTAGTGAATACGACTAAACGCTGATCATATCCGTGACCTGTCCAGACCCCGCTGCAGGTGATCAGATTGAGGTGGTGAGCTGTCGTAGGGCCAAATACCGCGTTGATCACATACTGGCTGGGCGCATTCGCCGGGTAACTGACGACGCGGTTCACCACGAAATGCAGCGTTTTCTTATCCATAGTAATCACGGAAAGCGTGTTACCGGGTTCAAGAGCGCTCAGGGTCCAGAAGATAGCCGGGTCGCCTCCCACGCGGTCAACATGTCCGGCGATGACCGCGTTGCCAGGTTGCCCCGGCGCCGGACCAACGTTATACCAGAAGACGCTTGTCCAATAAGGCGAGTTGATGGCCTGGGATACCGGCGCATCCATTGCTCCCGACGATGTTTTACCAACGCTTAAAACCGGCGCATTGATATGCAGGCGTGGAATACTTAAACGGGCCGGCTGCCATGGCTCGGTCGGCGTCAAACTGCTATTGGTTGAGGTAATGTTGTTGGCGTAATTATAGTATCCGACAGCAAGAACCACAAGCACTATCAGGCCAAGGTAGAATAACGCCTTCTTCATTGTTCAGCAACCCCGTGACGAATTACCGCACTATAGCGGCAGATGTAGTCTAACATAAGGTTGCTGAGCTATTCAAGAGTTAAACCGTTTGTTCCTACTTCTTTATATCTAAGAAATCAGTGGTATAGAGGCCCGCTGTTCGCGCATGAGCCATACGTAGCCATCCTCCAGGCTTGGCTCTGCCGCCACAGCTCCCGCGTGTGGGGGAAGGTCGCCGACGACACGATACTGTATCGTGCTGCCCATGTTGAGGGTGGAAACAACGGTGAAGTTCCCTTCGGGTTTGGTGCCCTGCGAGGTGATGATCCAGACCTTGCCGCGCGTTTGCCCGACCAGTTCTGCTGTCGTGCCTTGAAAAACTACCTTGCCGCTCTTCATGATGGCGAGGTTTCTACAGGTCTGCGCGATATCCTCGACAATGTGCGTCGAAAGCAGCACGGTACGCTCTCCACCCAGGTCTGAGAGCAGGTTGCGGAAACGAATGCGCTCCTCGGGATCGAGTCCCGCGGTTGGTTCGTCAACGATCAACAGTTTTGGATCATTGAGCAGCGCCTGCGCAATCCCGATGCGGCGTTTCATGCCACCAGAATAGGTTTTGAGCTTGCGATTGGCTACATTTGTGAGTGAGACAATCTCGAGCAGTTCTTCAACCCGCTGGTGACGAATCCTGCGATTGTCCATACCTTTGAGAATGCCAACGTAGTCGAGGAATTCACGGGCGCTCAGGTCTGGATACATGCCGAGGTCCTGTGGTAGATAGCCCAGCATGCGTTTGACCGAGATGCGCCCTCGCTCGGTGTTGATATTGTATTCACCAATCTGGACGCTGCCACTGCTCGGACGCAGGATACCCGCCAGAATGCGCATCAACGTTGTCTTGCCGGCGCCATTTGGGCCTAGGAGCCCGAACATGCCCCCGGGGATAGTCATATCTATTGCATGAAGGGCCTGTACTCCACCACGGTAAATCTTGCTAAGATCGCTGATTTCGATGTTCATAATAAAAAGAATCCTCCTTATATCACGCTAAAGATTTCCTTTGTCAAAATCCTCATTGTCGCGCCTGTTCCCATCGCATCAACCACCAGAGCGCAACCATTACCAGCAGCGAGATGCCGAGTAAAAGTGAGAGGCTTTCAACAGCCTGCATGGCTGTGGCATTCTGGATGAGTTGCTCATTATCACCAAAGAAGCCGGATGCCGCGTATCCCCCCACCGGCGTTAATAGGGTTCCACTTAGTGTAGGAATGCCAATTTGGGGACTCAGTATATTACCCCAGAACCAGTAGCCGACGAAGAGAAACTGGTAGAGCGGCACCCAGAGCAGGAATGGGCAGGCTATTGAAAATGCGCTCACGAACAATATTCCTGGCAATGAGATTGTTGCAAAAGCTTCAAGGGCATAGGGTATCGCCAACAGGTTATGGGTCTGATAGAGTATTGAGCCTACACCCATGCTGAAGAACAAGAATATGGGGATGATTGTAGCAAGCGTGCAACCGGCATATTTCCCGGCCAGGCGTATGCTTAAAGGGCCAGGCATAGAGGTAAAAAGTTCGTCGACTCGCGTCTTGCGATCTCGCGCCAGGCGATCAGCCAGCAAGACTCCCGCCGCGATAGGCACCAGAAAATTCAGGCTGCGCGCCCACTCAGCGACAAGGGGCAGTAGCGGCTGGTTCAGCGCGAAGACCAGGAAGAAACGGGATCCGCCGCGCAGTAACAGCAATGCCGCGATACAGAGGAACGTTATCCAGAGCACGAGGCGCCGGAACTGCATGCGAAACTCGTAGTTGAAGACGCCGTAAAATGTTGCTAACCAGTACATACTTATTCCTCGCTCGATGTTTTCAGTAAGCCCTCTGGATCGTGAAGCAGCAGCCAGCCAATAAACAGGAAGGCGAGCGCGGTTCCGATTAGTTCCAGGCGCGTAGTTAACCACATATTGAAGTAGTTCTGGGGAATGATTCCTGCCAGAGGAATCAGCGTCGTAGGGAAGAGGAATACCGGGTGCAGCCAGCTGGTGGCAGCAATATAATCTTTGAAGACGATTTCAAAAATCCAGATGCCGCCTAATAATGCGCTGCTGGCCGGGCGACTGCGCAGCAGCAGCGCCAGGCACACGCCGGTACCAATCAACCAGAGCGTGGGCGCGAGCCAGGCCAGCACCTGTGTGAGCAACTGCAATATAGCCGGTTCTGATGGTGACAATAGCGGTATGAACTTGAGGTTGAGCGCGTAAAAGATGATGCCCGAAAGCAAGGCTATGCATGCTGTCCAGACAAAGATAATGATGAGCCGGCGGAAAACTGTTCTGTCATACTTTTTAGGTACAGTGAGCTGTAGTTCTATGGCATTGTCCTGGCTGGTAATCGTTGCTACCACTATTCCGGTCGCCAGTGGTATAATGATCTCAAGACTTGCCGATAGTATGCGGGATGGGTCTACCGCTCTTTGCTCTAAGAATAGAGCTATGAGGGCAATGCCAAACATCACCAGGATGGGTGTCAGGACGACACGCTTACCCATCAATTTCAATTCATAAAGCAATCGATCAAGATACATCTTGCCTCCACCTAATATAAATTCGTGTGTGGGATTTTGGTTCGCGATTCGTAGGGAAGACGATTGGGGAACGGCTCCAGCGCGGACGCGATCAACCTGCTCCCCACGCCCCACCAGGGCAAACTATTGCCGCTAACTTGATAATCTCGGTTGGCGCGGCGCGTAGAGTATGGCAAACACGAAGAAGAGCACGGCCAGCAGGATGATGATGGGATTAGTTTGCCATAGATCGGGCCGGGCGAGTTGCAGTCCTAGCAAGCCCTGCTCGATATTTGTGGGCAAGGCCTGTGTTGCTTCCAGAATAAGCGAGAACAGCAGGCCAATAACGGAACCAACCATCATTGAGAGCATCAGGCTGATGGATGCCAGGAGCAGCATTGGCCCCAGCCAGAGCTGGATGATTTCCCAGGGACCACCGCCATAAGAGAGGGCCAGGATGGTTGATGCAAGCGCGGAGAGCAGTAAGTCATAGCCCACAACCAGGATCATGCGACAGATCATCACAATGCGAATAGATGTTGGAGTTGAAAGCGTTAATTCAAAGCCGGCATCATTTTCCGCTCCATAGATGAAGGCGACACCGGATGCGCCGATTACGGAAGCGAAGAGCGCCAGCAATAATTGGGCCTCGTGCATATGGCTCTGGTTACCTAGTGTAGCGGCGAGTATCAAGATGCAGCCAAAAACCATTATCATTGCCGAGACAATCCAGATGCTTTTATGAATGATGCCGACCTGTTTCCTGAAGACGAGCCAGAAAAGGGCCCCAAGGGAACCAGGTGACCATTGTCGTATTACGACTTGTGGAACCGGCGGTGCATCGATTTTTGCCCAGACCTGGTCTAAGATTTGTGCAGAAGGAAGCCCGGCGGAAGCCGTAGCCAATAGAGTTGCATCGCGGATTGCCTCCCAGCCGGCGAGTTCGAGCCGGCATGGTTCGCACGCTAGCAAGTGTTCGCGCACACGGTTGGCGCTTGCCTCATCAAGGTTACCGCTACTATATGCGGGCAGCAGATCGACTACATGTTCGCGATCCTGTGGAACCTGGAACATCATCTTTTCAACTCCTTTCTCGCGTTGAGTAGTGACCGCAGCGCGCGTCTGGCGTTGCTCAGGCGGCTCTTGACTGTGCCGACCGGTACTCCTAGAATAGTGGCTGTTTCCGCGTAAGACAGTTCTTGCACGAAAATCAGCGCCAGGATTTCTCGATGAACCGGGGCAAGCTGCGTGAATGCCGCGGCCAGTTCTTCACGAGCGATAGTAGCGAGCGTAAAATCTCCTGATTCCGGTTCGATAGCAGCCATGGCTTCCATCTCTGACTCGTAGATGAGTGGGATTTTGCGCTGGCGCAGCGTGTTGTGCGCTTGCCGGCGAGCAATGCCGATCAGCCATGTCTGTACGCTCGATCTCTCCTCGAAGCTGTGCGCGCTCTTCCAGACGGCCACCAGCGTGTCCTGGAGCAACTCTTCCGCCAGCCAATAGTCGGGCGTGAGTTGCAGCAGATAATTGAAGAGAGGACGCTGGTAGCGCGTATATAGCTCCGCGAGCGCCTGCCTGTTACCCGCCGCAATATCCCTTAAGAGTTGCCTATCATCGACGACTGGCTGCATATTCATATCCATCCAGCCGGTCTCCTGTATGGTAGTGTGAAACACGTCGCGTCGCTTTCTGTGTCGATCTCATCATCCCCCGTTTTTCCTTCTAAGATATTAGTAGCAATTCGCGGCCAGAGAGTTCACAGGAAATACGCTTCATGTATTGAGAAAGTTGGCGTGTGTGAAAAGGAGGTTCTTTACTAGAGAGAGCCAAGATAAGTCACTCCGAATTTTGGTAAGTAGCGTAGCGGTGCGGAAGGCGGCCACACGGGGCGCCCTTACAATGACGACACAATCTTGTAAGATGGCTTCGTGGTCATTGCAAGGACGGCCTCTCTTTTTATCTGTTCCTCAAGTTCGAGGCTCCTCATGTTATCCGCGTTTCTATTAGCCGTTGCAGGTAGGCAATCCTGGCACCAGGTTATTGTCGCTGCCGTTGATACTGCCGTAATAAGTGATGTACCAGTTCCCGTAATTGTCTTTGTGCAGCGTCAAATGTAACTGATAGGGTTTCGCTTTTGAGCGCGTGACGGTGTAGGTGAAACTCTGCGTGAGGTTATCCGATGATGTTGTGGCGCTGCCCCCCACTTCAGAGAATGTCGTCACGGTGCCGTAGCAGGTATCGTCTTGTCTGGCTTGAGCAGCAAAATCGTCAGGCGCTATCTGAAGCGTAATGGTGGCGTCAAGGTCTTTGTATGCTTGCGTGTAATTCTGAGTGGCAAGGCTATTGAGGAAGTCAGAAGCTGTATTGCCGGCTCCTGAGCTTTCACTAACTCCCTGGATAAAGTTGACAAGGGCAAAGCCAATGACACAAGCCAGTAGCGCGCAGGCGAGAAATACCACTCCAAGAATGAGAAGCCGCCGTTTCCCTGACTGTCGAGGCTCACGTCGTGGTCTGCCCACGCGAGGTGTCTGAGGTGGGCGTTCTACACGAGGCATGTTGGAAGGGCGACGAGGAATGGCTCGTTGCTTACCAGTTCCATTTGTCGCAGCATATGGTCCGCTAGAAAATCGATCCCAGGAGTCATTGCCCTGACTCTCTCGGCCTGGCATACTCTAACCCTCTCCTTTTCTGGGACTCCGAGGCGAACAGGCACGAGTCGCTGCCCCTACAGGGAGGTCCCTAGATCAGCGCTTGGCGGCATCGCTCGCATTTCGCCTGTTGCATGTTATGGTTTCAGCATGACGACTCCGGCGAGCCTGGCGCGGGCCTGCTGGAGTTGCTCCTGTGCCTGTTTTGCCTGAGCGCGTGTTGTACTACCGGCTACGATAGTTAACAATGTCTGTTCAACAATTGCTCCAATTAATGAGGCATCAGCGCCGGCTAATACTGGCGCACTATGAAAAATAACGATACCTGGCCGGTTTTCTTCCGTTTCCCTGGCCAAAACGTCGCAAACACATGATACTACATCCTGTAGTTTCGGTGATAGTAGGAGCGCGGCGCCTTTTTCAGTTGATGTGCCCACTCCGATGAGCTTCAATCCTGACACGTACGCTTTTTGCAAACAAGCGATGATTCGTTGGGCGCTGACTGGCTCTTCCTCTTGCAAAAGGTCGCTCAGTCCGAGATGCTTTCCAAGTCCGAATCGCTTTTCCAGTTGTGGTGTTCGCAGGTCGGCATCCACCAGGATAGTAGGGGTGCCACTTTGAGCGGCGACGATTGCCAGGTTCGCGGGCACAGAGGCCTGCTCGCTGTAATTTGAGGGCGTGGCGATCAACAATGTATGCACGTTGCGAACAGAGAACGGCTCTGTCTTTTCGTTATTCCAGTGAAAGCGAATATTTGCAAAAAGTGTATGGAAAGCCTCACTATAGGCAGTATTTGTATCATAGTCTGTGAGCAGCGTATGCTGTTCTTTTGTAGTATTCCCCACGAGGCAAAGTCCTCCATTGTAGTTCATTTCAAGTCGAAAAGGGCGAATGGGTGGAGCAAGCGCCTCCACCCCGCAGCCATCACTTTCGAGGCGGACAGGCGCCAGGTCCTGTCCCTCCAGGGTGAACAGTTCAGCCGTGTTTATCGCTTAGTAACGGTGCGTCCCGGTGTTGGGGCGCGCGGCACTTCGGCAAAAACAGGGAGTTCAAGCAGGTGTGTCACCTCGTCTTTGGTGCGAATGCGATCATCGAGATAATCGAGCAGGAAGGCCAGCGCGATTCCAACGATCAAGGCGACCAGCACCAGTAGTATTAGCAGCGTCACCTTGTTTGCAGATGTTCCTGGGACGGTGGCCGGGTCCGTTGCGTGACTGACGATGTAGGCAGTAGCTGGCGGTTGGGCAGAATCTCCGGCGAGATACACGCCGATTCTGGCGGTGCTCACCTCCCCGACCGCGTTCGCTATAGCCCATGCGCCCGGTAATGTGCTCCACGTAGCGGTGACCGTCACCAGGCTATGAACGCGTACTGCGCTCAACGCACCTCCGATAGCGCCGGCGTTTTGCCAATCGCCAAGATCGGGATTGCTGCCATAGCGCTGCGCGATCTCGGCCATGTCCTGCCCAATCTGGTTAGAAACATCCGTATCGAATTCATGCGAGGTCAGGATGGGGCCGGTAGCGAATGAATCGGCCAGATTTTCCGAAACGACGTCGATGTTTTCAGCGTTATCATTGTTGTTCTGCGTATTTTGCAGGCCAACTTGCAGCGTAATACTCGAGCTATATGCTTTCAAAGCTCCTGGAGTTTTTCTCAGGTGATAGTATTGGTAAGCGGCGAATAATCCGACTACTATTACGATCAGCGCCACCAGCCAGATGCGCCGCCAGATTATTGTCCAGTAGGTCCGTAGTTCCACGGTCTCTCCTGCCCTTTCGTCTTTATTTCATCGTACCAGTTCGTTGGTTGGAGTGCGCAGGGTTGCGGGCTTTCCCTCGCTCCTTTTCGCTTCAATGAACTGAAGGATGCGGCGATGGAAGCGCGGCTTATCGAATTCGAGCGCATGATTACGAATGGTCTGTGGATCATATTGTCGTTCGTCGAATGAAGAGAGTACACTTGCCAGGCTCTCTACGGTCTGTTCATTGAAGAATGTGCCGGTCACACCCTCAATCATCGAAGCCAGCGCGCCGCCGGCACGATAAGCGATGACGGGCCTACCAGAAGCTTGTGCCTCTAATGGCGTGATACCAAAGTCCTCTTCTCCTGGTAAGAGAAGCGCGCGACAGCGGGCGTAGTAATGCAAAACTTCTGTATCCGAGAGGCTACCCAGGAAACGAATTGTGGGCCCTGCCATTCTCTTCAATCGCGGTTCATCGCGTCCTTTGCCGATGATCACCAGTGGCAATTGTAGCTGATTGCATGCTTGAATCGCAAGGTCGATACGCTTGTAGGGCATAAAGCGGCTGACGATCAGGAAGTAATCTTCCGGTTGTATTCTAGGGTCAAAGATAAATCTGCTGACCTCCACAGGGGGAGGAATAACAACAGAATCGCGCCGGTAGTACTTTGCGATGCGTTGCGCCACGGCGGGTGAGTTGGCAATAAAATGATCGACCCTCATCGAACTGGCCTGATCCCAGACACGCATACTCGTAATGAGGAATGGTAAGATGCTGCGCGCTACTTTGCCCAATTGTTCGCGTTCGACATATTCATCGTAATTCCAGCACCAGCGCATGGGTGTATGACAGTAGCAGATGTGCATCGTTTCCGGTTTGGTAATTACCCCTTTGCCAAAGGCGCTTGAACTGCTCAAGACAAGGTCAAAGCCGCGTAGATCGAGTCGCTCCATAGCGAAAGGATAAAAAGGTAAGAATGGCTGGTGGTGCTTTTTGACCAGCGGCATCTTTTGCATAAAAGATGTTCGTACGTCTATTTTCTGGAAAGCCGGATCGACTCGCCGGGGATCATAGATTGACGTGTAAAGGGGGGCATTTGGAAATAACTCGTGAAAGGCCAGGACGACCCGCTCGGCCCCCCCCATCTGATTTAAATAATCATGCACCAGGGCGACTTTCATCTGACTCATATTTTTCACCGAAAACAGTCTTTTATACATGTGTTGTCCGCAGGGCAAGCGCTTGTGGTCGCCCGCGTTCTATAAAGGCCGATGAATCGGCGATGAGCGCAATAAATTGGCTCCTACGGGGCGGCAGACCACAAGGGTTTGCCCATACGGGATGATTAATAGGCTCCCCGGCTCCTGATAACAGCCGGTATAGTACGTAACAGAATCTGGAAATACAGGCGTAACGACCAGTTTTCAATATAATAGAGGTCCATTAACACACCTTCGTCAAAACTCAGGTCGCTACGGCCTCGCACTTGCCATAAGCCCGTCATGCCAGGTTTGACGGCCAACCGGCCCTTTTGCCATTCTTCGTACTGGGCTACCTCTTGAGGCAAAGGGGGTCTTGGCCCAACCAGGCTCATCTCGCCGCGAATGACGTTGATCAGCTGTGGGATCTCGTCAAAGCTGGTGCGGCGCAGGAACTTCCCGACCGGAGTAACGCGAGGGTCATCCCTTATTTTAAAGAGCGGCCCCTGAGCTTCATTGTAGATCAGTAGATCGGACAACACGCGGTCAGCGTCTTTATACATGGAACGGAATTTATACACTTTGAAAGGGCGCCCGTTCTTTCCTATACGCGTTTGCCTGTAAATCACTTCTCCGGGAGAACTGAGCCGTATTGCCAGCCCAATACAGAGCCATAGGGGTAATCCCAGAGCCAGGATCAGCACGGATATCACAATATCAATCGTGCGAGTGACAGCGCTCTGGAGAGAGTTGATCGATTCCTGGCGTATTCCCAGCAGCGGAATACCCTCGATGGCCTCCATATCGATGCGTGAAAGGCTTAATTCGTAGAGATCGGGCACGAGTTTGAAAGACGTACCCAGGCGCTCGCAAAGACGGACGCTACGGATTGATTGCTGGTGCAGGTTAGCAGGCAGCGCGATGATCACTTCGTCAACCTGCATTGAACGGATGACCATGCCGAGATCATCCAATGTGCCCAGCATCTTGAAGCGCCCGAAGTCTCCAGGCGGCTCATTCAAATCATTCAAGAAGCCGACGATGGAGTAGCCCAGGCTGGGGTTGGCGGCGATGTGCTGCATGATCATCTTGCCCAGTCGTCCCGATCCAACAACAAGCAGGCGCGTTTCGCCCAGACCGAGCCGGTAAAGCAGGCCCATGGTGGCCGAGACGATCAACCGAGCCATACATAAGATGAGTATGGCTGCTACCCACACGAACAGCATCAGCAGGCGAGAGTTCGCGGTCGGTTGAAACACAAAATAGTAGGTGATCAAAAAGGCCAGGCCGAGCGTGGCAGAAGTGATGATATTCCATACTTGTTTGAACCAGGTGCCGGTCAGACGAATGCCATACAATCCGCGTATGGCAAAAATTAAGATCAGACCAATGACGATGCCTATCTCAAGCCCGAAGTAGCTGCTGAGTTTCGTATACTGATCTACGCTGGTCAATGTGCTGTGCGTTGAAGGATTATCGATCCTCGACAGATTATTGCGTATACTGGAAAGGACAGGACTATTGAACAACACATAATAGCGTAGGTAGTGAGCAAGACGAAACGCGACGTCTATTAATACTGCGTCGAGGATAAGCATGGCTACGCATTCGAAGATGCGCCACTGCCTGCGGTGCGAACGCCGCTGGGAGATGGCTTTAGTGATAGGCCCTGTTGCGCCACTCGTACCGGTTTCTGTGCCCGCGCTTCCCACCATTTCGAGTGTCCCTGTCTTATCTGTATCTCTATCGATACCGGTTATCTGTGATAGTTCACTTTGCTTCACTGCTCCGGTCATTTCCTTTGTTAGTAGTAACGAATAAGGTAGCCAGTTTGTCATCTGGCGGCTTTATCAAGACGTTGCCGCAAGCTTATGACTTGCCGCGTATGCCTGCTCATACACGTTGATGGTTTGCTCCACCATCGCCTGTGCGGAGAATCGCTGCGCTATTGAAGGCGCTTGCTCCCGGCAGCGCTGGCGTAGAGATGTATCGGTCAAGGCGACATACATGGCCTCACTCATAGCCTGTGCATCATGCGGGTCGACGGTCAACGCAAGGCCGACTCCCGCTTCCGGTAAGCTGGAAACATTCGAGGTGACCACCGGAACTCCACATGCCAGGGCTTCCGTGACCGGCATACCAAATCCCTCGTACAGGGAGGGATACACGAAAGCTGATGCAGATGTATACCAGAGGAGTTGATCGGCATCGGCGACGAAGCCGGGGAAAAGCACCTCCGTTTCTAATCCAAGCTCGCGCGCTTTGGCGAAAATAGCATCGTAGAGCCAGCCCTTTGCGCCTGCCACCACCAGTTTCTCTGTACGTGTTGACCCTTTACGCATGAGCGCATATGCTTTGAGCAGGGTTGTAAGGTTTTTACGCGGCTCAAGCGTACCAAGATACAAAAGAAATCCCTCTGCCAGTCCCTGCTTGTGACGAAAAGCCTGTATCTCTTCCTCTTCTATTAGAACGCCGGAGAAACGTTTATCGATGCATACATAGACGGTTGCTATTTTTGCTGCCGGAATACCCGCCAGTTCGATGGCATCTTGCCGGGTGCTATTTGAGTTGGCGATGATCTTCGTCGCGCGTTGCAAGCTGCGTATCGTGAATGTGCGATGGTAAGCCCACTTTGAGCGCGGTAGCACCTCTGGAAAACGTAAAAATGCCAGGTCATGCAGGGTTACAACACCGGCGCAGCCCTGTGGCAAGAATTCGGGCAAAACGTTGGCCGGCGAATGCAAGACATCGATGCGCTTCTGGCGAAGAATAGATGGGAGGGTAAATTGTTCCCACGCCACTCGTGCCACCGGCTTTGATTCGGGCCATGCTGCTGGAATATAGGTAATCCGCGGGTGGGAGGCCAGCTCTTTCAAACGCTCTACCACCGGCTGCCCATTGACAAAAACAGTGTATTCATGCTCGCCAGGTTGCCGCGCCAACTCTATCAACAGGGAACGTATGTAGCGGCTGATACCGCCGTTACGATAGTTCTCGCTGAAAGATAGCAATTGAGCATTAATACCGATGTGCATGTCTGACTTGTCTCCTCATGGCTGTATAACGTGCCTATAATTAGCATGGTAACAGCGATAGGCGCTTCAGTTATGCCCTTGCCTACCAGGATTAAACCGTTTGCGCAATCTCTCGTTTTACTGTAAGCGTTGCCATAAAAGCTGGTTCTCCTGGAAGACCGGAGCGATCTCGTTGCCGGTATACAGCGCGCTCAACGCTGATTGCAGCGTTGTGTTATATAGCACATACTGTGACAAGGAGCTGATCTGCGCCCCAAGAGCAGTAGCAACGAAGCTCAAGATATCGGCACCTGTGCGAGCATCTCCATTGCTCAGGGCGAGGCGTATTTGATCGAGAATGGCTTCTAAGCGAGCGACCATGTAGTCGATGGCGTAATTGGCTTGCCCGGCCGATGTGGCGATGGCGCCATGTCCTGCCACTATTTGCTTAAACGATGCTGCGCGCGTTTTCAGAATGGTGAGGGTCGTAAGTCCTGCCTGTACATCTGTATAGAAAGGGATACGATGCTTATCGAGGATCTCAGGTATGAGAAAGGCGTCACCGGCGAACAGTGTTTCGCCGAAAGCGACCCCTATCTGTTCGGTGCTGTGTCCCGGTAAAGAGATAACCTCGATGGGAATATCATCTACTGCCTGTTCGTTGCCAGCAAGGATGATGTCAGCCAGGCAAGGTTTAGCGAGCAGGAATTTATGTTGAAGTTCGCGCGGTGGCTGCGCGCCGCTGAAGAGATAGAGCGGCTCCAGGATTGGTCCGGCCATTACCGATGCTTCTACGCGGGTAGCATAGACTTTGAGGCCTGTCTGCCGCACCAGGTAGTGCGCGCCCCCGAAGTGGTCGGCGTGCGCATGTGTCACTACCAGGGCTGTGGGCGTAAGATTGAGTTTTTTCAACTGATTCAAGATATCGCGGCCCGCGTCCCTGTCCATGCCGCTGTCGATAATCAGGCAGCGTCCATCGTGAGCAATGACACCAATATTGGCCCCGCCTTGAATAACCCAGACATTTTTGTGCAATTGTATGAGCTGCGTTCCCATTTTTCACCGTCTTCTAGCTGTATCGATGCAGATCAGTGTGGCGGTTTGGAAATTTTTTCCTACTTTATCACATCCTGTGCTATACTACACCAGGGTCATTCGCCTCACCATAATGAAAGTACAGAGCTTATGCAGAGTATCGCGCGTGACTACTGGTCTGCCTGGAAACAATTTGTCTTGCAAGGGATTATGCAGGAAGATGTACTTCCACCTGCCCTCGTACAGTCGTGGCGACGCTGTGCCGACTTCGGACTTGATCCCTACAAGGATCGGGAGACTCAGAATGGTGCGGTCTTTGGCATCGCGCCTCCGTCTGTCTCGTATGAACTGCTCTCCCTGGTACGTCCCGCGATGGAGGACTTGCACCAGTTTGCCGAAGGGTCACAATGTGTCGTCGTTTTCGCGGATGTCTCGGTATGTATTATGGATATGGTTGGCGATCTCACTATGCAGCAGGAGCTTGAGCATCTTGGCCTCATTGCCGGGGCGTCGTGGAGCGAAGAGCAACAAGGCTCGAACGCGCTCGCCCTTGCTTTACAAGAGTCATTTCCAATTCAACTGGAAGGCGCTATGCATTACCGGGCTGCTCTGCATTCCCTTTACACCTCGGCTGCGCCCGTGCATGATATGCTCGGGCAGGCTGTCGGCGTACTGGGCGTTATTGGTCGCTATGAACAGAGCCATCCGCATACGCTGGGAATGGTAAGTGCGGCAGCCCAGGCCGTCAGCAATCAGTTGCAGATGCAAGTGTGGCTAAGTAATGCGAATGACCTCTTATCCGAACTCAAAACGATCCTTCAAAGTTTACCCGAAGGTATTCTCCTCCTCCGACGCGACGGCATTATTTCTCATATGAACGCACCGGCAGGGACGATGCTGGGCCTGAATCCTACCAGGGTTACCGGCAGGCGCCTGCGTGATGTGCTACCCCTTCCTGCCATGCTCGAGCAGGCTGTGAGCAACCGGCAATCTCTCTCTGACGAAGAACTCGTTTTCGATACCGTACACGGTCGTGTGACCTGCCTCTGTTCCCTCAAACCTATTAGCAATAAGCAGGCTGAAACGGACCTGGAAGAGGTGGCCGCGGCGACAGGACTGATTGTCTCTAAGCCGGTTGTGGCCGATGGCTATGTTTTGATTTTGCGTAGTATCGAACGAGTGCAGAAGCTAGTCCATCGCATGACGGGCGCTCGTGCTCGTCTCACTTTTGAGAATATCGTGGGCGAGAGCGCGGCGCTCAAAGAGGCATTGCGATTGGCTCGCCTCGCCTCCAATAGCAACTCGACCGTCCTGCTACATGGCGAAACGGGTACGGGCAAAGAAATTTTCGCGCAGAGCATTCATAACAGCAGTGCGCGGGCCGATGGCCCGTTTGTCGCTATCAACTGTGCCGCTATCCCGCGCGAACTGATTAATACCGAACTATTTGGCTACGAAGGCGGCTCATTTACCGGCGCGGACCGCCAGGGGCGCTCTGGTAAATTTGAGCAGGCGCATAGGGGGACGCTCTTTCTTGATGAGATCGGTGATATGCCGCTTGATCTGCAAACAACCCTGCTGCGGGCCATCGAAACACACACTATAGTACGTATCGGCGGCCAGCGAGTAATCCCGACTGACGTGCGCATCATTGTTGCCACACACAAGGACCTGCGCGAGGAGGCTTTGCGCGGCAACTTTCGCTCTGACCTGTATTATCGCCTGAACGTTCTCGCCATCAATATTCCCTCGCTGCGCGAGCGGGCCAGCGATATTCCTCTGCTGGTGCAGCATTTCTTGCAGCGTCAGGGCCGCATGCTGGGGCGCCTGCTCACAATAACGCCGGAGGCGATGTCGGCGCTTCAGAGCTACAACTGGCCGGGAAATATCCGCGAGCTTGAAAATATGCTGATACGCGTCACCTATCTGATGCCCTCCAGTACCATCACTATCGATGATCTCCCGCTTGATCTGCGCCAGGCGCTTGAACATGTTGAACCGTCCCGATATCTCATTTCTAAGAGGTCCTTGCCAATGCATGGCGAACAGCGCCAGTTTGCACCGCTCATGGGTCAGTCAACTGCCTTGAAGGAACAGCATGCGCATGCTGAGGTGCAGGCTATACTCGCGGCCTGGAATGCCAGCAATGGGCATGTGGCGCGTGCCGCCCTGCTCCTTGGCATCAGCCGGACCACATTATGGCGCAAAATGGTGAAATACGGGCTTGCTGAAAGCAAGGATTCCTCTCGTTAACATTCCAGATCGCACGACGCAGCTTAGTAATAGTTTGCTATCACATCTGGTATACTTCTCCTGAGAGGTGGAAGATGCGGTGACTCTAGTCTTTTGAAGAGCATGGCATAGTTCAACTAAGAGGAGAAAAGATATGTTACATTGTACGCCATTTCTTTTATTTGACGGCAACTGTGCAGAGGCAATGAGCTTTTACCACCAGTGTCTTGGTGGAGAGTTAACGCTGACCAGGCTTGGCGATACTCCTATGAAAGACCAGTTCCCGCCAGAGAAGCACAACCGGATGATCAATGCCCATCTCAAAAGCGGTGCTCTTGAATTTTCTGCTACCGACTGGATGGCTTCTCCTGCATTTGAACCAAAACAAGGGAATACCTACGCAATCTTTGTTATTGGTGGCACTTATGATGAGCTGAAACCAGTGTTTGACAAGCTGGCAGGAGGAGCAGAAAAGGCAAGGTTTCAAGAATTGCATGATATGCCATTTGGAACGTATGGACAGTTTTATGATAAATATGGTGTTCAGTGGATTTTTAAGGGGGAGAAAAAAGCGAATTCTTAGTTCTGACCGGTCATCATTGCTATAGAGAGGAAAGCCTGTGCGCTATCACAGAATTCATGTGCTTGGGGGACCAGGCAGTGGGAAATCCTTTGTGGCGGCTAAAATTGCCGGCAGCTACGGAATTGCGGCGTATGATCTCGATGAGCTGTTCTGGGACCCTGCTACACCTACATATGGAGTCCGGGCAGGCCCGCAACAGAGAGATCAAGCCCTTGCAGCCCTGGTAAGCCAGGAGGCCTGGGTTATCGAGGGAGCCTATTACAAATGGCTCCCCCCGAGCTTTGAACGCGCGGAACTCATTCTTCTGCTCACTCCTTCGGTGTGGCTCCGTGACTGGCGCCTGCTGAAACGCTTTGTGCTCCACTTGTTGGGCCGATCCTCCTCCAGGAAGAAGGAAACGTTGGCGTCGCTTTTCAACCTCCTGCAATGGAACCATACCTATGAGAAGAACGTCCTTTTGCCAGCACGAGCCTTACTCTCACACCTGAACAAAAGACCGATTGAGTGTCAAACATTTGCTCAGGTTCTGGCGGTGTTGGTTGAAGAAAACGCGGCATCGTAAATCAGTTGGCCATATCTGGTGGCTACAAAATCAGGAAGCGGAAGCTGCTGCACGAAAGGGAAAATGTTCTCCAGTTTCTTCTGTATCCACCTTTTGAGCTCTCAGTGCTGGGGCTCATCTACTAACTGCAGAAGAAGTGAGCCATTATATTATTACGTTGCAAACTTGCAACATCCTGTTTCACATTTGAAACTCCAAAACAAGGCGTTGCAAACTTGCAACGCCTTTCCCACCTGATATCCACCATTGTCCCCCTCATTCAATCCTTCCACCTGCCATATTTTTTGTCATCTAACAAAGCTGATCACCTTATCCAGGCCGATAGAACTCTATCTGGCCCCGATTGCTCTTCTTAAAGATTCTTCATTGGCACGAATATTGCAATAGGGATAGCAGGAGGTATTTACCTGGCCGGAAGGTAGAGACCCATGCACCGGATGAGGGCCATGAAAGGAGGTGCGCAAGGAGCAATATATCCGGCAGGGCTGTTCCGGTTGAACAAGGTCTGTATAAAAGGAAACGCATGGGCTGCCCTGCAAATGGTTTTTCAGATGATGGTCCTGGTTGTCAAAATTAACGGCTTGTTTTGTTACTGATGTCGAAAATGATACCTATTCGAAAGGAGAGGGCCTGCTGTATAGGGCAGGCCAGACTGGTATGGACCGGACACCAACATTAACGCAGAAGTTTGTGGCCGAGATGTTAGGAACAGGCTTCCTTGTGCTTATCGGCCCAGGCTCGATTCCCGCAACCTTTCTACTGCTTGGTAAAACGGGCGCATTTAGTATGGCGGATCTTGGTATGATCGGCCTGGCGTTCGCGGTGGCTATCGCGGCCATGGTTTATGCGATTGGCCATATATCAGGCTGCCACATCAATCCCGCGGTCACATTTGCTTTTGCCGTCACGAAGCGTATTCCCTGGAACGAGGCCTTCGTCTATTGGGTGGCCCAGTTTGTGGGTGGATTTCTTGGCGCGTTAGGCATCGCTCTGATTTTCGGCGGTTCAGCGGCCGCGACAATTGGCTTTGGGCCAACGAACTTTAATGAGGCGGTAACCAGTTATCCCCAGGCAATCGCGATTGAGGTGGTGGGAACGTTCCTGCTGCTCTTCGTGATTATGGGTACGGCCGTCGATGGCCGGGCGCCTGCCGGTTGGGCCGGCCTGATCATTGGTTTGATCGTGGCGGGCGAGGTGATTGTGATGGGACCTATCACGGGCCCATCTCTCAATCCCGCGCGTACGCTTGGTCCCGCTGTACTGCAGGTAGTTTTTGGTGGCACATACAATTTCGCGCATTTGATTGTCTACTTCGTAGGTCCGTTGCTGGGTGCTGTTCTGGGTGTGCTGGGCTATGACTTCATGACGCGCGCTCGCCAGGTAGGAACGCCCGAACTTGGCGGCATTGAAAAATCGGCCGTCGAGGGCCGCTAATAATCATGCATTCACATGCATGCTGAAAGGAGACCAGCAATGAAGAAGTTGATTAACAGGGTTGAGGATGCCGTAAAAGAGGAACTCGCGGGCATGCAGGCCCTGCATCCTGAGCTGCTCCGCGTTGATTTCGAAAACCAGATCGTCGTGCGGGCCGATGCTCCGGTGCGCGGCAAGGTGGGCGTCATTTCCGGTGGTGGCAGCGGCCACGAGCCGATGCATGGTGGTTTCGTCGGGCGCGGTATGCTTGATGCCGCCTGCCCCGGTGAAGTCTTTACCTCGCCGGTGCCCGACCAGATGCTGGCCGCGACCCGTGCTGTCAATGGCGGGTCCGGTGTATTGCATATCGTGAAGAACTACACCGGTGACGTGCTCAATTTTGAGATGGCTGCCGAATTGGCCGGAGCCGAGGGTATTGAGGTCGAGAGTATTGTCACGAATGACGACGTAGCCGTGCAGGATAGCCTTTATACAGCAGGCCGGCGCGGTGTGGGCGTTACCGTCCTGCTCGAAAAGATCGTGGGCGGCTTTGCCGAGACGGGCGCCCCCCTGGCGGATGTGGCGGCGCTGGCACGCAAGGTCAATGATCAGGGCCGCAGTATGGGCATGGCCCTCACTTCCTGCGTCGTTCCAGCAGCGGGCAAACCCACATTCGAACTCGGCGAAGATGAGATGGAGATCGGTATTGGGATTCACGGCGAACCGGGCCGGCGGCGCGTCAAACTCGCGCCGGCGTCGGAGATCACCGAGATGCTTGCTATGCCTATTATAGAGGACCTGGGTCTCAAGTCCGGTGAGCGCGTGCTCGCCTTCGTCAACGGCATGGGTGGTACGCCTCTGATCGAGCTGTATATTGTTGCCAACGAACTGGCTAAAATTCTGCGCGGCAGAGATATCACGATTGCGCGCTCGCTCATTGGCAACTACATCACCTCGCTCGAAATGGCTGGCTGTTCCATCACCCTGCTGCGCCTGAATGATGAATTGATCCGCTATTGGGATGCTCCGGTACATACACCGGCTCTGCGTTGGGGCGTGTAGCGCAGCGGAATCGCAAGCGGCTAGACCTTGCTTTCACTGCTGTGTTTCAGTTGCCGTGTCGTACAATATGACAAAGCCGGGTAGAGGACGCCAGCCCTTGTGGGAGTATCCCGCACGGAAGCCCGGCAATGTTAACACGCAGGAGTGAAACGGAATACTCGGTAACCTGTCATTGTTCGCCTCGCCCAGAGTCTCTGGCAGCACGCGGGTTCTGAACGAAGCGAAGAATGACAGGCCCCCAGGGTTTGCCCTATCAAGTCTGGAGGAGAGCATGCCAATTACTACCGAAGATACTGTGCGCTGGTTGCATCAGTTGGCACAGGTTCTTCATGAGAACCGCGACTATCTTACCCAACTCGACTCAGCCATTGGGGACGCGGATCATGGCATCAATATGGATCGAGGCTTTAAGGCAGTGATGGAGAAGCTGCCGGCAGTAGAGCAGATGGATATTGGCTCAATTCTTAAAACGGTTGGTACGACACTGGTATCAACGGTTGGGGGAGCGAGTGGTCCGCTTTATGGGACTGCCTTTCTGCGTGCCGGCATAGCAACTGCGGGGAAGCACGAACTCTATGAATCCGATGTTGTTACGATGTTGGAGGCCGCACTGGAGGGTATAAAGGCCCGTGGTAAGGCGCGGCCGGGTGAGAAAACCATGGTTGATGCGCTTACTCCCGCGTTGGCAGCAGCAAAAGACGCGGAGGCACAACACCTGGGCCTTGCGGAATTGCTTCATCGTGCTACCGGTGCTGCTGAAAATGGTATGAGAGCTACGATTCCCATGCTCGCCACGAAAGGACGCGCCAGTTATCTCGGTGAGCGCAGCATTGGGCATCAGGACCCCGGTGCGACATCTAGCTGGCTGATACTCAAAACGCTGTTTCAATCTTTCAATCCCTAAACGGACGGATTCGGGAAAGCGCCTGGCTCCTGTCACGTCCCTGTGGGACTAGGAGAGCCACTACATCCAAGAAGGTCAAATTTCAATGCGCTGGCAAAACAAAGGAGACAAGGTCCATGACGGTTGGCTTAGTTATCGTATCCCACAGCGCGCGATTGGCGGAAGGTGTGGCTGAACTGGCCGGGCAAATGGCCCAGGGAAAGGTAGCAATTGCCGCGGCAGGGGGCAGCGCTGACGGAACCCTCGGAACTTCAGTAGAAAAGATTCTAGAGGCGCTGCAAAAAGTGAATGGGCCTGATGGCATCCTGGTGCTGCTTGACCTTGGGAGTGCGGTAATGGCAACCGAAATGGCGGTTGAGGCATTCCCGCCGGGTCGAGAGCAACATGTTGTGATCAGCCCTGCCCCATTAGTAGAGGGAGCGGTCATCGCCGCTGTGGAAGCCTCGATCGGTAATAGCCTGCAGGAGGTGGCCGAGGCAGCCGCCAATGCCCATACGTTGCCAAAAGTACACGCAAAAGAGATGTAGGAAAGGACAAGCATGTGCCAGTAGCAGAAAAAAGTGTCGTGATCGTCAATAAGGTTGGTTTGCATGCTCGTCCTGCAAGCCTTCTCGTTCAGGCGGCAGCCCAGTTCCAATCACGCATCCAGGTCAGTTGTGGTGACAAGGCGGCAAACGCGAAGAGTATCATGGGAGTGCTGAAGCTTGGTGCTGTCCAGGGCAATACTATTCTACTGCGTGCCGAGGGCGAAGATGCAGAGGAGGCCCTGCGAACATTAACAGAACTTGTAGAGCGTAAGTTTGACGAAGAGGAATGAGTTTCACGATGATGGCCGGTGAAAGCAATTTTGTGGTCGAGCCTATGCGTGTGCTGGCTATTTCTCCTGGTATCGCTATTGGCCCGGTACGTATTTCCAGACAGTCCAAACTCTCTATAGATGCGGCCACGATTGCTGCTGAGCGGATCGAGGCTGAACAGCATCGTTTGCTGCAGGCCATCGCTAAGGCGGTAGAGGAACTGCGCCGGCTAGCCGAGCAGGTAGCGCAAGCGGTGGGACCCGGCGAGGCGGGCATTTTTGAGGCGCAACGATTGATGCTGCAAGACCCCGAATTGCTGGATGAGGCAGTAGAGCTAATCGGGCAGCAGTATTCGGCTTCGAGAGCATTGCATGAGGCCGCGGAACGCCAGGCAAGGGAACTTGAGGCGCTTGAGAATGAGACGCTGGCTGCTCGTGCTGCCGATATACGTGATGTGGCCAAACGTGCCATTCGTCACCTGCAATATACTACCAGTGATGGAACCGGTGGTGATGACAGCAAAGGGGTCCTGTTAGTCGCCCACGACCTCACGCCTTCAGATACAGTGAACTTGAATCCAGAATCAATTCTTGGTATTTGCACGGTAGTAGGTGGCCCAACGACACATGCCGCGATCATTGCCCGCGCGCTGGAGATTCCCGCCATTGCCGGTATCGATCCTCACCTGCTCGATATACTACGAGAGGGTCAGCAGATTGCGATTGATGGCACCCAGGGATTGCTTTATCTTCAT
Source organism: Ktedonobacteraceae bacterium (assembly GCA_035294305.1). Lineage (GTDB taxonomy): Bacteria > Chloroflexota > Ktedonobacteria > Ktedonobacterales > Ktedonobacteraceae > DASRBN01. The sequence goes on along the minus strand of DATGLD010000048.1, from coordinate 198,132 downwards.
CCCGTTGCAGAACAGCAGCGACTCTTACGTACCAGCATGGATCAGCGGTGGCAGGAGCGTAACTGGCGTCGCACTCAGCATATGACGCAGTGGAGAAATCAGCGCGGTTCAACCGCCGATGGCCGTCCCGTGCAAATCTTCGCCAATGTGGGTGATCTGGAAGGCACACAGGCAGCAGCAGAGGCCGGCGCGGAGGGTATCGGCCTTTTACGCACCGAAATTCTTTTCGGAGGACGCCCTATCTTCCCGGATGAGCAGGAACAGTTCGAGACCTACATGCTGCTTTTTCGCGCTTTCGCGGATCATGCCTTGTTTGGCAAGACGATCATCGCACGGACGCTTGATGCTGGAGCCGATAAACCTTTTCCTGCTCTCGAACCGCTGCTTGGTCCTCTACAGGAAGCCAATCCTGCCCTCGGTCTGCGTGGAGTGCGTATTCACCTCATGCATGAGGAGCTTTTGCGCCAACAGCTTCGCGCGCTCCTGCGTGCGGGCGCTGAAACGACTATTGATCTGCACATCCTGTTTCCCATGGTTGCAACGTTCGAAGAAGTCCGCCGCCTGCGTGCTATCTATACCTCTGTGCGGCAAGAACTTGTCCGGAGCGGGCAGTCTATCCCCCAGGCTACACAGCTAGGTATCATGGTCGAAACTCCCGCGGCGGCTATAATGGCTGGTGCGTTCGCTCGTGAGGTTGATTTCTTCAGTATTGGGGCCAATGATCTCTTCCAGTATACCATGGCTGCCGATCGCACCAATAGCCGTGTTAGTAGTATGTTCGCTCCCCTGGAGCCGGCGGTATGGCGCCTGATTGGTCAGATTGTTCATGCTACAAAATCACACGGCAAGGCTGTCGCCCTGTGCGGTGAACTCGCCGCCGACCCGCGCATAGGTCCATTGTTGGCGGGACTTGGCGTGCAGGAGCTAAGCATGAGCCCGCCGGCCATCGTCAATGTGAAAGCTGCGCTGCACCGGCACTCACTGGAATACTGGCAAAAGCGCGCACTGGAATTGCTCAAGGCAGAGACTGTTATGGAAATGCAAGTCGTGCTAGAATCTCTTGACTGAACTCGTCTGCATGTTGTATTGCGCCTCAGAATAATTATACAGTTCTCACCGGCTTCCTGTAGGGAAGATACAGGGGGAAACCTGGCTGGTATTGCTTATCCCCTCGTCGATTTACTCCTGTGACTTGATTCCAGGTGGTAAAGTACTAAGTGGAAGTATCTCCGCTGAAGTTGTATGTTTGCAGCAAGCAAGGGGGTTGAGATATGCAGTCACCCAATCGGTCCAGGAGGAAAGCTCTGGTTATAGGTATTGGAGTACTGGTTGCCAGTCTGCTGGTGGCTACCTTCGCATACCGGGTAGCCGCGACGAGGGTGACGCAGGCGTCTCCGGCCGCAACCCCTACTCCGGTAGTCAAAGTGGCATCACCAACGATACCTCCAACTGTTCCACCTGGTGCGACGCCGACTCTTACTCCCACTCCCGTGCCAACCCTTGCTCCCACGACGGACCCTGCTAAGATACTCGGGATTGATAGCATTCCGCCGCAAACGATGCCAGGCCTCTCGTGGATACGCTTAGGCTATCCTACATGCGGCCAGGGTGTGAGTGGAACCGAGCTCCAGCAAAAAATACAGGGCCTGCATGCGCAGGGCATCCATGTTCTGCTTGTAACCTGCCAATCGCCCAACCCCTCTCATCTGTTAGATACAAAACCGCTGCAGGATGTGGCCCATAGTGGCGCGGATGCTGTGGAATGTGGCAACGAGCAGATGAAGTACGACCCGCCTCTGACCGCCTATGTCTCGCCGGACGCATTCGCCAGGTTCTATGATCTCTGCCAGCGGCTCGTGCATGCAGTACAGCCCAGTATTCCGGTATTGATGGGCTCTCTTGATCCGCATGTGGGAGGGGTAGATTACTCGCCGCTTGTTGATCAGGCCAACTATCTTAATCAAATGCAGTATGCCATGAATACGTCGGTGCATCCTGGGGGGAACTGGAGCTGGCGCTCGCATGCCATCGGCCTCATCGATAGCTGGCATAATGGCTATCCTAACCAGTACACAAATAGCCTGTACGGATTATTTGTCTTCTGGGCGCAGCAATTTGGTGTCAACCTGAATAGCGGCGCGCTGGGCAAGCATATCTGGGTGGTGGAGGGCACAGGCTGCTTCAAGGGCTGCGGTATTGATCCCTACAGCCCCTATCAGGTAGCAGTTTCGCATATCTTGACGCTGATCACTGATGTGCAGACCACCATGCGCTATGGCGTGCCTTTCTTCTACTTTAAGACGCAGGATTTTGTCACTGAAGGTGAGTTATGGCCCATGGGGGTTTTCAATTTGCGCGGTCAAGCCAAGCCGTTACGCCAGGATCTCCCGCCAGGAGCACGCACCCTGGTCATGTCCTGCGCAGGCCAGCAAGTCACGGTATTCTACCAACCAACCTTACTGTTGAAACTCTACAGCGGTTGTACGCTACCGGCGGACTATATTGCTATCCTCGCAAGTTGAGATTCGCCCCAACCGCTGAGAAATCACCACGAGAACCGGATAGGGAGCATTACATGCCTGTCATTCATCATATCGGCAGCAGAGAAAATGGTGAATATCGCTGGGAGGATGTAACGGTGCGATCTTATGGGCCGGAAAATAGCGGGGCCGACCGTGCCACCCGCCAGATTCTCATCGGCCCTGATGAAAGCTCGCCCAATTTTCATATGCGTTACTTCGCCGTACAGCCCGGTGGTCATACCTCGCTCGACCAGCATCCACACGATCATGGCGTCTATATCCTGCACGGTCACGCCAATCTTATTGCAGGTAGCGAGAAATACGAGCTTCATCCAGGCGATGTCGTCTACATTCCCGGCAACGAAGTACATCAGTTCTTCACAACTGGCGATGAACCATTCGGTTTCCTGTGCGTTGTACCGGCGAAGCGCTAGCCCTGGCTCAAATGCAATGGAATCAGTCTTCCCTGCTGATCAATCGGTTTCCTATGATTCCGGGTATGGAGAATTATAGCATGTTAGCCGTCGAGTATCATAGCAACTCGGATATACGTGTCGTTGAACTGCCCGTACCCGAAATTGGCGCGGGCGAATTGCTGGTACAACTGCGGGCTTGTGGCATTTGTGCCAGCGACGTGATGGAGTGGTACATGAAACCGCGCGCCCCCCTCTATCCAGGACATGAGCCTGCCGGAGTTGTAGCGGCGGTGGGCGAAGGAGTCGAGCAATTCACTCCTGGCCAGCGTGTCTTCATACACCATCACGTGCCCTGCATGGTCTGTCACTACTGCCAGCGCGGTTCCTATTCACAATGTGCAACGTTTCGCTCCACACGTCTCTATCCTGCCGGGCTGGCTGAATATATTCGCGTTCCCGCCCCAAACGTCAAGCTTGACGTTCTCTCCTTACCAGATGATCTTTCATTCGAGGCAGCAACATTGATAGAACCGTTAGCCTGCTGTATCCGGGGTATCGAACGTGCCATGATTCGACCGGGGGATAGTGTGCTTGTGTTGGGAGCTGGCAGCAATGGTATCCTGCTAGCACAGCTCGCTCAGCAGCGTGGCGCGGCTCGCGTCATCATCGTTGATCCCATCCCTTACCGCAGGCAACACGCCCTGAATGTTGGTATTGATTACGCCCTTGATTCCGAGCCGCGTACCCTGCTAGATCAAGCGTATGCTGTCAACGGTGGGCGCAAACCGGATATTGTAATCGTGACACCTGCCAGTGTTCGTGCTATGCAGCAGGGGATAGAATTAGCGGGCCGGGGAGGAACTGTATTGCTGTTCGCGCCTCCACCGCCTGCCGAAGTGCTTCCTATCACTCCCAATACGTTCTTTTTTCAAGAGATTACGCTGCGCACCAGTTATTCCGCCGGTCCTTACGAGACGAGATTGGCCCTGGAATTGCTGATAACCGGGCGTATTCGAGCGGAAACAGTGATTACCCATCGTTTCCCGTTGAAAGATGCTGCCCAGGCGTTTCAACTGGTGGCAAGGCCCGGGGATGCGCTGAAAGTAGTGATTCTGCCTTCTTAACGCTTTCCCCTTTCTAAGTTCTTATTTTACCCATATCGGCATCTCATCATGATCGATGCCGAAATGATGGGCCACTTCGTGCAATACTGTGCGCCGCACCTGTTCGCGAATACGGTCGGGGTTGCAGCGACAATATCTCTCAATGGGGTTCTGGTAAATCGTGATGATCTCTGGTCCGCCGATGCGCCCGTAAGCCGTCAATGGCACTCCTTCGTAAAGTCCCAGCAGCGTGTGGCCCTCTTTCACGCCTACACGCCGCAATAGCTCTTCGTCCGGCTCGCTTTCCACCCGCACCAGCACGTTCTTCATCTGCTCGTGAAACTCTTCAGGGATTGAGGTCAGCGCCTGTTCAACCAATTGCTCAAAGGTAACCTGGTCGTCTTCTGTATGCTCTTCTGGAATTTCAATTTCCCCGACTTGTGCCTGCTCAGTTACGGGTGGATGGTGTGTGTGTGGCTCAGTATCCATCCATGAACCCACCTGAGGGTTGCGCGTGTTGCCATGCCGGAAGAAGAGTATCCCCAGGTAGCCAGAAAGTATTGCCAGGAAGAGTAGCAGCAAGCTGGGGCCAAAGTCAAAATGATTGTTGAGGTAGAAACTCAGCAGGATCAGTGCAATCAGGAAGCACATGATGGCAAAGAAATAGCGCGAGCGATGGTCCTTTTCGTGAACAGGTAGCTCATCATCAGCAGGTATGTCATCTAACTCGTCTAATGAGTCATCATCGTCATGTTCTTCTTCGCTGAGTTGCATTGGTTTTCTTCCCTTGGGGTGATCGACGTATAGTCCGCCCCGGCGCGATCAATCTGGTTCCAATGCCCGCCTAAAAGATATAGTTAATGGGCCTCGTACTTTTCTCGTGTGCGCACTTCAAAACCGGAATTCTCGGCTATATGTACATCATATAACGTATCGAACCCTTCCGCATAGCTGGGCGGGACCAGTTTGCTCGCCGTCACGTAAATTGCCACGTCAGGCACCCTGGCCTTTCCCAAGCGCGTCTTGTTGCGCTCGAGGCTTGAACGCACTTGAGATTCAAAATAATAGCCGGTGACCTGGGCGCCGCACTCGTGTCCAAGATGAATGAGCGACTCTCGATCCGCCAGTGCCGGATTGGTGTTATCGACCACGACCGATTGTCTGGCCTGGAGAGCTTCCTCAACCAGTTGCATTTGCCTGCGACCAGGTTTCCTGTTGTTGTGCAGCAAATCCTTGCTGATATGCAGGTGCGTTGTCTCAAAATACTGGTGATAGAACGTACTCTTACCAGAAGCTTGCAATCCTATGAAGATAATCAGTTCCATTGCCCTATTGTACCTTTTGGAAGCAAGCATCAGCTTGCCCTTCCCAGACTCAAATTTTACAATAAAGCAAGGCGCGATAAGGCGTAACCGAATGAGTGGATTGAAAACGTTAGTATAGGGAGAATGTCGTATAATAGAGGGCGTGTAAGGAGCGTTCAAAGCCTGTTTCAACGCTTGCACGCCCGGAGCGCGAGGGCGGTATTCAGCGCCCTTAAAATTTAAGAGGAGTGTGTAGATGACAACGACGCAAACAGAATCCAAAGTGCAACAGTGGACTAACCTTGCCCAGCAATTGCGTGTAGATAGCATCCGTAGTACCACTGCCGCCGGCTCAGGCCATCCTACTTCGTCCATGTCAGCAGCAGACCTGATGGCCGTTTTAATGATCAGCTATCTGCATTATGACTTCGAAGACCCGAAGAATCCGAACAACGATCACTTCGTTTTATCGAAAGGACATGCCTCGCCCCTACTCTATTCCATGTTTAAGGCTGCGGGAGCTATTACCGACGAAGAACTGCTCACCCTGCGCAAATTCGGCAGCCGTCTCGAGGGGCATCCAACGCCGGCCATTCCGTGGGTCGATGTAGCCACCGGCTCTCTTGGGCAGGGTTTACCCATTGGCGTTGGTATCGCGCTCTGCGGCAAGTACCTGGATAAGTTGCCCTATCATGTCTGGGTATTGTGTGGTGATAGCGAAACCGCTGAGGGGTCGATATGGGAAGCATTTGACCATGCCTCGCATTACAAGCTAAACAATCTTATCGCCATTATCGATGTGAATCGCCTGGGGCAGCGCGGCGAAACCGAGCTTGGCTGGAATACCGCCGCGTATGAAGCCCGCGCCAAAGCTTTTGGCTGGAATGCCATCGTCATCGACGGCCATAACTACGACGAAATTAATAATGCCTATGCTCAGGCCGTCCAGGCAACTGATGCGCCTACTGTCATTATCGCGAAGACCGTCAAGGGTAAGGGCGTCTCTTTCCTGGAAAACGTCAATGGATGGCATGGCAAGGCTCTTAATAAAGACCAGGAGCAGCAAGCTCTCAAGGAGTTGAACTATGCTCGCAGCATGACTTTCCCCGTTCAGAAGCCGGAGAATCGTCAACCCGCTCCTGAAGCTGCCAAAAAGCAGGTTGAACTGCCTAAATATGATAACAGTAAACCGGTCGCGACCCGCAAGGCTTATGGCGATGCGCTGCAGGCGATTGGGGCCGCCAATCCCGACGTAGTTGGGCTGGATGGTGAAGTAAGTAACTCGACCTATGCTGATGAATTTGCCAGAGCCTTCCCCGACCGCTTCTTTGAGCAGTATATCGCGGAGCAGCAGATGGTGGCCGCGGCGGTTGGCATGAGTGTGCGGCATAAGATTCCGTTCGCTTCCACCTTTGCCGCTTTCCTGACCCGTGCATACGACTTCATCCGTATGGCGGCCGTCTCGCGCGCAAATATTCGTCTCTGCGGTTCACATGCCGGTGTCTCGATTGGACAGGATGGCCCCTCGCAGATGGCGCTGGAAGACCTGGCGATGATGCGAGCGGTATATGGCAGCACCGTCCTCTATCCTTGCGATCCCAACCAGACTGCACAGCTGGTTGCGGAGATGGCGGGGCATGATGGTATTGTCTACATGCGCACGACCCGCGAGGCTACTCCGACTATCTACAGTGCCGGTGACGAATTCATGATCGGTGGCAGCAAAGTCGTTCACTCTTCTGAGAATGACGAGGCGACGGTCATTGCCGCGGGAATTACGCTGCACGAGGCCCTTAAGGCCTACGATCAGCTACAACAAGAAGGCATCAATGTTCGTATCATCGATGCCTATTCGGTCAAGCCTCTCGACGAGGAAACCATCATTGCGGCGGCTGAGGAGACGGGCGGCAGGATCGTGGTTGTCGAGGATCACTGGCCCGAAGGTGGGCTCGGCGATGCCGTGCTGGACGTGTTTGCCCAGTATGATGGCCTATTGCCCAGGGTGGTGAAACTGGCCGTGCAGTCCATGCCAGGTTCCGGCACTCCCGATGAACTGCTCGAAGAGGCCGGTATCAACGCTCATCATATTGTGCAGGCCGTCAAAGTCCTGGCGCATAAAGAGTAGGAACCCGTTATTGATCTGTAAAAAATTCAGGCCACCGCCCGGCGGCCTGAATTTTTTACAGATCAATAACGATCTTCCCCTGGCACCTCTTGCAATTGTTCTTTTTCCGCAAGAACTACTGGTGTTGGAGCCTCATTGTTTAATGAAACCACTATTCCACCGGCAATGGCTATCAGTCCTCCAATTGCCTGGATGGGTGTCATAGAATCATGCAGCAGGAGGATGGCAAAAGCGGTGGAGAAGAGTGGCACAGTTTGCGTGATCGTGGCTACTTCCCAGGCCTTAATCAGCTTCAACCCCTCTTGCTGGCTGAGATAGCCGAGGCAGAAATTCGTGAGAATATATACCGGTAGTGTGATCCAAAAGGTGACGAGCGTGGGCTGCCAGAAGAATGAATGCGCGCCAACGAGAAACTCGCTGCCCAGAACCGGTAAGATAGTAGCGGCTCCCACGAACAGGCGTATGGCGGTCAACGGCAGAGTATCGATGCGCGAAGTCAGACGTTTGGCCGGGATATAGGCGAAACCGATAGCAATGGTGCCTCCTACGATCATCAGGTCACCCACTATACCGCTTCCCGCATCTCCTCCTGTTGTTCCCTTTAAGACCACCAGTGCGCTGCCAACAAGCAGCAGCAGGATACCCAGGCTTTGCTTTAAGCGAATACGCTCTCCTAACAGTGCTAGCGCGAAAATAAGCGCGGCCACGCCATTCAGTTGCAGCAAAAATCCGCCTTCCAGGGCGCTTGTACGCGCGAAACCGGCGACGATCAAGAGCAATGGAAGTGATGTGCCAGGACACGCTAGCAGAAAAACATTGATCCAATCGCCGTGCCGGAGCCTCCTTATTTGCCGGATGAAGGGCGTGCTGGTGACTGCCAGGCAGAGCGTGAGCAGTAGTCCGCCCACGGCCAGGTCCAGGAATGCCACCAGCGCGGCATCGATTTCACTGCCCACAAGTTTTGCCAGCACTGCCCCAAGGCCAAACATGAACGAGGCTATAATGGCGTATCCAATACCTCGCAGGTGCATAAGTCGTCTACTTTCAGATTCTTCAACGTCGTCAGTCTGCTGTATCTTATACGATCAAGGTTGCATGGGCAAGTATTCGGCGAGCAGGGCGACCGCCATTGCGGTTGCCCTGGCTGGCTGAAACGCTACCTCAACTGCTCACGTGTTTGTTACAGAAAGGTTGACTATTATTCACGAGGAGAAGTTATATGCGCAGCAAGAAAGCAAGCCTGGTCATTAATCCCAGAGCAGGAGAAAATCTGGCGAAACTGACGGACATACTGGCCATTCTATCCGCAGCCGGCATGAAAACGGACATCAAACTCAAGGAATATGGGGGGCAGACACTGGAATTGGCCGCGGAAGCCGCAGAAGATAACAGTGATCTCGTCATAGCCTATGGTGGCGATGGCACGGTCAATCAGGTGGTCAACGGGGTAATGAACGTGAAAGGGCAGCACAGCATTGTGGGCGTCATACCGGGAGGTACAGCCAATGTCTGGGCCTCGGAAGTCGGTATACCGGGCGATGCTGCCAGGGCGGCGCTCGCCCTTGTCGAGAGCGAGGTGCGTAAAGTTGATATTGGCCATGTTGATATTGAAAGCTTTACGCTTTCCGGCGCAGCGCAGAATAATGGTGGCAGTAGAGATGCTAAAGCAATGCGGAAGATCAAGGCCTCTTCCAAAGGCCGGCATCACTTCTTACTCATGGCTGGTCTGGGGATCGATGCTGATATTATGCAGCATGTTTCCAAACCTTTGAAGTACGAGATTGGCCGGCTCGCTGTGGGGCTTTCTGCTGCCAAAGAATTGCCTAAACAACAGCCATTTCCGGTGGAAATTCGCGCTGCCAATGATACAGGCAAAGATGATCTCGTCTGGCAAGGAGAAGCGCTTCAAGTCGTGATTGGCAATACGCGCAAATATGCCAGTATTCTTGAGATGACCCCCGGCGCCTATATCGACGATGGCATTCTCGATGTCTGTGTCATCACTGCCGGTGATCCCCTCACCACTATACAGCAGATAACCTCGCTCTTACTCAGGCGCAAACCCGATAACCTGACCGCCGAGTACTTTCACGGCGCGCACCTCTCCATCAGCGTCCCGGCCTCCATTCATCTACAATTGGATGGGAGCGCCGTCCAACTCAAAGACTACCTGGGCAAATCGGACTGCAAAGTACTCAAGCAGTTCGACGATGCCGATCAAATCATGGTCAGTTACAGCTTTGATGCGATGCCGCGAGCTTTACGAGTAGCCATTCCTGCCTCGTATAACAATACACTTTTTGAGCATCCACATGGAAAAGCCGCTTCGCAATCTGAATCTGAAGATCAAACAGGTGGGCAGCAAACAGCTTCTCATTCAGAAGATCAATCGCCCGCGCAAGAGCAAGCAGAAGCTGAAAATTCTGATCAAGAGCATGACCAGCCTGGTGAATGGGAGCGGCAACAAATGCAAGCTCGCGTTAACAAGCTCATAGAGGAAGGACGCAAGGTCACCGTCGTGGGGGTTGCGCATAAAGTGGGTAAAAAAGAGACTTATATCATTGCCGGTGGCACGACGAAAAAGAGTACGGGCGAAACCAGGCCGGTAGCCGTGCGCGTAAATGGAAATACAACCGTTCTGCGAAAAACAGGTGAGGCGGCTTCTCCTTCGGTAATACAAGAGTTACAAGAAGGCTGCGAAATCGTAGTTGAAGGAAAGAAGAGTAAGCGCGGTGTAATTGCCGCGAAACAAATTGTGGTGTAGATCGGATACTTCTATGAGCCTCGCTGACGACTCGTTGGAATGGCAGTCGATACTCAATGCCTTGCGGAATATCCCTGTTGAAACGGTTCAGGAAACCGTTGGCGAGAGGGCGGCGATAGCCTATACAGACGGGGCGTGTATAAAAAATCCAGGCGGACCCGCGGGTTGGAGTGTCATTCTTGTGGCCGCGGACGAGCTTATTGATGGCGAACTACCGTCAGATGCCCCGCGCATTGAATGCTATGGGCATATTTCCAAATCTCCAAATACCACCAATAATCGTGCCGAGATTACTGCTGTTCTGGCCGCGCTCTGCCTCGCCCCGCGCGATGCGCCTTTAACCATCTACAGCGACAGCGACTATACGATCAAAGTAGCCCAGGGTGTTTTTCAGATGAAGGCCAATGCCGACCTCTGGGAACTGTACCGTATCCTGCTCAAAAAGCGTCACTCTCGCCCGGTGTTTGAATGGGTGCGCGGGCATGCCGGTCATCGCCAGAACGAACGGGCTGACGAGTTGGCCGGCCTGGGCGCCTGGAACGGCGATAGGGTCGCCTATGAACAATGGCAGGCTTCGCAAGCGCCCGAAGCCCGCAATATGATGCCTCCTGCCGAACTTGCCGCCCTGCGCCAGCAGGTGCAGAAGCTGAAAACCTTGTTTGAAAACACCGCCATCGATAGCCCGCGTGTCGCCGCCAACGAGCGTGCATTCGTGAATGATATGGCGAAGCGTCTGCAAAAGAACAAGTTCGTTCCTTCAGAAAAGCAGGTAAACTGGGTCAGGGCGCTGATCAAGAAGTATGGGGTGTAGCGGATAATCTTTCTTTTTCATGTGATAAAGTTGGACGGCGTAGAAGCGCTGCTTGTGGCGGCCAATACTGCACTTGCGCCTTTCCATCAACAGCAGAAGGAAAGCTTCAGCGTGTGAATTCGTATGCAAACCTTCTCGTCTGAACACACAAAAAGGTCCTGAGATAAGCCATTCTCAGGACCTTGCTTTGGATCAAAATCAAGAGACATAAGTGGGCCTCATAGTTGAGAAATCTATGAAGTCCTGATCGGAGCGTTACTTCACGATGATCGTCAAATGCGCATTAGGATTCGACTGCAAGCTCACCACATACGTTCCAGGAGTGAATTCTATTGTTACGGTGATAGAGCTATTGGCCGGGATGGTGTAAATTGGAGCGCCCATGTAGGTGATCGTCTGGTCGATATTCGTGGTGTTATCGAGCGTTCCCTGCTCTCCCTGAGTAACCGTCACTTTCTTGGGCTTGAACTTGTAATTCCCATGTTTTTGTACGATCTTGACCGTAACGCTGTTGGCAGGATGGGTGCTTGCCTGTCCATGCGCAACCGAGAGGGCGCTGGCACTAAAAGGCAGCACCAGCAGCACCACTAGCGCCAACAAACTGCTGAGGAAGCACATACGTAGCACGCGAATGACCCTGTCTTGTACCATGGTAAAACCTCCTGAAAGAAATATCCCCCGATCAGGGATTCACAGATTGAACCCCATCAATGGCTATTATATTCTATCGAATGGTTAATCTGCCAGTAGTTTGATTCCAAATATTTTTTGTGTGAGCGATACTGTTCTGGATAGTAATGGCTATTTCCTCAAAGCCATTACTGCTCAATGGGGATGTGATAGACTGGAGTGCACCTGCTCCGCTTTGCAAAAAGTAAGATCATGAAATCGCAGCAGGTACAAGTAGAACGTTTTCTAGAAAGAGATACTCATTTATGACCACCCCAGACCCCAACAGAGTCCGCGTCGAATTCAATCGACGCGTTCCCATGCGCGACGGCATCACACTGTCAGCCGACATATATTTTCCCATCGATGCGAGCGCATCGAAAAAATATCCCATCATCCTGACCCGCACGCCATATATGAAACTGAACGAGCCTCTACTGGCACTTGCGAACTACTATGCGGAACATGATTACATCTTCGTCGCCATGGATGTGCGTGGGCGGGGTGATTCTGATGGTCAATTCGTACCATACGTCAATGATGGGCAGGATGGTTACGATGCCATTGAATGGTGTGCTGGGCAGCCGTGGTCGGATGGGAACGTAGGCACGGTGGGAAGCTCATATCCCGGTCGTATTCAATGGCTGGCGGCTCTCCATCAACCCCCGCACCTGCGCGCCATGATTGTGCGCGTCACTCCATCTGATCCTTTTGTTGAAACGCCGACCGGCCTGCCCTCTCCTATGCACCTCTGCTGGCTGCACTTCGTCAGTGGACATACAAACCAGTTAATGGAAGCCGTTGACTGGTCACAGGTCTATGAACACCTGCCTATGATAACGATGGATGAGCGAATTGGACGCTCCATACCGCACTGGCGTGCCGATATCGAACATCCCCAACTTGATGATTACTGGGAATCCATTTGTTATCAGAAGAAATTTGGTCGCGTCAACGTCCCTGTGCTGCATATCTCCGGCTGGTACGATGACGAGCAAATCGGTACTCCACTCAACTACATTGGCATGACGGCGCATGCGGCTACGCCCGAAGCGAGAGCAGGTCAGAAATTGCTCATGGGTCCATGGGGACATGTGGTGAACAAAGACGCAAAACTGGGTGAGGTTGATTTTGGCCCGCAAGCCTTGATTGACCTGCGCGCGGAAGAACTGTGCTGGTTCGATCGCTGGCTGAAAGGCGTCACAGATGAAACAACTCGTGATGCAGCTCCTGTTCGCATCTTTGTCATGGGCGCGAATGAATGGCGCGACGAACGCGAATGGCCGCTTGCCCGCACGCAATGGACGTCCTATTACCTGCATAGCGCAGGGCGGGCCAACAGTCGTTTCGGTGATGGTACACTTTCAACAACTAAACCATCCGCGCAAGAACTGCCTGATAACTACCGCTATGACCCTGCGCGTCCCGTACCATTTATTACCGAACCTACTTCGTCCCAGATCGGGGGTCCCGATGATTATGCGGCCATCGAACGCCGCGACGATGTGCTGGTCTATGTGACGGAGCCGCTTTCTGAGGATATAGAAGTTACAGGCCCTATCCGCGTTGATTTGTATGCCTCATCTTCAGCACCGGATACCGATTTCACAGCTAAACTGGTAGATATCTGGCCGACCGGTTTTACTCAGCGTCTCTGCGATGGCATGGTACGCGCCCGTTTCCGCGAAGGGATGGATCGGCCGAGGTTGATCGAGCCAGGCAAAATCTACCGCTATGCTATTGATTGCTGGAATACCTCGCAAGTATTCAAAGCCGGGCATCGCATCGGCCTGGAAATCAGTTCGAGCGCGTTTCCGAAATATGATAGGAATTTGAATATCAGGAGCGCCTTTGGGGGTGACGACGGAGATGGCGGTGGCGGAGCAGCGGATTTATCATGATGAAGAGCATCCTTCGGCTTTGATATTGCCGCTTATATCCAAAAGCTAAAGATCTGATAATAATCAAAAATACCCTGCTAGTAGGCCGCTACCAGGGTATTTTGTCATAAGGTGTATATAAGCGATCTTTGTGTTTTCCGTTGCTCCAGGCTGATCTTCTGGTGTTGAACGGGAATACGCGCCTCGCTAAGCTGCTGGTCGGATTACCCTCGCCGCATATTTTCCCTTTAGTGGCGATCTGGATCATTCATGGTGTTCTGGCTCTCCTGCTCGCGGCAATCGGTGGTTACTGGCTGGCGGGCAAAGCGCTACGACCCGTGAAGATGATTACTCGCACAGCCAATGAGATCAATGCGACCGACCTGCGTCGCCGTCTGCATTTGCAACGCCGTGACGAGTTCGGCGAACTGGCGGCCACTTTTGATCAAATGCTGGCACGTCTGGAGGCCGCTTTCAAACCCGAGAAACTCGCGCAGGCGGCGAGCCGCATTGAGAGATCAAATGCTGGCACGTCTGGAGGCCGCTTTCAAACGCCAGGCGCAGTTCACCGCCGATGCCAGCCACGAACTGCGCACCCCGCTTACTATCATCGACCTGGAGATCAACCGCGCGCTCACACAATGCGAGCAGCCAGATGACTACCGGCAGGTACTCGAGCAGATCCAGGCCGAGAATGAGCAGATGACCGCGTCACGGCGGTGAAATACGTGTAGAATCGTCATCGACGTAACAGGTATGAGGCGTATCCTTCTCGCGAGAGACTCGCTACTCACTAATGCCCTCTATCGCCAGAGTATTGGGGAAGCCGCTATTGATGCATTTCTCCGTCTCAAGCAAGTATATGATCCTGAAATGCTTTTTCAATCCGACCTGTTTCGTCGTGTGTTCCAGGAATCAGTTTAGAGATCGAGGTGTTTTATGATTCGGGAGGGAGAAAGGCCTTGCTTCCACTGATCTATGCCAACGCGGGAGATGCCGCTCTATTCCTGATTGCCCGCTTGATCTGGATTGTGCCAGAGATCATCGGCTCATTCAAGCAGACCGCGGGTATGCGCTGGTCACAACAAGCGGCCCCTTTATATGCCTACCTCTTTTGGGGCGCGGAGTATTGGGTGCTGCGCCAACAACATGCTGATTCTAGCTACCTTCAGGCGTTTGCTCGTATCCTTGAGCATGCCTGACAGGTCCCGGTTTTTTACGCTGAAACAGACCGAACTGCTCCGTCAGGGAATATCAACCGCCGAAGACATCATTGACAGAACCGCTGGGAGAGAACTGCCAGACCTGGCTGCCATCGCTGACGCTGAGGCCATAGACGCTATGGAACCCTGCAATACAGATGATGTTATTAAATTCGACCGGGTACAAACCGCCCGTGTAGGGAAGATTTTGGCGCTGCCAGAGAATATGGCCGTCGCCGGAATCTAACGCGTAGAGATAGTTGTCGGAGCCGCCTGTGCCAGCTTTTCCCATAGTAATATCGTAATAATTCACATAAATGCCGCTGTTGCCGGCATAAATTGTGCCTTGCGAATGATAGCTAAACGCCTCTTTCCACAGCAGCGTGTCTTCGCTTGCCCGGTAAGCAGACACCGTCTGATCTGCAAGTATATAGATAATATTCTTGTTGGTAGCGATATCGTAAACTTCCCCAGGATTGTCTTCGGGTAATGCCAGGCTGTGAAGGAAGCGCCCTGATTTGGCGTCCAGCACGTCTACTTTGAGGGAATAATTGGTGATGTAGAGTTTGCCGTTCGATACTACCATTGATTGAGGATAACCGTTCAGCTGGTCGCCTGGATTGTGCCAGAGGAAACGGCCATTCGCGGCGTTCCAAGCAAAAAGACCATCTTCTGCAAGCCCATAAATGATGCCATTTGCCTGGAGCATAAGGCGTCCGGAGATGGCGCAATTCTGTGCGGTGGCGCATGAGAGCGCTGTATGCCAGGCGATAGCCCCTGTTTGCGCGTTAAAAGCGTAAAGATCGCCGCTACCATCGGTAGTATTAGTGATACCGGCAATAACGAAGTTCTGATAAGCGAGCAGTGAAACATTCGTAGACCCGGCACGATTGTGGCTTACATCTGAATGCCACAATGCATGACCATCGCTGCCCCTGTAAGCGTAGATATTGCCATCCTGCGCCTGAAGGTAAAGGTTGCCCTGTGTGGAGAAGCCGTAACCTTCCAGGGTGTTATCAAGCCTTTGTTGCCAGATAACCTGCGCATTGGCAGGATTGAGCTCGGTGAGGGTCATGTTCGATTGCTCGCCTGGCCCTCTTGAGATCACGTACAGGTGAGCAGCGTTTGAGGACGAT
Organism: Ktedonobacteraceae bacterium; assembly: GCA_035294305.1. GTDB lineage: Bacteria > Chloroflexota > Ktedonobacteria > Ktedonobacterales > Ktedonobacteraceae > DASRBN01. The sequence goes on along the minus strand of DATGLD010000048.1, from coordinate 182,200 downwards.
ATGGTATTGAGGCTGGACCGGTACGTATTAAGCAGAAGCAGGAGACTTCCCAGCAGAACTACTATGACCAGGATAGCGGCTGCGCGGTTGAGCTTGCTTATAGCTCTTCTATCTTCACGCTGAACCGGCCTTGAACGAGTAGGCGTTGAAGTTTGTGCTGGTCGCAACGAAGCATTATCCTGTAATGGTTTGCTTGAAAGCGAATGTGCGGTCTCTGTTTGCGTCCCCATCAATTCCTGCAATTGTGCCGGGAGAGCGGGCAGCGGTCTGGCACGAGGCAGGCCAAGAATACGAGCGTTGATAGTCGCATATTCGGCTTTGGCGGCCCGGCATTGCGCGCAGGTTGCCAGGTGTTTGTTTAGTTGCGCCCACTCCTCAGGGCTGAGGTCGTCAGGGTGGTATGCATTCAGTTTTTCAAGCCATTCCGGACAGGGCTTATTGGAAGTGGTGCTGTGCTGTTTCATTGCGAGCTATCTCCTTGCGTCTGGCGATAGAGCCTGCGGAACTGTTCGCGAGCGCGGCTCACATACGCGCTGACACTTTTTTCGCTGATATTGAGCGCGGCGGCAATCTCGCGCTGTGAGAAACCGGCATAGAGTTGAAGCAGCAAACAACTGCGCGCCTATGCGCCCAATTGCGCGAGAACTTTGCGGACACGTTCAACTTCATCGGCCTGCGTTTCGGGTCCCTCGATCCAGGCTGAAGGTGTATCATCCTGGCCGCTTTGTTCATGCCAGGGTAGCCAGCGCACCAGCCGCTCGTGCCGCATATACGAATGGGCCAGATTCGCGGCAATGCGATAGAGCCAGGATTTGAAGTGCGAGTCATCAAGAAGACCTGGTAAACTTTTCCAGGCCCGAATAAAGGTTTCTTGGGCAAGATCATTTCCAACTTCTGCGTTGCCAACCAGGCCGCCCAGGTAGGCGCAAATAGGAGCGTTGTATTGATGAAAAAGCCCCGTGAAGGCCGCCTCATCACCCCGGCGTGCCAGTTTTACACCCTCAATAACATTCTCGCAAGGTTGTTCAGGCTTGCCAGCAGGGTCAATTGAGTTGTAGGAGAGGTCTTGCATTACGCTCTTCTTTCCTCCAGGGTTGTGATATGAAGGATATCACTCCTAAGACGCTTGAGGAAAGGAAAACCCTGTAGCGGCCATGCCATACTCTGGTGTTCTTACCCACGAATTACAGGCCCAATAAACACGTCTTCCGCCTCAAAAGCTACCCATGTGTGGATGATGAGTGGCCAGTCCCTCATCACCTGTACTCTGATTGCCCTGATCCTGTCCGGCCTGGCTCTGCTGCTCGGACCTGCCCCACGTTCATTCGCGGCGGCGAATTGGAATACTGTTGGGTATGTGTACGTCTTGAACAACGATTTGAGCGGCTCCAACTCGATTACCGTCTTCGCACAAGGGAGAGATGGTTCGCTGACGCTACTTGGCGTCACCTCTATTGGCGGAGTTGGCAGTTTATCTGCATTCGCCGATGGCACGCAAGGCTCGTTGATTCTTGCTCCCGATGGAGCGAGGCTCTTCGCAGTGGGCGCGGGCAGTAATCAGATTTCTGTCGTCGATGTGCGAAATGGGCAGCTCTCCGTGGCGGGTGTTTTTCCTTCCGGCGGAACCGGCCCGGTCAGCCTGAGTTACCGCGCCGGTTTGCTCTATGTCTTGAACGCGGCCAACGGAAGTTCACAGTCGGCCAATGTCGCAGGCTTCCATGTTGACCGGAAGGGTAACCTGCATCCCATTCCAGGAGCGACTCAGCGGCTGAGTACCTCGCAGCCTAATCCAGCCGAGGTACTGATTGATCCTACCGGGCACTTTCTAGTAGTTACGGAGAAAGTCACGAACCTGATCGATGTGTATCAGATACACTCGGATGGCCGCCTGAGTGGCCCAACGACTTACCCATCGACGGGAGTGTATCCCTTTGGCATGGCTTTTGACCCTGCTAGCCGGCATGAGCTGATCGTCGATGATGGCATGGGTGGTCAGAACAACACGGGGACAGTGACAGCCTATCGCCTGGTTCATGGCAGCATCCAGCTCATCAACGGCCCGGTGCCTGATCATCAGGTTGCCCCCTGCTGGATGGTCATCACCCAGGATGGACATTATGCCTACACCTCTGATGCGGACAGCCATACCATCTCCGGCTATCGCATTCATGAGAATGGCAAGATCAGTTTGTTGAACTCCGACGGCGTGACCGGTTCAACGCCATCCGATACCTTCCCATTAGAAGAAGGCTTGAGTAGCAACAGCCGCTACTTATATGTACTGGATTCCCGGCTCCTGAACTCGCCGCCAGGACCTGCCACACTCAGTGGCTTCCAGATTCACCATGATGGAAGCCTGACCACCGTCATCGACCCGTCCCAGTATTCTCTTCCATTTTCAGCGATTGGTCTCGCTTCCGATTAGGTGTATGATCGCTTTAAATGCATTGGAGCACTGCCACGCTCGCAGTGCTCCAATTGCTTTCTACTTCTATTCCTGCTGTTGTCTTTTCTCTTCAGCTAGGACAGCATCAATGCTCTTCTTGAGATCATAAATATCAGTTGTAGCCATTGCCCATATCGCTTCTAAATCAGTGTCGAAATATCTATGGGCGAGAATGGTTCGCATACCTATTATTTCAATCCATTTTATTTCTGGATGTTGACGTTTGAATTCGGGAAATTCATTGGCGATAGCCCTTGTTGCCTCGCCAATGATATAGAGGTTCTGTGTTATCCAGCTCTGTATCAATTCATCCTGATCGAATCTTTCTCGCCCGTCTTTTGTATTGACGTTTAGACTAATTTCTTACGAAGCAAGGTGGGAAGCCGCACGAGCCGTTTTTGACGAGAATCGTGCGATCCCAGTCTACAAGCCGCTTGACGTGAAATTAGTCTAAACACCAATTGTATATTTCATGACACGGGCGATAGCTTCTTGAATATCCAGTAAGCGTTCTCTCAGGCTTCTCATAATGGGATGGCCTCTCTCAGAAGTCTTTCGCGAATGCGCTGGCGCAATCCTCGTTCTGTTACAACATCCACATCATGACCAAGCAATTCCTGAAGCTCCATAAGGAGTCCTCCAAGATCGAGAAGGCTACGGCCTGGTTCAAGGTCTACGAGTATATCAATGTCGCTTTTTGAGTCGGCCTCTCCACGCGCAACGGAGCCGAAAATGCGCATGTTGGTTGCGCCTCGCCTGGCTGCAATGCGCAGGATATCTTCACGTTTTTCTTGAACAAGCTCGTTAAGTGACATTGGCCTGTTCTCCTTTCTCCAATATTTATTTGTACCTCATTTTGATATTACAATATTGCCCTCTTCCGAATCAAAGATAGCCTTGCTCCAAGAATCTTTCAGCTCGTGCTGCGAACGCCTCATCGGATAGTACCTCGAACCCGAGTGAATCCGCTATGCGATCAATCATATTGAAATAAGTACAAGCGTAAATGGCATCCTCGATAGCGCCATCGCTGACTCCTGCATCCCGTAATGGCACTATATCGCCTGGCCCAACATCGCCTGGTGAAAGCGTTAGCTTCTCTAAAAAGCCAAGTGTGGCTCGCAGCTTCTCATTAATGGGAGCTGTACGCCAATCATTTAGCACTGCCTGAACGAACTCGTTGCCAAGCGCCTTCGACGCGACCGCGCCGTGACTGCCCGTTCAAAAAGGACACTGATTTTTGCGTGAGACGAAGGCCGCGAACAACTCCCGTTCGCCGGCGCTCCAATCCGAGGGGCCGCGCATCACGTCCTCTAAGCAGCGGGAGAAAGGAAGACCAAAGAACTCTGGTCGATAGGTTATGACACGGGTAACATCTGGTACGGGCTTGCCTGCCATTATCCTGTCAAGTTTCTCAAGTCTCATTCTTGATTCCCTTTCAAAGCTGCCTGTCCGCCCTCTAAACGTGCCAGTCCCGCTCCGAGCGCGGCGCTCAACGTGATTTCGAAAATAGCATCTTCAGAATAGCCGGCCTCGCGTAGTGCTGCGATATCCTCACCGGTCGTCTTGTAGGCATGCAGCGCCACCTTTTTAAGATATGCGGCTAAGTCAGCAGGAATATCTCCTGACGAACCGGCGGGCCTACCACTCAGGTGCGCGGCATATGCTGCGACAGACTGTCGCATTTGGGTAGATGTATCGCCGGGACTTTGTAGCACCGCATCTTTTAATTGTTGCGCATATTCAGCATGGGAATTGTTCATAAGATATAGCGCACTCCGATCTATAAGTAGTATGGACCAGGAGATCTAAATAGAAGTTGTAATGTCCTCTGGTCGAGCTTGCATACTTTATTCTATCATTCTGTACCTGTTCATGTCTAATCTCTGAGCTTGCTTGAATGGAACAATTTATCCGTCTTCAGCGTCTGATGCTATAGATATATTTGTACGAGCCACGATTCATAACCTGGAGGACTAGGCTTATGAGGAACATTACTCAAAAGGCTTCTCATATCACTCCCCAATTCGTATTTTGCCTGTTGCCTTTGCTCGTGCTGGCTGCATGTGCTGCCTTACCACCGTCAAGAGGGCAACCTGCATCGAACTCGCAAAATGGGCAGACTGCTGTAGTGATCGATTGGGTGGATTTCATTAAATTTGGGGGAATAACCTATGTGGCTACAAGTCCAGGTCGCCCATTAGTTGCCGGTGATCTTGGGCCGGTCTTCGCTACCATCAAATTTAAGCTGGACGGTAATGTGCAGAACCCGAACTATCAAAGTAAGGATGGAGATGCTGCGTTTCTCAATCCAGGGACGAAGGTATATACCGTAAAGGGCTACAAACCAACATTCCGGCTCACCGCCTATCAAAACGGTGAGATACAACTTTATGAAGCGGATACCAATCCTCATGCTAAAGTGGGCGCTGACCTGCTCGACATTGGCGGCAAAGTACTATATATAGGCATAAATAGTCCCCAGGATGGCAAAACCGAACTGGGGTCTATTAAAAACTCAAAACAAGTCGAAGATCTCGTCACCATGGTTCTCAATGCTCCCGTGAATCAGAACTATCAGAGCCAGGAAAGCAGCCAGTATTTTATCGACTTTCATCTCCGGGACGGCACTTCAGTCATACGAGCCTACTGGCCGGATTCCGGTGAGTTATCCGGAGGTATACTCCTGCCTCCAGTTTTTGGTGCTGCAATAAAGCAGGCACTCCATTAACAATCTTCATTTTTGGAGCCGGTTCGATTTCGGTTATTGCCTTTCATGCGCTTGACAATATCCTCATATATAGCCGAAGATATGATAAGAATGTACATATCACAGGGAATAATAGTGGGGCCGACCCTTGCGGTTGCCAGGCACCACTGTTAACAAGTACACTTCCAGGCACTTTCAAAGGACAAAACCTATGACCACAACCAAAAGACGAACCGGGCCGGAAATCTCTCCTCTACCTGACACCCTATCCCATCCTGTTCGCAATCCGGGCATACCGCTGGATATGGACTGGGTGCGGCAAGCGCGCGTCAATCGCAGCGCGGTGGAGCGACGAGCAGCAACCGTCCCTACACGGCGCACAGTCAAGAAAGAGTGGCAGGCTGCCTGGCTGCTGAGGGCAATCACCTGCATCGACCTCACTACGCTGGCAGGCGACGACACGCCCGGCAATGTCTTGCGCCTCTGCGCCAAGGCCCGTCACCCGGTGCGCCAGGAGATCCTGGATGCCCTTGGGGCAGAGGACTTCGACCTGAAAGTTGGGGCCGTCTGCGTCTATCATAACCTGGTTCCCGTAGCAGTCGAGGCCCTGCGTGGTTCCGATATTCCCGTAGCCGCCGTTTCGACAGGCTTTCCTGCCGGTCAAATCGCTTTTGAGCAGAAGCTTGAAGAGATAAATGCTTCCGTCAAAGCCGGGGCCAGGGAGATCGATATCGTCATTTCGCGCGCTCACGTTTTGACCGGCAACTGGCAGGCGTTGTATGACGAAGTGCGCGCTTTCCGCGCCGCCTGTGGTGATGCCCATATGAAAACCATCCTTGCCACACATGAACTGGCCACGCTGCGCAATGTCGATATGGCAAGCCTGGTGTGTATGATGGCCGGGGCCGATTTCATCAAAACCTCCACCGGCAAAGAGGCCGTCAATGCCACGCTTCCTGTGGGTGTGGTCATGGCGCGTGCCATTCGCGACTATTTTGAGCGCACCGGCTACAGAGTTGGCTTCAAGCCGGCGGGTGGCATTCGCAGCGCCAAGTCTTCGCTCGACTGGCTGATCTTAATAAAGGAAGAATTGGGCAACGACTGGCTGAACAACACGCTGTTCCGCATCGGTGCCAGCGGTCTGCTTGCCGATATTGAACGCCAGCTCTCGTACTTCGTCACCGGCCACTATGCTGCGGCCCATCACAACCCGATGGCCTGAGAGGAGCTAGAGTATGGACGTCATGGAAATCTTCAAAACAATGGAGTATGGGCCTGCTCCTGAGGCTGCCGCTCCCGGATTGGCATGGATTGCGGCCCACACGCCATTCGAGTTGTTTATTAACAATTCGTGGGTTAAACCGGCCAGTGGACAGTATATGGAAAGCATCAATCCGGCTACCGGTAAGCCGCTCACGCAAATCGCCTCAGCTAATAGCGCCGATGTTGATGCCGCTGTAGCCGCTGCTCGCTCCGCCTTTGAAAGCTGGGGTAAAACTCCTGGGCACGTGCGCGCCCGGTATCTGTATGCCATCGCGCGCCACATTCAGAAGCACTCGCGCCTGCTGGCCGTGCTGGAATCGCTTGACAACGGCAAGCCCATCCGCGAGACACGCGATATCGACATCCCGCTTGTCGCGCGCCATTTCTACTATCACGCCGGTTGGGCGCAGCTGATGGCCTCGGAACTGCCCAATTACGAACCGGTAGGCGTTGTCGGCCAGATCATCCCCTGGAACTTCCCTTTGCTCATGCTGGCCTGGAAAATAGCGCCGGCCCTCGCTATGGGCAATACTGTCGTCCTGAAACCTGCACGGTATACCTCGCTGACCGCCCTCAAATTCGCTGAAATCATCCAGGAAATAGGCTTGCCACCGGGAGTCGTAAATATCGTAACCGGTGAGGCATCGCAGGTTGGTGAAGCGTTGGTGCGCCATCCCGACGTCAATAAGATTGCCTTTACCGGTTCGACCGATGTGGGGCGCAGCATTCGGCGGGCTACAGCAGGTTCCGGTAAAAAACTCTCGCTTGAACTGGGCGGGAAATCGCCTTTCATCGTTTTCAATGATGCCGACCTGGATAGCGTCGTCGAAGGCGTTGTGGATGCCATCTGGTTCAATCAGGGTCAGGTATGCTGCGCCGGTTCGCGTTTGCTTGTGCAGGAAGATATCGCCGACCGCCTGATCGAAAAGTTGCGCGTGCGTATGGAACACCTACGCATCGGTGATCCCCTGGACAAAGCGGTAGATATTGGAGCAATCGTCTCCCCAGGGCAGCTCAAGGAAATTCAACGCCTGGTCAATCAGGGTGTTGAGGAAGGAGCGGTTATGTGGCAGCCATCGTGGGCCTGCCCCACAGAGGGCTACTTTTTCCCACCCACGCTTTTCACCAATGTCTCCCCGGCCACGACCATCGCACAGGTTGAAATCTTCGGCCCCGTGCTCGTCTCCATGACCTTCCGCACGCCCAACGAAGCGGTCGAACTGGCGAACAACACGCGCTACGGCCTCGCAGCCAGCGTCTGGAGCGAGAATATCAACCTTGCCCTCGACGTTGCCCCGAAGCTCAAAGCCGGAAGCGTCTGGATCAACTGTACCAACCTCTTCGATGCCTCAAGCGGTTTTGGCGGCTACCGCGAAAGTGGTTTTGGTCGCGAAGGTGGCAAAGAGGGCCTCTACGAATACGTGCGCCCGAAATGGGAATCATCTTCATCCGATCAGGAACTTCGTATAGCCATAGAATCGGCGTCTTCTAATGGTTCCAGGCAGATAGTGGATGAAGATGATGAGGAGCCGCGTAGGGAAGAGATCGAGGTCGATGCGGGCAATGGCTATCATCTGGCAATGCCATCGATTGATCGCACGCCGAAGATGTTCATCGGGGGCAAGCAGGTGCGGCCAGACTCAGGTTACAGCCGGGATGTTTATAATCCACAGGGACGTGCGGTCGGGCAGGTGGGCGAGGGCAACCGCAAGGATATTCGTAACGCGGTCGAGGCGGCCCATGCCGCGGCTGGTTGGGCAATGAGTACGACGCATAACCGCGCGCAGATACTCTACTACATTGCCGAGAATCTGGCTGTACGCGCAGAGGAATTCGCGCGCCGCATTGTGCAGCAAACGGGTCGTCCTTACCACGATGCGCTTTCGGAAGTTGAGGCCAGCATCTCGCGCCTCTTCAGCTATGCCGCCTGGGCGGATAAGTTTGAGGGCCTTGTGCATCGCCCACCCATACGCGGAGCGGTACTGGCTATGCCCGAACCGGTTGGCGTCATCGGTATTGCCTGCCCCGAAGCGTTCCCGTTGCTCGGTTTTGTATCATTAGTAGCGCCGGCAATTGCTATGGGCAATACGATTGTGGTTGTGCCGTCACAAACGTCGCCTTTAAGCGCTACCGATTTCTACCAGGTGCTGGAAACTTCTGATCTTCCTGCTGGGGTCGTAAACATCGTGACAGGTGATCGTGATACGCTCAGCCAGGTATTGGCCGATCACGACGACGTAGATTCTATGTGGTATTTCGGCCCATCCGACGGCTGCAAGCGAGTTGAACTGGCGTCGGCGTGCAATATGAAGCGCACCTGGGTCAACTATGGTCAGGCACGTAACTGGTTGGACCCCGTTCAGGGCGAGGGCGAGGAGTTCTTGCACGAGGCCACACAGGTCAAGAATATCTGGATACCGTATGGGGAGTAATTGAGATTCAGCGCAACAGAAAAGAGTCCGCCTCCATGGGAGGCGGACTCTTTTCTGTTGCGCTGTGGCTTGATTGCTAGATCGAGTTACGAAAGCTTTTCGGATTGCTTTTATCTTATGCCCAGCGCACCAGTCCCATTTCGTGCTTGCCACTAAGGGCGGGATGGTTTGGCAGCACACGAATACCATAGGCAATGCTGCCACTCTCAGGCGGCTGCAGGCGAAGGTCAAAACGATAAGATCCGTCCAATTCCTGTTTGGTATATTGCATTGGTAACGTATGCTGGATAGGCACCTGCTCGTCGTTAGCATCGCCATAAACCAGCTCGACGCATAAATCCTGCGGGCGCAGTCCCTCTCCTCGCACCCAGGCGCGTACATCGATGCCCTCGCCGAGGCTCAACTGCCCATCGCGTCGTCCATCAGCATACACTTCCAGGCTCTGCCAGCTTCTCTTTATCTTGTCTTTCCAGGCTGCCAGGACACGTGCTTGTTCGTAATTGTCCTGCGCAATGGCTATGCCCTGCTGAATTTCTGGCACATAGAAACGGGTGGTATACTCTTTCACCATCCGTTTCATACTGAACTGCGGAGCGCAAGTGCGAATAGCCTCTTTCATAAAGGCAATCCAGCGGTGCGGGATGCCGTCTGACCCGCGATCATAGTAGGTCGGGACGATCTCTTCTTCAAGCAACCGGTAGAGCGAAAGACTATCTGCCTCGGCCTGTACGTTAGTATCGTGATACTCTCGCTCCTCGCCGATAGCCCAACCGTTCTTACCGTTGTAGCCCTCGGCCCACCAGCCATCGAGTATACTGCAATTCGGCTGTCCATTCAGCGCGGCCTTTTGACCGCTGGTGCCGCTTGCTTCGTGCGGGCGGATAGGATTGTTCAGCCAGAGGTCTGTGCCCGAAACCAGGTAGCGCGCCATATCGATATCATAATTTTCCAGGAAGATGATCTTGCCGCGCAATGCATCGCTGCGCGAGAAGCGGTAGACCTGTTCGATCAGCGCCTTGCCTGGTTCATCGGCAGGATGTGCTTTGCCTGCGAAAATAATTTGTACCGGGCGTTGAGGGTTGTTCACAATACGATTCAGTCGATCAAAGTTGCGGAAGATCAATGTGGCGCGCTTATAGGTAGCGAAACGCCGCGCAAAGCCAATAATGAGCGCATCTTTGTTAAGCATGCGTTCAATCTCGGCAATCTGAACCGATCCCTCACCGAGTCGTAGGTGTTGATCTCTCAAATGGCGACGAGCATACGCAATAAGAGCCTCTTTTCTCTCCAAATGAACATTCCAGAGTTCGTCGTCGGGAATCTCATCGACACGTTCCCATAAATCCGGCTCATCCACGTGATTCTCCCAATCCTCGCCGAGATAGCGTTTGAGCAGGTCGTTCATCTGCGGAGAAATCCAGGAAGGGGTATGGATGCCGTTTGTGATGTAGTCGATCGGTACCTCGTCGGCGTCGATTCCGGGCCACAAAAACTGCCACATCTTGCGTGAAACGTCGCCATGCAGGCGGCTCACGCCATTATGGTCGCCAGTTAGGCGCAATGCCAGCACTGTCATGCTGAAGGTTGGACCCCAGCCATGATCCTCGCGCGCAATCTCCATGAATTGCTCGCGATTGAGTCCAAGTTGCCCCCAGTAGGAGCCAAAATACTTGTCGATGAGATCATAGCTGAAGGTATCATTGCCGGCGGGTACCGGGGTATGCGTGGTGAAAAGAGAATTCGCTGCGACAGCTTCTCTTGCCTCATTAAATTTCAATCCGGCAGCTACGAATTCCCGGCAGCGTTCCAGGTTCAAGAAGGCCGCATGCCCCTCATTGAGATGCCATGCGGCAGGCGAAATGCCTAGAGCGCGCAGGGCGCGCACACCACCAATGCCCAGCACGATCTCCTGCGAGATACGCATCTCGCGATCGCCACCGTAAAGGCGCGCCGAGAGTTCGCGGTCATGGGGAGCATTGGGAGGAACATCTGTGTCCATGAGGTACAGTGGGATACGGCCAACCTGCAACTTCCACACCTTGGCATGAATACGCCTCCCTGGCAGGTCGACGCTGATCATGACTTCGTTACCATCTGGCCCAAGGGCGGGAGTGGCGGGCGCCTCGGAGAAATGCAGCTTATCATAAAAAGCCTCCTGTACCCCCTCGCGGGTCACGGCCTGGCGAAAGTAGCCCTGAGGATAAAGAAAACCTACTCCGACGAAAGGCAGACCGAGGTCACTGGCCTCTTTGCAATGGTCGCCTGAAAGAATGCCGAGGCCACCGGAGTAGATAGGCAAGGATTCATGCAGTCCAAACTCCGCCGAAAAATAGGCGATTGTTTGATCTGCATATTCGGGGTAGGTCTGCGAGAACCACGTTTCCTCCGCCCGCGGATGCATATAGCGGTCGAAGTCCTGCAGGACGCTGTCGTAATGTTCCAGGTAAACTTTGTCTTCGGCGGCCTGTTCCAGCAACTGGGGGTCCAGCTCGCTCAGGAAATGCACGGGATTGTGCCCGACCTTTTCCCATAAATCCGGGTCTAGTTTTCTATAAAGAGCACGAGCCTCTGGATGCCAGCTCCACCATAAATTATAAGCCAGTTCATACAGGCGGCTAATGCGTGAGGGCATGATAGGGAAGACCGTCATGCGGCCAAATACTTTCACGGGTTAAGGTTCCTTTCTGTGATGTCTACTAAAACAAGTATATAATTTGGGGGAAGTCAGGTCAATTCAAGCAATGAAGTCCGGGTGAAGATTTGCCTTGTACCGTAATTGAGAGGTCATGATATAATGGGCAAACTGGCAACGATAGAGCTTATGATTGGCTGACTATAAATAAATATGCTGAAAGCAGGTGAATCAATGGCAATGCAGCACCACGAAGATGATCAAACGAATGGGTTCATGTAATCAGCCATGACAGGCGACTATAGGAGAAATACACAGAGCAGGCGGGCCGGAATTGCGAAGCAGATCATGAGAACCCGTTGGATAAGCGGTATTGTGGGCGCTCTCTTGTTTGCGCTGGCGTTTTTATGGCTGGCATGGATGATTTCAAACCGCCTTACAGGGGGAACAGGTATCTCGTTGCTGCCCTTTCCTGGCCTAACTCAACCAACTCCTACCGTAGGTCAGATTGCACCATTAACTGCTGCCGGAATTTCGTTAGGGACTCCTACTTCTCCGCCCGCGCTCACTCAACAACAGGCGCTGCTGGTGGCCGGGGAGTTGGAGCCGGATGCGGCCGCGCACGCGCAGAAAACGAGCGCCAGCTATGTCCTTTTGAGCTATGATGGGGTGGGTACAGCAAAGCCTCAGCATGTTATTACCAATCAACCTGCCTGGATGGTGCTGTACCAGCAAATACCACAACAATCCTCCGACCCATCAGCCGATCCCTCCCAGTCGCTCCCGGCACATTACGACCTCTATGTCTTCCTGGATGCGAATACCGGCAAGGAACTGCTTGCGATCAGAGTTTAGAGAACCTATATGGACGAAAGGGGGATTCATCGGCCCCCGTCGATCAGCTGTCGTGCATTTTGATCCAGCCGTGGCGCAGCGCGTGGACGACTGCTGCTGTACGGTCGTTCACCGAGAGCTTTTTCAGGATCGAGGTAATATGGTTTTTCACCGTTTGATCGCTAATCTTCAATGATTTGGCAATCTCTTTATTGCTGTTACCGCGCGCAATATAGTCCAGGATTTCAACTTCGCGGCTCGACAGAGGAGAATAGAGGTCTTTTGTGTCCGGGTCTTCCTCTTCGACCGCCAGCTCGCGGAACGACTTGAGCACCCGGCTAGCCAGTTGTGGCTTTGAGAGCACGTCATCATTAATCAAATATTCGCCCTGGCTGACACGCTTAACCGCATCGGTGAGTTCTTCAGGCGTGATATTGCGCGCATAATAGGCCGCGGCGCCAACCTTGATGGATTGAAATAGCCGTTCCTCATCTTCGGAAGGTGTAAGGATCATTACTGCTACCTGTGGGGCGATATGACGCATTTGCCTGATGATCTCGAGCGGGTCCGTTGAAGTCAATCCCGCGTCGATCACGGCGACGTCGGGATGGCCCTGGCGGGCCATTTCAAGGACTTCGACAGCATCGGTGGATGTACCAATGATTTCACAGTTTCCCATGTTTTCGAGGGTATAACGAATACCTTCACGAAATAGGGGCTGCTCATCAACGATGATTACGCGTATCGTATCCATTCAATTCCTCGTTCAGAGCAGCCGGAGCGGAGTTGGAGTCCTGCCACTGTACTGCCTCACTTCTATCAATTGATTACCGAAATAGAGAGAAAGTATGCACCCACTCCTCGAGAAGGCAGGGGGAGTGTCTTAGGTATACCCATAGCCTGTTCCATGGAACAGGTAAGTTATAACCCGATCATTGGAACATTATACACGTTTAGCTCATGATGGACAATCATGAGATAGCCCATATGGTTTATACGTCGGCATTTTCATGGATTGCAAAAGTGTTTTTCCTGGTTGATGGCACAAAGCCAGAGAAACTGAAGAGCAAGGGGGCAATCGGTACATCTCAAATGAGGCTACAATTGCCCCCGGCAATACGCTAAAGATGGCTAAATACGCTCAAGGCGATGTCTTGTGGAAACTGGTTTCCACGAGGACAAACGGCAATACGCTAAAGATGGCTAAATACGCTCAAGGCGGCGCAGTGTAGAATTGATGCCTACTCGCAGGCACTCGATTACGCCCTTGCCTGTGACCGCGACTGACTCAAAACTCGGCGCGTGATAGGTGTTGAGGTATTGCTCGAGTACCGGAACAGGGAGGATATCCTGAAGGTCACGTTTGTTCCATTGCATCACTAGAGGGAACTCCGCGATATCTTTGTTCATGCGCCGGAGCTGCTCCTGAAGCTCGTTCCAGCACTCGATATTCTCTTGCAGCTTGCTGACCTGGGAGTCGGCGACAAAAATTACGCAATCGGCGCCCTTGAGAACGGAAATGCGTGTCTGCTGGTAGAGGATCTGCCCCGGCACGGTGTAGAGTTGAAAGCGAATCTGGAAGCCGTGAACTTTGCCCAGTTCAAGGGGTAACAGGTCAAAATACAAGGTCCGTTCGGTCTCAGTGTCAATCGAAACCATGTCACCTACATCTCTTGGATTGACTGCCTGGTGTATATAGTGCAGATTCGTGGTTTTGCCACTCAAACCAATGCCATAATAGACAATCTTGCAGTTGATTTCTCGTTTCGCCATGTTGATCAGGGACATAACTTATTATTCTCCTACCCGCTCAAACGCGCCTCTTCCCAATAACGCCTGGGCTGAAATCTAAAGAAGAACAGTAGAGGTGACCCCTCTGAGGTCTCCTCTACCAGTACCAACTCTCCTACAATGGAACAGTATACTCTATTTCAAAGAAATGTCAACTTAGCTCTCAAGCGCCTTCACTACTTATCTCAGCAGCAAGCGAGCACCCTTTCTCTTGCTACACGAATCAATTATAAACACCAGCACTTGCTTGTTTAAAAATCTTGACTCCTATAGGACTTCTGGGCTATTGGCCGGCTCTTGACGGTGCAGTTGATGTTGTCTATACTAGACTAAACGCGAAATACGAGCAAATAGGAGTAGCATATGCTCTGCAATTGGGGAGTGTTAGGCCCCGGTTTTGTTGCCACTCGCGCTGTCATTCCTGCCATCCAGAAAGTATCGAACGCCCGTTTACTTGCCGTTGCCAGTCGCGATAAAGGGCGAGCCCAACTTACTGCTGACCGGTTTAGCATTAAACGAGCATATGATGACTATGAGCGGCTGCTTGCGGACGCTGATCTCGATGCTGTCTATATCGCGCTTCCCAATCATCTGCACCATAAATGGACGATTCGTGCTGCTCAAGCTGGCAAACATGTGTTATGTGAGAAGCCACTTGCTATGAACGCTGCCGAATGCGATGAGATGGTTGCTGCCTGCCGGCAGGCGCAGGTCCTGCTGATGGAAGCCGTCATGTATCGTTTTCATCCGCGTATGCAGTATTTAAAGCACTTGCTGGTTTCCGGTGCCTGTGGGGAGCTTCGTTTTTTGCATGCCGCCTTCTCTTTTCCTCTCGATGCGCCCGGCAATTATCGTAATTTCTCCCAGTTCGGGGGAGGAGCTTTGCTGGATGTAGGAAGTTATTGTGTCAATGCCGCTCGCTGGCTTACCGGTTCCGAGCCGCAAGACACGCAGGGTATTTCATATAGCCAGAATGGTATTGATACCAGTACGATGGCTCTTTTGCGTTTTGAGCGGGATATTCTGGCTCATATCCAGTGCAGTTTTGCCGCTGCCGAACACCAGGTCATCGAAGTGGTGGGAAGTAAAAGGGCTGTGACAGCGCCGCTTGCCTTTACTGCGTGGCGAGATGACGCGACTCTGCTATTTATACAGCGCGGCCCGGCCATAGAACAAAAAGTTTTTGCTCCTGCTGATCCTTATCAACTGATGGTGTCACACTTTACTGATTGCGTGCTTGGACAGGCTACCTTGCTTTATCCTGCCTCGGATGGGCGTGCAACGTTGCATGTGTTAGATCGGCTGAGGAAAAGTGTGATTTGATTGGTCCTTTCGACCATTGACGAAAGTCCTGGAAAGGACTAGACTTACTGATATCAAGAGAAGAAAGGGGTGAGAGAAGAAAATAGCGACCATTGAGTGTTGATCAAGGAAGATGCGATCAAGCAATCCTGCTCAGTTTCTTTTATGCTACAGCTTGCAGCCACTGAGAGGCTGCTATGGTTCGAATAAACTTACTTACAAAACAAGTACGAAACTTCTTCAATGTTAGGAAGGAGTTGGTACGCATGAAAAGGAGATGCAGACAATGCACGACGATGTGAAGTCTGCCGCATTGAATCCCTATGAGATGGCGGTTCAGCAGTTCGAAGCTGCCGCTGATAAGCTTAACCTCTCTGAGGATATGCGCGAGATTCTGCGACAGCCTAAGCGCGAGCTGACAGTTCATTTCCCCGTAAGGCTCGACGATGGTCGAATCAGGACGTTTACAGGTTATCGTGTTCAGCATAATGTGAACCGCGGGCCAGCTAAGGGGGGCATTCGCTATAGCCCCGAAGTGACACTGGATGAAGTGAAAGCGCTGGCCATGTGGATGACATGGAAATGCGCAGTGGTCGGGATCCCCTATGGTGGTGCCAAAGGAGGCGTCATCTGTGATCCCAAGCATATGAGCCCCGGCGAATTGGAGCGCCTCACCCGCCGCTATGCTACTGAGATTTCCATCATTATTGGGCCGCATGGCGATATTCCGGCTCCCGATGTCAATACGAACTCGCAAGTGATGGCGTGGATTATGGATACCTATTCCATGCACGAGGGTTTCTCGATTCCGGCCGTCGTTACCGGCAAGCCTCTCTCGATTGGTGGAAGCGAGGGCCGCAACGATGCGACCGCGACTGGTGTTTTGTTCGTGACCCGCCAGGCGGCTAAGCGTATCGGTATGCCGTTGCAAGGGGCTCGTGTCAGTATACAGGGCTTTGGCAACGCCGGTTCCATTGCCGCACGTCTCTTCCATCAAGAAGGATGCAAGATCGTGGCAGTCAGTGATACGCGTGGCGGTATCTACAATGAGTCTGGACTTGATCCTTCGGCCGTCCTGCGGCATAAGCAAGAAAAAGGAAGTGTCACCGATTTCCCTCGCGCCCAAAAGGTAGGCGTTCAGGATGTATTGGAAGTCCCTTGCGACATTCTGATTCCTGCTGCTACTGAGGGTGTGATTACGGCAACCAATGCTGATCGTGTTCAGGCCCGCATTGTATCAGAAGCTGCGAATGGGCCGACGACACCCGAGGCAGACAAGATTCTCTTCGAGAAGGATACCATTGTTGTGCCCGATATCCTTGCCAATGCTGGTGGCGTGACCGTTAGCTACTTCGAATGGGTACAGGACCTGCAAAGTTTCTTCTGGGGAGTTGAAGAGATTACGCAAAAGCTCGAAGTAATCATGAATCGTGCTTTTGCTGCTGTTACTGAAAAGGCCGAACAGTACTCCTGCGATATGCGACTGGCCGCCAATATGCTCGCTATCTCCCGTGTAGCAGAAGCGACACAGGTGCGTGGCATCTATCCGTAGGAGAGTTCCAGGCTATGGATGTAATCAGGTAACCTTGATAATCGCGCGATGGCTGCTAAATTGGCCCTGGCAAGCGGCTTGCCGGGGCCAATTTAGCAGCCTCTGTAACGTTAGAATCCGCGCCGTGTATCACGCCTGGGTTTTTTGCTCGACTTGGGCGGTTTCACTTGCCGGCCTGGTTTGGGTTTCTTGCGGCCTCTGCCAATGGCCCAATCGTCTTCGTCCTCCTCATCCTCCTCGTCGAAGAAATCTTCCTCTTCGTCTTCTTCGGCTTCGGGGGTAATGAGGTCTAAATCGGGAAATTCGTTGTCATCGGCCATTTCATCCACATCGATATTTGGGATGCCCAGCTCATCCTCTTCAGCAACGAGGTCAGGTTCCTCCAGCTCGGGTTCCATTTCCTCTTCTTCATCGGGTGCGAAGGCAGGCTCAACGACAGATTGGGGCCGTGTTTCTCTATGCCCATCGCTGGTAGGGGCCGTGCCTGTACGCCCGGCTCTACGGAGGGCTATTGGTTCTGGAAGCTCCGCCTCAGCGGTTTCGTTGCTATCTTCGGGTTTTGATCCACCGATTATCCTGCGCCCTGCCGCAACGTCGAGCCAGAACTGAGAATAGTAATGTGGCCGTTCTGCGTCTTTCTCGCTATCTTTCCTTGTCATTCTCCACCTGTTATTTTTCTGTAAGGCGGTCCTCGCAACCACCTTGCACATTCTGTAGTTCTACCACTTCCGAAAAGGCAAGAACTTTCATCCCTACCGGTGGTATCTCCACTGTCATCATATGAAGAAAGTGACTATCTGTCAAGATGTATTTTCTGCCATCCACTCATAATTCTTTCAGCGGGCCTCCGGCCCGTCAGGACGGGAGGGGAAGCAAGCGGGGACACCCCGCACCCCGGCAGGGGTGAAACCCCTGCACCCCGAGTTATGAGTGGATGTCAGGTATTTTTACAGGTCTGAAGCTGCTTATAATGGGCGCTGATAGCCTGTCAAGACCCCAGGTGCATGAATTTGTGTGTGAGGGTATTTGCACGGAAATGTTGACGCCCATATAATATAGTATGATGCTTTAGACCCCCGAGGCCTGATTCTAACGTCTTATTAGCGAAAATATGACGCTAGTTATAGGCGTTTGGCACCCCTCAGGATGCCCTACGAGTTATGGAGGAAATACTTGGCGAGGATTCTCGATACTATTAATGGCCCAGAGCAGTTACGCACCCTGACGATCGTGCAAATGCAGCAACTGGCTGAAGAAATTCGGCGCGAGATCATAGAAAAGGTCTCAGTAAAAGGCGGTCATCTGGCGCCGAACCTGGGCGTGGTTGAACTGACGATGGCGCTGCACTACGTTTTTGATACCCCAAACGACCTGTTGGTCTGGGATATTGGGCACCAGGCCTATGTCCATAAACTTCTGACGGGGCGACGAGAGCGTTTCCATACCATACGTCAATTCGGTGGTCTTTCCGGCTATCTGCGGCGTGATGAAAGCCCGTATGATGTCTTCGGGGCAAGTCATGCCAGCACTTCGATTTCCGCGGCGCTCGGCTTAGCCGTCG
This sequence comes from Ktedonobacteraceae bacterium, assembly GCA_035294305.1. GTDB lineage: Bacteria > Chloroflexota > Ktedonobacteria > Ktedonobacterales > Ktedonobacteraceae > DASRBN01. Next base: position 163,677 of record DATGLD010000048.1, on the reverse strand, counting down.
CTCGTGACCTGCAAGGACAGGATTTCAAAGTTGTAGCCGTGATTGGTGATGGAGCGTTAACCGGCGGTATGGCCCTGGAGGCCATCAACAATGCGGGCAGCCTCAAAAAGAATCTTATCATTGTGTTGAATGACAACGAAAAATCCATCTCGGATAATGTTGGGGCTTTGCATCATTACCTGGGCAAGATACGCCAGGTAGAAACCTCTCCCAGCTATCGCCAGTTACGTGAAATGGCAAAAGGATCAATTGAAAAACTTCCGGTGGTAGGTGACAAGGCGCGTGAGGCTGCGGGTCGTGCCGAAATGAGCTTCAAGAATTTTGTGATGCACAGCAAAGCAGGGCTTATCTTTGAAGAATTGGGCATCAAGTTCTTTGGGCCTTTCGATGGGCATAATATTGCATTGATGCTCGACGTTTTTGAGAATATCAAGCATATCGAAGGCCCGGTCATTGTGCAGGTGCTCACCAAAAAGGGCAAAGGTTGGGAGTTTGCGGAAAAGGACTCGACCAAATGGCATGGCCCGGGCGCTTTCGATTATGAAACCGGGGTTATCAAAAAAAACCCTTCTGATCCTCCCACCTATACTGATGTCTTCGCGAATACCCTGGTGGAACTGGCTGAAAAGGATAAGTCGATAGTCGGCATCACAGCGGCAATGGCGGAAGGTACAGGCCTGAAAAAGATGCACCAGCGCTTCCCGGAGCGCTACTTTGATGTCGGCATTGCCGAACAGCACGCGGTGACATTCGCCGGCGGTCTTGCTGTGGGCGGCCTGCGTCCCGTTGTCGCCATCTATTCCACTTTCTTGCAGCGCGCTTATGACCAGGTGATACACGACATTTGTATGCAAGACCTGCACGTCGTCTTTGCTATGGATCGCGCGGGTGTGGTGGGTGAGGACGGCCCAACCCAGCACGGTGTATTCGATATCGCCTTTCTACGCCCCATTCCCAATATGAAGCTCATGGCACCAAAAGATGAGAATGAACTGCGCCACATGCTTTATACCGCTCTGTATATGGATGGCCCCATTGCTCTGCGCTATGCCAGGGGCAAGGCGGTCGGTGTGCCTCTGGATAGCGAATTGCATAAACTGGAGATTGGCAAGGCAGAACTGCTGAGCCCTGCGACTCTTGAAGATGCCGAGCAGCAAGATTGCACCATTCTGGCCTATGGAACAACAGTTGCCCAGGCTGAACTGGCGGCGAAAGAACTGGCGGAAGAAGGCATTCATGTTGCCGTAGTGAATGCTCGTTGGGCCAAGCCTCTTGATGAAGAGCTGATCCTGCGGCTGGCCATGGGAACGCGCCGTATTGTAACCATCGAAGATCATGTCGTCGCGGGCGGCTTCGGCAGCGCGGTACTCGAACTGCTAGAGGCCCGCGCTAGCTTGCCTCACGTAGATATACGGCTAATCGGTTTCCCGGATAGGCTAGTCGAGCATGGAGCGCCTTCCATTTTGAAGGAGCTTTATGGGTTGACCTCCTCGCATGTCAAGGATGTTGTGCGGGAGCTTGTGCATTCCGAGTCTAAGGGGTACGAACTGGCTCATTAACAGAAGTGTGATACATGAGTGAGCCCGGTGAGGGCGACCACAAGGGTGCGCCCTCACCATGATCACGAAGCTGCTCTAACGTAGTGAATCCTCGTAGTAAGGGCGCACCTTTGTGGTCGCCCTCCCTATATCCATTCGTCAACATTCGGGACGAGCTATGTTCTCACGCCTTCACAATATTTCCGTCCTGCATGCGAATAATGCGGTTTGCCCTCTCACCAACCTCCAGGGCGTGCGTGACAACTACCAGTGTTTGGCTGAGTTCATTATTGAAGCGGCACAGCAGGTCCATGATGTCGTTTGCCGCTTCGCTATCGAGATTGCCCGTCGGCTCGTCGGCCCACACGATGGCCGGCTCGTTTATCAATGCGCGCGCGATTGTTACACGCTGGCGCTGGCCTCCTGAAAGTTCAGCGGGGCGATGCTGCGCGCGGTCGGCCAGTCCTACGCGCTCAAGCATCTCTAATGCCCGTTTGCGCGCTCTGCGGCTGGCAACTCCAGAGACCAGCATCGGCAATTCTACGTTCTCTACGGCGCTGAGCATCGGTAGAAGGTTGAAATCCTGGAAGATGAATCCCATGTGCCTGGCGCGATAGGCTGTGCGTTCATTATCGCTCAGCTCACGTAGATTATCACCCTGGATGAAAATATCGCCCTCGTCGATGGTATCTAAACCGGCGAGACAATTGAGTAGCGTCGTCTTGCCGCAGCCGCTCGGTCCCATAATGGCAATCATCTCACCGGCGGCCACTTCCATATCGATATTGCGCAAAGCTTCTACTTGCAATTGCCCACTGCGATAGATTTTGCGCACCTTTTGTGCCTGTATAATGGTCTGTTCCTGCATGCCATCCTATGATTCTGCGTTGTTGATATGATTTTACGGTTGATATTATATCATTTTCGAGCTCTGGTGGGTGCTATGGCCTGGTATGATACTTCTTCGTGACTCCCTCCTTACTCTTCGCCATCACAGGGCCGCATGCGCAGCTCTCGTACCGCAAGAGTTACTGACTTCAAGGAGAAAACGTTTTAACTCTGAAGTAATTGCAAGAGATTTTTTCCGCTAGAAGCTGCTTTAGTAGAGTAGGATGGCAAAAGGTATTCATTTGTGGGTATATAGAGGAAGGCTGGCCGGCGATAGTAAATCATGCCAGCGCTTAGTAAGGGTTTAAAATGACGGAATTCGCGTGGGCCGCACTCGCAGGCATTTTTTGGCTTGGAGATGCATTCATGAAAGAGACACGAACGCTACTACGGCAATTGCGGAAAGTGAATTGGGTACCACTGCTCTCAGCAGCGGGCCAACTGGCTGTGCTTGTTGCCGTTGCGGTTGCACTTCTCTATCCTGCACCGTTTCAACAAAATCAGTTGCCGGCGGTCTCAGGAGTCAGTGATGTATTGATGAGTCACTGGCCATTCGCGTTGTTGATCCAGCGCACCTTTGCGCAGGAACACGCGCTGCCACTATGGAATCCATATATTGCCGGCGGCCAGCCTCTCGATGCTAATCCACTGGCCGCGTTCTTCTACCCGCCAACGCAGCTGGTTCACTTTTTCTCGCTGCGTGATTACTTCCTCCTACTCTTTTTAGCGCACCTGGTCTTTGCGGGTGTCGGGATGTTGCTGCTGGCGCGCCTCGCGCTTAAATTATCGCCTCTAGCCGCGCTGGCGGCGGCAGTGAGTTATATGGCGACGCCGGCATTAATCAGTCATCTTGGCGCGGGTCATGTCACTATTATTGAAACGGTAGCCTGGTATCCCTGGGTCGCACTGACCTGCTGGGCAACTGTGCGAGAGCCGCTCCGTCGCTGCGGGCTTTTTGGCATCTGTGTCGCAATGATGTTGCTGGCCGGACATCCACAAATGGCTTATTATGGACTATTAATGATAATAGGAATGGCCGCCTGGCTCCTCACAAAACGCTGGTATGTGGAAGGACGGCAAGCGGCACTGTCGTCACTGACAGGCCTGATAGCGGGTGGAGGCATCGCTGTGTTGCTGGCGGCGGCCTATCTGCTGCCCCTGTTGGAACTTACGGCCCATTCGACGCGCCAGCTCTCGTTGAATGCCGCGGATAGCTATCCATTGCTGCGCTTCCTCCAGGAACTGATCGATCAACGACCACCCTCGTATCCAGCGTGGGAGAAAATGCTGACCCCCGGACTGACCGCTCTTGTTCTGGCGCTGCTCGCCGTAGCGGTTTACTGGCGGCGGGTCTGGCCGCTGCTGCTCGCTATCACCATTGTGGCAGCGCTTGCGATGGGTAATGCCTTGCCGTTTTACCGCCTGGCGGCGAAAGTCTTGCCGGATTTTAATCACTTTCGTGATCTTACTCGTATCTGGTTCGTCGCGCTCATGTTGTTCGCCGTGCTGGCCGGGCTTGGCGCGGAAGCGCTTCTCAGGGGTGTACGCCGTGTCTGGCCGCGTGGGAGGATTGCAGCCGGTTTTCTGCTCGTCTTGATTGTCGCGCTTTCGCTCGTGAAAACAGATACGGGATACGCGCACGATGGTGATATAATCGCTGCCACAACGCCTACTGCCCTGGCGCGTACAGCCGCACAGCTGGCCGGGTCCGGGCGGGTCTACGACTTACAGCGGATCATTCCACAGCGGGACGCGGTAGCGTTACAGATGCCCCTCGCGGATGGCCAGGATCCGCTTTTGCTTGAAGACTATGTTACCTATATGCAGCGTGCTGGCGGATATGCTGCCAGCGGCTACCAGCTCTACATCCCCAATTACGATAATTCACACGTTCAACCTCGTGCTATGCTGCTTGGATTGGTGGATATCAGCATTGTGGTCTCGCGCAGGCCACTGAGCGATCCCCTCTTTATGCTGGTAGAGAAAGTACAAGGCGTATACATCTATAAAAACACAGCTGATGCCGGTCCAGGCTACTTCGTTTTACCAGGGCCGAGCGGCAAACCGCCATCGCTCGACCAGGTGCAACAGCTTAATGCGAATGTTCGCGTTATCACGCTTGAGCCGGAGCAGCAGGAATTCACTTTTTCCACCGCTGTGGCAGGCTATTTCGTAATCGCTATACCCGCATTTCCTGGTTGGAGCGCCGTTCTGGATGGTCATGTCGCGCAGGTGCAGTTGATTGGAGGTACGCTGCCCGCCATCAAAGTTGGTCCTGGTACGCACACGTTGAGCTATATCTATGCCCCTTCATCCTTGCGCTACGGTGCTTTGCTTTCCGCGTCTGGCCTGCTGGTCATCCTTGCCTGGTTATTTGTTGTGTACTTCTGGAGGCCCCGCAATTCCCATCGTTTGCGGAGAGACAGGCAGACAGAGCAGGAGGCTACTGTTAGCGCTGATTCCGGTCCCTCTGTACCAGTACCTCAGTTGTGATGCCATTGTTCAAGCAGTGGCAGCAGGTGGATTTTTCGTGGAATACGCTTGCCCGGGTTGGCCTCAAAAACGCGGGGTGTTGGAGTGGGGACAATCAAAGGAAATCGCCAGCGTGGCTCGTCAACAAGCTGATCAGCAATTAAGATGATTTTGCGATAACATATTCGCCGCCGCATACCGGCCCTCCCCCCCACTACGTCGCACTTCTTTGTTTGCTAAAGAGTATACCTCATTTTTGCGGGATTGGGGAGTAGGAATTTTTGCTCGTTACACGCGATATTATCGAGTTTTATATCCCGCTATGATATACTCTGGCAAAAAATTTGTGGTATACGCAAGGAGGTGGTAACACAGATGAATAACAAACGACCTTATACGCATATCCTTAAAAATCTCTTACACGAGCAGGCTTATGATGCTGCAAATGTCTGAGACGATGACGGACGAGCAGAAGTTGTTAGTACAGGAACATCTTAGGCCGTTCGCGCATCTGATCAAGAACGATCCTCAGGATGAGTGATTCAGGTGAGCCGGTTTAGGAGCGAAGCGCCTCCGTAGGTGTCACTCGTCCCGCCTGCCATGCCGGAAGCAGCGCTGCAAGTAGGGAGGCGAGCATAGCAATACCCACAATCAGGCCCAATTCTTGCCAGGGCACAGCGAAGATCAGACCGACGTTGAATTGCTCGAAGAAATTCACGGCGAAAATGTTGCGCGCGAGGACCAGGCCCAGGATCACACCCATCAGGCTCCCTGCACAGCCCACAATGAACGATTCGCTGAGAAATGCTCCTTGCAATAGCCGGCGTTTGCAGCCAAGCGCTCGTAGTATGCCGATCTGCTGGCGGCGCTCGATGACCGCGCGCGTGCCTGTAATAGCCAGGGCCGCGACACCTAGTAGCAGGGTCAAACCGACAACCCCCAAAAGCACATTACTGAGGAATATGCGCGGCCCACGAACCGACAAGATGGCATCCTCAAGCACTGTCGTTTCCATCCCGTAGTCGAGAAATGCCGAGCCGAGAGCCAGGGCCAGACGGCGTTTATCTTGTCCCGGCGCGACCTTGAAATAGTAGGTCTGAGATTGGGGCGTGGATAGATCCGGTTGGAAATGGTGAAAGGCGGCGCTGGAGATATAGAGTCCAAAGTGCGAACTGTCGCCATTGTCAACTACGCCGATGATAGTCAATTTCATCGCGGACGTATTATTGTTGTAATAACCAACCGTCCACACGTTGGCAGCAGGGAAAGTGGTATCGCCCTGGTAGATGCCGCTCATTGCGAAGGCATAATAGGGATCGATGCCGGGGGGAGTGAGCGGGGCGCCTGCGGCGGAAGCCTGCGGAGCGTTAGGGTCGTATACCGGCGAATTGATCAGGCTATCAGGACGATATGGCAGGGCGTCATCGTCGATCAAAGCGTAATAGGGGTGCGTTTGCAGCGCATGCCAGACGGCGCTATCGCTGTTGAAACCCTGGGCACGCGCGGTCAGGTGCAGCCCGTAGCCTTGTAAAAACCCTCCGCTCACCACCTGCGCCGGGTAAATGTGCCAGGCCGGATCCGGTCCATCTGGCTGGAGCACGCCCACGGTTGTCGATGAGGTGGCACCGATAGCCGAAAAAACATCCGGGTTGATGCCATGACTGAGCAGCGCTGCATGTATATCGGGTATCGATTTGAAATAGGTGACAGCCTGAATATCATATCCGCCCGTCTGGTAGTTGATATCAGCGTAGTTATTCTGCATGGCGCTGGTAATCACCGCCATCACCGTCATGGCGAAGATCACTAGGCTAAACATTACTACGCTCAGTCCCGTGCGGAAGCGATGATGTAAGGGGTAACTCGAGGCCAGACGCGTCATCATCTGCAGGCCAGGCAGACGCGAGAAAAGTGCCAGTAAGGGTAGCGCAAGCAATTCGGCGTTGGCAATCAGCGCCCATGCTCCTCCCAGCACCATCATAATGCCTGAGACGAAGAAAACCTCCAGGCCTCCCTGGAAACGCGGCAGACCCAATTGCGCCAGTACATCGAAAGGAAGCGCCCAGTAGGCGAGTAGCGACAGTCCTACCGTGGCAGCAAATATCTTATTGCTGTATCTATTCCATCTCCTCTTGCCTATCCGGAAGAGGATGTTTTCCGCGATCGACTTGAGCAGTAGCCCGGCGCCAAGAACGAGCAATGAAAGGCCGAGCGAGAAAGGAGTAATCAACGCCTGCTGTAGACCGAACTCGAAGAGCCAGTAGCCGGCCAGCAGCGGCAGGATGCCTGTGCGAGATAGGGTCGCGATGAAACCTATCAATAATTCAGGCAATTGCTGTAAGAGCGCGCGCCTGATACTGCGCGGCTGCCAGGCCTTGTGCTCGCGGTAGTGCTGCCGGATTGTTGAGGGCAGGAGAGGTTGAACCATCTGGGTGCCAACCACCCTCCCTATCTGAAGCATCTGCGCCAGAATCTCACGGGCGGAGGGCGTAGGCCGTTCCGTTTCCGGCAGGTTGTGCAAAGCGTCGACAACCGTCATACGGCTGACCACCCAGGCCGATATCCCTACGGAACAAAATGTGAAGATCACGCCCAGGCAATAAGCAATCACCAGGCTGCGCGGCTGGAAGGTGAGTTGGAGCGGGAAATTAAATCGCGCCAGTACCGGACTCAGGTAAAGTACCAGCAGGGTACCCGCGCCTATGCCAATTAGCAGGCCGATAAATGAAGCGCTCAGATCGTAAACGGTTCCCTCGAAGAGATACATGAGGACAAGATGGCGGCGCTGTACGCCAATGGCACGCGCCATGCCCATTTCAGCGCGTCGCTCAGCTGCCAGCAGTACGAATATCAGGAAGATCAAGAGCAGACTGATCGCCAGGGCAAAGAGGCTGAAGAGGGCAAAAATGCGCGAGAAGATGTTATCAGCCAATTGCGCATTTTGAATGCCTATCTCTTTCACCTGAGAAACGTGTAAATAGCCTGGCAGCGCTTGCTCCAATTCATCCTCTACCTGTCCGGATAGAGCGACGCCATTCGTGCCTCCTCCGCCGCGATTCTCGACGAAGATTTCCGTGAGGTCATCATGGCGATGCTCGATGGCGCGAAATGTCTGGACATTGGTGAGAATATATGGCAGTTCTCCGACAAGACCCCCATCCCGGACGATAGCGTGCACGTGCAGTTCATAGCGTTGACCGGGCCAGCGTTGTGAATAGATATAGAGGTCATCACCGGCATGAGCATTGAGCAGTGTCGCGACAGTATTGTTGAGAAAGACTTCATTCGGCCCGAGTTCGGCAATGGTATGATGTTCTTTCCCGCTTTCATCCTGCAAGCCGCCAAAGCCCTGTTCGCTGCCAGGGATGATGCCCATTCCTGTGACCTTCGAGCGCACCTGGCGCGAGGTGAGATCGGCTACCAGCAGGTCGTTTTCGAAAAGTGCAGCTCCTATGGCTGCGATGTTGGGATTGTTTCGCTCTCGCCTGACCAGTTGGTAATAGATATACTCGTCGAAGAAGCCGCCATTTCCTCCTTGTATGGTCTCGTCGACGTTGCCCAGATTATAGACGGCCACCGTTTGGACCGCGGCGGTGATGACATCGCCTGTTGCCAACACGCTGGAGAGCAGGGTGGTGGAGAGCATCAGCGCGAAGACGATCAGGAGCATTTGTGTGCGGCGACGAAAGATGTTGCGCAAGCCAATCTTGAAAAAGATGGCATTGCCGATTGCCAGCAGCGCTACGCTGCCGGTGATGATTGCGGCAATGACCACAAGGATGGTCGTCAATCTATCGAGTGGAATACCGAAGAGTTGTGTCATGGCTGTTTTGGTAATTCTAGCGAAGCCTGTAAGGCATTATAGAAGAGCTCCGCGAGTCGAAGATAACCAATCGTGCTCGGATGAAGGCCATCATTGCTGATGTATTCGGGAAAATCCTTGAGATCGTAGCTAGCCAGGTTCACCAGAATCACGTGCCGCTGCTGCGCGATGTTGGCGATGGCAGCATTATACGCATGAACCCTACTCTCCAGGTATGAAGGATTGTAGGCGCTGAAATAAGGGAGCAGCGTGAGATCAGGCACGTTCGCCATGGCGATGATTACATGTGGCGAGCTGGCTTGCAGGCGACTTATCATGGTGGTCAGGTCGTGTGAGTAGTTGCCCACATCTACTCCGTTTGCGAGATCATTGACTGCCAACCAGATCGTTACCAGGCGAGGATGCTCATCGAGCGCAACAGGAAGCTCTTCACTCAATGCATCGTGTACGGTAATACCGGGTATGCCAAGATTAATCAGGTGATAGGCGCTGCCGAGTTTCTGCGCGAGGTCGACGGCCCAATTCTCGTTATAGGGATCGTCGGCCCCGATGCCAAACGTGTCGGAAGCTCCGATCGCAACGTAAGTTATAGGTTTGCTTGATGGTCGAGGCGCTGTAAACGTACTACCACGACCATTTCTCGTTTGACCCGGGGCCGATTGCCCACAACTTGCCAGCAAGAACAGGAGCAGAACGAGTCCCATTGCCAGGAACATTCTGCCTGGTACCCTTCCAGATGAAAGCGAGAGCTGGCCCTTAAAAAAAGTGTTGAGGACCCCAGTGACATGTGTTATGGAAATGGTATTTTGACGGCAGCGGGCCATAACAGATGAATCTTCTTTACCTGGCTGATTGCTATTCGACTTCACCTTCTGGGATTATAACATAGTCTTACCATCTCTTGCATGCTTCACGTTTGCAAGACGAGAACTCCCCTACAGGTTGCAGGCACCTGAAATCTACTGCCGGGTGGCCGGGTGGCCTTTTTCTTGAATCTTCGCTCACGGTGTGCTATACTTCCACGTTAGCGGGAAGTGATTTACCCGCTCTTTAGAGGAACAAAAATTAAGTACGCACGCTCTTAGATCGGCGAAAACCCTGGTGCCCCTCGATCTCTCTCTGAAGATACTGGTGGTAGGGGTTACGTGAAGCAGTAAGTAAGCAGTTTCACCATGGCCTGTGGGACCCTGTCGTTGATAGGAAAAGAGCGGAGGACCAAAAGGGAGGATTCATTTTTGGCAAACGTTATCTCAATGAAGCAGCTGCTTGAGGCAGGCGTTCACTTTGGGCATCAGACCCGGCGCTGGAACCCCAAGATGCAGCCATTCATCTTTATGGATCGCAATGGCATCCATATCATCGATCTCCAGCAGACGGTGACACGCCTCAATGAGGCTTACAAGTTTGTGGAGCAGCTCGCCGCCAATGGTGGCACTATTCTGTTCGTCGGCACGAAGAAACAGGCCCAGGAAGCCGTTGCTGAAGAGGCGAAACGCTGTGGCATGTTCTATGTCAACCAGCGCTGGCTCGGCGGCATGCTTACCAATTTCCAGACTATTCAAGCGCGTATCCGCTACCTCCGTGACCTGGAAGCGAGACGAGATCGAGGCGATTTCGAGCGCCTGCCCAAAAAAGAAGTACAGCATTTACAGGATGATATCGCTCGCCTGGAACGCACGCTCGGCGGTATCAAAGATATGCGCCGCCTGCCCGACGCGCTCTTCATCATCGACACGCGCAAAGAGCGCACAGCGGTATTGGAGGCACGCCGGTTGGAAATTCCAATCATTGCCCTTGCCGATACAAACTGCGATCCCGATGAAATGGACTATCCAATTCCTGCCAACGACGATGCCATACGCGCCGTCCGCCTGTTAGCGGCGAAAATCGCTGATGCGGTGATCGAGGGACGCCGCGAACTGGAAGCTCGCCAGAAAGATAGTGAGCCCGAGGAGGCGGAAGCCACTGAAGCCGGTGAAGTTAGCGAACCTGAGCTCGCTCTTCCGGCGCCTTCAGGGAATCGCGCTGCTGGCTCGACGGAACAGCCTGAAAATGCAAGCAATGCTGGCGATGAGAATGCGGAGGTTCAGCAGGAGCCCCAACTCGTAGCAAAAGAAATATAGGGAAACGTTTTCGACGGTTAAGAGGTATCCCTGTATCTTCGGCAAGGCGGGAGGTAGGAACCCGATTCCATCTCCCGCCTCATACTGTATTACGTAATGGATTATGGGTGGGAGTAATGTCCTGGGCTACGTAGGCAAAACTGTCTCTCACCATAAAGCACTAGGTAACACATATTACAACGTTTTTGTCAAGCACTCGGGACCCAAAAAGATGGACGAAAGCTATTGTATAACCGGCAGGGTCTGAGTATCATACAACAATATCAAGGAGTAAACACACCATGGAGTACACTGCTGCGGACGTCAAGAAGCTGCGCGAACAGACGGGCGCAACATTTGCTGACTGTAGGAATGCGTTAGCAGAGGCGAAAACCTGGGATGAAGCCACCAGGATCGTTGAAGCAAAGAGCGACAAAAAGGCTGAGAAAATGATAGCGGCGGGTCGAGAAACCAAACAGGGCGGTATCTTCTCGTATGTGCATCACAATCATAGCCTGGGTGTCTTGCTTGAACTTAATTGCAGCACCGATTTTGTTGCTCGTAGCGAAAGTTTCCGCCAGCTTGCCAGCGATCTGGCATTGCAGATCGCGGGAGTTGCCCCCAAGTATATCAACTTTGAAGACGTGCCAGTAGAGATTGTGGAGGAGGCCCGTTACAAAATTCTTGAGGACCCGTCGATGGTGCGTGTTCCTGAAGAAAAGCGTGACGAGGTCATCAATAGCAAGCTCAAAAAGGTATTGGGCGAGCAGGTATTGATGCTACAACCCTGGGTGAAGGATGAGGCTGTCACCGTCGGCGATCTTGTGCGTAAGGTGATCGCCGAGACGGGTGAGAACGTTGTGCTGCGGCGCTTTAGCCGCTTTGCATTAGGGGAACAGTAAGGCAAAATGAAGCGGGCGCAAAACTACGCGCCCGCTTCATTCGCCAGGACGAGCGGAAGTATGGGAGAAGCGCAAGACATGTCTCAAGAGAGTTCACCTTTGAAGTATCATCGTATCCTGTTGAAGTTGAGTGGCGAAGCCCTCTCTCCGCGTAATGGCTTTGGCATCGATGCAGAGAGAGTGCGACGCATCGCCGGTGAAATTAAGAAGGTGCATGAGGAAGGTGTGGAGGTCGCTGTCGTAGTGGGCGGGGGAAATATCTGGCGTGGAGCAGACGCTGCCGCGGCAGGTATGGACCGCGCTACTGCCGATTATGCGGGTATGCTGGCTACCGTTATGAATTCGCTGGCTATGCAGGATGCCATGGAAAAATTGGGCATGGTCACTCGCGTGCAAACCGCAATCGAAATGCCGCCCGTGGCCGAGCCGTTTATTCGCCGCCGGGCCGTTCGTCACCTGGAAAAGGGACGTGTCGTCATCCTGGCTGCTGGCAGCGGCAACCCGTTTTTCACTACCGATACCGCGGCTGCGCTTCGTGCTGTTGAACTCAATGCTCAAGTTTTGCTCAAAGCAACCAAGGTAGATGGTGTCTATGACGATGATCCCATGCGCAACCCTGATGCTCAGAAGTTCGAGGAACTGAGCTACATGCGGGCACTCAATATGGGGCTGAAGGTTATGGACAGCACCGCGCTTTCGCTGTGTAAGGATAACAACCTGCCGATAGTAGTGTTTGATCTCGATGAGGCAGGGGCGCTCGAGGCTATTGTACACGGCGGTAAGTATGGCACGCTGGTCCATAATATCGAGGAGCCAGAGTGGAGTGCCAGTCGTTGATCTGTGAATGCCGCCTGCTTCTTTCACTGTCAAGAGCAGGCCGAACAACGAAGGGATAAAACAGGGCTGTGGGGACAGGATGCGAATACACTGTCCCTGCCGTTGAAAGGGAGCATTGCTATGGTAGACGATATTTTCGGAGATGCAGAACGACGTATGCAAAAGGCTGTTGAAGCTTTACGACAGGACCTGGCCGCCATCCGTACAGGGCGTGCCAGTTCTGCGCTCGTAGAACGTATCACGGTCGATTACTATGGAGCACCGACACCCATCAACCAGGTTGCCACAATTTCTGTGCCGGAGGCGCGTTTGTTGGTAATTCAGCCCTGGGACCGCAAGCTGCTGATCGATATCGAGAAGGCTATCCAGAGGTCCGATCTGGGAATTAATCCTAACAACGATGGGCAGGTTATTCGCCTGGCTATCCCCCCACTCAACGAGGAGCGCCGCCGTGAGATGGTGAAGACTCTCCACAAGAAATTGGATGAGCATAAAGTTGCCATACGGAACGTCCGCCGTGACGCACAGGACAAGTTGCGCGATCGTGAGAAGAAGAAAGAAATTTCCGAAGACGAGCTGAAACGTAGCACGGAACGTCTACAGAAGCTCACCGACCGCTATATCGACGAGATGGACAAGGTCGGAAAAGCTAAGGAACTGGAGATTCTGGAGGTCTAGATTTGACCATGATTCAAAATCTTTTCTCCTCATCGCAGGGGAAAGACAGTGTGCAGACGCAATCCAAGGCCGAAGAGCTAGCTGCTTCCGAGCAGAAACCTTTCACCCTGCGTCACCTTGCCATTATTATGGATGGCAATGGGCGTTGGGCCGCAAAACGCCATTTACCGCGCCTCGCCGGGCATAAGGCCGGTGTAGCCGCGCTGCGTCGCGTCGTGGAATGCGCCGTTGACGAAAACATCGAGATGCTCAGCGTCTATGCCTTTTCAACCGAGAATTGGGGACGCCCGCGAACAGAAGTAGATGGGTTGATGCGCCTGTTCTGGGAAACAATCCGCTCGGATGTAGAGAAGTTGCATCGCAATGGGGTGCGCCTGCGCCATCTTGGTCGTCTACAGGATCTCTCGCCCGATATCCAGCGCGCCGTGCGCGATATGGTCGAATTGACACGCAATAACACACGGCTTAGCCTCAACGTTTGCTTTAATTATGGCGGACGCGCCGAACTGGTTGATGCTATTCGCCAGATCATCGCCGATGGCCGTGACCCCGATACTATCACTGAAGAATTGATCAGCTCCTATCTCTATACGCGTGATTTGCCAGACCCGGATATGGTCATTCGTACCGCCGGGGAAATGCGGGTCAGTAACTTCCTGCTCTGGCAATCCGCCTATAGTGAGTATTATGCGACTCCTACCCTCTGGCCCGATTTTGGGCGAGAGGACCTCAGGGCGGCCCTCGAGAGTTATCGTCAACGGCAGCGACGATTTGGCCGCCTCTCCACATCATAGCGTATAATAGGGGCAAGTTCCGGAATCACTTGACACACACACGCGCGTCTAGCATAATCAAATGGGAAGAAGAGCGATGTGTCGAGCTTTACAGCTAAAAAAGTGATGGGGAAATACCCCTATAAGGAGTCGCGTGCGATCAGCAACGAAGCGAAATTTAGAACCGGAAGCGCCGGAGCCTGCCCAACCTGAAAGGCAAAAAGGCAGCGTTGCCCAACGTGTTATTACCTCTTTTATTGCCATACCGATTGTGCTGGTTTTCGTCTGGTTTGGAGGCTGGTGGGCTTTTGCGGCTGCCGGGCTGGTGGTGGCGCTGGGAATCAATGAGCTACATACGATGATGGTTCACGAGGGGTACCATCCATTGATAGTGGTAAGTCTCGTCCTGAGTATGCTCTTTATGATTGCCGCCATGTTTCCCCATCTAAGCCTGCTATTCCTTGAAATTGGGCTGGTTTTAGCATTGCTGGTTTCGTTCCCCCTGCTATTCTTCCGCAAGAAACTCGATGGCGCGATGGTCGATTGGTCGCTGACCATAGCAATCGCTGTCTATCTGGGCTGGCCCCTCAGTCTGTTCCCCGTACTACGCGGGTACCAGGTCGGATTCAGCCCTGGCCTGTGGTGGGTACTGACCGTCTTGCTCGGTACCTGGAGCTTCGATAGTGGCGCGTTCTTTACCGGGCGCCTGATTGGACGCCATAAATTGGCGCCGAAGATTAGCCCGGCCAAAACCTGGGAGGGCGTGGTAGGAGGTCTCGTTTGCTCAATTGCTTTCTCCCTGGCGCTCACCGCCATTCCCCTGAAGGTACCATGGTACCTGGCGATTGTGCTGGGCATTCTGATCGGTGTGGCGGCAACGCTGGGCGACCTGGCCGAATCGCTGATCAAACGCACGACGCATGTCAAGGATAGCGGGCATTTTATGCCCGGTCACGGTGGCATTCTCGACCGCGCGGATAGCATCCTCTTCGCTATCGTTGTCGTGTTCGTCTTTACACAAGTTATTGCGTATCTTTAGTAGTATGCGCGATGCTGGCCAGCACTCAGAACACTCGTGGCGAGTTCCCGGAATGTTTCTTTTTTGCCTGGCCGCGTGGTAAAATATGACTGGTAGTAGTATAGAAACAAGGCGAACGAAGCTCCACTGACAATGAAGCAGCCTGCGGGCCAGAATGATCGTGCCCATGGCGGCCAACTCGTTCGCATATCATGAGGTGGGTCTATACATTTCCCGCATGGATATACATATATGACCGATTTTCCCAGGCGTATTGCCTTGTTGGGCAGCACCGGATCAATTGGGCGGCAGACGTTGGACGTGGTGCGGTGTTACCCGGAGCATTTTCAAGTTGTAGCGTTGGCGGCTCGCAGTAATGTCTCGCTCCTCGCGCAGCAGGTGCAGGAGTTTCAACCGTCCCTGGCCGCGTGTTTTGCTGATACCCCACAGATAGAACAGGCGGCTCGCGAAGCCTTACCGGGAGTCATCCTCGGCGAACAGGGGCTGCTTGCGGCAGCTACCCTGGAAGATGCAGATATTCTTGTCGCCGCTACATCGGGGCTGGTAGGACTCAGGCCCACTCTGGCAGCTATCAACGTCGGAAAAACGATTGCGCTGGCGAACAAAGAGACGCTCGTCATGGCGGGCCATCTTGTTATGGGCGAGGCGAAGCGGGCCGGGGTGCCCATCTACCCGGTCGATAGCGAACATAGCGCGATCTGGCAATGCTTACGAGGTGAAGACACGCGCCAGGTCAATCGCCTGGTATTGACGGCCTCTGGTGGCCCATTCCGCCAGGCAAGCCTGGAACAATTGCGCGCGGTTACCGTAGAACAGGCGCTTGCCCACCCGACCTGGCAGATGGGGCCAAAAATCACCATCGATTGCGCCACACTTATGAATAAAGGCCTGGAAGTAATCGAGGCGCACTGGCTTTACGATATACCTTATGAGCGTATCGAAGTCGTCGTGCATCCTAAAAGCATCCTCCACTCGATGGTCGAGTTTATCGACGGCTCCTGGAAAATGCAGGCCAGCCTGCCGAGTATGCACCTGCCGATTCAGCATGCGCTCAGCTATCCTGTACGTTTGAATACGGAGGGAACAGGGCTGGTGCGCGAACTGAACTGGCCGGATGTAGCGCGCCTCGAATTTGAAGCGTTAGATATAGAGCGTTTCCCCTGTTTCCGCCTGGCGATGGAGGCGGCGAAACGCGGCGGTACCTATCCCAGTGTGCTGGTAGGGGCCGACGAGGAAGCTGTAGCCCTCTTTCTCGCGGGAAAGATTGGATTTCTGCATATCGCGGAACTGGTAGAAGCTGTGCTGGCCCGTCACGAATCTATCGAAAACCCGGATGTGCCTGCGATTCTGGAGGCCAGTTCCTGGGCGCGCAAAACAGCGCATGAAATATATAAGAAAAGCTATACGTTTAAATCTACGTGATGGATAAATTTATGAAGAGGAATCGAGAATGAATAACTGGTTCTTACTGGCGGCCATTCCCGTGTTTGGCATATGTGTGCTTGTGCATGAATTTGGTCATTTCATTACGGCGAAATGGGCCGGTATTCGGGTGGAGGAATTTGGCCTGGGTTTTCCGCCGCGCATTGTCGGTTTTCGCAAGCGTGATGCGGGCGGCTGGGAGGTCATCTGGTTCAGTGGCAGGCGTAACGAAGAAGATGACTATACGTATGATAGCCAGAAACAGACACCTTTCAGCGGTACAAGTGGAGGTGCCAGTACCCCAGGGGCGCGGGCTTCCCATCACACCATCTATTCGCTCAACTTCCTGCCCATTGGCGGCTTTGTGCGCATGCCGGGGGAGAATGGGGATGTAAACGACGCCGAGGGGCGTTACGATCCACAGAGTTTTGCCGCTAAATCTGCCGGCAAGCGCATCATTGTGCTGGTCGCCGGTGTCACTATGAACGTTATTCTGGCAATGATCCTCTTCACCATCGCCTATACCCTTGGCGAGCCAACCTATCCTGCTGTTATCGGCCAGGTTGTTCCTGGCTCTCCCGCAGCTGTGGCCGGACTTCGTCCTGGCGATACGATCGTTGCAGCGAATAATCATCCCATCCAACTCTTCACGGACTTGCAGGCAGTTGTGGGAAATGCGCTTGCCGCGGACAACGGTAAGCACGCTACTGTGCCGATTACCCTGCAACTGCGCCATGCCGGTAGTTCACAAATTGTCACGACGACCGTGAATGCCCGCGAGCATCCACCCCGGGGTCAGGGAGCAATGGGAGTGACGGAGAAGATTGTCTTCGTCAGTTCCCCGTTCTGGAAGGCCCCATTCAAGGGCATCCAGCATACGTTTAGTGTGACTGGCGATTTTATCAATTCGATTGCGCAAATGATTTCTGGGGCTGTGAAGCCTCAGGTAGCCGGTCCAGTAGGTATCGTGGAGATTACGGGACAGGTGGCTTCGAGCGTACCCGATCTGGGCTGGTGGCCAATCCTGAGCCTAACGGCTATCCTGAGCCTGAACCTGGCAATTGTCAATATTCTCCCATTCCCCGCTTTAGATGGTGGACGCATCGTATTAGTATTAATAGAGTTGCTGCGTGGCGGCAAGCGTCTCAAACCTGAACGAGAAGGCCTGATCAATTTTGTCGGCATGGCTATTTTGCTGACGTTGATGGTTGTTATTACGGTGAGCGATGTTATGCATTGGGGATCCTATTAATTCTTCAATAGGGGCGGCTATTCGCCGCCTTTTGTAGTCATTCAGATGGAGTAAAAATTTATGCGACGGAAAACCCGCCAAATACATGTTGGAGATGTGGCCATCGGGGGTGATGCGCCTATTGCTGTGCAATCCATGACGACCACCTATACGCGCGACGTAGAAAGCACAGTCGCGCAGATACATCGCCTGGAGGATGTCGGATGTGAGATAGTGCGTGTGGCCGTGCCAGAAGAAGAGGATGCTCTCGCAATCGGCGAGATCAAAAAGCGTATCCACATTCCTCTGGTGGCCGATATACACTACAAGCACAGCCTGGCGCTCGAGGCCATCCGGCAGGGTGTCGACTGCGTGCGCATCAATCCCGGCAATCTAATCAATGGGCGCAAATCGCTGGAGCAGATTGTGACCGCCTGTAAAGAGCGGGGCATTGCCATGCGCATCGGCGTCAACTCCGGCTCGATTGATGCCCTGGATCAACGTGGCCAGATGCAGCGCATCCAGGTCAGGCGGCGTGATGATGGCGTGCTGGAGCGCACTGATCCTGCTGAGCAGCGCCGCAAAGAACGCGAGCAACTCGCCGAACGCATGGTCAATAAAGCCCTGGAATATATCGGCTGGTGTGAAGAGATGGACTTCCACGAGATCAAAGTCTCCCTGAAGTCATCTACTCCCTTGACGGCGGTCGAAGCCTATCGTCGTTTTTCGCAGCGTTCGGACTACCCATTGCATCTTGGCATCACCGAGGCCGGTACGGTTGTGACGGGCGCGGTCAAATCCGCCGTCGGCCTTGGCTTACTGCTGGCCGACGGCATCGGCGATACCATCCGTGTCAGCCTGAGCGCCGAGCCGGAGGAGGAGATTCCCGTCGCCTACGAAATCCTGCGTTCACTCGAGTTGCGCAACCGCGGTGTGACTTTCGTCTCGTGTCCCTCGTGTGGCCGCGTCGAGATCGATGTAATCGGCGTTGCTAACGAAGTCGAAAAACGGCTTGCTAAAGTGCAGACGCCCATTCACGTAGCGGTGATGGGTTGCGTCGTCAACGGCCCTGGCGAATCGCGTGATGCCGACGTAGGTCTTGCCGGCGGCAAGGGACGCGGCGTGATCTTCCGCAAAGGCGAAGTGATCAAGACGGTACCAGAAGATCAATTCCTGGATGCGGTGCTGAAAGAGGTGGCTAGCCTGTTGCCCGAACGCGAGGCAAAGCTGGTCTATCCCGAAGGTGGCATTAAGGAGACCGCCGGCGTGCATCGCACCCGCGACGAGGGCATCGGGGTGTCTATAGCGAAATCCTGATGAGAGGATGAAAAAGGCGGCTCCATTGTGAAGCCGCCTTTTTTAGTGGGCGATACAGAACTCGAATCTGTGACCTCCGCCATGTCAAGGCGGCGCTCTAACCAACTGAGCTAATCGCCCGTATTGGACAGGAACAATAATAGCATTGCTGCTGATTGTTGTCAAGCAGATTTTGCTGCCATCCACTCATAATTCTTTCAGCGGGCCTACGGCCCGTCAGGACGGGAGGGGAAGCAAGCGGGGACACCCCGCACCCCGGCAGGGGTGAAACCCCTGCACCCCGAGTTATGAGTGGATGGCAGAGACAGTACATATCGAATTTGTGCAAAATGCACTACCAAAAGATCACCGCGTTCGTTTTGCGTTAAAATTCATCCCGAAGTTGCCGATCTTTCTAGTAAGATTAGAATTTTGGTATCCAATGCTGATGCCTTGAAATTTTTTTTTGCCCGGTGTTATACTTTGACGGGGGATAGAGGTTTATCAATATATTTGCGCATTTCTCATGAACCAAAAAGGTCTCTTTCACTCGCAAACCTTGCCGTATGCCGGCCCATGAACGTATACGCATGAAATGAAAAGGGAACAAATGTGTGGGTAACAACGTCTAGTTTACGGAATATTTTTCGTTGAAGAGCTGATCACGAAAGGGCTATTTGATCCAATGCATATTTCGCGGTCCTGGTCAATCGTGCGTTACTGGAAGTCGTCGTCCGGATTGAGTGATAGACGACGCATGCTGCATATCCTCGCAATCCTGTTCTTTTTTGCCCTGATCTGGCTAGAAATGGGGAATGCTAGCGCCGGTACGTTCAACCATACTAATGCAAGTGTCGATTATAGTTGCAGCCAGGCATATTTTTCACCGGATGGTAATCCATTTCCTCTCTGTCCAGGACCCTACCCCAGTGGGGGCAATTGTGTCTGGTGGGCATGGGAGCAATGGCATCTGCTTGGCTATAACCTCCCACTCAACTGGGGCAACGCTGCGGATTGGATCGTCGATGCGGAGCGTTTTGGTCTGCCGGTTGGCACGACTCCGCGGGTTGGCTCGATCGCGGTCTTCCCACGCGCCGATGGCGTATGGGCATTTGGTACTGCAGGGCACGCAGCTTTCGTCACCTGGGTAAGCCCCGATAGCTCAACTTTTAACGTGACCTATCAGAACTACGGCGACCCTACACCTATGTTCATTGGCAATGGCTATAACGTCTCCTACATCAATCAACCGCGTTACCAGGATGGCGAACTCCGCTTTATCTATTTCCCCAAAGTGATCGATCCCACGCTATTTGCTCGCCTGCCGGGTGTGAATGGCAATAGCGTAGCGCAGGTATCCTCAGTAAATAACATGCTCATGAGCAGCGTTACTAGTAGCGGTTCGCTGGCAAGCAGCGAACTTGCGCTGGGTTTACCCCCCGGGTCATATGACCAGGAATTCAGCGCTGACTTTACCGGCAATGGCCTCACCGATCTGCTGCTCTATAATCGCCAGCAAGGACGCCTGGATGTACTTACTTTGCAAGATAAGCTGTTGCCGAACTATGCTCGCCTGGCGCACGACAGGGTGCCAAACGATACACAGGAGGCCGCTATACCTCAGCGTGTCAGTCTGAGCGACAAGACAACACCCGTCAATGGCTGGGGGTCGAACCTGGATATTCGTATAGGAGATTTTGATGGAGATGGCCATGCCGATATCCTGCTATACGATCTTGTGACAGGTAAAATACAATTGATCAGCCTGACACCAGAACTCACGATAAAGAAGCATGTAATTCTTCCGGGTTGGGGTCCTGGCTGGGAACTATATGTTGGGCAATTCGATGGGAAGCGCAGTGGCGTCTTCATGTACAATCGCTTCGCTGTTCCCCAGCCAAGTCCGCTTCCCAGCCCAACACCGAATCCCAGTCCCAGCCCCAATCCAAGCGGAACGCCGGGTCCGTCCCCTACTCCGAGTCCCAGCCCGTCTCCGACGCCCAGTCCGAGTCCGAGCCCAAGTCCCAGTCCGACGCCCAGTCCGAGTCCGAGCCCAAGTCCCAGTCCGACGCCGGTTCCGAGTGAGGTAGTTCCAAGCCCAACTCCAACCTTAACGCCGAGTCCAAGTCCCTCGCCAACACCCAGCGCGACTCCTACAAAAGTTCCGACAAGAGGGCCTCTACCGTCTCAAACCGCGAATCCTACGGAATCTCCATCGCCTGATCCAGCTGGAACAGGGCAGGGCAGCAACGTAGTAATGGATGTGAACTATGGTTCTACGCGGGATTATAGCGATTTGACCTATCTCAGCGGTCCTCCGGGCGCTACCTCGCAGTCGCAGCTGACTGCTGATGTGATGGTGGTCGATTTCGACAATAACTTTAGCATCAGTCATGTCCAGAAGTATGGGCTCCTGTATAACTCCTGGGAGGTCTATGTTGGCCGCTTTGTAAATCCGCAACAAGATGGCGTCTTTCTCTATGATCGTAACTCAGGTGAAGCGCGCATCATGGATTTTACCGGCGATCTGGAAATAACCAACTATCACGAATTGCACAATCTGGAGGGGAACTGGGAAGTGCATACCGGTGATTTCAACGGTTCAGGCCGCGCCCAGGTACTGCTGTATGATCCGAGCAGTGGTGATGCGCAATTCCTGGTCTTCACCCCCAAACTTAGCCTGGCGCATCAAAAGAGCCTTTCATCACCTGGCAGCAATCTTGTGCTCTATGTTGGTCACTTTGGAATGCCGACCTTGAGTGTGATGTTGTACGATCCACAGGCGGCCCAGAGTACCTTCATTGCATTTGATTCGTCGCTTGATGTCGCGCGCCAGGTTACTGTCGACAGTTGGGATCAAAGCTGGCAAATTCTGATAGGCGCTTTTCTTGATCGTTCGCGATGTCTTGCCAATCATACCTGTGCTAGCGGTGACGATATCCTGTTGCTGAATCGCAACCTGGGCGAGTTAGAACAATACATTTTCTCTTTTGGGAACCAGTACAATGTATTCGATAACCGTTCGCAATCCTTCGTGCGCGACGGGGTAGCCCCACAGGGAGTCCTTTCACCGGTTGATACCACTACCTTTGGCCTGGTAATCACGCTTGATACTTCTATCCATGGTGAGGAGATATACTAGAGGGCGGCCTCTTGCCTGATTAATGTGTTACCGTCCATAATCGGCCTCGTGTCGATTACCACAGTATTTTGTTCAAGCGCATGATCACGTCCAGAAGGGGTCTTTTAGTGTATGAGGGGAGCGGGTAGGATGGGCAGAGTTCTCAAAATATGGTATCATACTCCTTACGAAAAAGCTGTTGAAGCGTAAAGAGGAATTGCATGAGTCAAGAAAATATCAATCGGCTTCGAACATGGTTATCTGAGCAGAGGCTGGACGCGTTTCTCGTGACACAACCCCAGAATCGGTCTTATTTAAGTGGATGGCTTAATGATGATGTAGAGGGCGCTGGCATGCTGCTGGTAGGACAGCAACACCAGGTATTACTGACGAACCCCCTCTACAAGGAAGTTGCCGAACGCGAGGCAACCGGCTGGGAAATTGTCATCCCACCATCGCGCGAATATGCGCCTGCTTTAGCCAGGCTGGCGAAGGAATATGGCTGGTCGGGCATCGGTTTCGAGGCCATGGCTATAATCTATGGCGTGTACGAAACGATACGCGCGGCAGGTGAAGAAGTTTTCACCCTCCATCCATTCAATGAGAGTATTGTGAGTACGCTGCGTCTCGTCAAGCAGCCCCATGAATTAGAATTACTGAGGCAGGCCGGGGCTATTACGGATCAGACCTTTGCGCATATCTGCCAGTGGATTCAACCTGGCATGACGGAAAAAGAAGTGCAGTTAGAGGTCGCGAACTCCATGATATCGTTGGGGGCAGATGGGCCGGCTTTTGAAACCATCGTCGCCTCCGGGCCGAACGGTTCGATGCCGCACGCGCACGCAAGCCAGCGTCGTATACAACGCGGCGAACTGATTACCATCGATATGGGCGCTCGCTATAAAGGCTACTGTGCCGATATGACACGCACCATCTGCCTGGGCGAACCGGCTGAGAAGCGTATGGTTGAGGTATACGACGCGGTGCTGAATGCTATGAACACGTGCGAGGCAGGACTTCATGCCGGTATGAAGAGCCAGGCGGCCGATGCTCTTGCGCGTTCCGCGTTAGAAATGCAGGGGCTGGCCGAATATTATATTCATAGTACGGGTCATGGCGTTGGTTTGCAGGTTCATGAAGGCCCCTCGCTTTCGCAGAGGGCTCCTGAAGATATGACACTGCCTGCTGGCTCCGTTGTTACTGTTGAGCCGGGAGTGTATATTCCTGACTGGGGCGGTGTACGCGTCGAAGATTTTGGGCTGATCACAGAGGACGGATTTGAGAGCTTCTCACACTCACCCACCCAACTTGTAATTGAACGCTAAGTTTCTCCAGTCCTGGGGCGTAGGGGCCGGATAGATCGCGTCCGGGGCGCGACTCTCTCCAGGAGACACCGCGAGGGCGGAGAACAAGCGCGAAGGAAAATATAAGGAGTAAGCAGATGATATCTACAGGCGACCTGAAAAAGGGTATAACCCTGGAATTTGAGGGCCAGCCGTGCAGCGTACTGGATTGGCAGCATGTGAAAATGGGACGCGGCGGCGCCATTGTGCGTTTGAAACTGCGTAATTTGCGTACCGGGGCTACTTTTGATCGCACCTGTGACGCCGGCGATAAATTCAAACGCGTCTATCTGGATCGCAGCACTGTCACCTATCAATATCAGGACGGTGATCAATACCATTTTATGGATACCAGCACCTATGATGATATCGTGTTGAGCGGTGATCAACTCGGTGACGCAAAGAATTATCTCATCGATAATCTTGAACTCGATTTGATCCTGCTGGATGGAGAGCCAATTTCGGTCGAACCACCTGAGAAAGTCGTGCTGCGCGTTGATTATACGGAGCCTGGTTTTAAGGGCGATACCGCTACAGGTGGAACCAAACCTGCAACAACTGAGACAGGTCTGGTAGTGCAGGTTCCCCTTTTTATCTCAACGGGTGATATGATTCGTGTGAACACAACAACGGGTATCTACGTCGAACGCGCGTAGTTGCTGTACCAAACCGTTCGCAATGGAGAAGATCATGGACAGAGACAGCTATACTCCCCCTATCGAGGATGCGGAGTCAGGGGAACACTATGCAGCACAGGAAGAGCAGCCAGCAGGAGCCATCACTATCGAGCAATTGCGCTGGCTTGTGCGCTTACTCGACCAGAGCAGCGTTTCTGAACTCGAATTGAAGCGTGTTGAGGAGGGAACACGCCTGGTGCTGCGCAAAGCAAAAGCTGACCACAATCCCGCTACTCAAGATGGTTTGCTGCTCAGCCCACAAAGCGTTGTCTCCGCAGCGAATGAAGAAGCTAATCCGGTGCCTTCAGAGATTGAACATAAGGTCGTAGCGCATCTGGTAGGTACGTTCCATGTAAGGGCCAGACCAAGGGGTGGAACATTGGTAGCCGTGGGTGATCGCGTCAAAGAAGGCCAGTTGTTAGGAATCATCGAATCGCTGAATGTGTTTAACGAGGTTGAAGCTCCAGCGGCAGGACGTGTCGTCGAGATTTTTGTACATGAGGGTCAGCCGGTAGAATATGGACAGTTGCTCATGACTATCGCCAGCCCGGTCGAAGAGTAGACTCGGATGTTATTTTTAGATGCGCCGTCGGTCTTGAGTGTTTCACAGCTCTCTCGCTATCTCAAAGAGCTGTTGGAAGTGAACGAGATGTTGCAGGATATATGGGTGCAGGGAGAAATTTCCGGCTGCAAGATATATCCTTCAGGCCATTGCTATTTCACGCTCAAGGATGCCGAGGCCCAGTTGCATTGTGTCTTCTTTAAATATGCGCGTTTGCGTTCCTCGGCTCCTGAACTGCGTGATGGAATGGCGGTCGCCGCTAATGGTCGCATCTCATTATATGAACGCGATGGCAAACTTCAACTGTACGTGGACAGTATCGAACCATTGGGGGATGGCGTCCTCTTTTTACGTTTTGAACAACTGAAGGCCCGCCTGGCCGCCGAAGGCCTTTTCGATATCGAACGCAAGCGTCCTTTGCCGGCATTTCCCTCAGTCATCGGCATCGTTACTTCCCCGCAGGCTGCCGCTCTGCGAGATATGCTGCGGGTACTGCGCACTCGTTGCCCGCTGGCTCAAGTCATTCTCTCGCCTACTCTGGTGCAGGGGGCCGATGCTCCCGCGGCGATAGCCGACGCGCTTGATTTACTGAATGAGCATGGCGATGTCGATGTGATTATCGTTGCGCGTGGAGGTGGTTCGATAGAAGAACTCTGGGCCTTCAACGAGGAAGTGGTGGCGCGGGCGATAGCGCGTTCGCGTATTCCCGTAATTAGCGGTGTGGGACACGAAACCGATTTCACCATCGCGGATTTTGTCGCCGATCACCGCGCCTCTACGCCCACGGCGGCCGCTACTGCCGCCGTTCCCGATCTCTCCACCTGGCTTGCAGATGTGCAGGCACACCGGCAAACCCTGGCAGAGCTTATGGAAAGTAAACTGCTTGACCTGGCGGAGGAACTGGCGCGCGCCGAGCGTGATTTACAACGTCAGAGCCCACGATACCAGCTTGATCGATTGCGCCAGCAGCTCGACGATACCACCGCGCTTTTGCAAACGCGCCTGCAGCATATGCTTTCACTACGCAGTGAACGTCTACGAGGTAGTGTATTGCAATTGCACTCGCTCAGTCCTTTGCTCACCATCGCCCGTGGCTACGCCGTCGTGCGCCGTGACGCCGATAGCGCCGTTGTAACCAGCACGCGGCAGGTTCAAGCAGGTGATGCAATAACGATCCAGGTAAAGGATGGGCTTATCCATGCGCAGGTTCAATGATGAATCAATGAGGATAGATCGATGGAAACACTCACTTTTGAAGAGGCTTTTGCGCAGCTTGAAGCAGCTGTAGCGGCTTTACAAGACGGACAAATGCCCCTCGAACAGGCGCTGCACCATTACGAAGAGGGTATGAAACTGGCGCACTATTGCAACGAACTGCTGCAAAAAGCAGAACTTCGGGTACAGCAATTGCGTGTTAATGATGAAGGGGTACCGGTGGTTATTCCGTTCGAAGCCGAATGAAGCCTGGAAAAATCACACCAGCAGCATGAAGACAATTTTTGACAATCATATCCTGATCGCCGCTTTCGCGGCCTGGGGGATTGCGCAGCTATCGAAGGCGCTCTTTGAGTTATTGCGATACCGCCAGCTCAAGCTGAGTCGCCTTGTCTCATCGGGCGGCATGCCCAGTTCGCACTCGGCGCTGGTTATGGGCCTTGCCACAGCGACAGGACGTGTGACGGGTGTCGCTTCTGCTTCTTTTGCCATTACCATTGTCCTGGCAAGCATCGTGATGTATGATGCCGCGGGCGTTCGCCGCGCCGTTAGTATCCAGGCGCGTCTCCTCAATCAAATGATCGACGAGGCTTTTCAGGGCAAACCGTTTGCCGAAAAGCGCCTGCGTGAACTCATAGGCCATACTCCTTTACAGGTGATAGTTGGCGGGCTTCTGGGCATCGGTGTAGCGCTAATCCTCACTGCCTAGCGCAGTGAGGGCGATTCAAAAGTCCCATCCTGGGTCCATGCCATCTCCTCTCGACTTTTGAATCGCCCTGCTGCCTGGTGCCTTTCCACTTGACTTTTTCGCATGTGAGAGTATAGCTTCCCGTGGGGAAGTGGCAGGAACCGGACCCTTTTCCGATCTCCCGGTGGGGATTGAAACTATTGCGTCGACAGTTTTCGATAACTGCTCATTCCTGCCACAACCTCTACATTATTGTCAGTTTTTATGGTATACTTTCGCACAAGATACAATCCATGTATCTTCCACTCTTTTTCATCATCCGGCATTCGTCAGCATTCTAAGGAAGGAGGCTTTGTAGACAAATAGCAAGTAAGCCGTGTATGTGCATTATTCTCCAATCCCACTTTTGCGCTGCTGTGTACATTCGGAAGAGAGTAGCGTAGCAGCAATTCAACTCATCAATGCGTTGAACAAGCGCCACAGGTAAACGTGGCACAATGGAGGGACACCACTATGGCATCAACAAGTTTCCGCGAAGTTACTACTGAGGCAACGCTTGAAGAGAAGAAGAAACTCCGCAAGGAGTTCAGAGTCTTCGACATGATTTTTATCACGATTGCCGCTATCATCGGCATCGATACGCTCGGTGCAGTTTCCTCTAACGGGGGCCAGGCCCTCACCTGGCTGGTTATCTCGGCTATCACGTTCCTTATTCCTTATGGTTTGCTCACTGCTGAGCTCGGCACTACCTTTACCCAGGAGGGCGGCGTTTACGAGTGGTGCAAAATGGCAGGCGGGCGTTATTTCGCATCCCTGGCCGCCATGCTCTACTGGATCTCCAACCCGCTGTGGGTTGGTGGAACCCTGTCGGTGACGGCCATAGCGGCTATTGCCACCTTTTTCTTTGGTAACGCAAACTACCAGATTGGTGGGAGCGCAACGACCAACGCCATTTTCAGAATTATTGTAGCCCTCATCTTCATCTGGGGTGTAACCTGGTCGGCCATTTTGTCGCTACGTGTTGGCAAATGGCTCTCAGTCTTTGGTTCATATGCCAAATTTGCGCTTTTCGCTGTATTTGCCGTACTCGCTATCGTCTTTCTTGCCGGCGGTCACTCTACCGGCGATCACCTGACATTTGCCGATTTAATACCCTCCGCAAACTGGTACGCTATCCTCAGCGCCGTGATCCCGGTGTTGATTTTCCAGTGGGTTGGCTTTGAACTGCAGAACGGCGCGGGCGAAGAAATGGTCAATCCCCAGCGCGATGTGCCTCACGCTATTATCCGTGCCGGCATTGTCGCGGTCGTCGCCTATGCCATTCCTATTACGGTCATCCTCTTTACCTTGCCGAAGTCGCAGCTCACAAATGTCGGAAGTTTCCTGGCAGCGTATAAGACGGTCGCCGCCATCCTGCCGTCGTTTCTTGCCACAGGCCTTGGCTGGCTTGTTGCTCTAGCTATTGTGCTGAGCCTGGCCTCTAGCGGAGGTTCCTGGATCATTGGGGCCGACCGTACTTATGCCATTGCGTCGCTGGATCGAACCGGCCCCGCTTTCTTAGGCCGCTTCAGTGGCAGATATGGTACGCCGATTGTTGTGAATACCATGTCCGGCATTGTCGCGTCGATAGCTATGATCGCCGCCATCTTGATCACAGCATTTGGAAGTGGCAACATTACCACACTCTTTGGACTGGTGTTTGGCTTCGTGGTCTCGACAACAACGCTTTCCTACCTGTTCATTTTCCCGGCGTTTTTCTTGCTGCGTCTCCGCTATCCTGATGTTCACCGGCCCTATAAAGTGCCGGGTGGGATTATAGGCGCGGCCATTGTGACTCTCTTACCGTTCATCTATGCAGCTTTTGCCAGCTACTTCATCCTTATACCCACTGATGCCACTGTCGCGAACAATGGTGTTACCAGGCTCACCTATGAATTGACACAGTTCGTACCCCTGGCTATCATTGTCCTGCTCACGACCGTCTTTTACATCTGGGGGCACCTGGAAAAGCGGAACAAGGATGTGGTGGTCGAGGTCAATCTGGCTGATCAGGGTCTTGAAGGGTTGAGCGGGGTCGCGGGCGATTAACCGCTAGACGCTTTCTATTCCTTGTGATATGCTTGTCCAAAAAGATTGGCTAAGAAAGATAAGCATATCACAGGGATTTTTTCATGACTTCTCCTACAACACAGCAAAAATCGTTTCCATTGGTACCCATTCTGTTGAGCATCGGCGCCTCTGCCGGTCTGACCGCGCTTGCTGTGCGTTTCTATCGTCGCCCGTATGAAACATTGCTGGACGCCGCACGTGTGGGCATGCATTTGAGCGGTATGCGCGAAGAAACCATAGATGTGACTGGCCTTCGCATGCATTTCTACAGTGCTGGAAGGCGAGGTGATCCTATCGTCCTGGTGCATGGTCTCGGCAGTTCAGCCGAAACCTGGGCTCCCTTGATGTGGCTGTTGAGCAAAGAAATTCTCGTCTATGCTCCTGACATGCCCGGCTTTGGCAAGACGCCCATAGCGCCGGAGGGCGTCAACATTTCCACGCATGTCCTCTACCTGAAGCGCTTTCTCGCGGCGCTTGGCTATCCCCGTGTAATACTTGCCGGCAACTCGTTGGGAGGCTGGATTGCCACGCGCTTTGCCGTGAAACACCCGGAACGGGTCAAGCACCTGTATTTATTGAATAGTGCTGGCCTGCGCCGCGAAGGGCTGAACTCACCCTACGCGGTTGATCGTGACTCGGCACGCCGCTCCATGGAATATATTTATGGTCGAACCATGCCACTACCCAGTTTTGTGCTGGATGCCGTTGTGCGTAACTCCCAGAATCCTGCCTATGCTGGTTTCATTCATAGTTATGACCCGGCCGAGGAACTAGATAACGTCCTCGCTCAGGTGAAGACTCCAACGACCATTATCTGGGGGCAGCAAGATGGCCTCTTCCCCGTCTCCATCGCGCA
Organism: Ktedonobacteraceae bacterium; assembly: GCA_035294305.1. Classification (GTDB taxonomy): domain Bacteria; phylum Chloroflexota; class Ktedonobacteria; order Ktedonobacterales; family Ktedonobacteraceae; genus DASRBN01. The sequence goes on along the minus strand of DATGLD010000048.1, from coordinate 134,105 downwards.
TGAATTCCATGCCGGAATACCTGACGCTAAACTCGTGCTCTTGCCCAATGCCGCGCATATGCCTCAAACGCAGGCTACCAGAAAGGTGGCAGGAATTATTATGAAAGATGCAGGTATGGGTGATCAGTAGGGGCGTCCGCGCCCATTAGTCATCCAACCTTCGCCACAATAAAATCCACCAGTTCGCGTATATGCCGCTCTGCGGGAACGTAGATGCCGCCGGACTTGTAGGCTTTCGAGCGCATGCTCAGTTGTGCCCACTCGCACACCTCCCAGTCCTGGCGATTGACGATATCGAAGACCTCGACCGCGTCCATTGGATCAAAGCCGGGCTGGCTCATGACGCCAGGATCGAAAAGCCATTCACATATTACCTGCGTGCGTCCAGGCTCCTGGGGAAGCAGCGTATGGATAACAACATGATCGTCGAGCAGGTTCACCAGCATGTTCGGCAGAATAACGATGCCATAGTAGCGGCGTCGATCTTCCGGGAGCAGTCCCGGCAAAGGGGGGCGACTGGCCTTGCCCGTGATAGTGAACGCCTCGACATCCTCAGCAAGTGTCGCTGCGTCGCCATCCATATAGGTCTTACCTGAGCGAAAGCCTGGCAGGAGGTGGCAGAGTTCAGGATGCATCGGCCCGCAGTGATAGCACTCCATGAAGTTCTCAAGGATGAGCTTCCAGTTCGCCTGTATATCGTAGGTGATAGTCTTGCCAACCCGCAAACGTTCCAGGCCATAGCGCGAGAATGGCTCATAGCTGCCAAAACGCTCCACAACCGGCGCTGTAACTTGCTGCGCAATCGGCGCAGGATCATCTGAGAGGTTCAGCCAGATGAATCCCTCCCAGGTCTCCAGCGCTACCGGAAACAGGCCAAAGAGTCTGCGGTCAAATTGTGCATCGTTTAGCACGTTTGGGGCTCCAATTAACTGCCCATCGAGTCCATATGTCCAGGCATGATAGTGGCACTGGATAGACCCTTTCAGTTGTCCGGCGGCTTCTGTGCATAACCGCGCACCCCTGTGACGGCATACATTGAGAAACGCTTGCAGCAGGCCTTCGCGGTTTCGCACGATAATGATGCTTTCATGCCCCAGGGTGACGGTCCGGTACGCGCCAGGAACAGGAAGCGCCTCGGCCCGTCCAGCACAAACCCACATCTGTGAAAAGATGCGCTCCTGTTCAAGCTCGTAAATCCCCGGATCATAGTAATAGCGCCCCGGAAGAGTAGAAAGGAAAGGAGCCTCTGAACGAACTGTCGTAGTCATGTAATGCACCTCGCATGTGGCTATCGTCCATTGATATGGTTTTCGGCGGTTACGATGGAGTGGGGGTCCATCTTAGATGGCATTATACGACAGGAACCCCGGAATCTTCCAGGGGTTGATCAATTGCTGACCGCTCAGACCCATTAGTACTTTTCGATACTTGAAAGTACCATTTCATGCTACATTCATGCGATAATAGGGAAAAGTTGAGATGGGGCGTGACATAGCGATAGCGTCTCACTTCGCCGGGGTTGGAACTATGAGTGATGCGAGGCGGGAAATGCAGCGCTCCCCGGTTGCTTCAAGTAGGGGCGATTGAACAGTCGAGAGAAGAAGATGGACTTCCTGTTGGATTTCGACGAACGAATCGGGAAATGGGATGGGGGACAGGGACCAGCCGCTGTCCCTCCAGGAACACCTAAGATGTCACTTTTGCGTAGCCCTGGCTTCAAGCCGTGAATGCTTGTAAGCTGAAGTTTCTCGTGTTATACTTTTTAGGCGTCGAGTTTTACCTTGATTTTTGTTAGCAGGGAGCTATTGTCGATGGAGCCGCGAAACTCCTATGAGCCAATCGGTTCTGAAATCAGCCGGGCAGGGAAGGCTGAAAGCACACCACAAATGGAGCTACTCTCAATTAACGAACTGGCTCGTTGCTGCTCCGAAGAAACGAATAAGTTTCTCAAGCAAAGCGCATCGAACGATCGCTATTGCTTAGAGTTATTTCGGCGCGCCATTACTCGTCATGATGACGATGCCTGGGCTTGCATCTACCAGCAGTATGCGCCTCTAGTGCTTACCTGGGTCAATCAGCACCAGAGTGCGGCGCCATTGCTGGGCCAGGACGGAAGTGGGCCGCTCGTGAATGCGGCTTTTGCCAAATTTTCACAGGCGCTCACCCCTGCCAAAATGGATAATTTCGACTCGCTGGCAGCAATTTTGAAATATTTAAAAATGTGCGTGCATAGTGTCATTGCCGACGAGGTACGCTCGCGGCAGTCGCGGCAGTATGAAGAAACGTTGGAATTGATCGAGAATGAACCGGCTTCAGAAGATCCCGCCGATGATGTCGTTTCCAATATCTCAGCGCAGGGGTTGTGGCAGGTTATTCAAGAAGAACTCAATGGGGAAGAAGAGCGCGTGCTAATCTATCTCGCCTATGTTCATGGCATGAAGCCCAGCGAGATCAGCAACCAGCACCATCGCCTGTTCCCGACGGTAGAGGATGTCTATCGTATCAAACGCAACGTGTTAGAGCGACTGAGACGGAATCGTCGTCTACAAACGTTATTTAAACATCAACACCTGTAACGATCAGGTGGTCGTACAATATTTGCTGTGCTTTCAAATGCGCCCAGGCGCAGATACTAAAATAGCAAATGTGTTCGTTTATTCTGTTGAAAAGGACAAAAGAAGCCTGCCGAGAGGTGCGCAGTTTACGGGGGCAAGGGGAGAAGTCTCTGTATTGTGCGCATGTCATGCCCGGTGGGGATGGTCTGGCCACTTCGCTAAGTGGGCTGTGGCCATTTGATCACAATCCTGTATTAAAAGGAAACGCTCATGGAGTGTAGTGAACCTGGAACCATTCGCGATGAAGAACTGCTGGCATATCTGGCGGGGGAGAGAGTACGGCCGGCCGTTGTGCAGCATCTTGGACATTGCCAACACTGTTCGGCGCAGCTAGCAGAGTATCGCAGAATAGAACGTACGCTTGTCAATAAACTCTACCGGTGGGATTGCCCACCGAATCTTACGCTGGGCGAGTACCAGTTAGGGCTGCTCGACAAGGAACACGCGATGGCTGTTAGACTTCATCTCAGCCAGTGCGTGCTTTGCGCCGCGGAAGTAGCCACCCTTACCGAATTTCTTACCGATGATCCAATGCTCGTTGAGCGTGTGCCTGTTCGTCCTTCCTCCCTCAATCATCATCGCCCGGCTGCCCGAGAAGTCACAAATGTGCTGGATCGTCTGGTTGACCGTTCGCGCGAGCGAGTGCGGCGTATCAAAGCAACCCTGTTGCCACCGCAGCCACGTTTTGCGTACCAGCGCAATGTAGCTCAACCCTCTGCCTGGCCGCGTCGTTATACTGCCGAGGATGTGAGTATTTCCATCCAGGTTGAGCAAGCTACCGGCCGCAAGGAAGACTTACAATTGATAGGATTCGTCACGCGCAAGGGAGCCGCGCTGGAAGGGCTGCAGGGCGTTCCGGTCCTTCTTTCGTTACAATCTGATACTGTATACTCGCAGAATATCGATGAACTGGGCAATTTTGTCTTCTCCTCGATTGCTCCCGCAACCTATACGTTGGAGTTGCAGTTTCCAGAAAGTACGATTGTGATCGAACACCTTCCGGTTACTCTACAGGATTAATACAGAGAGTTGACTATTGTGCCGCCAGCCCCTACAATGTCCATTGTAGGGGCTGATTTGTGAATTCCGAGGTTATCTTTCACACGAACTGTCCCATGCTTTGAAACGCATATACATACAAGGTACGGTCCTGGTGAAATTAGTGGAAGCCTTGCTTGCATGACACCTCAAGATCTGTTTGCCACTCTTCTTGATATGGACGAGGAAGAAGGGCGGCGTGTATTGGAAACCGTGATCCCCGCATACAACAGCGCCTCCATTGATATGCTGGTAGAGTTGATTAAGCGCGAGGCAGACCGCCAGTGGGTGAAGGATTCGCAGCGCTCGTTTATAATGGCTGGTTACCTGTTGTGCATGGGCGACCTGCTGCGCGATAAATATGTACATGCGCTTGGATTGATGACACGTGGTGATGCGTTGCGGCGTATGGACCGGGATAATGATGCGCTGCCATTTTTAGATGCTGCCGGAGAGGAATTTCTCGCAATCGGCGATGAGGTGGGCTGGGCCCGAACTCGTATCGGGCGTGTCAGCTCCTGCTTGCGCTTGAATCGCACGACCGAGGCGCTGCGGGATGCGGCTGCTGCCCGCGAGGTCTTTGTACGTCATGGGAAGTTGCTGCGGGCCGGGCAGATCGATGTCAACGCAGCAGTGATCAACTACGAGTTGGGTCAATACGATCAGGCTTTGCGTCTCTTCGACCGCGCTATTGAAACATACACACGGCAGGAGAAGGGTGTTGACCTGCATATCGCGCGCGCACGCGGCAACAAGGCCATTGCACTTGCGGCGATGGGGAGATTTCGCGAAGCCGTAGCGCTGCATGAGCAAGCGCGTACCACTTTTGCCAGGCACCGGGGGCAAGAAATCTCTGTAGCACGAGAAGAATTGAACATTGCCCAGATTTATGCCGCTCAGGGTCACTATAGTCCGGCTTTGTTGCTCTTCAATCGCAGCCGTGCCAGCTTTCTACAGCACAATATGCTATCAGAGGCCGCCGAAGTCGCCCAGCAGACTTGCCTGTGCCTGCTGCGCTTGAATCGCGCGCAGGAGGCCTACGAGCTTGCCGGTGAAACGATTAAGTATTTTCGCACGTCGAAGCACCAGCATCGCCATAATCTTGCTCACTCGCTCATGTATTGTGCTGAAGCTGCTATGTTAATGGGCGATGTGCGCGGTGCCGATGAGATGCTGCAGGAGGCGAGCAATATTCTTGAATCGATTGGCTTTATGGCTCTGGCGACGGTTGTCCGATTGAAAAAAGCCGAACTTTACTTTGCCGATGGCCAGCTGGAAGCGAGCCTGTGCGAGGCTCGCCATGTGGCCGATGCTTTCGCGGACCAGGAGGCCTTGCCCCAGCTGGCGTGGGCTTCCCTACTCCAGGCTCGTATTGCCGCAACGCTTGGCGATACTGCGACGGCCCAAGATCTCTGCGACCAGGCGCTTGATATTGCGAAAGGCCAGGGACTGCTTGAAATGCAATATCTGTGTTATTACTTGCTTGGCCAGATTGCCGAATATCATGATGATCTGGAGACAGCGGCAAGCTACTACGATCGCGCCATCCAGGGGATCGATGATGTGCAGAGTCACCTGGTCATGGATGAGCGCAGCACATTCTTACAGGATAAGGGCGACGTGTACCGGCGCGCGATCACTCTGGCCCTGAGACGCGGAAATATCGATGGAGCGCTTGTCTATGTCGAAAAGGCCAAATCTCGCGTCCTCGGCGATTACCTGCGCAATAATATAGACATTCGCTTGCGGGCGGGCGATAAGGCGGGTGAGGCGATCCTCGAAGACCTGGCGCGGCTGCGTGAAGAGCAAGCCTGGTATAGCTCGCTCGTCTATGAGTCAGAACAAGAAGGGAATCTAAGTGATACGGCCATCATGCGCATTCGAGCCATGAAGCCCGGAGAAGCGCGGCGCGAGATGCAGAAGCGCGAACGTTATATTGAGCGCCTGCTGGAGCAAATGCAACTGCGCCTGGCCGGAGACCTGGTGTCGCGTCCGCGCACGAAATGGACGGATAGCATCGTGACATCGCTCTGGCCAAAACTTGAGCCCTCGACAATCATACTGGAGTATTATCTGACCGAGCAAGACCTGTATATTTTCCAACTTACTCGCGGTGGTATCGATGTACAGGCCGTTGCCGGAGCCGTTCCCAAACTGGAGCGCCTGCTCTCGCTCTGGCGTGTCAACCTGGAACTGGCAGCGCAGGTGAGCGGCGCGCAAGATCGCTCTCTGGCCTTTGCGGGCCTGCAAGAAAATAGTCTTGGTTTGTTGCAGCGGCTTTACGATCTCCTGCTCAAACCTGTTTCTCATGCGCTTGAAAGGCACGAACATCTGACGATCATTCCATATGGCATGCTGCATTACCTGCCTTTCCATTGTTTGTTTGATGGTGTGCAATTTGTGGTGGAGCGCCTCAACGTTTCCTATCTGCCTGCTGCCGCGTTGCTCGATATCTGCCGCCAGCGCGGGCAGCGCATTGCGGCAAAAGGCGTAAACCTGCCAGAATCGCTGGTAATGGGGATAAGCGATGGCGGTCGTCTGGCCTTCGCGGTGCGGGAAGCTGAGGCAGTGGCGCAACGATTGGGAGCTCCTTGTATGCTCAATGAAGCAGCGACTACCACGATCTTGCAGCAGAAAGGAGCGCGCAGTCCCATTGTGCATATCGCCGCTCATGGCCTGTTCCGCCTCGACGCTCCGAACTTTTCGCACATCAAGCTGGCGGATCGCCAGCTCAGCACCATTGAGGTGTTCAACCTTGACCTTTCTTCGTGTTCGCTGGTGACATTAAGTGCCTGCGAAACGGGACGCGCCATCATCGGCGGAGTAGACGAGGTAATTGGCCTGGGGCGAGGCTTCCTGTACTCCGGCGCAGCCTCTCTGCTGCCAACGCTCTGGAAGGTTGACGATGCCAGCAGCGCGGAACTGATGGAGATGTTTTACCAGGCCCTGCTCAGCGATTATAGTAAGGTGGCTGCCCTCGCCGGTGCCCAACGCGCATTTCTGGCGCGCGCTCGTACCTCCATTCATCCTTATCGCGTGCATCCCTACTTCTGGGCCGCATTCCATCTAATAGGCGATCCTGGGAAGTTATAAAGGAACGAGGGATATTTATGAAATATCTTGTCCCGGAATATATCTATACACCTCAGGGGTTGCAGGCTGGTATGATTATCTCTATCTCTGATGAAGGGTTCATCGTGGATGTGAAAAATGCGCCGGAGTCGTTTCTTGATTCCTCAGAAATTGAAATGCTTCCGGCCATCGCCCTCCTGCCAGGTTTCGTGAACGCACACAGCCATGTTTTCCAGCGCGCTTTGCGAGGTCATACCCACCGCCCCCTTTCGCGGCAGGATACCTTCTGGACATGGCGGCATGCCATGTATGCGCAGGCGCAGCGCCTGAACCCCGATCTGCTCTATTCGCAGGCTCTGAGTACCTACCGTGAGATGCTGGCTGCGGGCTATACCAGCGTTGGTGAATTTCACTACGTTCATCACCAACCCGGTGGGTGGCCCTATGCGAATCCGAACGCGATGGCGGAGGCCATTCTGCAAGCCGGGCATGATGCCAGGATTCGCGTCGTATTGCTCATGACGGCCTATGCCCAGAGCGGCTTTAACCAGCCGCCAGAGGAGAGTCAGCGCCGTTTCTGCGATGCCTCGGTTGAAGCTTTTCTTGAGCGCGTTGAGGCTTTGCGTGTCACAGGCATTCCTATTGGTATCGCGCCGCATTCCGTGCGTGCTGTACCCGCATCCTGGTTTCGCTCCATCGTCGAGTACTGCCGTAGCTATCACCTGCCTGTGCATATTCATGCCGACGAGCAGGTGGCCGAGATCGAGCAATGCCAGGCCGCATATGGCTGTACCCCCATAGAACTATTGGAGCGTTTCGGAGCGTTGGATTCGCTGACGACAATTGTTCATGCCACCCATGCCAATGCCACAGAGATTGAACTGCTTGCGCGGTATGGTTGTACGGTATGTGTCTGTCCAACCACCGAGGGCGATTTAGGCGATGGTATTGCACCCTATGCCGAACTGCTCGCCGCGCAGATTCCGCTGGCGATTGGCTCGGATAGCAATACGCGCCTCGATCCCATCGAGGAATTGCGCTGGGCTGAGTATACCGCTCGTATGCGCTACCAGCGTCGACGCGTCCTGGTTTCCGGCGAAATGACCTCTCCTGGCCCGCTTTTGCTCACGTATGGCACGCAAAGTGGAGCAACGTCCCTTGGCTTAACGGCAGGGACAATTGCTCCTGGTATGTCCGCCGATTTTATCGCTATAAATCTGAAACATCCATCACTGGCAGGCTGGACCCCTGAAGATTTGCTGGACGTGCTATTCTTCGGCGCGGCAGCAGATGTTATTAAACAGGTATGGGTGCAGGGGAACAGCGTGAAGATTGGATAGAAAAATCCTTATCTTTTTGCTTTCCTCGGCTTCTCCTCGGGCTTCGGTTCCAGAACTGGCACCTCTTCGATGCGTTTCAGCGCCTCCGCAATCGCGCGTTCCAACTGTGGATCGAGGCCCCTGGCATAGTCTTGCGGCGCGATATCGACCTCGATGTCGGGATCGGTACCGTAGTTTTCTACGCGCCAGCCTACGTCCTTAAACCAGAAGGCGAATTCCGGCTGCGTGGTCACAGTACCATCGACCAATCTATGACGCGCGCTAATGCCGATGACGCCGCCCCAGGTGCGCATACCGATCAGCGGTCCCAGGCCCATCAGCTTGAAGCTGTGGCTGAAGATATCGCCATCTGAACCCGCGTGTTCATTAGTGAGCGCAACCATAGGCCCCCGTGGTGACTCGTAGGGATAGCCCGTTGGCTGTCCCCAGCGCCGGAATGAATAGGCGACGCGCCGTCGCGCCAATTTCTCAAGCAGTAGCCCCGAAACATTGCCGCCGCCATTCCAGCGTACATCTATGAGCAGCGCGGGATAATCGAATTCCGCCAGGTAGCTGCGGTGAAATTCGGCATAGCCGTTCGCTCCCATATCAGGAATATGGATGTAACCGACACGTTCCTGCGATGCCTCGTGTACGATGCGGCGGTTGCGTTCTACCCACTCGCGATAGCGCGCATCCCATTCTCTCTCCAGGGCTTTCACCGTAATCACCCGCGTTTCTTTAGTTGTTGCCTCTTCGATGATCAACTGTACCTCATTCTTGGCCTGGTTGACCAGCAGTTCCTGTGGGCTGCGATTCGGCCCGACACGCTGGCCGTTAATAGCAAGAATTGCATCCCCTTCGTTGACATTCAATCCCGGCCCCGTCAGAGGCGAAGTTTCGAGCTCATTCGCGGGATCACCCTTGACGATATGCGCGATACGATAGCGCGCGCTCTGAGCATCGTAACTCCAATCGACACCCAGGAACCCCTGCCGGTAATAAGGGCCGCGCCGGTATTCGCCCCCAAATTCATAGGCATGAGAAGTTCCCAGTTCTCCCTGCACTTCCCAGAAGAGATCAGAAAGTTCCGCACGCGAACTGACCCGCTCCAGAAGAGGGGCATATTGTTTGTAGACCGCGTTCCAGTCGATGCCTGACATATCCTCCGTCCAGAATTGCTCGCGCTGCAGCCGCCATGCCTCGGCAAACATTTGATTCCACTCTGCCGCTGGTTGTACCGAGACTTTCACGCGATGCAGATCAATCCAGCCACTTTCGCGGCCTGGCTCCTTCTTGTCCCCTTTTGGGGGTTTTTCGCCCGCTTTGAGTGCGCGCAAACGATGATGTGCCCTGTAAATCATCGTCTTGCGATCGCGCGAAAGATTAAAGTCGCTCACTTCTCCCGTGAGATACTCGACTTTGTGGGTTGCTAAGTCGTAATACTCGATATGCCCTTTAGGCTCAGGGTCGTCCGTAGGCTGGTGAAGAGTTCCAGTAATAGGAAATGACAGGAATAAAGCCTTGCCCTTGATACCGCGCACGGCGCTGTAGCGTCCTTCTGCTACCGGGAAAGGTAGGACACGCGAGGTGATTCCATCCAGGTCGATTTGCAAGGCTTCCGGCGTTTCTTCACCGTCCTCTTTTTCTTTCTCCTCAGATTCATCCTGATCGTTAGATTCTCCATTATCTTGTGACGTGGTGGACGATTTTTCTGGCTTGCCGTTATTCTTCTCATTCTTTTTCTCATCCGGGGCCTTCGGCTCTGGAATGAAAGGGGAGCGCAGGTCGCTTTGCAGCATAATCGCGTAAGGTTTGACGCCGCGTGGGAACCCTAGATCGAATTGCAGGCTGTCATAGACCGGATTGAGGATGCGATAGCCCAGGAAGTAGAGATATTTCCCCTCGGGATCGAAGGAGGGCCGGACATCTTCCAGAACCGGTTCCGTCGCGAAGTGTGTTTCGCCGCTTTCTATGTTGCACAGTTTGATAGCGGTTTTTTGCTCGGTAAAGGTAAATCCATAAGCCAACCAGCGGCCATCGGGTGACCAGTCCATCCCACGTATGCGCGCGTAGTCGCTGCGATCAAGCACGCGAGCAGTCTCTTCTTCCAGATCGACGACGAGCAGTTCATTGCGGTGATTGGTAATAGCAACTTTGTCATCGGTAGGTGAAACGGCCAGCTCGACCACGCGGCCAAATTCGATATCAGGAAAAGTTTTTGCCTCGCCGCTATCATCCGGGTTGAAGACGATCAGGCCTTCGCGTCCGCCAGCGTCGTGAATTGCGACCAGGCGTTTGCCGTCGTTGAGCCATTCAAGGAAGCGATAGCGCACACCGTCAGGCTCGCCATGTTGTAATACCGGCCCCTCCCAGTTCCCCATCGTGAAAGCCTTGCCACGCGTGGTAAGCGCTAAGGCATATCCCTGTGGATGTAAGGCGTAGGTATCGAGGTATTCCGAGGCCGAGACAAATTTGCGGTTGCGCTGGGTGCGTATGCTTGGCAATTCCACGTCCAGATGTTGGACAATATCAGTGCCGGGATCGAGTAGATAAAGCTCGGCGCCGGCGTGATAGACCAGGCGCTGCCCATCGCTGGAGAGGTTACGCGCATAGAAATCCTGGTGATCCGTATGACGGCGAATATCTTCACCCATAGGTGTACAGGAATAGACATTTCCTACCCCCTCGTGGTCGGAGAGGAAGTAAATGCGCTCTCCGACCCAACATGGAGTGGCGATATTGCCTTTCAGGTCGAGCAATCTCTGGAATGTGCCATTTCCGCCGGCATCGCACCATAAATGGCCCACTGTGCCCCCGCGATAGCGTTTCCAGTATGCAGGCTCGCGAGTGTTGCGGCCGATGACGATGCCTCCACGTGCCCCATACGATATGGCGTTCGCCATCCCCACCTCTACCGTGCGTGGTTGGCCTCCCGCGGAATCGATAGCATAGATCACGCTCGCGCGAGGTGTAAAGAGGCCCGCGTTGCTGGCATAGAGGATAGAAACACCATCGGGTGACCATCCCACCACACGGCACATGGCGGACTGAAACGTGAGCCGCCGCGCTATCCCGCCATCGGACGGCATAATATAGACTTCACCGGGCCCTTCCTCGTGACCCGTAAACGCAAGCCATTTGCCATCTGGTGAAAAATGTGGATGGCTTGCTTCGTTTACACCGGCAGTCAGGCGTTCAGCCCGCCCGCCCGCGCTCGACACAAGCCAGAGGTCATCCTCTGCGACAAATACAATTTGATCCTCGTGAATGGTTGGATAGCGCACATATCCCTTGGATGGCATAGTTTCTCCTTTTAGCCTCTGCACATATGTTTACCGGTTTTTGCTTTAAAGCAAAAGCATACTATAAATAATAAAGAACTGATTTTGGAGTGGCATAGTCTATTCTACCACAACGGCAGAAAGATTGTCGAGACTAAGATGAGCTCACACAGTGATTATGCTTGCCCAACTGCGTGTACCGCCTCAAATGGGGGGGCGCGTCATGAGCCTCAACACGCTGCTCATCATCGGCGTGCGCCCGCTTGGAGCTTTTCCGGCCAGTGGTCTGAGCGCCTTGATCGGCGGTCCATTGAGTGTGATCATCAGTGCTTTGATGATAGGGAGTTACTCACTGTATTTGCTTGTAGGGCACCCCGTAATTCGCACGCTGCGGTGAAGCCCTTCCTGACCACCGGCTCTCCGCTCTTGAAGTCGGGTGGACGGCAGGTACTTTTCGGCCTGCTGGCGGCAGGTGTCACATTTGGGTGGGGCAAGCTCGCCGGGGCAGCGATCCATTAATAGACTGGATGATCACATGGCAATCACAGAAAAGTAGCCTTATCTGCACAGAGAGGTCGCATAATAGTGAGGTATCATAGTATACTGATAGACAGGAAGGCGTAGCAAAAGAAAATGGTATTTACGCTAACTGGAATGCATTGCACCTTTTCCGGTAAAATAAAGAAAGTAGTTACTCTAAAATGTTAGAAGGGGCTGTATGAAGGTGGAACGACGAGACGATGATGTGCTGGTTACACCTGTCCTTCCTCCGGAGACGAATCCAGAAGGATCTTTCCACAGCGTGCTGAAGAATCGCTCGTTTTTGCGGCTCTGGCTGGCACAACTACTTTCGCAAATTGGCTTCAATGCGGCCAATTATGGCATTATAGCCCTGGTTACTGCGGTCACCCATTCGACAGAATTAGTCGGTCTTGCTATCGTTTCCTTCACGCTTCCCGCGGTACCGTTCAGCCTGCTTGCTGGGGTCTACGTCGATTATTTGAATAAGCGCCTGGTGCTGTGGGTAAGTAATGCCCTGCGTGCTGTGGCTACCGGGCTGATGGTATTTGCTCTCCTGGTGAACTCGCACGCCATCTGGCCAATCTACTTGCTGGCATTTTTCATCTCACTGGTGACGCAGTTCTTTACCCCCGCTGAGGCGTCTGCCATCCCGCTACTTGTCGGCAAGCAGGACCTGGTGTCCGCCATCTCGCTTTTCAACATCACGCTTACCCTGGCGCAGGCGCTAGGTTTTCTGGTCCTTGGTGGGCTCATCACGGCGCTGGTTCCCACATTTCAAATTTCGCTCGGTTTTACTCACATTCGGGTCGTACCTTTTGATGTGCTATTCGCCGTCGTCACTATCCTTTACATCATTTGCGCGCTCTTGATCCTGGCCATTCCTCGCCGCGCTTTACACCAGGAACTGAGCAGGAAAGCGGGATTGGTTGTAGTTTTTGGGAAGCAGACGTGGGAAATGATACGACTCGATCTGATGGAGAGCTGGTCATACATTCGCAAGGACCGGCAGTTGTTGCTTGCCTTATTGCGCGTCTCGTTCATCAGTGTCCTGCTGCTGGTAGTTGGTGAACTTGCAGGTCCATTCGTCGTCGATGTCTTGAATCAGCCCGTCAGCTTTTTACCCCTCATTTTTGCGCCTGCTGGTGTTGGGTTGGTGCTTGGTGGGGTGCTGATGCCCTTGCTCACGCGGCGGTTTGGCGCAAACCGCGTCATTGCCATCGGCAGCCTCAGCACTGCTGGCGGGCTACTGGTCATTCCAGTCGGCCGCTTCGTCTGGCTGCACGCAGGTCTGACCCCAGCAGGGTTCCTCTTCGTTGTGGCCGGGCTGATGTTTTTCATAGGGATTGCGCTTGATATGGTCAATATTCCCGCTCAAACCATTATGCAGGAGCACGCGCCCGAAGAGGAACGCGGGCGCATATTCTCCTTCCAGGCGATGCTGTATAATGCCGGTTCCATTCCCGTTCTGCTCTTCGCAGGCGCGATTGCCGATATCCTGGGGGTTGAGACGGTTATCATCCTGCTGGCATCGACGGTACTGGGATTTCGCTTATGGGCCGCCAGGTATACCCACAGCTCGATAGTGCCGTGAAACCTGATTTCCTGTCATGTCACTGTTCGATCGTCTCCTCACCTCGTGTTTAAGGTGCAGTCCTTTCTTATAGCCGCAAGGAGTTTTCTAACAAACGCCGCATGCAAGCTTGTTGGAAAAACTCAGGAATTCTTCAAACCTCTTAAGGAGCATATCATCAGGTGAATTCGAGCAGTGGAAAAGCGCGATGCGCTCGCGGCGGCATGAGAAAGTTCTGGCGGCGTGTGGCGGTCAGAAAGCGCTCAATTCCATTATTATTATCTGATACACCATATTTGTTCACGAGGTCCAGGGAAGCCGAATTCTCGCGCAACTTGACGAAGAAGTCAGCTGTGGGTACGAAAATCGTGAATTGCAGCTTGGGTTGGTTGGAACCGTCCGGCATATCCATTGAGTCATAGCCAGGCCCATCCATACGAATATGAATGGGGGTGCCATTTTTAGCGCGTGAGGAGCGCTGCAAACCGGTGAGATGCCCCATGCGGTGCTGGTGCTGGTAGGTGCCCTTGCCCTCTGCGTTTTTCTGAGCGTCGTTTGGGCCCTGGAAGGTATTATCCAGGTATGCCGGGCCTCCGCCATTCTTAAATTGATCCTTATTGCCAAGCGATGGAATGGGGTCTGAACGGAACATGTACTGGCAGCGTTCGATAAACGTCTCGGTATCCCCATAGAATTGACCCAAATCTTGAATTACGTGTGAAAGGTGCTGGATTGAGCCGTCATAGAAGTAGTCTCCAGACTTTGTATTGGTAAATCTTGCCGAGGAATTTCCCTGAAAAGTGGTAATCTCAGCAGGCCCCGAACCGTCTACCTGCTGGTCCGCGAATCCCATCCACATTGGCGAAGATGGATTTATTCGCTCAGCATATGGCAAGGCGTTGGAATCGGCCAGTTGACGCGGTAGCCCTTTTTGCAGGAACATGAGGCGGGAAGAGGTGAATGTCAATAATGTTGAAAAATCGGGTGGGGGGATATGCTGGCCGTTCAAAATGTTGGTAAGTCCTTGCAGCCAGTTTGACACATTCTGCAGATTGCTCAATGAGTCGCTGCGAATAGTAAAGAGGAGATCATTTGATTCAATGACTACAGGTATATTGAAATTGAGCTTGTGTATGCTCGGATTCTGGGGTGAAACATCGGTGGGGCCAGGAACCGCCTCTTCGAGGGCAAAACGCTGCGGATTTGAGAGCAGCCGCGGGATATAGGTGTCAAACAAATGTTTTGGCAGTCGATGGAAATAGGGGAGGCCATAGGAAACAAACGTGAAGACTCCCCGCGGACTGAACGGGTAAGCCGATTCGATAGTATCGAGCGCGTTAGCTAGCGTGCTGGCGTCATTCTTCGTGGGTGTATGCTGCAATTGGGCGGTGAGGAAAAGCGTGTGAACCGGCCCAAAACGGAAAGCGACGCCGTTGATGTTGTGTGCCGGCGGTAGGTAGTTGGCAATGTCGTATTGAATATCCGGCAACGTGGCCGGGGCTGCATGTGCTATGCGTTCGGGCATCCAGCTGAATGACTCGATGGCGGCGAGAGTGGCCGCGCTCAGGCCGAGCGTTCCCAGGCCCAGTTTCAACACGGTACGCCGATTTAACTTTGGAGAACCCTCGCTATTATCCTGTTCTGAGTCCCTAGATTGAAAGCGTTGTGTGTCCATTCCTATACCCTTTTCTAGCGGCTCCGGGCATAAAAATACTATGCATCGACGGAAAACGTTGTAACAAGCAAAGGCTATACCTAACGTATATCCAACGTCAAGGAAAAACCGGTTGAGATTTCTTAACCATGCTGTAAGTCAGGAGGTGTGTTGTGTCCAGGGTCGAGCATTCCATGATCTTTCCCGAATTAAGAAAGCCGCTCGTCTTCGCTCACCAGGGCGGCGAATTGTTAGCTCCAACCAATACGATGGCCGCGTTCGCTGTTGCGGACGCGATTGGTGGAGTAGACTTCCTGGATATCGATGTGCATATGACGAAGGACGGCCACCTGGTTGGGATTCATGACCAAACGGTTGACCGCACCACCGATGGTCATGGGCGCGTCGATTCGTATACGCTAGCCGAATTGCAAAAGCTGGATGCCGGGTACTGGTTTAAAGATTTGCAGGGTCAATACAGCTACCGGGGCAAGGGCGTTAGAATCCCAGCGCTTGAAGAGGTCTTCAGCATATACGCTGGCAAATATTATTTGCACTTTGAGGTGAAGGATGTGTATCCACAAGGAGGGCCATCACAGGTTGAAGAGAAGCTGTGGCAGCTTATTTCAGACTATCACATGAAAAAGAAAGTAATTGTAGCTTCTTTTCAGCAGCGAATTGTGGAGCGTTTCAATCAACTCGCGCGTGGAGAGGTCGTGATTGGCGCCGGGCGTGCAGAAATACTCCGCTTCGTGCTCGCACACAACGCCAGGCTCCCTTTATTGTACCGGCGCTACTCTCATGTGCTGGAAATTCCACTCAGCAGCAACGGCATCAACCTGAAAAGGCGGAGCCTGATCGAGAAAGCTCATCGTATGGGCATGGAGGTCTATTACTGGACAATCGATGACGTCCCTACCATGAAAGAACTGATCGAACTGGGCGCGGATGGCATTTTTACAAATCGGCCAGATCTCTTGAAAACAGTATTGCAGGAGTTGCATTTGCGATAAGCGCTTCAGGTTTTTACTCCACGGATGAATCGCACAGTTACAGTGCCAATCACACAGTAGATAATCGCCATGGTAAAGAGTAACTGGTAGCCCAGCACAGGATTTCCGGCGCGTGTAAATGCGTCGATCAGAGGCCCTCCCAGCACGGGCGCGACTACCTGGGGCAGCGAGAGCGCGATATTCCAGACTCCCATGTCGCGGGCAAAGCTTTTATCCGAGGGGAGAACATCGACGACCAGCGCCCAATCGAGGCTCTGGTAAGCGCCATATCCTAATCCGAAGAGCGCGCCTGCCGCGATGACGATGATATACGAGTGCGTGAGTACAAAGATTACCCCCACCAGCGCCATCAGTGAGCCGGAGATATAGACCATGCGCTTGCGTCCGAGGTGATCTGAGAGCCAGCCGGCGAAAAAGGCGGTGACAAGACTGGTCAGGGAAACCAGGATTACGAAATTCGTTGTGGCCTGCTCAGGATGCGCGACCCCGACTGCATCGCGCATGTAGTATTGCAAGAACGTCTGGATGATATAAATACCGAGCATCATGACCAGGCGCGTGATAAATACCCAGGCAAAGTCCGGGTCGCGGCGCGGGTTGAAATCGAACAGTCGTAAGATACCAATGGTGACAATCAATTCGAGTACGACCTGCTGAACGGTGCTATCAATCGAAATTCCGACTACGTTCAAACTATTCCAGAGCGCCATGAGGTCCCAGGCGGCCAGCGCTGCCGCTATCGTAGCTATAATAGTAATTTGCAGCGAGCGAGGCGAGCATGAGCGAGGTGATGTTGCGGGCAGAGGCCATCCAGATCAGCGCGGCTACGTTCACAATCACGCCTGTTAGAATGTAAGGACGGCGGCGGCCCCACACAGCCAGCCTGCCATGCGTTCGGTCACTGAGCCAGCCAAATAGCGGATTGGCGAAGAGGGAAACGAAAGCGCCGGGAACCAGGACGAATGCCAGGGCCGTGCCCTTGTTCAGGTCGCCAACGATCTTGAGTACCTGGCTGGGAAGAATGATGATACCGAGAGCTGCCCAGTGAAAATTCAGGGCGAAGGCGAAAATGCTGATGGAGAGTATCTGCGTCCAGCGTAAACGAGGTAGGTCGACAGCAGCACGACGAGGAATGGCAGATCCGGCATTTTCCTGGTTCACTGTAGCCATGGCATCCCCTGCCTTTCTGTTGTAGCGCTTTTGTGCTGCCTATTTTATACCATTTGCAACCTTTCTTGCAACAAGTCGCTCTGTAAAGGCTGGGTGATTGAAAAGTTGATCCATCTGAGGTCAAAATTGCCCGTTCCGTAGGGACAGTGGCTTGTCCCTGTTCCGGTGCCCCATGTCAAAGGACAGGGATGAGCCGCTGTTCCTCATGAAATTTTCCAACCGAATGGGGTAATGCGATTTCCCCGTTTCGGTTGGAAAATTTCATGAGGAATACTGGCATCTTCTCTCGACTTTTGAATCGTCCTGTGTTTATCGCTTTATCGCCTTTCCGCTTGACTTTTTCGGATGTGAGAGTATACTACTCCCATGGAGAAGCGGCAGGAAGCAGGCCCTTTCCCGACTGGGATTGAAACAGGAAATCTATCACGACTTGGTTGAACTCGGCTGGCTTCTCCATAAACGGATGATGCGCTGTCTCTGCCATGACCACCTTTTTTGCTCCCGGAATCTCTGCTACCAGTTGCTCCAGTGGATTTGGCGCATCCCACTCCCCGAGAATGACAAGTGTTGGCACGGTAATCTGCGAAAGACGACCAATGGCCGGCGGCTCTAATCGCACCGGTGGTGTCTCGGCCTGCGCCTCATCATCTGGCCGCGTCCAGTTGTGAGTCGTCATCTCGCGTACTCGCTCGCGCACGTCGGGAGCCGCCTGCCCCGGTAACCGGCCCGGTCCATCCGTCCACAGTTCAAGCGAGATTTCAACCGCCCGGGCTATGTCGTGTTGCTCAAAAGCTTTATCCAGACTCGTATACATGCGCACTACATCTGGATACTTTTTCAGCATGTCTTCCGATGGCCGAAATCCGCTGACACCTGCTGTGACCGGGATCAACGCGTCGACCATCTCAGGGTGCTCAAGCGTAAAATCGATTGCCAGCGCGCCCCCGCCAGAGACTCCCATCAGATAGGCGCTCTCAATGCCCAGGAATTTCATCAGTTCATAGAGGTCCTGGCGATCAGAATACGATTCTCCTTTTGTAATGAGCCCTGAGTCGCCGAAGCCCCGCTGGTCATAGCGGATGACCTGGTATCGCTGCGCAAAGACATCGAACTGATCATCCCACGATCTTCTATCCAGAAGGTGCCCATGGATGAGAATGAACGGGTGTCCTGTACCTGCAACTTCATAGTACAACGTGGTGTCGTTTACGTCTGCGAATCCGGTCTGTATATCTTGTGTGTTTGACATAGTGCTGCCCCTTTCTTTTCATGTGTCTATCGATATGATAGCATGGAAAGCGGGCAGAAACGGCCCTGTATTATTAGGAAACTCGAACCAGGACACATCAAGCCATCACTCTAGAGTGATACGCCGGTAAACAGCGTCAAAAGGGAAGCTCACGCCGATACTTTTGAGTTCCACCAGGTCGCCGGACTGATAGTGGTATGGCATCCAGCTGTTTTCACGCCGGTAAATGACGATCTCTTTCATCTGGCTACCAACCAGCAAGTATTCCATAAGGGACGGAAGTGTTTTATAGGTTGCAAGCTTGGCGCCCCTATCACGCTTCTCGGTGGCCGGAGAAAGAACCTCGATCACTACGACCGGGTCGGTCAGCATTTTTCCTTTTTGCTCGTCACCGCTCACACTGACATCAGGATGGAAGTAGTGGCGACTGCTGCCGATCTTCAACTTTACATCGCTGTTGTAAACGATACAGGAGCTATCGGTAAGAGCATAATCGAGCAGACCTCCCAGGCGTGCGCACAGGGCAGCATGAGCGAGGCTTCCCCCGGCCATATCAATGATTGCTCGCTCGTCGTAGGCGGATGATGGTGGGCGCAGCATAACGACGTAGCCATCATAAAATTCATAGTTGCCATCCGTCGCCTCGTCTAGAGTGAGGTATTGTTCCTCTGTCATATACAATCCATCATGGATTGCTGATTTATCGGCTGCCATCTCCGTCTCCTGTTTGCAGATGTATCAAGTTTATGTGTTACTCATCTAAGTGTACACGATTGCAAAAGAATTTGCACTACCTGCAAGCAGGCAACTTCTAGGCTTGCGTCTTGATAAAATGGGACCTGGTTGTTTCTCTTCAATTCGGGATCACCCATGTTCATGATATCAATCGTCAAAGACCATGTCAGGGTAATTTGGCGCTGCCGGGCATGCTCTTTGTTGAAGCACTAAGGGTGGCAAGGGTTGCTGGTTGAAGTTAAAAGAAGTCATCATGTCATTGGAACCCCCATCCAGGCCGGTCAGGGATGGTAGTCCCCAGTTATCCTCCACAAATTTCAGGATAGAACTGAATGTGAAGAACGTGTGGTCGACGTATCCAGGGATGGCGTAAGGTGATATCACGATAGCCGGAACCCTGAAGCCATATTGGATAACGGGATTAGGGCCTTGCGGTGGAACGACATGATCGTAAAAGCCGCCCCAGTCATCCCAGGTGAGTATGATTGCTGTGCTTGCCCATTCATCCGGGTTGCCCATGATCGCGTTGATCTGCGAGACGGTCCAGTTTTCGCCCTTGCAAATGCTATAGGGTGGATGATCGCTAATTTTACCGGTCTGCACCAGCCAACTCACTTGCGGAAGTTGGCCGCTTGCCGCATCGCTGGCAAATTGCGTGTAGGGTACAACATTCTTTGTCCAGTCCGGGCCATTGCGGATGTGATTAATGGTATCGTAGGTAGACCAGCTATAGCCATTGACGCCTTGAGGCGGCGCGTAGTATTTCCAGGTGATACCCGCCTGGTCGAGCAGATCGCCGAGCGTCTGGAAGTCAAAACAAGGAAATACATCTGTGATCTGATTATCCGCATTACGTTCCTCTACGCGCGTTTGTGGAGGCGAGTCACAGCCCCATCCAGAGCTACCGCGTGGTTTACTGTTGTGTACTACCCCATCTACGTTATCATCCTCTCCGGCAATGGTGAAGATATGATTGGGAAAGGATGGCCCCAGGATAGTGGAGAAGAAATTGTCGCTGAGGGCGAAGTTTTGTGCATATTGCCAGTAGTTAGGGATATCGGCTTGCAGGAACTGCGCATCGGAGACATCGATGCCGTACTGCTTTGCGTCTACGTTCTTGCAAAATTTGTCCATCTGCCCATTATCATAGGCTTTGGTCGCGTTCTGCCAGGTGTGTCCCAGATCTGACTTCAGGTGGTCAGGCTCGTGGTTCATGGGAAGTATCTGCCCATTGCAGTCATAGGTCGTGGTCCCATTGGCGCCAGGAAATGCGCCGAACATGTTATCGAACGTCCTGTTTTCTTTGACCATGATGACAATATGCTGAATGAGACTATCAGCATGGGCGTGTGGGATGGATTCTCTCGATTGAGTGAGCGTATTGCTTGCGACAAAGAGTGTAACGAGAATTAGCAGGATGCGCAGATATCTCTTCATATAGAGTTCCCCCAATTGCAAAGAGAAAAAACACATCAAATTGCGAGTGTGAAAAGAAATTGATCCCCTGATGCTATTATAACATAGAACTCCTGGAGTGCAATTGGGTAATTTGAGTAATTTCTAAAAAGAGGTGAGCCAATCGACTCACCTCTCGCTGCTATCCTTTATAGGTTAGGACGCGCCCCCACAGGCTCTTGGTTCCCCATATTCCTGCTCGCAAGCATTCCAGTTGCACAATCTGGCTATGATCGACGAAGAGGTTGACTTCGGGCCCGTAATTCTTGATATACCATGCGAAGACCTCCGGGTCGGCGGCCTCGAACATCACTTTCTCTAAGCCCAGCGCGCCGATGATTTTGGCCGCGGCATCGGTACGCCATGTTTTGACATTTTCGGTAATGCCCTCGGACTCGATCATAATCATATAGGCTCCGGCCTCTAGAAATCTCCTGGCCTGTCCAATGGCCCATTCCACGTCCCTGGTGCCCTCGGACTCTAGCTCCTCGGCAGCGCTGGCGCCGCCTGCGCCAAACTGAATGCCGACTTCCGGCTTGGCTTTGAGTCCCGTTTTCTGCACCTTCTCGACCAGCCGCAGCCAGTCGTCGACCGGAATGGTGATGAAACCGCTGGAGATTTCGAGAATATCGAAGCCCACGTTGCGGCACTCTTCAATGTAGCGGTTTACTATCTCCGGCCCCTGCGTAAGGACATGCTCGATAAAGCCGCCAGTGGAAACCAGCACATTGTAGCGGTGGGCCAGATCGATGATCTCGCGCAGCTGCTTCTCAGGCATCAAAGTAAATGATCCACCCGCGAATTTCAGCGAGTCTACGTATTCACCCATCGTCTCCAGCACATCCTCAAGGTAGCGTTTGCCCATAGGTGTATAGTAGGGGCCGCGAATCTCGGTGATGCCACGTGTACGCGGTTTGCCCTCGCGCTCGTTCATACGAATAAATGGAAATGCTCGTTCGTTCATTATATAGCCTCGCTTTCTCTGTTTAATGGACATGCACAGTAGACGCGCTCAATAACGCGGTCAACTGCGCTACATCTTTTGCTTCCAGGCCTGCCACGGTCTCTATTATCGAGGCACGTTGCTCGGCATTGGTATATGGCGTGGCCAGTTGCTCGAATTTGGCCGTGACCTGATCCCACGACATTGGATGTGTGTAAAATCCCTCGTAGTCCTGCTTCTCGCTGTGGAATGTTTGCCCATCTTTGAGCGTGATTTGGATGCGGCACGGCATTTCATCCGGGAAGCGTTTACTCAATTCGTCATCGGGCCGGATCGTTACTTTGCGCAGCAGGGTTTGCACATCTTCGCGCTCGATACGCTCCGGTATATATTGCGCAGGCGTAACTTCGCCATCCAGCAGGGCAACTGCCACCATGTAGGGCAGGCTATGGTCGGCCTCTTCCTTGGTGTGTATCTGTCGCTTATCGCCCTCTTCACCCCCGCCAATGATGTTGTAAGCGACATCAAAAATGTCGATGTTGATATTTTCAATGTCTCCTGGATTCAGGTGATGAGCGGCGCGCAGTTCGAGGATACCCTCGAGCGCAGTCTGCGAATGGAATTCCGCGTTATACTTCTTGACGCTCGCGCGCCGGACGGCTTCGAGGTTCTCCTTGTTCCAGTCCAGTACAAAATGCCCGGCAATCGCGTCCATGAACCCCTTGTTGCCCTCGAAAACTTCCAGGGGTCCGGTAATACCGCGCATAGCGAGGAAAGCGGCGTGGGTAGCCCCGAAAGCAGTGTCAGGATATGCCAGCCCTTTCCAGTTGGAGAGGCTTCCCGTTCGCGTGACGCGCAAGGCATTGTAGGCCGTTCCGCTTATTGCAATGGCATTCGCGGTTCTCTTCTGATCGAGACCCAACGCCTTACTTACGCCGGCTGCTACGGCATAAGCTCCCTGCGTAGTGTGGTCAAAGCCTTTCGCACGCACTGGAGCTACATCTGAGAGCCGGCACTGCACCTGGTAGGCGATGGCCAGAGCCGTCAGGAGTTGCTTGCCGTTTCCGCGCGCATACTCGCAGGCCGCCAGCACTGCCCCAAGGTTATCGCTGGGGTGACAGGTCTCCTTTTTAGCAAGGTAGCTATCGTTGTAGTCCAGGTAGCGCACCAGCGCCGAGTTGTAAAAAGCGGCGCGGTCAGGCGCGTTTTTCCCACCGCCAATCAATGTCGCCAGGGGTTTGCCGCCGAAATCCCCAAGCTGCTCCCTTATCATCGTGATGGGTGGCCCCTCAAGCGCCCCGAAAGCGCAGCCGAGGGCGTCGAGTATGTGAATCTTCAGTTGCTGGCGTGCTTCCCCGGAAAGGTCTTCGTACCGCATACGTTCTACGAAGGCGGCAAGTTGTTCAACCTGAGTCATATCTTCCTCTTTCCTCCTGTACGCGAGAGTTTTTTATTCGCTAAGGATCATATTCATAGTATAGGCGGGAAGATTTGATGCGTCCAACACCTGTTTGATATAATGTTGATCTTAAAGTGAGATCAATATCTGAAAGGGACCTGGATGGAGTTCTACCAGCTTACTTACTTTCTGGCGGCAGCGCAGACGCAAAACTTCCGTAGGGCAGCTGAGTTGTGCCTGGTAGCTCAGTCGGCGTTGAGCCGCCAGATCGCGGCGCTGGAGGACGAATTAGAGGTCGAACTCTTTAGACGCCATAAAAAGCGGGTCGTATTGACTCCAGCAGGGCAGGAATTTGCCGTCTACGTGAGAAATGCGATGGAGCAGCTACAGGAGGGCCAGCAATTCCTGGCCCAGTTGCGGGCGGGTCAGCGCGGCACGATTCACATAGGCTGTATCGAATCTCTGGCCAGCGCGTTTCTACCAGCGCTATTTGCCACTTTTCACCAGCAATTTCCAAATGTGCGTCTGAAAGTGAGCGTGAATCATACAGATGAGTTAATTACATTGGTGGAACAGGGAGAGGTAGAGCTTGGCCTGATTCTTGACCCGAGATTACAATCGGAGTTGCTGATCGTCAAAGAGTTATTTCGCCAGCCGCTGCATCTACTTATTGCGGCCCAGCATCCACTGGCGCAGGCGAAGACTTCGGCTGTTACGTTCGAGCAAATCACAACGGAGCCTATGATATTGCTAGATGAGACTTCGCGCATGGGCCAGATCACCAAAAGAATCTTTTCCCAACGGGGATTGCCACTCCATCCATTGATTGAAATAGAATCCGTCGAGGGGTTGAAGGAGATGGTTCGGCAGGGCATCGGTGTAACGCTAACACTTCCCGCGCTGATACGCCCGTCTCAGGTTGGCAATGATCTGGTGCTGCTGCCAATTACTGATTTGCGAGAAGAGTTTATTTTCGCGCTAGTCTACAGGCGCGTCGGGTCTATTTCGCGAGCGGCGCGGGAGTTTATTCAGGCGATTGTGCGGCAGACTGGGACTTCATCTTCTGTGAGTAGATAGTTCCTGCGCACGCCAATCATAACCTCTTCGTAGAATTTGACGAGACATAACATGCATGACAATAAAGGAATTTTCAGTTGTTTTTTTCTTTATTGTCATGCATGCCATATCTATTTGTAGACTATGTGCTAAAAGGAGTTAGGCTCCAATTAGCACTCACTATGCCCGCAGTTATAGCACTTCTTGCACCCCTCCTCGTACACCATCGTGTTGCAGCCACACTGAGGACAGAGATTGCCTGTGATATTCAGGCGGCTGAGGCTCAATGGACTTGAGTTCGAGGTATCAGTTTGCGTGCCATTCGTATGACTCGTATGAACGCCGTTCATTCCATCGCTAATAGCTTCCGGGTCCACGTGCTTCTCGGCCTCCTGTTCCAACGACTCGACATGCAGTTCGAGCGCGCGAGCCACGGCGTCGGGCAGCGAGCGTACCTGCTGTGGGCCAAAGCCTACCGAACGACTGCCACCGATACCGCGCAGTTGATCGGCGATTTCTTTGACACGGTCGGTTTGCGAGAGCGGGCTGAGGATGCGCAGATTCAGCGAGATCAATCTACCCAATGCCTCCGCCAGGGCGGCGATGTCACTGCCGGCCTTGCCGACGTTGACAAACACTTCCAGTGGCCCATGCTCGTCGCTATTGATCGTGACATTGATCTTCCCCTCCGGCGCGTTTACCTGGCGGGTATATCCCCGCACGACCGGCGGTCGCGGCTTAACCCCCTGCTGGATCGAAGTCACAGGCGTCATTACGGTGGCCTGCTGTTCCTGCTGCTCTGGCTTCTTCTCCTCGATATGCGAAAGCACGCCCACGCGCGAGCCGTCGCGCATATAGGTGATGCCCTTGCAGCCCAGTTCGTATGCCAGCCGGTAGAGGGTCTGCACATCTTCCACCGTATGGCTGTTGGGCGCGTTGACCGTCTTGCTGATGCTCGAGTCCGTATACTTCTGGATGGTTGCCTGCACGCGCACGTGTTCTTCGGGCGTCAGGTCATTGGCGGAGACGAAGTATTTGGGCGTTGGCTCGTCGGGGTGTTTATCGCGCCATTCCTGTAGCAGTGGGTGATACAGGATATGCTCGCCTGTGCGGTCACGACGCACCATCGCGAAGTCGTACACCGGCTCAATGCCCGAACTCACGCCTGACAGCAGACTGGTTGTACCCGTCGGAGCCTGCGTGAGCAGCACGGCGTTGCGAATACCTTGCTTTTTGATCTTGTCCTGAATAGCTTTGGGCAACCTCTGGATGAACTTGCCCTGCATATATTTGTCACGGTCGAATTTCGGGAACGAGCCTTTTTCGACGGCGATATCGGCGGAAGCCTCGTATGCCGCGTCGCGTATCGTGCTATAGATGCGCTCGATTATCGGGATCGACTCTTCGCTGCCATAGGCCACTTTCATCTTGATCAGCGCGTCTGCCAGCCCCATTGTTCCCAAACCGGTGCGCCGCGTGCTAAGCTGTGCCTCGCGATTCTCCTCGATAAAGTACTCGTTGGCATCGACGACATTATCCAGGAAGCGCATCGCCACCTTGCTCATTTCGGCGAGGTGCTGGTAGTCCATCTTGCCGTTTTGCACAAATGCTGAAAGATTTAATGCACCTAAATTACAAACGCCCCACGGCGGCAAGCCTTGCTCCCCGCAGGGATTCACGCAGCGAATATCCTCGTAGTACCACGTATTCGATAGCTTATTGTATCGATCCATGAACACCACACCTGGCTCAGCCGATTCCCAGGCCGACTTGCAGATCAGGTCCCAGAGATAGCGGGCGCGAATGGTCTTCTTGACTTCACCCTGCCAGACCAGGTCCCAGTCCTCGTCATCCTTTACCGCCTGCATGAACCTGTCGGAGATGGCGACGGAGAGGTTGGCGTGTTCGATCTTGCCCTCAGTCCGCTTAACCGTAATGAACTCTTCGATATCAGGGTGGTTATCGTCGAGCATAAGCATTAAGGCCCCGCGACGTGAGTTAGATGTGTAGAAGCCTCCACCTGACAGCAGGTGTACATCATCAACTTCAAAATCGTATACATCTGAGCTGCCCACAGGCGTGATTGAGACAATGGTGTCGGGTAAAATGTTTAAAAGAGCACCGGGTCGTTCCAGCATTCCGACACCCGCCGAGGGAGCCACGCGCTCTTTCGTCGCATCAAACAGACCCTGGTAGTAGCGGCCAGGAATGCCGAGCGTATCCCATACTTCCATTGGGTAATTGCTGTTATGACTGCGATATCCCAATCGCTGTTGATCTTTATGGCTGCCGATGAACTGGCTGCAACGCTCTCGGAACTGTGCCCCTGTGATGAGCAGGCGATGAATTGGCAGCCAGCCTTGCTTGCTGCGATCCTGGGTTGTAATGTGGGAGACAATGCCGTTAGCAAGCAAAAGCTGCTGAATATCTTCCAGCATTTCACGGCTCACGCTATCGATGCCATAGCCCCCCTCGCCGCCGCGGTCGCAACCATCGGCATCGAAGTAGCCTTCAATGAAGGCTGCCATGACATGAGAGGGCGAGCAGAAGATGGCTTCTGGCACCCGGACTGCATTTGCCTTTTGTTTGAGTAGACCATTCTCCTGTAGCCATCCCACCAGTAAGCGTGAGTAGACCTTGATAGTAGCACATGCACCATCACCAGGATAAACTGCCGGCTCTAGCGAAAACAGGCTCTTCACAAGCGAGACAAGACGTTCCTGGAGATCAGGATGGGCATGTTCAACGGTGAAAGAAATGCCCTTTTCATCCTGCCAGGCCACTTTCTTGCTTTGCAGGCCATCGCCATAGAAGAAGCCGAGTAGATAGGCCAGTTCTGCGGTGAGGTGGGTTGGCAATGTCACCTTTTCGTTGAGCGTCGTACTCATCTTCGAGCGTTGATATGGGCTTGCCGAAAGCGGCACGAGCGGAGCCTTATCCGCTATGTCTTCACCCAGCAGCAGCAAAATTTCGTCGCCCTTCTGGAGTTCGCGCAAGGGAATAGTGGTAAGCTTTCCGTGACGAAGCACGCCCATCTTATGGTCGAGTGTCACCTGAACGCGATAGCCGCGATGGGTTTTCACTTCATAGAGGTCTTTGATGCCGTTGCGGAATACGTAGGTAAATGGGCGTGTCCCTCGATGTGTTTTTGCCTGTATGTGCTCTCCCGCTTCCAACCGGTCCGCCAGCTCTTTTGCGCGAATCAGGCCGTGATCGGTAGCGATGCGCTCGTCTGGGCCGAAACAACCACCCTGCTGTATCACATCCCCCGTCGCCACCGAATAAAGTTGCGCCCACGAACACGGACCAGAAGCAGTGCCGTTCACCGTCTTGATATAGGAGCCGCGCGGGCGTAGCGTCGAAAGATTGATGCCAACGCCGCCACCGCGCGCCATAATCTCGGTCATCGTTTTCAGGTTGTCGAGGATGCCCTGGCGGCTGTCTTCAGGGCTAGGAATCACGTAGCATTGCCCGGTCAGGTAGCCGTGACTAATGGTGATGGTATGCGTCTCAGGCTCAACGCAGCAGTAAACTTCCTCGTAACGGTCGGTTTCTTCGACAGACTCTACACGAATCGAAGCATTGCGTGCTGCCGGTGATTGAAGGAAATTCTCCTGGTGCTTCGGATGCAAGATATCACGCTGGTTGATAGCCGCTTTGAAAAGCTGCAAGCGGTACACGGGTTTTTCTTCCCCGCTATGAGGAGAAACCTCGCGTGTCATGGTGATACCAGATGAGACGAAGCCCGCTATAGCCATTCCTTCAACTATGCGTTCCAGGGCTTGTCTGTCTCCATTGTAGATTGCGACCGAACCGCGTTCGTCAACATGCCCCTCAGTTGCGATCAGACCTGCTACAAAGCCGCGCCAGTAAGATGCAGAAGCCGTTTTCGTGGGTAGTTCTTTCCACGTTGCGGGAAGTCCCTGAACACGGATATGCTCCTTAGTTGCGACTGAGCCACCACTCTCCTTGTGCCTATAGGGGTCAAACCAGCCGGCTAGCTGTTCCTTTTCCTCAAACAGGCAGACATGGGCCTTGCCATATTGTACTGAGCCATCGCCATACACAATGCCATGCTGTACACCTTCAGCGAAGTCGTTATCATAATCTGGAGCAGGACGGGGATTGATAGGAATGCGTCGCCCCTCAAGGTCGCGAGTTGTGACACGTTCGGTTCCGCCCTTTTCTTTGTTCACCACCCATTGGTGATCTGCCGTTGCATATATCTGGGTACCGTTGGCTAACGTTACTTTCCAGAGCTGTTGTTTGCCATAGCTTTTGAAGAACGCGGGCCGGTAAACGCCGCTGTCGCTCAAAACATCGTGTTCTCCCTGAAGAGTACCAATCGGTACCATTCCTTGCTTTGTATGTACAAGAGTATCACCGCTCAAACAGTTGTAAAATGTCACCTGGTGGCCCGAACCGGCTCCTGCCAGGATGCGCCCGCCGGGTACGAATTGGAAGCCGGAGAGCGCCTCGTAGAAACGCTGTTCCCAATGTTCGCGTAGTGCATCAGTAGGCTCTACGGCAGCAATGCCACGTGCTACTCTGGCCCACGTTTGTTCGGGATAGTGTTCCAATGGCTGCCCGGATGGGTCTTTGAGGGAATATCTATCCATGAACACCTTCTGGCGAATCCCCTCTAGTTGCGTCATTTGCTGTGGGTCTGTACCTGGCTGGGCTTTTCTGGCAGGCTCCTTCTGCTCCAACATGAACTAGCTCTCCTTCACTACACTGGTCATACTACATGCAGGGATGCGATTCATCACGCTTTCCATACCTGTATGCATTGTGTGTTTCAAATAAATCAGGTCAGGATGTTTTGACCTACGCCACACAGTATACCTGGTAAAACGTCGAATTTCAAGGTTTTGGCACAACATGTTGATTTTCTAATGTTTCCTGGCACAACATATTGATTGATATGAGTTTGTGGTATGATATGAGCACATCTGCCAAAAAATTTGACGGCTTGCCATTGCTCTACCACTGAACATAAACGTGTCAGGTGCTATGGTATGGCATCTTTACTACTACCGCCTGCTTATCAGGCTATCATTTCTGGAGGAATTATGCGCGCGGAGATTATTTCCTGCGGTACTGAATTGCTGCTCGGTCATATTACCGATACCAATGCCACTTATCTGGCCCAGAGCCTCGCCGCACTGGGCATCGATCTCTATTTTGTCTCGCAGGTAGGCGATAACCAGGGGCGCATCGTTGAAACGCTACGGCGTGCCTGGGAGCGCTCCGACCTCATTGTTATGACTGGCGGCTTGGGTCCGACCGAAGATGATCTCGCCCGCGAATCCATCAGTACTCTATTAGGCGAAACGATGCAGGTAGATCCTCAATTGGAAGCCGAGTTGCGATCAATGTTCGCGGCCCGCAATAGCCAGATGCCGGAGCGCAATGTCAAGCAGGCCACGCTGATTCCTTCGGCGCAGGCGCTGCCGAATCCGCGGGGAACCGCTCCCGGCTGGTGGGTGCAGAAGGATGGGCATATTATTGTGGCCATGCCTGGCGTGCCACGCGAAATGTATCGCATGTGGGAAGAAGAAGTTATTCCCCGCCTCAGTCCCTATACGGGTGGCCTGATCTTCACGCGTATTTTGCGCGTCTGGGGCCTGGGAGAATCCGCCGTCGAGGAACGTCTGCAACCTTTACTCCACAACACCAATCCCACGATTGCGACCTACGCCAAGTCCGATGCCGTCGATGTGCGTATCACGGCTAAAGGCGAAACACACGCAGAGGCAGAGCAGAAGGTGGCGGATATGGAGATACAGGCGCGCCAGATTCTTGGCCATTATGTTTTCGGCGTCGATAAAGCGACTTTACAAGGGGTAGTAGGCGAGTACTTGGTAGCACGTAATCAGTGGCTGGCCGTAATGGAATCACTGACCGGAGGGCTACTATCGAGTACGATTACAGACAGTCCCGGCAGTTCTAAACACTTCATAGGTGGCATCGTCTCGTATAGCCCTGACCTCAAAGTGCAGATGGGTGTACCACGTGAGGTGATAGAGGAATATGGCGTTATCAGCGAACAAACGGCCAGGGCTATGGCACATGCTGTTCGCGAACTGCTGCACGCCGACTACGGTCTGGGTATTACAGGAGTTGCCGGCCCTGACACACAAGAGGGTAAGCCGGTCGGTACTGTTCATATAGCCATAGAAGGGCTGGATGGGGTAGTGACGGGAATGGGGCCGGGATGGCGGGCCAGTCGCGAAGATACCAAACGTTTATCCGTATTAGCGGCCCTCAATCTTTTGAGGCTACACCTTGAAGGAGTGAAAAAAGAGGAATAGAGGCTCTTGTCAGTAGTGGAAAGGGCATGTTATCATCTGCTCAAAGGTTGGATGAAAGGAAAAACAGGTAAGAATAGTCTGTATCTCTTCTTTCCTGGGTGTGTGGCCCATGGATACTCCACGCGAGAAAACAGAGGAACCCAAAAAAGACCGCGCTCGCCGCAGGAAGACAGCGCGGTCGCGTTTTGGTCTAACCCGTTCATCGTCACTATTTCGGCTCTTTGCTGTGTTGGGGCCGGGACTGATTGCCGCCAATGCCGGTAATGACGCGGGAGGTATTGCCACTTTTTCGCAGGCGGGTGCCAGCTATGGCTACAGTCTGCTGTGGGCGCTTGCCATCTCCGGCTTTTGCCTGGCAATTGTGCAGGAGATGTGCGCTCGCATGGGAGCCATCACCGGCAAGGGATTGGCTGACCTCATCCGCGAACAATTTGGAGTACGCCTGGCCGCTCTTGCGATGCTGGCGCTGCTGATTGCCAATACGGGAGTGACCGTCTCCGAATTTCTTGGCATTGGGGCCAGTGTGCAGGTACTGGCCAATGACCCTCATACTCCTTTTGTCTACCTCGTTGTGCCTCTCGCAGGCCTGATTCTATGGTGGCTTGTCATCAAGGGATCGTACCGGCGCGTCGAAAAAGTCTTTCTTATCATGTCGCTGGGCTTTCTCGCCTATATCCCCGCGGCATTTGCCGCTCGTCCTGATTGGAGCGACGTTGGCCAGCAGATCATTCTACCACCACTCAGCACGAGCAGCGGCTATTTGCTCACAGCTGTGGCGCTGGTTGGCACGACCATCAGCCCATATATGCAGTTTTTCGTCCAGTCTTCTGTTGCTGATAAAGGTATTCACGCCGGTGAATATGTCTACGAGCAACTGGACATCTATAGCGGTACCATTTTTGCGATGATCATCGCTGGATTTGTAATCGTTGCTACCGGCGCTACCCTCTTTCCGGCGCATCATACTGTGCAGACAGCGCTCGACGCGGCTTTTGCGCTCGCGGCCTTTGCCGGTAAGTATGCTTCGCTGCTCTTCGGCATCGGCCTGTTTGGGGCATCGCTACTTGCCGCTGCCGTTTTGCCGCTATCCACCTCGTATGCTATCTGTGAAGCCTTTGGCTTCGAGCGTGGCGTCTCACGTAGCTTCAGCGAGGCCCCGGTCTTCCAGAGCATTTTCACCGGTCTGATTATCCTGGGTGTGCTCATCACGCTTATTCCAGGACTCCCCATCATCCAGGTGCTCATCATCTTGCAAGACCTGAATGCGGCTATGCTGCCCATCCTGCTGGTATTCATCATTTTGCTGGTCAATAATCGGCGTTTGATGGGGCGGCATGTCAACGGCGTTGTCTTCAACATCATTTCCTGGACGACAGTCGTGGTCATCTCGATCCTGATTATACTGCTGCTGCTGAATACCATTTTCGGTGTCACGATATGATTTCAATCCCAGGGCGAGTTCAGGAAAGGAACCCGCCATTCCCGCCTCCAGTGGGGGCAGAATAGCGGCCAAACCTGAAAAAACAAGTGCAAGGGCAAGGTGACAAGGCAAGAAGCAATTCTGGCTTCTGCTCCAATAACTCTCTCTTAAAGTCTATGGGGCAAGCCTGTACTCTACCAGATTAATTCTAGTATGTAACCCCTACGCTTCCTGCTGCGTATATCTTTTGTGGTACAATGCAATAAAGTGAATATCTGGTCAAACAGAATTGAGGCAAAGAACGTATGTCCTGGAAGCCCGGCGATTTTTCCGAATATAGCGAAATGCCAGCCGATGTTGATTACTCCAGCCCTGCCTATTATGAGCCCGATGGCGCGCGCGCGCCTCGTTCTGCCCAGCCCGTGCAATCCCTGCAACCATTGCAATCCTATCCTGATTATGATAATGCGCAAGGCCCCACCCTCGTCAACGGCTACAACCCTGCTCCAATGACGGATTATCGCGGGCCCACGAATCTGGAGGGCTATACAGTTGATGCCGGTCAGGAGCAGCGAGAGGCCGCCAAACGTGGCACTGCCAGCGATGGCAAGAAACGCAAGGGG
Source organism: Ktedonobacteraceae bacterium (assembly GCA_035294305.1). Taxonomy (GTDB): domain Bacteria; phylum Chloroflexota; class Ktedonobacteria; order Ktedonobacterales; family Ktedonobacteraceae; genus DASRBN01. The sequence goes on along the minus strand of DATGLD010000048.1, from coordinate 101,654 downwards.
CTCGCGGGTCTTGGCGGCATCGGTGCCAGTATTATTGCGCTGCTGCTCAAGTTCAAGACGCTGTTATTACTCTTGTTCGACTTCAAATGGCTGGCTTTCTTCGCGAAATTTGGACTGGCAAGTATTACTGCCCTCATTTCTATTGCCGCCTACGCATGGATTTTTGGCTGGCCTTTCGCCATCGGCCTGGTCGCGCTGCTATTTATACATGAGATGGGCCACGCACTCGTGATGAAAATGAAAGGCATGCCCATTGGCGGCGTGGTTTTTATTCCGCTGCTTGGGGCGGCTGTTTTCATGCGCCAGATGCCGAAGAATGCCAAAGATGAGGCGGAGGTGGGTATTGCTGGACCGATAGCAGGCGCGATTGCCTCCTCGATCTGCCTGTTTCTGGCGCAGTTGACTCCCGGCGTGCATACCATCTGGGCGCCGCTGGCCTACTTCGGCTTTTTCATCAACCTGTTCAACCTGATACCGATAGTGCCTTTCGATGGTGGGCGTGTTCTTGCCGCGATAGATCGCAGAATCTGGATCATCGGCTTCCTGGGTCTGCTCGCTTTCGAAATCTGGTCGTGGTTCAACGGCAACTTTTCCATCTGGCTGCTCTTCTTCATCTTTATGGCTGGTTCTCAACTCTGGGCGCGCCGTCATGTTCCCAATACACCCGAAGCTCGCGCTTACTACAGCGTACCGGTGTTCGAGCGCGTTGTACTTAGTCTTGCCTACTTTGGGCTGGCCGCTGTACTGGTGTTAGGGATGTCGGTCTCGCACGGGTTGATTTTTGGGCTGGGATACTGATCAAAGATCTCTCGCTGCGCTGTAGGGCCTGATTCATTTCTTTCCATACGCTGGCGTGCGCTTATCACATGATAGAGGACGATGAGTTGGGTGAGGGCAAGGGTATCGCTCTGCCGCTGAATATTACCAACGTAGAAGCGGCCCAGGTCTTGCAAGCGATCCGGGCGAAGATGACTGGCCTCCTGCATGTGCGACCAGATGCGGTCTTCAAGTTCGCGCGCTTTTTGATGTGTGATGGTGCCATCGATTTCCAGGATATCGCGCATCGACCCTTGATACATAGTTTCGGTGAGCCGCAGAGCCGGCTGCGAACCATTTTGAGACATTTCCAGGACATCGGTAAGGTCGATTTTGGGGGCGTGCTTGGCCTCAATCAGGCGCACATCGAGGTGCGCCAGGTCACGCGTGCGGTAATACAAGTCGCCGCGTGAGAAGCGGATGATGATATCGGCAAACTGTTTTTGCGGCTGAATAAAAAGGCGGCTATCACGGCGGCGAATCTTCATCTGCTGGCGAACCTGCTCAACTGTGTAGCCACGTGAAGTGCTGTCGCGCATGATTTTCCATTGCTGCAAGAGAGCAGTTTCAGGGTCGAGATAGATACGCACATGCGCCAGGCCGCGTAATTCTTCCGTGAACAGTGGATGCAGGCCATGCACGATGATGATCTCGGATGGGTAGGCGCGTTCAGGCGCGGCGAACGTGCCGGTCTTATGGTCGTAAACAGGCTTGACGACAGATTCGCCACGGGCTAACTGGCGAATATGCTCGGTCATGAGCGGAAAATTATTGGCTTCAGGTCGAAGGGCCGTGATGGACCGCTGCAAGCGAGTCGTCCGATCAAGGAGATGATAGTCGTCGAGACAGATATGTGTGATGCGGTCCTGCCCGAAGACGCGTACCATGCCATCTGTCAGTGTTGTTTTGCCCGAACCGCTGTCACCACAGATTGCTACTATGAGAGGCTGGAGAGCAGTTGTCATTCTTTGCATAGGCTAAAACTCAGCAGTATTGTGTTTGCTGTTGGGTTCTGCCAAAATCATACGCGCTACCTTTCCGAGCAATCGACTCAAAAATGTTGCTCATTGCGACGCTTACAGGCGAAAACATTTGGTACTTATAAGTATAGCAGAGGGAAGCGGCTTTCAACCATAGATCACCCTCTCTCTTATCACTCACAAATACATGTACGTTCTCGCATTTCCTAAAGGAGCCAAATGAGGGTACAATAGAGGACGATGAGTAGCTGTCAAGATTAGCTGGCGGGAGAAACTTTTTTCTATGGAACACGTGTTACTGCAACAACTTCGACAACGGCCCTTGCTCTGTGATGGAGCGATGGGTTCGCTTTTATATGCGCGAGGAATCACCTACGAGCAGTGCTTTGATGCTCTGAATTTAACGCAGCCGGAATTGATCGCGGGCATCCACCGTGAATATATCAGCGCGGGCGCCGAGATCATTGAAACCAATACCTTTGGGGCGAACCGCACGAAGCTGGAGGCGTATAATCTGGGAGACCAGGTACGTGAGATCAATTTCCGCGCGGTGCGATTGGCACGAGAGGCGCGTGAGATCTCGGGCTTGCCAGTTTTTGTGGCGGGAGCCGTAGGCCCGACGGGTCGTCCCTTGCAGGCGCCCGATGAGCATCGTTTAAGCGAATTGCGGACTATTTTTCGCGAACAAATTGGCGCATTGCAAGAGGGTGGCGCCGACCTTGTAATCCTGGAGACGTTTTCGAGCCTGGCGGAGTTGCGACAGGCAGTGCTGGCGGCTCAAGAGGTGGGAGGGCTACCCATTGTCGCCCAGATGAGTTTCTATGAAGATGGGCACACGCTTTCAGGCCAATCGGCAGCACGAGTGGCGACAGTTCTAAATGACCTTGGGGTGGACGTGATGGGCGCGAATTGCAGCGTTGGCCCGGCAGCGACACTCGATGCCTTGCAGGAGATGATTGCTCAGATTCGCCGCCTGGAGGGTGATGCGACAGGCGAACGCTGCCTGTTCTCCGCTCAGCCCAATGCGGGTTTACCGACTCGCATCGGCAACCGTTTCTTCTATGTGGCGACCCCTGACTACTTCGCGGATTATGCGCTGCGTTTTGCCCAGGTAGGGGTGAGATTGATCGGCGGATGCTGTGGCACAACACCGCGGCATATCGCCGCCATGCGCCAGGCACTGGATGAACAGTATGGCGCGCGTATTCCGATAACCGCAGGCACGCCGGTAGATGTTGCGCAACCGCAATCTGCTGGGTCCTCCAATGGTAAGACGGTGATTGCGCGGCTGCTCGAAGAGGAGGTCATTGTGCCGCAAGAGGGATCGAGGACGCGCCTGCAAGAAAAGCTGGATGCGGGGGAGTTCGTCGTCTGCGCTGAGCTTGATCCTCCTAAAGGCCTGAATCCAGCGAAAATACTCGAGGGTGCGGTATTTTTGCAAGAGGCTGGTGTGCATTGCATCAATATCGCCGATAGCCCCATGGCGCGTGTGCGCATGAGTTGCCTTGCGCTTGCGCGTTTAATTCAGGACCACCTGGGCATCGAAACGATTATTCACTTTACGACGCGCGATCGCAATCTGATGGCTCTGCAGTCCGAGCTACTTGGAGCTCATGCGCTGGGTATACGCAATATCCTGGCGCTATCCGGGGATCCGCTGCGTGTGGGCGCCTATCCTAATACCACGGGTGTATGGGATGTGGATTCTGTAGGGTTGATCCGTATCATCAGAGGAATGAATGAGGGACATGACGCGGCGGGATCATCGATTGGCGCGAGAAGTTCATTTCACATTGGAGCGGCGCTCAATTTGAATATGACCGATGAACAGCGGGAGCTGGAGATCGAGAAATACAGGCGCAAGATCGACGCAGGAGCCCACTTTATTATGACACAGCCTATATATGATCTGGCCCCATTATGGCGCTTCCTGGATCGAGTGGGAAAACCACCTATTCCGATGCTGCTGGGCTGTATCCCGCTGCATAGTTCAAGGCATGCGGAGTACCTGCACAACGAGGTACCTGACATTACTGTTCCTGAAGCCGTACGTTCGCGCATGCGCGCTGCCGGTGAGCAGGGACGCGAAGAGGGCTTGAGGATGGCGCAGGAACTACTGACCCAGGCGCGAGAGCTGGTGCAGGGCGTCTATTTAATGCCATCATATGGGCGCTATGATGTGGTAGCCACGCTCACGAAGATGTTAATCGAGCAGACACCGCAGCGATAAAAATTTGACTTGCTTCAAGGAGTATGCTACACTTTATGCGTCTCCTTAGCATTTGTTTTTGCCAGGAGCAGTTTGATTACCATTTTTGGAGCATTCGAAATAAGGAGGTCCAGCCTATTAACAGGGATTTTCGGGGGAACGACCGTCCGCGGGAGACGCGGGTCAACGAGCGTATTCGGACGCGTGAGGTGCGCCTGATCGATGAAAACGGTGAGATGATCGGTGTGATGCCCACGCCACGCGCGCTTGATGTTGCCCGCGAACGAAATCTCGATCTGGTCGAAGTATCGCCCAACGCCGTGCCGCCCGTGTGCAAATTGATGGACTACGGCCGGTATAAGTATGAACAGGCGAAGAAAGAGAACGAGGCACGTAAGAATCAGAAAACCATCACGCTCAAAGAGATCCGGTTACATCCACGTACAGACGAACATGATATTGATGTGAAGACTCGTAAAATCCAGGAATTTTTGGCCGAAGGTGATAGGGTGCGAGTCAGCGTTCAATTCCGCGGACCGGAGATGCGCCACCCGGATATTGGACGGAAGTTGCTGGACGGAATTGCAGAGGTGTTGAAAGGGACAGCTATCATCGAGCGCTCTCCCAGTATGGAGGGTAGGATGATGTCGATGATTGTCTCTCGCGCCCCTGGTTGGGAGCCGGCTAAGAAGCAGCAAGCGGCCACTCCCGAAAAGAAGAAAGCAAATCCTGCAACGGCAAGTAATGGAGCCACGACGCCGGCCCCTGAACCCGCCCTTGTTCCAGAGAGTAACGAGGCAGCAGGCGGTGCAAAGGATATGTAACCTTCTTCCCCTTACCAGCATATGTAGACGCATTGCCTATAGTTGAAGAGGGCGCAAACTCGACGGGGTGCTGAGGCCTGGCGAACGCACGGATTACCTCTCCGTTTGCAGATAAGAATACGGTATGAGGCTTCGGGTGAATAGCGGGCATATGTGCGCCCCTTTTTTATTGTCACTAACCGGTTGACTTTTCAAAGTGTGGGCTACTACGATAGAAGTATCGCAATGATTCATTCTGTTTTGCGAGTAACTTATGATACCCGCCGGTATGGAAACTATAAACGCTTCATGTATTAAGATATGGGAGGCCACAGGTGAGTAGCTACGACGATCCACGCTGGTATGAACAGCCCGAGCATTTTCCCCAGAACGATGCAAATCAACTTCCTGCGCCAGATGAAAATGGTGGCAATTTGGGTCAGGGAGGATTCAATACGAATGATGCAAATAGACCCGATCAGCAGAATTGGATACGCCAGCAACCCGCATCTGATCCTTCAGTGGCCAAGAAGCGTAATAGGAGCGGCCTATTTGGCCAAATTGTGGTGACGCTTGCCTTAATGGTCATTGCTTTTCTAGCCGGGTGGTTTGGGCACCAGGTATTCAGCACGCCATCCTTCAATGCGAATAACCCATCACAAAGCTACTTGAGCCTGTTCGATCAAGCCTGGAATATCGTCAATCAGAATTATGTTGATCGCAAAGCCGTGAACTATAAGCAAATGTCCTATCAGGCGATTGAGGCTATGCTAAATGTGCTGGGCGATACCGGTCATACGCGATTCCTGACACCGCAGGAGGTGCAGGCGGAGAACCAGCAGTTAAGTGGCTCTTTTGTCGGCATTGGCATTTACCTGGAGCAAGATCCTAAAACGCAGGATGTCATCATAACCGGCACCATCCCCGGTTCACCTGCTGAAAAGGTGGGCTTTAAATCTGGCGATATTATCATTGCTGTCAACGGTACCAATGTAGCCGGCAAGAGTCTGGACGCTATTCATTCGCTAATCGACGGGCCCGCGGGCACCAGCGTCTCGATTACGGTGAAGCGTCCCTCGACAAATTCTACACTGACCATTAAGGTGACGCGAGAGCAAATTACTGTGCCCAACGTAATCATGCATTATATTGCGCAAGACCATATAGCGGATATTCAGATCGCACAGTTCTCAGATGGCACCTCGAGCCAGTTGAAAGCTGCGCTCACTCAGGCGAAGAAGTTGGGCGCCACGAAAATCATTCTGGATTTGCGCGATAACCCCGGTGGCTATCTGCAGGAGGCAATAGATACAGCCAGCGAGTTTATGGGCGGCAATAAAACCGTATTGATCGAGCAGGATAGTTCTGGCAATAGAAAAGCTGATCTGGTGACAGGTCAAACCGTCGATACAGCGGATCCAATTGTGGTGCTGGTGAATGGGAATACGGCAAGCGCGGCAGAGATTGTCTCAGGGGCTTTACAGGATAACCACCGCGCTATCGTTATGGGGACCAAGACCTTTGGGACGGGTACGGTTCTGCAGGAGTTCGACCTGGCCGATGGCTCGGCTATTCTGCTGGGAACAAGCGAGTGGCTGACTCCGGATGGTCAGTTTATCCGCAGCCATGGTATTACTCCCAATATCACCGTGAATTTAACCCCCAAAGCTACTGAGCTGACGCCTACTATTGAGAATCAACAGAATATGACGGAGCAGCAAATCCTGAATAGCGGAGATAATCAATTAGTATCGGCAATTAAGTACCTGGAGGGGCATCCGTAGGGCATGCGCTCGCTGCCGCCTGGAAGTATTTGCTGGTTGGCGCGTGTCCTAGAAATGGCGCAATGAAGCGCGTGGCCGCGACTACCTGGTCCAGGTTCACCCCGGTTTGAATGCCCATGCCGTGCAACATGTAGAGCAGATCTTCGGTAGCGAGATTGCCTGCTGCGCCGGGAGCGTAGGGGCAACCACCCAGGCCACCGGCGGATGAATCAATGATGCTGATACCCATTTGTAGGGCCATGAGGACGTTAGCCAGGGCGGTGCCGCGTGTGTCGTGGAAGTGGACGGCAAGTTGCTCAATAGGAATTGCTCCCTCGTTGAGGAGCAGGCTGATGACTTCGAAGACCTGGTTGGGAGTGGCAACGCCGATCGTATCCCCCAGTGAGAGTTCGTTGATACCCATTTCTAGCAAAGCTTGCGTGACGTTTAGTACCTGGCGTGGGGAAACATAGCCTTCGTAGGGACAGCCGAAGACGGTGGAGATATAGCCGCGCACCGGGATACCATGCTGCTGCGCCAGTTGCACAACCGGACGAAAGTTGGCAAGGCTCTCGGCGATAGTAGCGTTGATGTTGTGGCGGGTAAAACTTTCGCTGGCAGCGGTGAACACGGCAATGGCTTGTACACCGGCGGCCAGTGCGCGCTCCATGCCCTTAATGTTGGGTACCAACACCGGATAGGAAGTGGCGGGCAAGCGCTTTATGCCGGTCATGACGGCGCTGGCATCGCTGAGCTGCGGGATGGCCCGCGGGCTAACGAATGACGTGGCTTCGACGACGGGTAGGCCGGCACCGGCAAGCATCTGGATGAATTGTATCTTCTGCTCGGTTGGCACGAGGGCCTTCTCGTTCTGTAGTCCATCACGGGGACCCACTTCGACGACGCGTACTGAGCTCGGAAATTGCGGAGAAAACTCCTGAGATGGTCCTGAAGTTGGTATCATGAGAGTTATGCTCCTCGAATTTGATGATGGGAAGGCTCATCGGAATGTCTATTGTTTTCGTGATCCGGCGGCGGAAGCATGGCGGGCTTCGAATCCTCGTCCTGCCGGTGAGCAGGATTACTTTCCTGTGGCTGGTTGCGCACGACCCTGACTTTGGTAATACGCCTGCCGCGGGTTGCTAAGACCGTATAGGTGATATTTTCGTGGGTGATGGTATCGCCTGCCACCGGTATTTTGTCGAGCTTGTCGTACAAAAATCCGCCTAGCGTGTCGTAATACTCGTTTTCCAGATTCGTATCCATGACCTCGTTGAAATCGTCGATGCTGATTTTGGCGTCGAAAATGTATTCGCTCTCATTGACGCGTTCAAACAGGACTTCTTCGCGGTCATACTCATCTTGAATGTCGCCCACGATCTCTTCGACCAGGTCTTCTATCGTTACGAGTCCTGCCACCGAGCCATATTCATCGACAACGATGACCATGTGAACGCGTCGCTGGCGAATTTCGTGCAGCAAATCGTCGAGTTTTTTGGTCTCAGGCACGAAATAGGCCGGTCGCACAAGTTCGCGTATGGGCAGGGTGTTGTGTCCTTCACGCAACTGCCTGAGCATATCTTTGGTGTACAGGATGCCGATAATCTCGTCGATGCCAACACTCTCTTCATAGACGGGGATACGTGAAAAGCCCCCCTGTAAGGCCAGGTCTACGGCTTCATCGACGGTGGCCGTGCTGGGCAGCGTAACCATATCAATACGCGGTATCATAACTTCGCGCACGGTAGTATCAGCGAACTCGAAGATGCTATTGATCATGTCGGTCTCTTCTTCCTCGAGTACGCCCTCTTCCTCGCCAACCGTGACGAGCAGGCGCAGTTCTTCCTCAGTGACGAACGGTCCTCGGTGCTTGATCTGGCCGCCCAGGAGTCGCACGAGCGCGTTAGTGATGCCGCTCAAGGCCCAGACGATGGGGCGCAGAAGCCAGGCTGCGCCGCGCACCGGATCGATGAGCATACGTGCCCAGCGCAGCGGGTTTTGCACGGCGGCAGTTTTGGGGGTGATCTCGCAGAAAATGAGGACGACCAGTGAGGTGAGGATGGTTGAGATCAATTCGCCGAGCGTGGCCGAGAAGTGCAGCGCCAGGATGGTAGCCATGCTCGAAGCGACGATAACGGCGACGTTGTTGACGATAAGAATCGTGGAGAGCAAGATATTAGGTTGGTTGATCAGGCGATCAATCTGAGCAGCCTTCCGATCACCCTCTTCAACCTGGTTTTTCAACTTGATGCGGCTGATGGAGGTAAAAGCGGTTTCCGCAGCGGAAGCCATGCCGGCGAGGATAAGTGCTAAGATGAGTACGAAGATTTGGAGCCAGTTTCCACTGTCAATTTGTGGGGCCTGTGTATTGATGGCAGCGTGGATGACTGCGTAGGCAATTGCCAGTATTCCGGCTAAGCCAGGGCCGTCCATAACTATGCTACTCCTTTTCGCCACTCTCCGCCCTGGAGCGATCTACGGAGTTATCAACGGAATTACTCACAGAGCCATCGTTCGAGTTTCTGGTGCTATCGATAGGCTGGCGCATGCGCAAAAAACGCGCCGGAACACCAACAACCACAGCCCCAGAGGGTACGTCGCGGTTGACGACGGAACCGGCTCCTGTCTGTGCGTGTTCACCGATGGTAACAGGAGCTACTAACATTGTATCACTTCCAATAGACGCCCATGCGCCGATCTCGGTGTGATTTTTCTGTACGCCATCGTAATTGACGGTGATGGTGCCGGCGCCAATGTTGACATGTTCACCAAGAGTGGCATCACCGATATAGCTGAAGTGATGAATGTCGGTTTCCGAGCCGATATAGGAGTTTTTGACTTCTCCGAAGTTACCCATGCGTACATTATGTGCCAGGTACGCGCCTGGGCGGCAGTGACTGAAAGGGCCGATGCTGACGCCGTCTTCAAAGGTGGTTTCTTCTAGCACGGAGTTGCGGACAATGCAGCGATCCCCAATGGTGGATTGATCGATGGTAGTGCCCGGTCCAATGCGGCAGTGCGAACCGATGCTAGATTTGCCGGTGATGATAGTACCCGGCAGTATGATGGTATCCATACCAATTTCTACTTCTGCCCCGATATAAGTGGTGGCGGGGTCGATGATAGTGACGCCATTGTACATATGGTGCTCAAGGATGCGACGGCGCAGGAGTTGCTCGACGTCTGCGAGCTGGACGCGGTCATTAACGCCCACAGTTTCGTCGAGGGAGCCACTGACGGTGATGATGGTGCGTTGCTGTAAACTCGCGATGGCGACCAGGTCGGTAAGGTAGTATTCGCCGGAGGGGTTGCGTGGCAGGCTGTGTAGGGCAGGCCAGAGCCAGCCCCGATCAAAGCAATAGACGCCCGAATTGACTTCGCGGATGAGCTTCTGTTCTTCGGTGGCCCGTTTCACCTCGACGATCTCACGCACCTGACCCTGACTATCACGGGTGATGCGACCGAAATCAGATGGCAGGTCGGTGATGGCGGTTAAGAATGTGATGGTGGCCTGGTGCTTGAAATGCTCGGTGAGGATGCGGGCAAGTATTTCGTTGCTAATAAGGGGGGTATCACCATAGCAGACAAGGACGGCTTGCGGTTGGGGGCGCAGGGCGTCAACGGCTTGCTGGGCAGAGAGAACAGCGTGTCCCGTCCCCAATGGTTCTGCCTGAATAGCATAGAGGCAGCGATCGCCAAGAGTCGCTTCAACCTGCTCTGCTCTATAGCCGAGGACGACGATGGGGCGATCAGCAGAAGGACTGGCCAGGCCAGGTGAGAAGGCGCAAGCGGATGGAATAGTCTCGACGGCATTGAGTACGTACGCAATGAGCGGCAGACCCGCCACCTGGTGAAGGACCTTCGGTAAAGTTGAACGCATCCGTGTGCCCTTGCCGGCGGCAAGCACGACGGCCGCATACGTGTTCATAGTAAAATTTCCAAACCCTTTTGGTTTTACCTGTTTTTTAGAGTAGTGCCACAGTCGATTTTTATAAAAAATTACTTAGCTCGGGTGCCAGGATTCGAACCTGGGATCGCGGATCCAAAGTCCGCTGCCTTACCGCTTGGCCACACCCGATCATTTTTTATTCGCCTTAAACACCCTGGGATTATATCATGATGTAAAGATATTGACAAGAGGTTGATGTTGAATTACAGGGCAATTTGGAAGACGAGGGCTTGCTCAAGCGACTTCATCCTGGAAGAATTTCCCCTCACTTACGGGTAATCTCCAGTGGATGACTTCTATGCGTACGAAAGAATGAATGATATAATGTGCAGAGCATGTGTTCATGCGTTCAGCAGGATGTTATCAAGCCATTCGTCTAGCTCGTCAAATAGATTCATGAGCGAACACTTTTGCGGCTCTATATTGAGAAAGGAGGGCGCAGTAGTACGATGGGCTGCGCTTTGAGTGGAATTTATGGAAGATATTCGTTTTGAGAGGCATTTTCGCACACCTTACTCTGAAAGCTATTACATTATGCAGGGCTCGAGCTTGCAGAGCAATAACCGGCTAGGGACGGTAGATATTCACTTTACGACGACAACGGTTCACGGTACGCTTATTTTGGAGCGCGAACTGGAAGAGACAGACCTGACAAAGCTGATTGAGCAGATCGATGAGGACCTGGTGCTATCCGCGGATATGCCGCGAGAGGATTTTTTGGTGAGTGTGTATATCGGCAAAGATGTGGGCTTTTATAGCGATGAATACTTCGCGGAAGAAGACGATTCGGGCCTGGACTTTGGTGAGGATGACGAGGCATAACACGGTCATTCTGCTGTCGTGTGGGGTCGATAATGGTTTTTGACAAATAATTTGGTAGCCGGGTGAGGCTAATCACCCGGCGATGGGTGCGATGAATACTACCTTTCGCATCGGGTGACGGCGCAGTTGTAGCCGCGGTCGAGCGGCGTTTCTGGCAGGAAAAAGATGAAGTGGCCCCAACGAGCTCGTTGGGGCCACTTCATCGCCTGCTAATCTTCGAGAAGGCCGCGCCGCATGGCATATTTGACGAGTTCGGCTCGGCTGTGCAGATTAAGCTTATCCATGATGTGCGTGCGATGGGTATCGACGGTTTTGGGGCTGATGACAAGGCGTTCGGCGATCTGGTTATTAGTGAAGCCCTCGGCGACAAGCTTCAATATTTCTCGTTCTCTCTCGGTAAGGCTTGAGTAACTATCTTTCTCTTCACCTGCATGGACGCGCTGCAGGTAATCTCCGACCATGACCGACTGGGCGCTGGGTGAGAGATAGAAGTTACCATTCTGAACGACATGCAAGGCCGAGATGAGTTCGGTGTCGGCGGCCTCTTTGAGCATGTAACCGGATGCGCCTGCGCGTAGGGCCTGGAAGACGTACTCGTCGTTTTCATGCATAGTCAATATGAGGACCTTAACGTCGGGCAGGAGCTTTTTGATCTGGCGCGTGGATTCGATGCCACTCATATCGGGCATCGTGATGTCCATAAGGACGATATCGGGATGCAGGCGCTGGGCTTCGTGGATAGCCTGTCGACCATCCTGTGCTTCGCCCACGACTTCCATGTCGGGCTGTGCGTTGAGCATCATTCTAAGCCCCGCGCGTAAGATGGTGTGGTCGTCGGCCAATAGTATATGCATTTTCATCTGAGCTTCTCACGATCTATCCCTTTTCATTGAGACTTTTCCTCTAGGAGACCTCCTGAGTGGTCAGTTCATCTATTGCCGATCTACGCCATTCGGTCGAAGATGGTAATGGGATATGAGCTTCGACCCTTGTGCCACATCCAGGAGCCGAATGAATGGTCAGAATACCGTCAAGCAATACTGCTCGCTCTTGCATGCCTGCCAATCCTATACTGCGTTCCTGGCCACCGGTTCTAACGAGAGCATCATAATCAAAGCCACGGCCATCATCAATAATGGTAGCGTGGATGGCTTCGCCCTCTTCTTTCAAAGAGATAGTAACTTTATGGGCATTTGCATGCCTGGCCGTGTTGGTTAAGGATTCCTGGACAATACGATAGAGGGCAGTCTCCATTTCGGCGGGCAGCCGTTCTTTAAGGCCGGAAGCTTGAAACTCGACCTCGATGGCGCATTTTTTTTGATATTCCTTGATATACCAGCGCAAAGCGGGCAGGAGTCCTAAGTCATCGAGGGCGCTTGGTCGCAGGTCGATGCTAAGACTGCGAATGGCACGCAGCGTTTGATGAGCGAGCGCGCGGGTCTCAGCAATGCGTTCGCGGGCTTCGGATGGGCCGATGGATTCTTCGAGCACGGCAAGGCTGATGAGCAGGGAAGTGAGTACCTGGCTCGTCTCATCGTGTAGTTCGCGGGCTATGCGCTTGCGCTCCTGCTCCTGAGCTTTGATGATCTGGTTGGCGCGCTGGTGAGATGCTTCGTCGAGGGCTTCGAGCATCATGTTAAATGTACGTGCAAGTTGATCGGCTTCGGGGTCCACTCCCGTGAGGGGGGCACGCAGAGAACGCTCGCCTTGCTGGACGCGGTCCATGACTTTGCCGAGATGAAAGAGCGGGCGAAAAGCGACTTGTAGGACAACGAAGTTGAGGACGATGCTTATTAGCCAGCCAATAGCGATGAAAATGATAAGGGACATGGGAGTTGCGTATGGCTCCTTGTTCAAATGGGTAGCCAGCCATGTGCCCCCAGTTGCGCCAATGAAGATGATCAGGCTGTTGGCGATGAGAACTTTATAGAAAACAGGAATGCTGAGCAGTGGTTTGAGCATGCGGTTCTTTCGTACTGGCTCTTCTTCTGTCTCAAAATTTGTTCGAGAATAAATCATGGTGATATTCCTCGGAGGACGACCTGTCTCGCGATGTTGGTTCCTGATCCGTCCTGCCTGTGCCTGCAAGGGTATGCTGGGTGGCTCGTAGGAGGACGAAAGGAGAATTGAAACCGTTCTCTCATACTACTTCTATTGTACCGGTTGTACAGATAACATGTCAAACCCAGCTCTCTCCTCAGCAGGGTGTTCATCTTATCTTACTTATTACTTATCCAACGGGGCGGTGTCGATCAATCGACCCTGAGGCCCGGCTATTTCGCCAAGGATACCAGGATTTTCGTGCTGCGTTCACGTGAAATCAGGTGCATACGACAGGAATATCAGGTATATACCTGATACACGCTTGCTAAGGGTTAGAGTAATCTAATTTTGAGTAGAAGTCCTATGTACCTGATAGTGGTATATGGCCATTGAACTCTTCTCAATTCTTTACGTTTGCGTTACAATCAAAGCAGAGGCCGAAATATTTCCAGGTTCTCGTGTTGAAACAGGATTTCTCACTTCAGTTTCAATAAGAGGTATACAGTACGATAGTTTGTATGCTATAATCGGCCACAGGGTTTGGCACCAGGCCACACCGTCAACACCAATATGACGAGTGCGGTAAAACCAACTCTCTACGCATCCCAGGTGATGTGCAGGCAACGGACTTTTTAATTGAAAGGCAGGCACTGTGAGTTCTGTACCGAAGAAGAGCTTGCTCGACACCATGACGCAGAAAATGGTCGAGAGCCAGGTCTGGCGCTCTATATTTCGTCATGGTTATCCTGATACCCCACTCAACCAGTCACTGGTGATGATGGGTAATGTGTTTCTGCACCTGCATCCGGTGAAAGTCAGCCGCCAGGCAATGAAGATTACCTATACCTGGTGCATGGGCGGTATCTCTTTCTTCTTATTCCTGCTGCTGACGATCACGGGTGTCTTCCTGATGTTCTATTATGTCCCTGATACTAATACGGCGTATCAGAACATCAACCAGTTGAGTACCGCGGTATCGTTTGGTCACCTGACGCGCAATATGCACAGGTGGGCAGCCCACTTGATGGTGGTTTCGGTAACGTTACACATGATTCGCGTCTTTTATCATGGCGCGTACAAGCCGCCCAGAGAGTTTAACTGGGTGGTAGGCGTTGGACTTTTCTTTGTAACCCTGTTCCTGAGCTTCACCGGTTATCTCCTGCCGTGGGACCAGATCGCTATCTGGGCTATTACTGTGGGTACCAACCTTGCGCCATATACGCCAATCCTGGGTAGCCCGGTGTATAGTGTGCTTGTTGGTGGCGCAGCAGTAAGCCAGGCCACGTTGATCAGGTTCTATGTGGGACATGTGATCCTGCTGCCTCTGGCGGGTGCACTGTTGATGGCTGTTCATTTCTGGCGTATTCGTAAGGATGGCGGCGCAGCCGGTCCACCCCCACCCTCTCGGAGGGAGTTGGAAGCGCGAGCCCAGGCCGAGCGTGCATTGACGGGCACAGTTCGTTAATGGCGATGATGTGGAGGCCGGTAAATCGGCAATTACGCTCTGGGGCCAATTTATTGAGCCCGGCGCCGATGGATCGGCCATAGACGGTTCTATCTATTGAGATGAGAGGAAGTACGCATCATGTCGATTGAACAAAAAGAACCAAGAGTGCAGACGCAAGCGTCGGCGACGCAGCGCCGCTACCGCACGCTAGCAGTAGTCAAACAGGAAGCGATCACACGTGTTGAGAAGCCGCTGGAAGACTCGGTCTTTGTATGGCCACACCTGCTTGTGCGCGAGTTTTTCGCCGCGACCATCGTGATGGTGATGGTGACGCTGCTGTCGATTAAAATCGATGCCCCACTGCAAGGGCCTGCCAATCCAAATGTGACACCGAACCCCGCTAAAGCTCCCTGGTACTTCCTCGGGTTGCAGGAACTCCTGCACTACTTCGAGCCTACCACTGCTGGCGTGCTGGTTCCCGGATTAGTGCTGGTTGGGCTCGCGGTATTGCCGTATGTGGATCGCAACCCGAGCCGTGCCTATGCCGACCGTAAAGTAGCAATTGTTACTTTTACCATGTTTGCCGTATTCTGGGCGGTTGTCACATTGTTCGGTAGCTTCTTCCGCGGCCCCGGCTGGGTCTGGGTCTGGCCCTGGCAACACATCTACTTTGATTTGTAATACAATCAATTCGGCCGGCCGTTCTCTAGAAGAGGTTAAAATATGAGTATCGATAGTAGTGATAGACCTGCTCTTACACCACAGCAGTACGAGGTCTTGCACGGCGGAGGTGCCGAAGCGGCTGAAATAGCCAAACAGCGCCTCTCGCGACGAAAGTTCCTGCGTAGATCGATGCTGGCGATCTGGGGTTTGTCTACGACTGCTGCCGTGGGTGGAGCATTATATATGTTGTATCCAAACCTGGCGGGTCAATTCGGTTCAGATATCGCTGTTGGCAAGAAAACGAACTTTCCTGCTGCCAAGCCCGCTAATTACATATTGGGACAGGCAGGTGTGTTTTACGTACAACTCGCCAAAACGTACATTTCTCATCTGGCCGCGGATACGCCTTTCCTATTGCATGGTTCGGATCTAACAGAGCAGTTGCAATCTGAAAACTTCGTCAAAGATAGCGATGGCTCCTACTGGGTTGCGCTGTACCAGCGCTGCGTTCACCTGGGCTGCACCGTTCCGTTCCGTGATGACTGCGATAGCTTTAAGTGTCCATGTCATGGTTCTCACTATAACGTTGATGGAGAATTCCTTGATGGGCCGGCTCCTAGAAGCCTGGACCGTTTCGCTATGTACTTTGATAACCAGGGTAATGTCGTAGTGAGTACAGGCACCCTGAATCAAACTGTGCAGCATCCGGACGCTAGCACGCGGTTGATTGCTATTCCAACCGTACCATGCAGCGTCTAGCAGATAGGGCAGCACAAAAGCTGCCCCTACCTGGCAGGCTGCATACGTATACAAACGAGATTGTGGGTCTTGAGGTGAGAGAGGCGGAGGGCGACCGCAAGAGTGGCCCTTACGAGAAAAATCGGGTTGCGGGTCTTGATTTTCGCGCAATTCGTTATTATTTAATTGGCATCTATCCGTCTTGTCTGACTCCCGTAGATGGTATAGCGGGCGACCATGAGGACCGCCTCTGTATTTGATGGCAGGACGATAGGAGAGGTAGTGTGTTATGATAGATCCAGTACAGGCTGTAATAGGTATCGTTATCCTGTTGATAGTCGTTGGTGCTCTGCTCTTCCTGTTCTACTCGCGCACAAATGCGGTTGAAAAGACTGGATATGGCGCTTTGATAATGCTGGCCGTGGTCTCAATGTTTATTCCCGTACTCTGGATTATGGAGACAAATGCGGAGGCTATGGCTAAGGTGCAGCAGCATACCCTCGCTGTATCGAATGGCGCCGGGCTTTACGCGCAATATTGCCAGCAATGCCATGGTCTTAAAGGACAGGGCCTAAGTACCGGCCCGCAGCTCAATGGCAGTAGTGCCGTAAATAACCTGAGTGATGCGCAGTTGCTCGCCATTATCAGTGCCGGTATTCCTAATCCCAATAATCCCTCGCAATATCTCAGTCCGGCAATGAGTCAAGACTTTAATGGCCCTCTGGATTCAAATCAAATTCAATATCTCTTTGAACTCCTTCGCTCAGCAGATCCGGCATATTTGCAGAAGAATGGTTATCCCGGCGGTTCAAGCGCTAACGGTTTTAACCAGGTAGGGCCTGATCTGCAGGCAAGCGCTCCATCTACCTATCAGACGGCTGTCGCAAGGGATGCCGCGGGACAATTTGGCGCTCCCCAGGATTTTACGAACCAGAAGGGTGTAACTGTTAATATCATCCAGCCGCCCTCTGGCGCTACCTGCACTCCGGCGTGCTTCCAGTATATCAATATCAAGGTCAAGGTAGGCACTACTATTACCTGGGTCAATCAGAGCACTACGCCACATACCGTAACTGCGATGAAAGGCGAGAACCCCACTTCTCCAACGCCGGCCTCGAATATATTCGACTCAGGTAGTTCACCATCAAAGTATATCCAGCCGGGCCAGTCATTTTCCTGGACGGTCACGATGGCAGCTTACAACTTCAATAGCAATCACGAGGTCGTCTACTACTGCCAGATTCATCCTGATATGGTTGCTGAGATTACTATTGTGCCATAAATCGTTCGCATCATACATCTTGTGAGACGCCTTTCGCCCTGCCTGTATTGGAGAACGAAAGGCGCAGAGTGTTGAAAGGGATTGCAATCTATGCAACAAGCTACACAACGGGAGGTGCCTGATCGCATATCCTGGTCGAGGGCAATGATATTTGGCGTCGGTTTTTTCTTCATAGCCGCCTTGCTCATCGGGCAAATCCCCAGTTATATTAACCTGGAGATGACCTCCTCCTCACTCACCGGCTTTGAGCAAGGTGTGCTGGCGCTGGGAGTCATTTGTATTGCCGCGTTCGTCATTATCCAGGTGATCGTAATGCTCTTTGATCCCAAACCGTTGATACCACCGATTATTTTCACCGGCCTGGGAGTGATTCTTGGCGTTCTTGGCTTGCTCTTGCTTTTATGGGCGGCTTATACAGGAAACCAGTATTTTCCGGCTCCCAATGTCTACTGGAATCCCGTCCTGGGTGGAAATGTGCTCTGGTTGGAACCGGCGGCGATAGACTTTGTGATGCTGGGTACAGTCATTATGTCTGTCGGCATTGGTATGGTCTTTTATAGCATGCTTGCGCTCCGTGAGCAGCGCAATCCAGATCGTAGCGATCCTGGTACGACACGCCCGATTCGCATCCTGCTCATCGTTGGCAGCGTTTTGCTGGTCGCCTTTATGTTTTTTTATACATTCGTTACCGACCAATCCTTAGCGCCCATGATTTACCCGCAGTGCCCCTATGCTATCAACGCGGCTAAAGGGTGTCCTGGACCATTCACCGGGCTGGCTATTATAGATACCATTTTGAATGTTGTTCTGGGGGCCGCCATCTTTTGCACCCTGGGAGCTTTTGCCTTGCGCCTGCACTACCTAATGCGCCCGGTACGCAAACGCACGATGTCGAACCTGTACATTACAGGTATCGTAGTTGCGCAGGTGGGAGCAGTTTGCCTGCTTGCCTGGTTTTTGATTTATCCATTAATCACATGGATACACTCCTGGACCTTCATCGGACTCGGTAGCTATCTGACGGTCTGTGGCAAACTATCCGCCGTTCCTCAAAGTTGCGGCTTCTCCCAGCAAGCAGGATATATTATAGATGCCGTTATCACCATGAATAACTTCGTCCTGTTGATGGCGGCCGTAGCTTTCTGGAAGACCAGGCGCAATCTTGTCGTCATCGCGGGAGTGACGACGGCGGCATTGCTTGCACTGGCAACGCTGGTTACTCACATGCATCCAGATGAGCTTTTAATTGCTATGCTGATCAGTGGCGGTAGCCTTATCCTTGCTGCCATCTGGACAAGCGTCGCGCGCCGCGAGTTCGCCGTCGTGGGAGAAAACAACCTGGGTTGTCTGGGTCAGTGGTTAGTCATAGGCACCTGTTTGCTGATCTACTTGACGGCATTTGCCTTCTTCTCCATACCTGGTTTCCGAGAGACAAACCCGAACATACCTTTCGTTGCTGGAGCCGGGTTGAATGCCGGTATAACCAATAGTATCAACGCGGTTCTGGTCATTATCATCACCGGTGTGCTCGCCGCCGTTCAGTTCTACTTCCTGACGCGTAACCGCTATAAGATATGAGGGAAAAAAGAGCAAAAGAGAGGAGCACAAGGCCTTGTGCTCCTCTCTTTTGCTCTTTTTTCCCTCATATCCTCATGCTATAATGCAGGAAATGGCAACGTAGGGGAGTAGAGAAATGCACGACCAACAGCCACTAAAAATACTGATGCTGGCCGCCGAAGCGGTGCCGTTTGCTAAAGTGGGCGGGCTGGCCGATGTGGTAGGTGCCTTGCCGAAGGCCCTGCAGGAATTGGGACATGATGTGCGCATAGTGATGCCTCGCTATGGGCAGATTTCCATGGAACGTTTCGAATTGAAGGCCGTTGTTGATTCGCTCACCGTGCGGATGTCCAGTTTTCACGAGCAAGTGTGTGTGCTACGGGGCAGCATTGGCAATGGCATACCGGTCTATTTTATTGATGCTCCACGCTATTTTGACCGCGAGAATATTTACGGCTATACCGACGATGGAGAAAGATTTATCCTGTTTTGCCGCGCCGCGCTTGAAGCAGCGCGCGCTTTGAACTGGTCCCCCGACGTGATTCATTGCAATGACTGGCAAACTGGCATCGTGCCCAACTGGACACATACTGTGTATCGCGATGATCCTTTCTTTACTGCAACTGCGACTGTGTATACCATCCACAATCTCGCGTATCAAGGCATTTTTGGTTATCGCATCCTCGAGGTTGCGGGTGTAGCTGCGGGTGGTTTCCTCTATCCACAAATCGTCGAACTCGCCAATGTGGTCGATATCATGGGGCGTGGCATCCTGTTTGCGGATGCCGTGACAACGGTTAGCCGGCGCTACGCGCAAGAAATACTTACTCCAACTTATGGCGAGAAACTCGATCAACTGCTGCGCTCTCGTCGTGACCGCCTCTTCGGCATTCTCAACGGTATCGATTATACCGAAATGAATCCCGCTACCGACCATTACATTGCCGCGCGATATGATGCCGAAACGCTGGATAAACGCGCCGAAAATAAGCGCGCGCTGCAAGAAAGGGCGCATCTTCCCCTCAGGCCTGACATCCCCTTGATCGCCATGATCTCACGGCTAGCAGACCAGAAAGGGTTTGATCTCCTGGCGCAGATTGTTCAACCTTTGTTTGCCCAGGGTATCCAATTCGTTGTCCTGGGTATCGGCGATCAGCATTATCACGAAATGTTTCAGAACCTGGCGGTCCGCTATCCTGATCAGGTCGCTACTTTTCTGACATTCAATACAGAACTGGCCCAGATGATTTACGCGGGCAGCGACATGTTTTTGATGCCATCGCGTTTTGAACCCTGTGGTCTGGGCCAGTTGATTGCTATGCGCTATGGCAGCGTGCCCATCGTGCATAGTGTCGGCGGCCTGGCAGATACGGTGCAGGAGTATGATCCAAACACAGGGCAGGGCAATGGTTTCGCTTTCACCCATTATGATCCCTGGGAACTATTTGCTGCCATTGTGCGCGCCCTGGAGCTCTATCGTTTCAAAGACATCTGGCGTACATTGCAACAGCACGCTATGGCCGCAGATCATTCCTGGCATGCATCCGCAACAGCCTATGTCGATGTCTACCGCGATGCCATCGCATTTCACAACAGTGGTCAATGATTGTGCTCCGGCATCTTTCGTCACAATGCAGGCATTCTCAGCTGCCCTCCATATTTAGCGCTGTAGGAGGACCAGCCGTCGGGGCCTGTCGTGCGTTCGCAATGTTCAATAAAACCGCTCAGGCTGGCCTCTGCCTTATCGGCAAGGTGAACGATCAAGGCTTCAATACTCACGGGACTTACGGGTGAGCCATATTCCCTGGTGTGATGGGCCAGAATGATATGCAGCAGATCATTGCGCGTGGCCATGTCTAGTGTACTAATTTGCTGTGCCCGCTCCTGAACATATTGCAAACCGCGCACAATATGGCCAAACATGCGGCCATCAGGCGTGAAGCCCGATCCAACCTGCTCTTCCAGTTCCTCCAATTTACCAATATCGTGGAGGAGCGCCCCTGCCAGCACCAGGTCTGCGTTGCAGGGGTACATCTGCGTCATCCTATCGGCGATCAAGGCCACCTGTACAGTATGCTCCAGTAATCCTCCAATGGCTGTTCCGTGATGCCGCACCGCCGCTGGCCAGCGGCGAAAACGCGCGACGACTTCGGGAGTAAAGCAGCTTTCGAGCAAATCATGCAAGTCAGGGTGATAGACTTTGTCTATAAGTTGTTGCAGGTTCCGCTCAAGCTGGGCCAGGGGGTGGCGAGTTGCGGGCAGGAACAGTTCCGATGGAGCAGTTTCATCTGTCATGGCCTGTGACAGGCGTATATAGACCTGGTTATTGAATTTTTCGACGATTCCCTCTAAAAGTACAACCGTACTTTCCCTTGGCAAAAGAGCCTCATTGCCTGGTGGGTCGAAGTAACGACCGGTGATTTCGTGCCCGAGCTGGTCGCGTAGGGTAAGATCGAGAAACAGCTTACCATTGTTTGCCTTGCGCATCTGCACTTCTGTCGCAAACAGCCATCCAAAGATGGCGCTCTTTACCAGGAAATCTCTGATGCGAAGTGGTTCAGGCGCGGTGCCATGGTGGGCAAATCGCTCTGCCATGCTATAAACCTCCAGTTTGTTTGTGGTCTCATTCTCATAGATACGCGTCGTGTCAAAAAAAGCGGAAATTATGTGGTGCTTCCGCTTTTTTCGTCGCGAGAGACTTAAAGAAAGTAGGGCGGGGTGATCATGAATCGGAAGGGAGGAACAGCTATCTAGCGGCGTCCTGGCGATTACTGCTGCCTGGTAGCCCATGCAGTGTTACCATTGACCTTTTGCGCCATCATGCCTATACTGAAGAGGAAATCTTCAAAATTATCTCTCGCGGAGGTAGTGGGTGCCGTGGAACAGCAGCATTCTCAGGCCACACACCTATCACTTGTGGACTCGCTCGATGAGGAAGTAATCAAGCGTCATGCTTACCTGGCCGGCATATTTGAACATTTGCCCATATATGGATCGGAGGCTTTTTGGAGCGCTATTGAAACGCCGTCTATGAAATCGGCGCTTCCACTGGAAGTGCTGGTAAAATGCCTGCGTAGCGCCGTTTCAAGAGGTGATGTTGAGGGACGTAATCGCATTGCCACGATCATTATTCGCCATATTCAGGTATCTAATGAGTTTTGGGTGCGGAGGGTACTTAATACCCTTTCTTTGAGGGTTGAGGAGCAGCAAGCGTTTTTCAATGATCTCTATGCTGACCTGTGTGAGCATCTGATGCGAATGCTGATCGATCCAACTCGCCTGTTCTGGGAGGAGAATTTTCAGCACTGTTTGCGCTTCGAGCGTAAACATGTCTATCATGCCTTTATGGTGCGCGAGGGGAGATGGCAGCACTCGCCGGGCAAACTCCCTGAACGTATACCGCGTAAACATATAGATAGTCTGGATACAATGGTTGTGCATGCCGGCGATGAAACTATCGAATTTGAAGTGGACGACGAACAGGCCCGGCGGGCTTTGTTGGCCGTGGAATATGCGGAGATACCGCATCTCGTCCTGCATTTACCTGAGAAACTACGGGCCGTTGTGTGGCTCATTTTCTGGGAGGGTAGAACAGAAACGGATACCGCCAGGATTTTGGGCGTTTCTGATCGAACCGTGCGGAAGCGAAGGCACGAGGCGATGGAGCTACTACGTGAGGCGTTGCATACAAGAAGGGAGGAGTGGTTATGATGAATAGAGAGGAGGAAGAGGATGTGTTGTGTATAACTGCCCAATATGTTGCGGAACAGCGAGCCGGTCGTCAACCCCGCTTGAGCGATTACTTGCTCCGCTATCCACGCTATGCCAGCGCAATTACCGATTTCGTAACCTATTATCATGCCGTCGAGGTCGATATCCTTTCTGTTGCAGGCGAGGAAGTCTCTACAGGTTCTGTGCTGCCTCCTCTGTCAGAAAATGCTCGTCTGGCGCTCGACCAGGCATGGAGGCGTGTTTCGCAAGCACGTGAGAGCCATGAGAGTCAAATGAATGCTCCTTTGACAATACAGGAGGTGGCAAGGAGACGGCAAAAGTCGTTATCGCAATTGGCAGGCGAGGTCGGACTGAGCGTAGATGTTCTGGAAAAACTGGCGCGACAAGCCGTTAATGCTGCTACAATACCACAGGAGGTTCTGAGGCGATTAGCGCGAGCGCTGGAACTGCCGCCTGATATTGTTGCCGGCTTTTTTAGCTCGCGCGCAGCTAGAGGCTCAGCGCCTGGAATAGCTGAGGCCACGGCAGAGTATGTTGTCGGGGAGCAGCATCAGGCACAGAGTTTCCGCGAGGCTCTTGAAGAAAGTATTGCGCCATCAAACGGGCAGAAAGAAGCATGGCGCGAGCTATTGGATAGAGAAGGATTATAGAGGCAAATTGTGCGGTTGAACACAATAATGCTTAGCTTGCAAAATTACCGGGTAGATATGATAGGGGTGGGCGCTGCCGGGAAGCAACCCCGTAAAGGGGAGAAGAGGTTGCACCTGGCAGCGTCCTATGGGGGAGGGACACTGAATATTTCTTTTCCTCATATATTAAACCGGAAATTTCAATCCCCTGACGGATTCAGGAAAATATCTGGCTCCTATCGCTTCTGGTAGGAGCAGTAGAGCTGCCAAAGCCAAAAACGTCAAGCGCAAATGCGCTAGGAAGATTTGCCTATGACACAGCTTATTGCCTATCTTGATTGTCACTCCGGCATCAGTGGTAACATGTTTCTTGGCGCAATGCTCGATGCCGGCCTGTCGTTAGATACGCTTAAACACGCCCTATGCGCTTTGCCTCTCAAGGGCTATGAACTCAAGCTCGAGCACTTTGAGGATAAAGGCATACAAGGCTCGTATTTTGAAGTCATCCCTCCAGATCAACAGCAACAAGCGCGCCACCTTTCGGACATCGTAACGTTGATGGAAGCCTCCACGCTTTCTTCGCGTGTGCGAGAAATGACAATCGCTATCTTTAAACGCCTGGCGGAAGCTGAAGCGATTGTTCATGGCACCAGTATTGAAGAAGTGCATTTCCATGAAGTTGGAGCAGTCGATGCCATCATTGATATCACCGGAGCCGCCATCGCTATTGAAGCCCTGGGAATAACGCAATTCTATGCCTCGCCATTGCCAATGAGCAGCGGCCACGTGCAAACTGCTCATGGACTATTGCCGGTTCCTGCACCCGCCACGCTCGAAATCCTGCGCCGTATCAATGCGCCATGGAAGCCGTGCCCGGTCGAAGGCGAGATGGTGACGCCTACCGGAGCGGCCATTCTTGCGACGCTGGCACAATTTCGTATGCCTACCATGACTATCGAGCGTACAGGCTACGGCTTTGGACACAAAAAATTTCCCTGGCCCAACTGCCTGCGTGTCTGCCTTGGTACATCGTACGGCCTGGAACAGGTTGACAATAGTTCGGTGGACACCGATTGGGTCACAGTTATCGAAACCAACATTGACAATATGACAGGCGAACTGCTGGGTGGACTCATGGATCGCCTATTAGCGGCTGGCGCGCTGGATGTAAGCTATATTCCTATGCAGATGAAAAAGAATCGCCCTGCTGTTATGCTGATGCTCATCTGCCGCCCCGAAGAGAGTGATGCGATGGCTCTAATGCTCCTTAGCGAGACCAGCACCCTCGGCGTGCGCATCCAGCGGGTGCAGCGTTTGAAGGCTCAGCGCAGCCAGGAGCAGATTGAGACGGCGTTAGGCCCCTTAACCATCAAGGTCAAGCGTCTGGGCCGGCGCATCGTCAGCGCCAGGCCAGAATATGAAGAGTGCCGCCGCATCGCGCTCGAACGAGGGATAGCGCTCGAGGAGGTCTACGAGGTTGCGCGGCAAGCAATTGCCGCGCAATTTCCAAAGTAGAACGCTTGCCTGGACCGGGGAGTGGGGGTAGGGATCGGATTCATCGCGTCCTGGGTAGGGCGGTCCGGTGTCGCGCTACGGGAAAGGGGATGTAGTAGAATGCTTGTTTGGACATCCGCGCTCGCAAGTTTTACAATTATGATAGAGAGGAAAGTGACAATAACGATGGACGGCAGAGCCAGGATGCTCTTGTCTGCAAGCCAGGAACACTCTATACATGGATTTCAAAGACTGGCGTAAATCGACGCAAAAGGATGCTGAAGAGGAAAAGGTACCGAAAGTCAACAGGTACCACGGCAAAAGATTCTACGATTACATCGATGAGCAGATTCGAGAGGCGCAAGAACAGGGTAAATTTGAGAATCTGCAGGGGTTTGGTAAACCCCTCAACCTGGATAGCAACCCCTATTCGGGCGATAAGACCCTGGGGTATAACCTGCTCAAAAGCAACGGCTATGCGCCGCCGGAGATCGAGTTGGCAAACGAAATCTCAAGAGAACTTGCGGGCGTGGAAACAAAGCTGGAGAAGCTGCGCCATCAGGGGCAGGCAATGCGAGCGCGTCGTGTTCCTCCATTTCCCAGCGAAAAACGGGCTTTTAACGCCGCGGTAGAGAAGGCCGCTGCGGAATACGACCATAAGTTGCGCGAATTGAATCGCAAGATACTCACTCTGAATTTGTCGGCCCCCTCTGCCATGCATAGGCCATTGTTAGAGGTTGAGAAGCAGGTGCAACAGTTCCGTGCATCTTGCCCTACTTTCCCCGTGGAGCCCTGATACCTGCAAGGAAGCTCACCGCTTTTCACCGGTCAAATAAATAAGGCTTGCCTGGACCGGTTGAGGCGGACAACCACTCTAGACTGCGGATTGATCCAGTACGTGGCACGCCCCTCCAGCATTTTTTCCCCAGAATGAGCAACTCCGGTAGAGACAGGTCTGGTAGCTGTCCAGCACCTCCGAGGCGCACAGAGACACGTCTATCCCTGCCGGAACGCAGGACACGCTGGCTTCTTCGCCGGTATGGTTGTTCCACTCCAGTAGGTGAAACGGGAGAAGCGCGCTTCTCGTGTAGAGGGAAGAAGCTACCTCGATGGGCCTGTAATGGTGACTGCAAGGGTTCTGCAATTCTTAGGTGGCTCTCTGTGGGAGGAGCGTCAGTATTCATGTATACCCTGGGAATCAACGCCGCCTATCACGACCCGGCTGCCTGCATCGTGATAGATGGCCGGGTGATGGCAGCTGCGGAGGAGGAACGTTTCACACATGTGAAGCATGGCAAACGGCCGGTGCCTTTCTCAACCTACGAATTGCCTTTTCACGCCATCGATTACTGCTTGCGCGAGGCGGGAATTACGCTTGCGGATGTCGATCACGTGGCCTACTCCTACGATCCCTTTGTGCTGCTTGGCCGCTTTCGCAATGAGACGATGATAACGCTGCCCCTGGAGCCAAGCGCCTATCCGACACCACCAGAGTGGGAGTCTGCGTGGGACCCACTCTTCTTATCGTCGATTGTCAACGCCCCGCGCCACCTGGTTGATGGGGTTCCGCTACACCTGCAGGCGCGTTTTCGCGGGCATAGCCCCTCGACGGCGAGGAAAAAAGGTCGTTATAGCTGGCATTTCGTCGAACACCATATCGCTCATGCTGCCAGCGCGTTTCATGCCTCACCTTTCCTGCAGGCGGCGGTATTGACGCTCGATGGGCGCGGTGAGAAAGCCACCACAGGCTACTATAGAGGCGAGGGTAACATGTTGCATTGGATTGGGCAGGTGGATTTCCCCCATTCCCTCGGACTTTTGTACGAGGAGGTCACAAGTTATCTTGGCTTCCTGCGCTCTTCCGACGAGTATAAAGTGATGGCCCTGGCATCTTTTGGCAAGCCCCACTACCTTGCGGATTTCCGCGAGATTATTCAAATCGGCGCTAATGGTCAATATACCATAGGCTCTCCATGCCTTGAAGAGCGTTTCGGCCCGGCCAGGATGAAAGGTAGCCCGCTGGAGCAACGCCATTATGATATCGCGAGTTCATTACAGGTCGCGCTTGAGGAGGCGGTACTGGAACTGACCCGCTGGCTGTACGACCAGGCCCCGCAGGAGAATCTGTGCCTAGCGGGCGGGGTTGCCCTGAACTGTGTGATGAACGCGCGTATACGGGATAAAGGCCCATTTCAACATGTCTGGGTGCAGCCTGCGGCTGGAGATGCTGGGACGGCGTTGGGTGCCGCGCTCTGGATCGATGCAAAGGAACGGCAGGAGAACGGAGATGACAAGCGCAGGTTTTGTATGGACCATGCCTTTCTTGGCCCCCCCTATAGCGATGACGAGATCGAACAGTTCTTACAATGGGCAAAAATACCCTATCGCCGCATGGCTTCAGTGGCAGAGGAAGTCGCGGATCTATTGGCGCAGGATAAAGTCATCGGCTGGTTTCAGGGACGCATGGAATTTGGCCCACGCGCACTTGGAGCGCGCTCGATCCTGGCGTCTCCGCTACCTGCCTCGATGCAGGCCCGTCTTAACGAGATCAAGGACCGTGAAGATTTCCGTCCGGTAGCGCCGGTGGTGCTTGAGGAAGAAGCGAGTAACTGGTTCGCCGGTGCCGGTGTATCACCGTTCATGCTCTTCGTCTACGATGTGCTGCCTGAAAAGGCCGATCTTATCCCTGCCGTGCGCCATATTGATGGCACAGCGCGTATTCAGACCATCAACCGGAAGCAGAATGCGCGTTATTATGATCTAATAAAGGCATTCCAGGCGCGAACAGGCGTCCCGGTTCTCGTCAATACCTCATTCAATACGCGTGGTGAGCCGATTGTGTGTTCGCCGCGAGACGCGCTTGAATGTTTCTGGACATCGCCGCTCGATGCGCTGGCAATCGGCTCGTTTTTAGTAAAGAAACCGTGCAGTTGACCGTGACAGAGAAGACCTATCGTATTTCAGTCGTAGTACCTACCTACAAACGCCCGGATTTACTCCATCAATGCCTGGCGGCCCTCAGCATGCAAGACCTGAAACCATCCGATTATGAGATCATCATCGTTGACGATGCTGCGTGCGAAAACACCCGGCGGCAGGTGGATCAATGGGCCGCATGCCTGAGAGAGAGGAAGCCAGCTAGCGGCCCTGTGCCTGCGATACGCTATATTCCCGTTACCGGCTCTCATGGGCCGGCAGTGGCTCGCAATATTGGCTGGCGTGCCGCCCAGGCCGAGATTATCGCCTTTACAGACGATGATTGCATTCCAACACCCAGCTGGCTCAGCGCGGGCCTTGCTGCCTTTACCCCTGGCGTCGTGGGAGTATCTGGAAAACTTGTGATGCCACTGGATCATATCCCCACCGATTACGAGCGCAACGCGGTTCAACTTGAAAATTCCGAATTCGTGACCGCCAACTGCTTCTACCGCTGGGATGTACTCGAGCGCGTGGGTGGCTTCGATGTACGTTTTCGCATGGCATGGCGCGAGGACAGCGACCTTTTCTTTACCATACATGAGCACATTGAGCAATGCGGGTACAGAGAAGGCATATCTGCTTCAACAATGCCAGGACGAGCGCAAAACTTCAGCGATGATCGCTCACAGATGTTGCCGGCACAAACAAGCATCGTCTCTGCCTCTTTAAAGGACGAACACGTGGCAAAAGACCCCGCGTGCAAAGCGTGCAACAGCAATCCCTCGCATGCCCTGATCTGCGTGCCCAGAGCGGTAGTCATTCATCCGGTGCGCCCGGCGTCCTGGGGGATAAGCTTGAAGCAACAGCGCAAAAGTATGTACAACGCGCTCCTCTACAAAAAGCACCCCCAACTCTACAGGCAAAAAGTTCAGGCGGCCCCACCCTGGCACTACTATTGTATCATCGTTGCGCTGCTGATCGCGCTTGCGAGTATGCTGACCGGATCCTGGTTCATCGCGTTGGGTGCAATTACTGCCTGGATAGTGATGACGGGGCGCTTCGCTTGGCAGCGATTGCGCGATACCTCTCATGCCCCCTCGCACGTGCTGGAGATGATTGTCACATCTATGCTGATTCCGCTATTGTCAATCTTCTGGCGGATTGCCGGGGTGGTACGGTTTCGCGTGTTTTTCTTATAACCAGTTTACTCAAGCCATGCATCTCCCTTATAATAAGCTCTACCATTTTGATGGTAATACATATGGCCTTAAAAGGCCATATGTTAACTGGAAAAACATGCAACAGGATGATATGTGTGTTAGAAGAATCGAGACAATTTGTTAGAAAAAGTCCTACGACAGATGAAATAGGGGAGCGGGCTCAAGGGGTAATCCTTGCGTCTACCGTAAACACACAGGGAAGGTCTATCTTATTCCTGTAGAAGAAATAAACAGCACCGATGGGGTTCTCCGTATAATACCGGCAGCTAATAATCAGACAAAAGGAGTGCGATGGGCGAGAGAGTATGAAATATAAAGAGCCGGTGATGGGACTCGAACCCGCGACCCGCGCATTACGAATGCGCTGCTCTACCACTGAGCTACACCGGCTTATCTTTTTATAAGATTTAAAAGACTTTCCTGACGCAACCGATTATACTCCTGAAGTGCGGCGGTGTCAAGTTTTTTTCTCTTCTCTTAACGCTTTGGCGGCGGGCAGAGGGAGCCAATAATGAGTTTGAACAAACTACTCCGGCAACGCAGGGGGCCGATTCATCGCCCGGTTGCTGGAGTAGTTTGTGAAAGTACATAATACGTAGCATGGACAGGTTACCCAACACATGGTAGACTTAGTGTGTTAGGTAACTCGTACAGTGGAATATGTTGCGCACTTTTGCCTGGATGATATGATGAAACGCGGTCCTCTGCCACAGGTCTCTAACAACTTGCTGCTCAGGTACGACGGCGCAGAAGATCAATTCGCGCCTGTTGTTGTCGGATCGGATGCCTGGTACATGTGGCTGGCGGATTCAGGCCTACAATCCTTTTCGTTCAGGAACGCCCTGGGTAGCTTTACTGCCCGGCGCGAACGGAAACGTCATGGGCAATACTGGTATGCCTACCGTAAGTGCGCGGGGAGGCTGCGCAAGGCCTATCTGGGCAAGAGCGAGGATTTGACGCTTGAGCGGCTCAATATCGTGGCGGCAATGCTTGCGGGTTGTAGCAATCAGAGCAATGGTGCGCACGCACACCTGGATGACCTGGGGAGAACTGTTCCGGCAGTCTCTCGGGATGTCTATGATGAGAAGAATAGTTTTTCTCCATGGCCCGCCTCCATGTTGCCGTTCCCAGTATCTACCCAGTCCTGCAAGGGCCAGCTGCCTGCCCGGCTCACCCCGTTAGTCGGACGTGAGCAGGAAGTGGCCACTGCCTGCAGCTTGTTGAGGCGACCAGAGGTACGCTTCTTGACGCTTGTTGGTATCGGCGGAGTTGGCAAGACGCGCCTGGGCGTCGAGATCGCAACAGAACTGGCTGCTGACTTTACCGGTGGAGTCTGCTTTGTTTCACTTGGGTCCATTAGCGATCACCGGATGGTCCTCTCTGCCATTGCCGCAGCGCTAGGGCTTCGAGAATTCGGGGAGCAATCGTTCATCGAACGGCTCATCGCTTGCTTGCAGGAGAAAGAATTGCTCCTGTTTCTGGATAATTTCGAGCAGGTGATAGATGCCGCGCCAGAGCTGACCACACTGCTGGGAAGATGTCCCGCGCTGAAGATACTGGTCACCAGCCGTGAGGCGCTGCGCGTGCACGGCGAACAAGAATTGCCAGTGACCCCACTGGCGCTCCCTGATCTCGCACAGCTTCCTGAACCTGAAGCCCTGGTACAGTATGGGGCCGTGGCCCTCCTTCTCCAATACCTGCGCCAGGTGCAGTCCAATTTTCAGATCACTGCCGCCAATGCCAGCACGATTGCCGCGATCTGTAACCGCTTAGACGGCCTTCCATTGTCGCTCGAACTGGCTGCTGCTCGCCTCAAGCTCCTTTCACCCCAGGCTCTGCTATCGCGCCTGGAGCACCGGCTGGCTGTCCTGACGCAGGGTAGGCGAGATGGCCCTCCCAGGCAGCAAACGCTGCGTAACACCCTTCAGTGGAGCTATGATCTGCTCGATGCCAGGGAACAATGCCTCTTTCGCAGGCTTGCAGTCTTCGTTGGTGGCTGTACAGTCGAAGCGGTCGAAGCCGTCTGTAAGACGCTCGGTGAGGAGACAGAGGATATATTCGATGGAATAGCTTCCCTACGCGATAAGAGCTTGCTGCAAATACAGGGCGCGCAGTTCGATGGAGAAATGCGCCTGACTATGCTGGAGACGATTCGAGAGTATGGGTTGGAGTGTCTGGCCAGCTATCGAGAGATAGAGCCTGTGCGACAGGCTCACGCGCAGTATTACCTGGAACTTGCGGAAGAGGCCGAGGTAGAGCACTCACAACATGCTAGAGGGCTGGAGCGATTAGAGTGCGAGCATGGCAATCTGCGGGCAGCAATGCAGTGGTCTCTCGAAAGCAGTAAGGCTGGAGGAGGTTATGGGGAGAGAAATTGCGAGATGGCCCTGCGTTTTGCGCGGGCCCTGCGCGGCTTCTGGGTCGTATACGGATACTGGAGCGAGGGTCGAGTCTTTCTGGATCGCGTTCTGGCAGCCAGCGAAGGAAACGAGACGGTTGCGCGGGCGAAAGTGCTCGAGGTGGCAGCAGGCCTGGCCGTCTACCAGAACGATCACGAGCGAGGAGAAATGCTGTGCAGGGAAAGCCTGAAGCGATGCCGTGCATGCGGAGACACGGACGGAACGGCCTATTCGCTCTACCTGCTAGGCACACTCGACTGGCAGCGGGGCGACTTTGCTACCGCCCTCTCACTGGTGGAAGAATCGCTCGCACTCTATAGGGAAACCGGTGACGAGAGGAGTATCGCCTACTCGCTCTCATGCGTGGCACAACTGCTCACGCAGCAGGGCGACTACGCCAGAGCGCATGCTCTACTAGAAGAAAGCATCCTGATCTACAGGAAGCTGGGAACCAGGAGGGAGCTTGCTCATGCGCAGCGAGCCCTGGCACTGACACTCTTTATTTCCCAGCGCGACCCTGCCCTGGTTCGCTCATTGCTTGAGGAAAGTACTGCGCTTTCCAGGGAACTGGCAGACAAAAGCAATCTTGCCCGTTGTCTCTCCCATTCGGCGTTAGTCGCTCTCCAGCGGGATGACGTGGACACTGCATACCTGCTTTTAGAGGAAAGCATGGCACTGCATAAAGAGACAGGAGATCTCTGGGGGATTATCTGGGTACAGTCCTTGCTGGCGCGCGTCGAGGTACATCGGGGTAACCTTGAGGTCGCATACGACCTGTACGTAGAGGGCCTGGAAGAAGCCATCAGGATCAATAGCAAGCTCAACATCGCCGTCTGCCTGGAAAGCATGGCAAATATATTAGTGATATGGAGGGAACCTGTGCGAGCAGTAAAGCTCTGGGGCACAGCAGAGGCATTGCGGGAAGTCATCGCTGCCCCCATCTGGTCCGTTGAACGGCCTTCTTATGAGCGTTCAGTAGCTGTGGCCCGCAACCTCCTCCGAGCGGCGGCATTTACTGCTGCCTGGGCTGAGGGAAGAACGATGCGGCCAGAGCAGATCCTCGTCATAGAGAAATCGAGGAAGATGCCGTCAACAATCCCCGCAGGATATCTATCGCTTCCTGCCATCAAGACTCAGGCGCGTTTCCCGGCCAGGCTGACCAGGCGAGAGGTCGAAGTGCTCCGTTTACTGACGAGAGGATTGACCAGCGCGCAGATCGCCGCACAGCTCGTCATCAGCCTTCCCACCGTTAATACCCACGTAGGTTCGATCTATACGAAGCTGGGTGTCAGCTCCAGAGCCGCCGCAACCCGCTACGCTGTTGAGCATCACCTCGTTTAGCAAAGCCCTCCTTATAAAAATCCTTATTTCTCACGATGCATCTTTGCTTTTCTCTTGTTAAGCTGATAGCAGAAATTAAAGCACGAAAATCTGAAAGGTTTCCAGGAGAAAGGGTAGATTATGACCAGAGATGACATGTCTAAACATATCGCCACAGGCTGGCGAAGGAAGTTGCCGGTAATGATGCTGGTCCCGTTCCTTCTGCTTCTCCTCTGTGCCTGCTCGGGAGGTAACACTGCGCCATTGGCTTCGGCAACCCCAACCGCGCCTGCCCGGCCAACGCCAACCTCGTTGCCTGCTGGCACGTTGCTCTACCAGTCGGATTGGTCGCATGGACTGGACGGCTGGAAAAGTACTGGCGGGTGGAAACTCATGCACGGCGTGCTGCAATCAGATGTAGGCGCTGGAGAGATCCTTACGTCACCATATATGCCTGTGGTTCCCAACTATGCCATCGAAGTCCGCTACCAGATCATCAGCACTCCTGTGAATGGAGGAAACTTTGCCGTGGTAGCAGACAAGACACCGCAAAAAGATGGATATACCGCTGGCATTTTGAATTTCCATGGGCCGGCTCCGCACTCGGAATTTTCCAATCCCGAAGTGCTCGTCTTCCTTAATCCGATCGACGCCGCTGGGAGCAGACTCCAAATCTCTGATTACGACTCCTCTCCAGGCGTACACACGTATCGTATCGAGGTGCGGGGACCAGAGATTCAGTTCTTCATCGATCAGGAGAGAAAAAGTAGCGCGACCAGCTCACAAACCGATTTCCTCTCCAATGGCCCGATCCACTTGAGGGTAGATGAGGCGATTATCCGTGTGTTCAGCGTGCGTATCACCGCGCTATGATATCCCGTTGTTCCTGTCTCTCAGGTACATTGGTACTATCTTATGTTAAGCATGTATGTCCCCTCCGGACCTGGCACGTTTTTCATAGTAGAAATGCTAGAAAAGGAGGGGCGCTATGTCGAGTGGAAAGATAACCCCTGATGTATCTGGCCAGGAAAAAACGATCCTAATTATAGATGATGACCATGATATTGGAGAAATGCTTCGCACCGTCATTACTCAGCAGACGAATTACCGGGTGGTATGGATAGCGGAAAGTGATCTGGCGCTCGAAGCTGCTTCACATATGCGACCTTCACTCTTGCTG
This sequence comes from Ktedonobacteraceae bacterium, assembly GCA_035294305.1. Lineage (GTDB taxonomy): Bacteria > Chloroflexota > Ktedonobacteria > Ktedonobacterales > Ktedonobacteraceae > DASRBN01. The sequence goes on along the minus strand of DATGLD010000048.1, from coordinate 67,689 downwards.
CTCGATTATATGATGCCTACTATGGATGGGCTGAAGCTCTATGATTATTTACAGGACAAACCGAATATGCGCGGCGTTCCTGTGGTAATGATTAGCGCCTGGGCCACGCTGCCTTTTGAGCAGATACGCGAGCGTGGTATGTATATGCTGCGTAAACCTTTTGATCTCAGCGACCTGTTGGATATTCTAGCGGAGTTGCTCTCTAATGAAAGCGCCTCATAGATCCTCTGACGATACAAGGGTTCATTCTCCTTTCTACCGTCACGTGGAAGGGACAATTCTTGTAGTCGCCTGGCACAGCTTTTGCCAACATCTGGCGAGGTTAGCGAACGGATAACGATGTTTCCAGGATGTCGCAGAATTGCTTCACCAGCACCGGGTCAAACTGTGTTGCTGCGCATGTGGAGAGCTCTGCCAATGCCTGAGCAGGCATGCGTGCTGGCCGGTAAGGTCTTTGGGAGGTCATCGCATCAAAAGCATCGATGATTGCCACGATGCGGGCACCTGGCGGTATAGCTTCTTCGCGCAAGCCACAAGGATAGCCTTTCCCATCCCATCGTTCATGGTGGTGATAGACCAGTGGCATTACGCACTTCATTGTCTTGAACTGTTGGAGTATCATAGCGCCAAATGTGGGATGCTTTCTTATGATCTCAAATTCTCCGGCGCTTAATGGTACTGATTTGGCAAGTAATTTTACATCGATGATGATTTTGCCGATATCATGCAGGAGCGCAGCCGCCTCGATAATCATTGCATCATCCGGTGCGAGCTCCATCACTTCTAAAAAAACATGAGTTAGCCTTTTTACACGCATGGAGTGTTCGTAGCAGGGAAGATCATTTGCCTTTAATAGCAGTTCAAGAAATGCAAGCTCTCTATCAAATGCCCGTCTCTGCGGCTCGCTCAACGCTTCCTTCTCTGCCGGTGGAATACGGAAGAACGCCTCGGCCCCAAAAAATGAACTGGGGGCTTGCAGCGAAATGCCCGGCAATGATTCATCCGGGGGTTCCAAATAAGGACGGTTATATGTATCCAGCACGCCACTGGATGCCGGGGGTAGCATCTGGGTACTCATGCGAGGTACTCTCCTGTTCTTGTATTGGGGGCGCAACTTCTTCTGGGATATTTGCTGGAAAAAATTCACTACTTCTTCTGCCATAATATACGCTGAACCAGACCCAAAAGTGGCACTGAAATTGGCTTCCAGCCAAACTCGACAGCTTGCCTCTAATATGATAGAATAGGGGCCTATGTGAAAATCTTCATGTCTGGGAAGTAGTGATGCGTGATTTATTGCTGGCAACGACGAATGTGCATAAGCTAGAGGAATTCCGAGCCATGTGCGCGGATTTGCCCTACAGGTTGCTGTCACTTCAGGATATTCAGTTACATATGGATGTGGAGGAAACCGGCAGCACGTTTGCGGAAAATGCAGAGCTGAAGGCCCGTGCCTATGCCGAGGCTTCGGGCCTGCTTACCCTGGCAGACGATTCGGGTCTGGAAATAGATGCCCTGGGAGGAGCCCCTGGCGTATTTTCCGCTCGTTTTGCGGGCAGGGATACATCCTATCAGGAACGTTTTCGTTTGATCCTGGAGCGACTGGAAGGGCTGCCGCTCGAGCAGCGTGGTGCCCGTTTTCGCTGCGTCATTGCGTTGGCCGAGCCTTCTGGTTATACTCGTATAGTGGAGGGAGCGATTGAGGGTGTAATTGCGGACGAACCACGCGGCGCCAACGGATTCGGTTACGATCCTATTTTCCTGGTGCCCGAACTCGGTAAGACGACTGCCGAGTTGGAGCCAGGGGATAAGAATCGTATCAGTCATCGAGGTCGCGCGGCCCAATTGGCTCGCATTCTACTTAAATACTGGCCCTGTTTGACCGGGGAGACACCTGAAAATAGCAGCCCGTAGAGTTCTGAAGACCGTGTTCTGGCTGTATACAGAAGAGAAAAAGGAATTGTATGTCAAAGCAGCCACCCATTCGCGTGGCACTTGATCTGGAAACCACCGGTTTGCATGCTGAACAGGATGCGATACTCGAGGTTGCAGCAGTCAAGTTTCAGGGGGGAACGATACTTGATACGATGGAGACGCTGGTTGCTCCGGGTCGTCCCATCCCTTTCCGCGTGCAGCGCCTGACCGGCATAACTCCACAACAGGTAGCGGATGCTCCTGGTTTCGAGTCGATTGCACGCCGTTTACAGCAGTTTATTGGCGATCATCCGATTGTGGGCCATAGTATTCCTTTTGATGCCGGTTTCTTGAGACGGCGTGGCCTGGTTCGTAACAATCCATTGATAGATACATTCGAACTGGCAACGGTGTTACTGCCCTCTTTGCCGAGTTATAACCTGGGGCAGGTCGCCCAGGCTCTGGGCGTGCCTCTCGTACCGGGACGACACCGGGCTATGGTTGATACCATCCTCGCAATGAAGGTCTTTCTAGCGTTGGATAAACTCCTGAAGCAGGTCGATATAGGGCTTCTCAACGATCTTGCGAACCTTGATGCGCCTCGTTCGTGGCCCCTGCTTGGTTTTTTCCGCCAGGAATGGCGCGAACGCATGGCGGCAGACGGCATGCAAAATGTCCCTTTGCGAGGTAATCTGCGTGATCGATTCGCCGCGCAATTAGGCATGGATCCGCGCGTTTTATCCTTCGCTATTGCCCGTGGCGAACCGTCAGCTGCCGAAAACATCGCGCCGGAAGCACAACCGGCCGTGTCATCTTCTACCGTGGCTGAGCAACAGAGGAAATCGGCGCCGGCCACAGAGCATATCACTGCAGTTCCTGTAGAGCAGCAGGCGAGTTATCAGGGGCATCAAGCGGCTTACCGGGCAGTGCTACGGGCGCTAGAAGAGAAAAGCAGCCTGCTGCTTGAGCTCACGATCGGGGGAAACGATTTTACTCCCGCCCTGCTTCCCGCGTTGCAATGGGTTTGCCAGCAGTCTGCGAGCGGTGCGGATTCCGCCGCCTCAAATGAAGCGAGGCGTCTTGTCATTGCCTGTGCGAATACGCAGGCGGCGCGTCGCCTGATCGACAATGTTTTGCCGCGCCTGTCTGGGCAGCTTGCAAAACCGGTAAAAATGGCGTATCTTGCTGAACGCGGTGGCTATCTGTGTATCCATCGCTGGTTTGGATCGGCCTTGCGTCGAACCAGTGGGGAACTCTCCGCGGAGCAGGCGCGTGGTTTAGCAAAGTTAGCTCTATGGGCCCAGGAGACTCTCACCGGCGAGCGCAGCGAATTGACCATCTTACCGCAGGAAATGACGGCCTGGGAACGAATTTGCTCCGGAGTTGAGCGTGTGTCGCTGGCCCTTGCTGATGGGCGTGGCGATAGTCCTTACCAGCGCTGTCTCTACCGTAGCAAAGGCTACTGTTTCGTCAGGCGCGCGGAAGAGCGGGTGAATGTGGCGGATGTTGTTGTAACTACGCATGCCGGGCTGCTAGATGATCTCTCTTCTGAGAAGAGCCTTTTGCGCGATGTGGACTGCCGGCTCATCCTGGATGCTGATCTGCTGGACGAGGAGTCTGCGCACTGGAATAATCAAGAACTCGATCATCAGAGCCTCCTCAGGCAACTTAATACCATTGGTATTGAGTTGCCCGATGGCCGTTACCAGGGATTACTGGCGCTCGCGGCGCCTGCCCTGCGCGAGAATGGTCCTGGCGGTCTCTCAACCACTCACACGATAGCTAAAGCAGAACTTGACAGTCGCATGCTTGGCTGGTTTCAAACTCTGCGCCAGGCGCGAGCAGCCATCGATACCCTCTTTGTCGCTCTTGCTCAACTCATACAGGAGGTATCTAGCGCTGGCAATTCCGGCGGTCCGAGCAATAAGGGCAAAGCGGCCAGGATGGATAACGCATCGCGTTCCGCGAATCCACGAGTCGTCGAGCGCGTCGACCAGCCTTTGCGACTCACTTCCCAGGTACGTAATGTCGCGGGCTGGATGGAAGTAGAACACGCGTGGCAACAAGCTGCCTATCGCTTGCAGATGGTCATTGACCTCGCGCATGAGGCTGAAAAGATCATGCTTACCAGGCAGCGCCCTCGTCATCGCCTTGATCCCGGCGGTGGAGAAGACGATTCGGTTGCCTGGGAATTCGCTGCCATCGCGGAACGCCTGCTTGCGCAAAAACGCTTCGGCCAGCAGGCCTTTAGCTTGAGCGAAAACGGGAGTGGAGGCGGTAATCCTGTAAATAGGGAAGAGGCCATGGTCTATTGGCTGCGAGTTCCGCCCGCGCCCTTACCTTTTGCGCAGCAGCGTGCGGGAGATACGGTCTCTGCCGGCTCATCCTCGCCCAATGCTCTGTCACCGGCGGTACAGGTCGAGAATTTACCTGTGCTCTACGGTCAGCTTGTGCAGGCTTCCACGCTCTTGAAACGATATATATTGACACCCGGTTCCGCTGTTATTTTCGCCGGTGCAGCCCTCTCCATAGACAACAACTTCTCATACTGTCGCGGGCGCTTCGGTCTTGATGCTGATGCCAGCCCGGCCCTTTCAGTCGTCACCGAACACCGCGAGCAGACCTTGCTGTTCGTGCCCAATGATGTGCCAGAGCCAAACATGCCCCAGTACCAGCGCCATCTCGATGAAGCCATCGCGCAGCTAGCCATTATGCTCGATGGCCAGCTGGTCGTACTCTTCACCTCGTATGCCGCTCTGCGCAGTTCCTACGCAGCGGTTAAGCCTTTGCTAGAGGCGCGGGGTATCCTCGTCCTCGGCCATGGCATCGATGGCTCGCCCAGACAGTTGTGGCAACTGTTCTCAGACCAGGAGCGGGTCGTCTTACTCGGCGCGGGCAGCTTCTGGGACGGTATCGAGGAAGTCAGCCGTCCACCTGCCTGCGTGCTTATTTCGCGTCTCCCCATGCCTGTACTCAACGACCCACCCCTCGCAGCCATTGCGGAGCAATACTCCGACCAACTGCATCAGGTCACCATTCCTATAGCCACCTTGCGCACGCGCCGCGCCCTTAATCGACTTGCCTGGAGCGGCAACCGGCGCAATGCCGTTGTCCTCTTCGACCGGCGCGTCATCTCAAAGGAATACGGCGCTACTATCCTGAATACATTACCCCATTGTTCTCAGCGGCAGGGCCAGGTATCGCATATGCCCGAAATTATACTGGATTGGCTGACGGCTACCGGCTCCTGGGAGTAGTCGCACCTGGGGCGCGATAAATCGGACCTCTATGCCCCACTCCAATGAGAGGAATATCATACCTCTGCGCTTGTAGTGTTGCATGCCCTCTTGCTAAAATCTTTCCCAGACTCCATTTCTGCTCCCGCCTCGTCCTGTAAATAAGCAGTGCTGCTATCAGTACCACCAGCAGCATTGCTCCAATCCAGGTAAAGACAAGAGAAAATGGAGGCATCAGCAGCGTTCCGCCCAGTACAGCGATGATGGCCATGAAATAACTACGCGGCGTATTTCTCTCAGGGACTTCACTTGCAGCATCCGCCCTCTCCATCTTCTCCATCAGCTTTCTCCTCCCACCATCCAACTACCAGTACATGTCTATTCTTCATAATACATTTTACCGGCTCTTCCAACAAGCGGGCAGTGTGTAACCTGACGACGTAGTAAGTAATGGTGTCATACTCTGTCAATCCATACTCTTTTGGGGAAGGAGATTCGCTCTATGTATTTCGCAAAACTTCGCCAGGGTGCTTTAACCATTGTCATCGTAACAACACTCTTCACATCCTGCCTCGTATTTACATTGCTCGGAACAGACCTTAGCCAGGCACATGCATCGGGAGGTGGCTTCAATAATCCCGGCAATGTGCTTATTTCAGACCAGTTCAACAATCGCGTCATTGAAGTCGACCGCAATAAAAACATCGTCTGGAGCTTTGGTACAGGCGATCCCAAAGATTGCTCTCCTGGCCCAGGTCATATCATCGCGCCGAATGATGCTGAACGCCTCGCTGGCGGTCTCACTCTCATCCCTGGCACCGGCACAAGCAATTGCCCTGATAACCGCGTCATCGTCGTAGATCAGAGTGGCAACATTATCTGGCAGTATGGAGTAGCCGGGAAGACTGGCCGGGGTTTTAATCGCCTTAACGTTCCCGTTTTTGCTATTCAATTGCCCAATCACGATTTCCTGATTGTTGATCAGGGCAATAATCGTGTGATTGAGGTCAACAAGGAAAAGGAGATCGTGTGGTCATATGGGCCTAAGACCGGCCCGGGCGCGCTAAATAGCCCCAATAGCGCTGAATTGCTGCCCAACGGTCATATCCTGATCGCCGACGAGAACAACAACCGTGTCATCGAGATCGATCGTGATGGGCATATTGTGTGGCAATACAGCCAGGGGCTTAACGTCGTCGCCTTTGCCAGCCGGCTTCCTGATGGCGATACCCTCATCGTTGATTCTGGAAACAACCGCATCATCAAAGTGACGCAGGATAAGCAGGTCGAATTCCAGTACTTCACGAACAAGGGAAAGAACAGCAATCCCAATCCCAATCCGACCGGAGCAGTGCAATTGTACGATGGAGATATCTGCATTGCCGATCAGTTTAACGACCGTGCTATCATCATCGATCCGAATAAGCATATTGAGTTTCAGTACGGTATGACCAATATCGTCGGCAATGGTCCCGACCAGCTGAACGCGCCCTACTCGGCAGTCGTGATAGGCGATTACAATGGGCAGACTCCGCCGCCAGATCACTTCTAGCTCGATCTATCTGCCATCTTCATCCCATCGCGTCCATCGAGCCTGGCATCAATAAGAGGTGCCAGGCTCTTTTCAATCTCCATAGGACCCTGGAGCGAGACTACTCACCATCGCTCTAATTGTGCGCTATAACGGCGATTTCGCACCTCTAAGCCCTGGCTTATGATGTATAATAAAAGTCGCTCCATGTTCCTCTATCACCCTCTAGTGGTGCAGAAAGCAAAGAGAGATTCGTTATGTCTATTGAAAAGAGCGATGCATTATCTTCAACGCCCATCGTTTCAGAATTAAACGTTTATCCCATCAAATCGTGCGCGGGAATCACGTTGGAAACCGCTCGCATAGGCCCGAGGGGTTTTTATCACGACCGCGCGTACATGCTCGTCGATCCGCTCGGCTACTTTATCACGCAACGCGAACAGCCCCGCATGGCCCTTATTACACCTGCCCTCGCCGGGGATGGCGCGCTGAGGTTACAGGCTCCTGGCATGCAAGCAATGACGATTACTCCTTTCCGGGCGGGAAAAAGACGCGAGGTTTTTATCTGGGATGATAGCTGCGTGGCCGTAGACCAGGGCGATGATATCGCTGCGTGGTTCAGCGCCTTTCTAGATACCGCCTGCCGCCTGGTAAGGTTGCCTGAGGACGCTACAAGACCCGTTGATCCTCGCTATGCTATAAGCCAGCGTGACGAGGTAGGATTTGCCGATGGCTTCCCATTCCTGCTCATAACCCGGGCCTCGCTTGATGATCTGAATGCCCGCCTGAAGCAGCCAATCCCCATGAATCGCTTTCGACCAAATATCGTCGTGCAAAATACATCGCCTTATGCCGAGGACACCTGGCGAACTATTCGCATTAGAGATATCACGTTTCATATAGTCAAACCATGCGCGCGTTGTGAAATTCCAACTACGGATCAGACCACTGCGGAAAGGGGCAAGGAACCGTTAAAAACGCTCTCGACATACCGCCATGCTGTACGTGGTGTCATGTTTGGCCAGAATCTGATACATGAGCAGCAGGGCAGAATTCGGCTGGGTGATGCTGTCGAAATCATCGAGGTAGCCGATTCACCGAATTTCAGCTTGAAGAAACGCTCATAGGAACGCACTCGCGTGGTCGCACGCCCGTCTATGAGTACCAATCTATTTGACGCCCATCCCATGCTGTGTTACCATACCTTTCGGCAATCGGGAATCGTAATCATGCCCATTATCGGGAGGGATATAGCAGCTATGAATCTCTATGAGCAACTACTCGTCGTCCGCGAACGCCTGGAAGGTATTGGCGCGCACGACGACAGCATGGACCTGGTCGAGAAACTTATTAAAAGGGCAGAGGCGGCGCGCGGTGACAAGACCAGCATCACACAGGTGCAGGTTCTCCGCCACATGTTGCGCATGCGCGAGGCCAGCGACAATTACAACATCTACAATGACCTGCAAGAGCTTCTCAGCGAGCGCGATGAAACCGAAGTCAGCGCGCGCGAAGATGCCGCCCCGGCAGCATATGAGGATACCGAGCGGCATCCCAAGCCAAAGTCGTTCTACAAAGCCAAAAAGGAACGCGACAAAAAGAAGGGCTAGCCCCGTCCAGGGCTGGCCCTCAATTTGTCTTTCGGCCTGTATACCGGTTATTGTGCTTGTTCCCTTGCTGACCGGTTTGTCTCTTTATGGGAGGAAGCCCTGGTTTCTCTTCTCCGGCATGCCACCTCATAGATGCCACCTGTTTCTTATGAACAGATCGATGTACTTTTTCCTTCCTGAAACGCTCCTACCTGATCTTTTACCTATCCTTCTCATAAAACTGACTTCCCAATGACAAAGAAATCGACTGTGAAGAGACAGGTAAATGTTTACGCGTTGTTTATGCGACAGGCCACCACGTTTATGCGTCGTTTACGCCTGATTGATTACACTTTCTCCAGAAACTGTGAGTACGGTTCATCCACCAGCATGGCGTGAGAATGCTCAGGATGGGTACGTATAGACGTTTTTCGTGAGCGGGATTATGAAAAAGGAACCTGGTATGATGAAAGAATTAACTGCCATGACACAAACCCAAGATACGCAGAACCGCACGACGACAGCCATCGAATTACATGATGTTACGAAGCGCTTTCTGACGCCAGCTGGCAAAGTATATACTGCCATTCACGCTATCAACCTGTCAGTTGCCTCTGGCGAGTTCCTTGCCATAGTTGGTCCGACCGGATGCGGCAAATCCACTACACTGGGGCTTATCTCTGGTCTGGAAAAAACGAGCGAGGGCGTAGTACAGATCATGGGCGAACCTGTGCAGGGTATTGATCCGCGTATCGGCTATGTGTTCCAGTCGGATGCCGTTTTTCCCTGGAAGAATGTCCTCAATAATGTAGCTACCGGCCCATTGTTCCGCGGCCAGTCCAAAAGCGAGGCACGTAAGAAGGCGCGTGAGTGGATAGCACGAGTTGGCTTGGCCGGTTTCGAGGATCGCTATCCGTACCAGCTCTCAGGTGGCATGCGCAAGCGTGTCGCACTGGCTCAGACCTTTATCAATGAGCCACAGATTCTGCTGATGGATGAACCTTTCAGTGCTCTCGATGTGCAGACTCGCACTTTGATGGAAGATGAGTTACTCACGCTCTGGTCTTCTCTCAAGGCTTCGGTCGTCTTTGTCACGCATGATCTGGAGGAGGCCATTTCTCTCGCTGATCGCGTCTGCGTCCTCACTGCCGGGCCGGCCACCGTCAAGGGTATTTATACCATCGACCTGCCTCGCCCGCGCAAAGTGGAGGACATCCGTTTCGATGCCCGTTTTGTCGAATTGTACCAGCGCATCTGGGAAGACTTGCGCGAGGAGGTATTGATTAGCTATGAACGTAATAAGCAACGAGCCTGAAACTATCAACGGCGTTCGCGAGAATGCAGTAGTGCCATCGGTCATTGCGGCTCGCCGCCGCCGACGTATCATCGTCAATAGCCTGCGCGTGCTAATCCTGGTAGTGATCATCGGAGGGTGGCAACTCCTCACCAGCGTCGGCGTCATCGACCCATTCTTTTGGGGGCAGCCCTCGGGAATCTGGGCGCAGCTTGTCACCTGGGTTACGCAGGGAACGGCGCAAGGTCCGCTGTGGGAACAGATCGCTACCACGTTGGAAGAGACCATTCTCGGTTTCATTATCGGCGCCGTGCTTGGTGTTACGTTCGGCATCATACTTGGACGGAATCGTTTCCTCGCCGATGTACTTGGTCCCTATATCAAGGCAGCTAATTCCATCCCGCGTGTCACCCTGGCACCACTCTTTGCCATCGGATTTGGCCTGGGGATACAATCGAAGGTTGCGCTGGCGGTTGTCTTAGTCTTCTTCATTGTGTTTTTCAACGCCTTTCAAGGCGTGCGCGAGGTCGATCGTAGCTTGCTTGCCAATGCACGCATCCTTGGCGCCAATCCGAGCAAGCTCACGACGCAGGTGATCATTCCGTCCGCGCTTACCTGGATCATTGCCAGTATGCACACGAGTTTTAGCTTTGCGCTTGTTGGTGCCGTGGTCGGTGAGTTTATAGGTTCGATCCAGGGCATTGGCCTGATGATCCAGACCGCAGGAGCCACCTTCAACGTCAATGGTGTTTTCGCGGCAATGGCAATTCTGGCTGTGGTTGCTTTAGTCACTGAGGCTCTCGTCACAGCACTGGAACGTCGCTTGCTCAGGTGGCGACCCAGCACCGTCAACGATGCGACCATCTAGTTTTATCGTCCCATGTAGGGGTAAAGTCTAGTGGCGCCTGCAAAAGGCGCCAGGTTCTACCGGCAAAGATCGCTCTAGCAAGAATACTTACGATCAATGGCATCGTAAGTAAGGTAAACCGGTCATACTCATGACCAATAAAGATTAGGAGGAGACCAATGAAGGTATGGAATCGGAGGCTTGGACTCAGCGGCCTGATTACGGGCATCATTTTAGTGCTGATCTTGAGTGCGTGCGGTAGTAACAGTACTAGCACGGGGGGTGGAAGTTCAAATAGCCCCATCCCTCTCAAAATTATGGTTGGTGGCCTCAGCAAACAAATTTATCTTCCGAACATGCTTACCCAGCAACTCGGGTACTTTAAACAGGAGGGGCTTGATGTCACATTGATCGACGAGGCCTCGGGGCAATCGTCGGAGAATGAGGTGCTGGCGGGCCAGGTAGATGCAGGCTCAGGATCCTACAACCATACTATCGAACTGCAAGCGGCTGGCAAGCAAATGGAGTCCGTGGTGCTCTTGAATGTCGCGCCTGGAGAGGCCGAAGTCATTTCCGCCAAAGAGGCCAACCAGATTCATTCCGTTAAGGACCTGAAAGGGAAGAACCTGGGCGTAACAGAACTCGGTTCAGGTACGCAAACGCTGACCACGGCATTGCTGCACAATGCCGGGATTTCCGCCAGCCAGGTACATTTCGTTCCAGTGGGCGCAGGTGATACCTTTATCGCAGCGCTGCAACAGGGCAAGATCGATGCCGGAATGACCACCGAACCAACGATCTCGCGTATCCTGGCATCTGGTCTTGGCAAAGTCCTGGTTGACCTGCGTTCACCACAAACTACAGAGGCAGCTCTCGGTGGAGCCTATCCGTTCATCTGCCTGTTCATGGAGAACAGTTACGTCAACAGCCACAAGGATGTTGTGCAGAAGCTGGTGGATGCCTACGTCAAGACACTGAAGTGGATCCAGACGCATACAGCTGAGCAGATCGCCGACATGATGCCCCCCGATTATTATGCCGGCAACAAAGCCCTCTATGTCCAGGCGTTGCAAAACCAGAAGGCCATCTACAGTCCTGATGGTCTGATGCCAGCAGGCGCACCGCAATCAGTGCTCAACATAGAATACCAGAGCAACCTGATCCCACAGAGCAAGCAGATTGATCTGAGTTTGACCTATACGAACGAATTCGTAAACAGCGCAAGCTAAACACCGGTTCTTATGGCTCAAGCGCTAACGATGGTCAGCGCTTGAGCCATGAGCGTAAGACATTTCCAGGTCAGCCAAAATAGTATAATCAGTATATTACTCCTTGAGACTGGATATGTTATTGGATGGCTAGAAGCACGGCAAAGCTCATCCAGGAGTGTACGCGCTATGCTCTCTTTTATGCATCGATCGCTCCTTATCCAACTACTAAGTGTCTATCTGTTATTTGTTCTCATCGTTTTGCTAGGCGGAGTAGGAGTGAATGCCGTCGTCGCCCAACAGCTCAGCAATGACGCTCAGGCATCAGACCAGGCTCTGGCGCAGGGGCTCGCGCTTGAGACCGGCTTGCAATTGAGTGATGCCACAGATGCGCTCAAGCAGTTAGGCCCGCAAGTAGCGAAAGCAGAAACACCTGCTGAGGTAATAACTATCTTCCAGGCCTTTAAAGCTGCTCGCCGGGATATAGATGCTGTCTACTGGCTCGATTCTTTCGGTGGTATTTGTGTCTCATTTCCCCAGCCAATTGCGATAGGAGCAGAATTCTCGCCGCCCGGTGTCGTCCAGCAAGCGCTTGCGTCGCCGAAGCCGGATCCGGCTATGGAGGTGGGTTTAGCAATTGAACCAATTGCCAATGCAGGCGTTATGATTGCTGAGCGCATTTATGGCGATCTATTGATCAACTGCAATCCCCGGCAGCCACATACAGGAACTGTGGCAGGGCCGATACATGTACACAGCAATACATTGGTCGGCATTATTGCCATCAGCCTCTCTCTTAAGGAACTCAGCGAGCCATTACAGAGTGTTGTGAACGCGCAACAGAAGCAAGGCAGAAATCTGAGAATCGATATCATTGACGGAAACAGCGAAGTTGTAGCAACTTCTTATCCGGAACCTTCTTTTCAAGTACGCATTTTGCAGAATGTATCGGGGGAATTACCCGGAACTAATCAGGCTATGCAAGGCCACGCTAATTCGCAGGTCGGTATGGGACCCGATGGCCAGGACTGGTTGTTTAGCGCCGTACCTGTGCCGCAAACAGGCTGGACTGTAGTAGTACAGCGGCCCGTTAGCGAGGCGCTAGCTGTCGTCAGGCAGTTCCAACTCTGGCTGCTGATTACCGCCCTGCTCTTCACTATTGGTGGTATGCTCTTCTGGCTCATCTTGCTCGTCAAGGTCATCCGTCCACTGCATACGCTTGCCATTCAGCACCAGGTGCTGCCGACCTCTGAGGAGTCTATCTCAAATGATACTGTCATTCTTGCTGAGCGTGATGATGAGGTTGGAAACCTTGCTCGTTCACTTGTTCGCCTGGAGCGCGATGGACTAAAAAAGCTCGGCGAACTGCGAACATTGCTAGAAACCTCAAACGCCGTTGTCAGGTCGCTCGAACCACATGCCGTCGTCGGAAAGATCATTCGTGAGGTGCTGCGACTGGTAGATCTACAGGCCGCTGCCATACTCTTACCAGATGAGCAGGGCGTGCTGCGCGTTCTCGAAAGCATCGGCCATAGCACACACTACGATGCCACCCTCTCGATATCGCCTGAGGATTCCAGTTCGCCGGCAGTGCTTGCGCTACGTGAGGGGAGGCCGATCCAGAAACTGCATAGTCATGATACTACATCACTGTCCTATGAGGAGGGGTATCGCTGTGTACTGGCCATCCCAATTATTAGTCGTCATGCCGGCGGTGTTGTTTTGCTAGTGCATCGTACCGAACCTCGTCCTTTCGGCCAGAACGAGATCGATCTGCTGCTCATGTTCGCCAACTATGCCACCCTTGCATGGGAGCATGCCGTTCTCTATGAGCGCAGCGATGAACGACTGCGCCAGGTTGCTCAGGAAAACGAGCAATTGTATCAGCAGGCCTCTAAGGAGAAACAGACGCTGGCGGCGATTATGGGCAGTATGAGCGATGGGCTGGTACTGACGGGCATTGATGGAATAGTGCTGTATGCGAATATGGGCGCCAGTTCAATCGCAGGCTTGTCCATAGACGCGTTAGAGGGAAAGCAGATTGACGTTCTTTACAACGCCTTACGATCAAAACTGGTAGACCATATTGAGAGTGAGCCGGCCCTGGGGCGGGTGCAATCCGGTAAGACTGTTGAGGAGCTTTTCGAGTTTCGACAAAATGAGCGTCGTCGCGTTATCCATCTGCGACTATTCGATGTCGCGGACGAGGCTGGTCAGGCGATTGGCCGTGGTCTGCTCCTGCGTGATATAACACGCGAACGAGAGCTTGACGAGTTCAAGACCACATTGCTGGCCGCGGTCGGCCACGAGGTACGCACGCCGCTTACAGCCATCAAGGGCTATGCCTCAACGCTGCTTCAGGATGACGTGGCCTGGTCGCTCACCGATCAGCGCCATTTTCTCCAGGCAATCAGCAGCGAGGCCGATAGATTGGCGCAACTGGTCAGCAACCTGCTCGACCTCTCGCGTCAGGAAGCTGGCCTACTTCTGCTCAAGCGCACACCTACTAGCCTGAAGGAACTCGTACACAGAATTATCAGTGAGTTTGCGCTTAGCTCACCTGATTTCACAATATCCACACAGATTCCTGGTGCCTTGTCACCAGTCTTCATAGATATAGGGCGTATAGATGTTGTACTCCAAAACCTCATCGCTAACGGGTTGCTGTATGGAGCGGGTAGAGTGAGCATCAGTGCCAGGAGACAGGACGATATGGTGATCGTATCAGTTTCAGACAATGGACCAGGTATTGATCCTGATGAACTGCCACACGTCTTTGAGAGGTTTTACCGGGCACGTCATGGACGCCAGCAGCATTCTAACGGCACAGGCCTTGGATTGGCCATTTGTAAAGCCTTCGTAGAGGCGCATGGAGGCAGCATCTGGGCGGAGAGCAGCATCCAGGGCACTATCATTTCGTTCTCGCTGCCGCTCGCCTCGCCCACGGCTTCAGAGGTAGCTGGAAATACTGCTGCGACAACACTCTAAAAAATGTTGTGGCATCCCTTGCGGGTGCCAGGATATAGCTTCACTTAATGCGATGTCCGTAAGGAATGCGCTGGAGGGCGACCACCAGGGGACGCCTTTCCAATGAGACGGGCAGCTCAATGCCTGTGAACCGCGCTCTAGGGGATATCTATCCAGGGACAGTGACCAGGGTAAGGAAGAGAGATTCATATGACGACGAGAGCGAAACGTATCCTGCTGGCAGAGGATGAAGTTGCACTGCGAGATTTCATCAGCCGGAACCTGCGCGCCAGAGGATTCGAGGTACTTGAGGCGAGTAACGGGTTGGAAGCGCTTGCTCTATATGAGCGGGAAGACCCGCACCTGTTGATTCTCGATATTATGATGCCGCGCATGGATGGGCTTGAGGTCTGCCAGCGCGTGCGCGAGCACTCGTCTGTGCCTATCATAGTGTTGACCGCATTGGACGCTGAAAAGGACAAGGTCGCCGCCCTCGATCTTGGTGCGGATGATTACCTCACCAAGCCTTTCGGAGTAGAAGAACTTTTAGCCCGCGTGCGCGCCGTCTTGCGACGCACCCAGCCGGAGCCGGTCATTCGTAGCGAGGGCATTAAACACTTTGACGATTTGGAGATCGACCTGAGCGGGCATATCGTGCGCCTGCGAGGGGCGGAAGTACGGCTCTCCCCAATCGAGTTTTCACTGTTGGAGCAGCTGGTCACTCACGCGGGCAAGGTCATCTCTCATCGCGTGTTGCTGCAACGCATCTGGGGTCCTGAGTACGGAGGTGAAGCCGAGTACCTGCGTGTATACATCAATCGGCTGCGCCAGAAGCTTGAGAGTGACCCCGCTCATCCCCGCTATTTGCTTACAGAGCCAGGAGTCGGCTATCGTTTTGTCGCCCCAGAAGGTCGAGGCACAGACCCGCGCCCTCACCAGGGGACATAGAACAGTAGCTTGTATGCCGACGTCCTTAGCCCGGTTTCTCTCTTCCTGTGCCCCTTGCAGTGTGTATAATTGTAGTAGACAATACATCCCTTTAGCAGAGGGGCCTTGATTTATCATGTCCCATCAACATCGATATATAT
Organism: Ktedonobacteraceae bacterium; assembly: GCA_035294305.1. Classification (GTDB taxonomy): domain Bacteria; phylum Chloroflexota; class Ktedonobacteria; order Ktedonobacterales; family Ktedonobacteraceae; genus DASRBN01. The sequence continues at coordinate 52,015 of DATGLD010000048.1, read as the reverse complement.
GGGGTTTCCTATCAAGTCTACTAAGGAGCAGACGAACATGGCAGAATTACAGGATGCAGTCATCGTAAGCGCTGTGCGTACCGCGATAGGCACATATGGTGGCGGACTGGCGGAAGTACCAGCCGTGAAATTGGGTGAAATTTGTATACAAGCAGCTCTGGAACGAGCGGACCTGAAACCCAACCAGGTCGAAGAAGTGATAATGGGCAATGTGTTGCAGGCTGGTCTGGGACAGAACCCGGCGCGGCAGGCAGCTGTCAACGCAGGATTGCCGGTAGATATTCCTGCTATGACGATTAATAAGGTATGCGGCAGTGGTCTCAAAGCAGTCTTGCTGGCCGCTCAAGCTATCAGGCTGGGCGACGCAGATATCATCGTTGCCGGTGGCATGGAGAGCATGAGCCGGGCACCTTACCTGGTAGAGAAGGCGCGCTTTGGCTATCGCATGGGCGATGGCACGCTGGTTGACTCCATGATTCGTGACGGCCTGGAGGACGCCTTTAACCACTATCATATGGGCATCACCGCGGAAAATATCTGTAGCGCCTGTAACTTGAGCCGCGAAGAACTCGACGACTTTGCCCTGGAAAGCCAGAAGCGCGCGCTGCATGCCATCGAAGCTGGCAAATTCCGCGACGAGATTGTGCCGGTAGAGGTGCCGGGCAGGAAAGGGCCAACCCTCTTTGAACAGGATCAGCAGCCGCGGGCAGATACCACCGCCGAGGCGCTGGCAAAATTGCGCCCCGCCTTTAAACAGGGCGGCATGGTAACAGCGGGCAACTCGTCAGGCCTCAATGATGGGGCCGCCGCAGTCGTCGTGATGAGCCGTCGCAAGGCTGCGGAACTCGGTTTGCAGCCAATGGCCACCATTCGCAGCTACGCCTCGGCGGGCGTGGATCCCAGTCTTATGGGATTGGGACCCATTCCTTCCAGCAGGAAGGCATTGGAGAAGGCAGGCCTTTCCGTCTCGGACATGGATTTAGTAGAGGCCAACGAGGCTTTTGCCGCGCAATCCGTAGCAGTGGGCAAAGAACTTGGGTTTGATCGCTCGAAGCTCAACGTGAACGGTGGCGCTATTGCGCTCGGCCATCCCATTGGCGCCAGCGGCACACGCATTCTGGTCACACTGCTCTACGAAATGCGACGTCGTCAGGCCCACTATGGCCTGGCAACCCTGTGTATTGGCGGTGGCCAGGGGGTGGCCATGATCGTTGAACGCTAATTGCACCATCCTGTTACGGTCTTCATCCAGCTGGAGCTACCCTGGCTCCAGCTTTAGTATCCTGGTAGGAGTAGCTCATGGATATACCAGATTATATAACTAGCGCCAGATTGCGCAATTGGATCGTAGAGATGGTTGCCTTATGTAAGCCCGATGACCTCCATTTTTGTGACGGCTCCCAGGAGGAGTACGACCAGCTGTGCGAGCACATGGTCGAGTCGGGTACCCTCATCCGGCTCAATCCCGAGAAGCGCCCCAATAGCTACCTGGCGCGTTCCGACCCCAGCGATGTCGCCCGCGTCGAGGACCGGACTTTTATTTGCTCCCTCAGTCGGGCCGATGCTGGCCCGACCAACAACTGGGTTAATCCAAGGGAGATGAAGGAGACGCTCAGGAGCTTATTTGATGGTTGTATGCGTGGGCGCACCATGTATGTCGTTCCTTTCAGCATGGGGCCGCTCGGCTCACCAATTGCCCACATCGGCGTCGAACTCACCGATTCACCCTATGTTGCCGTCAGCATGCGTATCATGACGCGCATGGGCCGTGCAGTCTATGATGTACTGGGACCAGAAGGAGAATTCGTTCCTTGCATGCACTCGGTCGGCATGCCGCTTGAGCCGGGTCAGCAAGACGTTCCGTGGCCATGCAACAAGGAGAGTAAATACATAGTGCATTTCCCGGAGGAGCGCTCCATCTGGTCATATGGCTCCGGTTATGGCGGCAATGCATTGCTCGGCAAAAAGTGCTTCGCGCTCCGCATTGCCTCGGTACTTGCGCGAGATGAGGATTGGCTCGCGGAGCATATGCTCATCCTGGGCGTCGAGGACCCGCAGGGAGAGAAGACCTATATTGCCGCGGCCTTTCCCAGTGCCTGTGGTAAGACTAACTTCGCCATGCTCATTCCGCCGCAGGAGTTCCAGGAAGAGGGCTGGAAAGTGACCACCGTCGGCGACGATATTGCCTGGATCAAGACAGGGCCGGACGGTAAGCTCTACGCTATTAATCCTGAAGCCGGCATGTTTGGCGTCGCGCCGGGTACCAGTATGCAGTCGAACCCCAACGCTATGACCACGATTGCCGAGAATGCTATCTTTACCAATGTCGCTCTAACCGATGAGGGCGACGTGTGGTGGGAAGGCATGACAAAGACGCCCCCCGCGCACCTGATCGACTGGACCGGCCAGGATTGGACGCCCGCAAGTGGTCGCAAGGCCGCGCATCCCAATGCGCGCTTCACCGCCCCGATTCGCCAGTGCCCGGTCTATGACCCGGCAGCTGATGACCCGCAGGGCGTGCCGATTTCTGCCTTTATCTTTGGCGGCCGGCGCGCGAATACCGTGCCTCTCGTCTACCAGGCCTTCAACTGGAACTATGGCGTCTACTCCGCCGCCACAATGGGTTCGGAGACAACCGCGGCTGCTGTTGGCAAGACCGGAGAAGTGCGTCGTGACCCATTTGCGATGCTGCCGTTCGCAGGTTATCACATGGCCGACTACTTTAATCACTGGCTCGACTTCGGGCGGCAGTTGCCGAACCCGCCGCGCATGTTCAATGTCAACTGGTTCCGGCGTGACGCGGGCGGAAATTTCCTCTGGCCGGGCTTCAGCGAGAATTTTCGTATCTTGAAGTGGATCGTCGAACGTGCCCGTGGTCGCGCCATCAGCATCGAAAGCCCTATCGGCTGGATGCCGCGCTACGAGGATCTGGATTGGCGAGGCATGGGGGATTTCACACGCCAGCGTTTTAGCGAGTTGATGTCTGTGGACCGCGACCTCTGGGAGCGCGAACTGCTGGCGCACGAGGAACTGTTTATGCGCCTCTACGACCGCCTGCCCAAGGAATTGCTCTTCATCCGCGAGCTGATTCTCTCGGCCTTGTGGCGTTCTCCCCAGCATTGGGGCCTGGAACCCGAATAGCCGCCAGCTGCTGAGGTTTGGGCATAACCGGCGGTCATCATATCGCGATATTATGGGACGAATAGCCAGCCGCTGGTGAGACCTTTCGTTTGGACTGAAACGAAAAGGCACCATAGCGCATACTATCAACGAAAAGCGAAAGACGGGCGACCACCAGAGTACGCCCCTACGGGCTATTTTCTTACTGAATAGAGAGGTGCGGGCATGAAAGCTGAAGATGTCATGACGACCAGGGTTATTACTGTTACCGAACAACAAAGCAAACAGGAGGCGGCGCGCCTGCTCTCCCAGCATCGTATCAGTGGCTTGCCGGTCGTCAATGATGAGAATGCAGTGGTGGGGGTTGTCAGCGAGTTTGATGTCATTAGCAAACAGGGTCAGACGGTTGGCCAGATTATGAGCCGCGATGTCATCAGTGTGACGCCGGATACCGACCTGGAGGTAGTGCGCACTATCCTGGTCAATGAACGCATCAAACGTTTACCGGTACTCGATCAGGGGCGGCTGGTGGGTATCATCAGCCGCGCCGACCTGGTGAGACAGGTGGCTGAGCATTGGATATGTCCCGTGTGCGGTGAAGTTGTACGTAGTGGGGAACAGCCCGAACGTTGTCCTCGCTGCGGGGCAAAAAACGTGTCCCGCTCCGTCGAACCGGCAGCTCCGGGGTCATAGAAAGGATGAGCTAAATTTGGACATTACGAGGAAACAACAGGCAGCTGCTCAAGCCCCCATTCCAGAGGGCGAAGACCGCGAGACGCTGCTTCGCTATTATCATGACATGCTGCTCATTCGCCGTTTTGAAGAAAAGGCCGGCGAAATGTATACAAGGGCCAAAATTGGTGGCTATTGTCACCTGAATCTGGGCGAGGAAGCTACTATTATCGGGTTCTGTGAGGGGCTGGAACCAGATGACTACGTCTATACGAACTACCGCGAGCATGGCTATGCCATTGGGCGCGGTATCTTACCGGGAGCGGTCATGGCCGAGTTATTCGGCAAGGAGACAGGAGCTTCCCGCGGAAGAGGCGGCTCTATGCACCTGTTCGATATCAATCGCCACTTTATGGGTGGTTACGCGATTGTGGGTGGGCAAGTCCCGCTGGCAACGGGAGCAGCCTTTGCGCTTGCTTATCGCGATGCGCATGAAATTGTTGCCTGCCAGATGGGTGAAGGCACGACTAATGGGGGCGCTTTCTTCGAATCGCTCAACCTGGCCAAGATTTATCACCTACCCATCGTCTACTTTGTCGTCAATAACCAGTACGGAATGGGACTGCGCGTAGAGCAGGGATCAGCGGTGGCCGAGATTTATCGCAAGGCCTGCGCTTTTGACATGGAAAGCTGGCGCGTTGATGGCACCGATGTGCTGGCGGTGCGGGATATCATGCGCCAGGCGGCAAAGCTGGCACGCGAGCGGCATGAGCCGAGCCTGGTTGAGGCGGTGAGCTTCCGTTTTCGCGGTCACTCCGTGGTTGACCCTGACCGCTATCGCGACCAGGAGCAGGTCAAAGCAGGACGGGAAGCTCATGACCCCATTACGGCGTTTGCCGCGCGCCTGCAAGCGGCCTCGCTGGTCGACGAGCAGGGGCTCCAACAGATCGAGCAGCAGGTAGATTCTGAAGTAGAGCAGGCGGTTCAGTTCGCTGATCAGAGTCCCGACCCGCCGCTGGATACGCTCTTCAACTACATCTATGCTTCAGCTGAAACGGAGTCTGCCAGTACAGAGGGAGGAGAGTGACGATGGCTGAAATGACCTATCGACAGGCATTGCATGATACGCTGCGGGAGGAACTGCTGCGCGATGAAAATGTGTTCCTGCTGGGTGAGGAGATCGGCACCTTCGAAGGCTCCTACAAGATCACGGCGGGTCTTCTGCATGAATTTGGCCCCAGGCGGGTGGTGGATACGCCGATCTGCGAAAATGGTTTCGTGGGCATGGCAACCGGCGCGGCAATGCTGGGTCTGCGGCCTATTGTAGAGATCATGACCATCAATTTCATCATACTGGCCATGGACCAGATTGTCAACCATGCCGCTAAAATTTATTATATGTTTGGGGGCCAGTGCCCGGTACCCATGGTCATTCGCACCCCGGGCGGCGGCGGGCAGCAACTGGCTGCGACCCATTCCCAGAATCTGGAGGTCTGGTTTGCTCATGTCCCCGGCCTGAAGGTTGTAGCGCCATCTACACCAGCCGATGCCCGCGGCATGCTGCGAACAGCCGTGCGTGATAATAATCCGGTGATCTTTCTGGAAAACCTGGCGCTTTATAATGTCAAGGGCGATGTTCCTGATGGCGACTACACCATTTCCTTTGGCCAGGCAAAAGTGACGAAAGAGGGCAGGGATCTTACGGTAATCAGCTACTCGCGCATGGCAGCAGTGGCCCTGGATGTCGCTCGCCGTATCGAACAGGAAAATGGGCTGAGTATCGAGGTTGTTGACGTCCGTTCGCTGCGCCCTCTGGATAGCGAGACCATTGTCAATTCCGTCAAGAAAACGAATCGCGCCATTGTCTTCGAGGAAGATTGGCTCTCGTTCGGTGTGGGCGCTGAAATCGTGTCCCGTATACAGGAGGGGGCTTTCGACTACCTGGATGCGCCTATCAAGCGCGTGGCCAGCGTAGAGGTCCCATTGCCCTACTCCAAACCGTTAGAGCTGGCAGCGTTGACCGGGGCCAAACAGTTAGTGGAGGCCATTCAAGAACTTGCACCCCGCCGCAGGAGGTAGAACACGATGCCCGAAATAACTATGCCACGACTTAGCGATACAATGCAGGAGGGTACGATTGCGCGCTGGCTTAAAAAGCCGGGTGACACAGTCAGCAGAGGCGATATCCTGGGCGAGATCGAGACTGATAAGGCCACTATGGACCTGGAGGCTTACGACTCTGGCGTGCTAGAACAAATCCTGGTGCAGGAGGGCGAAACCGCCTCGATAGGCCAGCCCATAGCCATTATCGGCACAGGAGCCGCTGCTGCCGCTCAAACCCAACAGGAGCCGCCTGCCAGAACTGCTGCCGCTTCGAACGAACAAAGAGCACAACCCGCTCCACCGGTATCGTCCGCTGCTCCTGCTGCGCCGGCCACCAGCGGGCAACACGAGGCGGCTTCTGCCGGAAACGGAGCAATCAAGGCGTCGCCACTGGCCCGTCGCATGGCTGAAGAATACGGCCTCGATTTGAGTCAGATTCATGGCACCGGACCCGGCGGGCGCATCGTGCGTGATGATATCGAGGACTACCGCGAACAGCAGTCTACCGCTCAGACACCTGCCACTACTGCTCCCACTCCTGTTGCTCCTACGTCTCCCACTCAGGCCCGGTCGCCTGCCACGCCTGTTGCACCGGCAACGTCACCCGCGGTCCCTGCCGATGCAGAGGTAGTGAAGATGACGCGTGTACAGTTGCTCATCGCAAAACGCCTGACCGAGTCAAAACAGACGATCCCGCACTACTATGTCAGTAGCGAGGTCGATATGACGGATCTGCTGACGATGCGCCAGACCCTCAATGCGTCTGCCAGCGAAGAAGGGGAGAAGATTACCGTCAATGACCTGATCATGAAGGCCGCTGCCCTTGCCCTGGAGAAATTCCCTGAGGTGAATAGCAGCCTCAAGGACGATTTCTTTATCCGCTACAAGCATATCAACATCGGTATGGCCGTCGATGCTCCGACCGGTCTGGTGGTACCCGTTATTCGCGATACGAATATCAAGGGTGTGCGCTCCATTGCCCGCGAATCCAAAGCATTGATTGCGAAAGCCCGCAATAACAAGCTGGCGCCTGCCGATCTGGAGGGCGGAACCTTTTCGGTCTCGAACCTGGGGATGATGGATGCTTCTACCTTTATTGCAGTCATCAATCCTCCGCAGGCGGCTATCCTGGCGGTGGCAGCGGCGCGCAAACAATTTGTTCCCATCGATGGGCAACCTGTCATCCGCGATATGATGACCATGACCCTGTCCGCCGATCACCGTATTATCTCTGGAGCCACGGTTGCTCGTTTCCTGCAAGAGGTCAAGCGGCTACTCCAGAATCCATATAGCTTGTTGGGTTAACGGCTGTAGGGACAATGGCTCGTCCTTGTCCTGGCGGCCCTGTCATGACGAGCGATGTTCCCCTCGAGGGGTTGGCGCGCGTCCTGGGGGTTCAGCCGGTCGCGGTCCCGCGTGGATAGGCGGAATGGGCCGCGTTACGGGCTTATCTGCTTCCAGGCGTATTTCCTCGCCATGATGCCATGTTTTGAGCGGTGAACCTTCGAGAAGATGATACGTTGCTTCTGAGTCCTTTACTTCGACACGCAGGCGGCTGCCGCGAAACAGGATATTGAAAGCCAGTCGAGTAATATTCTGCGGTATCCGGGGCGCGAAGGATATGGCTCCGTCTTGCCAGCGCAGGCCTCCAAATCCGGCCACCAGAACCGTCCAGCTTCCTGCTAGCGAAGCAATGTGAAGCCCATCTTTCGTATTATGTTCCAGGTCGTCCAGGTCCATCAGTGCTGCCTCTCCCAGGTAATCATAGGCAAGATCGAGTTGTCCCACCTCAGCGGCCATGACTGCCTGCGGCGCTGCTGATAGCGATGAATCGCGCACTGTCAAAAGCTCGTAGTAGGCGAAGTTACGTGCTTTCATTTCCGCGGAAAAAGCATTGCTGAAGAGTTGCATCGCCAGCACCAGGTCTGCCTGCTTGATGACCTGTTTGCGATAGAGGTCAAAATAGGGGAAGTGCAGGAATAGCGGGTACTGATCAGGTTTAGTATCGGCGAAATTCCACACCTCGTGCTCGGTAAAATGCTCGTCCTGCGGCGTCACCTGCAGGCGCTCATCGTATGGGATCAACATTTTTTTGGCGGCACTGCGCCAGCTTGCGATCTCGTTGTCATCTACCCCAAGGTTCTGCGCAATTTTGGGGTGATGCTCAGCCGCATCCGCTGCGGCACGCAGGTTAAGCTGTGCCACCAGGTTCGTGTAAACATTGTTATCGGCCAGGGCGCTGTACTCGTCGGGGCCGGTCACCCCGTCGATGCTGAAATGCCCACTCGCATCTTCAAAGCCGAGCGAACGCCACAAACGGGCCGTCTCGACGAGCAGTTCTACGCCAACCTCCTCTTCAAACTTACTGTCACCTGTGGCGCCAAGATAGTGAACCACAGCATAGGCGATATCCGCGTTGATGTGGAAAGCGGCGGTACTTGCGGGCCAGTAGCCCGAGCATTCCTCGCCCGCAATGGTGCGCCAGGGAAAAGCTGCCCCTTTAAATCCGAGCTGGCGGGCGCGCTCCTTCGCCTTGCCCAGTATCGAGTAGCGCCAGCGCAGCGCATCGGCGGTGGCCAGGGGCCGGGTCAGCGTCAACACCGGCAGGACGAATATCTCCGTATCCCAGAAAGTGTGACCGTCGTAGCCTGGGCCCGTCAATCCTTTTGCCGGGATTGGGCGCCGTTCCCCGCGCGCTCCGGCTTGCAGAACATGGAAGAGCGAGAAACGAACTGCCTGCTGTATCTCCGGGTCGCCCTCGAGTTCGACATCAGCATGCGACCAGAAATCGTCCAGGTAGGCGCGCTGTTCTTTGAGCAGCCCTTCCCAACCGGTCGAGCGCGCTGCTGAGAGCGCGGCACGAATCTGATCGTGGATCGCGGGCCGCGAACGCACGCTTGACCAGCCATAGGCAATGAACTTGATAATCCGCAAACGTTCGCCTGGCTTCAGCGTCGCGGTGATGGTGACGCGCGCGACATCAGGCGAGCTTTCGGACGTGACGTCCATTCCCTCGGGCCCCTCGATGGTATGGTCCATCGCGGCCCCTACGCGCAAAGCGCTCAGTTTTGTATGATGAATGAGCAGTCCGCCTGCGTCACGTGTCCAATGTTCTTCGCTCACCAGTGGTGATTGAATAGTCGCGGCGGCACGCGGGTCCAGACCCGCGTCGGGTTGTTCCTCATTGGCTACCAACTCCGACTGGACAACCAGGCGCGCCGGGTTATCTACCGGCTCGACCTCATAGCTGATGGCCGCGATAGCCCGCTGTGTAAATGAAACCAGGCGCACAGACGATACCCTGACAGTGCGTCCGGCTGGCGAGGTCCAGCGAACGTTGCGACGCAGGACTCCGGCGCGAAAATCAAGCTCGCGTTCATGTTCTTCGAGCGTGCCATATCGCACATCGAAAGGTTCATCGTCCACCAGCAGGCGGATCAGCTTACCGTTCGTCACATCGATGACCGTCTGATCGGACTCAGGATAGCCGTAGCCTCTTTCCGCGTAGGGCAAGGGGCGCAGTTCATAGACAGAATTCAAGTAAGTGCCGGAAATAGCGTGTGGCTCGCCCTCATCAAAGTTTCCGCGCAATCCGATATGTCCATTAGAGAGCGCAAAAACAGATTCGGTCGGCGCCAGTTTATCCAGGTCCAGTTGCGTTTCATGCACGCTCCAGGGTTCAACAGTAAAGGCAGGATGCTCAATCATTGGATTTTTCCTTCATTTGTTATAGCTTGGTGTTTAGACTAATTTCACGTCAAGCGGCTTGTAGACTGGGATCGCACGATTCTCGTCAAAAACGGCTCGTGCGGCTTCCCACCTTGCTTCGTAAGAAATTAGTCTAAACGTCAATTATAGCAGGAAGTCATACATTTATCACGATATCCATTTAAGAACATACATAATAGGGCTGAAAGGTTTCAGGAGCAAGGCAGAACCGGGTCACCGCATGCACTGCCGGCTCCACATCCCTGACCTGGGTGCAGAAGCAGGAGAATAAGAGCAGCAGTGACTCCTCAGGTGACATAGCCATATGGTTATTCCCCAGAAGCTGGCCAGAGATGCTTTGCTGCGCGCAACATGACACACTGCGGCCATGCCATGTCGAGCGCAGCAAAGCATTTTCCACGCCCTCTATAGCCCATACAGGCTCCACTGGTCCTGGGGGCTGATGGGACATCAACCAGGGAACCAGAAGGCTTTCTCTTGCCAGCAGGATGGCATTGAGTTATATTTGTACTTCCAGAGAGCCGACTTCGTGTATCATTGAGTGAAAAGAACAGGTCAGCCAGATTGTGCAAGCGTATACTGGTTATCCTTTTTGCTTCCTCTTACAGTTGCCTGGAAAGGGAAGGTAGCTCGTGTTCCAGTCCATATTATTTTGTCGAATCTCATAATCTTGCGCGGAACTCCACACTGGAGTTCCCTATACGACAAACGCCTGGGAAGCCTGGGTAAAGGAGGAAGATAATAGCATGGCTATCCCCATCGCTTTGAAACATGTGACGCTGATCGATGGCACCGGAGCAGCGCCACGTGAAAACGTAGTGATTGTCTTGCGAGAGAAACGCATTGACTTCATCGGTGACGCCGCCCAGTGGCAGCCGCAGGAACACGAGCAGCTAATCACGCTCAATTTGAGTGGACGCTATGTGTTACCTGGATTAATCGATTGTCATGTACACCTGGCAATGGATGGGCCGCCTGATAGCAGGCTGCAAGGCGATTGGGCCTGGACGACATTATTGATGCTCAAACACGCCCAGAATAGCCTGGCCGCCGGTATCACGACCGTACGCGATGTAGGAGGACGGCATGGCCTGGAGTTCTCGGTTCGTCGCTCCATTGAAGAGGGCCTCTGGATCGGCCCACGTATGCAGTTGGCGGGAAAGCTCCTCTCCATCACCTCGGCAGGTACAGAATATTTCGATGGCATGTATCGCGAGGCCGATGGCGTCGACCAGGTGCGCAAGGCGACGCGCGAACAGTTCAAAGCCGGCGCGGACCTGATTAAAGTGATGGCAACCGGGGCCGTCCTCACTCCAGGTGAGCAGCCAGGCGCGGTACAATTTGGCCTCGACGAATTAACCGTCGCGGTGGAGGAAGCGCGCAAGGTTGGTAAGCCCGTCGCCGCTCACGCCCATGCCTTAGAGGGAATACGCAATGCTGTAGCTGCCGGAGTGCGCACGATTGAACATGGTACCTACCTCAACCGGGATGAGCGACTGATGGCAACGATGGCCGAGCGCGGGATTTTTCTGGTACCTACGTTGAAGGCAGGCTTTGATATTATGCAGGGGGATCGTCCTGGCATTCCAGCGTGGATTCGCGAGAAGATGAAGGCCGTCCAGGAAGATGCGCTGCTCAGCGTGCGACGCGCAGCCGAGTTCGGCATTCCTATAGCTATGGGAACTGATGCTGCCACGCCGTACAACTATCATGGCGATAACGCGATGGAACTGCTCTGGATGCAGCAGGCAGGGCTTTCGGCGATGCAAGCCATAGTCGCTTCTACAGCCAATGCCGCACGTGCGCTCGGCTGGGATTCCTGGCTGGGAACGATTGAGCCTGGTAAGGTAGCAGACCTGCTTGTCGTTGACGGCAATCCGCTCGATAACCTGCGGCTGCTCACAGGCCGCCATATCGAGCTGGTCTTCAAGGATGGTCAGGTCGTAGCAGGACCACTTTCAGAGCTTAATGGGGTGCCAGAATCGGTATTAGCAGGCGCATGGATTTGCTGTGGCCTTCCCGCTCACATGTAGGGATAGGTCTGGTACCTGTCCTTGTTGAGCGCCAGGACTCAGGGGTTGCAACGCGTTTCAAAGGAAGAGAAAAACGCGTCACAAGAAGATCTCGACATGTTATGATAGTGGGCATGAAGAATGCCTTACACGCGCGTGATTTTCGCCTACTCCTGATCGGTATATTTCTTGGCATGTTTGGGCAACAAATGCTGGCCGTGGCGCTGGGATGGGAACTCTACAAGCGCACCGGTTCCGCTCTTGTTCTCGGTGGTGTGGGCCTGGCCCAGGTGATTCCCCTCATTGTCTTATTTCTACCCGCTGGCTACATTGTTGACCGTTACAATCGTAAGTGTGTCGTAATGGGGGCACAGTTGATCATGGCGCTTGCCGCTCTTGGCCTTGCCTTCCTCTCTTACGAAAAGGGTCCTTTGCTATTGATCTATGCCTGTCTGGTTGCTATGGGCAGCGCTCAATCCTTTAGTAGCCCGGCTAATTCAGTGCTTGTCTCACAAGTCGTGCCGGAAGAGGCTTACGAAAATGCCACCACCTGGCGAAGCAGTATGGTGCAGCTGTCGGCGGTATTGGGTCCGGCGTCAGGTGGTTTTCTGATCGGCATCTTTCGCGATACTACGCCCGTATTCGTGCTGAGCGCAATAACGGCCATCGCTTTTGTCCTGCTGCTCTTTTTCATCCGGGTTCGTCGCCAGCAAAGGCCTGCTGCCAGGCAGAGATCGCTGGCCGCGCTGGTAGAGGGTCTGCGCTTCCTTGGTCGAACGCAGGTCATGTTAGCAGCCATCACTCTTGATCTGTTCGCGGTTCTACTGGGAGGCGCAACAACGCTGCTGCCCATTTACGCGGCAAGCATCCTGCATGTGGGTCCAGTAGGTCTCGGCTGGTTACAGGCTGCCAGTTCCATTGGCGCTGTGTGCATGGCGCTGGCGCTTGCGCATCGCCCACCTTTCAAGCGAGCGGGCCGTATACTGCTGCTGGCAGTGGGCTGTTTCGGGTTAGCAACGATCATCTTCGGCTTATCGCGCTGGTTCTGGCTCTCGTTGTTAATGCTTTTCCTGCTCGGCGCGTTCGATAACATCAGTGTGGTCATTCGCTCGACCCTCGTGCTGGTGCGTACCCCGGATGAGATGCGCGGACGCGTCAGTGCCGTCAGTTCACTTTTTGTCGGGACATCTAATCAATTGGGGGGCTTCGAATCAGGCCTGGTAGCGCAGCTCATTGGACCTGTTTTATCTGTAGTGGTTGGAGGTATTGGAACCATCGTGGTCGTATTGATTATCGCGCGCATCTGGCCTGAAATGCGCCGGATGGGAACATTACGTGAGTTGCCGCCTGACTTGACGTCGTCCGATGCGTTTAAGGCGAAAAAGTAGGGGCAGTACCTGGTGTCTGTTCTCCTTTAAGGCGAAAAAGTGATAGAATAACGATACGAAAGGAGGAGCTTGATGCTTGATTGGTTGGCTTATGGATTGGCATCGATCTTTGCTCTTGACCGCATCTTGAAGCTGGCAGCAGTCGTGCACTTTTTTCGTCGTCCCTCACCGCCTCCTCCTGTGAAGTGGCCACCCATCACCCTGTTTCAGCCAATCACGCGCGGTGTAAGTGGATTGCCTGACTCATTGAGGTCGCGGTTGCGTTTGGATTATCCGGCGCCAATTCAACACCTGCTGATCTGCGATGCGCACGATGGTGAAATGATTGCCGCATGTGAGGCGCTGCATGCCCAATTTCCCACGTTGCAGGCCAGGATTATTGCTGTGGAAACAAATAATGGCGCAATCGCGACTAAGATCGAGAAGTTGCTGGCGGCTATTCCTCATGCAACAGGCGAAGTATTCTGGTTTCTTGACGATGATGTAGCGCTGCGCCCGCAAGCTGCGCGTCTTATGATACCCTACCTCTACCGACCTGGAGTGGGCGCGGTTTTCGGTCTGGCCTGCTACACGAACTGGCGCACGCTGTGGTCGAGCCTGATGAGCGCGTTCGTCAATGCCAATGCTCTTTTGAGCTACATTCCGATTACCTACCTGACCGAGCCGTACACGATTACAGGTCACTGCTTTGCCTTGAGACGCGAGGTATTCGAGGCTGCCGGGGGATTTTCGAGCATGGAGCAGCGCATTGACGACGACCATGAACTGGCACGGCGCGTGCGTCAACTCGGCCTGCGCTGCGTGCAGACACCGATGATTTACGATGTGGATAACGACTTCGATTCGCTGAGCGCGTATAACAAACAGCTGAAGCGCTGGTTTATCTTTCCGCGCCAGGCGATGTTGCCGTACCTGACACGATGGGAGAAGACCGTCTCGTTTATTGGCAGCGCGAGCAATCTGCTGCCCGCTCTGCTTGCATTGCTGACCGTTTTTACGCGCCGGCGTTCCGCATTGCAGGCGCTGGGCATGAGCCTGGGTCTGTTCATCGCTGTTTACGCGGTGTGCCAGCTGGGTTATCTGAAGCGGCACATGCCGGTGAAGCGCTGGCTTTTGTTGCCGTTTGTAGCGCTAATCATTCCGCTGCAGATACTGAAGGCGCTGATCTCAAACGAGGAGATCGAATGGCGTGGCCAGCGCTTGCGTATTCGCCGCGGCGGGAAAATGGAGGTGCTTTCATGAAGCGGGTATGGCTGCTGGCGGGTCTGCTGATGCTGTTCGAACGCATATGGAAGCACTGGCTGGTGATGCGATTTTTCCGGCGTCCCATTCCAGCACCCATCACTGAACCGGCCCTGGTAAGCATTCTTCAACCGCTTCTGAGCGGCGATTCAACGATGCGCGCCTGCCTTGAGCGCAGCCTGCGACTGGCGAGCCGCTATCGATTGGAATGTATCTGGCTGGCCGATAGCGATGATAGAGCCGGCCAGCATGTCTGCAAGCAATTAATGGCTCGCTATCCCGAACGCTCTGTACAGCTCATTACATTACCGCCGCCGCCTGAAGGCTGCAATCCGAAGGTGTTCAAACTGATTGAAGGGGCGAAAGTGGCGCGTGGCGAGATACTGTGCGTGCTTGATGATGATACGATGCTGCCCGATACTGGTCTTGAGATGTGCCTGCCGTTCCTCGATTCGCCTGGTGTTGGATTGGCTTTTGGCCTGCCTTACTACGTCAATTTTTCAGACATGTGGTCAAGTATGGTTTCCGCCTTCGTCAATAGCAATAGTTTGCTGACCTATATTCCTTATACGACGGTGACGCGGCCTTTTACTATCAATGGCATGTTTTATGCGATGCGGCGCGAGGTATTGGAAGAGATCGGCGGTTTTGAGGCAATCAAACATATGTTCGCCGATGACTTCGCCGTGGCGCAGTTAGTGCGCTCGCATGGCTATCACCTGGCGCAGACTCCGCTTTGCCACGGCATCAGCACGCAGGTTCGAGGGCCGCGCCACTATCTGAGTTTGATCCAGCGCTGGTTTGTTTTGCCTCGCGAGTCGCTGTTGCGTCACCTGAGTTTGCGTGACCGTTTGATTGTCTATGCATTGGGATTGATTCCGGCGCTCTACTCATTGCTGCTCGTACTGTGCCTGCTGCTGCGACCATCGCGTCGACTATGGGGATATGTCCTGCTGTACTGTGGCTACAATTATGCCATCTTTGCCCACTTCAACAGGCGCTACCTGCGAGGAGCGACACCATGGCCTAAGTCGTGGCTGGTGCCGCTGATGCAGGTGATTTTTCCGATCCAGCTGCTTGTCGCTCTGCTTTCGCCTCAGCGCATCAACTGGCGTGGGAACGTCGTAGAAGTGGAACGCGGCGGTGGCTTCCATTATGTGCAGAGACGAACATAGTAAGGCCTTTCAGCGATTGACGCGTTGAACGCGCCGCCTTTTTGTGCCAGGGGCTAAGGGGAGCAGTCCCTTCTCAATACTCATCTCTCCTGGACGACAATCGTACTGGACCAGGACTTCATTCACGCTTGCCTTCACTGCTTCAACAATGGTATTGAAAGCCATTCCCGGAGCTGGGGAGATGTAGATGCGCATGTGCCCATGGTGCTCCTGTACGACCTGGTAATCGAGGATGTGTGGACTTGCGAGCAAGATCATGCGGCGAATTGTATCGGGGAAGAAAGGGCGTATGCCTCCGGTCAGCGACTCGAAGTAACAGATGTCATCGCAGCGTCCCTCGATGGCTCGAATGACGTGGAAAGAAGAACCACAGCGGCAGGGAGTGGGATCGAGTTGTAGAATGTCGTTGAGACGATAGCGAATGATGGGTTGAGTTTTGCGCCAGAGGTCGGTCACAACCGGCATCACCCGTTCGTCGCTGCCGGGCAATGGCTCGAACTGGAGCATGACGAGGTCTTCTTGAATATGCAGTGAACCCTCGGCGCAACTCACGGCCAGCAGTCCTTCGGTACACTGGTAAATCTGGTGAACCGGGGCATTGAAAACTGCCTCAATCCGCTCGCGGTCTTGTGGTTCTAAAACTTCGGCGACTGAAATCAATCGCTCGGGAGTGGCATGGAGTTTGCTGCGTATTCGCTCTTGCGCGAGAAAACCAAGCAATGATGGTGGTCCAACGATGATATGGGGCCGGAAATCGTTCAGTGCAACAACGGCTTCGGCTATAGGCTGCATAAGGTCAAAATAGCGAAAGGCAATCCCCATGCCTCCTATCTGCTCGTACAGGTTGCTGTTGGAGCGCAGGAAGAATGCGACGCGGAGCCTGTGATGCGGTATGCTATGCAACGCGCGCGCCAGCATAGTCCCGGCCCAGCCTGCCTGTTCCGTGGGGCTGGCCAGAAAAAGACCGCGGTGTCCGGAAGTACCGGATGAGAGGCCGACCGTGAGGCCATGCAGTAGAGGATGGAAGTTCCGGCTGCGTTCGGCCCGCAGCGCAACCTCCATCGCCTCCTCACGTGTGATGCCGCGCGTATTGAACCTATCGAAGTTGTCCATCATCAGTTGCTTATCGACGGTTGGCAAGGTGCGCCAGTTCTCGACAGGGGATGACACCTCTTTTGTCCAGTGCCAGCGATAGAAAGGAGCGTGTTGCAGCGTATAGGCCACGATGCGGCGCGCGCGTTCTTCCTGAAATTGCTCCAATCTGCTGCCATGCAAACGCTTCCAGCGCCGGCGTGCTCCGATATAGTGATGCGCAATGATGGGGATAGTTGTAAGTTTCATCATTCGCCTGGCTCCACTTCCTCCGCGAAGGCTTCGGGGCAATGGCTGGGTATGATTACAACGTCGGGGCATGCCTGGGAGAAATCATGCAGGTGGTTGATCGTACTCTGGACGGCGCGGGTATTATCTACAAACAGGTGTGTTATCCGGGCAGGCGGGCGGCGTTCGCGAATCGAGCGGCGCAGCCAGCAGCCATCGGCCGCGAAAAGCATCTGACCTCGCGTGGTTTGCGCTAGCAAGCCCATCTGTCCGCGAGCGTGTCCGGGAAGCTCCATGAGCAACAGCGATCCGTCTCCAAACAGGTCGTGTGCCTGTCCCAGCGCGGGTAGCACAGGTCCAGCGAAAGTTGATAAGAGTCGCACGCGTTTATCGAAGTCCTTGGGCAGCAAGGCGGGAATGAATGCGCGCTGCAACGCGCGCAGCCCGTGTCGCCAGGCTATATCCTCGTAGGCAGCCTCAGATGCAATAATCTCCGCCTGCGGGAAGTCGCGCAATCCCGCGATGTGATCGGCATGGAAATGCGAGAGGATAACGCGCCGGATATCGCCCGGTTGGAGATTCCAGCGGGCCAGTTGCGCCACGACACTGAGTTCTGGTCGCAGTCTGAGAGGCGTAGCGTACCTGTAGAGCAGAAAAGGCAGGCGCTGGGTAGCAGTGAGGATACGCGGGGCATAGCCGGTATCCCATAATAGCCAGCCCTGTTGTGGATGATAAAGCAGGGCTACCAGCGAGTGGCAGCCGATTTTCCTGCGCTGTCCACCCTGCATTAGATGGTGTTCCCAGGCGATACAATAGCCGGTATCTAATATATGGCATTGTAGGCATACGGGGACTGAACTCATATTTGCGTCCTCAACGATTCCAGAGTTTGTTCGATGCCCCCGGCAAGAGAGACACGAGGCACATACCCAAGGTCGTGACGCGCCGCACGGATATCATATGTCTGCGTTCGGCCCAGAATGAGAGCCGAGTAGCGTGTGAGTAGCGGCTCTTTGCCGGTCAGTGTGGCACGCATTTCCATCAATGACGCAACTGCTAATGCGACTGGTAAAGGCACTGCGCGCAAGTCAGCGGGCAATTCGAGCCGGTGTAGTACATCGCGAATGACATCCCAGAGCGGGACGTGTTCGTCGTTAGTGATTGTGTACGTCTTGCCGACCGCTGTTCCAGAGTCCAGCGCCAGTAACAGGGCATGCACAACGTTTTCTACGTATGTGAGGTCAACGCGATTGTGGCCACTTCCGATCTGCGGCAGGCGTTTCTGGCGTGCAGCGTTGATGAGCCGGGGCAAAAGTGTTGCATCGCCGGGGCCAAAAATGGCTTTGGGGCGCAGTGTCACAGTTTCCAGGCCCGATGCGTTAACCATGTCTTCGCCCAGCTTTTTGGTCAATGCATAGACCGACGTAAAGCGACGCGGGTATGGCACGTTTTCAGGCGCGCTATACTGATCCCGGCCATCGAAGACGACACTCGGCGAGGACACGTAGATCAACCGGCGAACACCGTGCTTATGGCAACTGTCCAGCACAGCATGCGTGCCACCAACGTTGATGGCGTAAAAATCGGAATGTTTGCCCCAGGGCGCCGAGAACGCTCCAGCGTGATAGACTACCCCGATTCCCGCGCACGCCGCACTGACGGCCACTCGATCACGCAAGTCGGCAACCACGGGCTCTGCCCCGGCCGCTAATAGGGATGATACGTTGCTAAAGTTGCGTCCCATAAGACGTACATAGTGGCCGTTTGCCAGCAAGGCCCTTGCCAGGTGTTGTCCGAGAAAGCCTGTACCGCCGGTAACAAGAATTCGCATGCGTCGCTCCATCCTAGAAGATCAAGGCTGCAGCCCCCAAAGTGAGTCCGGCTCCGGTGCCGACCAGCAGTATCCGGTCGCCGCGCCGGATGCGCCCATCGTACACTGCCTCCGCAAGAGCGAGGGGAATGGATGCGGAAACGCAGTTGCCACGCAGCGCGAGATTGAGTATCAACTGATCGCTACTGAAGCCGAACCGCCTGCTCAGCTGTTCAATGGCGTGCCGGCTCGCCTGGTGTGGTATAACAGCATCAATCTGCCGGCGCTCCCAGCCAGATGCCGCGAAGAAACGATCTAAAAAAGGTTCCATCAGGAGCGCAGCCTGGCGAAAAATGGCGGGGCCCTGCATATGAAACATGTTCATTTCGGGTGTGGTTCCGGGATCGTTGGGATGATGATGCGTTCCTCCCCCGGTGATCTCTGTCAAATCGGCACCGCTACTATGTGTCTCGAAGAAAGCGTGGTAGAATGCGCTTTCCTCTCCGGCCTGACTGGCGGTAATTATAGCTGCCGCTGCCCCATCGCCGAACAGAACCGCACTCTCGCGCTCCCGGGGGTTTAGAGAGCGCGAGGCGACTTCAGTACTGCAAATCAGCACCGAACGGTAGACATTCGCGGTAACCAGGTGGGCAGCGGTTTGAAGCGCGAACAGGAAGCTCAGGCAGGTAGCGTTGATATCAAAGCAGGCGCTGGCCCCTTCCGGCGCTCCCAGCTCTCGCTGCAGCAGTGCCGCCGTGCAGGGAATGGCCTGATGGGGCGCCGACGACGCTCCAATAATCGCATCGATATCATTTACCTCTAATCCGGCATGCCGTAGCGCCATATAGGCGGCAGCGGCCCCCATACTGACCGCTGATTCGCAGGCAGAAACATAGCGACGCTCCATTACGCCTGTCGCGCGTTCAATCCAGCCCGCCGGAATGCCGAGTCGCTTCTCAAGTTCGACATTTGTCACGCGCCGTTCCGGTAAATACCAGCCCAGGCCTGCCATTTTTACGCGAAGCATAGTTCTTTTCCCTTACACTTTCTCTAGTGTATCCAACGTACTGCCAGCTTAACAGTACTTTATCCCAGCGATATTGTACACATCCTTGGGGAAAGATACATGGTGCAATGTACCTATTTGCGGCGCTTCCTCATCGTGTGACGGGGGACTCTTCGCTGCGCTCAGCAAGACAGACCCCAGGGATTGAGCGGTCTCGTGTCATTAGATTGCAATAGTGTGATAATCGCTTCGGTTAGCTGTTGTGGAGCAATGTGATCGAAGAAATTCCGCCATTTGTAGGGGTAAGCTTCTTTGAACATGCCCGGTGTCACAGACCGTTGTTCTTCGCGACCCCGGCCTAAAATAATAGTTTGCTTGCTATATCCATGCAAACCAGGGTTAGTACCACCAAAGATGGCAATAGTATTCAATGCGTTTCGCGGGGATAAGCTAACGACTGCGCCATCACTCAATTTTCGAGTTGTGACAGCCAGGTGCATTGTCCCGGTATCGCCGGTTATAAAGACATCTGCCTGGTCAATGAGCATGGTGATGTCGAGTAGCGAGGGTCGGGGTTCAGGCGGCATGAGAAAAATACGCTTATCGAAGCGAGGCGCGAGCACGTTGTAGAGAGTACCGGCAACAGAGACGTCCGTATAGCCGGGCAAGATATAGACGAGCAGGTCTGGTTGCATACGCAGGGCGGCGCTTATGCCATCGGCAAGCAAACCTGCCGGCGGCCTTGTGATGTGAGAAGATGCATCTGGCGCAATCATCAAGAGGCGGCTCCGCTCTTTAGGGATACGCGATAGCTCTTTTATGCTTTCAATGATGTCAACCGCTTTTTGCAGGTGGCCAGGATGTACATATAGGGGAATAGCTTCATCGATGCCCGGTTCAGGTAGTTTATTGCCAAAATAAGCGTTAATGGCCTGGCGCGTGATTTTACCAATAGGTAGATCTGCGCCGGTTCGCAGCAATAAAAAAGCTTGCAATACCTCGAGCAGGCTTACTTTTATAATAGTGGCGTGCAAGCCGCGGTAAAAGATTGGTGTTGAGTTACCAGGAAATATTCCTTCATAGCCTTTACTTCGTATCACATCTCTGAGGCGACGCGCTTCAGGTGGGAGAATCATTCCCTTGATCCAGGTTCTTGCATCCGGCGTGGGGAAAAGAAGGCTTTTGACGAAGAGCATTTCATTAACGCGAGGATCATCTTTAAAAAGATCGGCCTGCAATTCGTTGCAGACTACATCAATTTTTCCATACGCTGTCGGATTATTTTTAACAATTTGATCGATGGCGCTTAGTCCTATGGCCGCAGCGTCTCCAATGCCAGATGGCATCAGAATCAAGAAACGCGCGTGGTCCGGCATCTTCTTACGTCCTTGTGCATCTTGTTTTTCGTATTATTCGTGTAAAGTATAACCAGCACATGCTTCTGGGAGAAGACTGAAAATGCTGGGTATCATTTCGACTTTATTGAGACAGAGAGAATGGAGAAATGTCAATGGCAACAATGGTGATAGCGGCTGCTTTGAATCCTGGCGGGTTCATAGGCTGGATTATTATTGGTCTGCTCGCCGGGTGGTTAGCGGGTGTGATTATGCCTGGTAAGGGCTTTGGTCTCCTTGGCGATCTAATTGTTGGGCTGGTAGGTGCCCTTATAGGCGGCATACTCATGGACATTTTAGTCCCCAATGCCTCTTTTGGCTTCTGGGGAAGTTTCGTCGTAGCATTGATCGGTGCATGTATCCTGGTTGCTATCATACATGCATTTACAGGCAGAAGCGCGACGACCCGCGTCTAAATGCTCTTAAGGCTTGTATCAAAGAAGCATATTCGACGAGTAAAAGAGGCAGGATGAGTTGAATTTGATCGCATCCTGTCTCTTTTTTTATCTCGTCAGCAGATCAAGGAACGTTTATTCGCAATTGCCATCATAGCTCTGCCTTGATGACCTGTTACCGGCTGATATTCCAGCGCTCTAGTGTTAGTTTCTCCATAGCTTGCATTTTCCCGCTAACTCAGGCATAATGCACGAGAAATATGTTGTGGAGGCGTCTTGACTATGTTGGCAAAGATTCAAAGCTGCGCGGTCATCGGACTGGAGGGAGCCATCGTGGAAGTGGAAGTGGATCTCTCCAATGGCCTGCCAGCCTTTACGATTGTTGGTCTCCCCGATGCTGCTGTCAATGAATCCCGCGAGCGCGTGCGTTCCGCGATTAAGAACAGCGGCTGCCTGTTCCCGTTCAAGCGTATCACTGTCAACCTGGCCCCTGCCGATTTGCGTAAAGAGGGTCCCTCATATGATCTTCCTATAGCCATAGGAATACTGATTGCGTCAGGGCAAATCAACCTGGATGAACGGGCCGCAGAAGCCTACCTCTTTCTGGGAGAGCTTTCCCTGGATGGCAGCCTGCGCCATACCAATGGTATTTTACCGATGGTCGCTCTGGCGCGGGAGAAGCAGGTTAAGGCAGTCTTTGTGCCTGCGAGTGATGCGATGGAAGCGGCCCTGGTGCAGGAGGTGATCATCTATCCTGTTGAGACGCTGGGTCAGCTCGTGGCTCATCTCAACGGCGACCGGCAGATTGAACCTTATATTGCTGATCCTCGCCTTCTGGATCGTGCCGACCCGGGGTTCTACGCGCATGATATGGCCTCTGTGCGGGGCCAGGAGCATGTCAAGCGGGCCCTGGAGGTCGCGGCCAGTGGTGGGCACAATTTATTGATGAGTGGCCCACCTGGATCTGGCAAGACCTTGCTGGCGCGCGCAACCCCATCGATCCTGCCGCGCATGGTTTTCGAGGAAGCACTCGAGGTGACGAAAATTTATAGTGTGAGTGGGATGCTGCCCTCGGATGTCCCGCTGGTTTTGCAGCGTCCGTTTCGCGCTCCGCATCACACCATCAGCCATGCAGGACTGGTGGGAGGGGGTCGCATGCCGCGCCCAGGGGAGATCAGCCTGGCCCATCGCGGTGTTCTCTTCCTTGACGAACTACCTGAATTCGGCCAGAACGTGCTGGAAGTGCTGCGCCAACCACTGGAAGACAAAGTGGTGACGATCTCGCGCGCGCAGGGCACGATTACCTATCCGGCAAACTTTATGCTGATAGGTGCCATGAATCCCTGTCCATGCGGCTTTTATGGTGATCCGGTGAGAGAATGCACTTGCTCCGCGATAGCGATTGCCCGCTATCAGAAGAAAATCAGCGGCCCCTTGCTCGACCGCATTGATATTCATGTCGAGGTGCCACGAGTGGATTATGAGAAACTGGCCGATAAACGGCAGGTGGAGACCTCTGAAACGATTCGCAAGCGCGTGCAGGCTGCCAGGGAACGCCAGTTGGAGCGCTTCCAGGGGACGAAACTGACCTGTAACGCCGAAATGGGGCCAACGGAAGTGCGCGACTTCTGCCACACCGATGCTTCAGGAGAGAAACTGTTGAAAGCGGCGGTGCAGCAATTGCATCTATCGGCCAGAGCCTACCATCGCGTACTGAAACTGGCGCGGACGATTGCCGACCTGGCGGGAAGCGAGACGGTTGCCGCCAACCATGTAGCGGAGGCGGTACAGTATCGGCCCAGGATGGGGATATAGTACGAGGTTAGTCGATAGCGAGTTCCGCCGCGCCTTCTGCGAACTCACCGGTATAGGACCGCTCGTGCAATTCCGGGAGGGAAGCGCCCTGTTGCCAGGCAACCACGTAGCTTTCAGGATTGATAGGTACTCCGATGGGATTGGCGAGAAAGGGCGGTGTGTGCATAAAGGCGGTGCTCTTTGCCGGATCCGGCCCGAAATTGTCCACCTGCAACTCAACGTAGTTGCCATCGGGATCGCGGTAGTAGAAAGAAGTGGTCATCCCATGATCCAGAACGCCTGCCGGAAGCACTCCGATCTTCTTGAGGCGCAGGTACGTGCGCATCAGGTCATCAAGAGAATCATACTCAAAAGCCATGTGATGCATGCCCGCGCTTGCGGGTACGCGCTCGGTGAAATGGGGAAGGTGCATGAGCGCCAGGCGGTGATTGGCGGTATCATAGGTATACCAGCCAAACGCGCCGACCTCGGCCACGGGGTGAATACCGATCAGCGCTGTATAGAACGCGCGCATCTCCTCGAAGCGGTACGCTTTCAGATTGACATGATGCAAGCGCGCAGGAACAATCACTTCTTCAACGGAACTTTCCTGCACCGGACTGGTTTGGCGCTGTTCTGCCATTGTGGAACTCCTTTCGCCTGTTATAAAGATGGATGCAACTGCTCGCGCAGGCTCCTGACTAACTTGACCGCGCCGGCCAGATCAGGCGCAGTTCCATAGATCGCAAAATCCGGTCGTGTCAGCACGACCGCGCAGTTCTTGGCCGCGAACCATTCAGCATACGCACCGGAAATGTCGATGATCGACCCGGCTTGCTCGCCTGCGTTGTTGCTGAGAGAAACAAAATGCCCACCAATCGACGTGAAGAAGGATTCGTCAGCGGGAGAAAGGTGGTGGGCGGGATCACCGGCTGTGCTGATTAAAAAAAAGCCTCTGCCGGCCATATCGTCGAACAATCCTCGCTTGTCGAAACGCGCGACCTCGCGCTGCAAGAACATCTGGCCGGCCAGGGGATCACCCTCCAGGAAGATGCCCGGGCCGGGAGGGAACGAGATCTGGGACAAGCTTCCCTGCGCTGCTTGCTGGCGCGCGGCGAGCAGGTTCGCATCGCGCATGGTTGCTGCCTCAGGGTCGCTGATACAGATGATCTTACCTAACTCGACAGAAAAATGGATAATGTTTTGCACATGGGGAAGTCGCTCGCTCGTATAGCTATCGAGCAGGCGCACCTCTGCTCGCCCGGACAGCGCCAGGTCGAGCTTCCAGGCGAGATTCGCTGCGTCTCTCACTCCGGCGCACATTCCCTGACCGGCGAACGGTGGCATGAGATGAGCCGCGTCACCCGCGAGGAGGAAGCGCCCATCATGCCAGCTATCGGCCCAGCACGCCTTAAAGGTGTAGATGGCGTGGCGTTCGAGCGCGGCATTCTGAGGGGTGATGTTCCAGGGAGCGAGCAGCTGCCACACCGTCTCTGAGGAATTGAGGTCTTCCACACGCTCTCCTGGCAGTCGCATGAACTCCCAGCGGCGACGGCCCTTTCCTCCCGACACCACGGTCGTTGGACGCGCCGGGTCGCAGACCTGCAAATTGCGCGGGATCCATTCACGTTGCTCGTGGGGAATAATATCGACCACGAGCCAGTCAAACAGGAAGCCGAGATCGGTGAGCGAGGTTCGCATGTGCTGGCGCAGGAAGCTATTCGCGCCGTCCGCACCGATGACGTAGCGGGCGCGCACGGAGAGGAGTTCGTCGACAGGCAATAGTTCGCCTGCAGAGGTGACGGCCTGCTTCCTGACCTGCAGGTGAACGGTGTCCTGCATTTGCTCAACCTGCTCGACCGTCCATCCTTGATAGACGGTCACGGCGGGCAGCGCTTTCACCCTGGCATCCAGGATCGCTTCGAGTTGCGGTTGCGAGAACATGGTGCTGCTGGGCCAACCTGATTCGCTTTGCTCTGACCGATCAAAACTCAGCAGCGTTTCCCCTCTGGCATTGCGCCACTCGTAGACGCCACCGGGTTCGACGACAGGGGCCAGGGCCTCCGCAATCCCCGCCGCCTGGAAAATGCGCGCGATTTCGTGGTCGTAGTGGACGGCACGCGGCCTCGGGTATAAGTTTGGCCAGCGTTCAAACACCACAACACGGTATCCTTTCTCACCAAGGAGCAATGCAAGCATCTGGCCTGTTGGTCCATAGCCAATGATCGCCACATCACAGATCATATCGCTCATGGTCAAGCTCACCTCCTTACGAGCGCTTCTGCCAGCTCCAGCGCCTTTACCGCGGTTTTCAATGCCGGGCTGTATTCCTAAAATATATACCAGAGGCAATATTCTAAAAAATAATTGGTATACCAATAATACATTGATAAGGATGAACCTGTCAAGAGGAAAGACCTGATTTTCAAGGATTTCTCTTCGGCTCTCATTTCATTCATATGACCAAATATCCTGCTCTACTCCTTGACATATTCATAGTAATGGTATACCATTGCAATCAGATGGTCACGGAGGCCTTTTCCCGGACGCCTTGAGGCTTCTGATGTGGAATAAGACATTTGAAAGGTTGATCTATGACAGAGACCGAGACACCAGGAGTGCCGGGGGAAGATGAGCAAGCAGGTGGTAGTACAGCGCTCCACCACCGCCTGCGCCAGCTGATTCTGGATGGAGTGTATCCTCCAGGTGCGAGACTTCCTGAACGGGACCTCGCACAGGCGCTTGGAGTCAGCCGCACACCCTTGCGTGAGGTGCTGCGCATGCTCCAGCGCGAAGGCCTGGTGGAGGCGGGCAGGTATCAGCGCGCGCGGGTCGCTCCACTGGAACCGGTGAGGCTGGACATGCTCTACGCGGGGCGGATCCAGTTGGAAACACTAGGCCTTGCTCTGACGATTCCCTGCTTGCGGGAGGAGGATTTTGCTGAACTCGATGCCGCCCTCTCCAGTATGTGTGCCGCTACGACGGTGGAGGAGTGGGAGGGGCCGCATCGTCGTTTTCATCAACTGCTGGTCTCTCAGGCAGGAGAACAGTTGCGTGCCACTATAGCCAGTTATGCTGACCAGAGCCAGCGCTATCGCTTAATCCTGGCGTACCGAGAGATCCACGCGCAATCGGTGAGCGCGGTGGAACATGGGCGTATTCTCCAGGCATGCCGCGAGCGCAATCGAGAGGAGGCGGTGCAGCAGTATGCGCGTCACCTGGCCAGAACCGCCTTGACCGTCCTGGCTCACATGGCCCCCGAATACGAACCGGTTGCTGTGCGTACCGCTCTTGCGCTCGTCCATATGGGTTCAGGGTCCCCGGCGCAAGTCCCGCCGCAAAGCAGGCATACCGATCGGGAGAAAAAGAAGGATCTCACCCGCATGTCCCTGTAATCATGATGTTTTGCCCTGGGTCTGCTGTAATACTGGTTGAATCTGCGGTCCAGCCAGAAAGCTGGCTCGTAGCGCCTCATCCTTGATGCCTTCTACCTTTGCTATGGCGCGGAGATGATAACATCGCTCTTGCGAGGTCAAGCTTGAGTAAAAAGAGGGATGCTTGCCGGGTTATATCGAGAACACATGAATTGCCATGGCAGCGAGATCCAAACCGATGTGCCCGCCACCGTTCTGCGTCAAGCCAACCTTGCAGTTTTCTACCTGTCTGGGCCCGGCTTTCCTTTGCAGTTGCCAGACCACTTCCGCGATCTGGCCCAGGCCGGTTGCCCCAATAGGATGCCCCCGGGCCAACAACCCTCCTGAGGTATTGACGGGAAGGTTTCCTCCCAGCCAGGTTGCCCGGTCTTCGACCAGTTTTGGCCCGTCGCCGGGAGCGCAAAACCCCAAATCTTCGTAGAGTGTAATTTCTGCCGGAGCAACGGCATCGTGTAGCTCGGCCAGGTCTACATCCTCCGGCCCTATTCCTGCCATTTCGTATGCCTGCGCTGTAGCGCGCCTGATCGATGGAGCTATGGTACGGTCATCGCCCCGTCCTGAGACAAGTACAGATGCATCCACTCTTGGTCCCTTGAGACCTTTCCTGCGCGCAAATCCATCGCTTACAATAAGTGCAGCTGCGGCGCCGTCTCCTAGAGGAGAACACATCAGGACGGTCAGTGGCCCCACCACTTGCCTGCTTTGTAGGACTTCTTCGAGTGATACTTGTTTTCTATACTGGGCAAAAGGATTCAGGCTCCCATGATAGTGATTCTTGACAGAGACCAGAGCCATCTGCTCAAGCGTTATCCCGGCAACTACCTTCTGACTGGCAGGTTCATTAGGATTGAGCATTGAGAGGTAGAGATCCATGAACAGACTTCTATCCTTGGCTTCTTCGCTGCTCCTGCCAAGTTGCTTCTCTATGGCGGCAAGCTCTGTAATATCCACCGCGGCGTTGAACGCGCGAAACGATTTGGCTTTGTCCGGGTTGGAGAGCTTTTCTACACCTAGCGCCAGCACACACTCGTACAGGCCAGCAGCGACCGACATCCATCCCAGGTGAAATGCGGTGGAGGCGCTCGCGCATGCATTCTCGACGTTGACGATGGGTATTCCTAGTATCCCGGTCTTGCGCAAAACGACCTGGCCGCGTATGGTCTCCTGACCGGTAATTAACCCGGCGACTGAGTTGCCTACATAAGCTGCTTGTACTTCCGAGAGATCGAGACCGGCATCTTTTATGGTGTTATGAACCGCCTCTTCCGCGAGATTGCGCAGATCGCGGTTGAGGTATTTGCCGAATCTGGTCATGCCGGCACCTGCCACTCTCACCGTTTGCATTGTCTTCCTCTCTTCATGTATGCGCTCAATCGTTATAGACCGCGGAAACGGGCTACCAGCTACTGAGCGACCTCATCTCCTGGCGAAATATTTTTTGCTGAGAGCCAGTGTTCCTTATGGAATATGACTTATCGAACGTTCGATGAAAATAATTATACGAGAGGTTTGTTTCTTTGTCAATCCTTTATGTGAACTCGTATAGACCTTCCTCAACACACTAGAAATAAGAAGTACTCGCCAGCAACTCAGGGAATTTGGTATAATAGTTGCGACGATGATGAGTTGATCGTACTCCGCGTGTTCGGCAACGGTAAATGAGAAAGCGTTCAATAAGGAGAATTCTTTAGAAACTATGCAAACACCATCTAAGCAGCGGCGGGTCGGGAACGGGACGGAGGAACGAATCCGGGAAGTGGCACTGCGCCTATTTGCAAAGCAGGGGTTTCAAGCCACCGGTATCCGAGAAATTGCTGCGGAGGCAGGTTTCACTGTCTCAGCATTATACTACTATGTAGGAACCAAAGAGGAACTGCTACTTGATATCCTACTGAATACTGCTACGTCTATGGTCAATTCTGCCCTGCGAATTGTAGCCAGTGCTGATTCTTATGAACAAAAGCTCGCTTCACTTGTGCTGCTCCATGTTTGGTACAACGGTGAGCACGCGCAGCAGATGCAAGTAGCTAATACAGAACTGCGTGCTCTGAGTGGCGAGGCCCGCCAGCGGGTGCTTGTGCTACGTGATCGTTATGATGCACTATGGCGCGATATCATCACGCAAGGGAATATGCTGGGGATATTTCAAGTGCAAAATGCCAAATTGGCGGCTATTGCGTTGATCGAGATGTGTAACGGCGTTTCCTACTGGTACCGGCCACAGGGCGAACTTACGCTCACACAGGTTTGTTATATGCATGCAGACTGGGCACTGGGCCTTGTACGAGCCACGCGGGATGGAAAACCTGTACGGGTCACTGATTTGAACCTCGTTGATCCCAAAGAACTGTATCTGCCTGACATCGCTACAAATAGTTAAGTTTCATCAGAAGCATATGTCAGGATGCTGACTCCTCGCTCTCTCATTATCTCAACAAATTCTGCGACTGCTGGCGGCCCAATGATCACTCCGGTGTAAGCCGTTATACGGTATAAGCTATGTGGTAGAAAAGCAGGATCCTTGCCGCTCATATGATATTTCATTACAGGCCAGCAGGCGGAGTTCCCACAAACTCCCAGGTGGTCCATGTCTGCAAAATAGAAAGAGAGAGCCCCTATCTGATCCGCTAATGCCTCTATAATCAAGCGCCTACTCGTAATGTGGCCCAGGAGAGCGGCGTCTTCAATGAGTAGAGGGATCGCTTTATTTGAGAGTCGTTCTCGCTCCCACCTGCAAAAGAAGCCCTTAAAAGAATGCAGGTGAACTTCTTCGGCAGACAGGCGCGCTCTAAGCAATTGAACTGGTTCAAATCTAGCCATGTCTATAGTTTAATATGAGTGGCCGCAAAAAACAACCATTTGCCTAATTTCACTGCTGAAAATGAACTGGCGCTTCCCGGAAGCGCGCAAGGGGATGCAAGTAGTGATGGCTGGACGATTGCGTATAAAGATTCTTCGTTGTGCCATCCTGATCTTCTCCTCTTCTGGGGAAGCACCAGAAAATGAGGGATTGACAAAGGGGAAGGGACTAAGTATACTATATTTTATCGAACGTTCGATGAAGTGGTGTGTATCTGTGTTCTCCAGCGGGTGAAAAAGGGCCTTAATACAAGTCAGTAGCAGTTTCGTAGGGTTGTTCACTATTTGTACGATAACGGACAAGTAAATGCCTGGTGTGAGGAAAAGCGCTTCGCGCGAAGTGTTTTCTCGCACAGCAGGCCGGTAAGGCCATAACGGAGGAAAAGCAATGGCTATCTTACAATTCGAGTCGGCCTATCAGCAGGGCGTCAAGCCCCTCACCCTCAGTGACGAGGAAAAGGCCGCCGTCCACAAGGCTTTCACACAGACCCCTTCAGTCCTGCAACTCTTGAGCACAGTCCGCAGCCGCCGTTTTGGTATGG
Source organism: Ktedonobacteraceae bacterium (assembly GCA_035294305.1). Taxonomy (GTDB): domain Bacteria; phylum Chloroflexota; class Ktedonobacteria; order Ktedonobacterales; family Ktedonobacteraceae; genus DASRBN01. The sequence continues at coordinate 22,020 of DATGLD010000048.1, read as the reverse complement.
GCTATCGCTACGAGTCCGGGCAACCAGAGACAATGACCTGGGGTAAAGGAAAGACCGTTGTCCAGGAGAAGGGTCCCACCGCGTATATCTCGAAAATGCAGCCGCATCCTCTCTCAGAACTGGAGGAAGCGATCATCGCCTGGGCCGCCTGTGGCCCCAACGGTGTAATCGCCGCCGACCTGCCGGTTAAGGGTGACATGAGCACCTGGCTGTGCTGGGCCGGTCGCACCATCCCTGCACCCTGTAATGACGTATCCGTAGATCTATTTATTGTGAATGATAGCGGCACTTACTTCTACCGTCCCATTGCCGAGCGTATGGCTCCAATCGAAATTGCCTCTCCTGACGATTACTGGAAGATTCTTAAGTGGTATCGTGAGGACCGCGTCAAGATCTCCGATCAGCGCATCGACATCGGCTGGGACAGCACATTTGACGCCTATGATGCCCCCCACGCCAACGTGGTAGGTCCCTGGCAATATAATGTGAATCGTCCTGGGTCCACCTGGTTCCTACCTGTAGCTGATCTGGGGTTTGAATGGTTCAATCTCCTGTTTGCTGCCTATGAGTGGTGGCATGTCTACTTGATGGACCCCGATACCGGCAAACCGTGTGGTTGTGACGAATTCGTGAAGCCTGGAATGCTGGAACTGGGCGTTCCTGTACCCCTTTACGACGAACTGCTGTTGCTGGCCACTCCGGGTCACCAGGTAGGCTGTCTCGTTCAGAACATCCGCCTCATCAGTGAGGCGCTCGGCCTGGGGGCCTGGGTGTTCTGTGGCCTGGTAGATGATGCCGTTCTTGGTGGCTATCCCCAGGTTGCCAGGGGTCTTGGCTTCCAGTTCATCGAACGCGACCCTGCCAAGAACCCCAACAAGATTCTGTCATCGAGCGGTTTGCCTGGAATCAAGGAAGCGGCGGTCGTGCCATCGCCTCAGTTCCCCACGGCGGAGTCAGTATTGCGTTACGTGCATGATGTGCGGTACAAGCGCGGCGCACACTTCTCCAAGGAGGACAACTGGGCCATACGCAACCAGGCTCCCTATAAGCCAGAGGTGATGCAGGCCATTCTGGATGATCCAAATATCAAGATCTCCGAGTGGGCATACGAGGCTGCCCTGAAAACTGTTGAGTATATTGTCGACAAGTGGGGTGTCTGCCCGGCCTTCACTAATCCCATCCAGTGTCAGTTCACAGCCCAGGTTCATCACCTGGACGTCGACTACTACCGCACCATGCACGCTGGAGCGGGAGACGGTAAGGAGCCGTTCTTGCTGACAACCCAGGCCCTGAATCACTTCCGGGATTGGCATCCAGATGAGCCTGACCCCTATGCCTCACATTAATTGAGGTCGAAGGCCAGGCGAACGAGACGGCGTAGTTTGCGTTCAATACGAGTCAGGGATGACATAGTTGTATGGTTCCTGATGCAGGGAGGGAATCATTCAACCAATCCTCCCTGACGGCGAAGGAGGAGGTATGGCCAGGTACACAGTGCAGATTGGCACCCGCTCGTGCTGTGGAAAACATCGCTGGCCCCTGGTAGATATCGTTGAGACCCTGGCTACCGGCGGCTTTGAAGATATCATCCTGGAGGAGGTCGCATTCGCTGGAGAGCGTGCCAGTTTGACTCTACCGGTGGAGAGAGGTCTCAGGGGTGAAAGGGCCCAGGCACTGGCAGATGTTATTCTACATCGTCTCTCACAGTCCCTGGGAAGCAATGCCTTGTGCTACACCGGCAATTTGACGGTAACCGCTTCGGTGGAGGCTGGCGAGATACAGGCACGGGAAGGTCTCGTCTTTATCAAGAGCAAGAGCTTGAGCTGCCACCTGGAGCCTGTGCGCCCTTTCGTCCCCACTGCAGTGGTGTAAACAGCATGTTACAATTATGGAGCAATACCAATTCGAGATGCGTTTTCGTTTAGCGGCAGAACTAAAGCAGAGTTACTCTTATGTTGAAATAATCCGTTGCCTGGGTAGCTCTGGCCTACAGGATATCATGCTGGAGCGTGTGGGGCTTCTGAATTACAAGGATGCCCCTCTCGCGCTCCCTCTCCCTGCCGATATGGGACCTCTGGAGACGGAGCGCATCGGCCACGAACTTATGAGAAGCCTTGGTGAAACTCTGGGATGGGATCCTCGCCATTTTTCCGGCACACTGGTCCTCCGGGGACGAGGGAATGCCAGCGAGGAAGCGGCCCAATGGACAAAACAGGTGCTGACCAGGCAAGGATTTACTATCTTGCTGGAACCTCTCAGCGCTTTTTGAGCGAGAAAGGGGGTGATCGTACCGGCATTCATATCCAACGACAGCGTGTAGAAGTATCGTTAAGATGGCGCGGGAAATCCCATCAATGGTTCACTCGATCTCTGAGAGGCGATGTGTTGTTATGAATATCGGTTCCCTCTTGACGAAAACCAGCCGGCTTTATGGCGACCGGCTGGCAATCCAGTATGGTGATCAGCAGCTTGCCTATGCGGAGTTGACTCAGCGAGTTGGCCGGTTGACCCGGGCTTTGCAATCTCTTGGGGTACGTCCAGGAGATCGCGTGGCGATTGTGCAACGGAATGGGCCGGCTTTGTTCGAGACGCTTTTCGCTTGCTTCCGCGCTGGCGCTGTTGCTGTCCCGATCAACGTGCGACTACACCCTGAGGAGGTGGCATTTATCTGCCAGGACTGCGAAGCCAGGGTGTTAGTGGCAACAGGTGAGCATGCCGCTTCCGCGTACCAGGCCCGCGAGCGAGTACCGGAACTGCAGATTATTGGAGTTGAGAGTATTACAGGTGCCCTCGATTATGAGACATTGCTCTCGAGCGCCGACCCGGTCACCAGTGATGCCGAGGTTGATCCAGATGATCTCGCCTGGCTGTTTTATACCTCTGGCACCACTGGTAAGCCCAAGGGAGCTATGCTGACTCATCGCAACCTGCTGGCGATGCTGATGAACTACTTTGCGGATGTATATCCACTTACTCCCGAGGATATCGTCCTCCATGCCGCACCGCTTACTCATGGGAGTGGTTTATTTGGGCTACCGGCAATCGCCAAGGGCGCGACCAGCATCATCCTGCACACTTCCAGTTTCGATCCTCAGACCGTCTTTGCTTTGATCCAACAACGGCGTGTGACAACCATCGCGTTCCTTGCTCCGACCCAGATCAAAATGTTGCTCAACGGGCCGTATCAGTCCTACGATTTGAGCAGTCTCCGCTGTATCGCTTATGGTGGGGGGCCGATGTATGTTGAGGATATGAAGCAGGCTGTGGAAGCTTTTGGGCCTGTGCTCGTTCAGATTTATGGTCAGGGCGAAGCGCCGATGACGATTTCCTACCTGCGGCGGGAAGAGCATGTAACGCATGGCGACCCGGCTGCGGAACGTCGTCTCGCTTCGGCGGGGATTTCTCGCACCGATGTGGAGGTGCGCATCGTCGATGACAACGATCATGAAGTGGCGGCTGGGGAGATTGGCGAAATTGTCGCGCGAGGAAGCGTGGTCATGGCAGGCTACTGGAAACGGCCCGATGCAACAGCTGAGACCTTGCGCGGGGGGTGGTTGCATACCGGCGATATCGGTATGCTGGATGAGCAGGGTTACCTCTACTTGCTCGATCGTAAGAAAGATATGATCATCAGTGGCGGCAACAATATCTACCCGCGCGAAATAGAGGAGGTCCTGCTCAAGCATCCAGCAATTTATGAAGTGGCGGTGATCGGTGTTCCCGACCCGTTGTGGGGAGAGAGTGTTAAGGCGATCATTGCTTTGCGTCCTGGCATGACGATAACCGAGGAAGAAGTGAATGCGCTCTGCCGGCAGCATCTGGCCGGCTATAAAAAGCCGCGGACGGTCGAGTTTGTCTCGGAGCTGCCCAAGAGCGCTTACGGCAAGATTCTCAAGCGTGAGTTGCGCGAGCAGTTCTGGCAAGGCAAAGAGCGGCGCATTTGAGTCAGAGAACTGCTTACGCAACCCACTGAATTTTTGCTAGCGTCGGTGCTCATGGAGAAACGGTTCATCACCGTTTCCCTGACTTCAATTGAAAGGAGAAAAGGTCTATGGAGTTCTTAGAAGCTGTTGGTAAACGGCGCAGTGTGCGCTGGTTTAAAACATGGGAACCTGTTCCCATGGAGAAGGTTCAGCGTATTCTCGAAGTGGTGCGTATGACGACCTGCCCTGGCAACTTGCAGCCCTGGCGAGTCGTGGTTGTCGAACGTGATAAGTTAGATTCTAAGGTGCGCGATCAGCTGTTAGCATGTGATAACTGGCAGGGAGCACATACCCAGGCCCCGGTTTGGATCTATTTCTATGCGGACCCAGAAGGCGCTCGACCGGAGGTATTCGCCAACAGGACAAAGGAGCTCGTCGGCGTCGGTGCCTTGCCAGCCGCTTTTGGCTGGAGCAGCCAGGCAATCGATAATGCTATCTTCCAGGGAGAAAGCATGCCGGCCGGTATGCCTGCCATTAACGAACTATTGCATGGCCTGCCTTACGAGACAAGCGCCAATGTCGCCTATGCAGAAACGGTAGGCGCATGCGCTGTGGCGACCTTAGCCGCGGTAAATGAGGGGCTGGGAGCATGCTTGCACATGATTGCCGCCCCAAGCAAGCAGGAGGAAGTTAAGCGATTGCTCGGTGTGCCTGCGCACTTCGTGCCTGTTTGGCAACTGCTCATCGGCTATCCGGCTGAAGATCCTGATGCTGGTGGCATGCGCCCTCGTCTCCCGTTCGAACAAACCTTCTCCTATCAGCAATGGGGCGAGCCATTCCCTCGCGACCAGCAAGTGGTTGCGGAGCTCGAAGCCGAGGGATTACCGCAGCCCACGGGCGAGCCGAAGCCTCACCGGTTCGATGAACTCAGGTATCTGGCCCGCATGTTTGGCTATCCCGTCTAATGATCCTGGAGCGTGCGTCAAAGGACAATGGTGAGCAGGATCAAGGCGCATCCTGCTCACCGCTTAGCCGAGAGAATGGAAGGAGAGAAGCGTGAGTGCAACTGAGGGCAGGCAGGGACAGGGGCCTACAGACATACGAGCCTATCGATCAATCCAGTTGTGGATAGATACCGTCGATAATATGTATCACTTGAGTGAGGCGGAATGGGAGGGCCGGCTCCAGCTGGTGCAGCAGTTCTGTGAGGCCGAGGGCAAAGATCCCGATGAGATCATCGCAGAGGCTCGCAGCGACCGGGCCGAGAAGATCGACTACATGCGCCATCTCAAGCGCTTTGTAAAAACGCTGACACCCAATCCTATGTTGGCCCACGACTATGAGAATGTCGTTCGCAGCTTTTTCATCAATAATGGCGCCCGAGTTGTCACCAAGCCCTATCCCGACGTGTATAATCGAACAGAGTGATAGGAGGCTATCGTGATTGGCGTAATATGCGGTGGCACAGGAGGAGCCAGGCTGGCTCGTGGCATCAACTATGTCTACGATCCGGCGGCACTGACCTGCATCTGTAACGTTGGAGACAACATTCAGTTCTTTGGCCTGAGCATTTGCCCCGATATCGACGCAATCATCTATTGCCTATCCAACGCTGCCGATTTCGATAGGGGTTGGGGGTTGCGTAGTGAGAGCTTCAATCTTTTAGGTGCGTTACGTCTTTTTTCCCCGGATTTCTGGTTTGGCCTGGGTGATAAAGACATGGCCACCCACATATGGCGCTCCGAACTGCTCCATAACGGAGCAACCCTCTCTGAAGTCACCGCTCGCGAAGCCCAGCTATGGGGCATTCAGGCTCGTATCATTCCTGCAACCGACACCTGGGTTGAAACATGGGTTGAAACGGTAGCACATGCGGTACTTCATTATGAGGAATACTTCGTCCGCTACCGCTGTGCATCACGTGTCAGTAAGGTTCGCTATATAGGTATAGAAGACTCGCAGCCCGCTCCCGGTGTGCTTGAGGCCATTGCATCCTCACAAATCATTTTTATCGCTCCGAGCAACCCTGTTGCCAGTATTCTCCCTATCGTTTCAGTACCCGGCGTGAGGGAAGCGCTGGTTGCCAATAAAAAGAAGGTATGGGCCATCTCGCCGGTCATCGCGGCTCTGGAACTACCTGCCGGCGAGAGGATACGCGCTCGTAGCCGCGAAAGACTCCTGGCGGCATATGGGCTTCCTCATAGCCCTGTCTCTGCAGGCTGGTTGTACCAGGATTTTTGTTCCCATTTTGTGCTGGATGAGCGAGATTTTGCCTGTAAATCGCAACTCGAGGAACTGGGATACGATGTGCACCTGCTCAAGACAGACGCTCTCAGCTGCGAGCGTCAAAGAGACTTCGCTCGCGAACTCCTGCAATTAACTGAGGACGTTGCCATTGCTGCTGGTGAAGCGGTCCCAGGCGAGCAGGCGACGAGGAGGTGATCTTGTTGGTCGAGCTTTTATCAGGATTGGAGGGCCTGATACTCCAGCGGCGCAATGCCCATCCCACTGAGACTTTCCTGAAATGGAAAGACGAGGAGATAGCCTGGGGTGACTTTGTGGACCGTATCTACGCAATGGCCGCGGGATTCTGGAAGGCAGGGATCCGCACCGGCGAGAGGGTTGCTCTCATGATAGGCAATTGCCCAGAGTTTCTCTATACCTACTATGCCATGGTTTTCATGGGTGTAGGTGCTGTTCCACTCAATATAGCGCAGCGAGGCGATGCTCTCGCCTACATCCTCAACGACTCGGGGGCTTCTGCTATCGTCATAGATGAGGAGCTATTAGCACATTTCAATATCATCAGAGAGCGCACACCCAATGTGCGACTGGTCATTGTTCATGGGTCCATACCATCCGCCATGAGCAATGCGATCGCTGTAAAGGAATGGCTTGAAGCGGGGGGAGGCCGGCCTCCCATCGACGCGCGTGCCGGAGTCCCTGCCGACAATATTCTCTACACCTCCGGAACTACTGGTCCTCCGAAAGGTACTATCAACAAGGGCATTAATCCGGCCAATATCGTCAAGTTGTGGGAACCAACCGGCGTGCGCCCTGGAGAAACCGTCTATACTTCCTTACCGCTCTTTCATGGAAATGCCCTGGGTGTCACAGCGTTGGGAGCCATTGTCCTTGACTATAAGCTGGCGCTCGGCGAACGCTTCTCTGCTTCCAGGCATTGGGACGAGTGCAGAAAGTACAACGCTGTTGAATTCAACACCCTTGGCGCGATGATCCCAATCCTGCTGAAGCAGCCGGAACGACCGGATGATGCTGATAATCCCGTCCGGGTGGTTCTCTCCGCCGCCTGCCCGGCATATGCCTGGCGGCCTTTTGAAGAGCGCTTCAAACTTCGGTTGATCGAGTGGTTTGGTATGGTCGACTCTCCTGGTTTTCTGATGAACACTGCCGGTAAGGTTGGTTCGATGGGCAAACCGCTGCCAGGGTTTGAGTTCAAGGTCGTTGACGATGATGACCAGGAGCTGCCACCGGGCAAGACCGGTGAATTGGTCTTCCGCTCGCCCGGCGGCAAATCGGTGGCATATTACTATGGTAAAGAAGAGGCTACAAGCGAGGCGTGGCGCAACGGCTGGTTTCACTCCGGTGATCTGGCCTGGGTAGACGAGGAGGGCGACTATTACTACGCGGGCCGCAAGAAGGCTTCGATGAGGCGCAGGGGAGAGAACATCTCGGCCTGGGAGATCGAATCTGTGGTCAACCAGCACCCTGCTGTGCTGGAGTCTGCTGCGCACGCAGTTCCATCGGAACTTGCCGAGGACGAGATCAAGCTGGTTGTCGTCCTCAAGCCTGGCCAGACCGTCACTCCCGAACAGATTCTCGATTTCTGTCAGGGGAAGATGGCCGATTATGCCATACCCAGATATGTCGAATTGAGAGACTCGCTTCCTAAGACCGGCACGCATCGCATTGAGTATGCCGTGTTGAAGCAGGAGGCGTTTACTGGCAAGACATGGGATCGCGAAGCGGCTGGGTATAGCGTCTCCAGGGGGTAGATGGTCATGGTCACCGGCTTCAAGTTATTGCGCGGGAGTGCTTCAGGCGGCGCATGCATACAAGATCGTGCGCCTGGAAAACTGAGCTAGCTGTTGATTTAAGCTTGCTCCTGGATAGCTATCCCGTACACTGATTGTACACATATCTTAGCAATATCAATAGGTATCTATCCTCACAGCCCTGAGATTCTGGCCTTAAGGCAATAAGGCGTTTTGCAGGTATACCAGAGATAAAACTGTGTATACTTATGACTGATGAGCAAAGCAACCTGATCCATTCCTTATGAAACCTTCTTAACACACCAGGGCTATCGAACCGCCTACTAGCCCGTTGTGGGGTAAGCTTTTGCTGCTTTGAAACAGAGACGATGCAGTCTGTTCCGCGCAAAGAAGAGCAAGGCAATGATCCGATCTCCGGTATCATTTGCCACGGCGTTGAAGCCGGCCTAAAGGGCCTCCCAGGCACCTGGGAGGCAGCGCTACTTCTACATCGCATTAATTGAAAGGAAGAGCATATGAAATGCTCCTGCATAGCAGGTAGCTGGGGAAAGAGAATATCGCCTCTTTTTCTATTGATTTTAGGAACACTGATCCTGACTGCTTGTGCGCCTACTGCTACTACCGTTTTGAAAAAAGCCTCTAATGCTCCTGCGACAAAAACTTCTACTCCTGTTACAAAGAAGGCCCCCGGGCCGTGCCGGGCAGGTTATCAGGTAGGTTTCCTCAAAACCTTTCACAGTGAACTGGTGGATGCCTCTTCGGACTGCCAGGTCACGCTCACCGGCGTTAACTGGTTTGGCTTTGAGACCAGTGCCTTTGCCCCGCATGGCTTAGGGATGCGCAACTGGCAAGATATGCTCAAGCAGATGGTCCAGGCGGGCTTCAACACGCTTCGCCTGCCTTTCACTGATCAGCTCTTTGACCCGGGCAGCCAGCCACAGGGAATCAACTACCAACTGAACCCTGATCTCAAGGGCCTTCAGGGTCTGGCGCTCATGGATAAGATTATAGAGGGCGCTCATACTGTTGGCTTGAAGGTCATCCTGGATCGTCATGATCCCACTGCCGACCAGCGAACTGCCTTGTGGTACACCTATCAGGTGTCTCAAGCGCAGTGGATTCAGGACTGGGTGATGCTGGCAAAACACTATCAGGGAAACACGACCATCATCGGAGCGGACCTGGACAACGAGCCGCATAGTCCGGCTACCTGGGGTAGTGGCAATCCCAATACCGATTGGCGCCTGGCGGCAGAAAAGGCCGGCAACGCCATCCTGGCCGTCAATCCGCAGTGGCTTATTATCGTCGAGGGAATCGATGTCTATCAAGGCGATTCCTACTGGTGGGGTGGAAACCTGGAAGGAGCGACGAAATATCCTGTGCGCCTGTCAGAACAGGATAAGCTGGTCTATTCGGCCCATGATTATGGCCCCAGCGTCTATAAGCAGTCGTGGTTCCGTGTCTCCAAACCGGCGGATCTGGCATACACGCTGCCGCCCATCTGGGAGAAATATTGGGCCTATCTGCAACAGGATGGGACGGCCCCACTGTTGATGGGAGAGTTCGGCGGGCCATCGATGGGCCAGGATATCGAGGGTATGTGGCAGCGCACGCTGGTGTCATTCCTGAAAAAGAACGATATCAGCTACACCTACTGGGCGTGGAATGCGGACTCGGGGGATACTGGCGGCATCCTCAACAACGACTGGACGACGATTAATCAGAGCAAGGTCAACGTGTTGAGCGCCTACCAGTGGCCTTTGTTGGATAAGCCACAATTTAGCTCCAGCGATTCCTCTGGAAGCGCTACTGCGATTCAGAACGCCTATCAATGGCCAATATCGAAGTGAACGAGGATTTCTTTGTTCTCCGGTGACAATTGGCGGCGCAGGTGAATAACGGGAGCGATGCAGGATGAAAATGCATCGCTCCTTCTACTCTTCTCCTGGCTCGGCTTCCTATTTTCTCTTGTTGTTAATCCTCGCTGCTGGTATACTGAAAATACCTATTTGATCAACGCCTTAACAGTGTAATGGAGCGAACTATGACAGTAGATATCAGCGACATCGAAGATATCATCGCACGCGAAAATACCTGGCGACAGACACAGACCATCAATTTGATTGCCAGTGAGAACACTCCTAGCGAGGCTGTGCGCCGCGTCCAGGTTTCCGACTTTATGGGCCGCTATGCCGAAGGGCATCCCAATGAGGGTGATAAAGTCAATCGTTATTATCAGGGGACGCGCTACATCGACGAGATCGAGAGCATGGCCACACGCGAGATTCTTGGTCTTTTTGACGTGAAACAGGCCGATGTACGTCCCATTAGCGGCAATGCCGCCAACACGGCTATCGCGCTGGGCTGGCTGCGCGGCAGTGATACCGTCGTCGCCAACTCGACCGACGCGGGTGGCCATATCAGTCATGGACCTGTGGGTGTCTTTGGCAGGCGCATTCAGAGCCGCGGCCAATCGCTCAAACTCGGCGGTCCCAATTCCATCCACCTGCATTATTTGCCTCTAACCCCCGATCACTATCATGTTGATGCCCAGAAAACCATCGAGCTGATCGACCAGGTGGCGCCACAACTGGTCGTCATGGGCAAGAGCCTCTTCCTCTTCCCGGAGCCGGTCTCTGAGGTTGCGGCCTTTTGCAAGACCAAAGATATACCCTTGCTCTATGATGGGGCGCATGTGCTTGGATTGATCGCGGGCGGCGAATTCCAGTCCCCCTTGCACGAGGGCGCGACGTGGATGACGGGCAGCACGCATAAGACGTTCCCGGGTCCGCAGCGCGGCATCATTCTGGGCAATCTGGATGCGGAAGGCGAAAAGAAATACTGGCCTGCCGCCGATCGCGGCGTCTTTCCTGGTTCTTCCAGCAACCATCATCTCAATACCTTACCGGCCCTGGTTGTAGCTACACGCGAAATGAAAAAGTACGGGCGCGCGTATGCATCGCAAATCGTGCGCAATGCTCAGGCCCTTGGCCGCAGTCTGGATGAACTCGGAACAGCGGTCGAGGCGCGTGATTTTGGCTATACCAGGAGCCATATGATCGCCGTGAACGTCGCGCAGCAGGGCGGCGGTGTCGAGGTCGCCAAACGCCTGGAAGCGAATGATATCATTGTGAACTACAACATGGTTCCCGGCGATACCGATCCGCGCAATCCCTCTGGCCTGCGCATCGGTGTGCAGGAGATGACGCGCTTTGGTATGGATGAACGCGCCATGGGCGAACTTGCTCAACTGATGCACGATGCCATCCAGGGGAAAAATGTGAAATCGCAGGTCAATGCGCTACGGGGGCGCTACCTTGAGATGAAATACATTTAAAGAAAAACAAGTGATTGCCCACGACTCTAATCTGCTATATGTGGAGTAAAGCTCTTGTTACAAATTAGCTTCCCAGGCGTCTTATCTGCAAGAGAAGCTAAAAATGTGAAATCGCTTCAGCTATGGGTGGGTAATCACTTTTCTACTCTTAAAATCATTTTGTGTGGGGTAAGCTTTTGATATGCGCGTGGGAACTATAGCGGGATGTTTGTTCTATCCTCGCAGGCTTCATTTCGTGTTGCTGATCTTGCCGATCATCTCACTCGTCTCTAGCTCCTGTATCCAAACAAGCACATCTATTACCCGGCCTCCCACACCTCTACCTACGCCCACAATTGTGAGTACCACAACGAGTACTCCTATCGCCAAACCGCAGTCGCCTTCGATCTACTATGGTGCGTTCGTGCATGTTGGCCCCGCCGGTAGTGGCCTGCCGGATTTTGCCACGCTTGATACATTCGAACATGATGCCAAAAAACGTGTGGCGCTCTATATGTGGTTTCAGAGGTGGGATAATACCTATAACTCCGCCGCGTTTAACGTGAGTTGGATGAATACGACGCGCAGCCGCGGCTCCATTCCGGTGGTCACGTGGACGCCACATCTTCCTGACACCAGCCAGTATACGACCGTGTCCGGTAAAACGATTAATACCCATTCCTTAGAACGTATCATCGGTGGGGAATTCGATAGCTATATCAGTCAATGGGCTGAGGCGGCCAAAGCATGGGGTCATCCTTTTTTCTTGCGGTTCGCGCATGAGATGAACGGCCAGTGGCAGCCGTGGTCGGAACAGAAAAATGGCAACCAGGCAGGGTTATTTGTAAAAATGTGGCGTCATGTCCATGATATTTTTACATCTGTAGGCGCAACCAACGTGAGCTGGGTATGGGCGCCTTATGCTTTTGATAATCAGACCAGCCTGCTCAAAGAACTCTATCCCGGCGATGCCTATGTAGACTGGGTAGGCATGGATGCATATAATGGCACCGAGGGCCAATGGCAAACATTTACCGTTGATGTGAAAGGATGTTATACCTCGCTCACCAGCTTCACAACCAAACCGATTATGATTGCTGAAATGGCCTCTCAGGAGCAATCGGGCAATAAGGCCGCCTGGATTACCGACGCCTTCACTGTGCAGTTGCCGTATAATTATCCCAATATCAAGGCCTTCGTCTGGTTTAACACCGATAAAGAAAGAGATTGGCGGATCGAGTCTTCACCCGCTGCACAAAATGCATTCGCTGCTGCCATGCAATCCCCTGTCTACGCCACCAATCATTACGGCAATTTGAATATCTCCCCAATACCGGTTCCGGAAGATGTGGGGTCATCTTGATTCGTTATGAGGTTCTATGGCAGCGACGGGCAAGCTGCCCCCCTGCGGAGTGCGGATTCATCCAGCGCCTGCATGGTGCGCGCCTGAGGATTATGCATCCCCTGGCGATTGATAGAGGACCCTCGTCCCCCTGCTGACTCATGCTCGTATAGTATTGATATACGCCGACAGGTGATCAGCGGCGCGGTAGATGTGGATGGAATCGTCGTAGAGCTTGCTGAGCATGACTGCGCCCTCAATGGTCGCGATGATCACCGAAGCCAGAGCATCCGCGTCAGTTTCAGGACGTATCTCACCTGCCGCGATGCCACGTGATACGGTCTTATGAATCCACCTGCGCCAGCGGGTCATGGCCCAGCGGGCGCGTCCGGCTAAAGCCGGGTGAGCATCGTCAGCTTCGACTGCGGTATTTAAGAGCGGGCATCCGCCGGGTAATGTAGGGTTGTCGATTAATCGGCGATACGCGACCAGCATTGCCAGCAAGCGATCAACCGCGTTAACCTTGCCTACCAGTTCCTCTTCGACGGATTGCCATACCACTTTGCAGGCATACTCAAACGCCTCTATCGCAAGCTCATCCTTGGCCCGAAAGTGATTATAGATGCCCCCCTTTTCCAGACCTGTCTCGCGCATCAGGTCTGAAAGGGAGGTGCCGAAATATCCCTGCTGATTGAATAACTCCGCCGCCCGCTCCAAAATCATCTCGCGCGTCTGCTCACCTTTACGCATATCCTCTCCTCTCTCGACACAGACCGATCAGTCTTAAATGCAACTATAACAAATCCGCATCAGTATGTCAAGCAAGAGCGGTTCGTCTGGGGGCGAGGCCAAGGTGTTCTCTACATTATTGCTGTGTTTGTCTGAAGGCATTCTTTTTGCTACAACTAGCATAGAGTGATACACCTTAGATGCTCAGATCGTGGCGATGCAGAGAGGAGGTTCAGGTTGCAGCACGATAGAGGGCGTGAAATAGTGCGTTCCGCCAGGATTGCGACTCTTATTGCTATTCTTGTGGCAGCAGTGCTGATTCTTTTGATTTATATTGGCTCGCGTGGGCTGCGAGACTTCGACGCGGCCTTGATTGGCTATGCCGTAGCGGTTCTGTTTGCGCTTGTGGCTCTGACGTATCGTTACACACTCTGGATTGGCCGCCCTCCAACCTGGCGCTACTTTCGCGCCGGCTGGGCAAATTTTCTCTCCTGGCGTAATTTCCGGCGCTACACGTTGCTTATTCCGAAAGCCTGGTGGACGGACATCTTCGGACAGACATTTATCTTGAAGCGAAGCCTGCAGCGCTGGATCATGCATATGTGCATCTTCTGGGGCGTTATCCTATCGCTGGCTATCACAATCCCGCTCACATTCGGTTGGCTTCACTTCACGTTGATGCCGCATGGTGGATACGAGGTCTGGTTCTTCGGTCTGCCGCTTTTTACCTTTCCGATCAACTCTGCGATAGGCTTTGTTATCTTCCATGGGCTGGATTTTACCGCTGCGCTGCTCCTGATCGGATTGGGGATTGCCTTATGGCGGCGCGTTACTGACGCTGGGTTGCTTGCTATTCAGCGTTTCGGATTTGATCTCGTACCAATAGCCTTGCTTGTGGCGATTGCGATTACCGGATTAGCGCTCACGGCTTCATCCACATTATGGGGAGGGAGGTATTACTGGTTCCTTTCGCTGGTACACGAAGTTGTAGTCGTCGTCTGGTTGCTCTCGATTCCATTTGGTAAGTTTTTTCATATTATCGAACGACCGGCCAGTATTGGTGTCACGTTGTATCAAACGGTGAACCAGGATGTGGAGCATTACGGCAAGCAGCCACAGACGGGTCGTTGCAAACGCTGCGGTCAGGAATTTCCTTCTCAACAGTTTATTAAGGACCTCGAGGGTGTTCTGGACGATTTAGGTCAGCGCTACGACCTGGGAGGAGATCGCGGTTTACTTCAGGATTATTGTCCAACATGCAAGCGCGTGTTGCGTGGTCAGGCATACTATCAATTGATGGGCAAGCGGTTTCTCTAGAAGGATTCAGAAATGTCAGTCAATAAAGATTTTTTTCAACCCGATCGCGCTTTCAACTACGATTTCGAGTCCGCCGGGAAACCTGCCACCGGTTGGAGAGCCGCGGATCGTGTGCCTGAGGCGCTTGTGCCAACTCATTGCGCTTTCTGTGGCGTGCAGTGTGGCATGAACCTTCGTGTGCTGGATGGGCAGGTTATTGGCGTGGAACCGCGCGACTTTCCACATAATCGCGGCTCGCTCTGTCCGAAAGGAGTTGTGGCATACCAGCAGGTCAACCATCCTGATCGCCTGCGCTATCCCATGATGCGACGAGGTGGGAAAGGCGGTCGGCTGGAGCGTGCTAGCTGGGATGAGGCCCTGGATTACATCGTGAGCCGCTGGCAGCAGATTCAGGCTGAACATGGCAAAGACGCCGTAGCCATCTACAGCGGCTCTTCGATGACGAACGAAAAATGCTATATCATGGGCAAATTCGCGCGCGTAGGTCTGGGTACGCGGCACGTGGATTATAATGGTCGCCTCTGTATGTCGTCAGCTGCGGTTGCGTATGCCAGAGCTTTCGGTGTTGATCGCGCTCCCTTGCCGATGACCGATATTCCTCTGACCGATTGCATGCTGGCCGTGGGGGTGAATGTTGGCGAGTGCTTCCCGATCATGATGCAATGGATCTGGCGCGCGCGTGATAAAGGCGCCAGCCTGATCGTCATCGATCCGCGCGAGACGCCTCTGGCGCGTACCGCCGACCTCTGGCTGCCCGTGCGCCCGGGCACAGATATCGCCGTGCTTAATGCCATGCTGCGGCAGCTCATTGTCGATGGATTGATTGACGAGGAGTACCTGCGCGCGCGCACGAATGGATGGGAGGAGGTGCGCGCATCGGTTGAGCCGTTTACGCTGGAGTTCGCGGAGAAGCACTCGGGAGTTCCTGCTAAAAACATTCTGGCCGCAGCGCGTCTTTACGGTCGTGCCGCCCGTTCGCTGGTTATGCACGCGAGAGGGATTGAGCATAGTACGCATGGTGTGAACAATTGCCTGGCCTGCATCAATCTCGCCCTGGCGCGCGGGCAACTCGGCAAGCCTGGCAGCGGTTGCATGATGGTAACGGGGCAGGGCAATGGTCAGGGCGGTCGCGAGGTTGGTCAGAAAGCTAATCAGCTACCGGGTTACCGGCATATCGATGTGCCGGAGGACCGCGACTACATAGCCAATGTCTGGGGCATACCCGTTGATGAATTGCCGTGGGAGGGAGCGGCCGCGACCGAGATGATTCACCTGATGGCGGACGGTGAGATTCGCAGTTGCATGATTGTGTGTTCGAACCCCATGGTGTCGCTGCCGGATAACCGCGTGGTGCAACAGGCCCTGGAACGTATTGATCCATTGATAGTGGTTGATTTCTTCCTCTCGGAAACTGCTGAACTTGCCGATATCATTCTCCCAGGCACTGTATGGTGCGAAGATGAGGGTACGACCACCAACCTGGAGGGCCGCGTCATCAAGATCAATCAAGCAGCAGACCCTCCTGGTGAAGCCTTGCAGGATTGGAAGATTGTGACGGAACTGGCCAAACGACTTGGTCGCGGCAAGTTCTTCCCGTTTGAGTCCGTGTCAGATATCTGGAATGAATACCGCGTCGCTTCTAAGGGAGGCGTCTCCGATTATTACGGCATTACGTGGGAGAAAATAGACGAGCAGGGTGGCGTCTTCTGGCCCTGTCCATCGCTCGATCACCCCGGCACGCCGCGGCTCTTTACCGAGCGTTTTGGTCACCCGGATGGCAAGGCCCGGATGTTTCCCATTCCCTATGCGCCTCCTGCCGAAGAACCTGGAGGGGATTACCCATTCTGTCTCACCACCGGGCGCGTGGTCTACCATTACCTGAGTGGCAATCAGACCCGGCGGCTGGGTTTCCTTAACGATCAAGCGCCCGAGCCATGGGTAGAGATTCATCCGCAGGCTGCCGCAAAACTAGGGATTGTCAATGATGAAATCGTGCGTGTGCGCACGCCGCGCTTTGCGATGGAAGTGAAAGCGCTTGTTGTGCCTACCATCCGCCCGGATACACTCTTCATTCCCTATCACTATGGACACGAACGCTCGGTCAACCAGCTCACCAATCCTGCCGTTGAGCCAAACGTGAAGATTCCAGAATATAAGGCCTGCGCTGCAACTGTAGAGAAGCTAAATGCACCGGCCGTTTCACCTGGAACCGATGGAGTCATTGAGAACTTTACGCCGGAAAACGCTCCCAGGATGTTCCCGTATACAATTGGGGAAACGAAAGATCAGCCGGCAAAAGATGCGAAGACTTTCTAAATACACAGTATAAGGGATGTAGGGACGGTGCCCCTCGTCCGCACGGCTGTAGGGAGAGCGCCTGGTGCCTGTCCTGGAAGGATAAAAGGAGAAAAAAGTGGCAGTCAAAACGTTGTTTGTTGATCCTTCTCGCTGCATCGGTTGCCGTGCGTGTGAGGCGGCCTGTCGTGAATGCGACTCACACAAGGGTGAAAGCATGGTGATGGTGGATTTTGTGAACCGCGAGGTCAGTGTAGCCACACAGCCAACCGTTTGTATGCACTGTGAGGACCCGCTGGCTCCGTGCGCGCAGGTCTGTCCTGTTATGGCTATTCTCATTACACCTGAGGGGGTTGTGCAGCAGGCGGAGCCATCGCGTTGTATTGGTTGTCGCAATTGTGTGTATGCCTGTCCCTTTGGAGTACCCAAGTTTGACGTGCAGGCTCGCCTGATGAAGAAGTGCAATCTCTGTTATGATCGCACCAGCCAGGACCTCAAACCCTGGTGCGCGCAGGCGTGCCCGACGCAGGCCTTGTGGTATGGAGACTACGAGGAATTTATGAATCAGCGCCAGGGACATCCCGTCAATGTCACCAGTTTTGGTGAGCAATCCGTTCGTACCAGGGTCTATCAAGTCTTGCCGCAGGAAACGCCGCGGCTGGATCTGGTCGCAATGCTTGAGGCGAGAAGTCAAACTGCGCATTCATCAGGTCAACCAAAAGAGGAGGCATGGGTATTATGATGAAAAAAAGCGAACCCGCTCCCGTAAGAACGGAGCGTACTCGCGGTCGTCCGCGGATCAGGCGCTGGCAGGCAGAATTTCCTTACCATTGGGACGCGGACGACCAGGTCTCGCGCCGCGAACTCCTGCGTTTCACGGTAATGGCTTCCGGTGCGCTCTTTGTCGCGACTGCCGGAATAGCGGCGTTGAGCTACCTCAATCCTCTACGCACGATACGCAGGCAGGCCATCGCGAAGACGACAGACATTCCGCCTGGAGGGGCAAGCTACTTTCACTACCCCACATCTGAGGACGAGGCAATCCTGCTCCACCTGCCCAATGGGCGCTTCGTCGCATTTAGTGGAAAATGTACACACCTATCCTGCGCCGTCTATTACGACCCGGCGAGTGGGAATCTCCGCTGTCCCTGTCACGACGGAGTGTTTGATGCTCAAACGGGATCGCCCCTGGCGGGTCCACCACAGCGTTCCTTACCGAAGATCACGCTTCAGCAAGAAGGCACTACGCTCTATGCCGTGGAGGAGGAACCCCAATGAACGGTAGGGCTTATCCATTAACTGAAACCACCAGCGATATCGAACGCCGGCCGCCGCTTGGGCAGGTCGCGGTTGTCCTGATGGGACTTGCGATTGGCATTCTTCTGTTGGGAATTCAACTGTGGCTATTAACGACTGCACTTGATCTCTACCTTGCTGGCCAGGGCACCTATATGTGGCTACTGGCGCTTATCTCCGGCCTGGTCTTCGTGGGAGGCTTGCTCGTGTTGCGTATGCTGGCGCGTCACCCGCATTTGACACCCCGGCGTGGTGGCTAGAACATTGTCTTCATTTCAACTCCGCACTCGGAATGGCTGCCGTGAAGATTTCCTGGCGGCCTGTTCGTGTATCGTTCCAGAACGGGTGGACAAAATGATCGTCGCTGGATAGCCCCTGATAATCGCCGATGAATTGTAGGCCGTTCTCATCGACCGGGGCATCGACTGCCGGGTCCCAACTCTGCGTCGTCACTCGTATATTTTTGAGGAAAGATCTTCCTTGATCGATGGACTGTCCCAGGTATACATCGATCAGCTTATGCTGCGGATCAATCCGCGTGTCAAAAAAGGAGACGCTAACAACGCCATCAGGAGCAACCGCCAGTTGTGGTTGGAATTGATTCGCCCCATTTCCCACCGGGTCATCGTTCACTCGTACAGGTGTGGACCACGTTTGCCCAGAATCTTTCGAGGTGGTCAATAGTATATCGGCGTCGCGCTTCCCTTTATCCGCCCAGGCGAGGTAGAGTTGACCTGTGCGCGGGTCACATGCGAATGTAGGCAGCGAGGCAGTGCGATACTTCTCAGGCGGAAACACGCCAATGGTATCATGAATGGTTGCCGCCAGTACGGGCTGCGTCCAGGTCTTGCCGCCATCGGATGATGTAACCACTAGCAGGCGGGTTGGTACAGAAAAATCGATGGGGTCTTCATAAGCAAAAGCAACTGCGATAGTGCCGTCCGGTTCAACAACCGGAATGGCGCCAAGTGCCTCATCACATGCTGTTGAGCCGACCTGGCGCCCTGGAACACGATCGGTGCAGAATGAGGCTTTCCCCTCAATGAGCTGAACCGGTGAGAAACTTTTACCACCATTGGTTGAACGGGAAAATGCCAGTTCTTGCTGGCAAAAGCCTGCTCCATCGCAGGAAGCTCCATGGTCATATGACCACACCATGTAGATATTGCCCCGGTACGGCCCATGAGTATTGTCAACGCCGATCCATGGCTTATCGTTAAAGATGCGGCCCGTTGCATTCGAGTAGACCTTGACCGGAGCAGCGAAGGTTTTGCCGCCGTCGGTAGAGGTGAAAACATCAATGCCGCTCTCCCCATTCAGGCTGGGCACGCTATCCAGCACTGAAGCGTACACTCTATTATTGGGTCCAAATGCAAAGGTGGGATCGGAAGTAAGGATCGTTTTATCAAAACCGGGTAAAATGCCGCCATCCGTCCAGGTGCACCCCCCATCAAACGAGGTGTAATAGCCAATTTGAAAACGGTAGTGAGCCGGGTCGGTGAAGAACTTGGAGCCACCCACGAGATGCAGTGGATTATTCGGGTCTTCCGCAAGCATGGGCTCGCTGTGCGCGAGATAACTATCATGGCTTACGCGAATATTTGCGTAGGGCGCTTGTGGATGAGCTCCGAGCTTCACACAGGAGCCACCCGTGGGGAACGTATAGAACGGAACCGGCGTAGGCGTAGGAGTGATGTTGACAGGAGAGTTATTGCAGGCAGCTAGCCCGGTTATCAAGAGGCTTACTGCGAATAGTGAGAACAGCAGGCGTTGGAAGGAGTAGCGCATAGAAATCCTCTCGTATTTTTCGGGTGGCGTGCCTAAAATCTATCTATATGTACGTCACAATTGTTGCCGGACTCTCTATAGCCAGGGCAGGGTGTGCTATACTCCTTGAGGTGCCACATAGTTTTCTGTTCAAAAGGTGCTGGTTCAATGAGTAAAGAAGACCCCCCAAAAAGAGGCCAGGCCCTCTGGCAAAACCATGATTACTTGTTGTTATGGATGGGCCAGAGCATTTCCTCGCTTGGAACGGGTATCTCGCAGGTAGCATTTCCAATCCTGATCTTCGTCCTTACCAACAACGCAGCGATTGCTGGGCTTATCTTTTCTGCGGGCCAGCTCCCCTATATCCTGTTCAGTCTCCCGGCTGGAGCGCTCGTAGACCGCTGGAATCGCAAGCGTATCATGATTATATGTACGGCAGGACTCGGTTTGTGCCTGTTCGGCGTTGCCATAATCGTGCTGATTAAGCTTCCAGTTCTCGTTCAACTGCCTTTATTCTTTCTTTTCTCCTTCCTCATTGGAACATTAACCGTTTTCTACGGGTTGGCCGAACTGGCGGCGCTTACCCAGGTCGTTCCCAAAGCTCAACTGTCTCAAGCGCTTACTCAGAATGAGGTCGTCTACAGCGCCGTCTCCCTGACCGCTCCACCTATCGGGACGTTTTTATTGAGCGTTGACCGGCTCTTGCCTTTTCTTGTCGATGCTATCTCCTACGCAGTTCTGCTTGTATCGCTTTTCTTCATTCGCACCTCGTTTCAGGAAGAGCGGATAGAAACAAAGACCCGCCTGCTCAAGGATATTCGCGTGGGCCTTGATTGGGTCTGGCGCCAGCCGGCGATTCGTCTGCTGATTGTGCTGTCGGGCTATCTTGAGGTGATTGTCAGCATCAACGTCCTGCTGGTGCCGGTCATTGCTCGCCAGGCTCATTTCTCTCTGAGTCTGGTTGGGATTATTCTTGCGGCGGCAGGAATCGGGAATATTCTGGGTGCCGTAGTGAATAGCTTGATTCAGCGACGGGTTTCTTTTGGTCGCGTCCTCAGCGGTACGCTCTTGCTATTTGTCCTGCTCTGGCCGCTTTATGCCCTGACGGTCAATCCTGTTGCGCTAGGTATCGTAATTGCCGGTCTCGCGCTCGTCGATTCGGTGGCATATCTTCAGAGCGCGATTTATCGCCTTAGCATAGTGCCCGACCAATTACAGGGCCGTGTAGGAAGCATTGCGCGTCTCGTCATTTTTGGCTCGCTCACGCTTGGCCCCGCAGCAGTCGGATTGTGTCTCCAACGTCTTGGCATTACTGTGACAATCGCCATTTTATGGGGTGGCTTCATGCTTTTTGCTTTGCTGGTGCTTTTCAATAAGCAACTCCGGCAAGCATCGCTGCCTATCCAGTAATCAGAATTGGCTGTATCTTCTTCTGTCAATTGGCCTTGACTTTCCAACCTCTCCACCTTATACTTATTTCAGACCGAACGGTCTGAAATATATTTTTTGAGAGCAAAGCAGGTAGCTTTCTCATTGATGAAAGAAGAACTTATCCATGAGTGACGCCAGTGAAACAACTCGCACGCGTATCATTACCTGGGAAGACCCGGCTCCATCTGCTAAGCTCGGCCAGACTATGAGCGGGCTTGAATACCTGCGGGCGGTACAAACAGGGCACATGCCGCCGCCCCCCATCGCGGTGTTGATGAATATGTGGCTGGAAGAAGTGAGCGAGGGACGGGTAGTTTTTGCTGCCGAACCCGCTGAATATCACTACAATCCCATTGGTACTGTTCATGGTGGCCTGGCGGCTACATTGCTCGATTCGGCCCTTGGTTGCGCTATTCATTCAACGCTGCCCGCCGGCACCGGCTATACCACGCTCCAGTTGAACATCAACTATGTGCGTCCTCTCTCAAGCAAAACGGGAGTCGTCTATTGTGAGGGAAAGATTATTCATAGCGGTGGGCGCGTTGCCACTGCCGAGGGGCGCCTGACGGATGCGAGCGGGAAATTATA